>JACPKY010000002.1 GCA_016186795.1 Candidatus Gottesmanbacteria bacterium
TGACATGATAACAGAGAATCTGTCCGGACCACGAGCAGTTGGACCGCTGATGTACACTTGAGCTTCACCATCTTGACTACTCCATCTTCTTCTTACTCCATCTCGTGTTACCCAGACTTCGATGCGAAGGGTAGTAATACCAGCTCTTCCTGGTGGTGGAGTGGAAGTGGGACCACCACCGGTACGAGGAGTGGGGGAGGGAGTTATCGTTGAGGGAGCATTGCATGCAATTGACTGGAATTTGGTAAACGATTGGGTATCAGCAAGGTCCTCTTTGACAATGCCCCAATTTGCAGTTTGAGGAGTATCGGCAATGACAAGATAATTTGCTATTTCAACAAAAGAATAATTTGATGAAGCAAGTGTTTCAAGAGTTTGCTCAATATAACTTGTGCGAGCGGTATCGGATGTACTTAGTCCATACTCAGTTATCCAGATTGGTGATGCATCATTTTTACTTTGCATGAGTTGGCGAACACTATCAAGTCCTCCAAAATCTATCGATCCATTCCCACCATAGGCATGGACTGCAACTCTATCCCAACACGGTTTACCGCTACAGGAATTTTCTCCCGTTGAGAGTTCATATAACTCCGACAAAAACTCAGTATCGGCCCCATCCATTCCTGTTGTAGAAACAAGAAGAGAAGCGTCAGCCGATTTAATTGTTTCATACGTGACTTTCTGCCACTTGATATACTCTTGGGCTTTTGAGCTTTTATTTCCACCGCATCCAGGGTGCCATCCACAGTTATTTGCCTCATTCCAGAATTCATACCGTGTAATTTTCCCGCTGTATCTCGCAACAAGTGCTTTTAAAAACGATTTATAATCTTCTGTATGATCAGATGTCGGTGGGTATAAATGTGGATCTCCGTCATTTCCTCCGTTTGCCCAACCTGGACTGGTAACAAGAAGCCCAACGACCTCAATGTTTCGATTCCTGGCACCATTTACAATCCTGTCAAAGTTATCCCAAGAATACGTATGTTGTCCGCCACTTGGTGCATTTGGTTCAATTTGCGCCCAATCAAGACCGGTCCGAAGGACATTTCCGCATGCTGATTGAATTTTATCAAGCATCTGATTTTCCCACGATGCATCTTTGGCAGGCGAGTACCATCGTCCAAGGGAAGGACCAATCCCATAAAGAAGTCGATTTGCAGTAGGCGAAGGGGAGGTGTCTGGGGAGGTAGGAACCGGAGTGAGATTAAGATTACAGCTTGCTATTGGCTGAGCTGATGTGTTGGTGCAACTATCAGTATCAAGCGCAGGTGAGTTATTGGAAAGATAGTTATCACGGCAGAATCTGGATATTCCATGCATGTCTTGTGATTCAGTAAAGATATGATTCTCTGCTGGTTCTCCATTTTGTGTTGTATTATTGATTACCGCATTACATTTGCTTGCAGGAATACTTATTCCGCCTCGAACTGCCTCAACTGTATTATTGTTTATTACGGATTTTTCCGAGTATCCGAGCCAGAAGCCATAGTTATGTCCTTTTGACGTGTTTCTTTCAAAGACATTTCCCTCAGAAAATGTTGCTTCAAAACCATTTCCACTTGCGAACTTACTTTCCGCGTTGGCAGTATTGCCGATAACTATGTTATTGTTGCTTGGAACGCCACCATTTCCATTGATATAAAATCCGTCCCCACCGTTATTGAGTGAATTATTTTCAATTCTATTCCTGTTGGAGTTTTCCATAAGAAGAATTCCGGCAGACTCACATCCGCCTCCCTGGCATTGACTGTTGACTCGATTATTGTTATCCGCATTGACCCCTGATACCTTCGAGTCTGAGGTACGAATAAGTCTTACTCCCCAGCCAGTATTTGAAGAATAGTTTCCACCGCTTACTTCAATGTTTTTGGAGTCAAACAACGATGCGCCAGCTATATTTTGGGAAGCATTTGATTGAATGATTTTGGAATTTTGGACATTAATAAACATTATTCCCCCTCCTGTATCAGGTTTGGTCATTAAATCTGCCAGCCAGTCATGATCTTGACCTCCTATAGAATTTTGCGAGAAAGTAGAATTTTCAATAGTTACGTTTGAGGAGTCTTCGGCGTAAAGTCCTGCAAAAAATCCTTTTACGCTGCACCCTGAAATCGTTACATTCGTACGTCCGACAATGGAAATGCCCGATTTGGACGAGTCAGTATTGTTATTCCCATCAATTGTTACTCCGTTGCAATTGAGTGTCGTATCGTTCCCAACGATATCAACACCTGAGGTAAAGTTTTCGTTGCACAGCGTTCCTCCAGGACTATTTATTTGCGTTCTTCCATTTGGATTTGCCTGGATACATTGACTTGCTGCCTGGCTTCGCGTGTCGCCGAGACTACTTTCTATCGCTTTTTTCCCTGCAACTATTCCGGAAAGAAGGAAAAAAGAGGCAACAATAGTCAAAAGTTGAGGGAGAGTAAGAGAACGTTTCGATTTTTTGGAACGTAAATTTTTGCGCATAATCTTTTAGTCTTTCGGATTGATTGTCAGTGTAGCATTTGTGTGGTTCTCAAGAATATTTTTCCCATCTGATGCTACAACAGTATTTTTTTGATCAAAAGCAACTGTTGTTGATAAAGTCGGGGAGAGTGCTCGGAAAACAACCGTTGCAACGATTCCTGAGCCGATCGGTGCAGTGATCGTATTTTTTTTAAGAAGTGCAACACCGGATATGCGAATGGTAGATGTTTCAATTTTTTTGATTGGGTAATTTCCAAAATACGATCCCTGTATTATCTCTGTAGGCTGAAGATATTGCGGATCAAAAAGAATAACGAAATCTGAAGCTGCAACTTTTTGGCTCGGAGAGTCAAGGATTATTTTGACGAGAACAGTTTCTCCACTGGTATATACCTGTTTATCGGTAAGGAATTTCACTGAGGCAGAAGTTGGATGGGTAGTTGGGGGTGAGTTTTTTTGAGCAGGGAAAATAGATGGCTGAGTTACTTTTATTGTCAAGGCCGCAATAATGCCAACAAGAAGGACGAGAAGGAGAATAGGAAGTGATGGATGCTGAGCATACACAGACTTTCCAGTCTTCGACCGGCGTTTTTTTGCCATACACTTGTAACGATAGAAGGCTCGGGGAAAAGTGTCAAGTGTGGTAGAATGAGCGTATGATTCTTTCTGACCGCGACATAAAAAAATATCTTTCTTCAGGAAAAATTAAAATTTCTCCAAAGCCAAATCTTTCAGAAGCTCTTGGTTCTTGCTCAATTGATTTGCGATTAGGAGATACGTTTCGCATCTTTGAACATAGCCGATTTCCATTCATCGATACGGCAAACCCAACTCTTTCCAAAGATCTCACAACCCTTATAACGATCAAAAAAGGTGAATCATTTGTTCTACAGCCGGGAGATTTCGTTCTGGCAACAACAATTGAAAGTATTACCCTTCCCAAAAATTTGCTCGCACGTTTGGAAGGGAGGTCGTCTCTGGGAAGACTTGGTATCGTTGTACATTCAACTGCGTCCATTTTTGAGCCAGGATACAGCGGAAAAGTCGTCATGGAGATGGGGAATATGGCCAGAATTCCCGTTGCCCTTTATAGCGGTATGCGGGTTTGTGCTTTGACGTTTGAAGAGCTTACCAGTTCTTCAGACGTTCCGTATAACTTGAAAAAAAGTGCCAAATACATGAATCAGGATTCTCCTGTGGCCTCCAAAATTTCCTCAGATTGATTATATCCTATAGTTTTTGACTTTTGATGGCAAATAGAGTATCATCCGTGGAGTAAAAATCACTCTTTTGTGCATTGGTGCACAACAAAAAGGGTGATTTTTCATGCTCTTTGACACGTGAGTGAGAAGAAAGGCCTGGGAACATGCGATTTGCGCATATATATATGTGTGCAGATTGTATGTTCTCGGGCAGGAACATTCGAAAACAAACGGATGCCCGCATTCACAGGAGGTTTCTCATGAAAGGGTATCAACTGGCATTACGGCGAATTTTCTGGTCGCAGCGGCCTATCGCGTTATTTTGGCTGCTCGTTGCCATTTTGGGGATGACGCTGGTCTGGCTCGCCGTGTTTGACTTTACATCCAGCAACAGCGTCTGGTCGGTCGCCACAGAAGAAGATGGCACGGTCGTTGCGCTCGGGATGGATGACGGAGTGCAACTTCTCTCCATCAATGCGCCTGACGTCGTTGTCAAAAAGGCGTATATCGCACTGGGGAATAGGGTTAACAGTATGCTGCTGAAGGATCACATTCTTTACGTCGCTGCCGGAAATATGGTCCATACGGTGGACGTATTCGATCTGGATCGTCCACAAAGGACCGATTATTGGTCGGCAGGAGACGCCCAGATTTCTAAAATCCTCGTCCAGGGGTGTCATGCATTCGTGCTTCACCCGAAAGATATTGGTGACGTGAATCTGTGCAGTACCGTCACCAAACCGGTCATCAAGACAGCTGACCGGATTCTCGATTTTGCCGTTTCCGGCGACGTCTTGTACTTTGTCGCTGGTGACGGGTATGAACTGGGGTCTGTGAATCTACTCAGCGGGAACGTCTCATGGTTTCACGTCGGCGAGAAAGGCAAGGGCAGTCGCTTCTTCGCCATCGCCGCGGACCCAAACAAAAATGTCCTGTATGCAACCAGCATCCAAATGCCCGTTGTGAGAGGAAATCACTACACCCGGCTCCACGCCTGGAGTTTGTTTGACCAGCAGCAACCGCGCCCGATCGAGGAAGGTTCCGCAATCGTCGGACCATGCTGCACCGGACGGATTGAGGTCAGGGAGTCGAAGTTGTACATCGCCGATCCGTTTGGATCAGCCGATGTTTTTGATGTTTCGGCGGTCGCGGAGCAGGGATTGAGAAGCATGAAACATCTCAATTGGGGAGGATTGAGTAGCACAGGTGTAGATGACATTCATCCCCTCATACAATTCGTTCCCTTTCAGGATGGAACGTTGGGGTTGGGCGCCGGAGGTCGGGACGGGTTGCTGATTGCTAAGCCGAAACCAACCTCCACCGGTAGTGGACTTTTTGATCGAACGCTCTACCGTCCATAAACACGAATTTCACTTCTCACATACGTGTCGCGGGTCGCGACAAAGCCTTTTCAAGGAATTGTTACGACCCGTGTA
The DNA here is from genome assembly GCA_016186795.1 of Candidatus Gottesmanbacteria bacterium. Taxonomy (GTDB): domain Bacteria; phylum Patescibacteriota; class Microgenomatia; order 2-02-FULL-39-11; family 2-02-FULL-39-11; genus JACPKY01. The sequence continues at coordinate 5,114 of JACPKY010000002.1, forward strand.
CATCAGATGCGATAAAAAATTATCGCATGCGATGTGCATCACTTCTTATCCTGTAGTATAATTACTTTTCCTCAAGACTAAGTCTTCTTTTTTTGCAGAAGCATTTTATTCTTGTGGGTATTGTTCTTTAAAAACTCGCACAAGCCCTCCTTTATTGATCTTGTAGGGAGCAGCATGAGAAAAATCGTTTTTTCTCAGTCGGTTCTCTACGGGGGAAAATTCATTCAGGAGGATATTTCAATGAAGATACGCGTTCAAAACCAACTTACTCTCCAGCCAATGTCGAGAGAATTCCAAGATGTGATTATGGAAAATGACGCCACAATGATCCAAGCCGTGACTCGAGCAAAAGCTCAAGGATTAACTCTGCCGGAGTTGAAGGATCGCGAGTATTTCATTCTCAGGCAGACGAATCACTCAATTATCAGGATGCCGCCGACAACAAGATTGAAGGAGAATGATGTTGTTTGCGTGACGGACCATCATGATGAATTTGTTGTAACAATTGTTGTACAAGAGCATGATAAGCTACTCGGACACGGACATAAGAAGTCTGTAAGGGTTTTCAAGAATACCCGGATCGAGGCACTATTGTGGGAAGCTCATACTATCATGTCTCATCATTTCGAGACATGGTTGAGATCTTCATTCATGGCGCCCATCGGACCGGGTGGACGCTATTCTATCGTGAGCCCCTCGATTTACGTAACAAAAGAAATGAGACACATCATTATAATTCCCGAGCATGTAAGAGTTAAAAGAAAAGGAGAAAACAACAAATAACAGCGTCGGAGAATAAAGATACCGGATATTTTACACCCAATTGGGTTTGAATTTCCGGTATCTCCCGGCTTGTGCGAGTTTTCATTCATCCCACCTTATCAGGTATAATCCAGGAATAGGTTCTCTATGACAGAAATTACATACTATCTTGTCCGGTTCAATACGTTAAATCCAAAAGATGATTTTGAGAAGATGGCTTCTCTCCTTTCAACCGTTAACGGTGTTGTCGTTACTCCGTCTGGAGATAGTGGCATTCATATATCGTATAAAGATCAAACACACTCCTCCCAATCCTCATTCAAGTTGATATCCTCATCTATCAGCGATTCCTCCGGTCGTCAAGCATCCATGGTTCTGACTACACAACAGGCAGATCGTGCTGTAGTTGAACTTTTCCGCAAACTTGCCAATAAATTTCAGTACCGGCTTTTCTCTACCCGCCTTCAGTGTTTTCTTCCCTCATTTGTCAATTTGTTAGATGTGGATAGCATCATTCTGAATGAAAAAGCAACAGGGATTTTTCAAAAGAAAGACTTTCGGCCGGTCTTTACCTACGATGGGACAAATATTTTCTTTGCGGAAAATATTAGTGATAAATCGATTCATATCCTCAATGCTCCACTTTTGGAATACTTTCTCACTTTTGGTGTTGAGGAAAAGCCAACCCCTGAATTTAGTTACCAGGTGGCTCCAAATATCGTGGAGTTTGTAGCTCTTGTTGACCAGGAACTTATTCCATTACCGTTTTACGAGTACTTTGGAAAATCGATGAGAATAGTGAATTACAGTTTCTTTGATATCGCAAACATTCAAAGGAAAGTCTTCATCAAACCATTTTTTTATGAATACGACGCAAAAAGACAGGAGTATGTTGCAATAACGTCTGATAAATCCGTTATAAATTTTGCAGATAAAGTAAGAATTGGGGAAACACTCCATGTGGCCCTAACACGGATAGTAAAAGATGATCTGAAGTTAGCACCCGACTATTTTCGTGCAAAGGTGATGCAAAGAATTGAGTTTGACAAAGATAAAGAAGGGATTCTAACGCCGCGGTTATGGGTCAATATTTATCTCAAAGATATTCACAGATCTGCCGAATTTATCGCTCAGTCTCAAAGGAGTTGGACATCACTCAATAATCAAAAGAGTAATTAAGGACCCATCAAATGTGGTTATAGAATTCACATTCCCACTTCCACTCAGATTTGTCTTTCGCATACCACCACTTTTTTATAATTCCCACTTCTCCTCCCGGGAGAATAACAGGGAGTCCTTCCTCTTTTTTTGACGGCCAGAAATCCCTTAGAGTAATTTTCTTCCCCGTTTTTTGCAATAGTATGAGAGGACTTTCGCCACTGCGTTTTAGATCGACCCCTTTTGCCAGGAGTTTTCCATTATCATTTCGAACCTCAACTGTAATGAAAGGCGGACATGCATGGATCAAAAGTTTATTCGTTGCATCGAGTCTTCCGCGGGCAAAAGGTATGCCGGTTGGTCCGGCTTTTGGATACCAAATATCCCAAATCTCCATCTTTTTCATTATGATAACAATAGTATATTTATACATGCATGTCAAAAGAATATTTCAGATAATTTTCAGTGTATTTTCAGAATAGGTCTTGACAAATTGTGAGAGATATCACACGATGGTTGTATCACTTAATTGTGTTATTACGAAAGGAGGTGTATATGAAAGATTTTCGCAAATTCTTTATCGGCGCAAGCCTTGCGCTTTTTGTATTGACTGTTTATCCAGGAAACGTTCATGCGGCAATGACTGCATCATCTAGCCAGCAATCCTATGCACAAGGGACAGTAAAGTGGAATACTGTTTCTGGAGCAAAGTGGTACAACATTTATTATAAAGAGAATGGTCAAGCAAAATGGACACATGCTGTCCGGCGTTTGCCAGCTAATGCTACAAATTATACGATAGGTTATCTTAAAAAAAGTGTTGTATACTGGTATCAAGTTGCAGCAGTGAAAGAGAATGGAGCAGAATTCTGGTGGGGAGCACTTACCAAACTTATGACTTCCCCAATGAAGTAATTAAGTTTGAAAATTGCATCAGAAAAACCAATAAATGAGTATGTTTCTCAAATTATTTCTTGTTGCGGTAGGAGGAATTTTTTTCGGTGGGATGGTCGTGTTTCTTTTCATGACTACCTCTTCATCAAAGATATCAATAGAGCTTTCCAGAGCTTTACAGGAGAATGCAAACTTGAAAGTAGAGAATAGTACGCTGCAAAAAACAATAGAGGCGATGTTGATAAAACCAGCTTTCAGTTCTCCCACTGAACCACTTGATGAATCAGCCAGTCAAAAAGGTGCAATTACCGGAGTCTTAGGGTATCCATCAGAAGTAATTCCTGCGCTTGTTGTCTACGCATTCAAGGAAGGCGCAGGGAGTATGTACTTTTCTGTCGAGACAAAACCAAATCAGGGGACATTTACCATACCAAATGTCGATCCGGGTTCCTATACTGTCGTCGCATATGTGAAAGATGGACCGTCTACTCTTTCTGGGGGCTATACGAAGGCTGTCGCCTGCGGACTCAAGGTTGAGTGTACTGATCACTCGCTTGTTATCGTAGAAGTAAAAGAGGGCGAGACTGTCAAGGGCGTCGAGGTCCGTGATTGGTATGCGCCGGAGGGGACATTTCCTCAAAAGCCAAAGTAGTTGATATTTTCAATCTATTCTCTCGAAAGTCCCCATTTCTTCATTGTATTTATTACAGATTTGATGGATTGACCTTTTGGCGTCAAGGTGTACTCGACGCGAAGAGGAACCTCGGAGAAAATTTTTTTTGTTACAAATCCGTCTTTTTCAAGCTGATGAAGTCGAAGTGAAAGCGTCCGAGGACTGATTCCTAAAAGAGCCTTTTGCAACTGGCCAAACCTCCTTTTCCCATCACAGAGATTATGAAGAATCAGAAGCGTCCATTTTGCGCCGACAATCCTCAGAGTATTTTCTACGCCACAGGATGATTTGGAAGATTTCATCCAGCTGAGTATACCATAGGTAAGTATACTTTTCCTACTTACTATACAATTTGTAAGTACTTTACTTTTTAAAGTATTGGTGGTATTCTTTCACATTGAAAGGAATTGTGTATGAAGAATTACAACATGATACCGTCACGGAATGTTTTACAAAAGACGGTGGAAAATCTCAAAAAACGCGGTATCGATGCGGTTGTCGCCGAAAATGGTCAGGATGCGAAAAATAAAGTCCGCAAATTAATTCCTCACGGTGCTGAAGTTTTTGACTCTTCATCGACAACTCTTGAAACACTTGGAATTGCCAAAGAGATTCAAAAGTCAGGAAAATATGATTCAGTACGAAAAAAACTTACCTCAATGGACCGAAAGACTCAAAATAAGAAAATGCAATCCCTTGGTGCAACACCCGAGTGGATCGTTGGAAGTGTCCATGCGGTCACAGAAGACGGAGAAGTGCTTATTGCCTCTAATACCGGTAGTCAGTTACCTGCATATGCATATGGCTCGGCACATGTGATCTGGGTAGTGGGTGCCCAAAAAATTGTCAAGGATTTGAAAGACGGATTCAAACGGATTTATGAGTACGTCCTTCCACTCGAATCCAAACGAGTCCAAAAAGCATATGGTATGGAGAAAAGTAATGTGAGTAAGCTTCTTGTCGTCAATAACGAAATTCAGCGAGGGAGAATTACTGTTATTTTAGTGAAGGAGAAATTAGGATTCTAATGAGAAAAAAAATCCCAAATGATGAAAAAATCTTCGATGCGTATTCAAAAGCAGTTATTTCTGCCGTGGAAAAGGTCGGACCTGCAGTTGTCAGTATTCGCGGAGAAGGTGCTGGGTCCGGAGTCATTTTTGCACCAGACGGATTTATTCTGACAAATAACCATGTCGTTGCGGAGAGTGATTCGTACCACGTGAACCTTTCTGATGGTCGTGAGTTTCGTGCGCAGCTTATTGGTAAAGATCCGGCAACCGATCTTGCCGTTATTCGAGTGAGTTCCGATTCACTTTCAGAAGTGTCGCTTGGAAATTCTTCTTCCCTTCGTGTCGGACAACTTGTTATTGCAATCGGTAATCCTCATGGATTTCAAAATACGGTTTCTGCAGGTGTTGTATCAGCAACAGGAAGGAGTATGCGAACCCAAGATGGTCGGCTTATTGAAAACATTATTCAAACAGATGCGTCTCTCAATCCCGGAAACTCAGGAGGTCCGCTTGTCAATAGTCGGGGAGAAGTAGTCGGAATAAATACCGCCATGACGTTTCAAGCATCGGGGTTGGGTTTTGCCATCCCAATTGATACCGCAAAGTATGTTATTGGAGAACTTATGGCATATGGGAAGGTGAGGAGAAAATATTTAGGAATTGCAGGTGTTACCAGACCTTTGGGAAAATATGTCGCTAATCTTTTCAAAAGATCCCCAGTAGGAGTTGAAATTCTTTCGGTTGAGAAAAATAGTCCCGCGTACAAAGCGGGGGTTCTTCCCAAGGATATAATTTTCCGCTTGGAAGACAAAGAAATTACTACCATGGATACGCTTTATACGCAATTGTCGAATCCGAAACTTCCTTCTTCCTTTGAAGTAACAATTTTACGAAATTTTACTCTCCAGAAACTTCGTGTTTCCACTGCCACAAAATAAGAGTGTACACCAACGCCTATTGACATATCACTGTACATCATGTACACTATGTACATTATGAACACTACACTGTCTGCAACCGAGGCGAGGAACAGATTTTTCGAGCTTCTGGATCGGGCTATCTATAGAAATGAGGAATTTACCATCGAGAAGGGCGGTAAACCTGCAGTAAAGATCACTCCGGCTGTTACAAAAAGATCTCCTAAAGAAATTGCTAAAATCCTGGCAGAATTCCGCAAAACCTTTTCCAAAGCCGCAAAAAGAAAATACTGGTCTGTTCTGGATACACCTGCTTTTAAAAAGAGAGAGCGGAAATATAGAGAAAATCTTCGGAAAGGGATTGTTGATTGAAATTCATAGTTGTTGATACAAATATTTTGATAGATTACGCCAAGGGATATGCAGAGTGGGTTGATGACTATCTTCAACTGTCGTCCCCCGTCAATCTTGTTCTTCCGACGATTGTGATTGCGGAATACTTCGCCTCAAGAGCACTTGAAGATGAAAAAGAAGTCCATGTTGCGGAAAAGACATTTTCACTTTTCAAAAAACAAGATCTAACAGAGAGTATAGCCAAGATTGTAGGAAAAATTCTTCGCCATAAATCACATCCGACAACTGCAAGCATTCCAGATATTGTTGTTGCGGCAACGGCACTTTTTCTCAATGCCGAATTAGCAACAAGAAACAAACGTGATTTCGCCAAAATTCCACATCTGCGCTTTTTTGATCCGAAATATGATCAATGGGAAAGATGAGAAGATAGTCTTTCACTTCTGTGATACAATTTTGAAAGAATGTCGTCTTCTGCCAAATTGTATCTTGCTGCCGGGATTTTATTCCTTGTAGTTTTTTCCATCTCTTTTTGGCTTTTTTTCCCAAAAGATAATTCACTTCTTCGGCCAGTCAGCGAGACTACCCAAGAGGTAGTTGAAAAACCCCTTGAGAAATATGCATACGAAAATTTAAAATTGCGTACTTTTGAGGCAGTCCCAATCGAGTTTGGCGAAATACGGGAAAGGAACGAGAGATTTTCTTCTCGACTTTTTTCGTATCTTTCAGATGGAAAAAAAGTTTCCGGCCTTGCTCATCTTCCCCCCAATCCAGGTATCTATCCAATTCTTCTCCAATTTCGCGGATTTGTTCCTTTGGAAATCTATGAGTCAGGAGTTGGGACGAAACATTCAGCGGAAGTTTTTGCCCAGAATGGATTTATTTCACTTTCCCCAGATTTTTTGGGATATGGGGAATCTGCATCACCGNNNTGCTCTTCCCATTGAAGAGCGTTTTGCGACATATACAACAGCTCTTATTCTTCTTGCATCAGTAAAAAACCTAAATCGATCCCTGAAAGCTTCGGGAGTTGATGATATTGTTGCCGATGAAGATCATATTGCCATTTGGGGTCATAGTAACGGTGGTCAAATTGCCCTGACGGTTTTGGAGGTAAGCGGGGTGTCATACCCAACGGTATTGTGGGCACCGGTTACTAAACCATTCCCGTATTCGATTCTTTACTACACCGATGAGTATGAGGATCACGGGAAAGCCCTTCGAAAACTCGTTGCCGGATTTGAGGAAGACTATGATGTGGAAAATTATTCCATCCCGAATTACCTTGCGTTTATCAATGCGCCAATTGAGCTCCATCAAGGGACAGGGGACGATGCAATTCCACTGGAATGGTCAGATGAATTCTATAGGAATCTCAAAAATCTTGGGAAAGATATAACGTATTATACATATCCTGGGGATGATCATGATTTTAGTAAAGGAAGCTGGGGGACAGTCGTTGCCAGAAATATTGCGTTTTATAAAAAACACTTCTCAAGATAACTCACCGTTTCCTCAATAGTACCCAATCGGACTAATTTTGACCTAAGCTCAGATGCGCCGGGAGTGTTTGCGATATACATCTTGTAGAGTTTTTTGAGCGACCCAAAATATTTTTCTTTCCCCCATGTTTTTTGGAAAAGCCGAAGGTGAGTAAGAAGATATGCTAATTTTTCTTCCAAAGGAATTTTTGCAGGGTCAATTTTATTATTAAAAATCCAGGGATTGTCAAACATTGCTCGTCCAATCATTACTCCGTCAACGCCATATTGTGTAGCTTTCTTTTGTGCATCATCAAAGGAGGAAACATCGCCATTTCCAATAATTAGTGTTTGTGATTTTTTCTGATTTCGAATGTACACCGCACTCCCAATTTCTTCCCAATGCGCGGGTACTTTTGAGAGCTCTTTGGCAGTTCGCCCGTGGATAATGATGGCATCGATTGGTAACGTTAAAAGAAAATTGATCCAGTCTTTGGTTTGAACTGTTTTGACACCAAGTCTGGTTTTGATACTTATTGGGAGATTCTTTGCCTCTTTTTTAACAGCCGAAATAATTTCTCGGGCAAGGGTGTGATTTTCGATAAGCCGCGCCCCGCATTCTTTTTTCATCACATCTCGATCTGGACATCCCATATTGATGTCGATACCATCAAAGCCCATTGAGACGAGCATGTTGGTAACTGCAGCAAAATTTTGCGGATTATTCCCCCAGATTTGGCCAACAATCGGGTGTTCTTTTTTGGTAAATCGGAGTCTTTGAGAGACGATATTTTTTCCTTTAGAAAGAAGGCCATCGACACTAGTAAACTCAGTAAAAAAGACATCAGGACTGCCGAATTTAACAAGCATCTGCCGGAAAACCGTATCGGTTGCATCCTCCATTGGCGCCTGGACAAGGATTGGTTTTTTGAGATTGGTCCAAAAGTTCATAGTGAGTATTGTAGCAAACAAAGTCGTGAGTCAGCCTATACTTTCTTTTATTGTCTTTTTCTCTTCTTTCAATTAGGATAGTTCACATGGCAAAATCCATCAATGAAGCGTATCATTTTTGTCCTCTCTGCGGAGAGAAATTTCAGAAAAAAGAGCCAGACCTTCTTGTATGCAAGTCATGTGGTTTCCACTATTTTATCAATCCTAGGCCCTGCAATGCCGCAATCATTTCAGATGAAAAGGGGAACATTCTTTTAGTCAAACGAAAGTATGAGCCCAAAAAAGATTTTTGGGATCTTCCGGGAGGATTTATGAGCCCAGATGAAAATATTGATGTTTCAGCCAAACGCGAAATTCGTGAGGAGCTCGGGGTTGAGATTGAAATAACGGGAATTGTTGGGGGATTTGCTGATTCCTACGAATATCAGGGAATTGTCTATCCAACGTATACAACCATTGTTGCTGCAAAAATTATCAAAGGAGAGATTCGTCCTACAGATGACGTATCTGATGTTGCTTTTTATACGAAAGAGGAGGTTTTTCAACTGAATATTGCATTCCCAAGCCTTCTGGGTGCAGTACGAGTATATTTTTCATAAAGTATATTGACATGAATGGGAACAATGTGGTAGCGTGAAAATACTGCCATGTCAGACACAACACAATCACCTTCTGCTGTTCCAAATCCACCATCAACTCCAACAGAAACACTCAATGTGTGTAGTGTGTGCGAATACCATGGAAGCGAACTCATTTGCCCGACGTGTACCATGTTAATGGAGAAAGAATGTGCGAATTGTCATCGCGCTTTATCCGATTGTATTTGTGAACTAAGAAAATAAGTATGCCAGCTGAATCTATAGCACAATCAATTCCAACATCTTTGCCTCCGCAAGTGCAACGTGCAGCTCAATATAGTGTGGATGTTACGGGTGTCCCAGGTCCGGTAACGAGATTAAATGAACCCGGTGTTTTCAGAGGGATACTTGAGAAAAACGATTTCTTGCGAGGGAAAGCTATCGATTTTGGACAACAGATGGTCGAAATGTATCGTCGCGATATTTTTAGAGATGAAACAAAAAAAGAAAAAATTGCGGCAGAGAATATTACAGTTACCACTGGTAAAAATGGGAGAGAAGTAATAACACAGCTTTATGATGCAAAAAATCAACCTGTTCGAACGAGACGTACAGTATTTGATAAAGACGGAAACTTCTCTCGTTTAAGGACAACTGAAAAAGGAAAGATAGTGCGGGAAGTCTTCCGAATTCGGATTCGTAATCCACATACAAATACGTTTGAAATGGGGTATATCGTTCGCAGTTATGGTCAAGAAGGTTCAAGAGACGTGAGAGCGCAGGAAGAATACTCCTCAAAAGGGAAGATTCTTTCTAGAAAAGCATCAACCACAGAGACAATTCGTGGGAAGAAGTGTACAACTAATGAGAAAACGGAAGAATTTGATGAAGCAGGGGAAGCGGTTGCCAGAAATGAAGCAATTTTTCGAACGTTCGATGAGGATGGTTTCGAAACAGATGAACTCATTCGTGGTGAAGATAGAGCAAATGGTACTTCTTTTGACACTACGATGAGGATCAATCAGATCGATAAACACTCAAGAACTGAGGAAGCGGTGAGAATGGAATATGGTGATCTGAAGCGGGAGAAACCAATCCGTCGAGTAGAAACAACACGATCAACTGACAACCATGGTCTTGAAGTGTACTGGGCAAAACGAGTGTACGAAATTTCAGATGATACGAAAGAGCCTCAAGGAAGTAAAGGACGACTCACAGAAGATAGAAGAGTGAGAACATTCTATGGACCGGATAGAAGACCAATGAGAGCGACAGTGTACGATGGAGATACGGTTGTGGAAAAGTGGAGATATCTACCAGTCTCTGATACTGAGAGTAATCTTGAAATACAATTTATCAAGGAGAGTGTAACTCATAGATATGTTCCAAGAGGAAATGATGATCCATTTTCTCCAGAGACTGCACAGCGGGGTGAATCACCCAAATGGAAATTATCCCAAATAAGTATTCATGACGCACCAGAACTTGTAGCGCAAGTAGATGGTATTACTGAACCCCCTCCTCAACCTGCCGCCCCAGAAGTGACTTCGTGAGAATTGTCTCTCTTGCTCCATCAGTAACTGAGATCCTCTTTGCCATCGGTGCTGGAGAATATATTGTTGCCAACACTTCCTTTTGCGATTTCCCTCCAAATTCTAGGATACTTCCAAAGGTCGGAAGTTGGATTTATATTAACGATGAAAAGATCTCCTCATTCTCTCCAGATATAGTCATTACATCAACAGTTGTTCAGCATAAGGGAAAAGAGCGGTTTGAGAAGAAAAATTTTCGGCACATCCACCTCGATCCCAGAGGTCTTGAAGATATTTACAAAAACATCCTCTTCCTTGGCAATATTACAGGAAAAATGAAAGAATCAGAAAAAGTGGTAGATTCTATGAAAGCGCAGGAAGAGAAGTTGGTCAGAAATCAGCCGAAGAAGAAACTGCGAGTTTATATTGAAGAGTGGTTCGATCCTCCGATGGTCTCTGGCAATTGGGTTCCCGATATTGTAAGTCTTGCAGGAGGAGAATATATTCTAAAAGAGAGGGGAGGGATAAGCCGCAAAATTTCCCTTTCCGAAGTTGAAAAATTTGATCCCTATGTTATGTTTATTTCTTATTGTGGGTTTAAAGATCGTTCTGATCCCCAAAAAATTTTAAGACGAAATGGGTGGGAGAAGCTTGGAGCCATAAAGAATAAAAAGGTTTTTATTCTTGATGATACGTTTCTCAATAGACCTGGGCCTCGGATATTGGAATCTGCAAGACGCATTCAAAGTATACTTCACTCCTTACAATAGAAGCCCCGTTTTGTAGAAAAAATAGCCCGGGTGGTATAATCCGATCGTAAATAGTAGATCTGGACGATTGCGTCCGGATGCTACTTTCTTTTTGCACATTAACAACTCGCACGGAAAATTTGTGGGGAGGAGGAAGGATACGATCCTATTTTTCCTCCTTCCCACAAAATCACAATGATGATCAGACAATGAGCTATCGGGAACTCGGTCTTCCGGCCGGTTCAGACATTTGCATTAACATCAATGTCTGAACCTTTTTGAGAAAAAGGAGGTGGATATGTAAGATCCAGCTGTTGTGGATTTTCCACGAAAGTAAGCGTAAACAATCTCAGGAGGCTACAAAAATGAGAGATCAACTATTGCACGTGATAACAACAAGCTACCAGACGCCAATAGAACTCCCGTACAATCCCCATCTTTCGCCAACTGCTCAACTTGCAGAGTGGCAGAGGCAAGGAATTCTTACAGGTGTTGGAGCGGTGACAGTCTGGCGAGTGCGTCCTAAGAGAAGGAAGCGTACATCACGCAAGCCACGGGTATATCTGCGTATCAGCAGAGTCCAAATGGAAACGCCATGGCGTTTTCAACATATTCACTACGAGTCGTATATCGAGCTGGTTCCTGCAATGTCGCGCCAGTCCGTAGCTCCGCCACCCAGTGCTCCGCCGAAAAAAACCGGACCTTTCGATTGATTGCGGCAAGTTTTGAACGGTTAGCAACGGCTTCGCATCCACAAAATCCAGAGATGCCGATTGCTTTTTAATCGGCATCTCGTTTGACAAAGGAGAAAGACATGAGAGCATGTGTTAGCCTTGTAAGAGTCACGAGTCCGGTTGTACCCGGAACAGTCCGAGAGATTTCGATGAGTGGAGATGTACTCATCGGAGTTGGGATCAACTACTGGCGAAGTTTGGCAGGTTCGCCAGTTGAATTTAGCGATGGCAAAATTACTGCCATCTGGTATTACGAAAAAATGCCCCGCGTCGGTACGCCACTTTCAGTGCCCGATGGGCGCAAGCTCGACCCCAAAAAATCATGGGCAGATGAGCGCGTCACCGATGGGGGATTTGTCTTTGTCGTTGTCGAGTAACGATTCAAAAAGATGCCAGGGCCAGTTGACACTGGCATCTTTTCCCCAGTTTCTGGTCCGTGCGAGTTGTTCCAATTAATGGATATACACTTTTGTTCCCATTGGAGCCCAATTAAAGAGTGTCTCAGAATCACCAGTCCGCATATTGACGCATCCATGACTCATCGGTTGGCCGAAATTATTGTGCCAGTAAGTTCCATGAAAGGAAAATCCTCGTGACCAAGGAATTTGACCATTGCCAAAATACATAACGTTGGGAACATTGGGTAGGTAGTAGTATGTGCCTTTTTTCTTGTCTCCGCCTTTCATCGTTTGTGATGTAACTTTTCTTTGAATAGTAAAAATACCAGTCGGGGTGGGGAACCATTTTCCTGTGGAAACAGTAAAAGTATGAACTTGAGAGTCTCCTTCATAGGTAAAGACTTTCTGATTTGCCAAATCTACCTCGATCCGTTTATTTGTCTCTGTTGATTCACCCAAAACTTGGGCAATTGCTTTGGATCGGTAGGGAGGAACTTGAACAATTTTCCCATTAAACTCTCCAACTGTTGCATTCGGATCATAGACTTCAGAAAGTTTTTTCTCATCAACATACCCTCCACATCCAATAGCTACACTCGGTTTTGTCATGGATGGAACAATAAAAAGTGCGCCAGTTATTACTAACGCAAAAATAAGAAGTATTACTGGTAGGAAATCCAATTTTTTGTTGAAATATTTTCTTTTTTTGCGGGACATACATTTAGTAAAGACGAATTCTTGTTATTCGTCAAGGGAGGAAATGAATTACTAGAGGTTCTTTGAGAGGGTATTGCGTTTTGGAGCAAATTTTTCAAAGAACCCCTAGTAGGGTGCAGTGATGCGTGTTTCGTATGACTTGGTTTAGTGGGGTTGGAGCAAAATTCCAACAACTATTCCAAGCATGATTTGTCGGATGTTGACAAGTATAAACGTAAACTCCTTCCATTTCAGTGTGTGGATGATATACGCAATCGCAAGACCTGCGACATAGACGATGATGGTGATATAAAACGGGTTTTCCGGTCTATACCAGAAGAGCCCGATGATGCACCCAATTCCAAACATCACGTCCATGAAGATCCACTGCACTTTCTGATCCCGTTCCATTCTCATATATTTGTGCGGGGTCAGTAGATCCACTGTGTCAAAGAACCGATCGGTCAGATCAACCAATGGCCAGAGAATGAGAAGCTGCCACACTTTCCAGTTTTCCATTTTTTCCTCCTTCATGAAATTATCACTGCAACCTTCTTGAAATGTATAAGTAATCGCATTTGTTGTAAAATATTTCCTAAATTGTTACAATTATATAAATAATGTTATAATTTTTACAAAATGTCATTCTGATTCGCCGGGTGGCGGAGAAGAATCTCAATATTTATGCTCAAAGTTTCTGATATCATCTCTGATATTCTCCAACATGATGAGATAGCATTCGTTGCCTTCGATCGAGGGCTTCTCAACTATTCTCAGTACGCCAAATCAATTCGAAGTATTGTGGAAGAAAAAACAAAAAAGAAGGTAGAGCTAGGGACGATAGTCGTGGCACTCTCGCGTTTGAGAGAAAAACTTCAAAAATTTCCCGTTTTCAGGCCAAAAGTAAGAATTTTGGAATACAGTATCAAATCGCCACTTTTTGAAATGACGTTTGAAAAAACAAGTGAATCAATTGATACAGTTTCGTGGTTTTTACAGGAGTATGGTAGGAAAGGATTGTTTTCTGAAACGAGTGGAGTGGGGGAAATTACGCTTCTTTGTGATGATGCGTTTCGGAAACGAGCCGAGGAACACATGAAAATAAAACCAACGGTTATTCTGGAGAATTTAGCTTCAGTTACGGTGCGATTCTCCGATGAGTACCTTGAGGTACCAAATACTATTTATACGCTCGTGAGTGCATTGGCTGTGTATCATATTAATGTGATTGAGATAGTGTCGACATTTACCGAGCTGTCATTTATTGTGCGTAAAGGAGATATTGAGAAGACGATCCACGCACTATCAACTTCCCCTGAGCTTTTGAATATGTAATTATCTGCAGTTACAGCATATCTTCTGCGAGTTTGAAGCCTACCCTTTTGTAGAATCGGTCAAAAGAGAAAATGGCATCAGCGTCGTACTTTTTGGCAATAGATGCGACAACCGCGTCAAAAAGAGTATTGTGTTTGCTCCGTTTCAAATCAATCAAAATGCTTGCTTTTTGAAGAATTTCAACATCGATAGGTTCTATAAATATTTGATTTGCTTTTACAGTTTGTATGACTTGATCTGCCAATTCAGGCTGGTTTAGTCTTCCTTGGAGTAACGTCACTGTCTCAATAATGACGGTGGCTGGGTAGATAAATTGTGCTTTCTTTTCGGAAAATTTAAGTAATATAGTATGGCAGATTTTATGATGGAAATCGTGGGTGTTTAGACTGCCAATAAATCCGTCACTGTCAACAATAATTATCACGGTTTTATTCTCGGGTTCTTCTTCGGCAATCCCCATAAATAGTAGTCATGGTTAATGGAAGCATCTCTTGGACCCTTAAGTTTATATTTTTTTCCAATCTCTGCAAGCTGGAGGAGCACTTCTGCGCCACCGGATTTTTGCTTTTCAATAGCATTAAAACCTTCTTCTAAGGCTTGCCGAATTACTTCCGCTTTACTCTTTCTAAGGTGTTTAGCTGTAACGGTTATTTTTCTTTCTAAGTGATCTGGAATATAAAGATATGTTTTTAGCATGATAATAATTTAACATGTTGTACAACATGTTGTCAATAGTGGGGGAAAAAATCGAACCCACTTCCGAAAGTCCATGCCTCCAAGTTGACCATTCTAGCAAGTTTCTCCCCATTTTGCTACAATTGGCCACTAAATTCAGAATAACCCCATCTGCGGGGTTCAATTCTAGTTTTGCACATTAACAACGTACGGAAAAAAGAGATGTTGCAAGGATCAAAGGACTGAATTTTCGGTTCCTTGCCCCTTGCAATATCAAAAATGGTGAGGTGAAAATGAATCCAGTTCCACTGTCTACACTTCATACGGGAAGCTTATTTTCCGACAAGCAACAAGTGTTCGTCATTGTTCAATCCGCAAACGGAGACGATCCTTCTGTTCTTCTTCTCGGTTACGGAGGCATAAAAGCCGAAAAGAAAGACAAGGGATTTCTTGTGACGGAGCTGAATTATAGAGAACGTACACAAGTCTGGTATCTGTATCAGGCGACGTTGCTTCGGATTGAAAGGCAATTCCACATTTCTATCAAGCGGTAGAAATGTAAATTGCTCAGGGAGGTGAAAATCGAAAGAACTGGTATGTCTATTGGCGAAGAGGGAAAAAGTTAAGGGAAGGAGTCAGTAACGATGAAAAAGTTTCGTATTCACGCGATTCCGAAAAACATGACCCTTGCGGATCAAATCGCGGCAGCGATTAAACAGCACTTCCCGTCGGCGACCGTCGAAGTCCTCGAACAAACGAATGCTACCAAGAGAATCATCTCTGTCACGATGACTGAGACAGAGGGAAACTACAACGCATTGTTCGCAAGTATTCGAGGAATGGGGACGGTGAAAACGATCACCGTCTATAACGTCCACGAAATTTCTCGGCGACCGATGATCACATAGGAAGAGCATGTAGGAAGGGATTAATGAAAGGAGCTACGATGGTACAAGAGAATTTGAAGTGCTTCAATTACCGGGTCACGATCAAACCCCGTCGAAACGTAAGTCCGGGAGACCTCGAATGGCAGATTCAGGGAGCGATCCAGGCAGGGCCGCTCAATACTGCAGCCCCGAGGCCGGAGGACAAGACTCTGACGGGCTATTACATAGATCTCCCGTCGGCGCACATCGCTCAGTATGTCAAGTGGCTCAAGCGTCTTCCCGGCGTGAAAGGCGTGTCGTACGAGGCGGTTGATTGGATTCCTCGACGGGGTTGGCGTCCACGCCGCCGGTAAGAGAGAAATCCAATGAACAATGATGCCAATTTTTACCACTTTGACGTTCGATTTCAGTTCAACGCCGACTCAGTCCAGGTCACAAATGATCTCCGCGAGCTTCCCTTTGTGGACAATGTTTTGCCAATGTCAAAAAACAAAGGGCAAGCCCACTTCCTTCGTGTCCTGACTCGGGTCATGACGGTTGATGAGATGCGAGATCTCCGGAAACGAATGCAAAAAGTTCCAGGAATTTCCAAAATCTCCACCGCCAAAGTTGAAATTGAGTGATTCCGTACGTTAGTCCATATGCGCTTGTAAAAAGCAGTACCGGCAGGGTACACAAGACTTTTTACCAGCGCATATATTTTGGGAAAAATTTGAACTTTTCCTAAATTCGTTTATACTGCAGATAATGAATCAACAGACAAATCCTGCCAAAAAAGGAATCATCTTTTCGCGGAAAAAGACGCAGGCCGGAGAGAAGAAACTTTTCCAAAATCCCGATAGCGCAGATAAACAAATTCAAAAGAAAGGAACAGCAGAAAATATCCAATCGCCCTCATTCTTCGGACCAGAAAGATTCTAACTACCAAATAATAATTCCGCCAATGTCAACGGCGGTAAATCCTTCCCGGGGAAGAGGAGTAAATGTATCATTTGCGATAACTTTTTTGTCAACCAGTGGCCGGAATGCAAAAATATAGCGGATACTGCTTGTAGGAACTGGTAAGACTGACCAAGGTGCAACTGACTGCGCATCATCTTGAGAAAGAAGTGTCACTTCAAAGTAAGGTGATCTAGGGAGTTCTTTTGCCCAATACGCAACAAAATCTTCTCTTTCCTTTTGCGTGAAAGAAAGTTCTTCGGCAATATTTCTCAGCTCCAATTCGACGTTTGCCCCGTCAAGAAGTCTTTTTTGTCCTTCAGGTTGGAATGAAAGAGATATTCCACGAAGTTCATAAGATAGTGAAGAATACGTTTTTCCTTGATGGGTAAATATTCCGTCAGGAGATACGTTAAGCGTATACGATGTTGCATCAGGGAGTGTAACTGATAGCTCTCTCTTTTGTAGCGGGTAAAAATACAATGGCGTACTAACGTGGTGAGTAAGTTCCTGGGCGCGTTCCGCACACGTCATAGCAAGAAGGGTTGCCATCGCTTCCTGTTTTCCAGCTTCAGTTAGGCCGAAACCATTTCGGAGATCAAATCGACCGACGGCTTTGGTGTAAAGATACGAGGGTGGGTATATCGTGGTACCTGCGGTATGGAAATAATCGACATTTTCCCTCACTCCCGGGTATGACTGGATTTGTTCGGCAGTTGGGCCATTTTTGATGTATATACAAGGACTGGTGCAATCCTCATCAGTACTACTTGTGCATCCGCGGATATATCGGTAGATATCGCATGAAAGAAGAGAGATACTAGTAGTATCTAAGTAGTCTGTTAAATTTTTTGCTTTATATCGATTAATTGTTTCCTCCGCCAAGGCAATCCTACACTCCGCGTTGTTGCCACCAGGAGGAACCGTGACTTCTGGGGTGAAGGAACTAAATTGCAGACTCTTCTGGGCAAGAGCAAATTCTTTTATAAAAGTTATACCGATTATAAAAGTTATGACGGTTATAAAAATTTTAGATTTCCTCATTGATTTTCAATTGAAAATATTTGTATCGGGTCATCAGTTAGAATTTTTGAGTACGTTTGACTAAAGGGCGAGTAGAGATAAACGCCTGACAAAATTTGGCCAAAAGAGCCGGAGGAGAGATTTCCGATACTATCGATAATTTGGCTCCGAGTTCCAAACAGCATGTCGTTATTGGCAAATTGGGTAAGAAAGATTCCATTGACATTCTTGGCAAAGAGCTCGTTATTCCTGGTTGCAAGATTTATTTTCCGGTATTCCTGCGGGACGGTTTGACTTGCTGAAGTTATTTTCAGAGTTCGGTAAATCAGATTCCGTCCGTCTTTATCAAAGATAAGAGAATCAAAAAGTGTTCCCTGGGTATTGTCAAGGAGTGTTTCCATTTCTTCAGTAATGAGGTTGTACACTTTGAGTTGGTTTGGGTTTCTAATTGACTCCCGAAGAAGTCCATTGGGAACATTTGGGGAGGGAATTTTCACTCCTGTTTGCGCATTAAATGCGGTATAGGCAATGGTATCTCCTCTCGGAGAAAGTATCGGACTTGCCGAGTACTCATCAACGGCAAGTCCGCGTACAGGACGGATATTCCCGTTTGTTGAAAGTTCAAAAATACCACGAGATTTCCCGTTTTTGGAAACAGAGTAGGAATCAAGATAAATTTTCCCGGTTGCTCTTGACCAAAAAAGGGGATATTTCGTCTGGTCACCGACGTTTTCAGAAAGAAGGACTCTCTTTTTTTCAATCTGTTCAAGGGTAGCATGCACAATTTGAGAGATACCATCTGTTGTTGCCCCAACTGACTGTTCCCAAATGATTATTGCAGATTTATCTGGAGACAAAAGATAAGATTCTATTTGAAATCCAGAACTTGCAGACAAAAATGGTTTTGTTTCGTCTGTTTTGGCATCATAAAGATAAATTGTATTTCCCCGTTCAAGAAAACCGAGGTCGCCAATAAAAAGATATTTTCCGTCTAGAATTGGAAGTATTTGTTTTGCCGGGCCAGCAATTTCGCCGACATTCGTACTGGTTGTGCCTGTTGAATCGGCAGTAAACAGAGAATACTTTGGTGGATCTTCGCTACTTCCTGCTTGGATTTTTACGTAATAAATTGTTGAATGGACAAGACTCACTTTTTGGTCAGAAAGAGGAATTGGAGTGGGAGACGGAAACGTTTGCGTGGAATTTGGCAAAAGAGGTTCATTGCTTGCCGTTTTTTTAATAAGAAGAGCAACAATACTTCCAAAAAGAATAAATAAAACTATACCTAAAATAATCAGAAGTTTTTTGTGAACAGACACAAATCCGTGTAAACCGCCCATAAGTCCAGTATAACAACATTTCTGTAAAAGCAAAATATTTTTTTAAATGAAGTTTAAATACTTTCCGAGTGGAAAAGACTCTCTATTTCTTTGTTCACTCAAAGAAATGGGAAATACATTTTTTTGACTTCTTTCAAATCACTTGTTAAAGTAACATCCATCGGTTGAAAGATAGCACATTTCAGCTTCATCGTTGCGCGCAAATGTCTCTAAGGAGGGAGTATGACGTGATTCTTTCCTTTGCGGTAGTCGGTTTTTCGTAAAATTTCCAGAGGAGGGAGCTATGAGGAAGAATCTTATCGAAGTTGCCCGCATGAACAAAATACCAGCTCTGCGCGGCATGGCACGAAAAATTGCCAATCGGTATGGGACGTACGATGTTCTGGCAGGGAAATCCCCCCGTGAGCTCATTCGCGATTTTGACGCGATGGGTTATCTTACCGCGGCGGCGGCAATCGCCTTTGCCAAAACTGTCCTTAAGAGACGGAGGGAATTTTCCACAACGACGCGGATCAATCCCAGGAATTTTCCAGGCGTAACAGGCATAAAAATTATCGTGCAATGTTTATACCTGGAAGATTTGCCGTACATGGACAGGTTTTGGCTTTCGAACATCACGACGGAGGTTTACACCGAGGACGAATTTGTACAAATCGCCAGGCGGGCAACAGGACTGGTGGAAAAACAGGCGGGGTTGTCTATCATTGATATTTTTATGAGAAGGCAACGCCGGACCGGAAGGAAATGGAAATAAAATAACAACCGCAACGTAGATCATTCAAGAGGAGGTAGAACGCTACCTTCAAAACCACTTCTCAGACTACCTCCTCTTGATCTTTTCCCGCTTACCTAACTAGGAAAGAAAAAGATATAATATTTCCATATGCAAGGAAAATTTATTACTTTTGAAGGCATCGAGGGGAGTGGGAAATCGACACAAGTTGGCCGTCTTGGGAGCAAACTCAAAGAAGAAAATATTCCAGTTGTTGCAACACGAGAACCTGGTGGAACGAGGATTGGCGAATTTATTCGGGAAATCACCCACAACCGGGGAAATGTTGAGCTCACCGCCGTTACAGAAGCCTATCTCATGGCGGCGTCGCGCGCACAATTGGTACGAGAAATAATTCGTCCATCACTTGAAGAAGGGAAGATTGTTCTTTGCGATCGGTTTATCGATTCGAGCCTTGCGTACCAGGGATATGGAAGGAATTTAGGTGAAGAAGCAATTATTGAACTGAACAAACTGGCACTCGATGCTGTTTTTCCCGATCTCACCATCTTCCTTGATGTTCCACCAAAAATTGGATTTGCGAGACGAAATGGGACTGATAAAATCGATAGGCTTGATCTTCAGCAAGAGGATTTCTATGAGCGAACATATGAGGGATATACGAGACTTGCAAAAGAGAATGAGAAACGCTTCTTTGTTGTTGATGCATCTTTCCCGATAGAAATAGTTTCTGGAAAGATTTGGCAAAGAGTACAACAATTGCTGAAAGGGGGTGACTTATGAGTAAACTTCTCACTGGCGTTATTATCGTTGTGGCTGTTATTGCCATGTTCTTCTTCTCAACATACAATTCTTTGGTGTCGCAAAAAACGGCAATTGACGGACAATGGGCACAGGTTGAGACACAGTATCAGAGACGGTACGATCTTATTCCGAATCTTGTTTCCTCAACCCAGGGATTTTTGACACAGGAGAAAACGATTTTTGAAGGGATCGCAAAAGCGAGGCAAGGGTATGCGGGAGCAAAAACTCCTGATGAGAAAGTTTCCGCTGCATCAAACCTTGAGTCGGCGCTCGGAAGACTTTTGGTGATTGTGGAAAATTATCCAAACCTCAAGTCCAATGAGACAGTCGCCCGTCTTATGGATGAGTTGTCCGGTACAGAAAACAGAATTAGTATGGAACGGAAACGGTACAACGAGTTGATTCAATCGTACAATTTGAATATCAAGACGATACCAACCAATTTTGTTGCCGGGATGATGGGGTTTGGGGAAAAACCATACTTTACCGCCGTTTCCGGAAGTGAAGTTGCACCAAAGGTAGAGTTATAATGAGGAAGATTTTCGAGCGGTTACTTATACCGATTCTTTTTGTATTCGTTTTTTCCTTGATATTTTCTAGGTATGGATTTGCTGTTTCCTACCCGGAACCAATTGGGTACGTAAATGACTTTGCCGAAATTTATTCTCCAGCATTTAGATCAAGTCTTGAATCAGATCTTGCCCAGTATGAGAAAGATTCAGGCAATGAGTTTGCTGTTGCTACTATCAAAAGTTTGGAAGGGATGGATATAGAAACATACGCTGTTGAGCTTTTTGAGAAATGGAAAATAGGCAAAAAAGGACAGGATAATGGGTTACTGCTTCTTATCTCCCGTGATGATCGAAATGTCCGCATTGAGGTGGGATACGGATTGGAGCAGTATGTCACAGATGCTCGTGCCGGAGATGTTATCCGAAACGATATCGTCCCAGCATTTCAGAAAAATGATTATGAGGGTGGGACGCTTGCAGCTGTGGAAGAATTACAAGGGTATATTTCCGGTGAAATTGTCCCGCAAAATTCCGGCGTTGATTCGTATTCAGAGACTGTGAGGGAAATGCAGATATTTCTCGTTGGTGGAATATTTGCATTTTTTGTGCTCTCGACATACCTTGCCGGATATTTTGGGAGAACAAAAGAATCTTGGCCAGGTGCAGTTCTTGGGGGAGTATTGGGAGGATTAGGGGGATTTTTTCTCGTGTCCGCTCTTGGGATGATCATTGGAGCAGGACTGTTTGGCTTTATGGGATTTTTCTTTGATTATATTCTTTCAAAAAATTGGAAGTTTCAAAAGTCTCATGGGTATCCAACGAGTTGGGGAAGTACTTGGGGAGGATTTCGAACTGGCGGGGGATCGTCTGGTGGCGGTCCGCCAGCTGGCGGAGGCGGATTTGGCGGCGGATCATCCGGCGGAGGCGGAGCAAGCGGGAGATGGTAAGAAGTGATTTTATGTGATAGATTATTTTTATGATGATATATCATGTGGCTGTTACGGCGGGTAAAAAAATAACGATTCCGATAGAAATTCGAAGAAAATTTGGATTCATGCAAAGAACAAAAGCACGAATGAAAATCCGAGGTAATGCGATTCTCATCACCCCCTATAAAGAATAATTTTAAATCTTCAAAATAAATAGCAGATATAACTTCCAAAAACCCGCAAGGTTTGTGCGCTAATGCACATGCATGCGGGTTTCGTAATTTTTCCCCTACACGGTTTATCCTTGAAATACTTACTATTCCAAAGAAAAAACGTGTAGGGGTAGGAAAGAGGAAGCACCAAAGGTGGTGCGGTGGAAATGTGCTTCCTCTTTGCCGGTTACCGTCGCTTCGGAGGGGGCAAACCAAGCTCTGTTAGTTTGACGATGTTTCCTTGGATGGAAACCCACTCGAGCTGCTCAAGTTGTTTGGCAGCAGTTCGTGCCACGTCATCACTTTGAGCGATTGGAAGGGTATGCGTGGTGTTGCCCCGCAATTCTTTGATCATTTGGAAATGATGAACGCCCAAATGCAAGTAGTACCATCTCCAAACGCCGGTTCTCGTATTGAGAACCTCGAATTTGTACTTTTCGTAGAGCGGCAGTCCTCGGCTCAAATCTAGTAGATCTTCTGGGTGAAGATCATACTGTTTGCCGAGAATACCGAGCGCTTTCCAAAGCTCCACGTAATCCTCAACCTGTGCGACTTGCTCCGCCGGTATATAAGACTCGCCGAAAAGACTTCGGAGAATCCACCAGTTGACCCGAAACACCTTGCGGAAAAGTCGCACTTTGTACACCTCATCCACCTGTTTTTTCATCATCAGACTCCTTTCCTTTTCACACTTGCCGAACCGTATTTCAGACGCTGATTTTCTTGTTGCCTTTTCCTCCTTTTCCTTTTATTTGTTTGTATAAGAGCAAGATTATTACCTAGAAAAATGGCTCATAGTATACCACAAAAAAACCCGCCTTGATCGATGCGAGTATCGATATAGCGGGTTTTTATGGTAACGGACCTTTTCCCTCACTGAAAATCTTTGTTATTCTCATTTCTTTGTCATCCTGATCCGCCGACTGGCGGAGAAGGATCTCATACGAGAAAAACAAAGAATTGCAGTGAGGGTAGAGAGAGGAGATTGTGTTGGAGTGGAGCACCGTGTGGTACGGTGAAAAACGGTGCTCCTCCTGTGTCATGCGATTGGCTGTCCTCTCACGTCGAAATTCGTGCGATTATAGGTACCGCGATCGTAAACGTGAAAGCGGTAGTTAGTCGCATCACCCGCAAGATCTTTTTTGAACTTTGTACGAGTGTTGGTATATGCTTCTGCTGCGGATGACGCCTCGACGTCGAATGGACCCTCACAATCCGTCCAACCCGTGTTGAAAAATTGTAGCGAAACCTGGAACGGGCGCATGTGGCTATTGACGTTGGGAGGGAATGCACTCATGTTTCACCTCTTCTGGATTTTATAGATGCGCGTTCACGACGCGCGTTTTATTTCGGTTCCTCAGAGACCTTCAAGTTGCAATGCACTTGTGCCGAGGCGCGATGCAACTTTTTTTGCGATGAGCTCTTTTGAAGCTGATGTGCCGCTGGGGTTTTCATTGAAATAGTGTCTATCAGTTTGCCCCATCAGCTGGCGAAGTCTCTCGTAGAGCTCATACGCATCCGAGCTTAACACCACAGTACTCGTGTTCATTTTTTCCTCCCTCTCTTTCTTTTTTAAAGGGCGAACCCTTTTCCGATACGTTGGAAGGAAGTGTAGCCCTTTTCAATTTTTTCTGCAACTAAGTTCTTGTGCTTCTGATTCGTATCTGCTATCATAGAGAAAATTTCAAGATTGATAGACTCCTGTCCCGACCGCGTCGGGATCATCAATCTCAGAATAAGGAGATACAAACTTTGCAGGCAGAGATTGTATCTCTGCCCTTTTTAATTTTTAAAATAGATTTATTTCTTTGGATGCAAAGTGCATCCCTCATTTCTTTGTTCGGCCAAAGAAATGAGGGAAAGAAAGGCCGGCCGAATGGAGATTTTCATATTTCTCTAACCTCAGATGATCGGGGAGAGCTCTCGGCTATAGTAGTCGTTTCTCCACCTTCACCATTCGGTAAGAGAAATAAATGAAAATCTCCAGCGGCAGATAATAAAAATTACAAAGAATTTTGTTTTCTGTTAACTGTTTACTGTTTACTGATTTATGCGTGACGTTACACTAAAAGAACTTCTTGAAGCTGGGTGTCACTTTGGCCACAAAGTTGACCGCTGGCATCCGAAAGCCGCGGAGTTTATCTATCAATCACGGGATGGGCTCCATATCATCGACCTTGCCAAAACCCGTGAGGGAATACTAAAAGCTGGGGAAAAAGCATTTGCGCTTGGCAAAGAAGGGAAAATTCTCCTTTTTATCGGCACCAAACGTCAGGCAAAAGGTGTTGTTGCAGAAGCTGCTCGCAACGCCCGTGCGCCATTTATGACCAATCGCTGGGTGGGTGGGTTTTTCACCAACTGGGAGGCAGTTAAGAAAAATATAGAAAAAATCAACCGCATGCGGAAAGAACGGACTGACGGCGAATGGCAAAAATTTCCAAAGCACGAAATTGTGAAATTGGAAAAAGATCTTCGCAAACTCGAGATGGTGTATGGGGGCGTTGCTGATCTATTAGCTGTTCCTGATGCTGTTTTTATTGTTGATATAAAAAAAGAAATTATTGCGTTGACAGAAGCGCAGCAACGTCACGTTTCTATTCTGGCAATTGTTGATACCAATACCGATCCAAATAACGTTGACTTCCCCATTCCGGCAAACGACGACGCAGTAGGCAGTATTTCTTTTATCGCCAAATTTATTGCAGACTGTTATGCCGAGGGTAAGCTAATATTTGAGAAAACGGAAAAGGAAGCGCGGGAAAAGACAACCGAAAAACCGGCAGAAGAAAAAGCCCTGGAAATAAAAGAAAAAAAGAAGAGAAAAACGAAAAACCTAAAAAATTGACAAAGAAGAAAAGCTCCAAATCACACAAATGACAAAATACAATGATCACCATTGATCAACTCAAAAAACTTCGGGAAAAGACTTCAGCAGGAGTCATGGATTGCCGAAAAGCCCTGGAAGAGGCAAAAGGCGATGAGAAAAAGGCTGAGGAACTTATTAAACAGTGGGCGTCCCAAAAGGCCGAGAAGAAGGCTGGCCGCGAAACATCTGCAGGACTTGTCGAGTCATACGTTCATGCAGGAAAAGTGGGAGTCCTTGTTGAAGTTTTGTGCGAAACAGATTTTGTGGCGAGAACCGACAACTTCAAAAACCTTGCTCATGAGATCGCATTACAAATTGCCTCAATGAACCCGAAAGATGTCAACTCGCTTATGAAACAGGAGTACATTCGAGATCCAAAACTGACAATTGAAAAATTGGTGAAAGAAACAATTGGGAAGTTAGGAGAAAATATTAGGATTGGGAAATTCGCGCGGATACGGCTTGGGGAGTAACTGCAGCGTTTTTCGCATAGAGTCGGCTTTTGACAAACAACGGAGATCGTTCTTTCACTCCTTTTCTATTTTCTACCTCTTGGATCGTAAGGGTTCCTCCAGTAAGTTTTTCCACTTGTGATAAAAACATTCTTGCCCGGGCAACAAATCTCCGAGGGCAAAGAATGACTCCATTTTCAATTCGCCCGGCAAGAAATTGGTTGACAAATGTTCCTGCAGATGCGGGATCTCTTCCCACTAGCCACATTCCATCCCCATCAAAGATCTGTACCATACTCTTATTTTTGGGAGTGGTTCCAATTTCATCATGAGTTAAGCGGCGGTGATCAAACCTCACGGCATACCCAGCAGGGTCAGCTGTTATCGGACTTCTGTATACACCAGTATCGATATCTGCAATGACTGCGATATTTGGTCTGCGAAAAACTTTGGCAAGTTGTCGAACGATGGCTCCTCCTTCTCCAATCAAAGCATAATCATATCCTGCTGGGATGGTGATGACCGCACGTTCTTCATCCCACGCGCCACCAATATATTTTAAATATTCTGTAAGTCCCTCTCGGGTGAAAGGAATGGCAACCTCTTCAAAGTGCGGTTTATTCCCATTTGCCGCCCATCTTTGCTGTTCTACCTCAACAATGAAGTACTCAACACCAGCCTTACCTATCCGTTTTATCCATGCCTCGCTTGAGCCTTTCAGTGTTGAGTAATGACAGTGAGTAAACGATGGCGCTTCTGGTTTCGGAGGCGATGATTTGGCAGCACCAATAGCTTCAACATCAATGTGTCGTGGAATAATAATATTTTTCTTCCCAGGGTCATCTTCTCCGAGTGCGCTTGCTAAGGAAATTGACTTTGAAGGCTCAGTTGGAATTGGCTTTTCTCCTTCTTCTCCTTCAAAAAGGTTGGTTCCTGGATCTTGAAAAGACCCAGTTGTTTCCGGCTGACCCATTTCTGCATGACCTTTTACAATGTGTTCAGTATCAAGTGCTTGGAGTGTTTCTTGGTGAAGAGATTCACCAGCCGTCTCTTGCGGAGAAGTTCGGAGAGTGATTGTTGAAAATTCCAGAGGTGATTCTGGTTTTGCTTCGGAAGGTTGGTATGAAAGAGTGCGTAGGAAACCGAAAAAGGTATATCCTTCGCGATTTAGAACGTCGCCTTTCTTTTCGATTTTCGGCCGTTCAAATTCATCTTTTTTCCCAATGATTTTGAAAAAGTCTCCCCGTCGAATAGCATACGCTGCATATCTTCGGTTTTCTCGAACTGGAATAATTATCCGATCGTCTTCTTTCGACACTCCAATTTCATAGATAAGTCGGTGGCGCTGAGGTTCGCGGTGCGGATGTTCTGGGTCGAAAACATATTTTTCCGGCCAGTGATTAAAAAATTGTTCAGCAGATTCACGGACGAGTTGATCGACATTGGAAAAATTCGGCTCTACTCGGATATATTCACTGTCAGAAGGGTTTTCAGAAAAATCCATTGTGAGAGAGGTTGCAACACCTACTCCTTCACGGGCACTTCCTGGTCCTGGTAAATGTTCCGAGGCAGGATAATTCCCTCGACGTTTCTTGGGTAACGCCCTGTTTGGATTATAGACGAGGGAGGAATCCGCAAAATTCATTTGAGGAAGCGTCTTTACAACGTAAGGAGGCTGTTGTAGATGTTCAGGAGCACTTGGACTAGGGCGCATCACTGGATTTTGTGGAAGATTTTCAAACCCCATACTTCCAGACTAGCAAAGGTCGTACTGGCTTGTAAAGCATTATCGCAGTTTCATTTTTTTTGCTTGGTCCTCTGTCAATGTAATGTATCCGAGAAACAGGTCATTGGTATCATTGTAGAACTGATTCCAGAAAGCCGTCGCCAGATTTTCATTCGGAAAAAATATTGTATCCAATCCTCCCGGCTGAACCCCTTTTGCCCTTTTACTAAAGAATCGTAGGAATGTTTCTGACCTTATAACAAGAGGAACGTAATGTTTAAATTCCAGTGGTCCATTTCCTGCCCCAAACTGTTCATCTTGGACAAAGTACTCAAGCCCGAGATAATTTTCCAGCTCAATAAGGGGCATGATGTAGCGACTCTCAAGTTCGGATAAATGATACGAAGAAGCCAACTCTTCAAGCCTTCTTCGATAGGGAGGAAGTGGTGCATCACTTCTCTTTTTTGGGTTTGTCACGTGTGTTTTTAATGCGCTGACAATATATCTTGCCCACGGTTCGTGTATTTGTGAGAGACTTTCTTGGTACACCAGTCCGAATTTCGCAAGAAGAATTTTCTGCTCGATTTCAGCTAAGATTGGAAGGGCGGTAAGAAATGTTGTGAGTCTATTTGTTCTCATTTTATGGCGGACATCGGTATAGGTAGTAAATACTCCCTGGTCAGCATAGTGTGCCAAATACAGAAGTTGACCGCCAGAAAGGCGAGTTTCTTCTAGTTTCCGATACGCATCGAAGAAATTATCAGAGGTAAAGGGAAGGGTAGGGAGGTTAGCAAAGCGGTCAGCTGCTTTAATTCGTGCAGCTCTGCGAATGAGTCTTTTTGATGGTAACTCTTTGATCCGCTCAAGCCATCTGGCGCCGTCTTCTTTCCCGATTTTCGTGAGGGATTTAAGAATAATCCATTGTTCGCGATTTAGGTGAAGGGGCAAACTTGATCCCTCCATGAGAAGTGTCGTATCGGTTGGTATATATGATGCATCTTCTCGGTGAAAATTTGTTTCCAAATCCTCAGGAATTTCATGGGTAAATGCCAAAGCCACATCGTCTGCAGCTTCAGCAAGGCTTACCGGGTCATTTTCGAGATCATCCTCAATCATCGTCCAAAGATACCAGGCAGTTGCCAGATAATGGCAGTACCAGTGTTCGTGGGTTTTTCTTGTGTTGTCTCCTTTTTGTTTGAGACGGACAGCGTCACTTTCTTGGGCAAAGCGCATAAACTCTTTAACTTGTGACGTATTGATGCCTCGATTTCGCATTCGGAAAAGAAGCTGTTGTTCAATTTCTCTGCGGAAAGTTTCTTCATTTTGGTAACCCAAAAATCGATGCCGGTCAATTGTTTTCTGAGATGACCAGGGGACTTGCGCTTCCATCATTTTTTCGGTAAAGGCTGCAAGGTGTTCGGAAACATGTGTCACATGGGCATAATCCCAGTACATATCCCTTAGAAGAAGCGTATCGAAATTCCATCCGATGAGTCGTCTCTGAGGATTATTGGTAACCAGAACTCCTTGTATGGGGAGTCCATAGCGAATATCATGCGAAGTTATTCCTGTTGATATTCGTTGTACAAAAGTATGCGGTGCGTGTTCTGGGAGAAATTCGTCACTGACGTATCTTTTAAGGGAGGGGAGACGGGAGGTAAGATGATGATTGGAGTTTATACGCAAAATATCTTTTGCCTTTGCCTCAAGTTCTGGTTTTTTTGGAAGTGGCTTATCTCGAGCTTCCAGAAGTGCCCGGAGTAAAAATGGGTCGAACCGCTCCAACCCCAGAATATCCTCGAGCGCATCACTTTGGGATGAGTGGATCCAATCGGCAATTCTTGCAACGCTTCGCTGTACAGGATACGGTAAATACGAAAGTACTCCGGCCGTTCCTTGCAAATTGTCCGTATTTCTTCGGGGGTCATTTTCAGGAAATGCCATACTGACGGCTTATACCATAATAGAGAGCTTGGTGGCAACTTTTCTTGCGTGAGGGCGTGCATGGTATAATCCGGCAAACCAGTTTGCACATTTACAGAGTGAGACGAGGACGGAATTTTTTTTCTATCGGGCGGCAAACAAAAAAGGGAAAAGGAGGCAAATATGCCAGCTCAAGATTGGGCGAGTATGACATTTTCGAATGAAAACATTCGATACATCATACTCAATTTTCGTGTTTTGTGGGGCCTGATCATTGGAATTTATGCGATACTATTAACTGGCGGTGTCATTGGTTCAAGTCCAATTGCCAGTTGGGGCTTGAAATACCTCCAGTGGCACGGCCGAACCGTCGTAGAAAAACAAGACGACACAAAGTTGATACCGCTCAAAGCGTATCTCTTTAAAACTTTGTGGCTTCTTGTTTTTATATGGTATCGCATTCATGTTTTTCCACGGGGAGGTCGAATGGCTTTTTCGCTAACAGGAGGGCATCGGATTTGTTCTGCGCCGATGCCTTTTCTCCATGTCATTCTGAGCAAGTGAAGCTCGTCATCTTTTTACTCGCCCTTTTCCCCACCTCGTCTCACTCTCTCATTTTCCACTCACAATTGACATCGGGCGATTCCCTGTTATAATCTTGTTATAACAAGGGTATTTATGAACAGTTTCTAATGGAGGTGAGGTATGATTCAAAAAATTATTAAAGTAGGAAATAGCGTTGCGGTGACGTTGCCAAATACATTCATTCAAGATACTGGCTTGAAGGCTGGTGATACGATTGCGGTAGAAACGTATCCTCAAAGAAAAATGGTCCTTATCAAACCTACGTCGGAAAAGAATCAAATGAGCTTGTCTCCGGAGTTTTTCTCGTGGCTTGAGAAAATAAGCAAGAAATACGAAAAAACAATAAAAGCCTTGGCGCGTGTATGATCTACCTCGAGATAGATGAAGTCATTGCGATCCATGAGAAGATGCTAGAAATTGGAGGAGGACGAGAGGGAATAAGGGATTTTACCCTGATTCACTCGGCAGTTGCCAGGCCGAAGGCAACATTTGCTGGAAAGCTTCTGTATCCAACTATTTGGCTTCAAGCTGCAGCACTGATCCAATCACTTATTCGCAATCATCCATTCGATGATGGCAATAAACGCACAGGATTTTTTTCTACATTACGGTTTCTGGATCTTAATGGGTACGATATCAACGCAACAGAAGCTGAGATTATTTCCTTTGCCAGAAATGTTGACGTAAAGCGTCTTCCGATTGAAGATATCGCCTCGTTTCTCAAAAAGCACGCGAAGCGGTTAAAATAGTGAATTTCTGGTAGAATATCTTTATGGTGTGGGATTACGATGAAGCAAAACTGAAACGGACAAAAGCAGGGAAGATATTTCTTCTTGAGAGAAGTATCAATTATGGACAGAGGAGCAGGAAGAAAATTCAACTCCGGGAAGTGAAAAAATATTGGGATAAATTACATCTTTTTCCATTACAGAAGCGTCTGTTTGAGCTTTTCATATGGGGAAAATACCGCTCCTCTCCAAAGAGCAAGAAATCATTTTGGATGAGGTAAGAAAACACCCATTCCTCCTTATGTCGTCATTCTTCGAGCAAGCGAAGCGAGTCGAGAAGTAGTTGATGAAATTGAGGACAACACATTCGACGGGTTGGTTTTCGGCTGATGCGCCGAATGTGTTGTCGCTCAGTCGTTCAGAGATCAAAGGGTTAGCTCGAAAGCCGCGCGAGCATGTTTTTTACATCTTGCGATTGGCGTGCGGGGACGCCCAACTGCTCGAGGCGCACTTTGGAAA
Source organism: Candidatus Gottesmanbacteria bacterium (assembly GCA_016186795.1). Lineage (GTDB taxonomy): Bacteria > Patescibacteriota > Microgenomatia > 2-02-FULL-39-11 > 2-02-FULL-39-11 > JACPKY01. The sequence continues at coordinate 36,189 of JACPKY010000002.1, forward strand.
GCCCCGCCAGTTGCTCAGGTGTTTGAGCGACTCTGTGAATTTGCGAAACTGCATGGTCGGTAAGTCCGGGTAGGAGTTTTCGGAGTTGATCATATCCAACCCGGTTATTTTTGTGCGCGGCATTTTGCTGATCGCGCACATCGAGTTGTGAACGTTGCATAGTTCTCTCCTTACAATTCAGACTTGGAATTTGAACTACTTGCCGCCGAACGCCTGGTGGAGCGCATTGCGCGCCCCGAGGGCATCGAGCTGATTGACACCAAGTTGTTCGATTTGCTCGGCTGTAATCGCGGCGAGTGCGGTGCGCGTGTTTGCTTTTCGCCACAGCGCGCGGATTTGCGGCTCATCGAGGTATAGCGAGACGACTTTTTGCACCTCTTCAAACGGAACAATTTTCTCCGCCTTTCGAGGTGTCTCGACGGCAAAGATCGTAATTGTTTTTCCGTTCCAGGTACCCGAACCGCGTCTTCCCGAAAGCTGAATTATCCTGCCAGCGCTGTACTTTTTCCGTCCACGATATCCGGCGCTCTTCCCGAGCCATTCGGAGATGATAACGGTCGCCGATGCTCCATTGATTCGTACGATTTCGTAGTTTTGGGCATCATCTCCTATGCCAATAATGAGTTGTTGTCCTTGCATGATTTTCTCTCCGTGTCAAGCCCGGTCCGCGGCGTACACGTCCACCAAAACTTCCGCTGCACCGAATTTGAGCTGCCCCATAAATCTCTTGAGTCGGAACTGGGTGCCGGCGCCCCAATTCGGCTCGCCAAGGAATCCGTCGCTCGTCCCCTCTATTTTCTGGACTGTGACGACGGATCCAATTTTGATCGCCCCCGTGACCTGGACAAAGACCGCTGCCCCAGGTGATCCGAGAGCAATTAACATTGTGCCTGCCATGGCTCCTCCTATCTTATCGGCCAGACCCGAGTCTTCGGATCTAGCGAATTGACACTTTCGGTACGATCTGTTTAGGCTATGCTATTTTTCCTCCTTTCAATTGACGGGTCAGTCATGGAAAGAAACATTCTTTCCACAATATACCCGTCAATTTTTCTGAACGACTTGTTAAAGTACTTTTTCATTCCAACACAAATCTCCACGCAGAACGTGGTTATGTAGTGGGCATGAAATTTTTCTTTATGGTCATAATCTTTTTTCCAGACAATCCCGAGCATGTCGAAGGATTATCTGGTTTTCTTAATTCCTAACGTATTCGAAACTAGGAAAAACAGGGGTAGGAAAATTAGAAAAGTGATGACGACACGATTGCGTCTGATAAATGGATATCACCACGTTCCTTTTTTCCCTTTCTTTTAGGACCCCCCCTTTGGCCCTATGTAGAAAGCCCAGTCATCCGACAAAGGCTAACTACCTACGAAACTAAATATCAAAGGATAGATGGATAAGGACAAAATGTTGTCCAAGACCTTTTGGGAGTTGGACAACATTTCTGCTATTTTGGGAGTGGGAGCAGGACCCACCCAACTGCGCTTATCAGGACAATTGTGAGTACAACGACTACGGTCATCCTGATAAGGCGACCGTGTGAGAACCATAGCCAGAACCATTTGCCGGGATCCTCACCGTACACGACTTCTCCAGGATCCCCGGAGACATGTGCACCTTGGGTTTGTGGATGCTTTGCCATATTTCCTCCTTGAGAATTGAGTCTTTTCACTTGATCGATATCAAGTGAAAAGATTTATGGCGAACTTGCGAGATTTTTTTCGATCGATTTTGTGCTTCTGTCCTCCTCCTTTCGGGTAAGTGATTGAATTTCCAATCCAAGCTAGCTAGGTTGATACAAAATGCCCAAAATATATCAACAACATCTTGTGCCAACCTAGCTTTCCCGAAGGATTTTCTATCCTTTGACTTGTCAAAGAGCATTTTCCATTCCACCGCAAATCACCACGCAACCGTGGTTATGAGGCAGAATGAAATGTATTTTTCATCTGATCGTATTGTCAAAATCTAATGATGTTTTTTCAGTCTCGAAATTCTTCGAAACTCAAAGAACAAGGGAAAGGTGATGAGAAGAGGTGCCGTGAGGGCGGAGACTGCGCGGGGCGCAGAATCTATCGCGCATGCGCGACAGTCTCCGCCCTTTTGGCGTCATCACTTTACCCTCATTCTTTGGGTCACGGCCCGTGTCCCGGTTGCTGCCCGCTTTGGCCTGCGGCGGGCGGATGCCGGCGCTGGTTGAGCCGTTGCTCCATCTCCTCTAGCCGGTGCTCGATTTCTTCTCGAGCGATATCGGTTGCCTGCTGACCACCAAAGGTGGTGAAGATTACGACCACGAGCCAAATCGCCGCCAGTAGCAAGCAACCTGCCCACAGATATGGTAATAAAACCCATTTGTCTGTGGCTGTTACGAAAATGAGGCAACCCAAAGCCAAATACATCGGAAACTCGATCCAGTCGGGGATTTTCTCCCGAATGAACCGAGTGTGCCGCCAAAGCTCGCGGAGAAGCCAGATCACGATCCACCCACCGATCAGAATGACGATGCCCCAAAAGACATATGGGAGCAGATCTGCGACTTGTTTTGCCGCGTTGGCTGCGGTGCCGACTACCGGATTGATTTCTTTCGAATCGAAAGAGCCGCCGAAGCAGCTCCCCTGAACTTTCGTTTCATTCGAAAGAACCTTTAGATCAACCCAACCGGTTCCTGCCTTCAGATCGTATGAGACGCTGGTTCCGTCCGACGCAAGGTAAGTTCCCTTGCAGTCGGGAATTGGTGTTCCCGTGGGGATGGGCGTGTTGGTAGAGGGAACCGGCGTGTTGCTCGGCGGAGGCGTGTTGCTCGGCGGAGGCGTGCGCGTCGGCGGTATCGACGTTCGCGTCGGCGGGGGGGTCCGACTTGGACCGAACCGAAGGGCGTTGGCCTTAGCCTGGGCGGTTTGTTCTACGGCCGCGGCTTGTGCCTGGGCGACCATTTCGGTCGCTTTGGCGGCCACCGTCGCACCCCTCTGTACTGCGTTGGCCGTCGCCGTTGGCGGCGGCGTGGCCGTGCAACGGGGGCCTCCCTGGAGTAGGCACGGCTGGTTGGCACGAAGATTCGCCAACCGCTTGAAGTCGCCCACTGATTGGGCTATCCAAGTCGACCCATCGGCCATCGCGACCGACTCAACCCTCCCCGCGGGTTGAGAGTCGGCGACGACGCCGAGCATAATTAGCCCGCACAAGCAAAGCGCGAGAAGGCCTATAATTATTGCTACCCCCCAGCGCCCTAGGGCGTCGATGTGCCCCGTGTGCAGTAGCACATGAGGCTGCTCGGCGTGTCCTCCGTGTCCGTCGGCTGCGTGCGGTGCGGCTCGTCCGTGCTCGGCGGCGTGCTCGGGCGGCGGATCATCGTCAGTCTCTTCGTCTTCGCCACGGCGGCGGAAACCGGAGAGGAGGCGCCAGGCCAAAAAAATTACCACCGCCGCTGCGATGACCTGCCATGGAACTGGCAGGTCATTTAGGAAGGAGAGAATTCCTTCCATGGTTTTTCTTCCTTCTGACCCGCACTGGGTCATGCCTCTTTCGAGGATGACGGGGTGCGAATCACTTTACTTCTTTTTTTGATTTTGATAGACGTACTGCGCGACGGAGGCAAGTATTTTGTCCCCATGGAGCAGTACTCTATCATAGATTAAATAATTTTTATCACCTTTCCCTATGTTAATGTGCAAAAAAAACTCCCTTGTGGGGAGTTCGTGTGCGCAATGTTTCCTTATTCCTACGCTCCCGAACTCCTCGTTCGGATAACAAAAGAAATAGTAAGGATGATATTGGCGTCTTTGACAATGTTCATCGTATAGAGAGAGTTTATATCATATCCTATAGTTGCGTGTCAAGTACGGGAATCTACTTGTAGATTTCTCTGCGGTGGCCAATAGAGAGAATAATTATTGTGTTTCCCTTTATATCAAAGACTACTCGATAATCTCCTATGCGGTATCTATACATACCAATATCTGAATTTATAAGTTTTTCAGCAAAAAATAGAGGAGCCTTTGAGGAAGCAAAAAATTCGAGCTTATCGCTTATTCGTCTTTGGGTAGGTTTAGGAAGTCTTCGGAATTCTTTGAGCGAATGAGAATTGAATTCTATGACCATTTATAATCCAAGTTGTTTTTTTACCTCTTCCAAAGAGATAGTTTTTGTATCCTTCCGACTCTCTGCGATACGTGCGCGAAAGGTAGGAGAAGAGAGTGCTTCTATATCCTCTATAATACTTTGCCACATTTCATTTGGGATGAGTACGCCCAGTGGTTGGCCATTTTTCATGACGCGGTAAAACGAGGATGTTTTTTTTGCTTTTTCAAATAGTTTGGTCAAGCCCGCCTGGGCTTTCTGGATGTTGGTAAATTTTTCGTCACTGATAAGTTGTTGTATCATAATTACATGATTATATAATTATATAATACTTCTGTAATATATGTCAAGTTTAAGGTGGATTATCCCTTTTGAGGCGGATGATTTTGTGATATCTGAGGTTTGCGTGGGGGCTGTTGTGGAAGGCCAGTCAGTTTCGGCTTCAGAGGATTTTGGGCTATAGGATTGGGTTTTGGCTGTGGTGGTTGCGGTTTTTGACCAAGAGATGGTTTTAGTTGTGGTGTCTCTGCAACTGGTGCCTTAACTGGTGGCGCTTTTGGTTCCCACAGCTTACTATCCGGCTTTTTGGTGTAGCGTTCCTGGGAAAGTCGGAGAATCTTTTCTTTATTTTGGTTAATTGACCGTGGCAATGGCAAAGTTAAGGCATAAAAGGGAAGCGAGGTAAGGTTATCTATTGCCAATTTAATAATGACCTGATATGCACCCAGTGCAACTAAATCTTCTTCTTTGTACCACTGTCCGAACTCTCTTGATAGGGCATGGGCATCTTGTGCACCAATCACAAATGAGATAAGAGTACCCGCATTGCCAAAAATAGCTTTCTGGACTGTTTCATCGACCTGGCCGATATATTGATTGGCAAGGATAAGATCAAGGCGATATTTCCGCGCCTCAGAGAGAATTTTGATAAAAGAAGTCGTGGCAAAGTTTTGGAACTCATCAACATAGAGGTAGAAATCGCGTCGCTGCGTCTCCATGACATTGACTCTGTTCATCGCAGCCAGCTGGATTTTGGTGATAAACATAGCTCCAAGTAGGGCCGCATTATCTTCTCCCAATTTTCCCTGGGCAAGGTTTAATATGAGGATTTTCCCCTGATCCATAATATCCTCTAGATCAATCGTTGATTGCGGGTGTCCGATAATTTGCCGGATTGTTGGGGATTGGACAAATTGTCCAACTTTATTTTGGATAGGGGCAATCGCTTCACTTTTAAGCCTCGGGTGCATTTTCTCAAATTCGTTATGCCAGAAGTTTTGCAATATCCTATCCGGGACTTTCGTCAGCAGCTGTTGACGAAAATTTTGATCGGCAAGTAAATCAAGCGCCATAGGAAGTGTAGCATTGGGATACTCAAGAAGGGTGAGAACGACATTTCGAAGGATATACTCAAGTCGCGGTCCCCATGAATAGGCGTAGAGTTTGGAAAAAATTGACACAATTCCTGAGGCGACCAATTCCTTGTGAACAGGGTTTTTTATCTCCAAAGGATTTATCCAAAAAGGATGCTGTTGATCAAACGGCTCAAGGTAAATAACATCATTGAGCCGGTACGATGGAATATAGTTAAGAAGAATTTCGGATAAATCTCCGTGAGGATCAATGACCGCTAGTCCTTCTCTATTTCGCATATCGTTTATGGCCATGTTTGCGATAAGAGTTGATTTACCGGTTCCCGTTTTTCCGATGATGTACATGTGTTTGCGCCTGTCCGGCCGTTTTATCCCAAAGGTCATCATCTGGTTTTTAAATTCAGATTTGGCGAAGAAATTTATTTCTTTTTTCTCTTCATCGGTAAGATTTAAAGAAACCGGCAGATTTTGCGGCGGTTCTCCATGCATGTGTCTGCCCCAGGCGATATTCCGAATGCCAGCAAGAAGCATCGTTGGTGGATGCCAAATGGTTGCCAGCTCAGCAGTATTCAAGATTTGGTTTCGCGGATAATGGCTTTTTTCCCGTTTGACAATACGGTTGAAGATCACTCGTTTCCAAAAAAATCTGGGTCTTCGAAGGACGAGCCGATTCCCTTCTCCCATGGCAAATGCGCCGAAAGCGCCTGCGACATTGGCCATAAGAGAAAGTGCATTGCTATGGGTATCGGCGCCAATAAGAAGTCGGATGTATGTTCGATATCCAGATTGATTTATTTTTTCCTCAATAAGTTGGGCGTGGGGGAACTGCTTGGTTTTCGTCGGTGCAGTAGGTGTTGGATCTGGAATTCCCCGTTCAATCATCCGGGCAGTATTTCCTTGCCAGTTAAAGTGCGGTGGTTCAATAATAATTTGAATAAGTCCGGATTGTTGAGGCGTAAATTTCGAAAGGACCCCAAGAATTGATGAGAGTGGATCAAGGTCTTTAAATTCCTCATGCCGTTTGATGGGGTAGTAGTATGGTGCTGCAAGCTGAAGATTGCCAACAGCCATATAGGGATTTTTGGCAATCTGCGGAACATAGTCATGTATTGGGGTAATAAGGAGTTTGTGGTACTGGGAGACCAGCTGACTTTCCATAAACGTCTGGAAGGATTTTGGCACAACAACACAAAAATGGATGGTCTGGTTGATATTGACGATTTCAAAAGAAAGTGTGCGGACTTTGATCCACAGCCTCTTCCAATGGGGGATATGACCGCCGGGGAAGAGTGCTGAAAATACTTGCTGCATCGATGCGGGAGTCTCCTCGGCAGTTTTGGGGGAACGGATTTCCAAGATGACTTTCTCTTCCTTTGCCATAGATGTTTGTAGTATACGGTAAAGAGGGGAAAGTATAAAGGGAAAATAGATAAAAAGGTGTGTATCCTATCGTTTGACCGTAGTAAATTGTTATGGTAGGATCCTGCCACCTGTCTACTTTTTTTGGCACATTGAAATTGCGGATTTGAAATTGTGGATTTATTTTAAGAAACGTTCTTTTTTTGGCCGTACGTACCATTTCGAAAGAAAACCAAATCCAGATCAACAGGGTTTTCTTTCCATATTGAGGTAGAGGAGGGTAATAATCATGCCACAACGCGTTCCAGATCCAAAACTGGTAGAGAAGGTAGAACGCCTTCTTCGTCACTTTCCGGGCCCACCGATGATACATTCCAAAGTGGAATTTCATGTTCCCAAAGATGACGCCGAATTATCTGTAGCGCTTGACACGATCAGGCAAAGATACGGTCTCGATTGGGGACATAATCGTGTGTGGTTTGAAACATCGCTGTTTGATGCGAACTTCCGGAAACAACCTGACACAGGTCAGTCATATATCGTGTGGAAAAAGTAAGGAGAAAAAACCAAAAAAAATCTAATACAATCCGCAGATCAGGTTTGTGCACATGGCACAGGTAGACTCGCGTTTCCGCGATTATCTTTGAGTCTACCTGTGCCATTATTATTATTGATTCTGGGCGGGTTTTGGTTTTTTGCTTGCCCGTCGTCCGGGCCCGTTTTTACCAAACCAAGCTCCACATGTATACGACTCCTCTTTAATATTGTCATTCTGATCCTGAGCGAAGTCGAAGGAGAAGAATCCCCTCTATACTATAGGATTGACTTTTTAACTGTCCCCACGTATACTTTCACACTATTACGCAAGGATTTCCGTCAAAAGTTTAATTGCAAACTTTACAACGGAAATTTTATTGCGGATTGCACATTAATAATCCTTGAGAACAAACCCTTCGAATTGGGAACAGTGGAAGTACAAAAAACTTATTTCCAGCGTTCCCAATTCGAAATAGGGGAGGGGAAAATATCATGTCAAAAGGAGATACGAACATGTCAGCAACAAGAACAACAGGTGGCGCCGAGAGGAATCGAGCTTTTGCTCGTCTAAAAGCCGCCGCGCGCGTCATGAGCTTAGGCATGAATCATATGCCGATTCCCTGCGACGATTGTGAGTTCCGTCGCTGGAAACGCATGTTTCCGAGGATTGCCTACGCATCTCTTGACGAAGTGAGAAATGATTTGGTCCTTGTAGACGGGACACGGCGAGGGTTGCGTGATGGATTTAGGACTTATGAAATCAAAAGTCCTCGTACGTCGCCGGCTAAGGGAATCACTCTCCACTCATGTCTGTCGCGTTTTATTTTTGGCAGACAACGGAATCAGCGACGGTTTTTGGCGCCACGGAGGTGAGATGCGCCGATCATTAAAAATAACCGTCAGCCCATTTCGCTCAACGGTGAAATCCAACGGCGCAGCACGGGTGCCCCGCAAAAAGCCTCGCCATTTTCGCTGGGCATGGTGGCAGGTATTGCGCGACCCAATGGCGCTTCTTGCGTTGAATCACCGGCGACGAATCCGGGTGCTCGCTAGGCGTTCATAATAAAAAATATATCAGATTGGATTTACCGGAAATCCCCCTCCCTTTCGGTAAAAAGCCGATCTGATAATCTGTATTCTCAAGGAAGGAGAAATTTCATGAACGGTACAGCACAACAAAGACTCAATCAGCTTGCACGCGCGATGAACACTCAACTCCAGAGTGGTTTCAAAGTCAAACTGGACAAAGAGTGGCTCGCGCGATACCGCGGACACCCCTACAGCGATCCGAAGGAAGTGGAAAGCGACTTCCGGGTGATCGGATGGAAAGGTACTAAGGTGCACGATCCGCACAAATCTGGCTGGATGCAATTTACGCCAACAAGCTGAACAACGCGTTTCATAGAGGGTAGCGTGCGACGCGATTAGAATGACTGTTTATTCAGTCAAACCAATCCCGTTGTCATGCTACTCTCTATAATTTCAATTTTCTTCCACTTACCATTCTTTTTTAACTTCTATGTTATTCTTATCCCCATTTGATCACCTTATTATTCAAGAATCAATTCCATCGTTTTGACTCTTTATAGGTCCTATGGTAGCATCGCCCCAAGTTGGAAAAAGCATTCGCGTTTTTTCCAAACGCACATTAACCACGCCACATCTTAGCACTCGCCTTACCTACTATTCGTAGCGCGGCTCGTGCTGCGTTTGTTGGCGGGTCTGCATCGCAAATGCAATGCATTTGCTCTTTGACATGTGAGAGAAAATTCTCCTTTCAAGGAGCAAGAACGATAGATTGATGATTCGTCGTCACTCTTTCGTTCTTGCTCTACCGGCCGAAAAAGTGTATTCAAGAGAGGAGGCAACCATGGCCCGTTCCAAAAGCAAAAATGTTCGGACGGTCCGATCCTACATTCCAGTTGCAAAGGGCAACTGGGTTCAGGTTTGGATGTTAGAAAAAGGGGACTACGTTGTCCAGCGAGCTGATGAATTTCAGTCGCGCCGCTTGGGCATGAAAATCCTCTTTGCGGGTGGAAAAATCCAGTGTTCGAAAGGAAGGGTTATTTCCAAAGATCAAAGAAAGGGCATGGATCGCCCGCAGCTTTTGAGACCCGAAGACTGGGTTTTCAAAGTTCCGTTTAAGGACATGGCAGTTCATCCTGCCATGTACAATTACCCACCTTCGGGCGCGTTTTCGACTTCATAAGGAGGCGACGATATGGATCCGAATCTAAAGAAACTTCTCGAGGTGGCGAATCAGACGCCAAACCAGCTCGAGTTCCCAACGGGAGCGGAGTTCGCTTATTGGCTTGCCGGTTTGGACAATACACGCTTCCTCACAAGTGCCAACCTTCGTGCGGCCTTAGAAAGATCCGGTTGGGTACAAAACCCAAATCCCAAACCTGGGTTTGAGCAATGGCATGCTCCTTTTTCAATGGCACGCTGATTCTCAGCTTCTCTCACGATCAACAACCATTGGGGGCGACTACTGTCGCACGCTCTTCGCGCACACTAGTTGTCCCCATATAATTCTAAAGTTGAGTATTGCTTGCTAATCAAATGATTACTTGATATTCTTAAGTATTATTATGAACCTCAGCGGATATACCTCGATGACGACAAATGGACGGGTAGTTATTCCAAAATCAATTCGAAAATATTTCAATCTAAAAGCGTCTTCTAAGCTTTATTTTGAAGTAAATAAAAATAACGAAATAGAAATTACTCCAGTTTCTACTAAAATATTGCATAAATAGAGTTTTCTATTATTCCTGTATAGTTTTATGGATCAAGAAATTTTAGCCCAGACGAAACAGAAAATGCTCAAGGCGATTGAAGTTCTCAAGGAAGATTTGGGGACAATACGGACTGGCCGGGCAACTCCAGCGTTAGTTGAAAATGTTGTCATCACTTCCTACGGCGGGACGCAGCATCTGAAAATGAAGGAAATGGCAACAATCACCACCGATGGCCCAAGAATGATTGTGATTTCCCCATTTGATCCTTCCATCATCCAAGATATTGAAAGAGGTATCAACGTAGCAAACCTTGGATTTTCTGCTGCTGTTGATGGAACCATTCTCCGTATTAGTATTCCACCGCTCACTGCAGAACGAAGGGCTGAGTTTGTCAAGCTTGCCCATGTGAAAGTGGAGGGGGGTCGGGTTATGGTTCGCCAAGTTCGTCACGAAATCATGGCAGATATTAAACGCAAATTTGATGCCAAAGAGATAAGCGAGGATGATAAAAAACGATTTGAAAAAGAAGTGCAAACAATTACCGACGAGATGATAGCGGAAATTGATGTTTTGCGGCAGCACAAGGAAACAGAACTAAGTGAGATCTAAAGCGAATTTAATTCAAGTCATTTCGAACGAAGTGAGAAATCTAGTCCCGATGTAATCGGGACGCATATGCATATAATTATTACGCTTTGCTAGATTTCTCAGTCGTCCCGACTGGCATCAAGACTCCTTCGAAATGACACATGAATTTATTTGTTTTCCCTCTCAATAATTTTTTTCAATATTGCAAGACTAATAGCGTACGTTGGTTCCACTCCTTCATAGGATAAATTCCGGACTCCCAAATTTTTTGCTTTCGAGTAGGGTGTATCGGATGCATAGTGGGCAATGCCAATCTCAAACGGTGCATTGGTGAGACTGATAAAATCATTTTCAGCGTACCGATTGTAGAACACAAATTCATACAAAGCGTTGAAGTACGGCCCTGTTTCCATCTCGATGATCGTATACCCTTCCTGGTACCATTTCTTCACAAGATCCCCATTTTCCAAAAATGTCCCCTTGGCAGCAATTGTTTTTTGATCAGAAAGTACTGCGCCGGTTTTAAAAATTGTTTCAAAATCAGACGCACGGAGAGAATTATCAAAAACGTACAAATTCTTCGTATGCTGGTCAAAGACAGTTGTTGGAAGCAAGATATCTCCGATTTGCCCATTTAACGTTGCCGCTTTCCCCATGATGTAGACCCCTTTTATTCGTGCCACATTTTGTCCGATTTCAGTCAGTATTTGGTACGCTGCCCAGCCTAAGGGATAGTCGATATTCACAATTACCGCATCACTTTTTCCCAAGTTTTTCGTGTCAAGTTTCAATCTGGGATCAAGGGAAAGTCCTGCCAGTTTTTTTACTTCTATCACCTGGGTATCGATATCAAGATAGTGCGAAGAGGGAATGACATGAATTCCAAGTTTAGTCATAAGATGAGTTCTCCTCTTTTCGTATTCCGGGTGGGTTTTCCCGTATTTTTTGGCAATGTAGTAGAGGAAATTTTCCCGGTTTGCCAAGAAATCTCCCGAGTTTATCTCTCTCCAAAGCCGGAGCAAAGTCTGGTCGTGGGTTTTATAAAGATACTCAATCAAAAGTTTCTCATCGGCAAGAACATGTCTCAAAAGAAGGTTGACAAGGGAATGAGTATTACTGGAAACAAAATAAAGTGGACGACTGAGGAAATTTAGATATTTAAGTTGATTTTCTATATGGTCCCACCACCGTTGTGTTGCCTTGGCGTATTCAACATACGATCCGGAAAGAAGTTGGACGGTAAACGAAACTTCCCTATACTTTATTGCCTGGAGGAATTTTGGGTACTCCTTCCCCCAAATTTTTTGCATTTTGGAGATATCATCCTGGGATAAATGCTTTTTGGCTTCACTTTCGGTATCTTTGGCGTGACGAAGTTTCTCGTGGAATTTATTCCATTCGATCTGAAACGATGTCAGAAGTGTAATAAGATCGTCAACGTCGGTGACTGAGGCGATATAGACATAGAGTATCTCTTTCCCGTCAAAGTACATTTTCCGCCGCCGTCCGGGAGCCTCAACTTCTTTCAATTGGGAAAATTTAATAACGTTATGCTTTTTAAATACATCAAGGGATTGTCCGAGGATCACTTTTTTGACATTGGACATAACCTGCGGCAACCTTAAGAGTCCATAAATGAATGCGGAAGTATCGATAGTATCGGTACCTCCTTTTTCATGAAGGAGCGGTTTTGCCGCAATATGGGCATCAATCAGTTGGGCAATATTGACTGTTCCAGACGATTTGAGAAGGGAGCGATATGTCCTTATGTAAATTTCTATCTCTGTTGTATTGAATGTTGTTTTTCCTTGGTGCATTGTCTGGTGTATTATATTCCATCTTTCCCTTGAATTACAGTGAAACGGACGGTACAATGGTGAGACTCTATGATTCTTTCAGGTATAGTTTTTTTCATCATTCTTTCTATTTTGGTTCTTGTTCACGAATTTGGCCATTTTGTCGTCGCACGTATTTCCGGAGTGAAAGTTGAGGAGTTTGCACTTGGCCTTCCTTTTACTCGGGCTCTGTGGAAAAGGCGTCAGAAGGATGGCATGTATGTATCGCTGTATCCGGTTCTTTTTGGCGGATTTGTAAGACTTTTGGGTGAAGAAGGCCCAGAAAAACGCGATGACCCCAAGAGTTTTGCTCATAAAAAACCTTGGGTGAGAGCAGCAATTTTAGTTGCAGGGGTATCAATGAATTTTCTCCTTGCGATTTTCTCTCTCTATCTTTTTTTCCTCCTTACCGGATTTAAAGCGTTCATCCCGGATTTTGCCAACTATACGTTTCACAACGCAGATCAAACTCGAAGAGTCATTGTCATTGATGTTGCTGGTGATTCTCCTGCATCCCAAGCAAGTCTTCGCCAAGGGGATATTATTGTTGCAGTCGATAGTATTGATATCCAAAGTAGTGACCAGTTTCGCCAAGTAATTAAGGAAAAAGCAGGAAGTCCGGTTGAGTTAACGCTCTATCACCAGGTAGCACTGCGTCCATTTTCCAAAATGATAACTCCCAGGGAAAATCCTCCCGAAGGTCAAGGAGCATTGGGTGTGGCGATAGGGAATGTTTATGAAGTTTCTTACAATTCATTCTCTCAAAAGCTTTTTTCAGGAGTGACTGCAGCTATTGACTGGTCTGGGTACACGGGAGTGATCCTTGGTACTTTGTTTCAAATATCTCTCAAAGAACACGATGCTGCGCCTGTTGTTTCCAACCTTTCCGGCCCTGTAGAAATATTTTCTACCGTTGATAGTCTTATTAAAATTGGGGGAGGAGAGTCTGTACTTCTCATTATCCAACTTCTCGCCATTATGTCTCTGAACCTTGCGATTTTGAATGTGTTGCCATTTCCAGCTCTTGATGGCGGGAGACTTGTCTTTGTTATTATCGAGGGCGTAACGGGGAAGAGGTTAAAAGCCCAGTGGGAACAGTATATCCATCAGGTTGGTATGGCGCTTCTTCTTGCCCTGATGGTTTTGGTTTCCTTCAAAGATATCTGGAGAATATTTACGAAATAACGAAGATTCTTTGACATTGTCTTTCCATATTTGCTATACTACCAGCAAAGTTACAAAAGCGTTTTAGTTTGGTTTCCCGCCAAACGATACTTCGGCAAGCTCAGTATACGCTGCATACGATGAGTATGACGGAAGAATAACCGTACAAATAGTTTCAAGTGTGTCATCCGCCAGCTGGCGGACGGAGCACTCACATAAGGTCCCGATAAAATCGGGATAAAACAAGGTGGTACCATGGTTCGGCTACGCTCACCACAAGCGGCGTAGACAACCGTCCTTGATAGGGACGGTTTTTTAGTGGCTGTTAATGAGTGAAACGAATTTTACATCCACTTATAGTGAGGAGCATAGCGACGAATCTATTTATGGAAAAAAGAAAAATTCTTATCATCAAAATCGGCAGTTCTACCTTACTTACTCACAGGCTTTGTGTCGATGAGTATCGTATGAACCACATTGCTAAGCAAATAAAAATGATCCAAGATAGGGGATGGTCGGTTCTTCTTATTCTTTCTGGTGCTGTTGCCGTTGGCTCTCGATATATTGATATACCAACTGTTCGCAGTATTGGGAAAATGGCTGCAGCAGGTATTGGACAGGTGGAAATTCTTACAACTACAAAGTGTATTTTCCAATCGTTTGGCATGCGTATCGCTCAAGTACTTCTTACGAAGGACAATACTAATACAGAGAGGAAAAAGGATATGTTGAAAACAGTAATTTCTCTTTATATTCAGAAAAAAATAATCCCGGTATTCAATGAGAATGACGTTTTAGATCTCTATAGTTTTGGAGGGAACGACTACCTCGCCCAGTTTCTTGCAAAACTAGTTGGTGTTTCACGGGTTAGTATTCTTTCTTCATTGAAGACAAATGGATTTGGAGTTGGGGGTGGAGTATCAAAGCGGGAAATAGTTTCTGATCTTCAAAAAATGGCCATACCAACATTTCTTCTTAACGGGAAAAAGAAGGATTGCCTTCTGGAGGTTGTATGAATATACACAACTTACAAAAGATGTGTCAGGCACAGCAAATTCTCAGTACTGAAGGTAAGAGGAGAAAAGATTTATTTTGCGAAAGTTTAGCACGAAATATTTCGAAAAAGAAAGCATCCATAATATCTGCAAATGTTCGCGATTGGAAGAAAGCTATGAAGAAAAAATATGATTCGGCATTTTTAGATAGACTTCGACTTGATGAAGAAAAGGTTGATGCAATAGTCCAAAGGATATATACCGTAAAGGGACTAAATGCAGGCATTGGCAGTTGCATAGAAAGAGTGCTACTCCCAAACGGTGTTACCCTAAAAAGGATTCGCGTGCCTCTTGGAGTCCTTTTATTTATTTATGAGTCCAGACCGGAAGTGACCATAGATGTTGTAACTCTTGCGATCGGTTCTGGGAATGCATGTATTTTAAAAGCGGGGAGTGAATCATGGTACACATCAACACTTCTTATAGACTTTGTGAAAAGAGCACTTTTCACGGCAGGCTTACCCCAGGAGGCAGTGTATTTTATAAAGTCAAAGAGTCGAAGGTCTCTCTATACCCTCCTTACGAAGACGAACTTCATTGACGTTGTCATTGCCCGTGGCGGATATGCTATGGTACAAAATATACTCAAAAGATCTCGGATTCCTGTTTTGTGTCACAGCGAGGGAGGGGCACGGATTTATATTGATAGGACAGGAAATCTAGAAATGGCCAAAAAAATAGTACTCAATGCAAAAACAAGTAACCCCTCAGCATGTAATAGTTTGGATACAATTCTTGTTCATGAGGAAATTTCCCAAAAATTCCTTCCAGAGTTAGTACACCTTCTCATTGGCAACAATATCACGATTTACGGAGATAAAACTGCCCAAAAAATTTCAAAAGAAATTCTTCCAGCAACCCCAAAAACGTGGGAGGAGGAATTTTTATCTCTGGCCGTTTCTATAAAAGTAGTCAGAGGCGTTTCAGAGGCGTTACAGTTTATCTCCCGGTATACCAATCATCATAGTGAGGGAATTATTGCGAAGGATAAAAAAGTCATCGACATATTCACTAAATCAATTGATGCTGCAGCCCTTTTTATCAATTGTTCACCGAGGCTCCATGACGGCTTCGTTTTTGGAAAAGGAGCAGAGGTTGGTATTGCTACAGGAAAGCTCCATGCACGCGGTCCATTGGGACTGACAGATCTCACAACCTATAAATGGGTAGCTTACGGGAATGGGCAAATACGGGAGTAATCGAATATGAAAAAAAAGATAGGTATCATCGGGTGCGGACATATAGGGGCAGCGATCCTTACTGGATTTTTGTCGGCAAAAACTATTTCGCCGGAAGAAATTATTGTCTCCAATCCTGATATTGAGGACCTCAAGAAAAAGTTTCCGAAAGTTTTATTTACAACTCAAAATAAAGAAGCAACAGAGGCGGAAATATGTATTTTGGCAGTAAGACCAAATATTGTTCAAGAAGTCTTGCGAGAAACTCGTCCAACATTTTTATCCAAGATACTTCTTATTTCTACTGCCGCTTGTGTAACAATGGATCTTTTGCAATCGTACTTAGGCAAAAGTATCAAAATAATTCGTATCATGCCTAATTTAGGAGTAGCCTATGGACAGGGGATTATCGGATTTTTGGCAAATAAAAAAGTGACGAAAAAAGATAAAATATATTTCCGAAACGTTTTTTCCAAACTAGGACTGCTTGTTGAGTGCAACGACGATGAGACAATCGATAAACTTAGTATGATCTCCGGCTCCGGTCCCGGATATGCTGCATATTATATGGAAAATCTTGCAAAACAAGCTCAAATTTATGGTTTTTCACGTGATGTTTCACGGAAAATGGTCTTACAAACGTTTGCTGGGACTATACGAAGGCTGCAAAAAGAAAATCTTTCTTTTTCAGAGCTTTTAACTGGTGTTAGTACAAAAGGAGGAATTACAGAAGAGGTAATAAAAACATGGGATGAAAAGAAACTCCCACAAATTCTTTCTCAGGGAATTTCTCGAGGGTATGCTAAAATAAAACGAATAACTAATTCCTATTTCTTTGCTTCTCCAAAGAAATAGTAGAAAGAAAACATTCAGAGGCAGTGAAAAATATGAGTACAATAGATGATTTTTTAAAACTCGATATCCGGGTTGGGAAAATTCTTACCGTTGAGGATTTTCCCGAGGCTCGGAAACCTTCGTACAAACTCATGATCGATTTTGGTCCGGAAATCGGAACAAAAAAATCCAGCGCGCAACTGGTACAGTATTACAAGAAAGCTGATCTTGTCGGGAAACACATTTTGGGCGTTGTCAATTTTCCGCCACGCCAAATTGGTCCCTTTGTTTCCGAAGTTCTGACTCTTGGAGTTCCAGATGAAAATCATGAATGTGTGTTAGTTGTTCCCGATAAAGACGAAGCAGTAATTGGAGGAAAGTTGTTTTGATTTTTTTCCTTTCTTTGAGTGGCCAAAGAAAGGAAAACCACTATGTTTGAAAAAAAAGAAATTGCAAAAAAATCCGTTAATCCTGACAGATGGTATACAGATGTAATATTGAAATCCGAACTTGCTGATTATTCACCTGTCCGCGGCTGCATGATAATTCGTCCCTATGGTTATGAAATTTGGGAGAACATCCAAAACTATCTTGATAAAAAATTCAAGGAACTAGGAGTAAAAAATGCCTACTTTCCTACATTTATCCCCATGAGTTTTTTGCAAAGAGAGAAAGAGCATGTGGAAGGATTTTCCCCGCAGTTGGCAGTAGTTACTCATGGCGGAGGGGAGAAGCTCAGTGAACCGCTTGCTGTGCGGCCAACGTCTGAAACGATCATGTACGATACCTATGCTCGTTGGATCCAAAGTTGGCGCGATCTACCTCTTCTTCTAAACCTTTGGAATAACGTTGTGAGGTGGGAGAAAAGGACATATTTATTTCTTCGCACTGCCGAATTTTTGTGGCAAGAAGGACATACCGCACACGCGACATTTGATGATGCAGATACTTTTGCTAGAAAAATTCTTGAGATCTATACGGTTTTTGATGAAGATGTATTGGCGACTCCTGTTTTGGTAGGCAAAAAGAGTGAAAACGAGAAATTCCCTGGTGCCGCCATTACCTATTCGTTGGAAGCCCTCATGCCAGATGGTAAAGCTATCCAGATGGGTACATCACACCATTTAGGGGACAATTTTGCCAAAGCATTCAAGATAAAGTATCTGGATAAGAATGGGAGAGAGCAGTTTGTGTGGCAGACAAGTTGGGCAGAAACAACTCGGGTGATTGGGGCAATTATCATGGCCCATGGTGATGATCAGGGTCTTATTCTGCCTCCAAATATTGCCCCAATCCAGGCAGTTTTTGTGCCTATAAAACTAAATGAAAAGGTACTTAACTATTGTCAAAAAATTTCTCAAGAGTTAGTAAAATCCGGTATTCGGGTACATATTGACAGTAGAGAAGAAAAATCAGTGGGATGGAAATTTCATGAATGGGAATTGAAAGGAATACCAATTCGAATCGAAATAGGGGAGAAAGAGATGGAAAATGATGAATTGACTTTGGTGAGAAGAGATACTGGCGAAAAAGTCAAAAGTCAAAAGTCAAAAGTCAAAAGTGATACTGAGAGATTACTAAAAGAAATTCAAGATAATCTTTTTGAGAGAATGAAAAAATTTAGAGATGAAAATACTCATACTGTATCTTCCTATGAAGAATTTAAAAAAATTATGGCGACCCAAAAAGGGTATATTTATGCTTTCTGGTGTGAAGATCCAGTTTGCGAGGCAAAAATAAAAGAAGAAACCAAAGCAACCACCCGGATTTTGCCATTAGATGCAAAAGAAGAAAAAGGAGAATGCGTTTACTGCAAAAAACCAGCTACTCACCGCTGGTATTTTGCCCAGGCATACTAACCAAATGACAAAAATATTTTGGCGAGGATAAAAGAAATAAGTCCACAGATAGGGAAAGTAAGGATCCAGGCAATAACAATATTTGAAGCGACTAACCAGCGAACCTTAGATAGACTTTGAACTGAACCAACGCCCATAATTGAAGTATTAATAGTATGCGTTGTAGACAGAGGAATACCAAATCTGGTGGCAATTTCTATAGCTGTTGCTGCCGCAGTTTCAGCAGCAAAACCGTGCTGTGGTTCTAGTTTAGTTAATTTCATTCCCATTGTTTTTATTATTCGCCAGCCCCCGATTGAAGTGCCTATTCCCATAACTGCCGCGCATAATAATATGACCCAGGATGGAACAATAAATTCTTTGGTAATTCCAGAAAGCAAAAGAGCCAGTGAAAATGCGCCGATAAATTTTTGTCCATCATTACTACCGTGAGAAAAAGCCATGAAAGCGGCAGAAAGTAGTTGCATTCTGCCAAAAATTCTTCTCACTCGACTAATACCGGTATTTCTAAAGATCCAAGCAATAATTACAAAAATAATATAAGCTAATGCAAATCCCAAGAAAGTAGAAAAAAATAGGCCAACTATTACTTTTTGCCAGCCATCCCAAAGAAGAACATTTGGTCCACCAGAGGCCAAACCCGCTCCGGCTAGTCCCGAAATTAATGCATGACTTTCGGAAGTAGGGAGTCCATATTTCCATGCCAGTGAGCTCCAGACAATTATTCCAATCATGGCAGCACCAACAGTATAAAGATTGATTGCTTCAGTCCTGACTATCCCTTTGCCGATAGTTGCCGCAACAGCCGTTCCGGAGAAACTACCAATGATATTTAATGTGGTTGCCAGAAGGACCGCTTTCTTGGGTGATAGTACACGTGTTGAAACAACGGTGGCAATAGCATTAGGCGCATCTGTTGCCCCATTTACAAATTCTGCCCAAAGAATTAGAAAAAGTACAAAGATAAGAACTAGCGTATTTGCTTCCATCAAAAGTTTTTGACAATTATTTCTTCTACTATATCAGCTGAATCTTCACATTCGTCTAGAATACTTTCCATATTTTCGATTAAATCTTTCCATTTAATAACCAAAATGGGATTTTTGCCGTTGTCAAAAAGATATTTGAATGCTTGTCTAATGAGCCTATCTCCTTCATTTTCCAAAGAGTGGATTTCAATAATGATTTTTCTCATTTCTTTTATATTTTTATTTTGCCCTTTCAAAAGAGTTACCAACTGTAAAACTTTACTTGTGGCTTTATTTATTACCTTTACAAAAGGTTTAAATTGGGGAATTTCTCGTTTGATATTAAAAAGCTCAATATTAGAGGTTAAATTTTCAATCAGATCGATTATATTATCAAGATTTCGTGAAAATATGTGAATATCTTCTCTGTCTATTGGAGTTATAAAGGTACTGTCGGCTTCATAGAAAAGTTTATGGCAAATAGTATCGGCTTCTTCCTCAAGTTCCCAAGTTTTCTTAGCAAGAGAATTGATATTTTTCGATCCTACTTTTACTCTTAGCAAGATATTACCACTAAGGTTGACTATTTTAGATAGCTCTATAAAAAGGTCAAAAAACCTAGGATTTTTGGGGAAAAAATCCATAAGATAGTTTGCATTATATTACATATGTCTTTAAAATAAAGCCACTAATGAAGACCATTGTCACCCATTTTGCTCCAGATGTTGATGCTATTTCCTCAGTGTGGTTACTCAAGCGGTTTACGACAAGATGGCAGGAGGCTGACGTTGCATTTGTTCCGGCAGGGAAAACTCTCAAAGGCGATATTGTGGATAGTGATCCAA
The DNA here is from genome assembly GCA_016186795.1 of Candidatus Gottesmanbacteria bacterium. GTDB lineage: Bacteria > Patescibacteriota > Microgenomatia > 2-02-FULL-39-11 > 2-02-FULL-39-11 > JACPKY01. The sequence goes on from JACPKY010000002.1 coordinate 56,608, forward strand.
GTGTCATGCATGTCGATACCGGGATGGGAATGTTAGATCACCATCAGACAGATGAAGACACATGTGCTGCCAAAAGGACGTTGGAATATGTTAGAGAGTTGGGAGAAGGGAAAGTTCGTATCCATCAGAAACATGCCGATGATGCGCTCGATCGAATGATTGATGTTGTGAATGATATTGATCACTTCCGGGAGGTGTATTTCCCCAATCCCGCAGCTGATTACTACGATTTTGGACTCGTTGCGATCTTAGACGGGTGGAAGCTTTTGTACCCTGAAGATGATGGAAAAATTGCAACACTTGGAATGTTAGTCCTGGATGGAATTTATAAGAAATTCCAAGATAAAGTGTGGGCCGAACACGAACTATCGCAAAACGGTATTGCATTTGAATCAAAGTGGGGGAAAGGTATTGCAATTGAAACAATCAATGATGAAGTCGTAAAAATGGCACAAAGGCAAGGATTTGTTCTTGCTGTTCGGAAAGACCCCAAAAAGGGGTATGTTCGCATCAAAGCAATTCCTTCCTCAGATGCAGATCTCACAATTTATTATAAAAAGCTGAAAAAGAAAGACCCCAAAGCTACATGGTATCTGCATGCCAGCCGCAAGATGTTACTCAATGGTTCTGTGAAAAATCCAGAGAGTCAACCTTCTTCACTTCAACTTTCCGAACTTCTCAAAATTCTTACGGCGAAGAAGAAGAAAAAAATGGTACAATAAAGATACTATTTCCATGGACGAGTGCATTTTTTGTAAAATTGTCCTGGGCCAATTACCAGCGAAATTTGTCTACCAGGATGATGATATCATTGCGATAAAAGATATTCATCCCAAAGCTCCTATACATCTTCTGGTTATGCCAAGGAAGCATCGTGAGTCTCTCAAAGACATAAAAAGGGAAGATCAGGAAGTCTTGGGGAAACTTCTCCTTGTGGTACAAAAGGTTGCGGCAGATGCAAAAATTGCCGAGGATGGTTATAAAGTTTTCATAAATAGCGGACACGATGCTGGACAAATCGTTTTCCATCTCCATCTCCATGTACTAGGTGGATGGAAAAAAGCACCAAGGTGGGATGTCTAAAAATTTACAATCATTGTAAATTGATAATCGAAAATTAATAAAGAGGGGGTGTTTTATTTTTCATGATATTTGTAAAGGCGGCTCCTGGAGATACATCTGATTCAGTTATCAGAAAGTTTACCAAGAAAGTCATTAACGAAGGACTTCTTCTTGAACTGAAACGGAAAGAATTCTATCAAAAGCCGTCAGAGGTGAAAAAAGAGGCAAAAAAAGAAATTGAACGGCGTAAGAGAGCTCGAAGACGGGCTCGCGCTCGCATGTGATGGTAGAAGTTTTCATTAAGACCGAATCTCATTATTCTGTTAACCGCAAACGAATTCGAGATACAATCGAACGCTATCTTTTTGGGAAGGGTGTGAAAGGGAAAGCCGAGGTAAGTGTTGCAATTGTCGGAGATCGGCTTATGAAGAAATTAAATAGTAAATATCGAAGCAATGATAAGACAACTGTTGTTCTTGCTTTTCCACTCGCGGATGAGGGTTTGCGAAAACCATTCGTTGATGTTCCAGATGGTGTGCTGAGGTTAGGTGACATCATCATCTCGTATCCTCAAGTGATTGAGCTTGCAAGTTCGGAAAACTGTCTAGTTGATGAGAAAATTGATGAGCTTCTTATTCATGGATTGAACCACCTGTTGGGAACAGGTGAGGTTTGAAGTATCAATATTGTAAATTGGAATTTAACCATGACACTTTTTCTTAAATACCGTCCTCAGAAGATCGATGATCTCGATTCAGAAGATATCCGAAATAGGCTCAAGACTATTTTTTCCTCATCATACATTCCACATGCCTTCTTGTTTGCCGGACCCAAGGGGACAGGGAAAACTTCAACTGCTAGGATTATTGCCAAGATCCTTAACTGTGAGAAAAAAGATCCAAATCCATGTACGAAGTGTCTAGCATGTAAGGCGATTGCGGAAGGGAGATTTCTTGACGTTGTGGAGATTGATGCGGCGTCAAATCGGGGAATAGATGAAATACGCGACCTTCGAGAGAAAATTAAATTCTTACCGGTTTTGGGAAAAGTAAAAGTCTATATTATCGATGAAGTGCATATGTTGACAACCGAAGCGTTCAATGCCCTTCTGAAAACTCTTGAGGAGCCACCTTCACACGCAACATTTATTTTGGCAACGACAGAACCAGATAAATTACCAGAAACGATACGGTCTCGCTGTTCGATATTCACTTTCAGAAAAGCAACACCTGAGGAACTTGTTCATTCACTGAATCGTGTAGTAAAAGGCGAAGATGTTACTGTTTCCAAAGAAGTGGTAGAGCTCATTGCTCGTTCTTCAGACGGTTCATTTCGCGATGGGACAAAGCTTCTTGAGCAGGCAATTTCAGAAGACGCGTTAACGATCGAAGGGGTCACAAAACTCATTGGACGTGATATTAAATCTGCCAGACACCTTTTGGAACTTATTCTTGCAAAAAATACAACTGAAGGGTTGAAAGAGATGAGCCGTCTTGTCGAGAAGGGTACGTCAATGAGGTATCTTATTGAGGATATTTTGGAATCATTGCATACTATCCTACTCATTCAGCATGGCGTACTTGAGCGAAGTGACCTTGCCAAATTATCTCAAACGGTAAGTACTCCAGATGTTCTATCTCTCATTCGGTTGTTTGGTCGTGCATTCGTCGACCAGAAAACAACATCGTTTCCATACTTACCTGTTGAGGTGGCAATTGTTGAGTGGTGCGAAGAGAAATGAGTTGTAGAGAGCGAATAAAAACGATAAAATAACATGATCATTATTCAGTTTTAGAAACGGAGGATAGAGTATGTTTAATCCATTTAAGGCAGTGGGTGATCTCAAAAGCATGCGAGATCAAGCAATGAAAATGCAGCAGGTATTATCCCAAGAGGAGGTTGTGGTGGAAGAGCATGGGGTGCGGGTAGTGATGAGTGGAGATCAGAAAATAAAAGAACTGACAATTGACGGTAAAGAAGATTGGCGGGTGAAGGAAGCAGTCGCAACAGCAATTAAAAAATCTCAAGAAATTGCCGCGAAAAAACTCACTGAAATGAGTGGTGGAATACAAGGGCTTCTAGGAGGAGGAAAATAAATTATCAAAATTAAACAATTTCCAAATCCCAACCCCAATCAACACCAATGTCCAAATCCCAAAATACAAAACGTTTTGATTATTGGTAATTGGTAGTATTGGATATTGAAATTGGTCATTGGATATTGGTTATTATTGATTAATCACATGATTCTCGTCACCGGATCCCTCGCCTTTGACCATATCATGAATTTTCCAGGCAGGTTTGGCGATCATATCCTCCCTGAGAAGCTTCATATACTCAACGTCTCTTTTCTTGTTCCTGAAATGCGCAAAAGTTTTGGGGGAACTTCCGGAAATATTTCCTACACGTTGGCGCTTTTTGGAGTAGACGTAGCAATATTGGGAGTTGTGGGGTCAGATTTTGCGCCGTACAAAAAATTTCTTGAGGAAAACGGCGTAAAAACAACATATATTTTTGAATCGCACGGACATTTTACCTCAACAGCTTTTGGCATTACAGATAGAGAAAACAACAATATCTGGGGATTTTATACCGGAGCAGATGACGTCTCTGACTCACTTTCCCTGGGTCAAGTGAAGGAATCAATCGAATTCGGTATTGTTGCTCCTCAAAAGCCAGAAACGATGCTTTCTATGATTCGACAGTATAAACGGAAGGCTATTCCTTATATATTTGATCCAGGGATGCAACTGCCGTGGTTTACGAAAGATCACTTGATTGAAGCATTCGAACACGCAAGTGTTGTAATTGGCAATGACTATGAAATGAGTGTGATCGAGAAAAAAATAGGGATTGAGATGCTTTCGGATTTTTGTAAAAAAGGAAAAATTATTATCACAACGTTGGGTGGGAAAGGATCACGGATAGAGAAAAAAGGTAAGGTGTTCGATATTCCTCCCGTCCGTGTTGAATCCAGAGATCCAGCGGGTGCCGGAGATGCGTACCGAGCAGGATTTATTGCCGGTTTTCTCAAAGGAATGTCTTTAGATGTATGCGGTCGGATGGGATCGGTTGCTGCAGCATATACTGTGGAGAAATTTGGGACAACGACGCATATGTTTACCAAGAAGGAATTTGAAAGAAGATATAAGGAAGCGTATAAAGAAAATTTATCTATTTAGCCTCTTAAATTCCAAATGACAAAACATCGTTGGATTTTGAGCTTTGGATTGTCATGTATAACAAACCCTTACTCTTATTCGACATCGACTGGACTCTTCTTAAGGGTGGTCTTGCCGAGCATGTCGATGGATTTACCTATGCATGGAATAAAGTTTTAGGGATCACTGCTCATTTGTCTGATTGGAAAGATTACCACGGACAGCCGGATGGAGTGATTCTTTCGAAAATTCCCGTTCTCTGCCATGGGGTAGACCAAGAAACTGTAAAGCTGAAACAAGAAGCGTTGAAACAGGCGAAAATAGATTATTTTTTTGAACACGCACAAAAAGATTATAAACATCTTCTCATGCCGGGAGTCATTGATTTATTGCACGAGCTTGAAAAACGGACAATTCCCATGGTAATCGCATCAGGAAATCTTGAAAAAATTGGCTGGTATAGGTTGGAAAAGGCGGGAATCAAAAAATTTTTTCTGGGAGGAGGATGGGGAGATAGCGTTTCTTCAAAATCTGAGGCATTTTTGCTTGCTATCGCAGCCTCCGAAAAGATTCTTTTGCAAAAAATTCCCAAAGAACACATTTTTGATATTGGTGATTCACACTACGATATTGAAGCAGCAAGAGCAATCGGGATTCACTCTATCGGTGTTTTGACGGGATTTGATTCGGAAGATGTATTGCGAAAAAGTGGCGCAGAATACGTATTAAAAAATCTTACTGATACAAAGAAATTTTTCGAAATGATCAAAATATAACAGGGAACATTGCTTTTGCAATTTTGAGGGTGGTATAATGAGTCTTTCTATGAGTAATCACAAGCTAAAAAGTTGGGTATACCGTTCACCTGATAGAATTTCTCCGCACACGCTGCATATTGAGGTAATCGCAGATTACGGAGGGGGCCATAGTACTGATCACGCCTTTGCAGAAGTGCGAAATCATTTCTTGCGTTTTGATAAGGGCAAAAAAATCCGCTTAGTTACCGAGCATCCGGTATTTGCTTTTTCCACTCTTGAGACAGGATTTTGGATTTCACAGGAAGGCCTTCACAGCGAGCATAAGGATCTGGTCATTTTTTCCAATACCGCTCCTCGCGGAGATGTTGTGTGGCGCGGACATGAAACACAAGGGTTTGTCTGTGGGATTTTGGATAACGGAATTCCTATCTTTGCTGTGAATGCTGGGTATAACCTTTCATTTGTAAAGGACCGCCTGAAGGGTTTATGGGAAGTGAAAGTTCCAAATGTCGGAACTCAGTTTCGATCTCGCGATTACTATCCCGAAGTGACGATGGCAATCCTTCAGGGTAATTCTACAAAAGTCGGCAAAGAGGTTAATCTTAGAGAAATTCCCGCCGTCCCTAACTTCGTTGTCGCCTCTGTTGACGGCTATGGAAATCTGAAAACAACAATTCGTCGAAGCTATCTTTCTGACAGGGTACTTTCTAGTAAGAAAGTAAAAGTGACAATTAATAATGCTTCCCATATCGTATTAAATACGTTGGCAGGGGGACATGGGAAAGTTGGAGAGTTGTGTATGGTGCAGGGGTCATCAGGTGGGAAAAATAGAACATATATAGAATTTATCAGAATGCAAGGACGAGCTGCCGATGATTTTCACATTGATGGTCCACGGGATGATATGGGGAAAATTGTGATAGAAACAATAAGGGAAGGATAACCGGATATGTACTACAAATCAATTCTTGACCTTATTGGCAATACTCCGCTTGTCCGCATCAATAAACTCAATCCAAATCCCTCAAACGTTACAATTCTTGTCAAACTTGAGTACTTAAACCCCGGCGGAAGTATCAAAGATCGGATGGTGAAAGAGATTGTTGCGGAGGCAGAAAAGAATGGAGAGCTTAAAAAAGGGGGAACAATTGTTGAGGCCACATCCGGCAATACCGGAATCGGATTTGCCATGGTTTCCGCAGTTAAAGGATATAAAGCAATCTTTACCCAGCCCAACTGGATGAGTGCCAACAAGAGGAAGCTCATTGAAGCTTTTGGGGCAAAGGTTCATGTTTGTCCTACAGCAGTTCCAATTGATGATCCGCGAAGTTACAAAAGTACCGCCAAAAGAATTGCCAAAGAAAAAGGAGCTTATCTTTCAGATCAGTACAGTAACCCAGCAAACCCTGTTGCTCACTACAAAACAACCGGCCGGGAAATTTGGGAAGCACTAAACGGGAAAATTGATTATATAGTAATTGGAATAGGGACAGGTGGCACCTCAACGGGGGTAGTCAAGTTTCTTAAAGAAAAAAATCCCAAAATAAAATTTATTGCACCAGACCCCATAGGTTCTGTTTATAGCGGCAAGCTTGGTGCCTTCAGAGTAGAGGGAATTGGTCATATTTTTATTCCCAAAAATGTTGATTTATCCCTTGTTGATGAGTTTGTTCGTCTGGAAAGTAAGAAAGCTATTGAAATGGCAAAGCGGATAACTTGTAAGGAGGGGATTTTGGCAGGACCATCATCGGGGGCAGCTATGTATGCGGCAGTTGAAGTTGCCAAAAAAATAAAAGAAAAGGGGAAAGTAATCGTTGCTATTTTTCCTGATTCAGGGGAACGGTACCTGGATTATCTTTACGACGAAGATTTTGAAGTACCAGTTGTATCCAAACATCGAACGAAGGAGAATTTCTCAACTTCCGCAATCCATGGGCCAGTTTCTGATTTTCAAGACAGGAATGCTCTGGTTCCTCCGCTGTATCGATCCGCAATTTACAAATTCAAAAATGTTGAAGAAGCGGGGAAAATTTTTGAAGGCAGTAATCGTGCGGAAGAAAACAGATCCAAATACGTCTATACTCGCGGCAATCATCCAAATCAGCGTCTTTTGGAAAGGACCCTTACGAGACTTGAAGGTGGGGTGGATAGTGTTGCCTTTTCCTCAGGGATGGCGGCAATTACTTCTTTTGCCGAGACAATTCTTCATCAAGGTGATGAAGTGGTTGCCTCCAATGTTTTATATGGAGATACGCATAAATTTTTCAATAGTTTTGTCAAAAGGTGGGGGATAAAAACGACGTTTGTTGATATCACCAATCTTTCTCAGGTACAAAAAGCAATAAGTAAAAAAACCAAACTTATCTATACAGAAACCCCCACCAATCCGCTTTTAACAATTGCCGATATTGAAAAACTTTCTCAAATTGCCAAACAAGCAAATGCTATTTTGGTTATCGATAATACATTTGCATCCCCTTATTTACAACAACCGTTAAAATTGGGAGCCGATGTCGTTATCGAATCGACGACAAAATATATATCAGGACACTCCGATGCCTTGGGAGGTATTGTTATTGCCAAAAACCAAGATCTTATTATGGAACTTTGGGGAACTCTTTTTGTCAAAGGCGCTCAGATGGATCCCGAAGTTGCAGCTCTATCGCTTCGGGGACTAAAAACGCTTGGTCTTAGGATGGAAAGACATTGCCAAAACGCGCAAATTGTTGCAAAATTTTTATCCAAACACCCGAAGGTGAAAGTTGTGTACTATCCAGGACTTATTACACATCCCCAGCATGATCTTGCAAGAGTTCAGATGAACGGATTTGGAGGGATTGTTTCCTTTGAGCTAAAAGGTGGGATTGAGGAAGGTAAAAAATTTGTGAACAACCTGAAACTTTTCTCTCTTTCAGTAAGTTTGGGAGCTATAGAAAGTTTAGTAAACCATCCTGCGTCTATGACACAAAAAGTTATTCCGCAAAAGGAACGGCTCAAGGCAGGAATTACCGATGGACTTATCAGGCTCTCAGTTGGAATTGAAGACGTTGATGATCTTTTGGCAGATTTGAGAGAGTCTTTTAATACGTTATAACTATTTGAAAGAAGAAGGAAATGAAACAATATAAAGTAAAAGATATTAAATTGGCAGATAGCGGGAAGAAGAAAATTGATTGGGCTCGTGATCATATGCCGGTTGTTTCAGAAATTACTAAAGAGTTTTCAAAAAGAAAACCCTTTAAGGGGTTAACAATAGGAGCTAGTCTTCATGTAACGAAAGATACGGCTGTTTTGATGTACGCTTTAAGGACGGGAGGAGCCAAAGTTATCTTGTGTGGATGTAATCCGCTCTCAACTCAAGACGATGTTGCGGCAGCTTTAGCCAAAGACGACTTTCCGATTTTTGCCTGGAGGGGGCAAACAAGATTTGAGTACTATACGTCTATTGATTTTGTCTTGGATCACAAACCACAGATCACAATTGATGATGGTTGTGACTTGGTGGGTGTTGTCCATTCGAGAAGGAAAAATCTGATCCCCAATATATTGGGAGGATGTGAAGAAACTGCAATGGGAGTAAATAGGTTAAGAGTGATGGAGAAGGAAGGAGTTTTGAAATACCCTATGATTGCAGTTAACGATGCATACACCAAGCATCTTTTTGACAATCGATATGGTACTGGACAGTCAAGCCTTGACGGAATCTTACGAGCAACCAATATCCTTTTTTCCGGAAAAACTATGGTTGTCGTCGGATACGGATGGTGTGGAAGAGGAGTAACAACGAGAGCCAAAGGATTGGGATCCCAAGTGATTGTTTGTGAAATTGATCCGATTCGGGCTCTTGAGGCAGTGATGGATGGTTTTGGAGTGATGCCGATATCTGCGGCGGTCCGCATTGGTGATATTTTTGTCACAGTTACCAGCAATAAAAATGTCATTACGTATGCTCATATGCTGACAATGAAAGACGGGGCGGTACTTGCAAATGCCGGTCATACCAATGTAGAAATTGATGTGGAAACTCTTGATAAAAGAGTGAAAAAAAGAGTTGAAATTCGTCCTAATACTGTCGAATACTTTCTGCCGAACGGAAAAACGATATACGTCTTGGGAGAAGGAAGAATTATTAATCTTGTTGCAGCTGAAGGGCATCCGTCAGAAGTTATGGATATGAGTTTTGCAACACAAGCATTATCTGCAGAATATATAGCGGTTCACCATAAAAAGCTTTTACCCAAAGTTTACAATACCACTATTGAGCAGGATCGGCGAATTGCGACGTTGAAACTTAAAACAATGGGAATTTCAATTGATACAATGACCGCTGCACAAAAGAAATACATGGGAAGCTGGACCGAAGGTACTTGAAACTAAAGGGAAAAGGTCCCATAATTACACTATGGCAAGTGTTATCTTTTCTGGAAATTCCAACCTAACACTTTCACAAAACATTGTCAAAGAACTCTCCCTCTCCTTAGGAAAAGTTGAAATTGTTCGATTTGCAGATTCAGAAATTCGGGTTCGTGTTGAGGAGGACGTTGAGGGAAAAGATGTTTTCCTTCTGCAATCACTCTCAAATCCAGTTGATGAACACCTCATGGAACTACTTTTGATGGCAGATGCTGTCAAACGAGGAGAACCAAGGAAAATTATCGCGGTTCTCCCATACCATGGATATGCGAGACAAGATAGAGTCCATCGTCCTGGTGAGTGTCTCTCAAGCCAAGTAGTTGCGAAACTCATCGAAACCGTCGACGTTGATAAATTGATTACCGTTGAGCTTCATAACGAATCACTGATTGGTTTTTTTAAAATTCCCGTCGTTCATATTTCGGGATTAACTGTCTTTCAAAAAGAAGTTGAAAAGATTGACAATGAAGTCGTCATCATCACACCCGATGCCGGAGCTCTCAAGCGTGCCCAGAAATTTGCCGAGGATTTAGAATTGCCCTTGGCACTTATTGAAAAAAAACGGGATTTGAATCAACCGCATAAAATTGTTTCAATGCGGGTTGTGGGGGATATCGTAGGGAAAACGGCAATTATTGCCGAGGATGTGATCGTAACAGGTGGAACACTTGTGAATGCTTCCTACGTATTGAAACAGAAAGGAGCAAAACAGGTTATTGCTGCGGCAACTCACGCTGATTTTGTTGGCGGAACTGATAAAATATTGCAGGAGTCTCCCATTGATCGTGTCTGGGTGACAGATACAATTACCATTCCTGATGATAAAAAATTTCCTAAGCTGCAGATTTTTCCTATTGCCTCAACCCTCGCTTCTTATATGCGGAAGATGGTAAAATGAGGGAATGAAAATTATTCCCAAATCACTATCGAAACTCATTGAATCATTTGAGAAGCTTCCTGGAATTGGTCCGAAGACTGCAGGACGTCTTGCCTTTTATCTACTCCATGTTCCCCAAAATGAGCTCAATATGTTTAGCGACAATATCAAGAATTTAAAAATTGCGACAAAGTTTTGTTCTCTTTGCGGCAATATTGGTGAAACCGATCCATGCTCGGTGTGTGAAGACGTATCCCGTGACCATTCTTTTGTTTGCGTTGTAGAACAACCGTTGGATGTTGTTTCCATAGAAAAAACTGGTGCCTATAAAGGAGTCTATCACGTTTTATACGGAGCGATTAATCCATTACAAAATATCGGTCCCGATGAGATACGGATTGCTGAACTTATGAAACGTATTTTCGGTGGGACTATTCATGAAATACTTCTGGCGACAAACCCTACCATGGAGGGAGAGGCAACAGCAATGTATATCAAAAGAGAAATTCAAAATGCAATCCGCCAGCTGGCGGACAAAAGTCAAAATTCAATAAGAATAACCAGACTTGCACATGGGCTTCCTGTTGGAGGTGATATTGAGTATGCTGATGAAGTGACACTGTCTCGGGCGTTTGAAGGGAGGAGGGAATACTGATGCTTTCAAAAAAACTGTTACTTGGCCAACTGCAAAATGTTCCCGATCCAGAACTTGGAATATCTATTGTTGAGTTGGGTCTCATTTATGATGTAAAGGCCGATACGAAAGGGAATGTCGAGGTCTTGATGACTCTGACCACCATGGGATGTCCACTTTTTGAGCTGATTGCAGATCCAATTAAGGCAACGCTGCAAAAACTTGAAGGAGTGAAAAAAGTGGATGTGGAGTTGACGTTTGATCCTCCATGGAGTCCTGATAAAATGAGCAAAGAAGCAAAAGTGAAATTAGGGTTCTTTTGAAAAGCTAGTTTTCTATTTTTCGCAAAATAGGGTTCGTGGAAAGAGTCTGTATGCTGTATTTCTCGGGAAATCCTTCGGAAATTACAGTTTCCGCTTTCCTTTTCGAAATACAGCAACATACTCTAATCCACCTGCACAAATTTTGCTCAAAATAGAAAACTGCTTCTTATTTAAAACATAAGATGGGGAAAATAATTAAATCTATTATTACCAATACGTTTGAGGCAGTCAAAGATTCTGCAAAACAGGTGGCTGATACCGTATCACCCGGATCGCTTCTTGAGCAAGCATTAGGAAAACAAAAGTCTCAAAGTAGTGAATTTACTGAATACCTCAAAAACGTTGGCGGAGAACTTTCACCAGAAGAACTTGAGAAAAAAAAGAAGGAGTTTTCCCAAAGCGATCAGGAAAAACTGGAAGAGACACGGAAAAAGCTTTTGCCCTCAGTTCCTGCACATATGAAACCACCTCCAACGGCGAAAGGACCTCGGCCGTACGAGGCGACAATTCAGGAAGAGGAACGAAAGAAAGCACAAGCGGTTGAAATGCAAAAAAAACAAGCTTCCCAACAAATCACTCCTCCATCGGGGAAGAAGGCACGAGGGTCACTTTTTTCCAAAAAGAAAAAAGCTACCCCTACCGGTTTCGAAGTTATGAAAGGGGATAAAAAGGCAGGATGAGATTTAATATTTGATATTGAATATGTTGCGTCTATATAATACTCTCACGCGAAAAATCGAGAATTTTGTTCCGTTAAATCCACCGCTTGTCACCTACTATTCCTGTGGTCCGACGGTGTATGATTTTGCCCATATCGGGCATGCACGGACGTATGTCTTTTCTGATATTTTGCAACGAGTGTTGGAGTGGAGTGGATACAAAGTAAAACGGGTGATGAATATTACTGATGTTGGTCATTTAACATCCGATAGCGATACCGGGGAGGACAAGATGGAAAAGGGAGCGAAAAGGGAAGGAAAAACCGTTTGGGATATCGCAAAATTCTACACCGATGATTTTTTCGTGATGCTGCAAAAATTGAATATCAAAACGCCCCAAACGATTTGCAAGGCGACCGACTACATCAAAGAAATGATTGATTTGGTGAAAGTTTTGGAAAAAAAAGGTTTTACCTACACCATAGAAGATGGAGTATATTTCGATACCGGAAAAATATCCGACTACGGAAAACTTACGGGAAAGTCAAAAGAAGAGTTGGAAAAAGGACAAAAAGCAGGTTTCAGGGTGGAAATCGTTCCCGGAAAACGAAATCCTATGGATTTTGCCCTATGGAAATTAACTCCCAAAGGAGTAAAGCGGCAAATGGAATGGGATAGTCCCTGGGGGAAAGGATTTCCTGGTTGGCATATTGAATGCTCAGCCATGAGTATGAAAGTATTAGGGCCTACTATTGATATTCATACAGGTGGTGTTGACCATATCCCTATTCACCACACCAATGAAATTGCCCAAAGCGAAGCGGCAACCGACAAAAAGTTTGTCCGTTTTTTTCTTCATGGAGAGCATCTTTTCGTTGATGGGGAAAAGATGAGCAAATCGAGAGGTAATTTTTACCGAGTTGCCGATATCGAAAAGAAAGAATACTCACCTTTGGCTCTTCGGTATCTTTTTTTGACTGTACACTATCGTACGCAGATGAACTTTACCTGGAAGTCACTTAACGCCTCCCAAACTGCTCTTACTAACCTTTACGATCATATACGAAAGCATATCCAAAATGGTGCAAAAGAAGGGAAATTATCAAAAGAAGCGCAAAAAGTAAAAAAAGAATTTGAAGAAGCGATTTCCTCTGATCTTTCTTTACCTCTTGCCTTGGCAGTCGTTTGGGATACGGTGAAAGGAAGACTTTCCTCTTCTGATATTTACACGTTGCTTCTCCAATTTGATACTGTGCTGGGTTTGGGTTTTTCCGATATTCACGTTTCTATTGCACCAGATATACAAGCGCTTATTTTAAAGCGAGATGAAGCTCGGCGCAATAAAAATTTTCAGGAGGCGGATAAACTTCGAAGTATGCTTGAAAAAAAAAGGTTTGCAGTCAATGATACGTCGGTTGGAACTATCGTTATCCCCAGAAATAATAACGCTAAAAGATAATATCTAAGGTAATTATCATCGTTTGGTCTTTGAAATTTTGAAGGGTCTTTGATATACTTGCCCACATTATGACTCATACATACGAGCTTTTGGTTATTTCCAAACCGGAAGAAAGAGAAGATACGGAAAAAAAACTCACCGATCTTATTAAGATTCATCTCTCTGAGAAGGGACTTACCAAAAAAGAAGATTTAGGGAAGAAAGTTCTCGCATACCCGATTAACCGATTAAATGAAGGGCACTATCTTTTGTTTACATTGACTACCGAATCTGACAAAATACAATCGTTTACCCAAAAATTACGGTCATTTGAGGCGATTGTTCGACATTTACTGGTAAGGAGGAAATAGTCTATGTCATCAAGATCTCTAAATAAAGTTATTCTCATTGGGAATCTTACTCGTGACCCGGAACTTCGATATACGCCAGCAGGAACTGCTGTTTGCACAATGGGAGTGGCAACGAATCGTTCTTGGACAACACAATCAGGTGATACCAAAGAAGAGACAGAATTTCACCGTGTGGTTGCCTGGAATAAACTCGCAGAACTGTGTGCACAACTTCTAACCAAAGGCAGAAAAGTGTATGTTGAAGGTCGTCTTGCTACTCATTCATGGACTGCACAAGACGGTGCTCAAAGGTCCTCAACTGAGGTCGTTATTGAGGACATGATTATTCTTGATTCTCGGAAGAAAGTAGAAGGGAAGGAAGAGAGCGCAAGTATTCCAGAACGTCAGATTCATGAGGAAAAAGTGACGGAGGCGACACCAGTACCCGCGAAGCCTTCGGATGATTCTCAATCACAAAAACAGACTACCTCCGCCAAACAGAAAACAAGTGAGAAGAAAAAAGAAGAAAAGGCCCAAGATACAAAGGAAACACCAGTTCCGACAGAGGATATCACACCTGAGGATATTCCATTTTAACGTATATGGCAAAATTTATTCGAAAACCAAGACGAATTATCAGACGACCAGGTGCATGCTATTTCTGTAAACAGAAAATGGACCCTGATTATAAAGATATCGAGACACTCAAAAGATCGCTTTCTGAGCGGGGTAAGGTTCTTGGTCGTCGTGAGAGTGGCGTTTGTCAAAAGCACCAGCATAGTTTGGCGCTTTCAGTAAAACGAGCTCGATACATGGCACTTTTGCCATATATTGTTCGTCCCTCATAAGAAAATGAGAATGCTTCCAGTGTCTTTTACGAAGTGTATTTCATCGAAATGAAATCTGCCATTCATATACCTCTCATAAAAAATGCAACTGTCCTCGTTCACGAGGGTGCGAAAGTGACACCCGAAACTGTTCTTGCAGAATTTTCACAAACGGTCGACGAAATCATTGATGTTGCCAAAATGCTGGATATTTCACCATCGAAAGTTGGTTCCTTACTTACAAAATCTGTTGGAACTGAGATTCATTCTGGAGAAGTTTTAGCAATGAAAAAAGGTGTATTTTCAACAGCACTTTTAAAAAGTCCCATAGAGGGTACAATTACTCATCTGAACGAAAATGATGGAACAGTGACTCTCTCAAGGGTCGATATGGGAAAGAGTAACTATTCAATTCCACTGAAAGGAACAGTGAAGAAAGTTTCAAAGACTGGTATCGAGATAGAAGTTGAAGGAACGCGTTTTGAAGGAAAAGAAGGATTTGGAAAAGACGCGTATGGGCAGATACACGCGTACGAGAATAACGAAATTTTGACGAGTGTCGGTGTGGAGCTTGAAAATACCATTCTTGCAACTAGCGAACTATCTGAAGAAGCTCAGGCAAAATGCGACGTTTTAGGAGTTTCAGCATGTATTGTTGCGAAACCGTTGGAAACGACTGCTTTTCCATGGATTTTCGTGTCCTCGGATGTATTTGCAAAAATATCCCATCTGAAGGGTTTTGCATGGGTTCGGCCGGAAGTGAAAGAGGTTATTATTCTTTCCAAATAATATGAAACTAAACGTTTTACGAAATATCATTCTTGGCATTTCCATCCTTGTGATCACTTTTGGTATTGGATACCGGGTCGGTCAAAAATCAACCTCAGTATCGTCTTCACTTTCTGCAGTTGAGATTGTTGGACAAACAAAAGGAAAAAATCCCACAGTTGATTTTTCTCTTTTTTGGGATGTGTGGGATCGAGTCGGGAAATACTATATTGATAAAGAGAAAATTGATCCTCAGAAGATGGTATACGGTGCTATCTCAGGAATGGTTTCATCACTTGGAGACCCCTATACGGTATTTCTCCCACCAACTCAAAATAAAGAGGCAAAGGACGATTTGGGCGGAAAGTTTGAGGGAATTGGTGCACAGTTAGGAGTAAAAGAAAAAAAGATTGTCGTCATTGCGCCTCTGAAAGGAACACCTGCTGAAACGGCCGGCATCAAATCTGGTGATTGGATTGTGAAGGTCGATGGTAAAGAGACGCTTAACTGGACTGTTTTTGAGGCTGTTTCCAAAATTCGCGGTCCAAAAGGAAGTAGTGTTGAGTTAACGATTGTTCACAAAGATGCTTCGTCTTCTTCTGATATAAAAGTGACTCGAGATACGATCAATGTGGCATCAGTTGAGTGGGAATTGAAAAATTTAAGCTGTTCTTCAGAGAACAATTGTAAAAAAGTTGTCTACCTGAAACTGAGTCGGTTCGGTGATCAAACCAGTGAAGAATGGAACAAAGGCATAAGTGAGATTTTACAAGCGCTACCGGGAACAGCCTCTCAAACGAACGATGAAATAAAAGGGTTGGTATTTGACCTTCGCAATAACCCAGGAGGGTATCTCGCAGGGTCAGTGTTTATCGCGTCAGAGTTTTTAAAAGATGGGATTGTCGTAAAACAGGAATCAATTCGTTCCGGAAATCAGCAGTATTCCGTAGATCGGAAAGGTAGACTAACAAGTATCCCTATGGTAGTATTAATAAATAAAGGTACAGCATCAGCAGGTGAAATTGTTGCAGGGAGTCTTCAGGAACGGGCTCGAGCGAAACTTTTTGGAGAAACGACGTTTGGAAAGGGAAGCGTCCAGGAAGCACAAGAACTAGAAGGTGGTGCTGGAATTCACATAACAACTGCAAAGTGGTTACTCCCCTCAGGGAAGTGGATTAACGGTACAGGGATAGAGCCTGATATTGCCGTCACGAATGATGAATCCAAACCGGAGGAGGATACACAACTTCTCAAAGCTCTCGAATATCTTATAAAGTGAAAGGAAATTGATGAAACGAGTCGCATTCCTTATTCTTTTACTTATTCTTCTTGTTGGAATCGGTATCAATACTGGCCAGATCGATGTTTCAAATGTCGGCAAGTTTTTGCAGCAAAATCAGCAAACGATACTTCCCGGACTCGATCAGATCAAAGTTGTTGAGGAAGAGTCGGTTGTAACAGATGTTGTTGAGAAAGTTTCTCCCTCGGTTGTAACGATATCGATTTCACGATCTCGATCTATTGGCAGTATTTTTGAGATAGATCCATTTGATCCCTTTGGGTCTTTTCGGAGCCCGGGCAGACGTGAGCCAATTCAGCAAGATATCGGGAGCGGTTTTATTGTTTCGGCAGATGGTTTAATTGTTACCAACAAACACGTCGTTTCTGATACCACTGCAAAGTATCGAGTAGTAACAAGTGATGATAAAACGTTTGAAACACAACAGATTTACCGCGATCCAGTCAATGATCTTGCCATCATTAAAATTAACGCGACTGGACTGAAACCCGTCACACTTGGTGATTCAGCAAAAATGAAAGTAGGACAACGGGCAATTGCAATTGGAACGGCGCTTGGTGAATTTCGTAACACCGTAACTGTTGGTGTGATTTCAGGACTCGGGCGAGGAATAACAGCAGGAAGTCCGTTTGAAGGGTATGTTGAACGGTTGGATAATGTTATCCAAACAGATGCTGCAATTAACCCGGGAAATTCTGGCGGACCACTCTTAAACTCAGCCGGTCAAGTTATCGGAGTAAATGTTGCAGTGGCATCTGAAGGACAAAGTATAGGGTTTGCATTGCCAATCAATCTTGTCAAAGAATCACTTACCGAATTTAATAAAAATGGGGGAAAGTTTCAACGTCCGTATCTTGGAGTTCAGTACAAAATGATCACCCGAGATTTAGCCCTTCTCAACGACGTACCAGAGGGAGCATACGTCCAAGACGTTGTTCCTGATTCACCGGCAGAAAAGGCAGGGATTGACAGTGAGGATATCATAACCAAAATCAATGGCCAGAAAGTTACCGAGAAAGATGGAGGACTCTCAAGTATTATAGCCAAAAGTAAAGTTGGAGATACTGTGACATTGGAAATATGGAGAGAGGGAGAAACGAAAGAGATCAAAGTCACGATAGGGGAGTATAGTGGAGAATAAAAGAAATTTTAGTTGGTAGTCTGAGTAAACTGCAATAAAGTATTTACTACTTTTTCAAGTTTTCCTTCTACGATCTCTTCCAGATTGTGCCAGCTTTTATTGATTCGATGATCCGTAACTCGATTTTGAGGAAAGTTATATGTTCGAATTTTTTCAGCTCTCATCCCTCGTCCGATAAGAAGTCTTGCAGTTGAAAGTTGTTGCTCTTTCTTTTGCTCTTCCACTTCCCAGAGTTTTGATCTCAGAAGCTCTAGCGCAATCCTTCTATTTTGCTCCTGACTTCTTTCTCGTTGTGCGGAGGTAACGATACCGGTTAATTTGTGTCTCAAGCGAACGGCAGTTGATACTTTGTTGACATTTTGGCCACCTTTTCCACCGCTTCTATAAAAATCCCACTCCAAATCTTGCGGATTTACATAAATTTGGTTTTGTTCAATCTCAGGAAGTACTGCAACCGTTGCTGTTGACGTATGAATGCGTCCCGACCTTTCTGTTTTCGGAATCCTCTGAACTCGATGGACTCCTGCCTCAAATTGAAGTTGTGAGAATGCATTGGGGCCGGTAATTTTTACAACAGAATCGTCAAGGAAATCAACTCTCCAGCTTTTTATTGCCGCAAAACGAGTATACATGCGAAGTAAATCACCTGCCCAGATCTTTGCTTCGTCACCACCAGTTCCCCCACGTATTTCGATGATTGCTATATTTTGGTTCATAGGGAAATTTACGGATTATTGCCAAAGCGAATTAACTTCCTAACAGCATTTCTCGAAGTGACTTGGGAGATCGAATTTGTTCTTGTCGTTCAAGTTTTTTTTGTCGTTTGCTGGCAATGTGAGCTTTTTGTTCTTTTGCGATTTTCTGTTTCTGTTGGAAGCGATCTACCCTGCCCATCGTATCAACAAACTTCATTTCACCGGTAAAGAATGGATGACATTTGCTACAGATTTCGACCCGAATATTTTCTTTGGTTGAACCAATGGTGAAGGTAGTACCGCAGGCGCACAGAACCTGTGCGTTTGGATACCACTGAGGGTGAATTTTCGCTTTCATAGAGTGCCCATTATAGCATCAAGAGTGCAGTTTGTGAAGCGGGTGGTAGTTGAGTCTTCCTTCTGCGATGAATATCCCCCCGAAAATAAAAATACTTCCGACGATAAAGACAGGAGTAATTGTTTCCCCAAGAAGTGGATAGGCAAGAGTTGCAGCAACAACTGGATCAATATAGGCAAAAATGCCAATTTCTTGGCCCGGGATTTTTCGAATTCCCCAGTCGTAAAGAGTGTACGCAATCGTTGATGAGAGGAAAATCCCAAAAATGATTCCAAGTATTCCACGATAGTCAAGAGGGGGTATCGGGCGAAATGCCACCTGTTCAAAAAGAAAGAGGGGAAAGAAGCTATACGCCCCAATAAGAAATGACCAGAAAGTGAGAGTTTTTGCACTGTACCTATTGAGAATTGGTTTGCCGATAATTGTATGACCAACTATTCCCAACGCTGCGATCAAGAAAAACAAATTTCCAATACTTTCTAAAGCAAAACCCTGTTCAAATAGGGGTTGGATGAGGAAAAGAAGCACCCCACACATACTAACCAGAAGTCCCAAAAAAGTTTTGAGGTGGAACTTTTCCTTCAAAAAAAGTAGTGAAAGTAAGTACAAAAAAGCAGGTGAGGAGGATGCAATGATTGGCATATTGATTGAAGGAGCAAGTTTGAGACCGAGGAAAAAAAATGAGATGTTTATAGTTATACCAAAGAGGGAGAAGAAGAAAAGCGCTGTCCAATCTTTTCTTGAAATTGTAAGATTTGGCAGCACAAATGGTAACAGGAGAAATGAAGCTCCAAGAAATCTTATAAAAGCCAATGTAAACGGGGGGATATTTTCCAGTGAAAGTT
This sequence comes from Candidatus Gottesmanbacteria bacterium, assembly GCA_016186795.1. Lineage (GTDB taxonomy): Bacteria > Patescibacteriota > Microgenomatia > 2-02-FULL-39-11 > 2-02-FULL-39-11 > JACPKY01. The sequence continues at coordinate 76,217 of JACPKY010000002.1, forward strand.
TAAAAATAGGAGAGGCCATCCCCCAGATGATATTTGCACTAATCAGGGCAACTATGGCTTTTCTATGTGAGGTTGAGAGCATGGGGCAGTTCCTTTAATTGCACCGTTTTTTGTGTACGGGTAGCGAGATTTTTCACGGTAACGGATTGCTTTCTTAACTCATCCGGGCCAGCTATAAGGACAAGCGGCACCCCCTTTTTGAGTGCGTATTTGAGCTGTTTTTCTAACTTCTGATTTGGATCAGGAAAAAGATCGGTAGGAATTGCGTGCGATCGAAGAAGTTGTGCAATTTTTTGGGAATATCGAAGTGTCGTTTCGTCAAAAATTGTCACTAAAACTTTTGTTTTGGTAGAAATTGGTGGGAAAAGACCCAGTTCCTCCATCGCAAGAATAGTTCGGTCAAAACCGATAGCAAAACCAGTCCCTGGTACTTTCATATTTGAAAAACGCGATACAAGGCTATCAAATCGTTCTCCACCCAAAAGACTGCCCGTTGGAAAGTCGCCAACAACTATTTCCCAAATTGGCCCGGTAGAGTAAGAGAACGAACGGGCAAGGGTTGGTTTATATTGATAATTTTCTGTTAAACCGTAACCATCAAGATAGTCAAAAATCTTTTTCAATCTGTCATTCGGTTTATTATTTTTGATTGTATCAAGGAGTGTTTTGGCATCCTTGTTGGAAAAACCTTTTTGGTTTAATTCTTGTAAAACCCCTGATGCCCCAACCTTCTCTAATTTATCAATTGCTGTTATTGCTTTATACGGTATATCTTTATAGAGTTCTCTGTCATTTATGATGGCGATGGGTTTTTTAAACCGTAGGTTCTTATAAATATCAATAGAAAGAGCAATCGTTTCTCCATCGGCAGATGCATCTTCCACTCCAAAAATATCCGCATCACACTGCAGAAATTCTCTATACCTTCCTTTTTGCGGTTTCTCGGCCCTCCAGACAGTCTGGATTTGGTACCGTTTGAATGGAAGGGTGATTTTACTAGGATACTGGGCGATGACCCGACATGTTGGTACGGTTTGGTCATAGCGAAGAGCAACATCTCTTCCTCCCTGATCTTTGAATTTATAAAAAAGATGCTCGTCCTCGCCAATATTGCCGGTGAATGTTTCCAAGTATTCTATGGCCGGTGTTTCGATGGGGACGAATCCGTAAAGTTCGAAGGTTCTTCGTATGACATCGATAACATACTGGCGCTTCTGCGCATCCTCAGGCAGAAAATCGCGGAAGCCTTTGAGAATTTGTGGAGTTATCAGTTTATTCATAAAATGATCATCTCTTTAGTCGATTTTGTAAGAATTTCCGCTCCTTTACTTCTTAATACTACCAAATCCTCAATGCGGACACCACCGTAGTCCTCGATGTAGATACCGGGTTCAACAGTGACGACCATGTTTTTACCAAGTTTCTCCTTTGACCCCTTTTTTAGTCTTGGAGCTTCATGGATGGCGCATCCCACTCCATGACCCAACCCATGGGGATACGGGGGGAATCCTGTCTCCTCAATTATTTTTCGGGCGATTTTATCAACGGAACTTGCGGAAATTCCGGCAGTAAGAGCGTTGAGTGCTTTTTTTTGGGCTGCGAAAACTGTTTCATACATTTTTCTTTTCTGAAAAGAGGGAGTTTTATAGAAAATGACCCGGGTCATATCCGAGCAGTACCCTTTGAATTTTGCGCCAAAATCCAAAAGAATGAGACTTCCTTTTTGCACACGCCTTTTCGTTCCTGACATATAATGGGGGATAGCGGAACTTTCATCAATTGCGACAATTGGAGGAAAGGAAACATCGTCACTATTTCTTTTGATAAAAGACTCTATCTCAATAGCTAGTTCCTTCTCGCATACTCCTTTCGACACTTTCTTCAAAATATATGAGAATGCGCGGTCGGCAACCTCGGAGGCTATTTTGATTTTACCTATTTCTTCACGTGTTTTTATCACACGAAGATTTTCTACGATCCCCTCGGTTCTTTTGAGACGAACAGAGAGCTTCTTGGAAAGAGATTCAAATTCAGAAAGAGTAAGATTTTGTTTCTCAACTCCCATGGATTGAGAGTGAGATTTCTGAAGGATTTTTTCGAGATGGTCAGATAGTCGAATATCATAAGTTATGCAAAGTGTTTTAAATTCCCTCTCTTTTTTGGGGTAGAGACCATAGGATGTTGGAAACGTAAGAAGGTACGCCTCTCTTTTGGTAACAAAGAGAAATCCTTCCCGTTCATTTGGAGATAAGCCAACAAACCCGGTGAGATATGAAACATTGTACTGATCAGATATGAAAAGACTGTCGATGTGCAGCCGTTCAAAAGATTTCTGAAGGATTTGGATTCTATCGTGCATTTTGAAATATTTCTGTATTGTACCAAACTTCGCTATACTATACATATGACGAGCCCTTCATATCCATTAGAGCTATCAAAAGTTCGGGATTTTTTGATAAATATTTTACCCACGGCAGGACAGATAATTCGAAGATACTATCATGCTGAAATGATACCGCAGAAAAAGAAAGGGACGATTGATTTCGTGACTGTTGCTGATTTGAAGGCGGATGAGTTCTTACGAGACCAATTACACCGCCAGTTTCCTGATATTCCCGTTCTTACGGAAGAAACTGCACCGTCTGACTTGGACCAATATATCAAACACGAACTGCTCTTTATTGTCGATCCTTTGGATGGTACTGCCAATTTTGCCAGAGGTGATGCAAATTATTCCATCAGTGTTGGACTTTCATGGAAGGGACAATCCATTTTGGGGGTATTATTCGTTCCAGTATCCAGCAGGATGTTCTGGGCTCAAGCCGATCGAGACGGTGCGTATTGGAATGGAAGGAGAATTCACGTATCAACCGTTTCAAATCTTTATGAAGCAGTCGTATGCACGGATTGGTCCCACATTTTATCAACGCGCGATTCTACAACAAACTTTTTAAAAAAAGTATTTGGACATGTTCGGCAGATAAAAATACTTGGATCGGCTGCAACGAATTTATCACTCCTTGCGCTTGGAGCAATTGATATTTACAGCCATGTTCATCTCATGCCATGGGATACGGCAGCAGCTGTGCTTATTGCCCAAAAAGCGGGAGCGACTGTCTCCGATTCGAAAGGGTACGCTTGGAATGTTTTTACTCCGGATATTTTAGCCGCAAATAGTGTGCTTCACAGGAAAATGCTGAAGTTTCTTTCTGGGAAGAGAACATCAAAGTGACCTTCAGAGGTTGTGTGTACCTATCACGGTTTCTTTGTTGGTATGGCGGATGGAGTAGAGGTATTACTTTTGGGAGTAATTTTTGGTGATACTGTTGCTGATGGTGAAGAAACAAGGGAACCTGTTTCTTGAGGTAGTATTGATACAAGGGTAATAAGTCTTCGTATTGAGACACGATTTACTTCTTTGGAGTTTGGAGTTGCCAGGGCATGAATTGAACTTCCGACGGCAAGTTTTGAAAATCCACCCTTCACGAGTCCCTTCATGGGGTCGATGAGAAACATCTGTGAGTACGTTTCGATATCAGCCAAAGTTTCTCCTTGAGCGTCTTTGATGGTGACAGTGTAGTTACTTTTTTCTATATTAGAAATCTTTCCGCTTAAAAATAGGAGAGGTGTTTGGCTATAGACATATTTTGCAATGAGGGTACCGCTATCTTCGAAGTACCCAATTGCCGAAATTGTATCGTCCACTTTCAATTTACGTACGTCCAGCTGGTTTCGAGTTGCTCCATCAAGAGTGAAAAATGTTGTGTCATCTGAGTACGTGAGCGATTTTTCCCCTATCCGTGTTGTTAACGTAATTGATTTATCACTAAGCGTCTTAATTTTTCCACCAACTGCTCCTTTTTCGCTTTTTCGAAGCTCAGCGACTTTTGTGGCGATTTTATCTTTGAGTACTTCAATTTTTTTCAGCTTATCCAAAAGTCCAGAAGGTGTTGCTTCATCTGGCACAGGAGTAGGGGTTGCGGCGAGCATTGGAGAAGAGGTAACGATAAGGCTTGCTATGACTATGATACCTGTAATGAATATTTTTTTGAATGCGAATATCATAGAGAATTAGAGTTCCTCAGGTGTGTAAAATACAGTGCGTGTTTCAGTTGCAATTTGTCCATTTTCCGCGATGTTGGTAAAGTACAGTGTATTTGCGCCTTCATTTATTTTGAGTTTTCCCTCAAACGTACCGGAGGCTGATGCTTCAACAATTTTACTCTCACTTTCTGATTCAAGAAGAATTTTTGTCGAAGGACCTGCAGATCCAACAACCGAGAGTGTATTTGAATCAGAAACGCTCTGATCGGAAGGTGAAGTTACCGCGAATGAATTCAGTTGTACTTCCTTTGGCGTCATGGAAGGAGCAAATGATGGAGAGATTGTCTCGGCAGGCAATGATTTTCTTGCTTGTGATAGAAGAGTTGGTAGGCTGGTTGCAGTGACAGCAACAACGCTTCCAACGACAAAACCGACACCAACCGCGATCAAAATATCCTGCTTCATAGGGTGTTATAGTGTAGACTTACTTTACACCTCTTGTCAAGGAAAATTAAACATGCTAAAGTCGAAAGACTTTTACTCTCATGGAAATTACCTACCTCGGACACTCATCATTTAAATTACGAGGAAAAAACGCGATCGTAGTAACTGATCCTTTTGATCCCAAATTCGTGGGCCTCAAGTTTCCCAAAATACCAGCCGATATTGTTACCATTTCGCATGAACACCATGATCATAATTTCCGAGAGGCAGTTGATGGGACGCCAGTTATTGTTTCCGGGGCGGGGGAGTATGAAGTGAAAGGAATAAAGATCATTGGGATAGATACATTTCATGATGCATCTCTGGGATCTGAACGAGGTGGAAATACGATTTACCGCATTGAAATGGACGGAATCTCCCTTGTCCATTGTGGTGATTTAGGACATAAGCTTACCGAAGCGCAACTTGATACAATCGGGGATGTTGGCATTCTCATGATCCCCGTCGGAGGATATTTTACATTGGATGCGGCTTTGGCATCGGAAGTTGTTTCTCAAATAACGCCAAAGATTATTATTCCTATGCACTATAAGAGAGATGGGCTTACCAAAGACTTTGATGTGCTTTCTACCCTCGATCTTTTTCTGAAGGAAATGGGAAAGGAAGGAATTACACCGGTACCGAAATTGACTGTATCTCAAGACAAATTACCAACGGAAACGACGGTTGTGGTACTTTCATAATAGCAAATATCAACCTCAAATATCAAATACACTTATCAAAAAAATAAATATTTTTTCTATTTGATATTTACTTTGTGTTTTTAATTTTATGGTAGATGCCCGCATACCTCCACACAATGATCAAGCAGAAGCCTCAATACTTGGAGCAATTCTTATCGATCGTGATGCACTTGCCGAAGTCATCGAATTTGTTAGACCCGAATACTTTTATAAGGAATCTCACGCTGGGATCTATTCTTCGATGATGTCTCTTTTCGAACGGCATGAGCCTGTTGATATTGTTACCGTTACTTCGCAACTTAAGAAAATGGGTATATATAAAAATGTTGGTGGGACAGCATATCTGACCGAGCTTACCAATATAGTACCAACGTCTGCCCATGTTGAGGAGTATGCAAAAATCGTCACCGACAATTACATCAAAAGACGTCTTATTGAGGCATCTTCGACTATTTCAAGTGATGCATTTGACGAGACGAAAGATGTCAAGTCAATTCTCGATAAAGCCGAAAGTGAAGTTTTGGCAATTTCAGAACGGCGGTCCCATCAGGATTTTATTCCAATTAAAGATGCGCTTACCGAAAGTTTTGATCGGCTTGATGAGATTCATAAGCGGGGGGGGTCGTTACGAGGGGTTGCAACGGGATTTTCGGATTTGGATAATCGACTTGCCGGTATGCAGGATTCGAACCTGCTTATTTTGGCCGCTCGACCAGGACAGGGAAAAACTGCATTTTCTTTAAATATCGCTCAACATGTTGCCGTTGCCGAAAAGACTGCCGTTGGTATTTTCTCTCTTGAGATGAGTAAGGAAGAGCTTGTCGATCGACTTCTCGTTTCCCAAGCTGATGTTGATGCATGGAGACTGAAAACCGGAAAACTTGCCGATAGCGACTTTACGAAACTTTCTCAAGCGATGGGCGATTTGGCTGATGCTCCGATCTATATTGATGATACTCCCGGCATAAATATTTTTGAAATGCGCACCAAAGCAAGGCGTCTACAGGTCAATCAGAAAGTGAAGCTACTGATCGTTGACTATTTGCAATTGGTAGATCCAGGGAGGCGGTTTGATAATCGCGTCCAGGAAGTATCGATGGTTTCTCAGTCATTGAAAAACTTAGCCCGAGAACTCCATATTCCTGTCCTTGCTGTTTCCCAGCTGTCACGGGCGGTCGAAGCAAGAGGGACAAAAATTCCTCAGCTTGCAGATTTGCGAGAATCGGGGGCAATTGAACAGGATGCAGATGTCGTGATGTTTCTGTACCGGGAGGAGCAGGAACTTGAACAGTGGGGTCATCAAATTGTGAAGCTTCTTATTGCAAAACACAGAAATGGCCCGACAGCCGAAATTGATCTTATCTTCAAGGGGGATCGAATCCGCTTTTACTCTGTCGATAAAAAAGCCGCTGAGCCCTCGTTATAAGAATTTTTCTTGCACTTATTATCTTTTTGGTGGGCGGAGAGGGAATCGAACCCTCACGGCAGTTGACTGCCATAAGTTTTTGAGACTTACCTGTCTACCAGTTCCAGCACCCGCCCAAGGGAATTCGGATTGACTCCACCAATTATATTTTGTATAAGTGTAGTAGTCAAAAAGTACATGAATATTCACCTGAAAGCCTTAGATGTTGGGAAACTCGAAACAGATGCACTGTGTGTTTTTGTTGGGTTTGAGAATCTGAGTTTCTTATCAAATCTTGATTCAAAGCTTTCTGGTGCACTTTTTTCTGTTGCCAAAAAGGAGAGTTTTTCGGGTAAACGTGATCAAAAACTGACTCTTTCTACCAATGGGAGAATTGGCGCATATAAAGTATTCCTTTTCGGTCTTGGAAGAAGCGATGAATTTGAACCTATTATTCTTAAGCTGGCTGTTGCCCAAGCTGTCAAAGAAGTCAAAAAAATTCACGGGACGAATTGCGTCATAGAGCTACCGTTTGTGTTTTTGAAAAAATACCCAGTTTCAACCCTCGTTCAGTCGGTTACAGAGGCGCTTTATCTTTCTACCTACTCGTTTGATAAATATAAAAAGAAAAAAGAAAATGATAAAAGCTTACAGGACGGGACAATTCATGTTTCTCCTCCTCAACTTTCAGCGGCAGAAGTTGCGGTGAAAAAAGGAACGATACTTGCAAAAGCTTCTTGCATGGCTCGTGATCTTGTCAATGAACCATCTCAAATCTGTACGCCCACGTACCTTGCAAAGATTGCATTGGAGATTGCCAAGAAAAACCCCAAAATAATTAGAGTGAAAATTCTTGAAAAAGAAGATGCGGAAAAGTTCGGGATGGGCGCATACCTTGGAGTCGCCAAAGGTTCAACCGAGCCGCCGAAATTTATCCACCTTACCTATACTCCGAAACGATCAAAAGGAAAGATTGCCTTGGTAGGCAAAGGAATAACGTTTGATACCGGTGGGGTATCTCTGAAAAGCGCCGAGCACATGGAGACAATGAAGCTCGACATGGCAGGGGCTGCTACCGTCTTATCTGTATTTGCATACCTAACTCAACTTGAAATTCCGTATACAGTTTCTGGAATAATTGCAGCATGTGAGAATATGCCATCAGGAAGTGCAATAAAACCTGGTGATATTGTGACGTCCGCAAATGGAAAAACTATTGAAGTATTAAATACCGATGCCGAGGGTCGATTGACCTTGGCAGATGCATTTTCATATGTGATCAAAATCGTCAAGCCAGAGTACCTGATTGATCTGGCAACGCTAACTGGTGCCTGTATGGTGGCGCTTGGACAGGATATCACCGGTCTTTGGAGTAATAATAAAAAACTTCAAGATGAACTTATGAAAGCGGCGAAGGAGACTGGTGAGAAGGTTTGGCCGATGCCTCTTGAGAAAGATTACAAAGAACTTATAGAAAGTGGTGTTGCCGATGTAAAAAATATTCAAACAGGGAGATATGGAGGGGCAATAACTGCAGCTCTTTTCTTGCAGGAGTTTGTTGATTCCGTGTCTTGGGCACACCTTGATATTGCCGGACCATCATTTGCCGAAAAGGAGACACCACTGACTCCCAAAGGAGGAACAGGATTTGGTGTCCGATTACTCCTTACATTCCTTGGTCAGTTCTAACTAAATCTCATGTCAGAACATCCCTTTTCGGAAGTTGTTCTCAATAAGCATTTTCGCAATTTGTGGTTGGCTCAGATTTTTTCGCAAGTTGCGGTGAACATGCTGTCATTTGTACTGGCAATACGAGTGTACCAAGAAACACAATCAAATACGGCAGTCTCTCTTCTTTTTTTAACATTCGGTATCCCCTCAATTATATTTGGGGTTTTTGCAGGAGGTATCGTAGACTATTTTGATAAACGCTCAATTCTTTTTTGGTGTAATGTCGTTCGCCTCCTTCTTTTTCTTGGGTTTTTTCTTTTTGCTTCCAATATTTTCTTTTTATATATTCTTGCGATTTCATTCTCATTGGTGACACAGATCTTTATCCCGGCTGAAGCTCCCGCAATACCAAATCTTGTTCCGAAAAAAAACTTGCTTGCCGCAAATTCTCTTTTTACTATCAGTTTTTATCTTTCTACCATAACAGGATTTGTTGTTGCCGGGCCGATTCTTCGCATCTTTGGTGGTCGTGATGTCTATGTGTTCATGACGGTACTTATGGGATGTGCAAGTTTCTTTGCCTATCTTCTTCCGAAGATGGTAGTAAAAAGAACGACGCTTCCTTTAACTTTCTCATCTCTTTTCAAAGGAGTTGATGATGGTATTACCTTTATAGGTAGAAACGTCCGTGTGCGACAAAGTCTGATTCTTATGACATTTGCCCAATCACTTATTATGACTCTTTCAGTCCTTACCCCTGGTTTTGCAGATAAAATTTTGTCTATTGATTTGACCGAGAGCTCCTATATCGTCATGGGACCTGCTGTAATCGGGCTTGTTTCCGGTGCACTATTTATTGGAGGGTATGGTATGAGATTTCTCAAGGGCACACTTATTCTTTTTGGAATTCTATTCACTGGTATTATTCTATTATGTCTATCGCTTCTGACACGGTTTGATTCCTCGTCGTATACACTTGCGTTCCCCAATGCGTCCCTTGTCATTGGGACCATTTTTCCGGTCATGATACTCTTATTTCTCCTTGGAATGATGAATTCATTCATCACCGTTCCTGCCAATACGATCCTTCAGCAGGATTCCTCAGGAGGGATACGAGGACGAGTGTACGGAGTATTAACGGCGTTAACCGGTGGAGTATCAATTATTCCTGTTGTATTTTCTGGACTCTTAGCTGATACAATTGGAGTAGGGAAGACACTAACACTCGTTGGTGGTATTGTTTTCGTTTCTGGAATTTACCATTACTTCCAACGTCAACGGTATAAAGTGATGTATTCCAAGAAAGGGTAAATCAATTCCTATGAAACCAATACTTTTTAGTATCGGGCCGTTTAACGTATACTCCTTTGGATTTTTGCTTGCCGTGGCGTTTATTTTCTCTACGTTCATTATATGGAAGTTTGGTCGGGAAGAGTTGAAAGAAGAAGAGTATTTGGACATGTATTTTGCAACAAGTTTTGTTGCGCTTCTCTCAGCACGAGCAATTTACATTCTCCTCAACTTTCAAGATTTTGGGACAAATATTCTCCGCTATATTTTAGTCCGTGATACACCGGGACTCTCACTTATCGGTGGACTTTTCGGAGGCTTTCTCTTCTTGTACTGGTATGCGAAAAAAAAGCGGTACAACGTTTTGCACCTTTTTGACCTTTTTGCCGTCAGTAGCTCTCTCGCACTCGTTTTTACGAAAATTGGACAATTCCTTGGAGGATCTGGGTTTGGAACTGAGACAGTGCTACCACTTGGTGTTCGTATTGTTGGAATAACTGGGATACGACATCCGGTAGAGTTATACGAAGCATTTTCACTTCTTATTCTCTCATGTGCCTTGTACGTACTTTATACGAAGAGTCTGCGGCGGAAGTGGCCAAAGGGACTTACTAGTGCAGTGTTTGTTTGGGGAGTGAGTCTTACAATCTTCCTACTTGAGTTTTTCAAGGTGCGCACGCTATACTTATATGCTATGAGTTTCAGACAGGTTGTCGCAGCAATTGGGCTTATTGTATTTCTTATTCCAATTATTCAACGGGTGCAATACCTGCGAAAGAAAGATATATGAATTTTCCTTTAAATGTATTAAAGAGAATTCACGAAAATCTGAGTCGAGAAAAGCATAAGATTAATACCACACTTTCATCACTCAAAGCTCAAGATCCATTTTCTGATCCGGATCGGCTCAATGACAACGCTGCATCCGATACAGATGCTATTGAGGAAATTTCACATGAGCGGATGGAAGCTCTTGAGAAAGAATTGAAGCGACGAATGGTCGATATTGAAGAGGCTCTTGAGAGGATTAAAAAAGGGACGTACGGACGCTGTCATTCCTGTAAGAAGATGATCGAAGATGAGAGGTTGGCAATAAACCCCACTGCGTTGTACTGCGTTTCCTGTGAACGGAAGAGGGAATCAAAGGTGAAGGGTAAATAACGTATCCGCTCTCATGGATATTCCAGTTCTTTTTGAAGATTTGGATATTGTTGCAATTGACAAACCGTCTGGGGTAATCGTAAATCGCGCAGAATCTGTCTCGGTTGCAACGTTGCAGGATTGGATGGATGCTCGTTACCGACTCCTTTGGAAAAAATATTCCCCTCACCAATTTCCAGTATTTTTTTCCCGTTCAGGCATTGCGCACAGGTTAGATAAAGAAACATCCGGTGTTGTTATTGCCGCCAAAACCCCTCAGAGTCTTGACCTAATTTTGGCGCAATTTAAGAGTCGACAGGTGGAGAAAACATATCTCGCACTCTCTCATGGGAAACTTCCCAGTGTGTCGGGGACAATTCAAGCAAGTGTCGGCAGACTCCCATGGAATCGAGAGCGGTTTGGTGTTTTGCCCGGAGGAAGAGAAGCGGAAACATCCTATACCGTCAAAAGAGTATACTTCTTCAAGAAGGAATATTATTCTTTTCTTGTTATTTTTCCCAAAACCGGCAGAACACACCAAATCCGTATTCATCTCAAACATGTTGGTCACCCGATTGTTTCAGACAGTTTCTATGCAGGGCGGAAAATCGCAAGAAGCGATCGTATCTTTTGTCCCCGGCTTTTCCTCCACTCCCAAAGTATCACCATTCATCATCCGAAGACTTCGAAACTGATGACAATCGTTTCTCCACTTCCCAAAGATTTAGACGATGTTCTTGCAAAGATGGAACCTGTTAATTAAATCTTTCCTCTTCACAACAGCCGATTTTTCTGATGTACTAGACATATGGAAGTTTCTTTTTCGTACGATTTAGTCGTTATTCTCTTTACCTCATTTGTGGGAGGAGTGGTTGCCAAGAAATTAAAGCTGCCAGTCATTGTAGGGTATGCGGTTAGTGGGATTTTTGTGGGGAGTATTCTCAATCAGTACATTCCATTGACAAAAAGTATCAACAGTATTGCCGAAATTGGGGTGGCGCTCCTTCTTTTTACCGTCGGATTGGAGTTTACCGTTAACCGGCTCAAAGAGTTGGGGGAAGTTATCTTTTGGGGGTCGCTTATTCAAGTACTTTTTACCATTTTGATTGGCCTTATTATTTTTCCACTATTTGGAATGGATTTTTACACAGCACTCTTTTTGGGAGCTGTTTTTTCTCTCTCGTCAACAGCTGCGGTTCTGAAGGTACTTTCCGATCGAGGGGAGCTTGAGACTCTCCATGGAGAAATGGCGGCTGGGTGGCTTTTCATGCAGGACTTATACACACTGCCACTTTTTATTCTCCTTCCAGCAATAGGAAGTATCATGTTGGGGGAACAATCACAGATCTTCGTTTCAACAATAACATTTGGAAGAAGTATTCTCATAGCAACGATGGCATTTTTTGTTGTGCTTCTTTTGGGGAAACGGACAGTACCGTGGATATTTGGAAAAATTGCAAATCTTGGCTCCCGAGAGTTACTTTTAACAGCGGCTGTCGGGATGTGCCTCTTTCTAGCCTATCTTTTTCAACTTCTCGGACTGTCCTACGCGTTGGGTGCTTTTGTTGCCGGGATTCTTCTTGCATCCTCAACAGCTCATCACGGAATATTTGCTGAAGTTCGTCCTTTACGTGATCTTTTTGCTACTGTCTTTTTCGTTTCCCTTGGATTTTTAGTTCGTCCGGAATTTTTTCTTGCCAACTGGGTTCTTATTCTTCTTTTGACTACCTGCGTCATCGGTATAAAGTTTTTCGTTTCTACGATATTAGTTATTCTCCTTGGGTACCATACGAAAACTGCAGTCCTCGTTGGCTTTTCGCTTGTTTCCGTTGGAGAATTTGCCTTTATTTTAGCCATTTTGGGAAACTCCGCACGTCTTATCACCAATGATACTTTCTTACTCATCCTCTCAGTCACATTTTTTTCTCTTATTGTCTCGATACCCCTCCTATCAGTCTCGGATCGATTGTACTATTTCTTAAAGAGAATCGTACTTACATTTTTTCCTTTTGCAAAAACATTGGTGAGCCATCTTGATATAAGTCCCCCTCGGGAGAGTTTTACGATGGAAAATCACGTTGTTGTGTTGGGACACGGTCGGGTAGGGAAGTACATATGCAAAGCGCTCGCCTCAGCTCAAATTCCCTACGTTGTTGTTGACTATAATCATGTTCTTGTTGACCAACTTAAAAAATCTGGTGTCACTGTCATCTATGGTGATCCAGCAGAAATTGACGTTTTGGAGTTTGCGCGTGTTCGGGAAGCTCGTGTCGTCATTCTTGCGTATGCAGACAGGCATACTCAGGAAGCGGTTATCACAAACACCTTGACACTGAATCCCTCTGCCATTATTATTTGCCGCACCCACTTTGAAGAGGATGCAAAGAAACTAAAAAGTTTGGGAGTTCACACTGTCGTTCAACCCGAATTTGAAGCAGCTATTTCGATGACTCAAATTCTTCTTCAGATTCTTGGGGAGGAAGAAAGTACTGTCCGGGAAAAGGTCATGCGTATCCGGACAAGCTAAAAACGTCAACATTATTGACTTTTCTTGGTAACTTTTTTATAAAAATATATATGGGGCAATTTGGAGGATTCTTTAAAGGAGATAAGAAAAAACCCAAAAAAAGCACTCTTGATAAAAAGGCTCAAGAGCTTGTTCGGAAGGAATCATTTATTTTGCCGAAGGTTGAAATCATAAAAAAAGGCAAAAATGAAGCGTAGAAACCGAAGAACCATAGTACGGTGGATTCTTCGGTTTCTTCCAGTCTTTCTTCTTACTGGGTGCGTCACTTTGGTTGTTCTTTTTCTTTTTCAAACGAGCCGCTGGGATGGAAAAAGCCGTTTTACACTTGTTCTCAACTCGCGACCCTTACTCGTGCTTTCCATAGAACCGGAAACAAAAAGGTCTGTTCTCGTTGCATTCCCTGCCAATACGCAACTTTCCCTGCCGTACGGATACGGAACGTACGTTGCCTCATCCGTGTATCCTCTTGGTAATTTAGATAAGAAGCGTGGAGGAGGAATGCTTCTCTCTCGAAGCATTGAAGAGACACTCGGAGTTCCAGTGTATGGATTCTTTTCTCTTGAAGAACAGGTTGAAATTTCTCTTACAACTGTCTCCGATACGGCAAAACTCAAAAGAGACTACTTTTCCTATATTGGAGTTATTCCTCGTCTTCCATCTTTTATCCAATCACTCTCGGGATCCCAAACAAATATTTCAATCATTGATCTCTTTCGTCTCTGGCAGGCAATTCGATCATTTCGGAGTGATACTGTTATCTTTATTGACGCGCAAAAAGAGGGTTTACTTTGGGAGGAAAAGCTTCCCGACGGGATTAATGTTTTTACAATTGACACGGACTCGTTTGGGAATCGGTATCCGGACATATTTCAAGATCATGAAGTCCGTCTAGAAGAAAAAAGCGTGGAAGTGGTCAATGCGACAGAAGTGGAAAGTGTTGCAAAGAGGTTTGGATGGGTACTTGAGACAATGGGTGCAGATGTCTTGGTCAAATCAACCTCGATGATCCCAGATACAACTTCTTGTGTTATACACGTCCGGGTAAAGGAGATCTGGGATAGTGCCATTGTACAGCGGCTCATGCGGTATTACGGGTGCAAGAAAGGTGAGATTTCTCTTTCGACAAACGTTGTTGATCTCCAAGTAGTTTTAGGTGTAGGATTCACTCAATGATACTTCTTATTGCAGTCATCGTTATTTTTGTTGTTTCTTTCTTTCTTGCATACAAAGCTATGAAAAAGGAGCTGGGAACCCCCCCAGAGGTTGAGAATTTAAAGATTTCCAGGAAAAAAAATATCGGCGGAGTTATACTCTTTCTGAAAAAAAAGATTATCCACTATTCTTCTGATACTTCTTGATTTTCTTCTTCAGTTCCACTATTTTCTTGATCCCGAAGTCCCGCATTTACCCGAAGATCGGCAAGGGAAGTGGTAAATGTTGGTTGGGTTGAAAATCGTTTGCCGCGCTTGATCTCGCGAATGAAAATTGAGACGTTTCTCTTCTCGACATTTTTAATACATACCTGATATGTATTTCCTGCCTGAAGGAATCTGAGGAGTCGAAAGGAAATATCATCAGGGAGTGCACCGATATACGTATTGTCTCCATCTCGAACTTCAATCGAATGTTTTTTTGGACAAAGCGAAACAATATCGCCGATATCAAGATGGGAGGTAAAATTTGCTGGTGCGATATTTATAAGGTGCACTGTTTTTGTTTTCCCTGGCTCTTCAATAAATAGTCCCGGCGAGAGTGAATTGTGTTGAGATTTTTTGCGATTACCACGCTTTTTCGTTTTGAAAAGCGTATTAATTCGCTCAAGATTTTTTTGGGCGATGAGATTGTATTTATCAAGAGCAAGTATTTTTCGGTACAAGCGTCTCGCCTCCTCAAGCTCTCCAAGTTGAGTATACGCATATCCGAGTCTATTTAATGTACTGATGTCGTTTTTATTGTCTTTGAGAATTTCTTGGTTTAATTCGATTGCCTTTTCCCAATCATGAGTTAAAGCGGCTTGGATTGCGATTGAAGTTGAATCGTGCATGACTACAATCTTATTTCGGAGAGTAAAAAATATAGAGGTAGTTTACGGATCGAGTTGAGAAAAGTCAAGGGGGAAGATATAATGTGACCGCATGTCTGGACACTCAAAATGGTCAAAGGTAAAACATCAAAAGGAACAAACTGATAGTGTAAAGGCGAAGATTTTTACCAAAATGACCAACGCAATTATTATCGCAGTCCGTCAGGGTGGGGGAGTTACCGACCCAATTGCAAATGTCCGTCTCCGCCTTGCTATCGATCGTGCTCGGTTGGCAAACATGCCAAAAGACAAGATCGAGAGGGCACTTCAAAGAGGAAAAGGGGAAGGTGCAGAAGGGGAAGTTGAGGAGGCAATCTATGAGGCGTTTGGTCCGGGAGGTGTTGGGATAATCATTGAGGCAGTCACAAATAATAAACAGCGGACAGTTGCGGGAATTAAAAACGTTTTGGATCATGAAGGAGGAAACTTAGCGCAAAGCGGGTCTGTTGCACATATGTTTGAACTCGTAGGTCTTATTCGGGTTTTAGAGCAGGGAAAAACGAGTGATGAAATTATGGAGGCGGCAATTGACGGTGGCGCGATTGACATCGATACCGAAGGAGAAGAGAACGATATCTATACCCAAGCCTCAAAACTTCATGAGGTGAAAGAAACTATTTCCGCACGTGGTATTTCCATATCCTCAAGCGAATTGTATTACCGACCCAAAATAGTTGTTCCGGTTACTAACAAAGAAACAGCTAGCAAGCTTTTGCGGCTTTTAACGAATCTTGAGGAATTAGAAGATGTTCATACGGTATTTGCGAATTTTGATATTCCAAACGAGTTTCTGTAGAGTTTTGGACAATGACAAAATTACACCTGTTTTTTCGCAGAAACATTCGGTTTTATCTTCATCTTGATAAAACTCAGCGTTTTGCCATTCAAACGGTATTTCTAACTGCCGGAATTCTTTTAACACAGCTTATCTGGGATGATTATCGTTTCCTTATGGTTGGGATACTCGCCGTTTGTGCATACGCGCTAACCATTTGGTCGCTTTCCGAGGATATTAAGGGGATAGAGTGGCTCATGCTTTTTATTCTCCCGGTTCTTTTTACTTTCTCGGTTTCTCTTTTTTATTTTTTGCTTCCTGCAAGGTGGATTATACGACTTTCAACAACCACCATTTTTGCAATCGGGACGTATGCGATACTCAAAGCAGTCAACATTTATAATGTTGCAGTGAATCGATCCATTCCGCTCCTTCGCGTTGCTCAAACAAGTGGGCTTCTCATTACGTTGGTTGTGGTTTTTTTGGTTAGTAATATTGTTCTTTCCCTCAAGATGCCCTTTTGGGCAAACTCAATCGTCGTCTTTCCTCTCATCTTTCTTCTTTCGCTCCAGTCATTCTGGTCAATTACGCTTGAAAATCATATTTCGCGAAATCTTTTGATGAACAGTCTTCTTGTTGCAGTGATTGTAGGGGAGGAGAGTATAGCTCTTTCATTTTGGCCACTCCAATTATCCACGGCCTCACTTTTTTTTGCCGCAACGTATTATGCCGTTACCGGTATTATTCAGCAGCATCTTCAAGGACGGTTGTTTCGAAATACCATTCGGGAATACATTTTCGCATTCATCATCGCCTTTGCCCTTCTTCTCTTAACATCGTCATGGGGATAATTAACAATATCAAGTATCAAACCTTTGATGGAGGAGAGGGGAGAGAGTTTACCAGGGGCAGGCAAAGCCTATTAGTATGTGTCCTATAGTAATATAAATCCATTGTGGATAGTTTTCACGAAAAATAGATGTCAGTTTTCACGAAATGAAGAGCACAATCTGGCTTCAGTTGATATAGTTTGGATCACTTCTACTCCTTCGTTCCTTTCTCATATCACCACCTAAATTCGATATGTATAGCAAGAATCGTAAGAAGAATTAGCCTCAAAAACAAGGGTTTATGCTTATACAAAGCTCCATATATCAATTATATATCCATGTCGCCCTACCAAACCCGAGCACTTCAGGCAACAGAGTGACAAATATATTTATTTCCTCATTCGAGAATAAGTAGCTTCGAAAAGTGTTATTGCCCTCTCGAGGAGGGATTGCAGAGCATAATTAGCCTCAAAAATAACATCATAGCTTACTATAACGCTCTATTTATGAATGATCGCGGACAACGTGATCTTCAATAATTTAGCCACAAAATTATTAATTTAGAGCTTTATGATGGGCCAAAGTAGGGTGGTGTAAGAAAACCCGAAGCACGCTTATTTTCCCGTATATTCCTCATCGCTTCTTGGTAAGCGTAAGTGATAATCACCAATACAAAATTATAATCTCTTTACAGTTGATTACGTAATCGTTGCGGAGTGATCCCGGACGTACTACACTCTTCTGCCAGTTCTTTTCCACGGATCCCTTCCTTGTTTAGAAAAAAATAGAAAAAAAGTAGAAGGAATATAGACGAGGAGTGGTATACATAATGTCGTACAATGATGCTTTTGCGACATTAATACGCACACGTACCGGGGAAGTGGTCATTTGTGTATTTGATTTACTTTGGCAAAATTCATCGTGGAAATTATTAGAAATTGACAGGAATGTAAATTTCAGTAATTTCGTTTTCCTCTCTTTGGAACTCTACTCATAAAAATGCCGAAAACAGGTCCTGCAAAACGGGATTGTTGGTGAAAGTTGATGTGCGTATTGGGAGTAGACATAAAATATTCAGGTGGTACGACAATCACCCTTCCTAGGGCACTATAGAGGCTTGCATTTAGCCTCGGAAATCTGGACATGGGAATTGATTTATTCGATGTCGCAAAATGTCACATGATGTGATAGAGTGAAAATATATGGATCTTATCGAGGCAGTCAATCAGTTTCTAGAATATATTGAATTGGAGAAAAATTGTTCCCGGTTGACTATCCGCAATTATCGCCATTATTTAGACAGATTTATTCAGTTTGGAGCTTCACAATCGCCTTATCTATCACATACAGCCTCGGTAACTCCGGAAGTCATAAGGACGTACCGACTTTTTTTATCTCGATTTGTTGATGAAAAGGGAGTTCCTCTTCAGCGGATTACCCAAAACTATCATCTTATAGCCCTCAGGTCCATGCTGAGGTTCTTAGTAAGAAGAGGGACGAAAGTACTGAGCCCGGATCAAATTGAACTTGCAAAGGCAGAGAGTAGATCGCTCAAATTTTTGGACCGCGAACAGATGGATAGACTTCTAAACATGCCGGAAATTTCTACTCCTCAGGGGTTACGGGATAAAGCAATATTAGAAGTTCTTTTCAGTACCGGTCTTCGGGTGAGCGAACTTGTGCGGTTAAATCGGGACATGATCAATCTTGAGAGCGGTGAGTTTGGGGTGATTGGTAAAGGCGGTCGTCCGCGAGTAGTATTTTTGTCTGAATCTGCTCTCAGATGGTTAACTGACTATCTTTCCTCAAGAGAAGATGAGTACAAGCCGGTATTTATTCGTTATTCTGGAAAGACTCCGGAAGTATCAGTTGATGGGTTGGGGCTTCGTCTTTCAGCCCGTTCAATCCAGCGAATTGTCGAGAAATATGTCAAAAAGGCACATTTGCCGTTGAAAATTACCCCTCATGGACTTCGTCACACATTTGCCACTGATCTTCTTTCAGGGGGTGCCGATCTTCGAGCAATTCAGGAAATGCTCGGGCATAAAAATATATCAACGACTCAGATTTACACCCATGTGACCAATCCGCAACTCCGAGAAATCCATAAAAAATACCATAGGAAATGAAGTTTAGATTTGATAAGAAGTAGCTTTCAGGACGTTTTCAAAAAGACAAGCAACATTTACTGGTCCAACTCCACCTGGTACCGGTGTATAAAACGCGACGATATCTCTTATTTTCTCCTCGTTATAATCTGGATAGAGTTTCTGATTTTCCGCATGGAGGCCGACACCTATTAATATGGTTTTCAATGAGACCATTTCACGTCGTACAATGTTTGGTTTCCCGACACAACTGACAATAATATCTGATTGTTTTGCAGTTTCATCCATATTTTTTGATTGACTATGAGCAATAGTTACCACGGCTCCTACGTTTTTCAATTTTTCTGCAATTGGTTCCCCAGCTGTCTCTCCCCTACCGATAACGAGGACATGCTGTTTTCTTATCCATGACTCAAAAGAGATACTTGATTTTCCTTCTTTCGCGCTCGTCTCAAAGACATGTCGAAGTATTGCAAGCGTTGCGTTAGCGATTGGCGGTGTAAAACGTGATTGTGGATGGAAGCCGTCAACGTCTTTTTCTGGTGGTACCATCTCATTGAGTATTTTTTTATCTATCGGAAGCGGCACAGGGCGTTGAATAATAGCACCGTGAATTTCCTTTTTGTGAACGAAAGAATTGACTTGGTGGAGGAAGCTTTTCGTATCTGTGGAGGCAGAAAAATGATAGATAGTGACTTTTACCCCGAGTTTTTGTCCATACTTTTCTTTTTGGTTGACATATACCATGGAGGAAGAGTCATTTCCAACAAGGATTACTGCTAAATGCGGGCGAATGTGTTGCTGCAAAAGTTTCGCGACCGTTTCCTTTTGCATTTCCAGAATATGGTGTGCTATCAGTCTTCCATCGATTTTCATGAGTACATCCTATCCGAGACATGTAGTAGCTGCAACGGCATCCCCTTGATGGGAAAATCGCATCAGGATAACACCTTGAGTAGTTCGAGAAAGCCGTGGGACTGAGGTAATCGGCAGTTTTACCACTTGTCCTTTCACAGATGTAAGAACAAGATTTTGACAATCCGTTGGGATAAGTTGGGCACTAATGACTTTTCCAGTTTTCGCAGTTACGTCAGCAACTTTCACTCCCTGTCCGCCTCTATGTTGCCTGGGGAAATTCGATACAGGAGTTTTTTTACCCAAACCCTTTTCCATGATTGTCAAAAAGTCTGCTTGTTGCTCACCCTTTCCTATAATTTCCATTGCGACAAGATAATCATCTTTTCCCATAAGGATTCCCCGGACACCCATCGTATCTCTTCCTGTGGGACGTACTTCTTTTTCTGGACATTTAATTGATTTCCCTTCGTGGGTTACCACGAGAATATCATCTTCTCCGGTTGAAAGTCGTGCCCATCTAAGTTCATCTCCGGCTTCAAGTTTTATTGCAACCAGTCCATTTCTTCGAATGTGTTCATACTCTTTCAGCCGAGATTTTTTGACCGTTCCCCGCTTTGTTCCCATGACAATATAGGAGTATTTGCGGCTTTCCTCTCCCTTCAGTGCATACGTTAAGACCGACGTTACGAGCTCATTTTGATCGATGTTAATAAGATTAATGATTGCTTGACCTTTACTGATACGTGTTCCCTCAGGAAGATCCCAGACCCGAAGTTGATAGACTTTCCCTTTATTGGTAAAAATCAGAAGATTATCGTGTGTATAAGCAGAAAGGAAGAGTTCAATCGTGTCTTCTTCTTTGGTGGTAATACCAATAACTCCTTTTCCTCCGCGTGCTTGTACTTTAAACGATGAAGGAGATTGACGTTTCACATAGCCACTTTTGGTCATCACAATGACTGTTTCCTCGTTTTGAATGAGCTCTTCATCGGAAAATTCTCCCACCTTTGATTTGTACACACGCGTTCGGCGTTCATCGCCGTATTTCTCTTTCAGCTTGACTAGCTCATCTTTTATAACTGCCATGATTTTTGCAGGATTGGCAAGGAGACCTTCAAGGTACTCAATGGTTTCCCGAAGCATGGCGAGCTCATCCTCGATTTTTTGCCGCTCAAGTGCAGCTAACCTTTTCAACTGCATGTCCAAAATCGCTTGTGACTGAATTTCGGTTAAACCAAATTTTTGTATGAGCTTTCCTCTTGCATCATCAACGTCCTTGGCTTTTTTGATTATTTCGACAACTTCATCGATATGGTCAACCGCAATTTTTAACCCTTCAAGGATATGGGCGCGGAGTTTCGCTTCTCGCAGTTCAAACTCACTTCTTCTGCGAATAACGTTGTGGCGATGTTTCAGGTATTCCTCAAGAATCATTTTGAGTGTCATCGTCTGAGGAGTTTTATCAACGAGAGCGACTATGTTTACTGCAAAAACAGTTTGAATCTCTGTGTGCTTATAAAGATTATTGAGGACTTTTCGTGGGACTGAATCACGTTTCAGTTCGATTACAACCCGGATTCCGCGCCTGTCAGATTCGTCTCTCAAGTCTGAAATCCCTTCGATCTTTTTGTCTTTTACAAGATCAGCAATCCGCATAATAAGTTGTGCCTTGTTCACCTGGTATGGAAGTTCTGTTAGAATGATTGCAGATTTTCCACCTCCCATTTCTTCTATTTCAGCTTTCCCCCGAACGACAATTTTTCCTCGACCTGTTGCATACGCATTTTTGATTTCTTCGATATCGTAGATAAGGCCTGCTGTTGGAAAATCCGGTCCTTGGATATACTTCATGATTTCTTCAAGAGTGGCATCTACATGCATCTTTTTCGCTCCTTGATCATCGGCAACAAAGGTGGTTTTTCCAATTAGAAATATAAGGGCATCGCAAACTTCGGAAAGATTATGCGGAGGGATTTTGGTGGCCATGCCAACTGCAATGCCATCTCCTCCCATGAGGAGAAGGTTAGGGAGTTTTGCAGGCAACCATACTGGTTCTTTGAGAGTACCGTCAAAATTTGGAATGAACTCAACCGTTTCTTTCTCAATATCGATAAGAACTTCTTCGGCAATTTTGGAGAGTTTAACTTCCGTGTACCGCATGGCCGCCGGTGGATCACCATCGATTGAGCCAAAATTTCCTTGACCCGAAATCAAGGGATACCGCATAGAGAATTCCTGTGCCAGGCGTACAAGCGCATCATAGACAGGCATATCTCCATGAGGATGATATTTTCCCAAGACTTCTCCGACAACTTTTGCCGATTTGGTGTGTTTCCCGGTATAGTGGAGTCCTAATTGATGCATGGCATAGAGGATTCTCCGATGGACTGGTTTCAGACCATCCCGAACATCAGGAAGTGCCCGAGCAACGATGACACTCATCGCGTAGTCGAGATAGCTTCGTTGCATCTCATCAGTGATTCCTGTTGGTTGAAGTTTTCCGATAGACATTTTGAATTTTTATCGTATGCTTCCAGCAATGAGAAGCGCTACAATATTTGCTACTTTTATCATAGGATTTATCGCTGGTCCTGCTGTGTCTTTGTACGGATCTCCGACAGTATCTCCCGTGACCGCTGCTTGATGGGCTGGGCTTCCTTTTCCACCCAAAAATCCTTCCTCAATGTACTTTTTTGCATTGTCCCACGCTGCTCCACCCGTCGTCATTGATATGGCAACAAAGAGTCCTGTGACAATTGTTCCCACTAAGAGTCCTCCGAGAGCTTGGCTACCCAACACGAATCCTACAAGAATGGGTACCACAACAGGGATAAGTGCAGGGATAATCATTTCTTTCAAGGCTGATTTTGTGACAATATCGACAGCCCGTCCATACTCAGGTTTTGTTTTCCCTTGCATGATTCCTTTTATTTCCTTAAACTGTCGTCTTACCTCCTGAACCACAGATTCTGCAGTTCGTCCAACTGCCTCCATTGCCAGTGCACCAAAGATGTATGGAAGGGATGCACCAATAAGAAGTCCTACGATAACGAAGGGGTCTGAAAGAGAAAAATTCGAAACGGTGTCAACTGAAGCGGTTGTTAAAACTGAGAGTTCCTGTGTGTAGCTTGCAAAAAGAACCAATGCTGCAAGTCCTGCGGAACCGATTGCGTATGCTTTGGTTATCGCTTTTGTTGTATTCCCAACCGCATCGAGGCTATCAGTGACTTTTCTTACGCTTTCCGGCTGATTCGTCATTTCAGCGATTCCACCTGCATTATCAGTTATGGGACCGAAAGCATCAATCGCCACGACAATGCCTGCAATTGACAGCATGGACATGGCAGATAGTGCAATACCGTAAAGCCCGGAAAGCACAAAACTAATAAGTGTGGCACTTGCAATAAGAAGGACAGCAGGAAGTGTCGCTTTCATAGAAATAGCAAGACCTGCAATAATATTTGTTCCATGTCCAGTGCTGGAGCTAGATGCGATCGTTTTTACTGGGCTATAACTTTTTGAGGTAAAATATTCAGTGATTGCAACCAGCCCAAAAGTAACAATAATTCCTATTATATTAGCAATGTATAAACTCCCAATCGAATAAAGTCCATTTTCTCCCATAATGAGGTACGTTATGGGATAGAGAGCAATAAGGCTCAAAACAGAGGCTACGATCAGTCCTTTATAAAGAGCCTGCATGATGTTTTTATTTCTCCCAAGACGCACAAATAACGTTCCAATAATTGATGCAATATTGGCAAAAGCTCCAACAGCAAATGGGTAAAGAAGTGCATTGGGGTATGATGGAAATGTGAGATGACCAAGAATCATTACTGCAACGAGCGTAATGACATACGTCTCAAAAAGATCTGCTGCCATTCCAGCATCATCGCCAACATTGTCTCCAACGAGATCCGCAATAACTCCAGGATTTCTTGGATCGTCTTCAGGGATGTTTTTTTCAATTTTCCCAACCATATCAGTGCCGACATCTGCTCCCTTTGTGTAGATTCCTCCTCCGAGTCGGGCAAATACTGAGATGAGTGATCCTCCAAATCCCAAAGCAATGAGTGGTTGAATATTAGGAATAGTTTCTGTAGTAAGGGAGGTAAGAAGAAGATACATTCCAGAAACAGAAAAAAGCGCAAGTCCTGATACCATAAGACCAGTGACCGATCCACCGTGAAATGCAACAGTGAGCGCATGCTGTAAACCACTTTTTGCAGCCTCTGCAGTTCTGACATTTGCTCGTACCGATATGCGCATACCCATATATCCTGCAAGAGCAGAACAGAACGCTCCGACCCCAAAGGCGATACTTGCGAGATATCCAAGGGTAAACCAAAGAAGAACAACAATAGCAATGGCAATAACACCAACCGTTTTATATTGTCTATTCAAAAATGCGTATGCACCTTCTGAAATTGCATCAGATATCGAAGACATCTCAGGACTTCCTTTGGGAAGCTTCTCAATTCGAAGTGACAAGTAGATGGCATAGGCAACTGTGCAAATACTAGATAGAATTGCTACATGAGTGAGCGTAAACATGGACTCTCCTTCCTTAGATATCTAACGTTGCTAATTTCGCATGTGTTTGTATAAAGCGTTTTCTGGGCGGAACTTCATCTCCCATCAGCATACTAAAGACTTCATCTGCAGAAGTGGCGTCCTCGACCGTTACTTGTTTCAGAAGTCTATGTTCGGGATTCATGGTTGTTTCCCACAGCTGTTCAGGATTCATTTCTCCCAGCCCTTTGTACCGTTGCAGTGAAGGTGTTATTTTTCCTTCTTTTTTTGATTCAAGAATCTTTATTCGTTCTTCTTCAGAGTATGCATACAATACGTCTTTCCCTATCTGAATTTTGTAAAGCGGTGGTTGAGCAATATAGAGGTGGCTGTTTAGGACAATATACGGAAGATGACGGTAAAAAAACGTAAGAAGAAGAGTACGGATATGCTCTCCGTCAACATCGGCATCGGTCATAATAATGATTCTGTGATATCGGAGCTTTTCCGGATGCAAACTTTCTGCAATTCCCATACCAAGAGCAATGACGAGATCTTTGATTTCTGCAAAATCTAAAATTTTATCAAGCCGTGCCCGTTCGGTGTTTAAAATTTTTCCGCGAAGAGGAAGTATTGCCTGGAATTTTCTATCTCTTCCCTGCTTCGCACTTCCTCCCGCAGAATCACCTTCAACGATAAAAAGTTCTGATTCGGCGGGATTCCTCGTTTGGCAATCGGCAAGTTTTCCCGGAAGTGTTGAGCCTTCAAGGGCTCCTTTTCTGATGATTGCTTCTCTTGCTGCTTTGGCTGCAAGTCGTGCTTTGGCTGCCAGGAAAACTTTTTCCAGGATCCTCCGGCCGTCACTTGGATGCTCTTCAAAATACATATCGAGGGCATCATTGACGGCAGTTTGACTAAACGGCTGGATTTCTGCATTCCCGAGTTTGGTCTTTGTTTGTCCCTCAAATTGTAAGTTGTGGGAAGGCATTTTGATATAAACAACAGCAGTTAATCCCTCCCGGGCGTCTTCTCCAATGATACTATCCTGTTCTGATTTCAACGCGCCGATTTTTCGGGCATAGGTATTGATGCTTCTTGTTAACGCCATTCGAAATCCCGTCAGGTGAGTTCCTCCCTCGATTGTATTTATTACATTGACGTAACTTTCGACATTTTCGTTTACCCCGTCGTTATATTGGATTGCGACCTGAAGCTCTATATCACTGTTGGTTTTTTTGATAAATATTGGATCGTGGAGAGTCTGTTTGTTCCGATTAAGAGATTCGACAAGAGATGCAATCCCTCCTTCAAAGTAGAAGTGTTCAGATTTTCCCGTCCGTTGATCACTTAGATGAAAGTAGAGTTTCGAGACAAGGTATGCTCGTTCTCTTACCTGTTTGCGGATAACGAGGTAGTCAGGAGAAATCTCGCTTTGGAAAATTTCACGGTCGACAAGAAATGTAGAAATAGTTCCAGATTGTAGATTTTCGGAAGGTACTTCAGGTGGAAGCTGAATTTTTTTTCGTACCGAACTTTCCTTCCATAACCCAATTTTTTCAACTTTCGAGAGTGTTTTCCCACGGCTGTATTTTTGCATATAAACTATTCCATCACGAATGACATACACCTCCATCCGTTCAGAAAGTGCATTGACAACTGATGCACCCACTCCGTGGAGACCACCAGAAACTTTATACGCTTGGGAGTCAAATTTGCCCCCTGCGTGGAGTTTTGTCATGACAATTTCAAGAGCTGGTGTGTTGTATTTGGGAACATTATCGATGGGAATGCCTCTTCCATCATCAATAACCGTGACGGCATTATCAGGATGAATGGTGATCCAGACGTTTGTAGCAAATCCTACAAGAGCTTCATCAACAGAGTTATCGATGATTTCCGTAATACAGTGGTGAACTCCTTTCAGATCCGTGGAGCCGATGTACATTGCGGGACGCTTGCGGACTGGATCTAGTCCCTCGAGGACGACGATTTGATCGCCGGTGTATCCCTTTTTGGAATGCGTTTTACTAGCTTTCTTTTCCACACTTTATTATAGTCAGGTTTTTGCAATTTGGCAAGAGGAATGAAGGTAAAAGTCTAAGAAAACGACGATATCGAAATCTTAGGAAGCCCCATCAAAAACACATCCATGGTCGCTTTAAAATTGATATTTCGCGCAAGATAGAGTCGGGCAGATTCTGCCCTTTTGATACTTTGCGCTGTTTCACGTTTTCCTAAAGGGAGCATTCCCTTGGGAGATGAAAGATGCGTAGAAAGTGCGGAAATGAGCATTTCTATAAATTCAAGCGCCTCGCCACGCGAATTAATTTTTTCTTGAGAGTAGGCTACCCGTTTTCCTGGTGATGCAGTTAAGAGTGAGGAAAACTCTTTGGCAAACGTGGGGGTTACCTCATTTTCTTTCCGTGTTGGTCCTCGGATGACAATGCATCGAGAAACGATTGTTTCAAGAAGAAGATGGATATTTGATGTTGTTAAGACAATATGCGTCTTATTTGGTGGTTCTTCAAGAAGCTTCAAAAGAGCATTCGCGGCTTCAAGTGTTGCCAATTCTGCTTTTTTTATTACGATGAGTCTCTCCCCTCCTCCGAGAGGCTTGAGTTTTGTTAACGCAATCAGTTTTCGCACATCCGCAATTCCAATAGAGGGATTTGGACTGATGGAATGAATATTAAATGGAAGAATTTCATATGTTTCCACGAGATGATCAAGATGTTTTTGCAAGAATTCATCACGTACTGAGACAAGAAGATATGTTTGCATTTATGATCATTCCAGACTGTAATTGGTGGCGGGTTTCTATTGACAATTATACAGGTAAAAAAGGATAATGGAAATACCGGTGGATGAATGTACCGGAGTTTATTTGTTGTAGTTCCTGCCCATGGACCTTGACCAAAAAATACTGCCAATTCTTATCAGTAAAGGGATTATTTCCCAAAGTATCGCCGATGAAGTAAAGCAAATCTCAATAAATACCGGTCTTTCCATTGTCGAAATACTCCTCAAGAAAAGCCTCATTGCAGAAGATGATTTATTAGCGGTGAAAGCCGAAATTTACCACGTTCCATTTTTGTCTCTCGTTGGTCGTGGAATTTCTCCTGAAATATTAACTCTCATTCCCGAACCCGTTGCAAGGAAATACAAGATCATTCCATTTGAACTTGATCACCCAACGGATAAATTGAAAGTAGCGATGGTTGACCCTCTCGATCTTCCAACCGTCGAGTTCTTGGAGCAAAAGTCCGGAAAATCAATTTTCCCTTATCTTGCCAAAGAAGTAGAAATACTAGAAAAGATCGAAGAGGTCTATACTGCAGGGTTATCTGCAGAAGTCACAGAGGCGTTAAAAGATACCGCCGATTCCGAAACTGCTCGTCAAGATCCGAATCTTATTAATAAAATCATCAAGGAAGCGCCCGTTTCCAAAATTGTTGCCACAATTTTGGAATACGCCATGCGCAGTCGGGCATCTGATATTCATATAGAGCCGCATGAGACACGAACAAGGGTGCGATACAGAATTGATGGAATTCTCCATGAACGATTAGCTCTTCCCAAGTCTGTTCATGAGGCGGTTATATCACGTATCAAAATTCTTTCCGATATGAAAATAGACGAGCG
The DNA here is from genome assembly GCA_016186795.1 of Candidatus Gottesmanbacteria bacterium. Classification (GTDB taxonomy): domain Bacteria; phylum Patescibacteriota; class Microgenomatia; order 2-02-FULL-39-11; family 2-02-FULL-39-11; genus JACPKY01. The sequence continues at coordinate 104,289 of JACPKY010000002.1, forward strand.
CCGAACTCCGCAAGATGGCCGTTTCACATTTAAGTTCGGTGGAGATGAGGTTGACCTTCGTGTTTCGACACTTCCCACAGTTCATGGTGAGAAGGTAGTCATTCGTCTGTTAAAAAAAACCGGCGGTATTCCAGAACTTCCGGAATTAGGCCTCCGTGGTACCACCCTCAAAGTATTGGAAAACGCCATTACCAGACCTCACGGTATTATTCTTGTGACCGGTCCGACGGGTTCGGGAAAAACAACAACGCTGTATTCTGTTTTATCCCGTCTTAACACTCCGAAAGTAAATATTGTCACACTAGAAGATCCAGTCGAGTATGAAATATCGGGATTAAATCAAGTCCAGATAAATCCTGCAGCCGGGCTTACTTTTGCAAACGGCATTCGATCGTTTCTTCGGCAAGATCCGAATATTATTCTTGTTGGAGAAATCCGTGATGGTGAAACAACCGGACTTGCAGTTCAAGCTGCCTTGACGGGACATTTAGTTTTCTCAACACTTCATACCAATGATGCCTCAACTGCAATTCCGAGACTGCTTGATTTAGGGGCTGAACCGTTTCTTATCGTGTCAGTTCTCAATGCCGTTTTGGCTCAAAGAATTACAAGAAGAATTTGTACGTTTTGTAAAGAGTCATACACTCCCCTTCCTGCAGTGATTACCGATATAAAACAGGTTTTAGGGAAACTTTTCCCAGAGGGGAAAGAGACGCCACTCTATCGTGGAAAAGGATGTAAGGAATGCAACAACACAGGGTATCTTGGAAGAATTGGCATTTTCGAGGCGATAAATGTCACTGCCTCCTTATCAAAAATGATCATCGAGCATGCCACGGCCGGACAAATTGAAAAACAAGCTCTTGAAGAAGGACTCATCACCATGAAACAAGATGGGTATCTGAAAGTGTTGGATGGGACAACGACAATTGAGGAAGTTATAAGAGTCGCACAGGAATAATATGGACATTCAAGAACTACTTACCGTTGCGGTAACACGAAATGCATCAGATCTCCATATTGTCAGTGGACATCTCCCCACGATCCGTGTGCAGGGAGAACTTCATCCCCTGGTCACGTATCCGGAGATTACAGCAGATGAGATCGAGAAGATGGTTTTTTCTTTACTTACCGGTACCCAAAAAGATCTTCTTGTCACAAATAGAGAGTTAGATTTTTCCGTCGTCTATGAATTTGAAGGCGGTAGAACTGTCCGATTCCGCACAAACGCCTACTATCAGAAAGGAACGCTTGCTGCGGCATTTCGGGTCATTCCTGGTATTGTTCCTACACTTTCGGAACTTCATTTACCGGCCGACCTTATCGAATTTACAAAATTGAAGCAAGGATTAGTTCTTATTACGGGTGCAACTGGACAAGGAAAGTCAACCACACTTGCCTCACTTATTAACGAAATCAATAAATCGCGTCGTGTCCACGTTGTGACGATTGAGGATCCTATTGAGTATGTCTATCCCAAAGAAAAGGCAATGATTTCTCAAAGAGAAATGTATGGAGATACGCACTCTTGGGCTTCTGCGTTGAAAGTAGTACTTCGCGAAGATCCCGACGTTGTCTTTATTGGGGAGATGCGTGATTTGGAGACAGTTGCGTCAGTTCTCACGATTGCAGAAACAGGACATCTTGTTTTTTCCACCCTCCATACCAATACTGCGGCTCAGACGATCGATAGAATTATTGATATATTTCCACCGGTAAAACAAGATCAGGTAAAGCTGCAACTTTCCATGGTTCTTGCTGGAACAGTGACGCAGCGTTTAGTACCTGGAGTTGACGGGATGAGACTTCCGGTTTGCGAAGTGCTTGTAGGAACTGCCAGTATTAAAAATACCCTTCGTGAGGGAAAAACTCACCTTATTGATAATATTATCCAAACATCATCAGACGTTGGAATGCGACTTTTTGAGGAGGATTTGAAGGATAAAGTGAAAAACAACCTTATTACTCACGAAGTAGCACTCGAATACGCCTTTCGTCCAGATACGTATCTTCAACTTATTGAACGCTAACTTACCTTTATGCCACGTTTTAGCTACCGAGTGAAAGATCAACTAGGGAAGACAGTGAAAGGTCTTGTGGAGGGGAAATCGGCAAAACACGCTTTAAACCTTCTTCATGAACGGGGATTTTTTGTTATCTCTCTTAAAGAAGCGGGAGAACCATTTGCTATTCGAATTCACTCATCGGGTATTTCTTTTAATGACCTTGTTCACTTCACCCGGCAACTTTCAACCATGATCACATCAGGACTTACCCTTGCTGATGCGTTGGGGATTTTGCAGCAGCAGATCAAGAAACCAAATCTTATTCGCCTCGTGAATCAGGTTGAGGATGATGTTCAAGGTGGGAAATCTTTTGCAGAATCATTAGAAAAGTACCCTGATACATTTCCCCCGATTTATCTCGCACTGGTTCGTGCAGGGGAAGCGTCAGGAAAATTGGATGTTATTCTCTCAAGACTTGCGGATAATCTGGATAAATCGAGAGAGTTTCGAAATAAAATTCGCGGCGCACTCACCTACCCTGCTATCGTTGTTGGTGGCCTTGGGGCAGTATCAATCATTGTTATAACAGTGGTTGTACCAAGACTTACCAAACTGTATACGGAATTCGGGGTAGAGCTTCCTCTTCCTACACGGATTCTGATTGCACTTTCAAATCTCATGATAAATTCATGGTACTTGGTTATTGGCGTCCCGGTTGTTTTCGGAATTCTTTTTCTTCGGTGGAAAAAAACAAAACTTGGACAAAGGATAGTCGCGCAAACTCTCATGCGGCTTCCGATTCTTGGACCTCTTATTCGGGAATCAACGCTCGTTGAGATTACTCGAACGCTTGCCCTTTTGGTTGATGGGGGTGTTCCGATACTAACCGCACTTCAAATTGCTCAAGATGCGACAGGGAACATTCTTTTTAAAGAAGCGTTTGCGGATGCAGCTAAAAAAGTAGAAAAAGGGTTTGCATTATCTGAGCCGTTTTCCGTTAATCCGATTTTTCCTCCAATATTGGGACAAATGGTTGCCGTTGGTGAACAGACTGGGAAACTCGGTGATTCTCTCTACAAACTTTCCCACTATTTTGAGACGGAAGCAGATGCAGTTGTTAGAACCTTGACAACTATGATTGAACCACTTATCATGGTTATATTAGGCTTGGGAGTTGGGTTTTTAGTCATTGCAGTTCTTGTTCCAATTTATTCCCTGACAAGCAAATTTTAGACTACTTTCTCTATGAGAATTCATGAAAGGGGGTGAGAAAATTCAAATGAATAGGATAACATTGCGTGCCCGAGAAGGTTTTACCATGATCGAGCTCCTTATCGTTATCGCTGTTTTGGGTTTTCTTGCCGTGGCGGTTTTGTCTGCAATTAATCCAATAGAACAAATAAATCGAAGTAAAGATACAGCCAGTCGGTCTGATGCTGAGCAGCTAATTTCTGGATCGGACAGGTATTACACCCAGAAAGGGTATTATCCCTGGATGGGAGCTGTTGATGATGTAACAAACCAGTTTGCATTTAACAATGCAAGCTTAGTCAAAGTTGCGACAAATAATACCGATGTAAACCGAGCTTTAACTGCATTATCAACCAATACCAGTGAGCTCAAAAGTTCATTTATCACAAGAATTACAGCAGGTGATTACAATCCTCTTTACTTTTTCAATCGAGGATTACAGGGAGATAGTGTATACATATGTTTTCTCCCTAAATCGAAAGCATTTGTCGATGATGCATGGACGAGATGTGGTGGTGCGGGAGGAACAGGATTACCGACTGATCTAATCCCTGCGAATGCTCAACTTTGTCAGAATGCAAATACAGCGTATGCGTGTCTGCCGTAAACGTATAACAAGGTATTAATAGTATTAATAGTTTAGTCGAGCAGCGTCATAAAAGAAATTCGGATTATTCGTTTTTTGAAAGAGTTGGTAATAGATTGTTTGAAGCGGGTTCAAGTAGCCAGATGAGTGGAGAATAGTTTTGCCCACAAGATTTAATGAGAATGGAAGAGGATAAAGATGGCTTGCCCTTTTGAGAAGGTAGAGGCTTTGGGGCAAGTCATCTTTTTCTACGTAAAGATCTGAGAGGGTAAGGTAGAATTTTGGGGCAACGTATGGGTTTTTAGTAATTCTTTCCTCAAGAAAACGGATCGATTGGTTCACGTCTCCTTTCCCATAAACGATAAGTGCCTTTTGGTAGACAGATTCGGCACTCTCCCCTTCAATAGTTTCCCTTTTTGATAGAGAGAGAAGAACCAAGTCGTATTGCCTTTTTTCCAAAGCGGTTGCGGCAAGCCAGGTATAGACGGTGGGATTTACAAAAAACGTGCTTTCACGGGTGAGGAGCGTTAAAAGTTTTTCTGTCTTTTCAATTTCACCTCGGACGAAGAACCGTTGACCTTGTTGCAAGAGAAAAGCGTTGAGGAGAAAGAGCATCGAGATAAAAAGCAGTGGGAGTGTCATAAGAGATAGTTTTTTCCCTTTGAGAGTGGTCATATCGCTCCTATCAAAGACTTTGGCTGCCAGGAAGTAAAAAAAACAAAGGATAGGAAATAGTTGGAAAGAAAACGAAATAAAAGTCAGAGGAAGATAGAAGACGATCGGAAGAAGGTATGAAAACTGAAGCGGAGCATTCTCTAAAATCGAAACTTTTAGTTGGAGAATCGCTTTTCGTCCCAGATACAAAAATAAGAGCAGTTTCAGTACAAAAGGAAATAGTCCAGTTTCTACAAACGTGAGGAGTAACTCATTATCAAGAGAACTTGAAAATATCCACGGACGATTAAGATTTTGCTCGTACAAACCAGCAAATGCTCCGATACCGCTGCCCCAGATGAAATTCTTTTGCAGGAGGTCGAAAGCAAACGCATACGCGTTCCCTCTATCGAAGTAGTGGTACTGGAAGAGGTGTGGAGCGATTTGATCGGGTATGAGTCGTGTACCAAACGAAGAAGTGATGTTTGGGACGATAAGCGTTAAAAGAAGGATGAAGAATAATATTTTCCTTACGAGAAATATTGAGGGTAATTTTTTCGGTTGGAAATATGAACGGAGGACAACAATCGTTACGGCAAAAAAGGAGAGGATTAAAAGTGGAATATACGCTCCAGTTAGAATCCAGGCAACCGTGATGAGAATGAGCATTCCAAATTGGATAAGTTGTAACGCAACTGTTGAGCGGGATAAAAGATATCGAGAATATGCGATTGGGAAGGAGAAGAGAAAGAGAGTTGCTGCATTGGTAGGCCAGTTATACGGTAAGAGAAGTGGGATACTATGGGAGGAAAGGTTTCGACTGGTATACTCCAAAATCCCGATAAGTGCAAGGAGGGAAACGATCACGGTACAAGTTTTTATCGTCAAATCCTCTCCCCCATTTTTTATACGAGCAAGGTTGTATGAAAAAATTACGATAAAAAAAAGTCCTGCTTGGGAAAGAAGGTCCAAAATCGGTTGGTACGATTGGCCAGTTGTAAGAGCAGAAATCAGACGAGATAGAAGAAGTAAGAAGATCACAAAAGAAAAAATTTTGGGTACAAAAAATTGTCTGTCTCGCGCAAGGACAAAAAGCGAGAGGAGCGTAAAAAGAAGGATTGGGATGCGGATATCATCACGCACCTGATAGAAAAACAGCTCAAAGGAAATTATACCGGCAAAAAGGATAGTTACTATTTTTTCTTTCTTGAACACGGATGGTATAGTATAGTGTAATTTATTCATTGAGTACAATGTCAATTCGTCCTCCATCTGTTTCAGTAGTTATTCTTAACCACAATGGAGGGAAAGTGACAGTTCGATGTGTAAAAAGTGTACTCGCATCCAGTTATCCGAATTACGAAATAGTTCTTATCGATAACGCATCGAATAAAAAAGATATTCAACTTTTACGCCAGCATTTCCATACATATCCTCACATAACATTTATTCCTCACTCAGAAAATGCAGGGTACGCCGAGGGGAATAATCTTGGGGCTGCGGTTAGTCAGGGAAAATATCTCGTATTTTTAAATAACGATGCAATCGTACCATCAAATTTTTTAGAAAAACCCATAGACATACTTCGCAAAAACCCACACATTGCTTTTCTGCAACCAAAAATTAAATGGATGCGAAATCCCCGTTTCCTTGAATATGCAGGAGGGGCGGGAGGGTTCATGGATTTTATTGGCTATCCGTTTGTCCGAGGGAGAATTTTTGGCTCCCTCGAAGAAGATATTTCCCAGTACGATGATGAGCGAGATGTATTTTGGGCAAGCGGAGTTGCCCTCTATTGCCGAAAAGCTGTATTTGAACGCCTTGGACGCTTCGATCCATACTTTTTTACCCATGGGGAGGAAGAAGATATTTGTTTCAGAGCACACCGTGTAGGACTCAGAGTTGTCTATAGTCCATCGGTTGAAATATTACATATCGGGGCATACACCGGCAACCGAAATGTTGCCAGAAAAACATTTTACAACCACCGGAATCACCTTGTTTTGCTTTTTAAGAATTTAAAAATTCGGGAGTTACTCCTGGTTTTTCCAATTCGAATTGTCTGTGATATTGCTTCCCTTTTATACTATCTTCTCCATTATGGATCTCGGAAGACTCCTCTTTCAGTTATCGGCGCATATGTCTCTTTTTTTGTTGATTTTCCTCAAATCATCCGCGCTCGCAGACTATATAAAATCGGGAAATTTGGCTACCCTCAAAAGACAGGACTTATTTACCGTGGGAGTATTATCGTAGATTATTTTCTTTTTGGCAAAAAAAGATGGAGCGAGATTTTCAATCTTGCATTTCCAAAAGGCAAAATCGCAAAAATTTTCTGATGTCAGGCATTACCCCCAAATCGTTTTCATACCGATCCTTGGCGCACCTATTCCTGCGTATGCTATTCTACCTTTGGCTTTTTGGAATCTTTTTCTCTTTATCATTTGCACTCGTCTATGATCCAGACTTTGGGTGGCATATCAGGTACGGGAAAGAAATTGTTGAAAAGAATCGTATTTTAACGGTCGATACATTCACCCATACAATTTCTGGAAATCCGCTTGTCGATAATGAATGGTTAAGTGAAGCTATTTTTTATCTACTATTCACAAACTTTTCATTTTTCGGTCTCTCATTTTTTGTTGCCGGTATAACCGCACTTGCATTATTTATCCCTATTGCGGGAATTTCGGGTCGCTGGGAAATAAAAAGTCTCCTTGCCATTCTTTCTCTCATCGGTTCAAATTCGTTTCTCCGGGTTGGTCCTCGTCCTCAAAATTTTACCCTCCTCTTGTTTTCACTGTTATATCTTTGTCTCCTTTATTATTCTGAGTCGAAGAAAGTGCGATTTATAGTTTTCCTTCCATTTTTACTACTCCTCTGGGCAAATATGCACCCGGGATACATGTTGGGAATTGGTGTCATTGTACTTTTTATTGTGGCAGAATTGTTCCGTACTATTCTGGAAAGCCGTAAAAGAAAAAATGGTTCTTTACGCTATATTTTCCCTCTATGTCTTGTACTTATCTTTTCCGTACTCTTTTCAATGGTCCGACCATATAGCGAAAAAGTCACTGGTCCTTCCGGCAGTTTACTTCAAGCAATTTTTCTCCCTGCAAAACTCGCATCGGAAACATCTATCATTGGGACCGTACGGACATCGATCTCTGAATGGTTACCACCAATTCTTGTTGACATACCAGGGACTCTCCTTCTTTTTGGAGTTATTGCTGTTGTTGGCCTGTTTGCACTCAAAAATTTTACTTCCAGAGACGTTGTTCCCCTTATTCTTATTTCATTTTTCGTCTACTTTGCCACTTTATCTCGAAGAAATACACCATTTTTCTTTTTAGGAATTTCTCCAATAGTTCTTCTCTCATTCAAAAAATACATAAACGAATTCATTGCTTGGAAAGGTGTAAAAGTTGGCATCATCGTCCTTATGGTTGGCGTTACATGGAATGCAGTTACGCGTTTGAATGAAAATATTTCTTTGGTGAGGGCTGTCGAAAAAAAAGATACGCTCTATTGTCAGACGCTCAACTATCCTTGCGGCGCAATTGAGTATATCCGGCGAACGAAACCATCCGGAAACCTGTACAATTTTTATACGTGGGGTGGATACCTTGACTTGGTACTCCCCGAATACCCCGTTTTTATTGACGGTCGTATCCCTGGTTCAATACTGTATGAAGAATTTGAGAGAGTGTTTACTCTCCACAAGAGTTGGGAAGAAATACTAACAAAGTACCATGTGAATATCATCCTTATACCTCGGCATAGATTATTTGAAGAGCTTGTCACTCATGATGGGAAATGGAAGATTGCCTACACGGATGATAGTTCTGTTGTTCTTGTAAGAAATTGAGATGAAAAAGAAGACCATTTGTTTTGTTGTCTGGAATACCAAAAAAAGTGGAGGGCTTGCAGTTATTGCAAAACAGGCAGCGTGGATTGCAAGTCTTGGTCACAACGTTTCTGTTTGTACCATTGTCCCGGGAGATCGGAATCTTTTCCCCAAAAATATCCCTTTTTTTTCTCCTTTCCAGTTTTGGAACATGAGGAAGTTTTACGATATTGTCATTGCCACTTTCTGGCCGACTGCCTATCTTTTACCATTCATAAACTCGGCAAAAAGGGTGTATTTTGTGCAAGGGTGGGAGCCTGGTTTTTCTAAAAATATCATCCTTTCAAGACTTGCCCAAGAAACATACTCTTTTCCTTATTTTACCATTACTGTTTCTCCGTATCTTTCAGAAAAACTGCAAAAGTACAAATCTTCGCATGTTCCCATCGTATCCCCTGGTATTGATCGGACTTTCTTCCGTGTTAGGCCAAAAAGACGCCCAAGGCGTCCCTTTTGCCAAATATTTTCAGTTCTGTCAACCTACGATTATCCCAAAGGAGTCGATATACTTATTGACCTTGTCCGGAAAATTAAAAAATCATACCCATCATTTCGTTTCGCGTTAGCTTCTTATGAAAAGAATCCTCCAAGTCCTGATTTTGATGTTTTTTATACGAATCCGTCTCAAATGCTTCTTCGTCAGTTGTATTCTCAAAGTGATCTTTTCCTCCATACTTCAAGGAGCGAAGGTTTTCCTCTCCCTCCTTTGGAAGCGATGGCAAGTAGTTGTCCGGTCATTGCAACAGATTCCGGGGGGATTCGTGCGTATGCCAAGGATAGATACAACTGTTTCCTTTTTAATCGTCCTGAGAAACTCATAACGGACAGACTTATCGAAAAAGTTTGGAACAATACAAAAACGCGTCGCTTTCTTATTCGAAACGCCTATCGTACAGCTCAACAATTCAGCTGGGAGCATTCTTTGAAAGCTTGGGAGAAAGAACTTTTTCATTCATAATAGAGGTATGGTTATCTCGGCAATTGTTTTTTTCATAGGTACCCTCATAGGTTCATTTCTCAACGTTGTGATTGATCGAATTCCCGCCAATCGATCGATCATCAGAGGGAGATCTCACTGTGATTTTTGTAAACATGTACTTGGTCCACGCGATTTAGTCCCTATTATCTCGTTTCTTCTCCTGAGGGGGCGATGCCGTTTCTGTCACAAAAAGATATCCGTCCAGTATCCTCTGGTTGAACTATTCACAGGCAGTCTTTTTCTAGGAGTATTTGCAACATACGTTACCTCGCAGTACCTAAGCGTAAAAGGTCTTTTCATCCAACTTCTCCCCTCTTGGGTTCTTATCTCGTGTTTCATTGTGATTTTTGTTACCGATTTAAAGTATACCCTCATTCCTGATGAGGTAATTATCCTTTCGGGAATTGCCGCTTTCATTCTCATAGGAGGAAGTGGAGATGGGAGGGCAATTTGGGAAAATCTGGTTTCCGGCGGGATTTTTTCCTTGATATTTTTTTTTCTCTTTTTCATAACGCGTGGAAAAGGCATGGGATTTGGCGATGTGAAACTGTCGTTCGTATTAGGACTTATCTTGGGACTACCCAGGATAATAATTGCCTTTTATCTCTCTTTCTTGACAGGAGCCATTGTTTCTTTGATACTGTTACTACAGGGGAAAAAGAAACTAAAAAGTACAATTCCGTTCGGACCGTTTCTCGTGGTCGGAACTGTAATTGCGTATGTTTGGGGGGATACATTATGGGTTTTGTTTAAACGGATTGTTGGGATATGAACAAAGAACAAAGAACAAAGAACAAAAAACTGTTCACCGTTCACTGTTCACTGTTTACTGATTCCGGTATTACTCTTGTTGAACTTCTTATCGCAATGGCAATTATTACCATACTTGCCGCAGTGTCATTTGGAAACTTTACCAGTACGCTTATCAAAGGAAGGGACTCGCGAAGAAAACAGGATTTGGAAGCAATTGGGAAGGCGGTTGAGCTTTACTATAATGATATGAAGGCATACCCAACGAGTATACCAGCAGGAGGAACTTCGTTCGTCAATCCAAATGACGGGACTGTCATTTATATGCAGAAAATTCCAACTGATCCCCAGAATGCGACAACGCAGTATTGTCTACTCTCTACCGATGGGACATATTTTCAACTTTACACTCGATTGGAAAATCAGAACGATCCAAGTCTTATTCCGACCATTACGTGCAATTCCATCAATGGTTATAACTACGGTCTATCAAGTCCGAATACAACACCATGAAGAAAAAAATCCCAAATCCCAAATTCCAAATCCCAAATACATTACAAATTCCAAATTCTAGACATTGGAAATTGAAAATTGAAAATTGGAAATTCCTGGCGGAGCCAGGCTTTACTCTCATTGAACTTTTGGTTGTGATTGCGGTCTTGGCTTTCCTTTCGGCTCTTCTTCTTCCAAATTTCGTAAGTACCAGGCAGCGTGGTCGAGATGTGCAGCGAAAATCAGATCTCAAGCAAATCCAGAGTGCCCTTGAATTATATAAACTTGACCAAAGTCCGCTTATCTATCCTTCGAGCATGCCTGTTAGTCTTTGTGGTAAGTGCTGGACTTCAGGAGGATCGGGTGCAACGTGTCCATCTGGCAATGTCTACATCCGTAAATTTCCATGTGATCCGAAAGCTTTGACAACGCCAACACCGTATGTATATGCACGAGATAGTGGAGACTCCTTAAAATATACGCTCTCTTCGTGTTTAGAGAATCCTGCCGATAGCGATCGGGATCAAACATCAGTGTGTGGTACAGATGCTAGTTATACTGTTGCCGAACCATAGGAGGAAACTATATGAAAATTCCAAATCTCAAATATCAAATCCCATGTAAATTTCAAGTATCCAGGAAATTCCAGCCTCTGGCTGGTTTTACTCTCCTTGAGCTTTTGGTTGTGATATCAATTTTGGCAATTCTTATCACTCTTGCTCTTACGTCATTTTCAACCGCTCAGAAAAAGGGGAGAGATGCCAAAAGAAAAAGTGATGTCCGAGAAATTCAAAGTGCTCTAGAGCAATACTATAGTGTATGCGGGTATAAATATCCGACTCCCACAAATTTCTATTCTGTGGGCATTTACTGTAATAGTCCGTCAATTGGGATTCTCCCAACTGTTCCTACTGATCCCAAGGGTACTCCCCCATATTACTGTGGAGGGACATGTGATAATTCAGGGTTCCAGGTATGTGCAGTACTCGAGGCAGAGTCGCCAACTGGATTTTGCGTATCAAATCAACAATGAGAACAAAAAACAAAAATCTGTTTTCTGATTCCGGGTTTACTCTAATTGAGCTTCTTGTTGCTTCAACAATTATAGCACTTTTATCAACGATTGGTTTTACCAGTTTTCAGGCCTTAACTCGAAACGGACGAGATGCTCTTCGAAAAACTGATCTTGAACAAGTCAGGTCAGCTCTTGAAATTTACAAATCTGAGAACGGAAGTTACCCGACACCGACTGTAACGTGTGTTCCAGCTCTTCCTTCAAGTTATATATCCTATCCATCAGATCCGAAATCACCAACTTACCGTTACTGTTACGATTGGACAAGTGCTCTTCAGTATAAACTGTGTGCCCATTTGGAAAATGGAGATCCTTCTCAGGATTATGAATGTGATGGTAATGGAGGGACGACGGATGATTGTACCGATAACTGTAACTACAAGGTAACAAACCCATAAATGGAAATCCCAAATTCCAAATCTCAACGTTCAAATAAATCTCAATTATCAAAATCCAGATATTGGAAATTGAAAATTGAAAATTGGAAATTCCAGCCTCTGGCTGGTTTTACCCTCATAGAACTGATTGTTTCCATCTCTGTTATTTTCATCTTAGTAGGGATGACATTTGCCGGCTTTGCCAGCTTGAATCAGAGACAAACTCTTCTATCTTCTGGCCAAACAGTGAAAAATATGTTGCGTGATGCACAGAGCCGTGCTATAAACGGGGAGGTTGACTGTTCCGTTTGTAACTGTTCCCAAGGATCAACGATACTTTCCGGATGGTATGCAGATTTTGATTCCCGCACTATTTATGGGAAATGTGGAACAAATGTGTTTCCAACAGCCGGTCAGCCATTTGGAGTATCGGTGGAAATTACGATTGTTCCACACCTTACTCCTCCTACGGTTTTGACGTTCAAATCATATCCACCTGGAACTGACCAAAAAGCAACAATCTGCATGTCGCAAACAAATCTTGCCGATCAATACTATGTTATTCGGGTAGGTCAGGGTGGAGAGATAAGTGATGATGGAAGGTTAGTTGCGTCGTGTGAGCCAACACCATGAAGAGAAATTTTCAATTTAATGAAAACGGTCAGACTATTCTTGAGGTTCTTATTGCTCTTGCTCTCATAATCCTTTTTTTATCTGGAGTAATTATTGTTGAGCTTTTCTCCTTACGAAATGCTCAGTATGCACAGAATAAGAGTATTGCAACACACCTTGCCAGACAGCAGTTGGAGCGGGCGCGGGTTGTTCGAGATACGGCAGGAATTGATGCCTTAAGTATCTGTACGTCTGCTAATCCCTGCTTTATAAATCCGAGCCTTACGCCGACTCAAGTCCTTCCGACTGGAACGTATGAACAGCAATTGGTTGTTACCGATGCCACGGTAACTGAGTGTCCCCTTCCGACGGTAACACCCCCTCCGGTCAATTACAAGGCAAGTGTAACTATTTCATGGGCACAAGGAGCACAGCTAACACCCGCACCAGAAGTCTCGTTATCCACATGCATTACTGATTGGAGATGAAATGAAAAGTCAAAAGGCCGGCTTTACCCTCATTGAACTAATGATTGTTATCACTCTCGTAGGGATTATTGGAACAATCACCACCCAGGTATTTTTGATTAATGTTCGTTCTCAAAACAAAAGCGAGATTGTGAAAGAAGTCAAACAAAACGGTGATTACGCCTCTGCAGCAATGGAGATCATGATCAGAAATGCCATCGATGTGCCTTCTTTACAGTGTAATGCGCAAGCTGCCGATCAGCTAACCATCACGAACCAGGATGGCAATTCGACAACGTTTGACTGTTCTGATGATATTAAAATTGCATCAATAAGTAGCACGTTTCCCTCTTTGCCTCAGTCATTGACAAGTTCAAAAGTCAAAGTGACGGGTTGCTTTTTCAAAATTATCTGTCCTACTCCCCCACTCTCCCCAAAATATGTCTATATGGGCTTTCGAGTGTGCCAGACAGGAGACGATCCGTGTCCTGGTGGCACAAATTTTTCCGTCGATACCCGGGCGTCGTTGGAATACGAGACAACGGTGACACTACGAAATTATTGATACGTGCTTCTTGACAAAACTATAGGATAGTGATATAGTTTGATGGACCAATGAATACCCACTTTTTTTATTACGAGAGCATCTTTGAGAGGATCTTTTTCCAAGATCTTCTTTTTACAAGAAGATATACATCAAACTAACCTGCAGTAAGTGCAGGTTTTTATTTAGTGACCGTAAAACCACGATATGCACGAAGGTGATCCAACACAAGGACCTGGTATACTAGATAGAATGGGAGAAGGCGGAATATCACCAGACATGGTAGGGCCGGAATTTGTCCGTCTTCAAGCACTCCAGGAATTGGGACTTCCTGAGAAAGCGGATGTTGTTCCCTACTCAGTTGGTAGATGGGGAAAAGATGCATCGACTGGACTTCTGTTAGCTTTGGGAGCAGGAGTCGCTTCTTCTGGTACTAGATCCGGTGATCCATCTTCTTCAGATGGTGGTGGAAATGACTCTACCCAATCTGTCCGTCGTCCTGATGGTATAGTATCAAGAAGAGGATTCTTAGGATTGGTTGCTACCGCTTCGGCTGCAGCAGCATTGGCTGCTTGCACTTCACCCGCTCAACGAACCCAAGCCTCGGCTCCTGTTCCTGAAGGCGGTAATCCCCCAGTTCCTCCTGGTCCTACCCCAACGATTGAAATTAAGACGGGCGCTGTTGCAAGTTTGGAGAAGGATTTTGATACATCAGACGAAACTGAACTTCTGAATAGTATTCGTCAACATTTTTCCCAACAACTGGATGCTTTACGAGCGCAATTTCCTCAAGAAAGAATTCCCTCAATGCGACTTTCCGTCAATACGACTGAACTTTTAGAAAATGGTAAACATGGATTATCAATTGAGCTTACTGAAATTGAAGGGAAAAGAAAATATGCATACTTTGGATATGATACGAATGGGCAGGGAGGAGCTTGGGTTTCACTCCCTCAGGATGTTACCTATTACACTGATCCTGACGGAAATTACTATAGTGACCGATTTGATAGTACGAGTACTCGTTGGCAGCCGATTTTCCAGGATAATGATGGAAATATTTTCCGAAACAGACTTGGAATGTTGGTAGGATTAGGTTCAAATGAGATAAAACTGGGGATAACCGAAAATTCTGCTGCTACATCTCAATTTCTCACGAGGGTTGGGGCACGTCTGCATGATTTCGTTCGGGATGAAGTCTTTCTTCAAGGGGGAAATTCTCAGAGAATATATGACGAACGGGCAAATAATGCTACATTTCTTATGAAAGTAAAGTATGATACAAGATTAAAGCAGTTATATGGCGTTATCGAGCGGACACGCATTTGGAACGGTCAAGAAACAAGGGAAATCTTCATCGTCCGGCAAGACGGTCAGTTTTTCCAAATCAAGCCGTTGGCGAAAGGTCCAGGAGGCGAAGAGTACGGATACCGACTCAATCGCCAGAGTGGTCTTATCGAAGTAGTACGGAATGGTGAGCAGCAAGGTGAGGTAAAGGACTTTGATAATACTGGAGAGGCACGGACAAATATTGCCGGTGTAAGCACTATTCAACAGCAAGAAGAACTGCCTACTCCACCACCTCAACCAAATACTCCAGAGCCGACAGCAACAATTCAAGTTGTACTACAGGCTACAGCAGTCCCGACAGCAACAGTTGAACCAATAAAAACACCGGAGCCGGAGATCGATCCCCATCCATACTCAGTTGTTCGTACTATAGATTATGGTAGTCTTGATAGTTCATTGTTTAATAATGGAATAGAACAACAAGGATATTATGTGTCAAGTCCACCATTCCAAAATGAACAATCATTTGCCGAAATTATTGATGATCCTACAGGGCAATTTGGTGGAAAAGTTGTTCATGCAGTTATAAAAGGACCACCTCCTCCTCATGATACAAAAAAGTGGGGACCAGCACATCGTGATTATTATGGATTTGATCCTGCTGATTTGGAACAAAACGGCTCGTATGCAGTAGAATTTGACCACCTAGTAGTTCCTACCAAACAAGTCCTGAAAGCCACTGGGAATGGTCCAGATGCATGGAACAGTGTTATCTCCTTAGGAGTGGTGGATAAGAACCAAGGGGGGTGGCCATATAGAGTTGTTGCTGGAGTTGATTTAGTTACAGTTGGTCCATATCCCCATCTTCGTCCTTATGCAGTATATCCTGATGGTATTTCCCGGATAGTTGATTTTAAGGACGGTCAACCAGAATTCCATTTTGGTATAAAGACTAAGATTCGAGTTGAACTGGTTGATATGGGAGACAGTCAGCGTGTATATATTTTTCAAGACGGAGTTTTTGTAGGAGAAACGAGATTAAGATTACCCCCCGGTGTTAAATTATCACAAGGAAACATAAGGACTCCGGGAGGGTACGCGGGAGCGGCGGTTACCGATCTTGAATCTTACTCAGGTGAAGTGAAAATACTTAGTTAACGATTTTTGGGAAGCTAGGATAAAAATAGATGAGAAATCGCCTCTGCTAAATACCGTATCTTTGCTTTCTTATGAAACCAGTGAGTCCGACTCATTAAAATTAATACAGAATAAACTACTAATCTTATACTAAAGCCCCAAAATAATATAATAAAACAGATATACACATAGGCAGTCGAATAATATTTCCGTAAGTAATATTTCATACTTCTGATATATATTTTTCCATTCTTCTCCCCATGAAAACTTTGATGTTCGTAATGGATAGCCTCTGCTGATGGAGTGTATTTAATTTTTAGACCTAAGCTTTGGAATCTTTTACATAAGTCTAAATCTTCAAAATACAAAAAAAAGTTTTCATCGAATCCTTTCACATCATGAAAGGGTCTCATTCGAATAAGCATACATACTCCACTTACCGCAGAGATGTTTTTCACCCTCATATATAACTTGCGGTTGGAAAATGAATGTTCAAAGTGAGAAGGGAATAATTTATATACATACGTTTGTTCAAGAAAAATATTTTTAAGATTTACTTCTGGGAGGATCGTATACTCCAATTTATCTTCATCGGTTAATATTTTGGGAGCAATAATTGCTACATTTTTAATGGACGTATATTCAATTAGATTTTTGAGTAAATTCTTCTTCGCAATAGTATCTGGATTAATTATGAAAAACCAGTCACTTTCTACATATCTCGATCCTATATTGATTCCTTTTGCAAAACCTTGATTATCTCTATTTTTAATAAATCTAACTTTTAAATTCGGATCTAAATTAATGTTTGCCTCCGAAGTACCATTTAAAACGATAATAAACTTAATTTCTATATTTGCGCATAGCGCTGATTGATGGAGGCTTGAGATACAAGAACTAAGATATTTTTTGTCCTCTTCAACTACCAGAATTATTCCGGAAATAAATACATTCTTTTTTTTCATGTATTTAGTATATTAAGAAACTCAGAGATTCTATTTTGCCAAGAATTTTTTATCGCCTCTTTTTTCCTCATTCTTGCTAGATATTTTGCTTTTTCATTCAATGCTATTTGTGTATTCCTAATAAATTCTTTGTTATTTTTTGACCAATATAACAATTTTTTTTTGGACAAACTTTTTAGAGCTGGTAATGCAGTAGATACAATTGGTTTTCCTTTGCATAAATATTCATTTACTTTCACCGGATAAGCATACTTACCATATTTTCCAAGAGAATAGGGTATTATACAGGCTTTAAAGCTCTCGATGTAATTTGGAATTGTGCTATATTTCTTCTTTCCGAGAAAGTAAAAATTCTTCATCTTATTCAATTTTTTTATTATTTCCTCATTTTGAATATGGAACGTGCCAAGGAAAACAAATGAAATATTATGAAAATGTTTTAATAGCTTTAGTAATAATTGAAAATTTATCCTCCAATCATATAGTGAACCAATAAAACCGATCCTTGGCTCCGGAATATAAGAAGTCTTTCTAGAAATCAGTATTGTATTTTTAGAAGAATTCTTTATAAATGGAGAAAGCTCTGCTGGGGTAGTATATAAGATGACTCGAGTGTGTTTTTTTTTAAAGAGTCTATACAATGGAATGGAAGCCGTAATAACAAGAGATGAGTTTAGAAGAGTTTTCCTTTCTAAAGATTTAAGTTGATTTCTTTGTAAGTTATTTGACCAATATGGTAATGACATATAATTATCTAAGACATAATAAATTACCCGGTGTGTGCTATTTATTGTATTTAATTGATTAAATAAATAAGATATTTCAGGTGTAAAAGAAATAATATTGTATGCTCGATTTGATAAACTAGTTATTGAAGTAAAAATTATATAGTTAAAAACGTGGTTAAGTTTATTTATGAGAGGAATATTTCTTCCAAAAGGTAATAGTCCGATGGAATGAAATATTGTAAGATTGGTATTAACTCTCTCTGAGAGTTTTATCTTTCTTAAGAATACTAAGACCAAATTTTTGAATCTCGGATATTCAAAACAATGAACTTTCCTGTACCTTGATAAATATTTTGGAAGAGTTTGTTCGATTCTGTCTAAATCATTTAAGAAAGGTCCACCCAGTAAAATTACATTATCTTTAATCATATGAGAGTACTACAAGTCAATAAATTTTATCATATTGTAGGAGGAACTGATCGGAATTTTTTAGAATTAAGCAGTCTCCTTACCAAAAAGAAAAATAGAGTTGCATTATTTTCTATGAAAGATAACAGGAATTATTCTTCCCCGTGGGAAAAATATTTTGTAAGCAATGTTGACCTGAGTAAAAAAGATTTTTTGAATAGTCTAAAAGTAATTTCTCGAATATTTTACTCATTAGAAGCAAAGAAGAAAATAAATTTACTTTTGGATGATTTCAAGCCTGATATCGCTCATGTACACCAGATTTATCACCATATATCCCCTTCAATTCTCCTTGAGCTTAAAAAGCGGAACATTCCTATTGTTCATACTGTGAGTGATTATCATCTGATTTCTCCTCATCATAATAACCTTTTTCACAATGGGAAAATTTGTGAGGTATCAAAAGTCCGTCGGTTTTACAACACTGTACTTCATAAATGTGTGAAAGATTCATATCTTGCCAGTTTTGTAGAAGCTGTTGAACAATACTTCCATCGTCTATTTGGATTCTATTCAAATACAATAGATTACTATATTGCTCCTAGTAGATTTCTAGAGAAAAAACTCATTGAATATAATATCCCTGAAAGAAAGATATGTCATATCCCCTATTTTATTCATGCTGATAAATATGAACCGGATTTTACTCCGGGGCGTTATGTCCTTTATTTTGGTAGACTATCATCTGAAAAAGGGTTATTATTTCTGACCCATGTTATAGAGAAATTGCCCAAAATAAAATTTAAGATAATAGGAGATGGAATAGAAAAGGACAATTTAGTAAAGATCAAAAACCAGAAACAACTCAATAATTTAGAGATTATTTCTCGGTTTATTCCAGAAAATGAACTTAAGGGATACATACGAAAGAGTCGATTTACAATATTACCTTCTGAGTCTTATGAAATATTTGGCATATCACCTCTTGAGGCATTTGCACTGGGGAAATTAGTGGTCACAAGTGATATGGGAGCTTTACCGGAGGTAAATCGTGATGGAGAAACCGGGTTTGTTTTTCAATCGGGAAAAGTGAACAATTGTATTGAGAAAATTTCTAAACTTTGGTATGACAAACAATTATGCAAGAGGCTTGGGAAGAATGCACGAAATTATGTCGAAAAATATTTCGGACCAGAGGAACATTACGAAAAACTGATGGCGATTTATAAAGAAGCAATTGCTAAACATAAATAAAATATAATGAGAACTAGTTTCTCATCGAGCAATAAGAAAAATAGTTGTTTTTTAGATAAGTAAATAAATCTTCTGCAATTTTTTTGTGCCCTTCTCTATTTGGATGTTCATCTAAAAAATGATAATTTTCATTTTGCCAGATATTAAAAGCATTCTTGAAAGAAAATTTATCTTTATTAGAATGTACATAAACATCTAACAAGTCTTGATATTTTTTATCTAAGTTTATTGCGACAAAGATTATTCTTCCATCAAAGTTGTTTTGCATATGTTCCAACATTTTTTTGTCGAGGTCCAATATTTTTTGTTCACCATATAGTGATTTAAATTCTTTAGTAATTTTTTCAACGATTGTATATTCCTTTGCCTTGGTATTGTAAATGTCAGCCTGGTTTCCATACTGTTCCATTTGCGGAATCATATATTCTTTCAGTTGATAAAAATTCCATGAATTTAACAACCAGATAACTAAATCTGGATTATATTTTTTTCCTCTTCTAATAAATCTTTCGACAGTGTAATTTATATCATATCCCGGTACACCTAAATTTATAACTTCGAATTTCTTATTCGGTTTACAAACAAGAGAGACACTAAGAAGGTTTTCAAGTACTTTTGAATAATTTTCTTCAGTTTTGACAAACTGTCCATATGTGAACGAATCACCTAAAGTAATTATGCGGAAAGTATTTTGAGGTTTATCAATAGAATACTCTTTTAACTCATTGAGTGAATCACTATTAATTTGATTTTGCACCTCATACCCCAACCAATCTGGATTCCATGTTTGTATACTATTTGGCTTCGGCTCATAAAAATATTTTAAATCTCCTGAAGAATCAAAAAGGAGATTATTTTTATCTATTTTCGTTTCATACTGGACACCTTTTACCCTTCCTTTTATGAGATGAAAGAGCTTGAATCCCAGCAAAAAAATTATTCCAATGAGCGTAACTTCCCAAAAAAGAAAAACAATGAATTTCCAACTGATTTTTTGAGTTAAATATATAAACATGGTAATTTAATGTATATTCATTGAATCATCCGAGTCAATATTTGTAAAGAATTACAGTAGTTTCTTACTGTGGTAGGATACGTGTATGTGCGGAATAGCTGGAAAACTTTATTTTCATTCCAACACAATACAGAGATCTACAGAACTTCCTCTTATTAACAAAACCTTAGAGAAACTTCATCACCGCGGACCAGATGATCTAGGTTATATTTTTGATAGAAACGTTTGGTTAGGAGCAACGAGGCTTAAAATTATCGATCTCTCAGCGGCTGGACACCAGCCGATGCAAAATGAGGATAAACACTTGACGTTGGTTTTTAATGGCGAAATTTACAACTATATTGAATTAAAAAAAAGATTACGCAAGAGACATAAATTTATTTCTCACACTGACTCAGAAGTACTTCTCCACTTGTATGAAGAATATGGAGTGGATTGTCTGCAATTTCTACGTGGAATGTTTGCTTTTGCAATATGGGATAGTCGAAAGAATGAGTTATTTCTTGCTCGGGATAGGTTAGGAAAAAAACCACTGAAGTATTTTTACAATAACAGGTTCTTTGTTTTTGCTTCAGAGCTGAAAGCATTCGTTGATCATCCAGCAGTACCTAAAAAAATAGATGAGGCTGCAATTGACGAATTTCTTACGTTCGGATATATAACATCCCCCAGAACTGGATTTAAAAACATTTGGAAATTACCCTCTGCCCACTACATGATCATACAATCGACTGGGACAGTGCAGATACAGCGTTATTGGCAGCTCGATTTTACAAAGAAACTCAGTTTACGAGAAGAAGAATGGGAAGAAAGAATTCTCCAAAAACTGAGTGAGTCTGTTACGCTTCGACTTCGGAGCGACGTTTCTCTCGGATTTCATCTTTCAGGTGGAGTAGATTCTGGAATTGTAACCGCTCTTGGAGCAATAGCATCGATGAAACCTATTCATACAATTTCTATTGGGTTTCCCGATAATAACTATAATGAATTGCCTTACTCTCGAGAAGTAGCGCAGAAATACAATACTCTGCACCATGAGATATATGTAAAGTCAGATTTCAAGGTATTTCTTCCTAAATTAACATATCAGTATGAGGAACCATATGCAGATCCATCAATCATTCCAACATGGTTTCTCATGGAAAAATCAAAAGAGTACTGTACAGTGGTTCTAAATGGTGATGGAGGTGATGAGAATTTTGCTGGATACAGACGGTATAAGGTTTTAAAATATTTTACTCTTCTGCAGAAAATCTATTGCAAAAAGCCAATTGCGTATATATTTAAATTTCTCTATCGAACATTCAAGAGAGAGGATTTTTATCAAATAGGAAGAATTCTCTCTCTCCCCTACTCTGACTTATCACAGTTTTTCTTCGCCGAAAGAACATATGGAAACTTGGGACGATATCGTTACCCTTTTAATGTTTCTTCGCTTGAAGATATAATGAGGTTTGATTTTGAGCACTATTTACCGGATGATTTACTTACCAAAGTCGATATCTCCTCAATGGTTCACTCACTTGAAGTACGGTCGCCTTTTCTCGATCATGAGTTTGTGGAACTTATTGCCAAAATGCCTATCGAGTTGAAACTGAAAGGGATTACCACAAAGTATATTTTGAAAAAAATTGCCAATAAATACCTGCCTCCAAAGATTATTGAGAAAAAAAAACAAGGGTTTTTACCACCAATGGCACGATGGATACGGGGAGAACTGCATACGTATTTTAAGAAAGAACTTCTAGAAAAGTCGTTCTTATCCTATGGTTTGGTTCAGAAAGACGATATAATAAAACTTCTACAGGCGCATGATGAATTCAAAGCAAATCATGCATACGCTCTTTGGACGCTTTTATGTTTCAAGAACTGGCTCAAAATCTGGTATCCTCTTTGAGAAATATTAGAGGAAAATATATTCTCCTTGGACTAATCTTTTTCTACCTTGTTCAGCTGTTTGCTCCAAACAAACCTGTTTATTTTTTCTCTTATTTTCTTGCAACAGGGTTTTTCTTTCTAGATAATCGAGATATTCGGAAAAGTCTTTTTTATAGTTTTATTTTGTCACTTTTTTCTGAAGTTGGACTTGCAGGAAGTTTATTTTTAATGGAACCAAGTAAATTGCTTTTGGGATCTGGATGGTGGATATCTCCGATGACGCTCTACATTTTCCTTTTCTTTCTTTTTTCATTTGGCAAGCGAATTCAAAAAATTATCCTTACTGACTACCTAATTTTCCTATTCTTCCTTTGGAATGTTGTTGTATTTCTTGTTCTCCCCGATCGAAATTCTTTCTTTGGATTTATTTCCTTGATGGAACAAACTATTGCATATTATCTTTTGCGAGTGAATCTTTCCCGGGATACTCTTCCCGTTATCATTACAGTGGTAGTTTCAGTCCTCATTTTCCAGACTTTGTTATCTTCTGTCCAAGTACTTTTGCGAAGTCCCGTTGGTCTTCGATCAGAGGCTATACTTGTTGAAAATCCATATGGTCTTACTACAGTTGAGGAAGAAAATCTTTTTCGCGTCTCCGGTACATATGGACATCCAAATCTTTTTGCTACATTCCTTCTTGCAACAATTCCATTTCTTCTTTTTTCGGCAAAGTTTTCCTGGTGGAAGATAGTTGCAAGCATATTTACATTCTTAGCTCTTTTTTTTACTTACAGTCGCGGAGCATGGTTTTTTTCTATTCCTCTTATGGTTACATTTGGTGTCATTCTCTTGAGACAATTTGGTCATGCAATCCGATTACGAATACGGTTTCTCCTCCTGTTTCCGGTATTTGTGATCATATGTGTATTTCTTGTGTTTCCGGCTTTTATTCTTCGTTTTCGGACAATATCTGACGCATTCGTTGAAGGTGGTTCATTTCAGGTTCGAGAATTGTTGATTCAAGAGGCAATCCGGATAATAGGTGCTTATCCACTTACTGGTGTGGGATTGAATCGTTCACTCCAATGGTATGCTAATGATCCTGTGACTGATTTATTTACGATCGTTCCGATATCTGGATTTTATCGGATTCATAATACACCATTGGAAATTGCGACCGAAACAGGTATTGTCGGATTTATTCTTTTTCTTTTTATTCTTGCCGCTACAACGTTTAATTTCTTTTCTTTGAAGCAAGATATTGTGAAGATAGCTGCATTTCTAGGACTTTTCGGTTTCTTAGGGATATCTTTTCTTAACCCATTTTTCCATGCATCTGTTTTCCGTATATTTTTTTTGCTCATTGCAATTCTTGCATTATAAGAGTGTTATAATAGCCTCGTTTTATGAAAAAGTGTGTTGCATTAGTAGTCTATTCTCACTATTCTCGCGATGCTCGAGTTCGACGGTACGGGGAATCACTAGAAAGAAGTGGATATAGCGTTGATGTAATTTCATTAGCTGACTCATATGAAGAGAAAAAACTTTCTATTTCCTTTATTCAGTTTCCTCTTCCTCGGATGCGTCTAGGAAAGCTTTGGTACATTGCCGAGTATTTTTTGTTTTTTCTTTTTACCACATGGAAACTGATGGTAGGACAGATTAAAAAGAACTATCAGTTCATTCATGTAAATAATATGCCAGATTTTCTTGTCTTTGCAGCTTTTGTTCCAAAACTGTTTGGAGCAAAAATTATCCTTGATATTCATGATCCGATGCCGGAATTGTATATGTCCAAGTATCATGTATCAAAAAATAACTTTGTTGTGAAGATCTTATGCTACTTGGAACGTATATCTATTCAGTTTTCCGATAGTATTCTTACTGCAAATCCAGTTTTTAAAGAAATTCTTCTCAAAAGAAATGCAGTGAATGAAAAAAAGATTACTGTGATTCTCAATTGTCCGGATACCAGAATTTTCAGTACAAACAATGCCAGAATAAAAAAACATTCTTCTAAATTTACTCTTCTTTATATGGGTACTGTGGATGAGCGTTTTGGTCTTGATATTGCCATCGAAGCAATACTTACAATCGTCAAAAGAATTCCAAAGGTGCAGTTTATCATTATCCCAAAACTAGAAAGAGAAGGAATGTATTTTTCCGAGTTGAGAAATATGGTAATAGGTTATGGATTATCGAAACAAGTATTATTTTATAAACCACTTCCTCTTGATAAGATTGCAGAAGCATTGAAGAACGTAGATATTGGAGTGGTTCTTGCAAAAGACGGTATTTTCCCAAATATCATTTTTCCGGTTAAACTTCTTGAATTTATTCAAATGGGAGTTCCCGTTATTGCGACAAAAACGACAATTCTTTCCCGCTATTTTGATCAGACAATGATATTTTTCCTCAAAGAGAATACACCAAAAGAGTTTTCTGATGCAGTATGGAGGTTATATTCAAATGAGAAACTCCGAAAATCACTTGTGAAGAATGCAAAGAAGTATTTTACAAAGCATAATTGGAATAAAGAAGAGAGTAAATATCACGCTGTTGTTACAAAGTTACTTCATCAAAAAAGCAACAAGGAAAAATAGTCGCTTCGGATGAAGGAAAAAAAGAGTCTTCCACCACAACGGCTTTTGGATTACTAAAGCAGAAAGAAGGAATGTACGGTAGTTACTTTCCCAGTGAGAATATGACTTTCTACCAGAATGAAGTGGGACATATCCTATAAATTTCAATGTAAAGAGATGATGCGCAATGTTTATTTCCCATGTTTGTTTGAATATCCTCTTAGGAATACTCATTTGTCCAAATACCTCTTGAAGTCGATCCGTAATAAGAAGAATGAGTTGGTCTATTTGATAGTCTGATAAGATCCTCAGTACCATTCTCCACTCTTTTTGATTTAATTCTTTTCCGATAATCCATAGCCGATACAGGTTGTTTAATCCGCGGAATCCATCTTCAAGAGCAAAGATGAGGCAATGGTAGAGATACAAGTACGAAAGTTGAAACCGGAATGTCCCATCTTTGTCTTTTTTGGCATGGCGCCAGAGTTCTTGTGAAATAATCGATATTTGCTGTTTAGAGAGAAGCGTAAGTTTCGATGGCGGAATGGTAATAGCAGATGTCCGTACTTCCACTTGAGGTGCACGTAGGTTTCTGAAGTGATTCCATTTTGTTTGTGTATAGTACTCTTGTGGTAAATTTGGCCATCCTGTAGGTTTTTTTTGGGGCACATATCCTATTTCCCGTAAGAGTGTAGACAGTTTCTTTTCATAATTCGTCTTTACGAGAATATCGATATCAAATTTCATAAATTTATTTGCTTCAGAAAAATGTGTTTCATACTCGGAAAAATCTTTTAGGAAAACAATGGGAATACGGTTTTTCCGAACCAAATACTTTAGACGACGTACCATTTTCTTATAATGAAAACTTCTGGTTTGCTCATACACGTATAAGGTACGCAGTTTCCCTATCATTTTTGACCGGGACATATCACAACGTGAACAGGTAAGGTAATGAAAAAGGGTATATGCCATTCTGTTTCTGAATGCTTGGTCGATGAGGGTATCCCAATCATTTTTTTTTTGAGGGAGATATTGACGAAGACTACAAGGATGTGTAGATTGGAGGAGTTTAATGAGAAGTTTGTCGTACATTACCGTCGTGAGATTTCAGATATGCAACGTTTGAGTATTTTTGCAACAAAATGAACATCAGAACGTGTAATCTGTGAATACAAAGGAAGGCAGATTATTTTTTTACAGATCTGTTCTGTCACGGGTAGGTGATATTTTTTCTCAGAGAAGGTCGGTTGGAGATGGATTGGGATTGGATAGTGGATTTGATATTCAATATTTTTCTTTCGTAAAAGCCTTGTGATTTCCCCCCGTTCATTTACCTGAACAGTGTAGAGCTGGAAGATATGGCTACTATTATTTCTTATGAACGGAGGCACAATCGGAGTATTTTCAAGGAGTTTTGTATAGAGTGATGCGAGCTCTGCACGTTTTTCATTCCATGCGTCAAGATACTTCAACTTCACACGAAGGATTGCTGCCTGAATGGTATCAAGTTTTGAGTTGACTCCTCTTTCTTTATAGTGATAAGAATCAGAGTCATAAAGTGTAGGCTCACCGAACTTTCGAAGCATATCGAATTTTCCCATTGCGTTGTGGGATTTCGACCTGACTTTCCGTGAAATTTTCTCTAAAGGATTTTCATTTTTATACACAAAGTGCCATGGATACGATAGTATGCGTTGGCCATACTGGCGAAGCGAAAGAATACGTTTTACCACGTCGAAATTATTTGTAGTAACTGCTCCTCCGTCTCCGAATGCACCAATATTTTTCCTGGGGCTGAAACTAAAAGCAGCTCCATCACCGAGACTTCCTACCCGTTTTCCTTCGTACCAAGCTCCATGTGCTTGGCAAGCATCCTCAATGACATAAAGATTGTACTTTTTGGCAACTTGTATAATCGGATTCATATCTGCAGGTTGTCCATACAGATGAACAGGGAGGATAGCTTTCGTTCGCTTCGTAATTCGCGACTGTATTTTTGTCGGATCCATGGTATATGTTTCTGGATCAATATCGACAAAAATTGGAGTAGCACCCGTAAGACTTATTGCATTTGCAGTTGCGATAAACG
This sequence comes from Candidatus Gottesmanbacteria bacterium, assembly GCA_016186795.1. GTDB lineage: Bacteria > Patescibacteriota > Microgenomatia > 2-02-FULL-39-11 > 2-02-FULL-39-11 > JACPKY01. Next base: position 131,338 of record JACPKY010000002.1, read on the forward strand.
AGTGAGAAACGGTAATGACTTCGTCCCCTTTTCCAATGTTAAAAGCACGAAGGAGTAAATAGAGTGCATCGGTTCCAGAGCCGACTCCTACGCAATATTTGGCTTGACAGTAGGAAGCAAATTCCTCCTCAAACTGCGCAACCTCTTTCCCTAAAATGAAATTGCACTTATGTACGACGGAAAGGATTGCTCTCTCAATCTCTTTTTGGAATTGTCTGTTTTCTTTTTGCAGATCAACAAATTTCACAGCTCTCATGACATTTTACGCACCCGCAGTGTAATGGAAATTGCTATCCTTGTAAAGTCTTTCACCCCATTGATATAATGACTCAAAGAAGATTTCATGTTTGCCCCGAATATTCTCATAACGAACTTTTGTAATCAGAATTGTAGCTTCTGTTTTGCTAGAGCCGAAATGAACGATTCCATTATCGATCGCGAAATGGAATTGTCGAATTTCAAGAGAATTCTTACTGAGATGAAGATGAAACACCATGACATTGATACGGTCAAACTTCTTGGTGGTGAACCATCGCTTCATTCTCGATTTCGCGATATCATTGAGCTTTCACTTGCAGCCTTTCCATATGTTCAAATTTTTACTAATGGGATTTTTTCACCAGAGATGATCTTCTTTCTCCAAACGAAGGTTCCGCGAGTAAAGTTTACTTTCAATGTCATGACTCCGGGATTTCAGTTGAACCAGAAAGTCCATAAAAAGGTTACAGAGGCAATACAAATATTTGCGCCTCTCACAGAAGTGACACTTTCTTTGACCTTTGATATGCATACCGATATCAGCCGTGCGTTGAATACAGTTGGTGATGAGACGCTTCGAATCGTAAAGAGTTTCCGATTAGGTTTTTCCAATCCAATTGCAGGTGAGAGAAATTATTATCAATTTGAGGATTTTCCCAAAGTTGGTGAGCAACTGTACCGTATTATGAAAAAGATACGTGGACTTGGGTCAACTGCCACATGCTCTCTCAATTGCGGGTTTACAAGGTGCATGTTTACTGATTCACAGTATGAATTCTTGAAAAAAAGTGGAGTTGAAATTATGGGATTTGGCTGTTTTGGCAAAGCAAGTAGTGTTGATATAGGGACTGACATGCGTGCGTTCCATTGTTTCCCTTTATCAACAAAAGACAAAAAGTCCATCAACAATACAGACATCTCAAATGTAGATCAGGATTTTTTGAAAAAGCGCTACGAATACTGGTCGAAAATACGGCTCTCAGTGTGCGTGAAGTGTCCGTTCTACGGGCATACTCCAGATAAATGTCCTGGTCCATGCATTGCATTTCGTATGAATAGTCCACATGGCTAAGAAAGCACCGTTTGCATTTCCATCACTTGCCTACCTGAAAAAGGTTTTTCCTACTTTTCCACTTCTTCGCGGAGATCCGAGCCTGAAGGTTTTACACAAAAAAAACTTTGAGGATAATTTTACATTGAAAAAGTTTTCCGATATATTTACAAGATATCGGCAAACACCTTTTACGATGCCTTCCCCAAACAAGGCCGTCATTCTTCTCTGTTCAGGTGGAATCGATTCAGTTGTTCTTTGGGAAATTCTTCTAAGAAAGTATAAACTAAAAGTATTTCCGCTGCGCCATACCACACCCAAAAAGCAGGAAGAAAAGGCTTTTCAATTTTTCCTTGAGTATTTTCGCAAGAAATATCCCAAACAGTGTCAAGACGTCTTCACCTTTGGCCATGAATTTCTCTTTTCGTTCCAGAAAGAGACATACCATCTTTTTGAAAAAGACCAGAAGATGCGGATTCCTAATCTGAGTATCCATGATGGTAAACAGACAGTGGCATTTACTATTCCAATTACACGGCTTGGAGTATATGCGTTGAAAGCCTATGAATACGCGCTATATTTGAGGTCGTATGCCAATGTGGATGTTCAAACCGCATTTGTCGCCATCACTCCTGAAGATTCTGCCTACTATCGGGAGGCAACCCTCACGGTTTTACGGTCGTTCAATCTATCTATTTGTACACTTTTAGGAGATTACCGCTTTCAGTTTACCTCGCCCTACCTGGAAAAGAGTTTTCCGTTCAAGACGAAACTGGATATTATTTCCTTTGCGAAAAAAACCGGACTTCCACTCGAGATGACGTGGAGTTGTACAGATGATCTACCATCTCAATGTGGAGAGTGTTTTTCCTGTTTACTTCGGAAGCGGATTTTTGACATTAGTGGCATTAAAGATAAAACAACGTATGGAAGGAAAGGATTCTGGATTTCTCAGGCGGGGAAGAAATTTATCGGAAGGATTCAATCTTCAAAGTGAATCTTGACATGTTTCTCATATCTATTACAATGAATTTATTATTCACTATTATTTGTGTTACGGAAGTTTTACAACTTCGAAGTCATGAAAAAGGCGCGAAAAACGCACAAACGAGCATACGCAAAGCCAGCTGGTAAGCGCTTGTCAAAAAGCGTGAAGACCGCATACATGGCGATGGAACATCATTTACCATAAAAAAGGTCGCTTACATTTACTCCAGTGTCAGCCATAGATTTACTTCTTACGGATTTTTGCAACCAAAGTTGTCCCTTCTGTTTTGCCAGAAAAGAAATGGAATCCCCACTCAAAAAGTATATGACGTGGGAAGATTATCTTTTTATTACGGACGTATTGAAAAAAAACGAAATTTTTACCCTAAATCTACTTGGTGGTGAGCCGACAATCCATCCCTTTTTTCCCAAAATAATAAAGCATGCCCTGAAAAATTTTTTTAGTATCATGATTTATACAAACGGTATATTTCCTCCAAAGGTAACAGAAACTTTACGATCTCTCAATACTTCACGAATCAAAATCACATTTAATATAAGTACCCCAGGATTTATATCAAATCCCAAAATTCGAGATGCAGTCCTTGCAAACATTGAAGAGTTTGCTCCGAAAACTGAAGTCACGCTTGCCATCACTGATGTTTTTCAGTCGCAAACGTTTGCTCAGTCGATTTTCTCCCACGTGAATGATTCGCTTCTCAAAAAGGTATATGCTCGGTTGGGATTTGCTTCTCCAATTGCGGGTGAGGCAAATTACGTGACGCTTGATGATTTTCCAAACGTCGGAGAAAACTTTTGTGCAATTATAACCGATCTCGACCGGCGAGGTCCTCCAAAAGGGTATAAAGCTAACACAAGTCTTACTCCCTGTATGTTTAACGAGAAAGAGCGGCAATTTCTTGAAAATCACGAAGTGCGTCTTCACTCAGATTGTCATCTGGAGATCAATGACCGATGGTTTACTATTACCTCTGATCTTTCAACATTTAAGTGTTACCCACTTTCAATGAGGGAGAGGGGTAAAATTACAAAAAGCAACGATTTACCGGCAATTCGAGACGCGTATACTGTGTTGCAGGAAAAATACCGTTCTGAATGGGTGTTACCAAAATGCAAAACGTGTCCATTCTATGGAATAGGAAAAGGGAAATGTTCAGGTCCTTGTTTGGCATTTCGCTATAATGCTTTAAAGCAGATGAAGAAAATCCCTATTGCAAACGAGGGCGACTTTGTAAAAGATAACCCTTCTTTATTCCTTCAGTTACAAAATCAGTAACATCCTCCCTCGCTTGATGCACAGAGATACCATAAACGTCCTCACATTTGCGGATAAGTGCACTAAGAGGTCTTGGTTTCCAAAGATACTTCCATAGCATCTCCGCGCTTTCGTTGAGTGAATACCAGATGTCATTATCAAAATCAACAACAAGGAGGCATTCTTTTGTTTTTCTTACAAATGTTTTTGAATTTCGACTAATTACAGCGTTATCATGCATTACCATTTTCGTATCAATATAGTACAATGCAGCATATCAAGTATGCAAGAAGAAATCTTCCCATGCTAGAGTGTAGTGTGAATTTAGGTATTCGGATACTGAATGTACATTTTGAAACTGAAAAGTTTTATTTTGCTTTTGAGAAAATATTTCTCTGTACCCCTCCCGTAAAAAATCCGTGGTTTTCCATTTTCATCCGAAAAAGTAAAAAAATACAGAGTAATATCGATATTTCAAAAAAACTCGCCGAATTATACTATTGCAACAATAAAGCTTTTCCGTTTACGAAAGCTGTAACTTCTTTCTTCTCATATCTTCTTTACACGCAAGACGTACTCGTTTTTCATGCTTCATCCGTTGTCAAAAATGACGGAGCAGTTCTTTTCTGTGGAGAACAGGGAGTTGGGAAAACAACTGTATCGGTGATGAGCGGTTTGCCGCGGTATTCCGATGACGCAGCATTTATAAGGAAATCCGGAAATACATTTCTCCTTTACCCTACACCGTTTGAAACAAGCAAAATATACGCTCGTCTCAGGAAACCATTGAAAATCCGCTGTCTGTATTTTCTCCACCAAGGGTCAAGAAATATCGTGAATCGCATGCATCCGTATGAGAGTGTCATTTATGCATCAAGGAATTTATTTAGTAATTTTCTGAATGTTTCGAATCAAGCGGTACAGAAAGCATGTTATACTTTACTATCTGATTTTGTAGGGAATGTTCCTATGAGACAGCTATATTTTAATCGAGATATTGGGTTTCTACAGTCACTTCTTGAGAAGAATGAAGGTAAAATATGAGGAAAAAAATGTATAAAAGAAAACCTAACACTCTCTTCCGTCAAATTGGAAACGAATTCATATTTATTGACTACGGGGAGAGCCGATTTTATTCCCTCAACATAGTTGCATCACGTATCCTACAAATGCTTGGTTCTCCTAAAGATGTTTACCAAATTTCCGAACGGGTGTCGTTGGAATTTGAAGTTCCATACAAAAAACTTCTTCAAGATATACGAAGCTTTTTGCAGGTGGCTGTTAAACGGGGTTTGGTGAAAGAAGTTTTTATTACCGAATCCGAGTAACTGTTTCTTTGCTCATTTTACTTGTTAGAACATTTCCTACCTCTTCTATTTCTACATAATCGCCTACCGCCAGATCTTGAGCGGTTATTTCTGTAATCAATCCAGTCGTACTATCTTTTGAGTAAAAAGAAATAGAAACTTGCGAGGTTTGAACTACGTATGGGTACGTACTGGCCTTTGTTTGTGGGTCTTCAATCTGTAAGAGGAAAAAATGTTCTTTTGGTTTTCCCTGCAGTGTCACTGTGGCATCTGTATCGATTCTAGTGATTTTACCAGCAAGTGTATATGATATTGTGCCTTCCTTAACAAGCGATGCGTCAGAATTGGTAAGGACATCGGTAAGACTTCGAATAAATTCGAGTTTTCCGGCAGGATTTCCAACTGTTACGTCAGCTGGCTTTGACTGAACAACGACACTTGATTGATCAATGGAGTTAATTGGTGGTGGGGTTGGTATTGTACTTTCCTGGGGAATTCCCGGAACAAGCTTATTTCCAAAGGTGCTATTGTAATTTACGCCTGCGTATAAACCTATTTCGAAGACGATAACTAAAACAAGAAGAATAAAAACCCCGTAGAGCAGTTTCATGATATTAGTACGAGTTTAAAATCGGTGTGTTTTGAACACTTTTGAGAATTTTTGGTTTTTCGTACTTCTTTTTTGCTTTAAAGCTTCGCTGCTTTTTCATAGCAATTCATAGGTATAAAAACAGTGTATCGAGGCTTTCAACTGTTGTCAAGATGGAATTCAGAGGGTAAAATGAGCATAATACATTAGGATTTGAAATCCAGTATATACTATATTTCTATGATCCGTCGCTTCAAAACGATTCATGGACTCCTCGTAGTCACCGTTCTTCTTGGGATTTTTGCTGCGGGATACTATTTTTACTTTCGAGTAAGAGAAAGCACAACAGTATTTGCTACCGTTACCATCATCAGACCGGAGGATGTTTCGACTCAGGCGCCATTTAATTGGACTCATGACTGGATAGCCAGGGAAATAAGAGTCGGAGATCGCGAAATTTCACCTTTTGGTGAAGTGAAGGCACAGGTTTACGATGTAAATTCGTACGAAGGTGGGTTTGATGGGAGATTTGTCTATGTCGTATTGAAAATGAACACCATAAGAGATAGGAGTGGTCAGTACCTATATAAGAATAAACCTATAAGTGTAGGATCCCTTATCGATGTCAAGTTAAATTCAACAGCGTTTAAAGCATATGTTATCGCTGTTGGTAAAAATCCCCCTCAATCTACATCAAAATTACTTATCGTGAACTTATATGGAAAGCGGATTGATTGGTGGATAGCTGAGAATTTGAAACTAGGATCCGAAATTGTCGATGGAAATGGGAAAGTAATTGGCAAAATTATTAAGTATTCCTCAGTCCCCTCTTATTCGGGAGGCATACAGACAGATCCAGATCCGCAAAAAAGAGATCTCTATCTCCAAATGAAGATTCTTGTGAGAGATTTTCATGGGACGTACTATTTTGAAGAGGAACAAAAAGTGAAGGTTCATGAGAGACTTTTTCTCCCGTTTCGCGAACTCAATATCGAGGAGTTATTTGTTACATCTATCGGTGATGTACTGGAAGCTCAAACAATAGATTAATTTTTCAAAAAAGTGCAAGTCGAAGAAGTATTTTTCTCCCCCGAAGTATTTTTGTCATCACTCTTCTGAACCATGCTGGTCCTACAGAAGTGCAGATTGAATAAAAGAAAAAATACCACTTAATATATTTGAAATACAAAGAAGAAAGTTTGAGGGTGCCGTACTTTCCATCAATTCGCTCAAGAATTCCCACGATATGTTCATGGGTGATCGGGGGGTCGCGATACGGAGTATTATCTCCTTTTGTTTGAAGGTACTTACCGTAAATCTTTAGTATTCTATGCCCGATAAGGTGACTATCTTGATAGTACACCACAATATCTGCAAGATTAAAATTCTTCCGTGACGGTTTAACGAAGAGTTTATCCCCCGCATTCATCAATGGTGCCATACTCTCCCCGCTTGCTTTTCCAATATAGAGTGCGTTTGTATGGTGTTTTATCTTTTCTTCCATAGTCTATCTGCCTTCTAGGTATTTTCCGAAAAGTTGCATCATGTTAGTATAAGAGAAACGGTATGATTTTCCTAGGACTTGCTGCTCTTTTTTTCCTTCCGATAATCGAGTCATTTTCGCGAGATTTTGGGTTTTTGATTCTCATCTTTGGCACTGTTTGTATAACTCTTGATCATATTTTGAAGCGGAGAGAACCGCGCGGGTGGATTCCCTTTTTATTTTTTCTTACTCTTGTAAGTTTTATTCCATCGCTTTTTTATTCTATCTCTATTGAGCGGAGTTTATGGGAATTTACGCGCTATGTTTCGTACTTTTTACTATTTTTGTCCTTTTATACCTATTCAAACAAAGATGTCTTATGCCGCTATTTTCTTATTCCAATGGTTTGTGTTAACAGTATCATTTTATCAATACTGTGGGTGATGTTTTCATTTCTTCCTCAAGAATTTAGCACACAAATATCGGGGATGAATCTTTTCTTTCCCACTTTTGGACACAACAGAATTTCGGAACTGTATATCTTCTCACTTCCCACATTTCTTTTTTTATGGTTTACAAGTGATAGGAAAAGAAAATATGTATATCTTTTCTTTTCCATCTCCACTTTTATCCTACTTGTTTTTACCCAATCACGAGGCTCAATGATAGCACTTTCTATTTCCTTTTTTCTCTATATTCTGCTTTCAACCAAAGCAAGAAATACTCTGCCTCATTTCATCTCCAATGTATTTAGTAGACTTCTTTCCTCTGCGGGGATTTTGATTAGTGTTACGGTAGTTTTTTTAATTGCAAGTTTTGCTTATTCACATTTCTTTGTCGCACCAGGAAACGATTATAGTGCCATCAAGGGATTTTATAAACCTCTCTGGAACGAGCGAAGAATTGAATACATAAATCATGGCTTTGCGGGATTTCAAAAATCACCGATTGTTGGTACTGGACTTGAGACATTCCGATATGTTTCACTGATGTTTCAAACTGAGAAAGATCATTGGTCGTGGTATCTTCATAATCATATTCTGGAATTGTTTATTGAGACCGGAATTTTGGGAGGAGTACTTTTTTTATCTTTGATACTAATTCTACTATTTCAAGTGAACCGCTCCGTACAACACTCTCTTGATCAATTTGGTGTTCTACTTCCTCATGCGCTTTTTATATCTCTTATGGCATCTGGCATCCACTCCTTTTTAGACTACGACTGGCACTTTCTATCACTATTTCTTCTCTTTTGGGCTTCTGCAGGAATACTAATTGGAAATAAAAATACACTGAAAATTTGGCATTCAAGACTTTCAGTTATCAGTTTGTGTATTCTTTTTGGGTTAACTGTGGCCCTCTTCATACTACCAAAAAGTAAGAATGTTATCGAAAAGAGTGCTGATCTTCTTGAGGAAAAGAAAGAAGATGAAGCTCTTCAACTTCTTCTTTCTGCCTACACATTTGATCGTGCAAATGGAGATATTTCTGTTAAAATCGCTGATATATATTCTGAGAAAGGAGATTGGGAAAATGCGCATCTCTGGTACCAGCGGGCAATTATTTTACAGCCATTCTATCAGAAATATTCACTCATGCAAGATATCGTTGTATATCTTGATGAAGCAGAGAGCGCATTGGGCCAATCTTCTTTTCAGGAAGCGCAATATACAATAAGAAAAGCGAAAGTAATTTATCCGTACATTTACCGGCTGCAGACTTCTACTATTGATACGCTTTCTACTTCCGAGTTTGAAGAGCTGATTAAGTCGTTGAAGAAAGAGAGTCAACAATGGGACCCATCGGACATGGAGATACTCGTTTCTGTTGATACTATTTACTCGTTGAACCCCGAAGCGTCTTTATGGCAATAATCTCCTTTTTGATGAATTGACAAAGGAGTTGGGTTTGTTATTCTTAAAGTATGTCGCTTGCTAAAATTTTTGCGGCTCTTATTTTCGTATGGATTGCTTTTTCGACCCTTGATATTTTCACCCCCGATAAAAACTGGTTTAGCCAATCTGCTTCTGCTCAATATTGTACATCAACTTCGCTTCAGTCACCTCCCGATATTGGATATTCAACAAGTTATGCCCAGCAAACAATTCTGAATGGTATGAATACCGGAGATGATGCTGCCTCTATAGGAAGTAAAAATATGAATGGATATTATCCAACGGCTTGGCAGGTTCCACGAGATATACAAGTAATCATGGTTCGGGCAAATATCACACCAGATATCGATGGACTAGATATTTATGACGGTATTCCAACCACATTTTATATAAAAGCCAATAACGCGCTTGATGCACGTGCGTATGCATATAGAATAAATTCAATACCTCTTGGGGTTCAGCATGCGATTCGAACTCACTGGGACGGTAACGCTTCATACTGTGCTTCTACATCGACTCAGTGGTCGTATTTTACCCGGTTTAACCCTGGGTATCACCAGAGTTGCACCGCTTGGAGCGCGTGTAGTAACTCTTGTGGTACTGGTACACAGACCAGGACCTGTTCATGCTATCGAGATACCGACAATGGCCAAGTTGACAACTCTTGGTGTGGAGACCCTTCCGAATCCCAATCATGTACGGATTACTCCGGTTGTGGTCCTTGCACGGTTTCAAACCAATCCCCAACATCTGGTTGTTTTGACTATGACCCTACTTATAGTTTGAGTATGGGTGGAGTTGGTGCAAGTCGTGCACAATTTCATATAGACACATCCAGTCCTCCTAATTCTCCATATACATGTGATAGCGGAATAACGACATCTTCCACCTATAATTGCTCACTGGCAACAGGAAGTTATCGGTGGAATGCAGAAGTATCATCAATTCAAGGATGTACAGATTCTGGATTTTTACCATCAGCAGGATATGCCTATAGTATTGATAAAACAGCTCCTCCAGTCCCTTCTGGACTGAATATTGTTTGTAATCCCAATGGTACTGTTACAGCTAGCTGGAATGCTGTGAGTGACACAGGGTGCGGTGGAATGTCCACCACCCCTTACTGGTCTCAGATCTCTACGAGTGCTACTTTTTCGTCAGTTCCTGATTGGTATAACAGCTGGATAAATGAAACCTCAAGAACAAGCTCGACAACCTTTGCACCAGGAACCACAGTCTATGCGCATGTAAGAAGCCGGGATTCATTGGATAATCAGTCTTCCTGGAGTGCAAATGATTCGTGTACGTTTCCATTACCTACCAATACCCCAACGCCAACCCGAACCCCAACTCCAACTCCAACGAGAACGCCGACTCCGACACTACCTCCATGCTCACTATCAAACCAACTCCCCCTCTCTGGTTGTTATGGCACAGATCCTACATATTCCGCCACTCTCGGAGGTGGTGCCAATAGAATCCAATTCCATGTAGATACAAGTTCTCCTCCGAATAGTCCGTATATCTGTGATAGTGGGGTCACTGCATCAACTTCATATTCCTGTACATTAGGAACAGGTACGTACTATTGGAATGCGCAAGCAAGTTCCTCTACAGGATCGTGTACAACCTCTGCCTATGTTCCTGTAAATGGCTACTCAGTAAGTGTTGATAAAATAGCACCAATTATTCCTCTCCCGAATATTGTATGTAACACGAATGGGACAGTAAGTGTTTCCTGGGGGGCAGTAAGCGATGCAGGCTGTGGAGGGATGTCTTCTACTCCCTATTGGTCTCAAATTTCCACCGATCCCGCTTTTGGGACAGTTCCAGACTGGTATAATAGTTGGATCAATGAGACGTCACGTACTAGTACAACGACATTTGCAGCTGGAACGATAGTCTATGCGCATGTAAGAAGCCGAGATATCTTTGATAATCAATCACCATGGAGCCCAAATGATAATTGTACTTTTCCTACACCTACTCCAACTCGAACTCCAACACCGACCCCCACCCGGACACCTACTCCTACTGCTACCAGAACTCCAACTCCAACACCACTTGTCGGCTGTTGGGGAGCATGTACCGGTGACGCACAGTGTGCTTCTGGGAACTGTGATCCCTTCCTCCTCCAATGTACCGGCGGATCATGTCCAACGGCAACACCAACGATTACGCCGACTCGTACTCCTACTCCAACACCTACAAGGACACCAACACCTACTGCTACCAGAACTCCAACACCAACTCCCACAAGAACTCCAACTCCGACACCTTTAATCCAATGTTTGGGGTCTTGTACTGCTGACGAAGAGTGTGCCTCGGGCAATTGCGACCCCTTCTATCTCCAATGTACCTCCGGTCCAGGAGGACCATGTCCGACATTTACGCCTTCCCCTACTAATACTCCCACTCCCACCCCAACCCGGACACCAACCCCTACTCCTACCCGAACTCCGACACCAACGCCAACTGCAACTAGAACACCAACGCCAACACCGACAATTACTCCAACACCAACTCCAACATCTGTTGCATGTTGGGGTGCCTGTACAGGAGATGCCCAGTGTGCATCCGGAAACTGCGACCCGTTCCTTTTGCAATGTACCGGTGGGTCATGTCCAACGGCAACACCGACAATTACTCCAACGAGAACACCAACGCCAACTGCAACCAGAACACCAACGCCAACTGCAACCAGAACCCCAACGCCAACGAATACACCGACCCCAACGAATACTCCAACTCCAACGCCGGCTGCTTGTAACGACAGCTGTACCGGAAATGAACAATGTTTATCAGAATATTGCTATCCATTTACTCTGTCGTGTAGAAATATTAGTTGTCCTGATAATACAAACTGTATTTGTGGACCAACACCCACAGCTACCCCCACGAATACGCCGATACCAACAAATACACCAACGCCGACAGTTACTCCAACCCCAGGATTTGGGCAGTGCAGTGGTGCGTGCACTTCCGATGTCGATTGTTCGGGCTCAACCGGTTATTGTTACCCTTTTTATCTTCTTTGTAGAAATGTAAGCTGTCCAGAAAATGCTTCGTGCGACTGTTCACAACTTCAGCCAAGTGCAACTCCGACGCCAACCATTACACCTTCCGTTACACCAGGCGGGCCAACATTAACGCCAACTCCCCCCTTAACGCCAACACCAACGATTCAGGCCGGAATGTGTAACGCAACGTGTTCATCAGATTTAGAATGTGCTCCTTCAACAAACTATTGTGATCCTTACATTCTTCAGTGCAGAAATGCGTTATGTAGTGCCGATATTGACTGTGACTGTGCAACAGCAAACCCAACGATTACTCCAACATCTCCTCCTGGTGCAACGGCGACGCCATCTCCTACTCGTACACCGACTCCAACAGCATCGACTACTCCTGCGCCTGATGCATGGACGCAAGTTCTCGGAGGAGATGTAAGTTTTTCCTCCCTTACAGAAACAATTCCTCATAACGAGTACTTTCTTGATGAGATTCCTAATGCACCGAACAGCTCTGGAATTATTTTTGGAAACGATGTGACATTTACGTATGATTCCCAAACGGAAAATACGGCTTCTCCAGATCGCTGGATCGTAAAGACAAGTACAACTTTGACGAATTCGTATTCATATGACTATTATTACGAACTTTTAAAAGGACAAGCGGTAAATAGTTCAGGAACCGTTGTCGGGAGTGGGTTGGCATTTGATAAAAACATCTATTATTATTCTGATGCTTCTGGAGCGTTTACCCTTGATTCGAATTTGGAAAATGGAATTCTGGGAGGATCAGTCCAAGCTGTCGTTTTTCTCATTGACGGTTCTCTTACCATAGACCAATCGTTTGCTCCAAATCCTTCAAGCAAAACTCCAGTATTTATTGTTCGGGATACTATTACAGTCAGTGGCAACATTGGTACTCTCTCAGGTATCTATATTTCGGGTGGAGCATTTACCGTTGCGGATGGGTCGGCGACACGTTTTATTCTCAATGGTATGGTATATGCGAACGATCTTATTCTGCAAAAGACCTATCAGAGTTTGACTCTTCCAGCACACCAGTTTATTTATCAACCGAAATATATTCTTGATCTTCTCCCCTATCTTGGGCGAGCACAAGTGAACTGGCAGGAGGTAACACCATGAAAAAAATTCAATCCGCCAGCTGGCGGACAAAATTCAGAATTCAAAAAGGACAGGTAGTACTTCTCCTTGTCCTTATAACTGTTATTGGACTCACTATTGGATTATCTCTTATTTCTCGAACTGTAACAGACGTTCGAATTTCTTCACAAATTGAGCAATCAGGACGGGCTTTTTCCGCAGCGGAAGCGGGTATTGAGAGCGCTCTTCGGTCTGGAACATCCAACGTGACCAGCGGTAATGTATCACTTCCAGGCGCATCGGCATCGTATAGTGTTTCCCCTGTGAGTGTTTCGGCAGCAACTTCTTACCACCTTCCTTTGACAGCTACTGGAAAATCGCAGACGTTATGGTTGATGGCACACGATGACGCAACAGGAGCGCTTGATGAATCGAATTATTACGATTTTACAAATGGTATTGACGTTTGTTGGGGCAGCGATTCTTCAACCGTTCCTGCCCTTCTTGTAACACTTTTTTATAAAGATAGCACAGGAGACTATTCAATCGCAAAAGCGGCATTTGATGCAAATGCATCAACGCGAGGTAATGGATTTTCTCCATTGAGTCTTAACGAAATCCCTCCAGGTACTTACTGCCAAGGGGGCTATTCATACCGTAAATCATTGACATATTCGGCGTTTGGTTTATCAGGGAGTCTCAAAGCAATTGCTCTTCGGATGAAACCATGGTACGCCGATACGAAGATAGGAGTTTTACCGGGAGCATCCCTTCCCACTCAAGGGAATGTGATAACATCATTAGGACAATCAGAAACAGGTGTAGTGAGAAAGATTCAAGTTATCCAGGGATACTCAGCGTTACCGGAAGTGTTTGATTTTTCCTATTTTTCGGAAAACTAGAGAGAAATTATGCTTATTGACAAAAAAGTTTCCTTTGTTTCATAATGGAGAAAGTAGATAGGTATGAATAACAAAGTTCTTCTGGCAGCCGTTGTTATTTTAAGTATTCTTGGTATCGGGGGAGGATTGGTCTTAAACGCACGGAATAATTCGGTTTCATTGGAAACCTCAGGATCCAACGAGGGAAGAGATATTGACGCAAACCAAGTTATCAGTTCACCGACTATTAAACCCTCACCAACCATTCCAGTATTATCAAAATCTGTCAAAAGTATCGATAGCACAACTATTGTTATAACCGGAGCGTCAGGCGATTTAAAGTTACCAAGAACTTCCCCAATTCTTAAATACTTTAAGAGGGTCGGTGGTAATCTTGTTGCAACAACTAGTGATGAAGTAAAAGTAGGTCAAAACGTGACATATACGCTTGTTGTACCTGGCAAAGAAGCCCATCTGATTATTGAACAGTAACTCTCCTCCGAATCTTCCACACTCAATTTTATACATCATTGATCTTTCGTCATTTCGTGAAGTGTGGTAATTACCGTATTAAATCGGGATCAGTAAGAAGGGTGTACGCACCGAAAACGATTTACTGATATTGACTTTGTTACAGTTTAAATTCATACTAAAAGAAGTGTACATTTGTGCAAGTTCTGCCCATGCATAAAGTTCTTCTTGGACTTGATATTGGAACAAATTCAATTAAAGCAGTTCAGATTGCTAGAGAAAAAAGCGGGAAACACCTTCTTGCAGCTGGATATATAGCCACCTCTGCCAAAGCTCTCGCATCTCTCACAACCGGCGATGAGCAGGAATTGGCAAGTACGATTAATCGCCTCGTTCATGACATGAAAATTTCAACGGAGGATGTTTCCGCCTCTCTCCCCTCTTCAAAAGTCATAACCCGGGTGATTGAAGTGCCCATGATGAAAGACGAAGAACTTACCTCGAGTATTCAATGGGAAGCAGAGCAGTATATTCCCTTGCCACTTTCAAGCGTAAAACTTGATTATGCTGTTATCGGTAATAATACAGAAAATACCAAGATGAAAATCCTGCTTGTCGCAGCTCCTATTACCATCATTGAAAAATACATGCGGGTTATTACACTTGCAGGACTCAATCCGGTTGCGCTTGAAACAGAAATTCTTGCCTCATCAAGATGTATTGTCGAAAGCTATCAAACGCTTGAAAACGTTTTAATTCTTTCATTCGGTGCGACATCCTCCGAAATTGCTTTGACGTATAATAGAACACTTATTTACGCACGGTCACTCCCTATTGGCGGAAATACTTTGACGAAAGCCATAACAGAAGAGTTGGGATTTGAAATAGCTCAAGCTGAAGAATATAAAAAAACGTATGGGTTAGAAGAGGATAAGCTGGAAGGGAAAGTATACAAGACGCTTGAACCATTTTTTAAATCGGTGTTAACTGAGATTGAGAAGACTCTTGCATATTTTAAAGAGCAGTACCCGAAAGACGAGATTAAATCAGTTATTGCGTGCGGGGGAGGGGCAAAGCTTCCTGGTCTTGTTCTTGCAATAACGAAAAATTTCGGTATTGATTCGCAATTGTGCAATCCTTTTTTAAATCTTTCCGTTGATCCGAATATTTTACCAATTCTAACTCCGGATATGTCCATGTACACCGTTGCTGTTGGGTTGGGTTTGAAAGAGGATTGATCTTTATGGCAAAGCGATCTGTCAACCTTATAATCTCGAAAAGGGATTTTTCCGAAACAGCAGAAAAATTGAAGCGAATTACGACAATTACCGCAGGCATAAGTATTGTCCTTTTTCTACTTCTTTTTGCTCTCTCAGTATGGTATGTCCGAACAAATACCGATAAATTTACCCAAATGAAACAAGAGTTAGACCAGGTTGAGAAAAAAGTCGCAGCCAAGAAACAAGCTGAAGGACTGTATGTTTTGACATCGCAACGACTTTCTGTATTGGAGAAATTACTTGCACAAACGAGTCCGTACGACGGGCTTATCGGCAATATTGCCGGACTTTCGACAGAAGGAATATCGATAACTTCCGTCACTGCCGATAGTCGAGGGAACTTGTCAATTTCAATTCTCGCATCCTCCTCTGCCTCTCTTGATGCTTTTATTACGTCTTTACTATACGCTGAGCAAGAAAAAAGGCTATCAAAGATTTTTGCCCAAGGGATTCTTCGACACGAAGAAGGTGATTATTCCCTAACACTTTTGTTTCATGGTGAGAAAAATTTATACCAATGAGTAAACGGAATCAGATTACAAAATACATCAAATTTTACGAAGTGACGATCGCTTCCACTATTGTCATTCTGATGGTTATACTCTCAGCATATTTTTTCCTTCTTCCCAATCTGTGGCATGCTACGTTTATTTATGATCAGCAAAAACATGTCACCGAAAAACTTACAGTTGTCCGGCAGAAAGACTCGCAACTTTCAAATCTGGATGTCGACGTATACAAGAATGCTCTGTTACAGTTAGGAAAGGTACTGCCAGAATCGCGAGATTACGTCTCGTTTTTTACGACATTTGATTCGCTTGAAAAGTCAACCGGTGTACAGATTACAAAAACCGATTTCCAGTTAGGACTTTTGTCTACTCAATCTGGGAGGCTTTCCAAGCCCCTTAACGCCCCTGCGTATATCATTCCTATCACAATGGAAGTCGCAGGTACCCAACAGTCACTTCCCCTCTTTTTTTCCCAATTGCAAGGGTTAACTGGGCGACTCATAAATATTTTGGGGGTACGATGGAATATCAAACAAGATGAGGAAGAGATGCACGTCGTCATAAACGGAGAAGCATATTTCTATCCGCTTCCAAGCCAACTCGGAGGAGTCGATGTTCCTTTGCCGAAGCTAACAAAGCAGCAGGAAGAGTTTTTGATTACTGCTTCGGAGTTACGAAGTGAGGATAGGACCCAAGACGACGATTTTTCTACAATAGAGGTTGGAATTAAGAGTCTTTTCTAGGATGATTTCTCTCCCCGAAATCCTGCTTTCCATGCAGCGATTTTTTTCGGGTCTCCACTCAAAAGCACACGTGGAACCCTCATCTTTTTATACACCTTTGGTCGAGTATACTGGGGAGGTTCGTAAAGATAGTGCCCGCTAAATGATTCATAGACTGTTGCATCTGGTTTTGACAAAACGTTTGGAAGTAAGCGAACGATACAGTCTGTGACAACCAACGCAGGTATTTCTCCCCCCGTCAGGATATATCTTCCGATTGAGATCGATTCATCAACAAGAGTGGTAACTCGCCAGTCAACGCCCTCATAATGTCCGCATATAAGAATAATATGGTCAAATCGAAGGGTGGAGTATGCTTTCTTTTGCGTAAATATACCTGCCCTCGGATCTAGAAGAATTACCCGTGTCTTTTGCTTTTTAAAAACGCGTCTTATGCTTTGCAATGCACGGTCTACAATATCTACCCGAATTACCATCCCCGTACCTCCGCCGTACGGCCGATCATCCACCGATCTATGTTTATCAGTGGCAAAATCTCTCATGTCAACGATATCGATGGAAACATATTTTTCCTTTAAGGCTCTTCCAAGAATTGAGGAGTGGAGAAATGGGGTGAATACATCGGGGAAAAGTGTCAGTATGGTAATCTTCACAGGGGATTTTGAGATAGTTCAACTCGGACTTGATGTCCATGTTTTATCGCTAAAATCTTTGCTAAATTTCTTATCGCCTGGATTATTTTTCCTTCCTTGCCGATAACTTTTCCCATATCTTCCGGATTTGTTGTAATGGTGTAGTTATACATATTTTCGCTTACCATCCGTTCTTCAACATGAATGTCATCCGGATGATCGACGATAGCTTTTATGACAAATTTGAGAAGTTCATTCATTTTTACCAATTGAGTAATTTTCGAATTGAATCGGTTGGAGTTGCACCCTTTTTCTTCCATGAATCTATTTTTTCCTTCATAACTATAAGTTTTGGGGGCTGTACTTGCGGATCATAGGTTCCAAGTATTTCGAGCGCCTTTCCGTTTCTTCGTACCGATTCATCCGCTGCTACAATTCGGTAAAACGGTCGATTTTTTCTCCCCAATCGTTGAAGTCGAATCTTTACTGCCATAGACTGGTATTATATTATTTTTTCGTCCACTTCTCAAGCGCCGAATGTGCTGCAGACATTTCAGCTTCTTGTTTACTTTTCCCCTTTCCTTTTCCCCATAGTGTTGTTTCGACATACACGCCGACAGTAAATTCTTTTGCATGATCAGGTCCTTCTTCTTTCACTACCTTATAATTCGGGGAAACTCGTGTTTCTTCTTGGACAAGTTCTTGAAACTCACTTTTCGCATCTTTGTAGGTTCGCTCTTCTATGATTTTTGGAAGAAGCCGGAAAAGATGAGTTTCTAGAATTTTCTTGACTGGCGAAATTCCTTGATCTAAAAAGATAGTCCCTAAGAGTGCTTCGAATGTATCTGCAAGAAGGGATGGATTATTTCTTCCTCCGCCTTCCTCTTCACCGCGAGAGAGATACAGTAATGTACCCAGATCGAGGTTTTTTGCAAGATCGGCTAAAGTTTTTGTTTTTACAACTGATGATCTGAGGTTTGTCAATTCTCCCTCGGAAAGATCGGGATATTTCTCATACAAATATGAGGATACGAGAAACGATAGGATACTATCTCCCAAAAACTCAAGTCGCTCATTTGACTGTTGGGATTTTTTCGATTCGTTAAGAGATGACCTATGGATAAATGCCTGATCGATAAGGTTGATGTTTTTGAACTCGATATCAATTTTTTGAGATAACGCTTCATATTTTTTGGTAAGGGTATTCATACAGACTAATCCTTCTCCTTTTCACGCCTTTTTAAAAGGGTTCCTAACACTCCATTGATAAATGATGGGCTTCCATCTCCTCCAAACTCTTTCCCGAGTTCAACTGCCTCGTCAATAATTACTTTTTCTGGCTCTTTTTTCTCAAACAGCAACTCGTAGATTGCTAGCCGAAGAATGGCAACATCGATTTTTGCGATTTTTTCAAGGGGAAATTGTGGGGCGGATGATTCGATAAGAGTATCAATATTCGGTTGAACGCTGTAAATGGGTAAAAGAAGTGGATCAGTATGGGTATTTTTTGATTGGAAACTTTCTGCAAACAGTGCTTGAACAATTTGAACTCGTTTAAGATGTCTTGGGTCATTCACCTTTTTCATGTTGGATGGAGGAAGAAGAGCAAGTTACATCACTTATAAAATCCGCATTTCGGACAGATACGGTGCGGAAGTTTTTTTGTGCCACACTTTGGACATACCTGCAGCTCTCGTAAGGAGCGTTTCAGCGCAACTCTTTCACGCTTTCCTGATCGTCTTGATGAATGTCGTCTCTTTGGGAGTGGTGCCATAGTTTATCCTAATCTGGCGCTATTTCTTCTATTGTATCTTCTAGAGTTTTCTTTCGCAAGAGGGGAAAACGAGAAAGGAGAGGGTCGCGCGTTAGAAGTTCCCCTACAGATTCGCGAGCTTTTTGGAGAAGGTCAACATCTGCAATCGTTGCGATGGTAAGCCCAAGGTGACCGTGTTGTTTCAAACCAAAAATTTCCCCACTTCCACGAAGTTGCATATCAAGCTCAGCAAGCTTCGGCCCATATGAATACTGGGTAAGATATGTAAGTCGCTTCATTGCAATAATGGATGATCCGTAAGTAAAAAGAAGACAATATGATTGGGTACTACCTCTTCCGACTCTCCCACGAAGTTGGTGAAGTTGTGAAAGACCAAATCGTTCCGCTCCCTCAATGAGAATGATTGTAGCCGTTGGAATATCAATTCCGACCTCAATGATAGGTGTAGAAACCAGTATATTATACTTTCCCTTTCGAAAAGCCGAAAGAACCTCACTTCTCTTTTTTTCATTCAGGCCACCATGTAAAAGACCAAGAGAAAATTCAGGAAAAACATGAGTGCGTAACCGTTCAAATTCTGCCTTTGCCGCTTTGACTTCAGTCATCGTTTGTGATTCCTCAATGAAGGGACAGACAATAAAAACTCGATTCCCCCCCTTGCTTTCGTGGATATGGTTTCTTATCCATGCATATGCGTTCTCACGCTTATGGGGAGGAACTACCCATGTTTTGACCGGACTTCTTCCGTGCGGCAATTCCTCAAGAAACGAAACGTCAAGGTCGGCAAAAAGGGTAAGGGCAATTGTTCGAGGTATAGGAGTTGCCGTCATCGAAAGGAGATGAGGGTAAGTCCCCTTTAACCGCAGTATTGCCCGTTGTCGGACACCGAAGCGCTGCTGTTCATCGATAACAGCAAGACCCAGATGTTTTAGTTCAAGAGATTGTGATAAGAGGGCATGCGTACCGACGAAAATGGAAGCGGTCCGAGAGACTGATTTTTTTGTTTCAGCAGTTACCAACTCGATACGTTTTATAAAAGTACCCAGAACCTGTTGAATTGTTTTGTAATGTTGCTTGGCTAGAATTTCCGTCGGTGCTAGAAGTATCGATTGGAATCCGGAAAGGAACGCTACATACATTGCAATTGCTGCAACAACTGTTTTTCCGCTCCCAACATCACCAACCAAGAGCCGGTTCATTGGGCGCGTTTTTGAAAGATCCGCAAATATTTCCCGCAGAACTCGTCTTTGCGAATTTGTAAGTGTAAAGGGAAGATCTCTCTCAACCTGTTTTATTTTAGCAAGATGATCATTTACAAAAAGAGGTTGGGAAACTTGTTCCTTTTCCCATAGTTTTCTTCGAACGGCTGCGCGAAGTTGTACAAAGAATAATTCGTCAAAAGCAAGGCGCCTTCGGCCGATACGGGCTTCCTCTCCGTTTTTAGGAAAATGAATCATCTCAAGGGCTCTTTTTTGTGGTACGAGGGAATATTTTTGAATAATATTTTGAGGGAGTGGATCCTCTACCAACAGTGGAAATTTTGAAAGGAGTGAAAATATTCGCGACCTAAGCCATTTTGAACTAACAGATGCTGTTTCAGGATAAACTGGAACGAATCGTGCCGTATGGAGTGGTTGAATTTTTTCCTTCTGCATCTCGTAGGATGGTGATTCAAAAATCAATTTTGAAGCAAATGATGATACAACTCCCGAGAGGATAATGGTCGTTTCGGGCTTAAGAATGTTGGTTAAGAACGGCTGGTTGTACCAGATGACATCAATACTACCTGTTGAATCCGATACAATGGCTTTTTGGATTTTTTTCCTCGATTTCGTATAGACATTTTCAATTTTTTTGACAGTTCCAACTACCGAAACGCGTTCTCCTTCTTGCAGTTTCTCAATTGTGGAAATAAGTGAAAAGTCATCGTATCGGAATGGGAGGTGGTAGAGAAGGTCTCCGATTGTTGTAATCCCCAACTTTTTCAATCGGTTTTGATACGCAGGTCCAATCATCACCAGCTTTTCAACAGGGGTTTCGATAGTAAACATACCGTTACAACAGAAAAAGTGGTGCTAGAGAGGTTGCAACAAGCGCCAGAGAGGAAATAATGACAATAATTTTCCAGATGTTTTTGTGACGACGGAAAATATTCATAAAAATTATTAAGAATGAGCTTTATTTCGGTTGTAGTTTTAAAAACGTGTGTTTTCCAACTCGTAAGTGATACGTGTGTTTCGGATTGAGAGGAGTAAGGATGTCGATACATTTTTCTCCATCTATTTCAACTGCACCTTCTCGAATGAGAGTTTTTGCGTGACTTCTACTTTTAACAAGCCCACTTGAAACGAGAACTTCAAAGAGTGGCAGTTCGCCTTTCTGGGGAAATGGAAAGGAAGGTATTTGAGTTGGTTGCTTTTTTCCCTGAAAGAGAGCCTCGAATTGTTTTTGTGCCTCAATTGCCCTTTTTTCATCGTGTAGCATGGTAATGAGAGTTTTTGCTAATAGTTTCTTGTAGGTCATAGGGTTTTCGCCAGTCAGGAGTGCTTTTTTGTACCTTTCAATCGTGGGAAGAGGAGTTGAAGTGATAAACGTAAAACATGGCAAGATGACATCGTCTGGTAAATTCATAATCATGCCAAATAATTCAGATGGTTTAGAAGTTAGTGCAATAATGTTTCCTTCCGTCTTTCCAATTTTTCTACCAGTTGAGTCAGATAGGAGTGGGAGCGTTAATACAAATTTTTCTTTCTTGCGCATCATTCCAACGAGAGTTCTTCCGGTAAGCATATTAAATGTTTGATCAGACCCACCAATTTCTAGGTCAACGTTCATAGCAACAGAATCGTATCCTTGGAGAATAGGATAAATGAACTCCCGAAGATTAATCGGTCTTTTTTCTTTCAATCGACGCTGGAATATATCCCGTTCGATAAGTTGCTGCACAGAAAATTTTCCAAAGAGATCCAAAATATCGATGAGCGTAAGTTTGTTGAGCCAATCTCCATTAAAAAGTACTTCAGCGGGGTTTTTTCCCTCAAATTGCACAACGCGCTTTGCTTGTAAGACGTAATCGCGGGCATTTACTCGAAGTTCGTCTCTTGTAAAAAACTTTTCACGACCTTTCGTTTTTCCAGAAGGATCACCTGCCTGACCGGTTCCATCTCCAATGAGGAAAATCACTTTGTGGCCAAGAAGTTGAAATTGTCTAAGTTTCATTAGTCCCACAAGGTGGCCGATATGGAGTTGAGTTCCAGTTGGGTCAAAGCCCTGGTAGAGGCGAAGTTTTTTTCCCGACCGGAGAACTTTTTCAAAAGCACTTCTTGAAGGATAGATTTTTTCAACGCCACGGCTTAGAACTTCAGCGATTTTATCCATATTTGTTATCTTAGCAGGAGGGACAAAAATTTACAATTAGACGGAAGGGATAGGATTTCTTGCGGGGCGAAACCATACTTGGTACACTTACCTATATGCGGTTTCTTTCCTCCCAGAGGCAATTTTACCGTCCACGTCCCATGAGACTTCGTATGCTCCGCCTGAAAATATTGGGCAGCCTTTCATCCGTACTGATAGTTGGTGCCGTTATCAGTATTATTGCCGTTCTCTTCTTATTTATCTGGTACTCGCGGGATCTTCCGTCTCCTGATCAGGCGCGACGAAAAGAAGGATTTTCAACAGTTATTTTAGACAGGAACAATAAACCAATATATGATATTTTCGTCGATAAAAACAGGATTCCGGTGGTTCTTAACGATATTCCTGACTCTTTGAAAAAGGCAACAATTGCAATAGAAGATCAGGATTTCTACAAGCATCAGGGATTTGATCCGAAGGGGATTTTTCGGGCGATCTTTCGTATTATAACGTTTCAGGGGATACAGGGAGGTTCAACCCTTACTCAACAGTTAGTGAAAAATGTTCTTCTGAGTTCCGAAAGATCTCTTCCTCGTAAAATTAAGGAGTTCATTTTAGCTGTTCAGATTGAGCGCAAATATTCAAAAGATGAAATTCTTCAGATGTATTTGAATGAAGCACCCTATGGAGGTACATATTGGGGGATTGAATCTGCTTCTCAGGGATATTTTGGAAAGCATACAAAGGATCTAACTCTTCTGGAATCAGTCGTTCTTGCTGGTCTTCCCCAGCGGCCATCAGTTTATTCTCCAATTTCTGGAAAACCGAATGCGTTTATTTCCAGGTCAGAAGAAGTACTTCGCCGAATGCGAGAAGATGAATATATAACGCAAGCGGAAGAATTAGAATTGAAACGGCAGTTGCCGCAGCTGAAAATTGCATCTACTTCATCAGTTGCCCGCGCATACCACTTTGTAGAGTATGTCAAAAAGCAGCTTATTGAACGGTTTGGGGAAAGTGCTGTAGAAAAAGGTGGTTTTCGTGTCAGGACAACACTTGATGCTGCCCTCCAAGCGCAGGTTGAAACTATTGTGAAGGAAGAAATCGATAAATTGCAGGGTCTGAAGGTTTCAAACGGAGCAGCGATTGTTATTAGTCCTCAGACGGGAGAGATTCTTTCCTATGTTGGAAGCCGTGAATATGAATCAGAAGATGAAAATTTTCAAGGGAAATTTGATGTTGTGAGTATGGGACTTCGCCAGCCTGGAAGTGCATTAAAGCCTATTACGTATGCAGCTGCCTTTACGAAAGGATATACTCCTTCAACGCTCATCATGGATGTAGAGACACACTTCCCCGGAGGAGTTGGGTCTTCCGACTATATTCCGAAAAACTACGACAATAAATTTCGCGGACCAGTACAAGTCAGGTATGCTCTTTCCAATTCCATCAATGTTCCAGCTGTAAAAATGACTGCACTTGTTGGCGTGAAAGATATTCTAGAACTTTCATATGCGATGGGTCTTTCAACGCTTTCTCCAAGTGATGATAATGTCAAGCGGTTTGGGCTTTCTTTGACGCTCGGAGGAGGTGAAGTGAAACTGATTGATCTTGCTTCCGCATATGGGGTTTTTGCAACAGGTGGGATACGAAACGATTTGTACTCAATTCTTTCCGTGACCGATGGGTCAGGCAAAACACTTTACGAACATAAAAGTGTTTCGGGGAAACGTGTCATACCTTCTGACGTCTCGTTTTTGATTTCTGATATTCTTTCCGATAACGAAGCCAGAAAAGATGTTTTTGGAACTCGGAGTTACTTATACATACCAGGAAGAACTGTTGCCGTAAAAACCGGAACGACCGATGATAAGAAAGATAACTGGACAGTTGGTTTTACTCCCGCAATTGTTGCAGCGGTCTGGGTGGGAAATAATGATAATACACCTATGGATTCAAAACTTGCCTCTGGTGTAACTGGAGCCTCTCCAATTTGGAACAGGATCATGAAAGAAGCACTTCGGAAAGTGGATGACGAACCGTTTGAAAAACCAGGGAATGTTGAAAACGTGACTATTGATGCGTTTGGCGGAGGACTTCCGCATGAGGGAAAATCTACACGATCAGAATATTTTATTAAAGGAACAGAGCCGACCTCGATATCATCAGTGTATAAAAAGATTAAACTATCCAAATCTGATAACAACAAACTTGCGAATGCGGTAGAGATAGCGACTGGTTCTTTTGATGAGAAAGAGTTTATTGTTTTTGCAGAAAGTGATCCCACGTCAGGAACTGATGGGAAAAATCGTTGGCAGGAGGGAATAGATGCTTGGGTGGAAAAGCAAGGAGATTCTCTTTATCACCCCCCGAAAGATACAGCTTCAACAGACGAGAATAATGTAGTGGTAAAAATTAAAAGCCCTGCCAATCAGACCCAAGTGGATACGAATGACTTTGAGATAATTGCCGAGGCCAAGGCACTTCGGGATATCAAAAAGATTGAGTTATATGATAATGGGAATCTCAAGAAATCATGGAACAATAATTCAATCGTTGAGTCGTTTCATTTTGACACAGGAGTCCATACTATAAAGGTAAAAGCCTACGACGAGAAAGGAAATACCGGGGAGACTGAGATTACTATTGGCGTAAAAACTTCACCTGTTGTGGCGACTTCAACTCCGGTTCCTCCCTCCCCTTCTGCCACACCGTGATTCCTTCTTAGGATTTGAAATGCATTTGATACTTCGATTCAAGAAGTCTGATAATTTTATTTCGGATTGGAAGCACATCTTTACTTGATAGGTTTTTTGATTCATGTTGGTAGACGATTTGGAATGTTAAGGACTGTTCATTATACATATCAAGCAGTGTAACATCTTTAATGATCGCATCG
The DNA here is from genome assembly GCA_016186795.1 of Candidatus Gottesmanbacteria bacterium. Lineage (GTDB taxonomy): Bacteria > Patescibacteriota > Microgenomatia > 2-02-FULL-39-11 > 2-02-FULL-39-11 > JACPKY01. Next base: position 156,845 of record JACPKY010000002.1, read on the forward strand.
ATTGAGGATACATCCTTCAAAATGGAACCAAGTTCGAAAAGCAGATCTCCAGATTTTAGAACCGTAATATTTTCAACGATCGATGGGTACATGGGGATTGGATTGTAGGATTTGGTTGGGTGAGAGAGTTTGACAACAGTTTCGAAATAAATTTCTGCTATTTGAAGCGATTCAGGAATAAGAAAGGATTGGGCAATATTTGGATGAATAGTTCCAAAAAATGCAATATTTTCTTTTGGATTTTTTGTCACAAATTGCCCTGATTGATGGGGGTGGAAAAATGGTTGCATTGAGCGAATTGAGACTTCCAGATCGGAAAGGCCAAGCTCCTCCAAAAGTGCACTCAAAACGCCTTTGAAGGCACGAAAAGAAAGAGAAGAAATAAGAGTTAAGTAAAGCGATTCTGAAGGCAGTTGGGTTCCGTGCGTTCTCGTATATACATTCGCAAGTTCAAAAAGCGATACATTTTCTCTTGCATGCATATTTTTTCCATAAAGAGAGAAAAGTGACGGAAATACACTCCTGCGCATATATTCAGTGTCTTCGGTCAATGGGTTTGCAATCCGTAAGTGATCGGATATATTCAGTCCTGCCTTTTCAAGAAGTGTTTTCGAAATAAATGAATAGGAGTATGTTTCAGTAAAACCCAAAAATTTTAACATCGTTTTCGCTTTCTCCTCTAGATCAAAATTGACACTTTTTTGAGCTTCTGGGAGTGGAATTTTTCCCTCCATGAGTTTTCCGGGTAGATTATGATAGCCATATATTCTTGCAACCTCCTCAACAATATCTTCTGGTATGGTTACGTCAAATTGACGAAATGATGGTGGAATAACAGTGAGATTTTTTCCATTATTCACTTCCACATTGAAATGGAGTGATTGTAGGATTGCTATAATTTCCTTTAAAGAAACGGCTATTCCGAGTCGACTGGCAATAAACGATTCAGAAATGTTTATTGGGTGTGGCTTCGAAGGATGAGGATAGATATCGATAAGAGTGCTTGCCAGCTTCGCAGACGTTTCTTTGTCAAGAAGGGTAGCACCATATTCAAGTGCCACTTTTGCAAGTTCAGGATCAGGGCGTTTTTCATTAAGAGTCGCTGCATATGTTCGGAGTGATAGTCGCATTGAAGTTCTCCGGATATTGCTCGGATTATTTGATTCGATGAAGAAAATTACCCTCTTCGTTTTTTCTGTTACCACACTATTTTCAGTACCCATTATCCCGGGAAGATCAATAATTTGGCCAGTTCCATCATCAATGACGACGTCTACATCAGTGAGAGTGCAGACTTTCCCATCAAGGGTTGTTAGTGTTTCTCCATTTTTTGCAAAGCGAAGTATAAGCGTGTGTGTTTTAATGCGGTCGTAATCGAATACATGACATGGATGCCCCAGTTCTAGCATGATATAATTGGTGATATCAACGACATTATTCAGAGATCGAATTCCTGAATATTTGAGTCGCTGGGTAATTTTTTCTGAAGATTTGGAAACAACGATACCGTCTAAAACAACGGCAAGAAGTCTATCGCATAATTTCTGTGGGTCTTTTATCGAAAGAGGGAGTGAAACATTTTGGTTTTGCATAATACCTTTCGGCAATGGTCGCAAGATTGCTTTTTTCCCAAACCGCGGAAGAATAGCAGCTGCTTCGCGGGCAATTCCGTAGACACTTGCGCTGTCAACTCTATTTGAAGTGATTTCAATATCGTATACGAACTCATTCCCTTCTTTGGAAATTCGTTCAACTGACGGACCACACAATGAAAGGTAGTCTTTTATTTCTTGGGGTTTTGCATCAGTTTCAATATATTCTGTAAGCCATGAGTGAGGTATACGTATGTTCATACGAGATTAAAACTGCTCCAGAAATCGAATATCGTTTGCGTAGAGAATCCGAAGGTCGTCAATTTGAATTCCAGCCTTCATCATATACGTTCTTTCAATTCCCCAACCGAATGCATATCCTGTATAAAGAGTAGGATCAATTTTGCCGGCTGCAAGAACGTTGGGGTGTACCATGCCGGAACCTCCCAGTTCAAGCCAGCCCTCTTTGCATAGCCTACAACCATTTCCTCCACACATATCACAGGTAATATCGACTTCAAACGAAGGTTCAGTAAATTGGAAATGAAATGGTCTCAAACGAATTTTTCTCTTGGGGCCGAAAAATTCTCGTGCGAAGTACTCAAAAGTTCCTTTGAGGTGAGTCACATTAATTCCTCGATCGATGACCAATCCTTCAAATTGATGAAACATTGGAGTGTGAGAGATGTCCCAGTTTGGGCGATAGCATTTTGCTATATTGATCATTCGTATTGGGGGAATTCCTCGCATTCGTTCCATTTCTCGTACTTGTCCAGAAGAGGTATGTGGAGAAAGAACAAGTCTCCCAAGCTTTCCAAATGGTGGAGCATCTATAAAAAATGTTTCAAAATCATCTCTTGCAGGATGATTTACAGGCATATTTAAACTTTCGAAGGCATACCATTCTCTATCAATTTCAGGGTATCTCACACGGGTAAAACCAATACGTTCAAAAATTTTTGCTATTTCAGAAATTGCGAGGGTAGTGATATGGAGATGTCCCAGGGGTGGAGTGATAGCTGGAATGGTAACATCAATTTTATTTTTTATCGATGTTTCCATAAGTTCTTTTTTTCGTTTATCAAAAGAATCATCAATTGTCTGTTTTACTTTATTTACGAGTAATCCAATCGTTTTCTTTTTATCTTTGGGAATTTCTTGAATGCGCTTTGCAGTTTGAGCAAATCTACCACTTTTTCCAAAAACGGAAAGATAAAGAGCTGTAAGCTCTTGTGAAGTTTTTACAGCTTTAAGTTTCTTGTGTGTGTCTTCTTGAATATTTAGTAAATCCTTTTCCATAGATAAATTATAGCAACTATCATTATTATAATAGGTATCGTTTATTTTTCCTCCACCACTTTTCAATTCTATCGAACGCCTCCTGAATTATTTCCCCTTTTCCGCCAAAGGAAAGCCGCAGATGGTGTTCGCCCTCTGGACCAAATCCTATTCCAGGAACCGTTACTACTCCAGCCTCATAAAGGAGGTGTTTTGCCATTTCAATGGAAGAGATAGGAAGATGGTATCTTGGAAAGATATAATAGGTTCCTCGTGGTTTTACATACGAAAAAAGATCAGTAAGTTTATCGAGTCTGCTACAGATTAGATCACGATTTTCACGTAACCAACGGACATGCTTTTTTACGATATCTTGTGAGCCGCTTAAAGCGACAGTTGCGGCTACTTGGGATACATGAGGTGCACAGACAATAGTTGCATCGTGAATTTTAAGAATATGCATAAGAAGTTCTTTTGTGGTATGAAGGTACCCGAGTCTCCACCCCATCATGCCGTATTTTTTGGAAAGTGAACAACAGCGGATAACCCGGGGCCAAAGTCGTTTTATAGTGGCAATGTTGAAATAAACCGTATTGTCATACAGGAGATAGTCGTAAACTTCATCGGTAATGATATAGATATTCGTGTCAAAGAGAACATCGGCAAGTTTTTCTAAATCTTTCTTCAAAAATACAGCACCTGTTGGATTTTGCGGGTTATTTAAAACAATTGCTTTTGTTCTTTTTGTGATTACTCGTGCAATTTTGTCAACATCAAGTCGATATCCATACTTTTTGTCCTCAATCAAAGGTATCGGAACAACAATTCCTTGTGCAAGAGACACTTGTTCAGCGTTAGAAGAAAAGTAAGGGCTGGGAAGGATTACTTCCTCCCCCGGGTTGACGATTGTCAGGATTGAATAGAGAAGTCCTGCCATGCTTCCTGGAGTTATAAGTATTTCTTCCTGTGAGACCGGGAAGTCAAGGAGTTGAGTGGATATTTTTGCAATTATTTGTCGCAAGGAAGGAAGCCCTATAAGAAGAGTGTATTTATCAATATCCGAGTTCTGGTCAAGTTGTTGTTTTACGTATTCGTGAATGAATTTTGGTGCAGGATAAAACGGAATCCCTACACCAAGTGAAACAACTGACTTTCCTTTTTGAGCTTCCTTCGCTCCAAGATACATCATTTCCTTAATAACAGAGACACTCGTGTTTCTGACTCGATCAGAAAGAACCGGAAGGTCTTTCGAGTCTCCGGTTGATGTGAGAACTGACCTTGAAATTCCGGAAGCAGTTTGACTGTCAGCACTTATCGTGTCCATAAGAAATGAAGCAGTGCATCATTGTACCAGTTGTCTTTTGAAGCCTTCGAAGTTTCGCTTTGTCTCGTTTAAGCAGTCTCCTCCGAATTTTTCCAAGAAGCTCTCCATAAGGATAAATGCAACCATAGACTCGGATATGACTCCAGCCCTTGGCACAACGCAAATATCAGATCGTTCAATTGCAGCAGGTACTTCTTTTCTCGTTTCAATATCAATAGTTCGAAGAGGGTTTCCTAATGTTGAGATGGGTTTATGGTACACACGGCAGATAATATCTTCTCCATTGGAAACTCCTCCTTCGATTCCACCTGCACGATTCGTCTTGCGCACAAAGTGTTCTTTTTCAAAAAATATTTCATCATGGACCAGAGAGCCGAATTTCCCGGCATTTGAAATACCCTCGCCAATTTCTACCGCCTTTACCGATGGGATACTCATAAGCGCTGCGGAAATCCGTCCGTCAAGTTTCCGGTCGTAGTGTACGAAACTTCCAAGTCCGGGAGGAACATTGTGAGCAATAATTTCTATGATTCCACCAAGCGTGTCTTTCCTTTTTGTCGCGAGAAGTATTTCTTCTTGCATTTTTTTTCGTGCCACTTCGTCAATACATCTGGTTTGCGGATCGATAGTAAAAACTTGAGCGATAGTCTCAAATGGGAAATTTCCTCGTTCTACTTTTGCCATTCCAATTTGAATTGTATGGCTGGCAACGATGACTTTGAAGTTTGAAAGAAATACTTTTGCGATAGCGCCAACCGCTACTCGCATCACCGTTTCCCTTGCACTTGCCCGTTCCAGAACGTTCCGTACGTCCCGAAAACCATATTTCAATGCGCCGGCAAGATCTGCATGTCCAGGACGAGGAGCAGTAACTTTCGATTTGCTCATTTTTCCCTTCCAATTGGAAAAGTCTCGATTCTCAACAAAAAGAGCTATGGGACTCCCAATAGTTTTACCAAACCGCACGCCAGAAAGAATTTGCACCTCATCGGTTTCAATAGCTCCTCGTCCACCTCGGCCTGATCCTCCTTTGCGTTTCGCAAGTTCTTCCTGAATGTCTTTGGGTGATAGTTCCATTCCGGAAGGAACGCCTTCGACAATTGCAACCTCTCCCCTTCCGTGTGATTCACCAGCTGTTAAAAATCTAATCATAATTTCGAAGACTTTTCTCCATTGCAACTACCGGTGCTTTTCTTCCAGTAAATGCTTCAAAAGAAGCTGCACCTCCATATAATAACATTTTATAACCAAAAATCGGTGTCGCGCCTTTTTCTTTTGCCATTTTCAGAAGCTTTGTTTCGGATGGTGTATAGACAATGTCGAAAATAATGTGGTGTGGAAAAATGGCGCTTGCAGGTATAGGAGAAAGATCCACACGTGGTGTCATACCGATAGCAGTAGCATTAATGATAATATCAAAAGTGGAAAAGTCCATACGATTGTTTAACTCGTATGCCTTCTGAAGCGAAAATTCTTTCACCAGTTTTTGTGCTCCTTTTATTGTTCGATTCCAGATAGATACGTCTGCACCATTTTTTTTCAGACCATAGATAATTGCCCGGGCAGCTCCACCTGCTCCGATCACTGCAATTTTTTTATTCCTAAGTGTTGTTTTCTCGCGAAGCGCACGAACTGCCCCAATCCAATCGGAATTACTCGCAATAAGTTTGCCATTTTTATTGATAATGATATTTGCTGCTCCGATTTCTCTCGCTTGTGAATCTATCCTATCAACATACTTTAGTACAGACACTTTATGAGGAATGGTAACGTTTATGCCCACAATTTGCAGTGCACGAATCCCCTCGAGTGCTTTTTGTACATCCGTTACTCGACATGCCACATATGCAAAGTTTAGCTTTAAGCATTGAAAGCCATGATTGAACATCTGTGGGGAGAGCGAGTGGTCCACAGGATTACCAATAAGACAGCAGAGTTTTGTTTTTGCATCACTCATTGTATTTTTCAATCCTTTCAATTATTTCGCTCGCGACGGTATTTGGAGTTTTTCCTGACACACTAATCACATAATGTGCAATCTTTCGATACAAATGCAAACGATGAGAGAGCGTTTTTTTAATATCCTCTTCTCTGGTTTTGGCTACGGTCAAAAATGGTCGGGTTCGATCATTTCCGATTCGCTGGATAAGGAGTGTTACTGGTGCGTGGAGAAAAAAAATCATCCCCAGATTTTTCAATATTTCCACATTCTTTTTTTTCAAAATCACTCCCCCACCAGTTGAAATAACACACTCTTTTCTATTTTTAAGTGATTGTATGACAGTAGTTTCAATCTTCCTAAATGATTTCCATCTTTCCTTTGTTACAAATTCAGCAATCGTACTCCCTACGAGATTTTCAATTTTCGAATCGGTCTCAAGAAACGTAAACCGCAGTTTTTGGGAAAGCAATCTTCCAACTGTCGTCTTTCCGGATCCCCGCATGCCGATAAGAATGATATTCATAGAAATTCAATGTTTACCCCAATGTTTTTAAGATCGTCCCAAAAATTTGGGTAAGATTTTTTTACGACTTGGGCATTTGGTATGGTCGTTTCACCGGAAGCTGAAAGAGCCGCAACCGCAAAACTCATGGCAATTCTATGATCATGAAAGGTATCGATTATTGACCCCTTTGGTTGACCACCTATAATAGTTAGAGAATTTTCCGTTTGCGAAACTCGTATACCCATCCTTCTCAAATTTTCTTGTATCGATTTCATCCGATCTGATTCTTTAAATTTTAGATGAGCGATATTATGGATGGTAGTTGTGCCTTTCGCAAATGCAGAAAGTACTGAAACAATAGGAACTAAATCCGGATTATTTCCGAGATCAATATGTATTCCATGCAATTTATCTTTCCCCATTTTTTGTAAGATCTCAATAAAAACCCGGTCGCCTTGGACTGAATTTGCATTTAAATTCGTCACCGTAACATCAGATTTTGTTAACGCCTTGACTGCAAGAAAATACGACGCAGATGAATAGTCCCCTTCTACAGTGTATTTATGGGCTTTGTAATGGGAAGTAGATTTTACAAAATAAGTATTTCCCTTTTTTTCAACATCCACGCCAAACAGCCGCATGAGATCAATCGTCATATCAACGTATGGAGAGGAAGAAAGGTGTGCTACGTTCAGTTCCACGTCATTTTGGGCAAATGGACTAATGAGAAGAAGTGCACTTATATATTGGGAACTTTTTGAACCAGAAATTTTGAGTTTTCCACCTCTTATTCCCCCCCCACTGATCGTTAGATGCGATTTGTTCGCAATGTGAACTCCAAGAATGTGTAATTTTTCGATTAATTCTTCCATAGGACGCTCCCGTAATCTCTTCGATCCACTGAGAAATATTTTTGAGGGATGAAGGGAGGATACTGCTGTTATAAACCGCATTGTCGTTCCTGAATCTCCGCAATCGATATGAATTGGCGATTTTTTTGGTATGAATCGGCCACTGGTACCGACAATTGCAAGCGTATCTCCATGCGACTGAGTTGCTACACCGAGCTTTTGGCAGGCCTTTAACGTACAGAGGGTATCATCCGAGCGTAATGGATTGATAATTTCTGACCGGCCTTTTGCAAGAGAAGCCAAAATAATAGCCCGATGGGTTAAACTTTTGGATGGTGGAATAGACACTATCCCACGGAGGTCTCCTCTGTTTGACGGTTTGATAATAACTTTCATAGAGATCTCTTTCTTCTGATATAGTTGATAAGATTTTCAAGTCCGACGATATAGCTTTTTTCTTTTAATCCGACAATCTTCTCTATAACAATTCCGTCAAGAACGTCAATTTCCCGAAACGGCTCTCTTTTGGAAATATCCGAAAGATGCACCTCGACAGTTGGAAGATTGGTATCTTCCAATGCATCCCGGAGTGAATAACTGTAATGAGTTAGGGCACCAGGGTTTATCAAAATTCCTGACGCTTTTTGTGCATTCTTTTGGAGAAAATTAATAAGTTCTCCTTCGTGGTTTGATTGAAATACCAGAAGGGAAACCAAGTTTTTCTTTGCCGTTTGGGAAAGCATTCCATTGATATCGTCAAGTGAACATGCCCCATAATGCTTTTTATTTCTTTTGCCAAGCATATTCAAGTTTGGTCCATGAATGACAAGAATTCTCATACAATAACCTCCATAAGTGTCCTTTGAATAATATCTATGGGTACGCGTTGCCGTGTTTTGATCTTTCCAATAGCAGAAAAAAGTACAAAGGTCCCCCCTTTCTTGTCCATTTTCATAAGACGCATCACCTCATCAACAGAAATATTTTTTACCCTGATAGGGAGACCCAATGATTCAATCGACGTCACTATTTTGTCACGGTCGGAAACGCTAAGAATTCCACGATACGAACTAATTTTTGCTACCGCAACAAGTCCAATGGCAACTGCCTGTCCGTGCGAAAGTGTTTTGCAAGCTCCTTCAATTGCATGTCCAATCGTATGTCCGAGATTGAGGGAATCTCGGATACCTTTGGTTTCATAAGGGTCTTTCCGGATAACTCCAAGCTTTATTTGTTGACAAAGGCTAATAATAGAACACAGTTCACTATCTGACATTTGCACCCCTTTAGAAATCTTTGCAAGAATATTCATGCTCGGCCTCCCCCACCCTGCCCAGTATTTCACCATTTCCCCAAGACCGTTGAGTATTTCTTTTCTGGGAAGAGTCCGAAGAAAATTACAATCCGTGATAACTGCAGTTGGGGGGTAGAATGTCCCAACCATATTTTTTAGAAGACTAGTTTCAGAGATACGCACGTTAACTCCAGTCTTTCCTCCGATGGCCGCATCAACTTGAGATAGGAGTGTTGTCGGAATTAAGATTGTGTCAATACCCCGAAGAAGTACTGATCCCAAGAAACCCCCAATATCGGTAACTACTCCTCCACCAATAGCTAGAAAGAGTGCATTTCTATCAAATCCGGCTGTAAAAAACGGTTTGAGAAGAAATGGGAGAGAATCGACACTTTTTATCGTTTCGGATGGGGAAATACTTACAACCGTCATACGCTTTTTTGCTAGTTTTAACGATTGGAAAAGAGTTTTTCCATAGAGTTTTTCAACCGTTTCATCAATGAGAACAAGAAAGGATGAATGGGACATTAGGGCAGCTTCCTTACGTGAGATCAGATTTTCTACAATTGAGGAACCCACGATATAGGCCGTTTTATGTACCTTCGGAATAGTGTTGACAGAAATTTTCTTTACGTTTTGCATAGTATTTTTAGACAATGTGCATTCCACGGTCTCGAAGTAATTTTGTTTTTTCAAAAAAAGCAAGGAAGTTTTTTCTATTTGAAATTTCTCCAAGGATATCCTTCGTCGTTCTACTTGGTGTTGCGATAATAGCAAAATCAAAGAGTGGGTTTTTCCTTCGAACATCAAGTGCTTTGTCAATGAGTTCACTCTTTATTGTCAATACTGTTCTTTTGGGGTTTTGGCATACACCATACAATACGACCCGTTCTTTCAATTGTTGTCTTAAGCTTCTGGCAATTGATCCCCCAATAAGACCTACACCAATAATAGCGATATGTATCGTTTTTTTCATAGAAAATCCTTTTCCTGCTCTTTCTTGGAAAAGTAAAGAATAACAGTGAAAAGCTTTTCGACGAGTTCTTTGGAAATATTCATTGACGTGCCCTTTTTTAGTAATTTTTCCATAAGTTTTTTTTCTCGCTTTTGGTCTTCAATGGCAAGACCTTGAGTTTTTTTGACTCTTGCGATTTCTTGTGAGAGGATGAACCTTTTTTGTACAAGCGTAAGGATTGCTCCATCAATCTGGTCTATTTTTAATCGAATAGCTTCAAGTTTCATACGTTTTTCCTTTCTGGTACTGTCCAAGAATTTTTAGAAATCGGACATGTTTCTTCAACTTTGTAAGCAAAGATTTGATTTCTATTGATTTCTCACCAAGGTCAAAATCAAGGTAGAAAACATATTCCCATGCATGATTAAAAACTGGTCGGGACTCAATCTTTGTAAGGTTTATATGAGCTTTGGCAAACGGAAGAAGCGTTTTGACCAAACTTCCTGGTACGTGACTGAGAGAAAAAAGGAGTGAAATCTTATTTCCCCTTTTCCCAGTCTTTCTCCCTATTATTCCAAATCGTGTAAAGTTTTCCTTCGTATTCTCAATCCTCGGAGTAAGAATTTGTAAACGATAAATTTTTGCAGCAAGAGTTCCCGCAATTGCAGAAAATGTGGGATCATTTGACTCCGAGACGAATTGAGCCCCCCTAGCCGTATCTGATAGTGCTTCCTGTGCGATCTTTGGATGCTTTTTCAGAAAAACACTGCATTGTGTGAATGCCTGAGGGTGGGAAAAGCATTTCGCAATTCTTGATAGCCGAAAAGATTTGTTGATTGTCTTATCTTTCTTCACCAGAAGATGGTGGTGAATTTTAAGATACACCTCCCCTACAAGCTGCAATTGAAACCGAAGGAGATGATCATAAGTTTCTAAGACCGATCCAGCTGTTGAATTTTCCAAAGGGACAACACCCCTTTCGCACTCACCGCTTGCGACAGCTTGAAATACATCTTCAATTGATATCTTGGGAGATGGGGTGGAAGCACTCCCAAAATATTTTTGGAAAGCGAAAAAACTGTAAGAGCCGGAAATTCCCAAAAATGCAACGGAAGGTGTCACTCTTTGTTTGCCATTCATGATCGGTCAACAGCGTTGGCAACTCGCTGTACCTCTTTGACAATTTTTGTAAGTTCTTGAATCGATATCGCTTGGTCACTATCCGAGAGCGATTTTCGTGGATCCACATGTGCTTCAATAAGGAGACCATCAGCACCAGCTGCAATTGCTGCCCGGCTCATCGCACGAACGAGATTTGCTCGTCCCGTACCATGACTCGGATCAACAATAACCGGTAAGTGCGTTTCGTGTTTCAAATACGGTACGATATTCAAGTCGAGTGTGAATCGAGTTTCAGAAACGTGAGTCCGTATTCCTCGTTCGCAAAGGAGAACATTTTTATTGCCTCCCAGAAGAATGTATTCTGCTGCGAGAAGAAATTCCTTGTATGTCGCCCACATACCGCGTTTTAACAAGACTGGTTTCCTTACTTTTCCAAGTTCGCGAAGTAACGGATAATTCTGCATATTTCTTGTTCCTACTTGGAAAATATCGGTATATTTATCGATAAGTTCAATATCTCGGACATCGAGAATTTCCGTAATGACGGCAAGACCACTTCTCTTTCCAGCTTCTTTGAGAAAATGGAGGCCAATTTTACCCAAGCCTTGAAAATCATACGGTCCTGTTCGGGGCTTGAATGCACCACCTCGAAGGATTTGGCACCCTGCATCTTTTACCTTTTTTGCAGTTTCGATAATTTGCTCTTTTGTTTCAACTGAACATGGACCAGCCATGATAATAATGCGTTTCCCGCCTATTTTAAGCCCATTTTTTACTGAGACGACCGAGGGAGTCTCACGGAAAGATTTGCTCGCAAGCCTATACGGACGGTCTACATCCAAAGTCTTCTCAACGCTTGCGTTCTTTTCAATCTCACGACGGGTAAGCTCACCACAACGACCGAGAACAACAAGAAGCTCCTGTTCCTCGTGTTCGACCGGACGTACTTCAACGTTTCTTTGGGCCAGAAACGTACGGAATTCCTTCTCTTTTGAAAGTGGTAACCCTTTTTTTAGAAAAATAATCATAAAAAAACCCCGCTTTTTGCGGGGTAGTCATCAGTTTACCTTTACCTATTTTACCAAAGGAAACCTTCCCCGCAAGCTGGGGTGAAGTAAAATGCAAAATACCAATTCTGAGATTTTTCAATCATAGTCGTATGTACTGTATCAAAGAGATCGTACCTTGTCAACAATTGCTTGGAATCCCTCCTTATCAGATATCAGAAGATCTGCTAAAATTTTTCGATCCAAAGCAATGCGAGCACGCTTTAGTTTCGCAACAAAAGTACTGTAGGATATTCCCATTGGTTTTAATCCTCCGGAGATTCGCATAATCCAAAGCCGGCGAAATTGAGATTTCCGAATTTTCCGACCTGCATAGGCATACGTTCCCGCGTGAAGTTGAGCTTCCTTTGCCACCTTCACGAGCCTGGAGCGAGTCATTCGATACCCCTTTACTGACTCTAGAAGCTTTTTATGGCGCCTATGACTTACAACACCTCGTTTTACTCTCATATTATTTACCGATGAGGGATTTTACCACGTTGGCATATTTAGTCGCAAGTTTCACTGGTTCTGCAAACGAACGAATTCTTCTCTTACTTTTATGGAGTTTTCGGTGGCGAGATGCTTGGTGGCCACGAAATACTTTACCTCCCGCATTTACCTTGAACCGTTTTGCGACAGATTTACGTGTTTTTGTCTTCATGCTGAATTTTTCCTTCCATTTTGGCAGACGCTAATATTGTAACAAGAATTTTCCCTTCAAAATACGGTTCCTTGACAACTTTTGATATTCCCTGCAAGTACTCTTTTGCCCTTTTTAATACGTTAAACCCAAATTCTTTGTGAATAATTTCCCTCCCCCGAAATGGGACGGCAATCTTGAGTTGATTCCCAGCTTTTAAAAACGCTTCCCCACGCATGAGGCGTACCTTAAAGTCGTGGTCCCCGATAAATGGGGATAGTCGGATTTCTTTTATTCCGACATTTTTGGCGCTCTTTTTCGATTCCCGTTCCTTTTTCGCCTCAAGATACTTAAATTTTTTAAAATCAATGAGCTTTACAACGGGGGGATTTGCCTTTCCTGCAATCTCCACTAAATCTTTTTGCTGTGATTGAGCAAGCTTTAGAGCGTCCAGTCGACTGATAATACCAATTTGTTTCCCCGCTTCATCGAGAAGTCGAAGAGTGGCTGCCGTAATTTGATAATTCAGTCGATAAAACTTAAAGTTTTTTTTCAATCTGGGTTTTCAGCTCCTCAAGAAAAGCAGAGAGAGCCACATTCTGTCTATTTTCTCCACTTCTTTCCCGAACAGTTACTACATACGTATTCGTGTTTATATCAGATGATTCCTGTTCTTTGTCCCCAATTATAACGGTAAAAGGGATTTTTTGTAAAGATGCATCTCTAATTTTTGATTGCATCGATTCACTTCGCGAGTCAAGCTCTACACGGATATTTTCTTCACGCAATTTTTTAAAAACTGCCAAGGCTGTGGAATTATGTCTATCAGCAATAGGAATAATTTTTACTTGAACTGGGGAAATCCATAGAGGAAATTTACCAGCGTAGTGCTCTATCAAGATAGCTAAGAACCGTTCTGTAGCACCAATGATCGCTATATGAAGGATTGCTGGACGCTTTTGACCTCCATCGGCATCAGTATAGTTTAAATCAAAATTTTCAGGTTGATTAAAATCCAACTGGATAGTTGTTAGTTGCCATTCACGACTTAGGCTGTCCTTGACCAAAAAATCTATCTTTGGACCATAAAAAGCAGCCTCACCAGTTCCTATTTCGTAAGGGATTTTTCGTGAGTTTACTGCGTCTTCCAGTTCTTTTTCTGCGTTATCCCAAACCGTTCCCTCTCCCAAATATTTTTCCAAATGTGATTTATCTCTTACTGAAATTCTGGCACGGAAATTTTTTAACCCAAACGCATCATACACTTCTTTCGTAAGAGAAATTGCTCGATCTATTTCTTGTTGAACTTCTTCGTATTTTACGAACCAGTGACTATCATCTTGTGTCACAGATCTCACTCGGAAAAGACCATTGAGTACCCCACTTTTTTCGTATCGATAGACTGTCGAATTTTCTGCAAGCCGTAAAGGTAAATCTCTATAGCTTCTCGGCTTTTCCAGATAAATTTGAAAATGGTGAGGACAATTCATTGGTTTTAATGTATATTCATCCTCCTCAACCTTCAGAGGTGGCATCATCGCGTCATATTTATGCCAATGTTTACTCTGTTTATAAAGTTCTGTTCGAGCAATGTGAGGAGTCCAGACAAACTGCAATCCGTAAGACTCTTTCAGTTTTACTAGATAATCTTCAATGATTCTTCGAAGTATCTCCCCCTTCGGCATAAAAATAGGTAAACCTGGACCCACAGTTGGTGAGAATAGAAATAATTCGAGCGCCTTTCCAATTTTTTTGTGGTCTCTTTTTTTGGCTTCTTCTTGTTGCCAGAGATACGTATCCAATTCGTCTTTGGTCGGAAAACAGGTACCATAAATTCGTGTCAACATCTTATTTTTCTCATTTCCCCTCCAGTAAGCACCGGCAATAGAAAGAAGCTTAAAATATTTCAGTTCTTTTGATGGATAATCAACGTGTCCCATTTTGCATAAATCAAGAAAGTTTCCGGGATTATTGGTCTTAAGAGCTTTACCATCTTTCGCAAATTCCTTAGCCAGTTCAACCTTGTACGGATTCTCCTTAAAGATTTTTTTTGCCTGTTCCAGTGATACTTCTTGAAATTCAAAATGGTTCCAACTCGGCAGAATTTCTCTCATCTTCTCCTCAATTTTTGGAAGATCGCTCTCAGAAATTTTGGTGCTTCCCATATCGAAATCTTGATAGAAACCATTTTCGATTGCCGGACCTATGGCGTTATGTGTTCCTGGCCAAAGCTCAAGCACTGCTTTTGCAAGAAGATGTGCTGCAGAATGTCGAAGAGTGTCTAGATATTTATTATTATTTTTTTCCATACGAAACAAAAAATCCACCTACATGTTGGATCCCGATCCAATCGGGAGGTTCCATCCAACAAATTCTTGTACTTTCGTACAGAATGGTGGCTTAATTACTCTCTTTCGCTCAAGTTGCGTCTAGCTTTAGAGTTGGTGAGTCTCTATCCAAACGCTAGAATGAACTATTTTTATAATAGCACAACACTTCAAGAAAGCAAATGGAAGGGTTCCTTTGGTGACCGCTAAAGGACTCGGACCTTTGACCTTCACGATGTCAACGTGACGCTCTACCAACTGAGCTAAGCGGTCTTCGGTGGTATTATATCGGGATTACGGGTGTGGAGCAATAAGTGGGTACGGACTAACCCGTTTGCGTCGCAATAGTTCGTTCGTGAGAAAGACCAAACATCGTCCCATGTTTTTTATACATTTTCCAATATCCTAACCGTTTTTTCTTCCGCGCTGAAAATGTCGCCAGCCATGCTCTTCCTTCACTTACTCGTATTTGCAGTTGCCGAACAAGGCTAAGTAACCATTCAAGGTACCGAAGATAGTAAATACCGGTCTTGGCGGGCAGGTGTTCTACCTTCACTTTCGATAGCTCATGGGAGAGTGACTTTTCGGATTTTTCCAGAACAGTAATCTGATCTTTTAGTTTTTGCAAGATAACACGCGTTTCTGTATAGATTTCTTTATCCTCTTTTTGATGAGTATAGGAAAAAACAAGAGTTTCAGACGTTTTCAATACTGGTTTTTGTTCCTCCCCTGATGGGCGGAAAAACTGGTCTGGGGCAAATAAGCCTCCAAGTTGTTTTCTTAACCCGATGGTTTGGGTGGAGGTGGATGTGAGTTTCTCCGGATGCTCGTCTCCCCATGCGTTTCGACGCGTTCGAAGTATATGATTATTTGGCATATCAGCGGGTTTATACCACAATTTCCAATGCGAGTCAAACAATAACTATAGGGTATTTAAGAACTCAAGTGTCTTTTGCTGACGTATAAGATGTGCGAGATAATAGCTTTCCTTTTTCAGTTTTTCTCGTTCCTCTGGCTTTTCCACTTTCTCAACAAGGGTATCGATGTCCTTTTGTGTAACAGTAATATTCTCTTTATCGGCAATCTCACTTAGGATTAATTCAATTTTGAGATTATGTGTCGCTTGCGTTGCATACTCTGCCCGAATCTGTTCCGATGTTTTCCCCTTCGCAAGGAGATATTGTTCAACGGTTAATCCCAGTTGTTGTGTCTGGTCGACAAGATTTGAGAGGAGTCTATTTGCTTCATCCGCAATCAGTATGTCAGAAATCTCAACGTCTGCTTCACTTACTAGTGCCTCCATGATTTCCTCGACACTAAGCTTCCCTTTTCCATCTTTCTCCTCTTTCGACCCAGGCGTCCATATTTTGACTTTCCCCTTTTTGAGCGTTCGTACTTTTTCTTTATAGTCTTTCAGGTGAATCTCGGGTTTCGTTGCAATTTTTGCAATAACCACCCAGTCCTCATTTTCTTTTGCTTTGGAAACCTCTATTTTCGGAGAAGATATTGGCGTGAGTTTATTGGCAGTTACAGATTCTGCATACGCGTTCGGAATGACATCTTTCACAACAGCTTCATAGATACGGGTTTTATTGAGGTGTTTAAGAGCAATCTCTTTCGGTGCCTTTCCTTTCCGAAATCCAGCAATTTCAACCTCTCCGAGAGCGGATGATTCATATTTTTCATACACTGGGGCTATATCGCTCCATGGGATAGTTATGGTAATTTCGACAGTTGCCTTGGGCAACGTTTTTACTGTTGACGTTGGCATTAGCTCATTATACCATACAGGAAAGAGAATTCTATGGAAAAGAAAGTCTCTGAAAAAGTTCAAGAGGAAATACTTTTACGGTTAAGGAAAACCTATCCGAAAGCCAAAATTGTACTAAAGTATGGGTCATATTGGGAGCTTCTTATTGCTGTAATTTTGTCTGCACAATGTACAGATATCATCGTGAATAAAGTAACTGAAATTCTTTTTCAAAAATACAAAACACTTGATGATTACGTGAACGCAAATCAGTCCGAGTTTGAAAACGATATAAAGTCAACGGGGTTTTATAGGAATAAAGCAAAAAATATTCTTGCAACTGCCAAGATTATTAAGGAAAAATACGGCGGAGTAGTTCCAAATACTATGAAAGACTTATTGCCTCTTCCAGGTTGTGCCAGAAAGACAGCCAATATTGTTTTGGGAAATGCGTATGGAGTCGTTGAGGGAATCGCTGTTGACACCCATGTTGCGCGTATTTCTCAACGGTTACGACTCGTTGATATCGGAAAAATTGGAGGCAAAAGAAAACGAATGATTGAAAAAAAAGGAAAACAGGTCATTGATTTTCTCAAAGACGCAGATCCTAATAAAATTGAACTGTCACTTATGAAAACACTTCCAAAAAGTGAATGGTTTTCCTTCACCTATCGGGTCATTGATCATGGAAGATCAATCTGCAAAGCGGCAAATCCCCTCTGTGGTGAATGCGTCCTTAGTAAACTCTGCCCAGTTTCCAGAGTTTAAAGTGCCTAGGGGGAGACTCGAACTCCCAAGCTTTTGCAAGCACTAGCTCCTAAAGCTAGCGCGTCTACCAATTCCGCCACCTAGGCCACGAGGTTTTTCCCTACATTATTATATACCGGTTAGAGATCAATGGGTGGGGAGTTTTCAAATTCGGTATTTTCAATCATTGCCATGAAGTGGCGCACCTTTCCTGCCCAGGTATGAGAAGGTGGAGCGTAGATTCTGCTCATTTTTTCCGGCGTATCAAGTCCCCGATCGAAATAACGGTATCGAAGTGTCCGAGAGACTATATAGACTGCGTGTGAAAGATTATCGAAACTAGAGTTTCCGTTGTTCCAACCCCAACAGTTTGATGATCCAGAAGGAATACGGCGACAAAATCCAGATTCTACACCCGAAATGGCTGCAACAAGAGTCCAAGGTAGATTGTACGCATCTGCAGTTGAAACGAGAAGTTCTGCATGCGTACTTAGGGGTGAATTATGTGCTTCAAAAAAACGTTCGAGCTTCTCAACACGTATATCATCCTGAGGTTGAGATACAATCTCCATTTTTACTTGAGCGGAGCCATCTATAGAGGGTTGTTGAGCATAGACAGAAGGTGAACCACTCAAGGCCGTTATCAGAACTGAAATACAAGCAATATACCCTTCACAGTTGAAATTGTTACGGGTATAACTCCTTCTAGACTGATTTAGCAACATTTTTCTAGCGAAAAAGTTGCAAAAAGCAGTAAGAAGGGATATAAATACTTTTTTCATATTATAGTTATTGGGCAGAAATTATTTAATGCTATACTGGGAAACTCTCCTTCTCCGCCAGCTGGCGGATCAGGATCGCTAACCAGTCATCAAAAAATCCTAAAGCCGTTCCGATGCAATGATCGGAATAACCTTAGGATCTAAAGTGGTATTATATCATATATTATAGGCTTGTCAAGAGGCAGGAGTTTGCTGTTCGTATTGATGAATTTTACTCATAAAGAAATTTACTGAGTATGACCATGATCCGCTGCTTTTTGGAGTCCACTTATTCTCAAGAAGTGTGGGATTTGTCAAACCGCTTTTTATATAGGTTTCCTTAATTGTTTTCGCTACTCTATCAAATGCCTCAGGGTAGGATGAAAACCGAGTAACTTTCGACCCATATATTCCGTATCCCCAGCAGTTATGTGAATTCTCAGGAATGGTCCTACATCCGCCTGATTCCTGCATGGCAATAGCTGGTAAGAGCGCATAATCAAGACCGTACGTATCTGCGACAGTCACAAGATCTTCAGCATGGTTTAGAAGGGGTGAGTTTATTTCCTGTAAGAATCGGTGTAATGCAGAAATACGTATATCACGAGTCGGTGGATTTTGGACGAGAATTGGATTTACCGTTATCGCGTTTACTTCATCGGCAAGTGCAATAGATGAGAGAGAAAGATTTGGACTTACCCGTTTTTCTTGGAAAAGAAGAGTCAATGACATACCTAAAAGCAGTAGTGTTACCGGAAACCACATGAGATATATGAGTAGTTTCATGTGTCGGATAGAATGCCATAGGATAGGTTGTCTGTCAAGTTTCTGAGGCTATTTCTGGCTTTCCCGTTCGAGATATTCCCCTGTTTGAGGATTAACTGAGATGACATCACCTGTTTTAATAAAGAGTGGTACGAGGATAGATGCACCCGTTTCTACGACGACGGTCTTTTTTGCCCCAGTGACAGTGTTTCCTTTGACACCTTCTTCAGCCTCAGAAACGAGGAGTCTTACTTTTTTCGGTAGTCGCATCCCAATGGGCTCATTATTAAGAAGTTGGATTTGGTATACATCACCTTCTTTTGTAAACTTTGCAAAGTTTCCCAATACCTCTTTTGGGATAGTTATCTGTTCGTACGACCTTGTATCCATACATACGAAATCAAGACCTGATTTATAGAGATACTGCATCTCGTGTACTTCAACAGGAAGGAGTGTTACCGTTTCGCCAGATTTGTATGTAAACTCTTGAACCCGACCAGTTTTTATGTTTTTCAGTTTCGTGCGGATAAAAGCAGAACCTTTTCCGGGATTGACAAATTGGAATTCCACAATTTGATTCGGTTCACCTTTGTACTCGATACACATCCCCTTCTCGAATTCTGATGTTGAAATGGTAGCCATAGGAAGGAAAAATAAATTATGTCACACTTTTACCTTTTCGACAAGCTTATACGGTTATACGGACACGATTTATTGAATCTTCATCGCAAAAAAGCATAACCAGCCGGTCAACTCCTAGGGCAACGCCTGTAGATTTCGGCAGTCCAACCTTAAGTGCATCTAAAAAGTCAGAATCAGCAATAACTGGTGTTTTTCCAAGTCTGTGAATTGTTTGAAGTTCTTTCTGAAAGCGTTTCTCTTGTTCCATCCAATCGGTAAGTTCGCTATAAGAATCGGCAAGCTCAAGCCCCCCAATGTAAAGTTCAAAACGCTGGGCAAGACGTTTGTCTTTCGGGTGAAGTTTCGAAAGCGCTGCCATTGGAGCAGGATAGTCGTATAAAATAACTGGTTTTTCTAATTTTCGTACCTCGGGTTCTACTTCGTTTAGGAAAATCTGGTTAAAAATTTGTTCCCAGCTATCTTTTTTTCCAACAGAATATCCCTTTTTTTGGGCAACAGCAGCAATTTTGGACACGGAGAAAATCTGATGGAAGGTTTGTGCACGCTTTTCGGTAATATCGTTAAGACCAATATCAGCATATCGTTCTGTTGCCTCCATAACCGAGAGATGCGTCCAAGGAAGTTGAAAAGATATGTCTTTCCCTTGATAACATATGAGAGATGCATTCGGAAACTTTCTCTTGTCAAAGGCATGAAGATCAGATGCAATTTTTCTTAAAAGGTACTGACAATCACGCATGCTCTGTTTGTAGGTTGCGCTCACTCGATACCACTCGAGAATAGTAAATTCGGGTGTATGCGTTTGACTGTCTGTCTCACCGTTTCTGAAGCTTCGTGTAATTTCAAAGCAGTTTCTCAGTCCCGCCACAATGAGCTTTTTTTGCGACGCTTCAGGTGAAGCAGTGAGAAACATTTGTTTTTTTGCTCTTCTTCTATCGAGCTGATCTGTTTTGAAAACTTCAAGATACGATTCGGGAATTACAGTAGGAACAAGAAGTGGTGTTTCTACCTCAAGAAAGTTTTGTTCTTTAAAGTAGTGTCGTATCGATGCAATAATACGTTCACGGATCTTAAGATTATTGAACAGTTTTGGATCTTTCCTGAAATCACGCCATGTAGCCATAGTATTATGAACATTTTCGTTCTACTCTCTCGGTAAGTGTGGTTATGACTTCGTAGTTGATGGTACCTATTTTCGTGGCAACATGCGTTGCCGAAATTTCTTCATTTCCTTGTTTTCCAATAAGAACAACTTCATCTCCGAGGCAAACTTCTGGAATTTTTGTCACATCAATTGATGCTTGATCCATGGAAACACGCCCAATGATTTTTGCTCTTTTCCCCTTAATAAGCACCTCTCCCCAATTTCGCGGTGCACGTCGAAATCCGTCACCATATCCTACAGCAAGGGTAGCAACGAGCATTTTCTGTGAAGCTGTAAATGTACCGCCGTAGCCAACTGACTCACCTTTTCTGATTTGTCGAATCTGAGTCACAATTGTTTTGAAAGAAAGGACAGGGTGAAGGTTTACCGGAAGTCGAAAATCAGGCGAGGGGGAGAGCCCATAGAGTGCAATTCCCGGACGAACCATGGAAAAATGTGATTGGTGAAGTCGAAGTGCTGCTGCACTATTTGCCGCATGAATGACAGGAGGATTTATTCCCTTTTTTGAAAGAGTAGCAAGAAATTCTTGGAAAATTTGCAGTTGATCGCGGGTAAATGCGAGTGATTTTTCATCTGCACTTGCGAAATGTGTGAATAGTCCCTCAAGGAAAATATTTGGAAATCCCTCGATTTTTTTTATAAAATGGAGTGCATCCGAAGGCGCAAGTCCAAGTCGATGCATTCCTGTATCTACCTTAACGTGAATGGGAGCTCGCACCCCATTTTTTCGAGCTATCCTATTGAGAGTTTTCAATACTTTTTCATCCATGACATTTAGTCGTAGTTTCAGATTGATCGCTTCTTCGATACTACCTGTATCTGTGTAGTTAAGGATGAGGATAGGTTTTGCAATACCAATCTCTCGTAACTCTTGAGCTTCGTCAAGGCATACAACACCAAAAAAGTCTGCCCCAATTTTTCCTGCATGAGGACCGATACAGGAAATTCCATGACCGTATGCATTGGCCTTAACAACTGCCATAATCTTGACAGTTGGCCCAATGAGCTTTCGGATGTTTTGAAAGTTGCGGGTATAGTTTTGCAGATTATTTTCTATCCAACAAAGCCTTTTTTTAACCATACGCTTATCCCAATTCAAATGTCGTAACTCCGAAAATATTCTGTAAGTGAAGATGAGGTTCTGGTCCTTTGTACATACGTGCTGTTTCAAACATAGGGGTCATGGAATGATCTTTTGCAATTTTTACAGCATGTGGATTTACTTCGGGAACATCAAGGAAGATGGAAGCGTTTTCTTCAATGGAATTACTGAGTGCTTGAAAAAGAGTTTCTGCAATATCAGGACTTTCAGCAAAAAGAGGACCGATTTTGTATCCGTATGTACATTTTCGAATTACTCCATACCCTATGAGATTATCTCGGTGAATAATTCCTAAAGCAGTATGGTCTGATTGCTTTATAAAACAGCGTAAAAACGATGGTCTTGGTGCAGGGAAATGCAATCGATCGTATGTGAGGACTTTTTCAAAGGGAATAGAGGAAATAGTGACAATATCCTTAGCGGAGAATTTATACCGTTGATTCTTTCCATGAAAGCGGATGTTCCGAGAGAAGAATTTAAAGCCTGACTTTTTGTAATTTTCCTGTTGTGCAACTACTCCATCGAGTCCAATAGTGGTTATCCTATCCAATTTTTCCATCGCCTTTTTCCAAATTTTTAATCCATACCCTTTGCCACGAAAATCTGGATGGACAAGGTATAATCCGAGGAAAGCGAAACTGCGGTTATACGATACCGCAGAGATACATGATATCGGTATACCATCAAGAAGTCCTAACAAATACCCTTTCGGATCTGTCACATAAAAGCATTCTGCATCATGGACCCCTGGGTTCCAGCCTTCGTGGAATGCCCAGTCAAGAGCCGCACCAAGATCGCTTTTTGCCATTGTCCGGATCGTATAAGAATAGTTTTTCATTACGCGCTTGAGGGATATTATAGCAGTTTAATGAATTTTGCTAACGGAGTCAGATCAGTGCGGAGAAAATTTCCGAAGGAATTCTCGGTAATGTCTGTGAGCCAGCTGCCCCGTGATTGGAACCGTTCTCTACTTGCTAGCGTACTTCGAGTTTACCATAAATTAATAGATCTGGGACTTGATATAATCATGGAAATGGATAACAGACGAGTATCAATTGACGAGATTATTAAATACTTGGAAGAAATCGATGCTGTTGGAAAAAAGGATGGATTTCCGAGAAATCCATATCTACCCGATGTGCTTAGAGCCTATTCTAACTGGGAATTAAGAGATCTGACGGAGGATGAGTTTACAAGGTTAATCCTTCCTGACGGGTCAGGATTACTAATTAGAGATAAGGACTTGGCTTCAGTTCTGGGTGACGATAGCATCCTTGTGACTCAAAAGTATCTGCTAAAACTTAATCGCGGAGAAGACTTAACACCTCTGATTATAAGGATTCCTTTGGAGAATAATCCACAAAATGCATCATTTTACATAGAAGATGGTGCGCATCGCGCAATAGCAGCTAAAGTATATTTTGAGAAAAAACCATATAAACCTATAAAGGCGTATATAGGAAATAAATAATACCGAATCTCAAATTATTAAGAGGTAGATCTTGATGTAATCGAACCATGAATATTGGAAGAAATGATAGATGCCCCTGTGGTAGTGGGCTGAAATATAAAAAGTGCCATTTAGGCAGATCGCTTTATGTTTATCCTGAGCCGTTCAAAGGGCGTTCTATTAGAGAACGAAATCTTATTCTTCTAAATGCGATTGAAGATATTTTCTTCGGAAAAGGAGAAGATTGGGAAGCAATGCGTCATTCCATCACGGAAGACAAAGTAAAAGAATTTTATAGAGTAATGGCTTGGTTATGGCCTCCCCAAACAGATATTACCCCGCTGCTTCCAAAGCCTGATGCGACTCTTAGGGGATTGTATACAGGAGACACCAGACCGCAGGAGATTTTACAGAACATTGTCCGGTACAGCCTTTATACAGAAGAAATTATCGTGGTTAGTCCATTCCTTGCTCCACTTACTATGAAGCCTGAATTTAGCCCCATTTACGCTCCGGGCAAATATAGACAGGATACATTAGAGCTTATCTACTTTGCCTATGCTTTGGCTCCATGGATTGAGGCCGGTATTGTGAATATGATACCAAACCCCATGGATTTTGACTTCCGCTTGAGAAAAGAAATCTACGGCATGGCAGAGAAAAGATATGAGTCAAATAAAGCACAATATGACGCTGAATTACATGAAATGTCGGAAGAAGAGGGTAAGAAAGAATTCAAAAGGATGTACATGAGAATGCCCGAAGGAGCTCTTAGAAGAAAAATGAAAGACTTTAAGCCGAATGCAACGCAAAAGGAAATTGACGATCAAGTTGACTACATGTTAAGACAACGAAAAAACGATCCACTTCTCCTCGATGAAGAAATGACTGGAGAGGCAGAAATGAGAATAAAAAGGATGGGAGCAAATCTTGAGCTTGGTCTTTATCTCGGACAAGCAACGGGTTCTTATCTTTACACGAATAGAAAATTCCAGTGGAATGAAATCATGTCCGCAAAACAACAGGCGACTGATGACTCTGATCTTTGGAGTCCTCTCACAAGAGCTTTCCAAACACTAGATTTTACCTTTCTTAACGATGTTGATCCCGAATTTGCGTACAAGCTTAAAGAAGAGGGAAGATTGGGTGGTTTCAGGAATTACCTGCGTAAAGTCTGGCATAAGATAGAGGAAGACAACACACCTGCCCAAGCGAATAGTGCAGCACGGGAATTTGGAGACGAATTGCATGATGAATATGAAAAGACTAAAGAAGAATGGGCAAAAATTGATAAATCAATTGTGGATTGGACACTGGGGACGACTGGAGTCTCAACAGTGGTAACGCCTTTTATTACAGGAGGATTGGACTGGATTGTTCCCGCTGTTGGTTTCTCTATAGCAGGAGTCGGGCAACTCCTCTCAGCGAGATATAAAAGAAAAGAGTTTCGTGCAAATGTACCTCTTGCCGTACTTTTGGATTTAGAAAAGAAGCGCAAATTGTTAAAATAAATTCGCTAGCTGGGATTGGAACCATTTGGCTTCAGAAAATGAAGAACACAAATGAATCTATAAAATTTAGCTTCGATGTGAGCCCAGGAGGTCTCGAACCTCCAACCGATCCGCCGCTAGAGTGAGCCGCCTGAGAATCGAACTCAGAACCGACTCCTTAAGAGGGAGTTGCTCTACCAATTGAGCTAGCGGCCCCCTTTGGCGGATTGCTCTACCAGTTGAGCTATAGGCCCAGGATCTGAATATACTTTGCATTTTATGTTATTTCAATCCTAATTTCCACCGCAGAAATAGGGTAAGTGAAAATGTCGTGCGAAGGTTTTTTTGTTCCCATTGGGAAATAAGACCGTTATAGAGATTTTCCTGATTTACATTTAGCCAAGGGGAGCCCCGATCACGGATTAAATCTTTGTCAAGAACAACAACCGGATGCTCATTCACCATAGTGATAACAGGAAGATCACTCAAACAATTTTTACAATGAATTCCTACTGGTACTCCGCTTCTATTACCCAAGGTTGTTTGTGAAAGAAGAAGACTTATGGGATAGCTGATATCAGAATTGAGCCAGCTATAATCATACAGGGCAATTTTTTGATTGGGAAAGTATGAAGTAATTTTTTGGAGGGCATCCTGATATTGTCTGAGATGATTAGTTTGGTGTGGTAAAATTTTCACCAAAAAAAATATATTACCCATGACAAGTATAGCTAATAAAATAATTGTAAATATCTTAGAGAGCTTTGATAGAACATATGAAGAGGCAAAAAGGATAAACGGTACCAGATAAATCATATACCCCTCAAACCGTTCTCCCCGGTAATATCGATTGATTCCAAGAAGTAGGAAAAATATGGAAAAAATCACAAGGCTGGGGTGAGTGAATCGTTTTCTTATCCAAAGATAAATACATCCGAAACCTACAAAAATCTCACTGAGGATTCCGAGAGATTTATATCCCCCACTTACGTACGACCAATAGGTAGGCAGGTAGTTCCCGATAAATAATTTCCAGCTGTTCGGAGTATAGATCCGATATTGCGCAATCAAAATATAATCAAGCAAGTTTCCGGTATTGGCAAATTGCTGGTGAGAATCCCAATAGAGAAGCGGTAGTTGGGTTAGGATTAAGCCTGCAAAAAAAGAAAAGAACGCATATATTTTTTGCCTCAATGATACAGGCAGGAAAAAAACTGCTGGAGCAAAAAGAAGAAGATTCAATCCCTGATAGTGCATACTTACGGCAGTTCCTGTTGCAACACCCGCCGCAAGGAAGTAAATAATCCGTCTCTTTTTATAAAAGAGTACAAAGAAAAGAAGCGCAAGTGTGCCAAAAAGCGCAACATAGGAATGCTGGCCTAATACAACTGAACGCAACACAAGCTGAGGCGAGGAAGCGGCAAGAAGACCAATAATTATTGCCATTCTCCTGCCGCCTGTCAAATACCCGATGCCAAGAAATACTCCAACCGTCCCAATACTCAGCAAAAGCGTCACCACATACGGGGTTTCAAGAGAGTGAGGAAAAAGAAATTTGCTGGCAATAATGATCCAGTAAAAAAGTGGACCAAAAACGAAAGGCCCGGCTGAGCTAAATGATCCAAATTGAGGAAGTCTCTGGCGTATCAGAGATTCTTGGGCGATCATGATATCCCGGGCGTCATCGCTCCCTAAACCAAAGCGCTCAGGAAAGTGATACATCCGAAGAAATGCTGCGAGAAGAAGGATGAGTGATAAAAGAAGATAGAAATAAGTAGTTTTCATGAGAGCCTATTACTTGCGCCTCTGAAGGGAATCGAACCCCCATCTGCGGTTCCGAAGACCGCTGCTTTATCCATTAAGCTACAGAGGCATGCCTAAATTATATCATCAAACTCCATTGAATAGAACTTTTAAATGCGTATAATTGAAAGGCTATGAACGCACAAACACATATTCGTAATTTTGCCATTGTTGCTCATATTGATCATGGGAAATCGACACTTGCTGATCGTTTACTGGAGATGACGCACACAGTCGAAGAAAGACTCATGAGGGAGCAAATATTGGATAGTAATCCAATTGAACGGGAACGGGGAATCACAATCAAACTTGCACCGGTCCGAATGAATTACCGATATAAGGGCCAAAATTATATTCTCAATCTTATTGATACTCCGGGACATGTTGATTTTTCATACGAAGTGTCTCGATCGTTGGCAGCGTGTGAAGGGATTCTTCTCGTTGTTGATGCATCTCAGGGAATCCAAGCGCAAACGATTGCCCATATGCAACTTGTGAAGATGCGAAATCTCAAAGTTATTCCAATCCTGAATAAAATAGATCTTCCAACCGCAAAAATCGAAGAAACAAAAAAAGCTCTCTCAGATATGTTTGGCTTTTCAAATAGTGAGATTCTGGAGGTTTCGGCAAAGACAGGGAAAAACATCGACAAAGTGCTTTCCTCAGTTATAGAAAAGATACCCCCTCCTTCAGGGGAACCGTCAAAATCACTCCGGGCACTAATTTTTTCATCGCAGTATGACGTGCATCGAGGGGTCGTTGTGTATGTACGTATTGTTGACGGAAACCTCGAACTCACTTCCTTGAAAAATAGTGGCGGATTTCGAAGACAATTAAAATTTCTTGCATCTGGTATCGTATCTGCACCTCTCGATATAGGAATTTTTACGCCTTCGATGAAACCAGCACCCCAACTTCTCTGCGGAGAAGTTGGTTTCATTGCAACAGGTCTCAAAGATGTACGGCTTGCCCGTGTAGGAGATACGATCACCTGGGAGGATCAATTGCCACCTCCACTACCTGGATATCAGGAGCCAAAACCAATGGTATTTCTTAGTATTTACCCAACCGATTCGAGCCAATACCTTGAACTTCGTGAATCGTTTGCCAAACTTCATCTTTCTGATAGTTCTTTTTCTTACTCACCACATTCATCCCCTGCTCTTGGGAAAGGATTTTTGTGCGGTTTCTTAGGTCTTCTTCATGCCGACGTTATCAAAGAGCGACTAGAGCGGGAATTTGCCGTAAATATTATTGCTACAGCCCCAACTGTAGAATACACACTCGTTCTAACTTCCGGAAAAACTCTTGTTGTTCATACGCCGGAGGATTTTCCCGATCGATCCCTCATCAAAACAATCAAAGAGCCGCTGATGTACATGACAATTTTTACTCCAGCGCAAACTGTCGGAAGTATCATACAACTCTGTCAGGAGAAACGAGGACAAATGGTAAATCTTGACTATATTGGAGACCAGGCGAAATTTACATATACAATTCCACTTGCCGAAATGATTGTCGATTTTTTTGATCGGTTAAAATCGGTAACTTCTGGATACGCGAGCCTTGATTATGAATTATATGAATTAGGAGAAGTGGATGCCGTAAAGTTAGATGTATACATTAATCGGGAGCCGGTTGATGCGTTTTCCCAGATCGTTGTTGCCGAAAAAGCACAGTATACTGCCGAAAAACTTGTGGAGAAACTGAAACACCTCATTCCCCGTCATCAGTTCCAAATACCTATTCAAGCAGTAATCGGTGGTAAAATCATTTCCCGATCAGATGTAAAGGCGTTTCGCAAAGACGTAACGCAAAAGTTGTATGGTGGGGATAGAACCCGGAAGGATAAGCTACTTGAGGCACAGAGAAAAGGGAAAAAGCGAATGCGAGAATTTGGAAACGTTTCTATTCCCCAGGAGGTATTTTTAGATATTTATAAATAAAAGTTGGAAAATTTTATACTATTTCCTCTTTTTTCAACCGGACGAATCGCGCCCATTCATCAATAACTTCAACAATAGCTTTCAGAGGCATTTCAATAATAAAGTCGAAGAAGAATATTAGTATATTGAATTTTGTAAGAACTTCATCAGAGAGAATTTGACCAACTCGCATGACAGGTATGGAAAAAAAGTCTATAACTGGGGTGAAGGCACTCTCATTCTCAATAACAAGATATTCTTTGGTGATACTGACAACCCGAAAAGCAAAAAATGTTACCAGTGTAACGAAAAAGATAAATATTCCTTGACTAACGACACTGAATTTAAGAAGTGTGAGTACGTAAATAATTGTTCCAAAGCTCACAAGATATGTGAAAAGATAAATAAGAGTGAAAAGTGTTGTAAACAACGGACTCTTCACTCGAATACGCTGATTGAGAATAAGCGTTGGTCTGGTTTCTGCATCAGAGGGATCGTTTGCGATAATACCTTTAATCAGTTGGAAAATTTTTTTCGTGTTTTCGTCTCCAGGGATACGGACAGAAAGAATGATGACACCCATGAGAACCGGTGGAAAAATGATGTTGATCCCTAGTGGAATATACGATACCGATTGGACAATATATTTATCGTATGGAAATTCAATGAGGAATGCAAAAAGCACTTTCGTTAAGACGATATAAATAAACGATCGGATACCAGTCCTTCGGAGGCGATCTTTTGTTTCCTCGTACCGTTTTCTACAGGCTTCATCGACCTTATCTTTGAGTTTTGCTTCATCAGTAAGAATTGATTCAATTGATCTAGATGCTTTATTGAAAATATCTCGCATGATAAAAAACGGCGGCATTTGCTTTTTTACATAGCGGAATATCTTATCGCTATATTCATTTCGAAGGCTTTTGGTTATTTCTTGATAAGACGCATAGAACTGCGGAATAACATTGTCTGCAGTTTTCCAACTAACGCGGGTTATTTCGGGAATGACAAGTTTTAGAAGGTGGTAACTAATAAGTGGGTTATCACTATGCGCAAATGCCCGTTCAACGGCAACATAGACCAGAATATCACGGTCCTTTACATTATTATTAACTGGAGCTATTTGCGGGCGAATGATTTGATAGACATAGTTTGTAAATGCTTCACGTCGGTGGTCGGGAGAAAGAAGTTCTTCTATTTCGCAGGAGAGAACTTCAAGAATGAATTGTCCTATTCTTTCCTGTTCTTTTGAGGATCGACCAGCAGAAATTTCGTTCCGAATGAAAAAATACTTATCAATAATTCCCTGCACCTCAGGAATTTTTTCTTCCCCAATCGTATTATTTTCGTAATATCGAGCCCACAATAGCTCTTTGATCAAAACCTCTGCAATATCTCTTCCATTTTCATTTAGTAACATCCGCCGTTTGATGATTCGCTCAATAGTGGCCCGTTTTATAAGATGTTCTTCGCGAAATTCCACAGCATTACGCATCTTTTCGTAGAGGAAAGCAATGAGTGATACTGTTTGGGAAACGGAGATTTTGTTTGGAGAAAGTGTTACTTTTGTGTGATTTTCCAGCCAACTGGTTATCAAGGCCTTGCTATATTTCGATATTTCTATCGCATCCCCACGAAGTTCTTCACTTCCAAGAGCATCATCATGACCAATATCAGGCGTGTTGATACTATTTACACTTTTTGCGCCTTCTTTATTGTGAGTGGATGGATGATCCATATTGTTGGGGTGGTCGACGGGATTTGAACCCGCAACTTTCAGCTCCACAAGCTGATGCTCTGCCGTTGAGCTACGACCACCGAATAATACGGGTTCGAGAGCACACCCTCCTGCTATTATAAATTATATGGCGCTGGAAATAAACTTAGAGACAACGGGAAACGAGGTGAGCTGTCGAATAAGAGACTGGAAAAAGGAAGGACGGGAGGGAGGAGAATTCATAACGCCCGAAAAGTTACTCTTCGTTGAAAGTCCAAGGATTGCCGATGGAATAAGTGTTGGAGTAAGGGCAAGGGATGGTTCCCCTTTTGCTTTCGCAAGTTCTTGATATGTGTCAAATTGAGGATAAAATTCATCCTCTCCAGGTCGTTGCCATGAGAAGTTTGCAAAAGGATAGCTTTGGTAGTTGAGGATAAATGGTGTGATTGCAATGATGCGAGGATCACTCCACACACTCGATGCCGCAATTTCTATCTCTTTTGCCACACTCTCAGCGGGAAGATAGGAAGGATTGGCATAGATGCCTTCTTGATGCGCCCATCCGGTTTCAGTGATAAATACAGGAAAATTCTTCTTAATTCCGTATTCTGAGAGTAGCTCAAGTTCCCACTCGTATGTGGCTAAACTTCCCCTTCCTCGCTTGTCAGCTCTTCCCGAAAAACCGGGATTTGGATAAGAATGAGATGTCCAACCGTCGATCGAAGAAAAAAGAAGGGGGTTATGTTCAATCATACGAGCCAAAAATTCGCGCTCATCCATTGTTTCTGCACCATTGGGTGCAGATGCATCTAATCCTGCGGGTAGTATGAAGAAATCTTCTGATTTTTGTTTCAGAGCAGCCGAGTAATGGATAAGAATATCGGCATATTCCTCAGGAGAGAGATATCCTCCCCACTCTTTTGCATGATTTGGTTCATTAAAAAGTATAATGTAGCGGTTTTTTGTGACCCACGATAGAGAGGAAAGGAATTCTGCCCAGGAATCAATATCTTTAAGTCCTGCAGGTTCCCACAAGTTTCCAATCGGCTTCGTAGCTAGTCGGACAAGTGGAATAAGGTGAAGCCTCCGAAATTCTTGGAAAATTCTGTTCCATTTCTCAACATTCCGTTCAGCAAGTGGAATAACGACTGTAACATATCCCCAGTCGCCTCCATTGGAGTTTACAAGACGTGCTGCAGTTCCCAGATCTGCTTCGTTGACAATATGAATACCGTACTTATTATTGGGAATGGTTCGGGGATCCTCAAAAGCGAAAGAGGGCCTTGCTACGGTAAATAGAAGGAAAAACAGAAGTCCAAGTAGAGAATATAGTCGGTAATGCATAAAAAAGATACGTGAGATCTCATTGTAACAATCTTCTAATAGACTTGCAATTGTAGCCTACTCCTCCTAGAATAGATCACACACGTTTTCGGGGATTAGCTCAGTTGGCTAGAGCGTGCGCTTTGGGAGCGTAAGGCCGCCCGTTCAAGTCGGGCATCCCCGACCAAAAGTGAGATTTGCACAATTTCCATTGTGGATTTTTATCCTTATTGCAGTAACATTTGCAAGCCTAATTTTTCTCTCTCCCCACGATACAAAAACTATACCGGTACAAGTGGGAAGTGAAGTCTTTACGGCATGGAAGGCAGATACCGATTCGCTTCGGATGAAAGGACTTTCAGGAAAGACGTCTATGCCTTCAAATTTCGGGATGCTTTTCCTTTTTCCGGAGGCAAATTATCACACATTTTGGATGAAAGATATGAAGTTTCCTCTTGATTTCATTTGGATTCGGAATCACATAATAGTCGATCTTACCCAGGAGGTTCCTCCGCCTGTGGATAAATTGGAAACATCGCTTCCGACGTATTCACCACGAGAAGTAGTTAATGCAGTGTTGGAGGTAAATGCCGGATTTGTCGGTCAGCATGGAATCCGTATCGGAGATGCAGTAAACTATTAGATGCGATGGATACAGGAAATTCTCAATATACAAACGAACCACTCTCAACACGAGTTCTTCATTTCATTCAAGGAATTTGGCCCTCGATTTATCGAACAATAAACGATCTATTTTTTGGAACAATTCACTTTGTTGTAGATACACTCCGCGGTCTGTGGCCAAGATAATTCGAAGCTGGTATAATAGCTTTATCCAAAATTGCGAAGCAATTTTAAAGGAGGAATGACGAAGTGCTAAATCCCGATAAAATCGGGATGATAAGCGAAGTCAATTCCGACGCGCGGGCGTAGTTCAGCGGTAGAATGTCTCCCTTCCAAGGAGAAGGTCACCGGTTCAAATCCGGCCGCCCGCTCCAATCTCACTTATCCCCTGGCCCGGTAGCTTAACGGATAAAGCAACTCCCTTCTAAGGAGTAGACTGAGCGTTCGATTCGCTCCCGGGTCGCAATTTATTGCAAAAGAAAGCGCTAGGTAGAAAGATGTGGTTCGGCAAAATGCCAAATTGAAAATTGCATTTTGGTGCAACCATCTTTTACTCTAGCGCGTTTCTTGCGTTCATTTTGACTGCTTGCGGTGTCTCCTTTTTTTTGGGTAAGGTGAGCGGGTATCAATAAGAATAAGATGAATTGTTAACTGCCGCTCGGTTGTGGAAACCATAACTCCATTTATTACAATGTCTCCCTTGTATGGAACCTTAGCCCCTTTCTTTCGTGCAACCTTGAGGACGTCAATTACCAGACAGATCTCTGGAGTTTCGATATCCCATTCTGTGCCCGTTAAGTCTATAACTGTCCGTTTCATATTCTTTTTCTCCTTTTCTATCACTACCACTGAAAAAATGATGGGTCGGTCTTCAGTGGATAATATTCAGGTTGGAGTTGAAATACTCCAGAAGCAAAACCCCAACCGAGGAAAGCAAGAAATATCAGTATAAGAAGTGCTAAAATGATTAACACAAGTCCCCTTTGGTATGAATCGGTCATACGGTTTCCTCCTTTTTTTAACCCCGATGCGGCTTCCCATTTGAAGACGCAGAAGATAAAAGGTATAAGCCCTCTATCTACCGCGTCTTCACTTATCCGCAAGCTGTCAATGTGCAAGAAAATTGGTATTAAAAAAAAGAGAGCAACAAATCGCTACTGATCTGTTCTCTCCATTGAGAAACATCCTATTATAGGGTATTTCTACGAAAAAGAAAACTATCCATTCACTAATTGACAAATGAAGACGTGGATAGTACCGTAGACATTATTTTTCCAAAAAAGAATATATGCCCAAAAAACAGTTTGAAATTGAAGTAAAGGTTCTACTGGGAAGTAAAAATGCGGTTGACACATGTCTGGCAAAACTTCGCAAACGTGATCCGCATTTTTTAATTCACAAACGAAGTTCTCAATTAAATCACTATTTTCTCTCTGGAAACGTTGAAAAACTTCTCACTGCACTTTCTCCTTTTTTAAAAAGAAATACAAAAAAGGAATTATCAGAGATACTGAAGGGTGTAACGAACTATTCTCTTCGCACACGATGGGAAGATGGTAAAACGACTCTCGTTGCGAAGGCATCCACTCACGGGAAAGATAGTGTTCACGATCTTAAGAGGCGTGAATTTGAGACGATTCTTCCACTATCAATTGAGGAACTGGACAAACTTCTTTTATCGTCAGGATTTTCATATCAATCGAAGTGGTCAAGAGTACGAAATACATACAGCTATAAGGATCTCACTGTGTGTATCGATAAAAATGCCGGGTACGGGTACCTAGCTGAATTTGAGAAAGTCATTTATAATGAGAAAGACGTAGAAAAGGCAAAAAAAGCAATTCTTGCCGAATTGACTGACTTAGATTTGGAAGAACTTCCAAATGATAGGTTAAACAGAATGTTTTCGTACTATAATGCTCATTGGCAAGAGTACTATCAAACAGAAGTTACGTTTATTGTCGAGTAGTATGAAGAAGAGTAATCTTTCTCATCCCGAGTACCAGTATCTTACTCTTTGCCGCGATATTCTGGAAAATGGTACAGACAAAAAAGTCTATAACGCAGAAACGTATATACGGAGTGTCTTTGGCAGACAAATTCGTTTTGACCTTTCAAAAGGATTTCCCCTCCTTACAACGAAAAAAGTATTTCTTCGGGGGATCATTTATGAACTTCTCTGGTTTGTATCGGGAAATTCCAATATCATGTATTTAGTTGATAACAATGTTCATATTTGGGATGAATGGGCATACAAACCATATGCAGAAAAAGCAAAGTTAGGCAAAGTCCCAGCACTTTCCCAAGAAGCGTTTATCGAAAAAGTAAAAGTAGATGCGAAGTTTGCCAAGAAGTGGGGCGAACTCAATAATGTCTATGGGGCTCAGTGGCGAAGGTGGCCAACATCTGATGGGAGGATTATTGATCAGCTTGGATGGGCAATCGAAAAATTGAAATCAACTCCATATCGCAAACACATCGTTGTTTCTGCGTGGAATCCTGAGTTTATTTATGAAATGGCATCATCAAGAGAAAAAGCAATGGCACTGCCCCCTTGTCATACTCTTTTTCAATTCAGTGTAACAGATGATAGACTTTCTCTTCAGTTGTATCAAAGGAGTGCGGATCTTTTCTTGGGAGTTCCATTTAACATAGCGAGTTACTCGTTACTTACCATGATGGTAGCTCAGGTAACAGGACTTAAACCAGGAGAGTTTATCCAGACATTTGGCGATGTCCATATTTATAGTAACCATTTTGATCAAGTGAAAGAACAGATAACTCGTATCCCCAAAACATTTCCCAAAATGGTCCTCAACCCAAAAGTAAAAAATATTGACGAGTTTGTTTTTGAAGACTTTATTCTTCAAGGATACAATCCGCACCCTCCGATAAAGGGTGAAATTACCGTTGTCGGTGGATTCTAAGTATATCCCAATGGAAAAGCCCACTCTAAGTATCATTGCGGCGTTAGATGAGTCTCGTGCTATTGGTAAAAATAATAAACTTCTTTGGCATATACCCGAAGATCTGAAACGATTCCGATTACTCACGATGAATCATCCAGTTATTATGGGGAGAAAAACATTTGAATCGATTGGACGTATACTCCCAAATCGAACCAACATTATTGTTACTCGAAATCCTTCGTTTCGAGTTACAGGTGCAATCGTGTGCAATAGCCTAAATCTCGCATTAGAGAAAGCAAGAGATATCGAAAAAGAAGAAATATTTATCATTGGAGGGGCGCAAGTTTACGCGAAGGCAATAGGAAAAGTAGATAAACTTTACCTTACTCTTATTGAGGGATCACACGATGCAGATGCATTTTTTCCTCCATACGATGAGTTTTCAACTGTTGTGTCAAAAATTCCCTCGACCTCAGGGGGATACCACTACACGTTTCTTGAATTGATACGTTGAACAGGATGTGCACTTAGCCGTGGACTAGTTTTCTCTTATTAAGCCGAAGGGTAAAAAGGATCCCACCAAGAATCGAAAGCCCAAAATAAAGTACCTGGTAGATAATGATTTTCGTGCCTAGGTTCCAGTGAAACGGATCAAGAATAAAAAAAATATAAACGCTTCCCAAAAGTGAGTAAATAACTTTTTTCTTCGGAATCCTAATTAAAAAATAAGCGATATACGGGATAAGAACAGGAGGCAGAAACTGAGTAATTTGTTCAATATCAAAGTATTGGAAAAAACATTTTAAAGTCGACCATGAAAAAATGGATAGTTTGTTATGGAGAAGCCGAATAAAAAAAAATGGCATACCAAAATCGGCCGGAATATCACTAAGTAAGCTGGTATATGTGGTATTGGCAATATCAACAATCGTACAAAAACCTAAATCTCCCATATTTCAAATACGATATCGTTCCCACTATTTCTAATTGTTTCTAGGTGTTTTCCAAGTGGCGTTTCAATTTCTCTGGCAACGTAAAGAATTTTCTCATCTGAGGTATTTGTATATGAATTTCTGACGAAAAGGTATTTGTCAAATGATTCATTTGGGTTTTTATATTTTTGTACTTGGTTTGGGTCGAAATTCCCGTAGAAAAAAAGATACATATACGCTTTTGAAAAATTTGCTGTAATGACAACTTTGGAATAATCGTTTTCATGTGTACGTATATAGTCGGCAGTTTCCCTATATCCATCAGACCAATCCGGTCCGCTACGTTTCGGATAGTGAATGTAATAGATGTGGAGATATTGGTAAAAAAAATACACAAACAGAAAAGTGCAAAATAACGAAAAGTGTAATGATCGGTAACGATTAAGAAAAACGACGAACCCACGAGAAATAAAATACAGAAGTGGAAGCACCATATTTAAACCTCGAAGCGCATGTGGATTTGGAGATGCCAGAGCTCCCGCAACCGGTGCTATAAGAAGCCACGAGATGAAAAGCAAATCTTCCTCCCTTTTTTCTTTTATTCCTTTATAGATGCCATACAGAAGGAAAGGCATCTGCCAGAGGTAAAGCATTCCTATCTCCCGGACGCTATGTCGACCGTTATAATCTCCATGGAAAAATAAAAATTCCAGAGAAAAATACGAAAAATAGTTCTCTAACAATCGATTTCCCGCTTTGTAGATACTTTCATAGAAAGGAGTTGAGGATGTGATTTTCACATCGCGCATGAAAGATTCTGAACGAGCACGAATAAGCCCTCCCGGAGAAAATGCATACTGAAAATATGGGAGTAAAGCAATAATATACATGATTCCTACAACAAGGGTCGCTTTTTTATATTTTTGCCAAAAGGACAAAAATTTCCTTTTATACATAACAAAAAGAAAAAGAAGAAAAAAGGGTATGAAAATTCTAGGAGAGTGATATGTATAGAGAGAAAGTATATAGAAAAAAAGACCCAAAAAGAGTACTCGAGAATTTTTGTTTAAACCATGTAGAATCAAAAATGTACCCGCGAGGATAAAAAATAGGCTCATATTTGATTCAAAAGCGGCTCGACTAAAATGTGTATGCCAAGCAGACGTTGCGAGGAATAATCCACCGAGAAATGATAGGAGTTTATTTCTCGTGAGAAGAAGTAAGAGTGTAATAAATGTAATTATGGTAAGTGTTCCAAATAAAGCGGATGGAAATCGGACAGCAAATGCGTTTCTTCCAAACAAAAACTCTGATATGCTGGTGGCGTAAATATAGCTAGGAAGTTTAAAATCTTCATAGGAGCGGAATGAAAAAGGCAAAAAATTCCCAAATGTATCTCTCCCAGTTTTTAAGATAGAATAGGCCTCGTATCCGATAGATACTTCATCGCCGTAGAGACTTTTCGGATAATTCCCAAGCGCAAAGAAGCGAACAAGAAATGTGGTGAGAATAATTCCGAGAATTAGAGGAAAAGCGAGATCTTTATTTAATTGAATCTTTCGATATCTCACAAATGAGATTATAACAGGAAAGTGCCGGGAAGAGGACTTGAACCTCCACACCATTTCTGGCACACGCACCTCAAGCGTGCCTGTCTACCAATTCCAGCATCCCGGCGAGTTTCTGTATTATACCCAATGATTCAGTTATTTTAAACTATTCTGTCTTGAAACAAAAAGCATTTTGAATTACTATAGGGAAGAGGGACGCTTAGCTCAGTTGGTAGAGCGTCGCGTTTACATCGCGTAGGTCGGGGGTTCGAGTCCCTCAGCGTCCACTTCGACAAGCTCACTGTATACGCGCCGAGGTAACCAAGGTGGTTCCTTCGGCAGGCTCAGGATAAAACAGATTTCGATACTTAGTTTTGATTTTTACGGCTTGCCCTGAGCGCAAGTCGAAGGGCCGAGGTAACCAAGGTGGTCACGGTGCCTGTCTGAAAAACAGGTTATGTCAGTTCGACTCTGACCCTCGGCACACAAAAGTCACGGGTTACGGTGTCCCGATTGAATCGGGATTGAGTCAGTTCGACTCTGACCCTCGGCACAAAAATACTACCGGTTCAATAAGAATTTTGAGTAAACGTACGAGCCAATTTGTAAAACTGCAATTACTCCTATTGCTACACTCCAGATGCTCCATCTTTGTAACGCGGTATGGAGGAAAATAATCCCGATGACAGGATAGATAAGTTTATGCAACCGATACCACCAAATACCAAGAGTCCGTACACTTAGATCATTTGAAGTAATAAAAAGAAAAAAGAGGGTTACCACTGCAAGTAAACCCATCAGTTCGAAAAGAACAAGTGGTACAAATAGATTTCCTGATGAGATTCTAGGAATAAGGGCGACGAAGGAAACATGACACAGAACAAATAAGTACATAGAAATTCCTAAATGTCGGCGGAAAAATAGAATAATTGCAAGAAGCTTATGACGGATCCCGTAGCGCTTCAACATTCCAGGTAAAAGGAGAATGATAAAAAAGACAAGAGCTGTTCTCCCACTTCCTACGCCCAAATTATACCATGGGCGCATATCGGAAGGGTTGGCAAAGGAGATATATGCGCCAACCCCACAGATGACTATAAGGAATATCCAAAAGATGTAGAAGATTCGAATGACCAGTATTTTATTTCGCGCTGACCAAAGAAAGGCCGTATCGACAAAAGTCATAGACTTTCAATACTGGTTCGTCGAAGGAGAGGTACGACTTACTCTACGATAAACTTACCGACCATTCCGTTGGCTCGGTGTTGACCAACACTGCAATAATACTCGTACGTTCCAGCTTTATTTGCTACAAACTGAGTTGTTTGACTCTGACCTGCAGAGAGAACTTTCGTACTACCATCGAATTCATCCAAATTCCAATCGTGTGTACCATCTTTAACTACGAATGTTACTCGCACTGTATCGCCCTTTTTTACTCGCATCTCTTTGATCGAATATGAGAAATTTGAACCTTCAACGGTAAACGTTTTTACATTCACAGATGGAGATACAGTTTCCTCTTTCTCCATCACACCTGTAATTTGTCCGCCGACCGTTGCCTCTATCACTTTTTCTTCATTCGTACCCTCTGTTGGTACAGTTTGAGTTTCTTCCGTTGTCGTTGGGGCAACTGCCTCCTTTTTCCCCATATTAATAACGGCAAAAGCACCACCCACAACTAGGATGAGTCCGATTACAGCAAAAAGAACATTTTTTTGCATACCGTCATCTCCTTTTCTTTTATGAAACTGAATATGCTTTTTTCTTTATATCACGGAAAAAGAAAAGCTGCAATACGTAATTGTGGCTTCATGGGTGAATTGATATAATAGCTTTATCGCAAAATTGCGAAGCAATTTTAAAGGAGGAATGACGAAGTGCTAAATCCCGATAAAATCGGGATGATAACGGAAGTCAATTCCGACGTGCGGGCGTAGTTCAGCGGTAGAATGTCTCCTTGCCAAGGAGAAGGTCACCGGTTCAAATCCGGCCGCCCGCTCCAAATAAATAATCGGGCTGGTGGCGGAACTGGTAGACGCGTACGCTTCAGGAGCGTATGACGAAAGTCTTGGAGGTTCGATTCCTCTCCAGCCCACCTCGTCCGTTACTTAAGTCATATTGCGGGATCGTCTAATGGTAGGACACGAGACTTTGGATCTCGGTATCATGGTTCGAATCCATGTCCCGCAGCTCGACGTTCTATTGCCGCAGTGTTGGAATGGTAGACAAGCTGGACTTAAAATCCAGTGGTAGCGATACCGTGAGAGTCCGAATCTCTCCTGCGGCACTTTGACTAATTTTCGCGCACTATCGTATAGATTTTCGGGTGATAGAGGAAAATAACAGGGTTATCATCAACCAGGTACCGTTGAAAATCCGCATAAATTTTCGTACGCTTCTCCTGATCGAGTGTTTTTCTTCCGTCCTCAAGAAGTTTATCAATTTTAAGATTACTATATTTCGCAATATTCGTTGCCTCTTGGGTCGTTTGCCAATAGTGGTATTGGTCCGGATCGGGAGGGATAGGAATGGTTAGTACCATCATATCAAATTCTTGGGGAAGTGCATTTTCTACCCGTACTTTTACATCAAGGCCGAGCTTGTTCCAGCTGTCAGCAATAAATTGAGCAGTTGTGAGAAGCGGCGCAAAAACCGAAAGAGTCATAATTGCAGAATCAGATGCAAGCGGGCTTTTGGACAGAATTTTCTGTGCAACATCTGGATCGTAGTTATAAAGTCGAATATTGGAAGAATAGGCCCATGAAACTGGAGAAATCGGTGAATAAACTTTTTCGAAATCATCGATCTTTGGAATTGCGTATGTTAACGCTTGTCGAACTTCTTTCTCCTTAAAGAGTGGATTTTTTAGATTAAAAAAAACACCAACAAAACGGTCATATTGAGTCGTTGCGGTAACCTTCGTATTTTTCCAATTTGTCAATGGACCAACTTCAGATAGGCTTTCGAGGATATCGACTTCTCCGAGTTTATATGCAAGGAATGCTTCTTCCTGTGATGGGTAAAACCGATAGACCGTCACCTTGCCGGTTTTTTGATTTACTAACGTGAGTTTTGTAAGAAAGTCATCGGTATAATCTGCTCGTGAGACTTTTTGAATGCCCATTCCGATGAGATTCGGTTTAAGGATTGGCTGCGATAAGACAACCGGAAGAGGAGCATAGGGTTCTTTAAGCGTAACTTTCAGAGTCGTTTCATTTTCTGGTGTAATAATAACTTCCCGAAGCTTATACGTTACGTCTTTTGCCGTAAACCTCGACCCATCGTGAAAATGAATATCAGGTAACAGTTGGAATGTGTACGTAGTACCCTTTTCATCAACCTGCCAGGAAGGAGAAAGTGATGAAGTTGCTTCACCATTTGGGAGAAGCGTTGTTAGCCCAAGACTAATCTGATTCCGAAGAGAAAGCGGAAGTGTATTTTCGGTAAATCGACCTACCATTCCCACCTTCGTTGTTATTTGACCGAACGTATCTCTATAAATCGGGTATATTTGAAAAAGGAGAAGGGTTGCGAGAAATCCAATCAGAGCTCCCAACCCTATCTGTTTACTATGACGGGAAATAAATGTCTGAACAAAAAGGATGACGAAACGTAGTTGTTTTGTCACGCTTTACGAAAAAAGAAGTGATGAAATTGACGTTATGAGAAATAATACAACAAGGACAATCGTCGCATAAAAAACTATCTTTTCAACCCCACGTCTGCTTTTGTAAAATTCTCCTCCCCCACCCCAAGCACGTCCCAGTCCCACCCCTTTTGCTTGGAGAAGAATAAGCACGATGAGAAGTGACGAAACGAAAATCTGTAAAATAAAGAGGAAATTTACCATGCCCTATTATACCAGATTGAGGATTTTCATACATGCTTTAGCAATTTTTTCGGGGCTGTGACGGATAAAACTCCGATGGAGCGTATCTCCCTTTTGTCGAGGCACAATTTTACGAGAAAGTAGATCGGAAGCCATGACAGTAAATGAAGAAGAGGAGTGAACGTCATTAAGAACCGGAACGGCGTTATATTTCTTATACCGGGTCAATGCAGCCTGTGGGATTGGTGCGTTATTGATGAAAACGAAGTCAAGTGTTTTTATCGGCAAATAGGTATCCAACTCGGAAAGAAATTTTGAGGCGGTAAATCCATACGTTTGTCCATACTCAGTCATCAGATTTAAGATAAATATTTTTTTCGCTCTACTTTTGATAATTGCATCAGACACACCGGAAACGACAAGGTTTGCAATAAGAGTTGTATAAAACCCTCCAGGGCCAAGGATAATAAGATTAGCCGAAGATAAAGCCTCCTTTACTTCAGGATTTATTTGGGCTAACGGATGGGTTGAAAGGTAGGTAATTGGAATTTTTCCATTATGTTTTGGCTCATCGATTGCATGTTCCCCAATAACTTTTGAGCCATCAGCATAGGTTGCGACGAGGTCGATTTTATCGAGAGAAACAGGTAGAACTTTTCCATGTGTTCGTAAGATCTCTCCTGCTTTTTCAATCGCAAGTTGTTGAGAACCAAGAATCTTTGTAAGAGCAACAAGGAAAAGATTCCCAAAGGTCATTCCTCGTACACCAACTCCTTGGCTATAACGATACTGAAAAAGTTTACGCAGAAGGAGTGCATTTTGTGTCGAAACATCAGCCAAAGCAAGAAGCGATTTTCGGACATCGCTACTTGGAAGTAGTCCCCATTCATCTCGCTCTTTTTTTGCACTTCCGCCAGAGTCAGCCATTGTAACCACCGCAGTAATATCCGAAACATATTTCTTCAGTCCCGTAAGCACACTATACGTCCCGGTTCCTCCTCCAATTACAACGACATTCTTTTCAAATCTCATATCGTCAGTCAAGCATCCATCCAAATAACCGCATCAATAGTGTGAGAAGTATACCAGAAATGATCACAACTTCCCACGAAGGTAACCTTGCTGAAGTTATGGTGATTGGACCAAGAGTAAACGGTTCAACTACCCAAGAAGAAATCGAAACAGAGGGAGTAACGAGGGACCAGAGAAATGTGATGGCGATGATAAGGAGCCATGCACTAAGATTAAGAGTCAAAATATTAAGTGGGAGAAGAATGATATTTGCAATAGGTTTTACAATGATAAGAAGTATCCCTAACACTCCCGATGCGATAAGAAAGTTTTTCAACGAACCAGAGACAGTAACAGCAGGAATGATTTGAACGAGGCAAAAGAGAGAAACAGTTACAATGAAATATTTTTTAAAAAGGTAGCGCATAGAGGAATGTTGTACATTATATCATCCGGATTTAGTTCTTTGGAAGAAGATAGCGAAGGCGTAGATGTTGATGGTACGCGTGAGAGAAGCGATGTGCTTCATCACGGATACGCTGTAAAAGATGGAGTGCCGAAGCAGATTTCCTCAGGCGAATTTTTTGGAAATGTACTTTGTCGGGAATGACAATTTCTTCCTCTGCTTTCGCAAGTCCGATGAATGGTATGGAAATATTGGACTTAGCAAATATTTTCCTTATAGCTATAAGCTGTGGTTTCCCACCATCGATGACAATAAGATGAGGAAGCGGCCAACCAAAATGGTGTAGTCTTCGCTGTAAAACTTCTGATAGCATTGCAAAATCGTTTGGAGTACTTTGCAAGCGAATCCGAAATTTTCTGTAATATTCTTTCACAGGAAGTCCATCGACAAAAGTAGTCATCGCACCCGCTGCAAATTTCCCAGAAACATTACTGACGTCATAGCACTCAATGCGGCGAATTTTCCCAATTGCAGGATAAAATGGAGAAAGTATTTTGGCTAACTCATCTTGCTCTTTTTTCGATTCTTCAAGGAAAAGGAACGGCTCATTTATATACTCCTGTGGTGTATGGAACGATGTTAGTAAATAGTCAATTTTTTCGATTTTATTGCGGAATTCACCAGCCTTTTCATACTGTTGCTCTATTGAACACCTTTCCATTTCACGTTGGAGAGCACTTTGAACTGATTTTGCCTGTCCAGAGAGTAATTTTTTAATAAAAAGTATGTTTTTCCTGTACGTCCGTTTTGCAAGAAGGTATTTCCCACTCTGATATGTTCGAATAGTCGCAGGGCATGGATTGCAAAGTCCGATATGTGTGTAGAAACAAGCCTTTTTCACTGTCGGATTCTGCGTACAATATGGAAAAATTGTGCGTAGATACGAAAGAATTTCTCGCACAATTGAGGACGAAGGGAATGGGCCGAAAAATGTATTATGTGATTTTTCGGCTTTCCGCGCAAAAAATATTCTCGGAAATTCTTCATCGGTGATCTGAATGTAAATGTAGTGCTTATCATCTTTCCAAATAACATTATATTTCGGTTGATATTGGTTAATGAGTTCTGCCTCGAGAAGTAATGCCTCAAACTCCGAATTTACCGGTATAATTCTTACGGTAACTATTTGTTGCACAAGAAGTGACACGCGTACATCTGCATGTTTCTTTTGGAAATATGATGAAACACGTTTTTTTACATTCTTTGCCTTTCCGATGTACAGAATCATCCCTTTTGCATCATGAAACTCATACACGCCACTTATCTGGGGAAGCGTTCGTAGATCGCGAATAGATATTGCCAGCATAGAATACTTGGGTTATTTTTCTGCTAGGACTTTTTTAAGTTCAATTCCGGTGTACGAGGAATGATTGATAGTGAGATCATAGGGGGTACCCGTTGCAATGATTTTTCCACCATTTTCGCCACCATCTGGGCCTAAATCTATAATCCAATCGGCATTTTTCAATACATCGAGGTTATGCTCGATGACGATAACGGTATTACCCATTGCAACGAGAGCGTGAAGAACGTCCAGAAGTTTTTCAAGATCAGCGAAATGAAGACCAGTGGTTGGTTCATCCAAAATATACAAAGTATCACGGGTGCTTTTTTTGGATAATTCGGTAGCGAGTTTCACCCGTTGAGCTTCTCCGCCAGAAAGTTGGGGGGCGGGTTGGCCCAAATGAATATAGGAGAGTCCAACCTCAA
The DNA here is from genome assembly GCA_016186795.1 of Candidatus Gottesmanbacteria bacterium. Classification (GTDB taxonomy): domain Bacteria; phylum Patescibacteriota; class Microgenomatia; order 2-02-FULL-39-11; family 2-02-FULL-39-11; genus JACPKY01. The sequence goes on from JACPKY010000002.1 coordinate 201,398, forward strand.
ACAGTGTATCGAGTTTTGATGAAAGACCCGGGATATTTCGAAAAAACTCACGCGCCTCCTCGACGGTCATTTCCAGTATTTCGGCAACATTTTTCCCTTTAAATCGAACTTCAAGGGTTTCTGAATTGAAACGAGTACCATTGCATACCTCACATGTAACATAGACATCTGGAAGAAATTGCATCTCAATTTTTGTTACACCCTCGCCTTCGCATGCTTCACACCGTCCTCCTTTCACGTTAAAGGAAAATCTTCCTGGGTTAAATCCTCGGATCCGTGCCTCGTTTGTTTGCGCGAGAAGTTCGCGAACGAAAGTAAATGCACCGGTATACGTGGCAGGGTTGCTTCGAGGAGTTCTCCCTATTGGTGATTGATCGATAAGAATAACACGTTTCAGTTTTTCCAACCCCTCAATTTTTTGAAACTTTCCAATTTTCTCGCGATGGTATGGATTAAAGTGTGTCGCCAATGCTTGATAGAGTGTGTCGATGACCAGAGTAGATTTTCCGCTTCCGGACACCCCACTTACACACACAAATTTTCGAAGAGGAAACGATGCAGTAATTTCTTTTAAATTATTCTCGCCTGCTCCAATAAGCGTTATCCTATCAAGATCTTCTTCGTTTACGTGCGTCAGGGGCCTTTGCAACTGGATTTTTTTCTTTCCGGACAAATATTTTCCGGTCAATGACGATTTATCATGGAGTATGTCCTTATAGGTTCCGAAGGCAATAATTTTCCCGCCGTGTTCTCCAGCACCGGGTCCAAAATCAGCAATGATATCGGCGTTTTCCATCATTTCTCGATCGTGCTCAACAACAATGACACTATTTCCTAAATCTCTCAAATGCCTCAATGTATCAATAAGTTTTTTATTATCTTTGGCGTGAAGTCCGATTGAAGGTTCATCGAGCACGTACAAAACACCTGATAACCCTGACCCAATTTGTGAGGCAAGACGAATTCGCTGTGCTTCACCTCCGGAAAGACTTGTAGCACCTCGGTCCAGTGTCAAATAGTCAAGGCCAACAGAAAGAAGGAACTGAAGCCTACCAATTATTTCTCGAAGCACCAGATTGGCAATTGCCTTTTCCCGTTGACTGAATCGAGTTTGGACGTTTTCAATCCACTGTTTTGCAAGGCGAATTGAAAGCCTCGTCACGTCAACAATTGATTTACTATCGATGGAAACGGATAATGCCTCCTTTTTAAGTCGCTTTCCCTCACATGACGGGCAGATTTGAGATTGCATGTACTTTGAAATTTCATGGCGGACAAATTCAGATTCTGTTTTACTAAATCTTCGTTCCAATTCCGGTATAATCCCTGGGTATGTTTCGTAGATCGTTACCTCCCGACCGAAGCGATTTTCACCAGTTACGGCATATTCTGTTTCACCGGTACCATAGAGAAGCTTTTGGTTTTGCTCTTTTGACAATTCCCGAAGAGGTCTATCAAGACGGATTCCGAATGATTTTGCTACATGGAGGATGATTCTCCCATACCATGTATCGGAGAAAATAATTTTCGCAAAAGGAAGAATCGCGCCCTCGTTAATCGTCAGATTCGGATTAATGATAAGATCAGGATTTATACGAAGCAGGGAACCAATACCGCCACAAGAAGGACATGCACCATGCGGAGAGTTAAACGAGAATATACGAGGTTCAATTTCCGGAATAGAAATATTGCATACTGGACAAGAAAAGTTTACGGAATAAAGGGTATCATGGAGTTTTTTCGGTTTATCGGGAAAGGTAAATGATGCGTCGGTAACTTCACTTACTATTGCAAGGCCCTCCGAAAGTGTAATTGACTGTTCTATAGCTTCAGTCATGCGCATTCTGGTACTTTTCAACTCATCTTCTTTCAACCCCCGTTTTTCCAAAGTAAACCGATCCATAACAACATCAATGGAATGCTTATTTGTTTTGATAAGAATTAAATCTTCAGAAAGAGAATAGATTGTACCGTCAACTCGTACAGCGGTGTACCCCTTTGAGCGAAGAGTATCAAATAGTTGTGTAAACTCACCTTTCCGATCACGAATGACAGGCGATAATATCATAACTCGAATCGGTTTTTTGGAAGATACTTTTACTTTCTGGGAAAGGGATTGCATGATGGTATCAACGATTAGTTGTGGCGACTGACGAATGATCTCTCTTCCGCAATTTGGGCAGTGCGGATGACCTACCCGAGCGAAAAGGAGTCTGAGATAATCGTATATTTCTGTAATAGTTCCAACTGTTGAGCGTGGATTGTGTGACGTCGATTTTTGATCAATAGAAATTGCAGGAGAAAGACCATCAATTGCATCAACATCTGGTTTATCCATCACCCCTAAGAATTGACGTGCGTAGGAAGATAAACTTTCAACATATCTTCGTTGCCCCTCCGCATAAATAGTATCAAACGCAAGGGAGGATTTTCCTGATCCTGAGACTCCGGTGAATACTACCAAAGAGTTTTTGGGAATATCCAGATGGACATTTTTCAGATTATTTTCCCTTGCACCACGGATATGGATTGTAGAAGTATTTTGGGACATGTAATTTATGAGATTTATAAAAGAGTTCTAATCTTATCACGAATTTCCGCAGCAAGCTCAAAGTTCAGATCCTTAGCAGCTTCTTTCATTTCCTTTTCAAGTTTTTTGATAAAACGCGTTCTATCATACGGAGTCAGTTGAGAGTCGTCAACACGTGCAAGGAGATCTCGGTATTCAATGCGTTTTCGTGTGTCAAGATTTTCATCAACCTTTGTAATACTCCGATCCTTTTCAAGCGCAAGCTTTTCTCGTATCGGTTTATCGATGCTTTGAGGAGTAATGCCGTGTAACCTATTATATCGAAGTTGATACATACGACGTCTGGTAATTTCTTCAATTGCTCGCTTCATTGATCCGGTTTGACTATCGGCATACATAATTACCTTTCCCCTGATGTGACGAGCTGCTCTCCCCATGGTCTGAATAAGCGATGTTTGACTTCGTAGAAAGCCTTCTTTATCTGCATCAAGGATAGCAACGAGTGATACTTCCGGAAGATCCAGTCCCTCTCTTAGCAAATTAATGCCAACCAAAACATCGTATGAACCATGGCGCAAATCATCAAGAATATCACTTCTTTCAAGCGTTTGGATATCTGAGTGAAGGTATTGAACCTTGGGAACATCTGATGTTATTTTTGAAATTTTTGAATCAGAGAGATACTTCTGTGCGTTGAGATATTCGGTGAGATCTTCCGCCATGCGTTTTGTGAGAGTTGTGACAAGGACTCTTTCCTTTCTCGCTTTTCTCATAAGTATCTCGCGTGCGAGATCACTTACCTGCCCGTAAGTTGGGCGAATTTCAATTTCAGGATCCACGATACCGGTTGGACGAACAAGTTGCTCGACAACACCAGAATGTACCTTTGTTAACGATATCTCCCAGTCGCTCGGTGTTGCAGAAACAAAGATCGTTTGTGGTATTCGATGCATAAACTCACTAAATGTAAGTGGGCGATTATCGAGTGCTGCAGGAAGACGGAAACCAAAATCCACAAGTGTTTGTTTCCGGGACTTGTCTCCGTTGTACATACCCCGGATTTGCGGAATTGTCATATGTGACTCATCAATAAAAAGGAGCCAATCGTTTTTGTACGGTTGACGGTAATAATCAAGAAGCGTATATGGAGGATCACCGGGTTTTCGGCCGTCAAAATATCTCGAGTAATTTTCAATTCCGTTGACATAACCAGTTTCGGCAATCATCTCAAGGTCAAAACGAACACGTTTATCGAGTCTATGCGCTTCAAATTCTTTTCCATTTGCGCGTAAGATGCGTATCTGTTTTTCCAGATCTTCACGTATCTGACGTTCTACCCGAGTATATGCGGCTGGATCAGTCATGTAGTGTTTTGCCGGATAAATGGTATAGTGTTCAAGCGATTCGAGCTCCTTGGCATTGATTGGATCAATTGCTACAATTCGAAGTACATTTTCTCCGGTATGGAACAGTCGGATTGCAAAGTCTTCATATGCAGGGAAAATATCAATTACTTCACCGCGTACGCGAAAACTTCCTCTTTTAAAATCATGCGGTTGCCTCCCATATTGCAGAGCCACTAATCTCTTGAAGATGGAGTCGCGACTGATACGTACTCCCGGGCGAAGCTCCAGAATGAACTGCCCGTACTCCTTTGGTGAACCAATATTGTAAATACACGAAACAGAAGCAACGATGATTGTATCTTTCCTTGTCAACAAATTCATTGTTGCGCTTAAACGGAGCTTGTCAATTTCTTCGTTAATCTCGGTTTCTTTCTCAATGTATGTATCTGTTTGTGGAATGTACGCTTCCGGCTGATAGTAATCGTAGTATGAAACAAAGTAACCCACCGCATTTTTTGGGAAAAATACCTTAAATTCCTGATACAGTTGAGCCGCGAGTGTCTTATTGTGTGATATGACCAGTGTTGGACGCTTAAGCTTTTCTATAACGTTTGCCATAGTGAATGTTTTTCCACTTCCCGTTACCCCGATAAGAACTTGGTATGGCAATCCATTCTCAACACCTTTTGTTAGAGATTCTATAGCCTCCGGTTGATCGCCTGTTGGCTGAAAGGGTTGTTGGATTTTAAATTTCATGTGATATATTGTAACATAGAAAGAGTTGGTTGACATTCGGATTTTTTTGTACTACTCTTGATTTATTAGCTTGCATAAAAGCAATTTTTAATAACTTCATTTCGGAGAATTTCCATGATTCCTGTCCTATATAGTAAAGAACGCCAGGTCCTCGAATTCATAGGCCAATACATCCAAAGACATGGATATGCGCCAACACTGACAGAAATTGCGGAAGGGCTAGGTTTAAGCGCTGTTTCCACAGTTCATGAACACCTTGCCAAACTTGAGCAGAAAGGTTTTATCAAAAAAACAGCAGGTTTTGAGCGGGGAATTGAACTTATTGAAGGAAAGATCAGGACAAGCATCAATGAAACTGCCGTAGAATTACCAGTTCTGGGGTTTATTGCCGCAGGGAGTCCCCTCGAACCTCATACAGATCCTAATTTCTATATATCTGTACCAGGTAACCTTTTTTCTCAGAAGAAACCTGGATACGTTCTGCAAGTGAAAGGAAGTTCCATGATTGATGAAGGAATACTTGATGGTGACTATGTTATTGTTCAGCATCAACAGGAAGCAGAGAATGGAGATATAGTTGTTGCGACATTACCGAACGGTTTGGCAACACTGAAACGAATTTTTTTTGAGAAAGATAGAGTGAAACTTGCTCCCGCAAATTCTGCTATGTCGCCAATATATGCAACTGAAGTAAAAATTCAGGGACGTGTGGTTGCAGTTATACGGAAATATGCGTATTAAATGAGTTCTACGTATTTTCGCCGTTACTTAGTAACACTTCAATTCCGGGTAGCGTTCCTTTCTCAAGATAGGCAAGCATAGCACTTCCTCCGGAGGAAACATGCCCAATTTTTTCAAGATACTTTGCCTTTGAGATACTGGTGAGAGTATCCCCACCACCTATGATAGTAAATGCAGAAGACGAAGCTAAAGACTCAAGAAGCGTATCAGTGCCCTTCCTGAAACGAGGATCCTCATAAAGTCCCATTGGACCGTTCCATATTATCGTGCCGGCTTCTTTTATAAGTTCTCGGTAATGCGATTGAGTCTTTGGTCCAATATCGTATATGGCAACATTATGCGGGACATGGGTATAAGGCACTACTTTTGGTTTTGCTTTTCGCTCCATATCAGAAATAACAACGTCTGTTGGAAGAAGTAAGGCGCAATGTTTCCGTGTCGTTTTCCAAAAAACAACACGTGCCATTTCAACCATTTCGTAGTCAACTAACGAACGACCGGTTCCAAATCCCCACGCCGCAAGGAATGTATTTGCAATTGCTCCACCAAGTGCAACGGTATCTGCTATATTCAAAAGCCGTTCGATGACAGAAATCTTCTCAGGAGTTTTTGCTCCTCCAATAATAAGGAGAAGCGGACGCTTTGGGGATGAAATTGCTTTAGATAACATGTGGATTTCCATTTCCATTAATAACCCTGCATATGAGGGAAGGAATTCCGTGATTCCGACAATCGATGAGTGTACCCGGTGTGATGTTCCAAACGCATCATTGACAAAAAAATCAGCCATGGAGGCAAGATGTTTGGAGAAATTTCTGTCATTTTTTTCTTCACCCTCAAAAAATCGTATGTTTTCCAAAAGGATAATATTTTTTTGTTTCTCTCTTGAAATTACATCGAGGGCTTTTTTCTCCCAGAAGTTGTCGATAAGTTTTACATCGGTTTTTGTTAACTCCCTAAGTTTATGCGCGACTGGTTTCAGGCTAAATGCAGCATCGTACCCTCGAGGGCGACCTAAATGTGATGCAATGATGATTGTGGCGCCTCTTTTTTTCAAATAGTTGATTGTTGGAAGCGTTTCTACAATCCTAGTGTCGTTACCAATATGTCCATTTTCAAGAGAGATATTAAAATCAGCTGTCAAAAAGACAGTTTTCCCGGAAATATTCTTGAGATCCTTCAGGGTACGTAATTTCATACAAATTAGGATGATTTACCAACAAAGGAAACCATATCAACCAACCGAGAGGTATAACCAAATTCGTTATCGTACCAGGCATATACAGTAGCAAATTTCGGAGAAGTAACGGTAGTTAGATACGGATCAATGATCGAAGAGTGAGGATTACCCGTAAAATCCTTTGAAACAAGTTCGTCCTTGGCAACGTCTACTACTCCTCTCATAGATGCGGCACTTGCTTTTCGAAAAGCGCTATTTATACTTTCAACGGTTGTTGGTTTATCAACCCATACAGAGAGTACAATAAGTGATACAGTCAAAAGCGGTACGCGAATTGCGCGGCAGGAAAGAAAACCCCTGAGCCTCGGAAATAATTTTCCAATATCGTTTGCGGATCCAGTTGAGGCGGGAATCATAGAGGCAAAAGAAGCTCTCCGTAAGCGCACTTCTTTTTTATGGGAGTTATCAAGAAGATTTTGGGAATCGGTTACGGCATGGACTGTAGTCATGACTCCCTGGGTAACTCCAAAAGCATCGTCAATGACCGCGAGCGTTGTCGCAAGACAATTTGTTGTACACGATGAGTTAGAAATTATTGTGTCTACTTTCGGATCGAATGATTTTTCATTTACTCCAATAACAAGAGTTTTTGTATCGTCTTTAGCCGGAGCAGAAAGGACTACACGCTTTGCACCAGCTTTTAAATGGCCGTTAAGATCAGCACTGGTACTATATTTTCCGGTTGCCTCAATGACAACATCGACCTTGGACTTCTTCCAAGGTATTTCAGAAGGAGTGTCAATTTGGTAAACATCGACATTCTCACCATCTATTCGCAAGCGGTTTTCTCCAGGTTGAATATCATTTTTGAGAGTTCCATACGTTGAATCATATTTGAGAAGATATGCATGTGAGGAACTATCGGCTTTGCTATTTATAGCAACGAGCTTAAGATCTGATCGCGTGAGAATTATACGGGCAGCAATTCTGCCAATTCTTCCAAAACCATTAATAGCAACACGAACTTGATTCATAAATTGTATGAATTTATCATACGATTTTTTGAGAGCGTAATCAAGTGGGAAGCGGTGTAATCTGCAGTGTATCTTTGGAAACAATTTTACCTTCTTTGGAAAATGTGTACACGATAACTTCACCTGTCGCGATCTCGACAGATGAAATCTTCTCATCAGGAATATTTTCCAGAAACTTCATAAGTGCACGTATCGTATTTCCGTGAGTAACAAAAAGAATATTACTCCCCTTTTGGATATATGGAAGGATATTTTTTTTAAATGCGGGGACAACTCGGTTGTAAACATCTTTCAACGACTCTCCCTGCGGAATTGGCACATCCCATCCTCGTCGTATGCGAATGAACTCTTCTTTCCCAACTTTTGATTCAATATCCCACTTATTTTTGCCTGTATAAATGCCATAATTTCTTTCGTTATACGAAGCATCTTCAATAGTTGGAAGTGTTTCAATCCGAAGCTTTCTTTTCATGATTTCCAAAGTTTCTTTGGCACGAACAAGCGTTGAAGTAAAGGCAATATCAAAATGAATATGGGATAGATTATTGCAAGCTGTTTCAGCTTCTTTTTTCCCTTTTTCTGATAATCCTATATCCGTCCAGCCCGTCCACAAGCTTTTTGCATTCCACAGTGATTCGCCGTGTCGAATACATACAAGACGACTACCATTCGTGGAAAGGTCATTCCTCATAACTCACAGTACAAAATATATAAAATGTGGGAGTTTCGATATAATAGCAACAATGGGAACATTATACATCGTCCCAACTCCTATCGGCAATCTTGAAGATATAACTATTCGCGCGATAAAAACTCTTTTTTCTGTTGATTATATTGCATGCGAAGACACTCGAAGAACGGGAATACTGTTGCAGGAATTAAAAAAAAGGTATTTTAATTCTCTTTTGAGTACGTCTATTGCAACATCGGACAAGTCGAGAATTGTCTTAGAATTGAGTTCTCGACTTCGCTCGAACAATAAAATACCTATACTCATTCCATACTACGATGAGGTAGAAATTTATAAGATTCCAGAGATTGTGCAGTATCTTTCAGATGATAAGAATATAGCGCTTGTTAGTGATAGTGGGTCACCGGTTATTGCCGATCCAGGTTATAAACTTATTGTCGCTGCAATGAAAAGTGATATTCCTATTATTACGTTGCCCGGTCCAACCTCAGTCATTCCAGCTCTTGTTGCATCAGGGTTTCCACCAAACAGATTCTACTTTATTGGATTTATTGAAAAACAGAGTCGTGCCAAAAAAGATCAGTTGATGCAAGTGAAAACGATGTGGCAAGCGAGTAGTAAGGGAATAACAGTTGTGGCCTTTGAATCTCCGAAGCGGTTTATGGAAACTCTTGAAATTCTCAAAGAAATTTTTGGAGATATTCAAATATCGGTTTCTCGCGAAATGACAAAAATACATGAGAACATTTATCGAGGTACTATTTCTGAACTTCAGAATTCATCACCTTTGTTGAAAGGTGAAATTGTACTTACGTTTTATATCGGTGGAGACAAAAGTTAATCCGCCTTGGAGTTTCAATATTCCTCAAGGGTTGAAGTATCACCGATAGGCATTCCCATTTCTTTTGCCTTCAAAATTCTGCGCATGATTTTACCACTTCGCGTCTTTGGAAGCTTATCGATAAACTCGATTTCCCGAGGATACGCATGACCGGCAAGATGCTTTTTGACATGTTGAGAAAGTTCTTCTTTTAAAAGATCAGAAGGGGTGACGTTTGGTTTGAGAACAATAAACGCTTTAATAATTTCTCCACGAACTTCATCGGGCTTCCCGATTACTCCTGCTTCAACGACAGCAGGGTGTTCAACGAGTGCTGATTCAACTTCAAATGGCCCCACTCGTTCACCAGATGTTTTAATAACATCATCAGCCCTTCCAACAAACCAAAAGTAACCATCAGCATCTTTCCAGCCACGATCACCTGAAATATACCAGCCATTCACAAAATATGATTTATATTTTTCCTCATTGTTCCAAATTGTCTGCATCATTGAAGGCCAACCAGGAATAAGCGCTATATTCCCCTCGGTTCCTGTTGGAAGTGGATTTCCATTGTCATCAACAATTTCGGCATCAATTCCCAAAAAAGGCCTTCCCATAGAGCCTATTTTTATGTCAGTGCAGGGAAAATTTACAAGTACCATACACCCTGTTTCTGTTTGCCACCATGTGTCGTGGAATGGGAGTCCAAACGCCTTCAATCCCCACCGTATTGCTTCTGGATTTAGAGGTTCCCCAACAGAAAGAATATGTCGTAAATTGGATAGTGAGAAGCGTTTGACAACTTCTTCACCTTTTGCCATAAGCATGCGTATTGCAGTCGGTGCTGTGTACCAGATACTCACTTTATAATCCTGAAGGATCTGATACCACTTTTCGGTATCAAATCGTCCGGAATAAACTACTTGCGTTGCACCACTACTCCAACTGCCGAGTATTTCATATGATATTCCCGTTACCCAACCAGGATCGGCAGTACACCAGTAAATATCATCTTTGTGAATATCCAAAACAAACTTAGCTGTTAAATGTTGGGAGAGTATTGCGTAGTGCTTGTGAACCACTCCTTTCGGTTTTCCTGTTGTACCAGATGTGTAGAGCATGAAAGCATAGTCATCTTTTTCCATGTGCTCTATTTCAAGTGAGTTTTCCTGCGATGTGAGTTGGGCGCTAAAATTTGGATCATCAACGACCAACACATCGGAAAGATTTGGGAGTTTACCGCGAATTTTCTCTATTCGCGTCGACAAATCTTTATTTGTTACTAAAATTTTCGCTCCACTATTTTCCAGCCGATCAAAGAGAGCTTGTTCCTGGAATGCAGAAAAGAGTGTTCCTGCAATTGCTCCAATTTTTAAAGTTCCCAAAAATGAGATATACAATAGGGGAACGCGAGGAAGGAAGATAAATACCCGATCGCCCCTGCGCACGCCTTTTTTTTTCAACAAATTTCCAAATTGGTTCGAGCGATGTGCGATGTCTCGGTAGGTAAATATTTCTTTTTCGCCGTTATCGCCTTCCCAATAAAGGGCAACCTTACTTGCAAGATCGGTATTCAAATGACGATCAACAGCAATATAGGCGGCATTTAACTTTCCATCAGGGAAAAACGCTATTTCTTTGTCTGCTACATCATCCCAAGAAAAGCTTTTTCGAGTGTCTTCGTAGTTATTTAGGTTTGGGGCAGTACGGAAAGTAGATGGGTCTTTATGGAAGATTTGAGGTGCTTCCATATGTCACGATTTTTTCCTCAGCGAAAATTTCTTGTCAAGCTGGGCAATTCTTTCAACGACCCCTGTATATTCCAATTCTTCCATCGGAGCCATCGCTGCACCAAAAAAACCCTGTTCTCGAATAGCATATGTTTTTTCTGAAGCTTTCATCCGAATCATATCCCAGAATGGTTGCTCAAAAAGATCAATTGCCTCGGTAAACTTCCCGTTATGAACACAAATACCGGCAGCAGTTACAATTGCGGGTCCATCAAAAAATGAGATCATTGCTCCTAATTTGCATGGCATAAGTGCGACAACATGACTTCCTCGATTATCGCCTACGACATAGTGAGCAGTGGCATAGGGTGACAGAATTTCTCCCGTTGAAGGAAATTGTTTCTGGCTCCGAACCAACGCGACTGGATCGTCTTTCCCCGTATACTTACCCGCGATATTATGGAGTCGCGAAGTTGAAACTGCCGCTGCTTGCTCGCCGGTATCGCGGCTTTTGATTGATTCGATAACATAATGTTCTGGATCCCTCAGAAGGACTGCTAAATCATAGGCTTCCTCTGGTACATTGAGTTTTATAATTCTATCGCCCTCAGTATAATTTACATCCATTACCGTAAACTCAAACCCCTTCGCAATATCGCTCGATAGAAGAAGCCCGGCATTATGAAATGGATCAGCAAATCCTCGATAGAGGGGATAGTTAAACGCTCCTGGATCGGTTTTGTCTGCTGCAAAAAGAATAAAGGGTTCCGCAGGTCTTTCTTCAAATTCCATCTCGCACGATCCTGGCCCCATACCTCTGACATTTCCTGAAAATGCATCTTTAAGAAGATCCTGACCAGCGCCGTAAAGACCCTGCTCTTTGGCAACAGCTGTTCCGGCAACAAATGCATCCCACGCTAGTTTATGGATATCTTGGCTATCAACTCCCTGTGTGTGCGTCATAAGAATCGCGGTATCATCGCCTGTGTGAAAGATTTTATAATCAATAAGGAGTCTTTTTCCTTCCGTTTTGACATGATTCTCAATGGCGATAACGAGTTCTTTACTTGGAGTTTCATGTCCCCCAACTGAACCAACATCAGCTTTAATGACAGAGAGTGTAATTTTCATAATAGATCTCCTTTCATTTTAGTGTAAATGAAAGTCAAGGAAATTGCTAGTAACGTTATTTCTGTAACTTTGTATATATATGGAAAAGGCGATTATACTTCGCAACTCTTTCTCCTCGCGCGGGAGCTCCAAACTTCACAAAATCTGCTCCGGTCCCAACGGCCAAATCCGCTATAAAATCATCGGTGGTTTCACCAGACCTGTGAGAAATGATAACTCGAAATCCTGCTTGTTTTGCAATTCGAATAACCTCATACGTCTCAGTGAGAGTACCAACTTGATTCACCTTCACAAGTATTGCGGTGCAACTACGCGACTGTATTGCCTTTTCTAATCGCTCTTTATTTGTCACTAGCAAATCATCTCCAACAATCATACAGGAGTTTCCAACCCTTTGGGTAAGTTTTGCCCAATCAGTCCATGCATCTTCCGCTAGTCCATCTTCGAGAGATACGATATGAAACTCTTTTATTATTTTTTCAAGATATTGGATATACAAAGATGCATCTGAAGAATCTTTGAAATCGATGAGTTTATACCGACCTTGTTTAAAATATGTTGTCGCAGCACAGTCAAGACCGATATGAAAGGAGTTTTGGTAGGGGGCGATACTTGAAGAAAGAAACTTAAGAACTTCATTGTTTGTATAAAATTGCGGAGTAAATCCGCCTTCATCTCCAACTGATGTCATTTTCCTGTTCTCATGAAGCTTTTTCTTAATTGAATGATATAACTCCACACCCATCTGCAGTTTTTGCATAAAAGGCAATGTGTAATGGGGAATAATGAGGAATTCTTGCATGTCAATTGTACCACTTCCATGGAGTCCGCCGTTGATTACGTTAAACATTGGCGTGACGTTTGAACTTTTCGGGTCAAATCGAAACTCGGAAGCAATATGCACATAGAGTGGAATGCCGCCTTCTTGTGCACTGAGTCTTGCGTACGATAATGAAATCCCCAATATACTATTTGCACCTAGTACTCCTTTATTCCTCGTTCCGTCAAGAGAAATAAGAAGGTCGTCAAGCCCCTTCTGATTTCCCAATTCAAACCCAATAAGTTTCGGTTTTATAATAGTTTCAATAAGTTGAATCGCCTTTAAAACTCCTAAACCTCCAAAACGCATTTCATCGCCATCTCGAATTTCGAGCGCTTCATGACTTCCTTTTGAAGCTCCTGATGGAACAGATGCACGGGCACTTATTCCAGAACTTGAGGTCATTTCAACTTCAATAGTCGGATTTCCTCGGCTATCAAGGATTTCAAAGGGTGTAATATCAGCAATTTTAGACATAGAGAAACAGTGTTTAATTCTTTCTTTTTCTCACTAATTTGCTTTCCACATCAGAAATTGTTTCGCGCACACGGTTTACGGCATCACTATTCACTGACATTGACGTTACTCCCCAAGAGACAAGCTTCTCTACCAGTTCTGGATAATCAGATGGCGCTTGGCCACAAATTGAACTTGTGACACCGTATTTGAGGCAGGTTTTTATAACCCGTTCTATCGCCCACAACACTGCAGGGTTTTGCTCGTTAAACTCGGGAGCTACCTCGGTGTTATCACGGTCGGTTCCCAAAATGAGCATTGTCAGATCATTTGATCCAATCGATACTCCATCGATTCCTGCTTCACAGAATTTATCAAGAAGAATTACATTCGATGGTATTTCAACCATCATCCATAACTTAAAAGATGAGGAACGTGAAAGTCCGTTTGCAGCAATAATCTTTTTTACATTGATAAGATCTTCAACCGTTCGAACAAATGGAAGCATAAGCCATAAATTCCGCAACCCGTACTTGTTGCGGACCTTTTTTATAGCCTCAAGTTCAAGTTCAAAAACCTTCGGGTCAGCGATGTAGCGGTACGCACCCCGATACCCGAGCATCGGATTTGGCTCTTCCGGTTCGAACTCCTTGCCGCCAATGAGGTTTCGGTATTCATTTGTTTTGAAATCTGTTGCGCGGTATACAACCGGCCTAGGATGAAATGCTTTACAAAACTTCACTAGATCACCCGCAAGTTTATTGATAAAAATACCTTCTTTGTGTTCTTTTATGAGCTTTTTGGGGTGAGTACCAATATCGGCAATCATAAATTCGGCTCGGAGAAGGCCAATTCCATCGACATTCATTTTCGCAACCTCTTCTACCCGTGTGGGGGTTGCCAAATTGACGTACACTTTTGTTGCTGTTTTCAGGGTTGAGCCTCGAGTTGATGCGGTCGATGCCAGAATTTTGTTTTTTTCTGCTTGAGTTAACGCTCCTTTGTATACAGTACCTTTCGTACCATGAACAGTCACAACAGTACCGGTTGGAATAAGTTTCGTTGCTTTCAAAGCTCCAACAACTGCAGGAATTCCAAGTTCGCGACTGACAATTGCGGCATGTGATGTTCGTCCTCCCCGTTCTGTGACGATAGCAACTGCTCGTTTCATTGCCGGAACAAAATCCGGATTTGTTTGTTCGGTAACAAGTACATCTCCTTCCTTAACTCGGTCAATTTGAGACGCATGGTAGATTACCTTTGCAGGTCCCCAAGTAATTCCCGGAGAAGCAGGGTCTCCAGAAATAAGTACAGGAAGGGTAATTTTCGTTTCGTTCTCGGAGGGTTTTTTTGCAGATTTCTTGATAGTCGTTATTGGGCGAGTCTGAACAATATAGATTTCGCCACCTTCAAGCGCCCACTCAATGTCTTGGGGAAAAAAATAATGCTTTTCCAAAAGTTTTCCAATTTTTGCTACTTTCAAAACATCAGCATCCGAGATTTTCTGTCGTTGACCATCTTTTTCTTTTACGGCAATAATTTTGTTTTTTCCGTTAACTTGCATCATTGCCTTTCCCTGGGGTGAAATTTTCTTATTGAGAAGCTGGAGCTTCTTTTTTTCTACTTCAAAATGGTCAGGAGTGACTTCGCCTTGAACGATCAATTCTCCGAGACCAAGTATTGCTTCAATCACGATACAATTTTTATCGTTGCTGATTGGATCAATGGTAAACATAACACCAGATACTTGGGAAGAAACCATAAGTTGAACAGGTACTGCAATTCCCACTTTCATATGGTCAAAATGCTGTTCCTCCCGATAAAAAATTGCTCTGGGGGTGAAAAGCGACGCCCAGGCTTCTTGAACTTTCTTTACAACATTTGCCTCACCTGAGACATTAAGAAATGTTGCTTGTTGCCCGGCAAATGATGCATTGGGTAAATCCTCAGCAGTTGCTGATGATCGGACAGCTACATACGGATTTTGGAGGGATGTAAATAGTTTCGATCGAATAGATTCTCCTTTTGACTTGCGGGATAAATCTGCATACGATGTCATAATCTCGCGTGCGATATCCCTTGGCATGTGCGCAGCTGAAATTATTTTCTGGATTTTAGAAGCAACCTGCGATAGATTTTTCGGGTCTTTATGATTTAAAAGTTTGAGAACATCTCGGATTTTTCGTTCAATCCCCGTATCATCAAGAAACGCTTGATAAGCGGCGGACGTAACCACAAAACCGAATGGCACTGGAATTTTTGCATTCCACATTTCACCTAAATTCGCTCCCTTTCCCCCGACAAGCGCTACATCATCTTTGCTGATTTCGTTAAACCACGCAATATACTTTTTTTTCATATGTAAGCGTTTCCTCCCTTAATTAATTTCGTTCTATATGCCCATCAGTTTCGTAACGTATTTTTGAAGTAGTCAACCCAAGGAATTTGAGCGGGATCAACACCATGAAGCATGGCAAGGTAAAAGGTGATATAACTTCCAAGTTGTATAACTTCAAAAACCTGTGAAAGCGGCGTATCGAGCTTTGCAGTATACTCAATAATTTCAATTTCCTGTTTCTTGATAACATCCTTTGTCAGACGCATGCGGACGTCAATTTCTTTTGAATACAGGCCGGAATTGAGTACAAAAAAAAGAAGCGTTTGAGGATTTGTTTGTGGGAATTTCAAACCTTCCATCAGATGGTGATTGAGCTCTGGAACAAGGTAGTAATTGGCAAAATGCTTACCGGTTTCATGGAAAGGATTGCGGATTGCATGGATAGCACCGGAAAGAAACTCACCACCGATGATGTTTACAATCTTTTTACTTAACATTTCCGCATACTGTTTTCCTTTATTTTCCGCAACAGGTACTTTTTTTTCATATTCTTTTTGGAGCGAAAGAAGATTGTCAATCAGTTTTTTGATTTCCTGATCATCAACGGAAAGATATCCAAGTGTAGAAAGGAGAGCAATTTGACCAATCTGCATGTATCCTTGACCCAAGCGAGGTTGCATAGAGGGGTTGTAATCCTGAGAGAACGAATAAAACGGCTTCATATAAATCTTCATAAGCTCTTCGAGTTTCCCACCTGAGCTAATTCCTATTATTTTCGGCTCAAAGGGGAGCCGAAATGCTTCCTCCGCGCACGAAATTGTCTCTTGGGTATTTCCTGAGTAACTGGCGAAGATAAGAAGTGTATTTGGGTTGACATGAGCTGGTAGATGATAGTCACTGACGATATCAAGAGGAATCTTAAGGGATTTATGGTAAAGATTTTTTATGATGTGCGCACCATATGCTGATCCACCCATTCCACAAAAAACGATCGATGTTGCGTCTCGGTATGTGTCAGGTAAATCAAGTTTTTTAATATCATTCCAGGCTGTTTGGCACTGTTGTGGGAGAAAGTGAATAGAATCGTAGGAATGTCCCTGGTCGTAAATTGAGTAAATTTTAAGGTCATTCAACTGGTCCATAATAACTCCTATACTTTACTTCCTCCAAAAGACTTAATCAATTCCTCAATTTTATTCATTTGTACTCGGAGAATATCTTTAGTGTTGGCTTCGAGGTTTACTCGAAGATATGGCTCCGTTTTTGATACCCGCATATTTACCCACCAATTCGGATACCAGAGGGACAGCCCATCAAGGTGGTCAGTTTTTCCATCATGGAATATTTTTTCGAGTCTTTCCAGAATTGACGTGGCTTCGGTTGTACGAAAATTTACTTCACCACTTTGAAAATAGATTTGAGTCTCAGATACAATACTTGAGAGCTTTTTCTCACCTTCGGATAGAAACTGTAAAAAGGCAAGACCGGCAATGGTAGAACTATCAGCATAATAATTTTCCCGGAAATAAAAATGTCCGGAATGTTCCCCCGCAAAGAGAGCATTTTCTTTTTTCATATATTCTTTGATAAATGAATGGCCCACACGAACTCGAATTGGAATCCCTCCAGATTTTTCTACAGTCTCCGGCACAATTTTTCCGCAGACTGCATTGTAGAGAACTGACGCAGGACCCTTTTTTAACAGGAAAAACTTTGCCAGAAGCGCAGTTGTAGTTGTTCCGGATAAAACTGTTCCGTTTTCATCAAGCACAAACAGTCTATCAGCATCACCATCGATGGCAAATCCGACATCCGCGTGTGTATTGCGTATACTTTTTTGTATATCAATGAGGTTTTTTTCATTCAATGGATCTGGAAGATGATGAGGAAAACGCCCATCGGGTTCAAAATAGAGTTTATGAATTTTGATCGGGAGATATTTTTCCAGAAGGTTCCAAGAGACTCCTCCCATGCCGTTTCCGGCATCAATTACAACACGAAGTGGCCGAATTTTTTCCTTATTTACAAATGAAAGGGCATGACGTATCCATTCTTTTTCAATTGCAAAATCTGACATAGTCCCCTTTTTGGAAGCACGAGGAAAATTGCCATTAGTCGCAATATCTCGAATTTCCGGAAGTCCTCTTTGTCCGTGAAGTGGAACTGCACCGCTGGTTACAATTTTTATTCCGTTATATTGAGCTGGATTATGCGAGGCAGAAATAATGATATTTGCATCGAACTGGAATTTACCTGAAGCAAAATTATGCATCTCGGTGGATATTCGACCAAGATTTACCACGTCAACTCCCTGGTCCATAATACCTTTGGTGAGACTATCAAAAAGAGAAGGTGAGGATAAACGCATATCGAAGCCTACTGCAATGCGGGAAACGTGTAAAAAAACGCATACAGACCTCCCAATCGTATAGTAGGTATCCTCATTGATATCGTCCGGATACACCCCACGGATATCATAATCACGGAAAATTTTGGGATTAATGGGAGATGCCATCTGTATGAAAAAATATGACAGGAATACATTTCATACTAAAGATTAACAAGAAAAATGTCAAGTAGCTGGGAGGTTGTGAACGGAGTCTGACCGGATTTAACGCTTGCATCGATTGCAAGAAGTTGGCGGTACGATTTCTGAAGATCATCCAAAGAAAACTGGTGAGACTGATCCATAAATTTCCTTGCTTGCCATGGGGAAAGTGAATGCAATCCAGAAAGGCCTAAATCGCGAGCCAGAATAAGATATCGCCATTGCCTGATAAGCATGGCATAGACAAGTTCTGCATCACTTTGTGTCAAAAGCCTGTGAAAGGTTTGTAAAAGGTCATTTTGTCTAACTTTCCCGATACTATCCAAAAACGCAAAGAGGAGTTTCGGATAGGTATATCCGTACACTTTTGTGTGGGAAAAATATTTGTTGATAGTTGCCTTTGACACTTCGGATTTCTCCCAGAAAATAATAGTGCGAGTCTCTCCCACTGATAGAAGAATATTGATACATTCTTCCTTTGATTTCGATTTTGGAAGGTTCGTGAGATTTTCAATAATGATTGTTTGAGGAAGGGAAAAAAGAGATTGGGAGAAAGTCTCCTCAGTAAGATCCTTCGCAGTTACCTTCGAACCTTCAAAAGTTTTGATATCATCGCTCTTTCTTGCGTTTTTCTCCTCTATAAGTTTATTTCGAGACGAAACATGGTCGTCTCCATGGATAAGAATAATCATAGGAAATTCTTGTAAAGCTGAAATAATTTTTCCACATTTCTTCGATCGATATGTTGTCCCCGACCGCGATGTGGCAGTAGGCTTCCAGAAAAATTCTTGGGAATATGCAAAAGTTCATGAATAAGTACTCGTGTTTTATCATCATTGGATAAGTGGTCAAAATACTGGGATAAAACTTCTATGACATAGTGCGGTGGGATTTTAAGAGCTAATTGCCATACTTTGGGAAAACTCCAAATTCTTGCACGCGCACGTGATGAGGAACCGTGACTTCTAAAACAAACGATCCGTTTATGATCGATGTAATGAAGATCCAATCTCGTAACGATGAGACGAATACTTCTCGCGACGTCTGTTGCTTCTAGCCATTCCATATCAGTATTATACAATGTTGCTTCGTCTAGTATTGTATTCCACTTAGAGATTGCATATAATCGCTCCCCCTGCCCTCGTTTTCTATGAAATCTGTCGCAAAAATTCTCGCGAGGGTAAAACGGGCCCTAAATAAGACGAAGAAAACAGTTTCTGCGCGGAAGAAAAGAATTGTCGCCTATATTGATAAAAAGCCATACAAAAGCTTTTTTATCGCCCTTGGTCTTCTTCTTATTCTCATCGTTCTCAGTAACATACTCGGGGTTCCAAAGGTTGATGATAAAAAAGGAGAATTACCTCCAAAGCAGGTAGAAATTTATGCAGTAGGAACAGCCCCGAAACTTACAGTGCAAGCACAAATTGAGAAATCAGGAGTGGTCCATATAACCTCACTTACTTCTGGAGTAGTGCAATCAATAGGAAA
Organism: Candidatus Gottesmanbacteria bacterium; assembly: GCA_016186795.1. GTDB lineage: Bacteria > Patescibacteriota > Microgenomatia > 2-02-FULL-39-11 > 2-02-FULL-39-11 > JACPKY01. The sequence goes on from JACPKY010000002.1 coordinate 221,010, forward strand.
AGGGGCTGGACAAAAGTTTTCGAAAGGTCAAATACTTGTACGGCTTTCAACAAATTATCAAGGTGGAAACGCATCATCACTTGCCCGTCAAATGGCCCAGATACAATATCAGAATGTTGTCGATACATATGACGTGAATAAAGAAATAATTAAAAAACAGAAGGAACTCGCAGAAAAAGGAGATGCTCAAGCTGACGACCTAAGAACTATTACTGATAAGTCAATATCTGAAACACAATCTCTTATTAATCTTAATAGTGATATTCTTACAACCCTTGATAAAAATTTAAGTAATTTAGAAGCTACCAACGTTTCCGGAAGTAATGATGGGCTCATTCTTTCTACAAAGCAACTGAAATCTCAATTTTTAGCTGCCAATAATAGTGCCAGACAGGCACTGCGGATGAGTGAGTTTAACTCCTCGGCAGATAACCCCCCAGCACAGATTTCTGACGTGCAAAAAGAGATAAGTTTGAAGCAGCTCGGTCTCCAAGAGAAAATGCTTGATCTAAGTCGAGAAGTAAGTAAGATCCAACTTCAGATAGCACGGGTTAGTGAGGGCATGATGTTCCCGACTGCTCCATTTAATGGTACGGTTCAGAAGGTGTTCGTCAAAGTCGGTCAGCAAGTAAACCCCGGAACAGAACTTATGGTTCTTTCCCAAACGAAAGATAAAGATCCGGCCGTTGCAACAGCGTATGTTTCTTCTGATATCGCCAAAAAAGTTTCCAAACTTGAACCAAGTAAACTCCACATAAATAGCACAGCAAGTATTGATAGCTTTCCATCGTTTGTGACCCAAGATGCCATATCAGGTTCACTTTACGGCGTCTATTTCACTATCCCAGATGAGTACGTATCTGAAGTTGTTGAGAGAGGGTTTATACAGGTTGATCTGCCAATTGGATATATTGATACCGGAGCCTCCGTACCATTTATTCCAATTGATGCAATCTATCAAACAAAAGATCAAAATTATGTCTTTGTGGCAGTTGATGGAAAAGCGGGAGCAAAATCAATTGAGTTGGGACACGTATTTGGAAGTTTTGTTGAAATTCTAAGTGGACTTGAAAATGGCGATAAAGTCATTACCAACCGCAATGTTATAGCGGGCGATAGTGTCGTTACCAAGTAACATGCCAAGAAGGAAACGCTCGTCGTACTTGCAAACATTAAAGTTTGACCCAAAACTCCTCCAAAGCGTACAGGCGCGGTATTTGTCAAATGTCCGTTTCCCAATCCTTCTTATCCTTTTAACTGTCATTATAGGAATCTTTGCGTTTATACAGATTCCGAGGCGTCTCTACCCAGAAATCAAAATCCCAATTGTTATCGTCAATACCGTTATTTCCGGAGCAGGACCTTACGATGTTGAACAACTTGTCACTATACCCTTAGAGCGGCAACTCGCTGGAGTTGATGGGCTTGATACGATGACATCTACTTCCCGAGAGAGTGTATCGACGATTGCCCTGCAGTTTCTATCAAATGTAAACGCGCGACAAGCAACCAACGATGTCCATACACTGGTTGACCGCGTTACCAATTTGCCGGAAGATGCTTTCACTCCGGATGTTAACTCTGTAGATTTTGAGGATCAACCATTTTGGACATTTGCAATTTCTGGGACTACAGATGGCGCTTCACTCATGCGGTTTGCAAATAATCTAGAGGATCAAATAGAAGATATATCTGCAGTTGACCGAGTACAAACATCTGGCCTTGATGATCAAACAATCGATGTCGTCCTCAATGTAACTGCCGCAAACGAGTATAACATTAGCCCGATTATTCTTTCGCAACTTATTAAAAATGCGGCAAAATCTTTTCCAGCAGGAATTGTTTATTCTTCTGCCTCCTCATTCTCACTTACCATCAATCGCGAAATTACAACAATTGATGACATACGAAATCTGCGAATAACCACTTCTGATGCCAATATTCGCTTAGGCGATATTGCCAACGTTTCCGAGCGGTCAAAAAGCGGTCAACAAAATACATATATAGCATCGCAAAACCAGACTCCCAAACAGGCGATCCAGTTTTTTGTGTTCAAAAAGGCTACAGTCAATATCGATCAGGCGTTTAAGGTAACCGAGCCCATTATCAAATCGGCAGTTGCAAAGTATGACGGCCAATTTACTCTGTATAGTATTCAAAATACGTCAGAGCTCATCGATGAACAGTTTGGAGATCTCAATCGTGAGTTTCTCACTACCAGCATACTTGTATTTTTACTCCTTCTTCTTTTCCTTGGAATTCGCCAAGGAATTATAAGTAACGTTACCGTCCCTCTCACATTTTTGGCCACTTTTGCAGTGATCTATACAATGGGTCTCAGCCTTAATTTTTTAACGGTCTTTTCCTTTCTTTTAACCCTTGGGATATTAATTGATGACACAATTGTTGTTGTTGCTGCGATGACCAGGTATTACAAAACAGGGAGATTTACTCCTTACCAAACAGGTATTATGGTATGGAAGGATTTTATTGTCCCTCTTTGGTCATCTGCAATCACAACGATATGGGGTTTTGTTCCACTTCTTCTCTCAACGGGAATTATTGGTGAATTTATTAAGTCAATTCCAATTGTTGTCACAACGGCAATGCTTTCATCAACGATTATCTCGGTTCTTATTACCATTCCTCTCATGATCGTATTTCTGAAGCCTCAATTTCCTCGCCGAGTAAAAATATTATTTGCTGTGTTGGGGATTATCTCATTTTTGGGATTTTTCCTATTCACCCTTCCCAAAAATATCGTTCTTCCTCTCGTTATTCTTTCTAGTTTCGTCTTTTTGTTTGTCTCGTACCGAGTGAGAAACCCGCTTCTATCATTTACCCGTCGCTCTATTCGCACGAATAAAAGGATACATAGATTACTTATTAATCTTCGATTTATCGCAGAGCACGGACTTATCAATATCGAGCGGTTAAGTAGCCAATATAGAATTGTCATTGAAAAAGTATTACGGTCATCAAGAGCTCGGCGACAGACTATCATTGCAATCGCCTGTTTTACGATCTTTGCGTATTTATTACTCCCGTTGGGTCTTGTGAAAAACGAGTTTTTCCCCAAAGAGGACGCCGAACTTCTCTATGCTGCGGTAGATCTGCCTTCCGGAATGAAAAATGATGCTGTAACAGAAGAAACAATAAATATTGCCAATAAACTTCGAGATACTGCCGAACTTGATTATATGGTAGCTGAAGTTGGCCAAGTTTTTGAACAAACAGGAGACAGAAGGACAGATCCGGATGCAATATTATTTACCCTGCATCTGACAAGGACGGAAAAACGTGACCCAACATCTTCTGATATTGCTCAAAAAATCCGTGAACAATTTAAGGAGTATTCGAACGGTACATTTTCCGTGGTGGAGCTCACGGGCGGCCCTCCAGCTGGAGCTGATATTCAGATTCAGCTTCTCGGCGAGGATCTTGGAGTCCTTAACCAATTTGCCGATAAAATTATTGAGTATCTGAAAAATCAAGCGGGAATTGTCAACGTTGATAAATCGATAAAGCCAGGAACGAGTAAAGTTGTATTCGTTCCCGACAAGACGAAACTTGCAGATTTTCAGGTCTCAACTGATCAAATTGCACTTTGGCTTCGTACATATGCAAGCGGATTTACCCTTGATAGTGTCCTTTTTGGTTCGGAGGAGGAGGATATAACGTTTCGCATAAATTCTTATGACAATAAGCCTCTGGATGAGGTGAGTACGCTTGCGATCCCATTACCTGCTCCACCTGGGGCAACAATCCCCCTTTCGGCTCTTGGAACATTCAGATTGGAGACAAATCCAACCATTATTACTCGGGAAAATCAGAAGAGGTCTATTTCTATATTTGGAGGGGTAACGGGTGGAGCAAATATTCCGGAAAAAAATGCAGCTCTCCTTGCATTTGCAGACTCTTTGGAACTTCCGCAAGGGTACGAATGGAAGACAGGTGGCGTCAATGAAGAAAATCAAAAATCCGTGCAGTCCATACTGTACTCCATGGCTCTTGCATTCCTTCTTATTTTAATTACCATGGTAATTGAGTTTGGTTCTTTCCGGCAGGCATTTATTGCGATGCTCATGATTCCAATCTCAGTTGCTGGAGTCTTTTATATTTTTGCACTTCTTCGAGTTCCCTTATCGTTTGCCGCACTCATTGGGGTTTTGGCACTCTTTGGAATAGTAATGCGGCATGCAATAGTTGTGATGGAAAAAATAAACGATAACCGCAAGCATGGATTATCTCTTCATGATGCCATTGCCGATGCCGCATCAAGTCGACTTGAGCCAGTACTTCTTACCTCTCTTGCAACAATTGTTGGTCTTCTACCAATTACCATTTCCGATCCGTTCTGGAGAGGACTTGGAGGTACAATTATTGCAGGACTACTTTTCACCGGTGCTCTGAAGCTTTTTATTATTCCAGTTCTCTACTATAACTTCTATAAAGACGAGGAAATTAGACACCACAAAAGACCTAAAAATAGCCTATCCGCATGATACAATATTTAACATGATTCTATCAGTAGGCACAAACAACGAAAAAACCAATATTTAGAGTTTCACTTCAGCTTCAAGCCTCCCAATCCCAGAAAAGAAAGAATAATTGTCCAAAGAGACGCGCTAGGCAGAATAATCCACTCCAAACCGCCAGCCTTTTTGGTAAAATGATAATATGAGCATATTATTCTTTCTTTCCGCTTTCGTCGCAGAGATTATAGGAACAATAGCTGGATTTGGTTCTTCAACTGTTTTTCTCCCTCTGGCACTTTTATTCTTTGATTTTAAAACAGCACTGGTGCTTGTTGCCTTGTTTCATATTTTCGGCAATATCAGCAGGATTAGTTTTTTCAAACATGGATTTGATAGACATATCCTAATAATTTTTGGTATTCCAAGTGTCGTGTTAACACTCATTGGAGCTCTGCTTGTTACCTATCTTCCTCAAGAGATGTTAAAGGGTATTTTAGGAGTGTTTTTAATTATCTATTCCATAATCTCTTTTTGGAAAGAAGACTTAAAAGTAAGACCATCACTTTTTAATTCCGTCATTGGAGGTGGGTTATCAGGTTTCCTGGCTGGACTTATTGGGACAGGTGGAGCTTTGAGAGGAGCATTCCTAACGGCGTTTGGATTACCTAAGGAAAAATATATTGCTACCGCAGCAGCAATAGCTTTAGCAGTAGACTTTACTCGAATACCAGTTTATTTTGCTGAAGGATTTTTAACGAGACAGTATTACTGGTATATCCCTGTTTTACTTATCGTAGCTCTTGCAGGTTCGTTTACCGGGAAGCAAATTGTTAAACAGGTACCACAAAAAATATTTCGAAAAGTAGTTCTTTCCGCCATTCTGATAATGGGCTTAAAGTTTGTTTATGATTTGTTAGTTTAACTCCTGCTATAATCTGCTAAATATGGGGTTTTCACTTAAAGTTGGGATAGTCGGGTTACCAAATGTTGGTAAATCCACGCTTTTTAATGCCCTCTTGAAAAGGCAGGTGGCAAATGTGGCCAATTATCCGTTTTGCACCATTGAACCGAATGTGGGGGTTATAGAAGTCCCAGACAAACGGCTCCCTGTACTTGCCAAAATTGTAAATACGCAAACTATTGTTCCTGCAGCAATTGAGTTTTACGATATTGCCGGACTTGTAAAAGGTGCCTCAACTGGTGAAGGACTGGGGAATAAATTCCTATCTTATATCCGTGAAGTTTCGGTGATTGTCCACGTTGTCCGACTTTTTGAAGATAGCAATATAATTCATGTTGCTAATACTATCAATCCAGAGTCGGATATTGAGGTTATTGAGTCAGAACTTATCTTAGCTGACTTGGGAACACTTTCGAAACAAGCGGAAATCAGAATGAATGCTACAAAAGAAGAGAAGGCAACTCGTGCCGCCATCGACTTTCTCATTCCTCTTTTAAACAAAGGAACACCCGTAAGACGTGTCGGACTTACCGAAGATCAGAAACAATCAATAAAGCATCTCAACCTTTTAACCTCCAAACCGGTGATTATTGCCTTTAATGTTTCAGAAAAACAACTGGAAGAAAAAGACCTTACAGAGAAACGAGCTTCCGAATATCTCAGAAATGTGGGTGAATCGTCTCATTTCCTCCTTTTTTGTGCAAAATTAGAGACAGAGGTGTTAGCGCTTTCTCAAGAAGAACAAGTAGAGTATCTGAAGCAATATAATTTAACCGAAACCGGACTTGATAGACTCATTCGGACCGCCTACCATACTCTCTCACTCATTTCATTTCTTACTGCCGGAGAAAAAGAGGTACGAGCTTGGACGATTAAAAAAGGAACTCTCGCACCCCTTGCAGCTGGAGTCATCCATACTGACTTTGAAAAGAATTTTATCAAAGCAGATATTATTTCCTATGACATCTTTATTAACGTTGGCGGTTGGATAAATGCGCGTGAGCAAGGTGTTGTTCAGACAGTTGGTCGAGACTATGAGATGCGCGATGGCGATGTGGCTGAATTTAAGACAAGTGCTTAAAACCCCTTTCGAAGAATATGAAGAAGTTCTTCCTTCGGCTTTTTGTCCTCGTATCGTATAAGTGACTCCTTACCACTGTATGACCAGTATGTCCAGTGAACATTGTTTTGTCTAAAATACGAAAGAAGCTTTTGCAAATCGGACTTCCATGTTGGTGGTGCATTCTCATCTCGACCATAATCAAAAGCATTAAATTCTCCCACAAAAAGCGGCACATTCCACGTTTTGGCGCGTGTTTGATACCGTTCTAATCGCTTTAATCCCTCTGGTTGCCATTTGCGGGTATACAGATGAAATGAGTACATGACGTTTGAAAAAGGTAAGGGTTCCTGTAGGGCAAAATCACCATTATCGTAGTCTTGGCTATCTTCTAAAATTAAGATAATATCAGGATTTACCTCCCGAATTGCGCTTCCGACCTTTTCGTAAAAGGCGTTCAGATGGAGTTCTTCAGGAGTGCATTTATTGAGTGCTGCCCAGGGTTCATTAATAATATCTGCCGCAATAACCTTCGGGTTTGTGGCATATCTGCCGGCAATAAATTTCCACACCTCAATAAAACCGTCTTGAACAACGACGGGTGAGTTTTCTGGGTTAATCCCGGCAAAGAATTGGCATCGGGCCGTTTGAAAATCAGAAATATCTGAATTTTGATATATCCAAGCTGGAAATCCGCTACCGCCACAGTGTTCACCCTCATCACTTGATATATCACGAAATGCTGATGACCAAAGATACTGATGCATATCAAGGACAACACCGATATCTTTGTCGGTTAAATCCTTAACCAGATTGTCAACAAGGGTTAAATATGAAGTATCCCAGTGATGAGTAAGGATTCCGTTTTCCCATGTAGGAGGAGTTTGTTCTAAAGCGTCCCATGTCAGCGTTAATCGCACAGTATTAAATCCCCACTTTTTTACGTCATCCGTTTGGAGAGGGTAGGGGATTTTATTATCGCAGCCACCGGGAGCAGTGTAGTCAGTTGAAAGTTCATGGTAATTGATTCCTTGCAGACGAAAAGGTTGACCAGACGGATCAACAACCAGTCCGTTAACAATTTTCGGCCTTCCTTTCATAGGAGCTGCGGTTATATACGATTCGGTTGTAGTTGGCGTGATGGAAGCTTGGGATGTTTTTTCGGATGCAAAGGAGCGGATACTTACAACAGCGGTCGAAACAACAAGTATGAGGACGAAAAACGAAATAAACACTTCTGAAAGTTTGAATAAAACGTATCCTCTATCCATGGTAGGCAGACGTGGCAGTGATCATGGATTATAGCGAGATTTTTTTGAAAGTTTTGCAGTGAAAACTATTTCGCATACCTCACCCTTTTCATCCTCAATGGTATTTTGTCCGGAAAGTCGTTGGTACTCTTTTAGATAATCTGAAAGGGCATTTTCTAGCGTTTTCTTTTCCTCCCGAAGCGATTTAATCTTTTCTGAAATACCAAATACTTCCGGTCTTTTCATTATTTGAGCTTTTGTTGATTGTTTAATTTTTGCTGCTTCTTTTGCAGTTTCACTGTGTTTTACAAAAACTGTATCGTTTGCCAGGATATCTTCCAACATTTCGTGTTGCTCCCTCGACACATTCTTAAGACGGTCAAGTGCGGACATATGACTTTTAATGAGGTTTTCAATATTGAGAAGAACTGTTGAGCCGTCGAGACTCGTCGTTTGAGAACTATTTGTATCAGTATTCATATGTAATCACTATACTGGAAAATTACAAAAGAGCGCAAGGGGAAAATTTCTCTCAACATCCGAGGGCGGTCTGTTGAAAGGGTGATATTATAAGAGCGTTGACAGTGGTACCAATGGTTGCAATGGTGTAAGTGGCTCCAAAGGTATAAGCTTCGAAAGTGGCGTAAGACCAGTAACAATAAGGACAAGCAAAATAAATAAAAGTTGAAATGTATGAGATTTCAAATGTATCACCTCATTCCTTAAGAAATATTTGTTATTTATATCCACTATACAAAAAATAACGATATCGAAGCAAGAGAAACAATCCGTCTCATTTTCACTGACTTACCCGACGATGTCGAACTGTTTGAGGCGTTCATCAGGTTCGCCAGTTGGAGCTTTGATGAGACGCGCTTGAAGAGCAACGAGTTGAGCATACAATCCAGTTTTATCTCTCATAAGCTCATGTGCTGTACCGTACTGTCCGACCGTTCCCCCGGCAATGACCAAAATGTGATCTGCGTCAGCAATCGTGGATAATCTATGGGCAATTATTATTGATGTTCGATTATGTAATAGTTCTTTCAGCCCCTTTTGAACTTCCATCTCCGCTTTACTATCAAGTGATGATGTTGCTTCATCTAAAATTATTATCGGTGCATTTTTTAGTATTGCACGTGCAATTGCTATACGCTGTTTTTGTCCTCCAGAGAGTTTCACTCCACGTTCTCCGATTAAACTTTTGTAACCATACGGAAGACCGCGAATAAATTCATGCGCATTTGCCGCTTTTGCTGCCTGGATAATTTCTGTATCTTTCGCAGATAGTTTGCCGTACCTGATATTTTCTATAATTGTTCCAGAAAAAAGAAGTGATTCCTGAAATACAACCGCAATGATTTGATGAAGCGATGCCTGCGAAACATAGGATATATCCTGGCTATTGATCTGGATAGTACCACTTTGCGGCTCATAGTACCGCAGAAGAAGATTCACGATTGTTGATTTCCCTTGGCCACTCTCACCAACAAGCGCAAGTTTTTCCTGCGGTTTTATAGAAAAGGTAATTCCCGTAAGTACTTTTTTTCTTTCTTCATAGCCAAAGCTTATATCTTCAAAGGAAATAAATGCCTTCGACAGATCAAGTTTCTTGGGTATCCGAAGAGGTTTCGCACCCGTCTTATCAACAACATCATTTCGTGTTTCAAGGATTTTGAAAAAATCCGAGGAACCCGCGCCTGCCTGCTGTATTTGTCCTAAAATAAATGACATGGCAAAAAGAGGAAATCTTGCTTGATTGACAAGCTGAAGAAGAAGTGTCATTTCCCCAATGGTGTACCGACCGACAAATGTCCAGTACACAATATATGCAAATATGGCAAAGAGGATAAGATTGAGAAAGAGTCGACGGATAAAATCGTATAGATGCCACTCCCGGGTTTGAGAAATTGCCAGATCTTCGATTTTTCCTCGGGTTTGTAAAAATGTCTTTAGCTCATGAATTTCAGCCGCAAATGCCTTGACGACACGGATTCCAGAGATACTCTCAAAGACTCGACCCTGAGATAGATCATTCAACTGATTTTTCTGTGCTTCGTACTTCCCCCATGCAAGTGTTGAACCATGTGAAATGAGAATATAGATTGGGAAAAGAATAGCAAGAAGAACTGCAATAAATAGCGAATACCGTGAAAGCAGGATAATCGTGACGAAAGCAGTTAAGAAGAAGGGGAGAAAATTATTGAGCATACTTTGTATAAATTCGGTAATGCTTGTTATGCCTCGATATAGTTTATTGACGATCTTTCCAGTGATTTCATTGTCATAATAGCCAATATTCAGCCCTAAGACATGCCGATAAAATTTCTCCGATAGATACGTTTGAAGTCGCACACTAAGTCGATCCCCAATCCACTGGGAAAATGCAGTCAAAAACGTAATTGCAATATCCGTTGCGATAATTGCAGCAAGAAGAAAGTAAAATTGGGAGAAATTCACATTCGTACCACTAATTTTGGCGACAATGATATCCACGATATCTTTGGATAGAATCGGGGCAACAAGAGAAAGAAGAGAAGTCAGAACAACAAAAAACCCCATATAGAGGTACCATTTCCATAAGTGTTTCGTAAATGAAATTATTTTAAATATTGAACCCATAAACACCTTGTATTATAGCCTATTAGAACTCGTTGCTCGACAGAGGAAAAAATCTTTGTTACCATACGGTCAATGTTGACGCAAATAATTGTTGGGGAGACATATCGTGACGTGAAATACCACGGGCAAGTGAAGTATTTTATCTTTGAATGTAATGAGTGCCACAAACGTTTTGAGCGACTTGAAAGTTATTTCTCAAAACAGCTGAAGAAGCGTTCCAATGCATGCTGTTTTTGTTCCCCGCTTTGTCGTGCCCGATTTATTAATACTCAAGTGAAAGTCACGCACGTTCCCCCAAAGACGAATTTTTTCAAAACGGTTCTTGAAGAATTACTCCGTTAATCGGAAAGATGTTTTTTGTGGAAGGTCTTTTCAATTGATTCAAAATCAACTGATTCAGCCGTTGCAGCTTTTTTCTCTTTCAAATGTTTTACATACTCTGCACCAACGGGTACAAGTGAGAGCGCAACTATTATTATGACAGTGTAGTGAAAATTCTCTCTAACGAATGAAATATTCCCAAACAGATAACCTCCAAGCGTAAAAAGAAGCACCCACGCTACTGCCCCAATGAGGTTATAGCTTAAGAATTGTCCGTAGTGCATTCGTCCAACCCCTGCAACAAACGGGGCAAACGTACGGATAATTGGGATAAAACGGGCGAGGATAATGGTTTTCCCACCATGTTTTGAGTAAAATTTCCTCGTTTTTTCCAAATATTCCGGTTTGAAGATTTTTGAATTTTTCTTATTAAAAACTTTTGGACCAAAGAAATGACCAATCCAGTAATTGACAGTATCTCCCAGAATAGCTGCTAGAATAAGGAAAATCAAAAGCGTTTGAATGTGTAGTATTCCTGCACCCGACAGCGTACCGGCAACAAAAAGGAGCGAATCTCCCGGTAGAAAAGGAGTCACAACAAACCCAGTTTCCAAAAAAATGATCAGGAAAAGCAGTCCATACGCGAATATGCCATATTGGGTAACTATATTTGCAAGATGTGTATCAAGATGAAGAAAAAGATCAAGTGCGGCTTTGAAAAGTTCCATTTTGCTATTATACAATAAACGAAGACCGTGACTTATGACTCCCGTTTGGCTCGTTTGCGATCAACTCGTTTGAGATAATATTTTCGCAGGCGAAGAGACTTCGGAGTTATTTCCAAAAGTTCATCATCTTCAATAAAATCGAGACACTGCTCAAGAGTTAATCGCAAAGGAGGATCAAGTTGAATTGCTGCATCGGAATTTTCCGTATGCATATTGGTCAATTTTTTTGTTTTGCATACATTAATATCCATATCGTCAAACCTATTATTAAGCCCAATGATCATCCCTTCGTATACTGATTCTCCAGGAGCGATGAACGTAACACCGCGTGCTTCAACAGTCTGAAGAGCATAGGCGGATGCGATACCTTTCTCAAATGCGATAAGTGCTCCTCCACGAAGTTTTGGGATGTACTCTTCAACTTTTCGATAGCCGATAAATCGTGTTGCAAACAATCCATTCCCCGAAGTTTTTGCAAGTAATAAACTACGCAGTCCCATGAGATTGCGGCTGGATATGGTAAAGTGAAACCGGGTAGAAAGTGCATTGGTTGCTTTCATATCCAGAAGTGATCCTCGTCTGCGGCCAATTTCTTCAACAACCGTCCCTATAAATTCTTGGCTAACTTCAATTGTGACCTCCTCAAACGGCTCAAGCGTTTCACCGTTTTCGCTTCGGAAAATTATTTTTGGTTTCCCAACCTGCATCTCATAACCTTCCCTGCGGAGAGTTTCTAATAGGATAGAAAGATGTAATTCTCCTCTTCCAGAAATATCAAATCCGGAGGTGGAACTGGTAGAAAGTTTTAGTCCTATATTTGTTTTCATTTCCGCGTTGAGTCTCTGCTCAAGTTGACTGGAAGTGGAAAATTTACCCTCGAGACCGGCAAGAGGTGATGAGTTGGCACTGACGGTAATTTTTAGTGTCGGTTCGCCAAGTTTAATTGTGGGAAATCCTGTTGGATCAATTGGATCTGTCAAAGTTTGGCCAATGGTAACATCGGGAATTCCAGTCACGGCAATAATATCGCCGGTTTGCGATTTCGGAATTTCTACTTTCGTAAGGCCCACGCTTGTAAAAACATGGGCAATTTTGTATGTTCCAATCGCTTTGTCATGTGACAAAAGAAGTACGTTATCACCAGATTTTACGATTCCCTGAGAAACTTTCCCAATTGCGTACGTTCCCTTGTAACTATCAAAATCAAGGGTCGAGACAAGCATTTTAAACGGCTTTTCAGAAAGCGCTTTCGGCTTTGGAATACTTTCTAGAATTTTTTCAAATAATGGGCAGAGATCTGCCGGTTCACGTATATCTTTTGGATACCGATCCCATGCTTTTCCTTCTCTGCCAATTGCGTATACCACGGAATAGTTAAGATGCGAATCATCTGTTGCCACGCGAAGAATAAGTTCTTCGACATCTTTCAGAACTACTGGTGGTCTCGCATCTTTCCGATCGATTTTATTCACTACAACGATTAGTGGGAGGTTATTTTCGAGTGCTTTTTCCAACACAAATTGAGTCTGTGCCAAAGGACCTTCAGCACTATCAACAATCAGAAGTGCTCCATCGGCCATATTAATTACCCGTTCAACTTCACCGCTGAAATCTGCATGCCCAGGAGTATCAATGATGTTGATTTTTGTATTTTTGTAGACAATTGCCGTATTTTTGGCAAGGATGGTGATACCCTTTTCTCGTTCAAGTTCGTTTCGATCAAGAATAGTCGTTTGAGCCATCTCAGCCTGATTATCGCGAAATGTATGGGTCTGTTTGAGCATTCCGTCGACAAGCGTTGTTTTGCCATGATCGACATGGGCGATGATTGCAATGTTTCGTATTTCCATAAAAAAAGAAATGACCCGCTCAATCGTCCAAGCGGGTTTGCTGGCAGACTAGTAGACTACATGAATAAGGGGTGTATTATATCATTTTTACACTTACAGGAGAATATCCAAAATTGAGTAGATACAAAAGGAAGTGAATTGTTTTAATTTATTGACTAATAATTTTATCACGGATAAATTGTCGAAAACCATTCTTTAACGCTTGAGATAGGTCATAGGAAGTATATGACATAGTTGGTGGCACCTGGTTTGAAGGAAAATAGTCAGACGTTGATGAAGGAGTCGGACTGTTCGTAACTCGCCTCTCTCCAGATGCAACACCTGTTAACAAACTTGCAGCAATGCCGAAACTTATTATTGATGGGTAAACTGTTTTTTTCATACTAAAGAACCAAAAAACCGCCACTTTGGCAGGGTTAATTAGATTATAAAATCAAAAAATGGGGAAACAAGATACACCAAGTAGATCAAAGATGTTCAGAGTGTATAAATCTTCTTCGCCAGAGGAATTTTTTCCCAATGTCGAGAAAAATAGAAAAAATAATTAGTATTCCTGTCACGAAAACCAAATTCTTCATAAAAATTGGTACTGTGCAAACCGCAGAACACGAAAGTTGAAGCTGTGACAATAAGGGCTGATGAAGAAGATACATTTCGTACGAATAAACGCCAATAAGATTTACAAGTATAAAGGGACCACTATACAGTATCGGAAGAAAATTTTTGTTCATAGTTTGCAGCGAAAAGTTCTTGGGAAAAAGAGGCAGAATGATATTCATCAAAAGAATAAATCCAATTGGAAGAAGAATAAGAAGATGCTGCTCCCGTATCAGTTGGGATGAGGATTCATACGCATAAATACTGCTTACTACGTAAAACGCAGTAAAGAGCGTAAAGAGAAGGATAGTAAGAAGCAACCGAAATCGAATATCGTGCACTTTAAGGATTCTGAGTACATCACTTTGAACCATCGCTAAAAACATTCCAGACAAGAAGATATCAATGTTTGATAGTACCGATGAGTACATATACTCATACGAAACGTGTGGTTGTATTTGCCACTTGAGTACAGAACCAATAAGAAGGGGAATAAGAAGAAAAAGAAGGCGAATTTTCTTTTTTTGTTTCTTTGCAATTTTTATGATGAAAAATCCAAGTGGAGTAAGAAGGTATAACTGCATGAGTGTTGAGATAAACCATAAATAACTGCTGGAATAAAGATGTACCTGGGGAGTTGCGGTGAATGTAAGTAAATGGAAAAGATCGGCAAGTCGTGAAGTGATAGATGACGAAGTTTGCAAAAAAAGGTATGAAACAATCAAAAAGTAGAGTGGTACAATTCTTCTTACTCTTTTCCAATAAAAAAGTAAAACCCCGTTTTTGGTGAGCGTGTATCTGCCATCAAGGTACCCTTTTGCCAAAACAAATCCCGAGAGAAAGAAAAATGATCGAATTGCAACGTGCCCAATTGCGGTAAGAAGGTAACCAGTAAGAGAAGTTATTACCGGTGCCGGTATTGGCAAATGAATAATAAGGATGATAAGAAGTGAGATGCCACGGATAAGCGTTACTGCATCATAGGAAAAAATTTGAAACCGTAGGTTCATCGATCAAGGAAAAACATAACACTTTGATAAATTGTCTTTAAATTATATTATACCGTGATAAGAATCACATAGAAACTTGACCTGTAAGAGTACAATGTAGCAATCATGATCAACAAATTAATCAGTGTATTTTCAGGGTCCAATAAAGTATCTATTTCTCCTCGGCCATATATCAACCATTCTGTAGAATTTAAAAAATCCAATACACCGGAAGAACGAATGAAGACGTTAGAAAAAGTCGGTCTCAATGTATTTTTCTTTCCATCGGAAATGATTACTGGTTGTGATTTTCTTTCCGATTCAGGAACAACCACGATGACAAATGAGCAGTGGGCAGCACTTCATTTAGGTGATGAGGCTTACGGTTCAAATCGCGGGTATTTTCGATTACGAGAGCAGATACTAAAAACTTTTGGGAATGACTTTTTTAATCCTCCGGAAAAGGGGAAGCCAAACGCCTTTCTTTTTCATCAAGGCCGTGCTTGCGAAAATGCCCTCTTCTCCATAATTGGTCAAATGGGCACCAATTTGATAATTCCAAGTAATGGTCACTTTGACACAACACAGGCAAACATTGAAGCCAATCATATCACTCCAATAAACCTTTTTTCCCTGGAATTTAAAAATGGAGACGAAAAATTCCGATTTAAAGGCAATATGGATATTCTCGCTTTAAAAAAATTGATAAAGGAAAAGTATAACAGTATCCCGATTCTTTACCTGACAATCACCAATAATACGGGCGGAGGTCAACCTGTTTCTTTAGCCAATATAAGGGAGGTGTCGGAAATTGCCCATCACGCGAAGATTCCTTTGTTTTTTGATGCCTGCCGTTTTGCGGAGAATGCTTGGTTTATCCGAAAGTACGAAAAAGGATACAGTCAAAAAAGCATCAGGGCAATCGTTCTAGAAATGTTTTCCTATATTGATGGATTTACCATAAGTTTCAAGAAAGACGGTTTGGTAAACATGGGTGGGGGTCTTTTTATAAAAAATACTGGACTTTTTACGAAAAAATATCCGCATCTTATCGATGCCATAATGAATTTTCAAATCAGAACGGAAGGTCACCCCTCCTATGGTGGCCTGTCAGGAAGAGATATTATGACATTGACGGTAGGATTAAAAACAGTAATGACTGATGAGTATCTTAATTACCGAATCAATCAGGTTATAACTTTTGGCGAGGAAATGAAAAATGCAGGATTACCTGTCCAAATGCCTATTGGTGGGCATGCGGTTTATCTGAATGTCAATAAATTTTATGCGGGGACAAAAATGCGAGGGGAAGATTTCGGAGGCATCTCTTTGACTGCACTTTTATTGGGTTTATACGGGCACCGAGCATGTGAATTGGGATATTTTGCTTTCGGCAAATATAATCCAAACACCAGAAAAGAAATTCATCCGGAAGTTAATTTTGTCAGATTTGCTGTTCCCCGCCTTCGGTATGAGAGGCAAGATTTATCTGCTGCGATAGTTGCGGTAAAAGCTCTTCATGATAAGCGGGATAAAATTCCTCCAGTGAAAGTGGTATACGGTCGGGATTTACCGCTGCGTCACTTCAAAGCCAGATTTCAATTCTTGCCAAAATTCCATTAGTACCCCCAAGGGGATTCGAACCCCTGATTTACTGGCTGAAAACCAGTCGTCCTGGACCGCTAGACGATGGGGGCTTCATTTCTTTCGGCGTTTGTCATTTTTTTTCAAAGATTCTTTTTCTTCTATTTTTCCGCGGATGAGTGAGAGAATTCCTTTCGCTTCATCAATACCGCCAAGGCCAAATGCGAGACCGAAAGAAATAGAAAGCATTGCAACAATCCCAGTAAATAATATTTTAATAAGATCGGCAGCAACACCAAGTTGAGTCAACACAATGAGTGTAGTAAAAAATATTATGGCGTAACGAGCGAGTGTCGCAAGAAGCAGCGACTCCTTCCCTGCTACTCCCCCTACACCATGTCGTACAATATCATACGCAAAGCGAGCAGCAACAAGACCAATCCACCCAATAACAACAGCGACAAATACACTTGGCAGAAATTGAAGAAGTTGACTCAGCACCTCCCCTACTCTTGGTATCCCCCAAATATCGACAGCAGATATGAGGAAAATAAATATTACTGTCCAACGAAGTAGTTCTGCTAAAAGTTTTGGCCAAACATTGACTTTCTCTTCTTGAGTGAGACCCGCGGCCGTCAACCACTTTCCTACCCGAAAATACCGAAAGATTAGGAGAAGTAGATCCTTCAGAAGTGAGGAAACGATGAGCCCAATCAAAAGAACTAAAATTCCGGCAAAAAATTTAACCGCAAATGTTGATAGGACAAATACGATTGAATTATACAGTGATGATATTCCACTTGAGAGAATGTTCATAGCCGAATATTCCGACCTTGCCTTTGAGCAAACGCATAAAGGTCAGCTAGCCTATATTGTAGTTGATTTGCTCCAAATCGTAAAGAGAGCCCGGCAACAGCATGCCCTGCTATAGCTGCCTGTTTGGCACTGCGAAATTTCGCATACGTATGGGCAAATGCTGCGGCGAAAATATCTCCTGAACCAGTTGAGTCAACAATCTCCTCTACCGTAAATGCTGGTACATGTGTACGTATACCGTTTTGGAAAAACATGCAGCCTTGCCCAGCTTTGGTCACAACGACGAGTGGTCCAACTAAACTCCACGAAAGAGCACGTGACAATGCAGTTGGAGAGTCGCGCTCGGATAAAATAACAACGTCAAACATTCGCAGGATTTTTTCCTCATCTTGCAACTCCCCATGCGAAATTGACTGATCAGTCAATACTTTCCGATACATGCCTTGTGGAAGGAGAACCCGGAGAGATTTTTTACCAGATGTGATAGTTTGCAATGTATGAAAAGGAATCCTGGGGAGAAGGGGTGCCACAATAAGAATATCTCTATTGCGTAAACGCGTGTCGTTGACGTAAGTTTGATAAAAGTTCGAAACGTCCGAAACATGCTCGACAAATTGTCTCCGTTCTCCATCCCTTTCGAGTATATTTTTGAATACGAGAGTTTTTTTGAAGGCCGGGGTTTGCGGAATCCACTGTGCACCGGTAAGAGTAGTTTCTTTTGGAAAATCTTCTCCGTATGGCGCAATCAGTGTGACCTGATCACCAAGATTGAGGAATGTTTTCCCTCCAAAGTACACGGGTCCCCCTGGCCCAACGTAGGTACCTGTTTCAATTCGGTTCTGATCAATTGTCACATCCCCAACAATCAAAACATCATTCATACGGGGCACCACGATCAAAGCGTAATATTTTTGTATACCGCGATTTGCGGTGATAGTACGTTTGTGAAACAGATGGTGACGACATCGATCCGTAAGGAATCAGGAAGATTTTTATGCGTAAGTTTATAGACGTGGGCCGAACGGATAAGAGTTCTCCGCTTGGTCGCGGTAATTGCGTCTTCAGCTCTTCCAAAATGTTCGCTTTTTCGAGTTTTCACCTCGATAAAAACTAAACTGCCCCCATCGAGAGCGACAAGGTCAATTTCGCCGCCACGAAACCGGAAGTTCTGATCGATAATTTTGTAGCCTAATGAAGTAAGATAGGAGATGGCAATTTTTTCGCCGGATTTACCAAGTGATATATTAGGCAGATCCACCATGAGAGGTATTCGTTTTCTCTTTTAGTTTATCAGCCTGTCGACCAACCATTCCTCGAAGATAATATAGCTTGGCTCGTTTCACTTTCCCAAGTTTTTTTACGCTAATTTTTTTAATCCACGGGGATATGAGAGGAAAAATTCTTTCGATACCGATATTTTGTGAACCAATTCTTCGAACGGTAAACATGGCATTTTGACCCTCCCCACGTATTGCAATAACTATTCCCTCAAACACTTGAATCCGTTCCCGCTCTTCTTCTTTTACCTCTCGTTTTGCTTTTCCGGCAACTTTTTCCTTTTCAATGAGGCGGTAGTGAACCGAAACAGTATCTCCCACATGGAACGTCGTTTTACCATGAATTGCAGCATTTGCCATAGGGGGATATTGTATCAAAAGGGGTAAGTTCTTACAATAGCTTTAGCACATTCCACCAATTCTCAATATACTCTGGTCGGCGATTTTGGTATTTCAGATAATAGGCATGTTCCCAAACATCAAGACCAACAATGGGGGTATGACCCGTAAGATATGGAGAATCTTGGTTTGGAAGAGAGTAAAGAAACAATTTTCCGGAAGAATCTCGTGCTAACCATGCCCATCCACTCCCAAAATGTTTCGTCGCTGTTTCGGTAAATAGCTTTTTGAACTCTTGGATCGAGCCAAATGTCTTTTCGACATCTGATTTGAGGACTTTATCCTCCTCTTTTTTGGGTGCCAAAATTGTCCAAAAAAGGGAGTGGTTGAGGTGTCCTCCCGCGTTATTTCGAAACATTGTTTTATCTTTCCCTTCAAATGGAGTTGAGTCGATATTTTTGAGAAGCTCTTCTAGCTTTTTATCTGCAACCTGAGGATATTTTTCCAAAACAGTGTTGAGGTTATTAATATACGTCTGGTGATGCTTGGTGTGATGAATCTCCATGGTTCGTGCATCAATATAGGGTTCAAGAGCATTATATTGGTACGGTAGTTTGGGGAGATTGTATTTCATAATATTTATTGTATATTACTTTGGTAAAATTTATATGTCAATAGTGTAAGAAAATTGTAAGACTAACAAAGGGTTTGTTGAAGACCTGTAGATATGTCTGTATAATAATCACATCTGCCGGGCCCGTAGCTCAATGGTAGAGCAGCAGCCTTTTAAGCTGTTGGTTGAGCGTTCGAGTCGCTCCGGGCTCACATTCCAAGCGAATAACTTTATGGTGATCGATACAAGCGAATCATGGAACCCCGTTCAGATGTTGGAATTTGCCGATGCACAAGTTCAGGAATCAATAAGAAACGCGGAACTGTTGGAATCGGAACATCACCCTTCAGAACCATATACATATCCTGAAGAAGATTTCCAGAGACAATTATCTCTACAGAGTAGATTAAGAAGACTTTGGCTTCCTATCAAGGCTCCATCTGATTTCGCCAATTTATTTGAAATCGCAAAAGCAACGCGAGTTTCCGAAAATGAGATTCTTGATCTAAATCAACTTCCTATTGGAACAAAAATATTTTTGCGTATCGCCGGTCATAGAACTTCCGGTTACTGTATCCAACTTGTGGAAACTCAAAATCCTAAAGTTCCAAGACTTATCCGCCTGAGTAATCTCGGTAAAGGGTATTATTATATTGCCCCGACGCAAAGTATTTTTTCTATTGATCCAGTAGATAACATTGCCTATCCTAACCATTTAAAAGTAGGCTCAGACGTCTCACTTCCACTTTTTCCCGATTCATTTACTCCTGGGAAAGTGCAAGTCGGATGGGGAGGAACAATCCAGACGCTAGTAATTAAACCTCCACTTCAAACACAATCCCCCTAGCAGATCATATTCCATCTTTGTATACTACTTCTTAATATGCGCGAATTTGTTCTTCAGGTTGAGCAACTGGTAAAAGACTATGGACGTTTCCGAGCGGTTGACAAAATCAGCTTTCAACTCGAAAGAGGGAAAGTTGTTGGGCTTCTTGGCCCAAATGGGGCTGGAAAAACGACAACAATTCAGATGCTTCTCGGGGTAACGCTCGCAAACGGCGGAACTATCCACTACTTTGGACGTGATTTTTTTAAACATCGCCAGTACTGCCTATCTCGCTTAAACTACACGTCTGCATTCAATACACTTCTTGGAAAGATTACCGTCTATGAAAACCTACTCGTGTATGCTGGACTATACGAAGTGCAAAATCCCAAAAAGAGAATTTATGAGATAGCAAAATATTTTGAAGTAGAAGAACTATTTGGACAACTCTATCAAACACTTTCAACTGGACAAAAAACACGTGTCAATCTTATAAAAGCACTTATCAATGACCCCGAAATTCTCTTGATGGATGAACCAACTGCATCGCTTGATCCTGATATAGCAGATAAAACTCTATCTCTTATTGAACATCTTAAGGAAAAAAGGAATATCTCCATTCTCTATACGAGTCACGATATGAACGAGGTTACCCGGATATGTGATGAGGTGATATTTTTAGATCACGGCAAAATTGTGGCATATGATACTCCCGTAAATCTCACAAAAAGAATTGAAACTACGACAGTGCTTTTAAAGTATGAAGGATCCTCTTCCGAGATTCATAAATATTTCCAGAAGAAAAAACAACCGTTCACATCCCCTTACCCGAGCAGCGTTTGCTTTACAGCGAAAGAGATTGCTATTCCTTCCCTTCTTTTTGGAATAACCAAAACTGAAATTAGAATCATTGATATTGAAATCCGAAAACCAACTCTCGAAGATGTCTTTTTGCAAATAGCAAGAGGAGGATCTCATGTCAATTAAGCGTATACAGGCTCTTTTAGCGCAAGAATACTTTGTGACAATTCATTCGCTGGAGACATTTTTCGATATTTTTGTTTTCTCCTTTATTACACTTTTCTTATATGGCTTTTTCTCCCTCTATCTTATAGGGAATGAAAACATGCGTGCCGCACAGTATCTTCTTCTTGGTATGCTCTTTTGGGAAATTGTGCGTGTGGGACAATACTCCGTTTCGGTTGCAAGTATGTGGAATATTTGGTTTCGAAACCTTACTCATTTATTTGTAAGTCCTGTTTCAACTTTGGAATATTTCACTGCTCATTCCCTGTCAGGAGTTGTCAAAGCGTTTTCCGTTTTCATTATTGATGCTATCATTACGCTTGTTTTTTTCCATTTTTCAGTTTTTGAGATGGATATCGGTTTCTTATTCCTTGCATTTGTAAACCTTGCCGTTTTTTCAATATCTACAGGTATCGTCATCGTCGGACTTATTTTTCGCTTTGGTACTCGAATCCAATCCTTTGCCTGGGGTTTAGTTCCAATTCTTCAACCACTCACGGCAGCCTTTTTTCCAGTGAGCGTTCTTCCGCAACCTCTTCAATATTTTGCCTATCTTTTCCCTACGACGTATATTTTTGAGGCATCACGTCTTCATCTTGATACTCATCTATACGATTGGCAAGCTCTCTTTGTTGCAGTTATTTTAAATATTCTCTATTTAATTGGTTCAGTGCTATTTTTTCAATGGTTTTACACTATTTCTCGCAATACTGGCCAATTTGCGAGAAATGAAGCTTAGTCGATAAGCTTCACATTATGAGACTTACTCTCTCGAAATCCGGCTTCGGTGATCCGGACAAAAAAGGCATTTTTGTGAAGATCAGATATTGTCTTCGCGTTCATATAGCTCATCCCAGATCGAAGCGCACCAAGAAGCTGGTATAAAACATCTGCAACTTTCCCTTTGTAGGGAACCAGCGCTTCAACGCCTTCGGCAACGACAGTATTGAGATTTTGAATATCCAATTCCTTTGCCGCCATCTTCCGATCGGCAACAGCAAGAAATGATGCAGCTCCCCGATGAGCCTTGTATTTCATCCCGTCTCGCAAAATAATTCCCCCTGGTGATTCATCGGTACCTGCAAACCATCCCGCAAGCATACATGATGATGCCCCAGCGGCAAGTGCTTTCGTTATATCGCCCGGGAAATTTGTTCCCCCATCCGCAATAATAGGTACTTTATATCGTTTACCAATCCGGCTACACTCATATACAGCAGTAAATTGAGGGACACCAATCCCGGCAACAACGCGTGTTGTACAAAGCCCTCCAGGACCAACTCCTACTTTTACCGCATCGACGCCGAGTTGAATAAGATCTCGTGTACCTTCCGGAGTTGCTACGTTTCCTCCAATAATGTCGATCTCTTTAAACTTTCTTCTCACTTTTCCGACAGCTTTTAGCGCAACTTCATTATGACCATGGGCAACATCAATAACAAGTACATCAACTCCTGCTTCAACCAACGCATGAGCACGTTCCATAAAATCGCCAACGACTCCAATTGCTGCTCCAACTCGAAGCCTCCCGTACGAATCCTTTGTAGAGTTGGAAAAATTTGTGAAATGCACAAGACTTCGTGAAGTGATAAGACCCTTCAGTCTCTTTTTACTATCAATGAGCGGTAATTTTTCTATGTGATGCTTCACGAGAAAATCACGAGCTTCGTGAATCTTTACTGTTGGTTTGGCGTAAATGAGACGCGAAAACGGTGTCATTGTGCTTCTTACACTCTCGGTATCTGGCTTAAAAAGCATATCCCGCCTTGTAATAATTCCAAGAACAGTTTCATTTTCATCAACAATAATAAAACTATCAACGCTATTTATCCGTGCTTGTTCTTTTGCCTGACCAATTGTGGCAATCGGAGAAAGTGTATATGGTTTGTACACGATAAATCCTTCATGACGCTTCACTCTTTTTACTTCTGCAACCTGTTTTTCAACCGTATTAAAACGGTGAATAATCCCTATTCCGCCTGCGTGAGCAAGTCCAATCGCCATAGCACTTTCAGTAACCGTATCCATGTTGGCAGATATGAAAGGAATACTTAACTTGATATTTCTTGATAGGTACGTCTTTGTATTAACATTTCCACGGTGTGCAATATTCGAGCGACGTGGAACCAGAAGAACATCATCATAGGTTAGAGAAAGATCAAAATTTTTCATACGGAAATCAAGGCACTCCTTTCAGGGCCAACGGAAATAAATCGAATAGGAATCCCCATAAGTGACTCAAAGGTCTTTATGTATTTTTTACAATTTTCTGGTAAATCGTGAAATCGTCGAATATTCGCTATATCTTGGGTCCAACCGGAAAGTGTACGATAGTGCGGTTGCAATTTCGATACATCCGAAAGAAGTGAAGGAAAGTGACTTACTTTTTTTCCATTTAAAAAATGATGAGTAGCAATCTTTAAGGTTTTAAGTCCAGTCAGAACATCGAGCTTGGTTACCACAAGATACTCAAAACCGTTTAGCTCGTTTGCTAGTTTCAACATCGGAATATCCAACCATCCACATCTTCTCCTTCTTTTGGAAACAGTACCAAACTCGACTCCTTTATCACCTATTTGAATTCCTGTCTCATCAAATAATTCAGTGGGGAAAGGTCCTCCTCCTACCCTGGTAGTATAGGCTTTTACGATGCCATAAACCATCAAATTTTGGGGAGGAAAACCGACAAAACTGAATACTGAGCCTGAAATAGTATTAACAGCAGTGGTGTAAGGGTAGGTGCCAAAGTTGGCATCAAGAAAAGTACCATGAGCTCCTTCAAAAAGGATCTTTTTTTTATTTATATTTTTGGCAACTATTGAGCTGACATCTCCTTTGTATCTAGATAATCTACTGGCATATTTTTTATATTCTTGATAAATATCTGGGGCGGTCATTTTCACTTTGTAGCCGAAGACTGCTTCGATTCTTTTCTTCTTTTGTGGGAATATGGCAAATAATTTTTCTTTAAATAATTTGGGATTTATGAAATCTTCAAATCTGATGCCTTCTCTATTGTTTCTATCTTCATAACAATAGCCAATACCTAATTTGAGACTTCCGACTTTTTGGGCTCCTTTTGCTTCTTCTGTTGCTGCATCTAATAGCTGGTGATAAGGCATGACTATATTGACTCTAGGATCGATAGTAAGATTGGGAGGATTTCCTCTTTTGGTAAAATGCTCTATCTCAGCAAGTAATATTTTGGGGTTAATTACTACTCCTTGAGCAATCAGCAGTTTCTTTTTCCAGAGTACACCTGATGGTAGTAGGGATAGAGGAAATTTTTCCCCTTTATAAACCACTGTATGCCCTGCGTTATTACCTCCGTTAAATCGTACAATATAATCTGCGCCTTTTGCTAGATAATCGACGATTTTTCCTTTTCCTTCATCTCCCCATTGTGCTCCGATAATAATCTTAGGTAATAGCATATAAATTTCTTTTTTATACTTTCTTTTGTAGTAAATTCGTTCCAAAAACAACTTGGTTATAAATTGCAGCATGTGGCGCTGCAATTTTAACTAGTGCCGGATTTTGTGTTCTCGTAAATTCATCTCTAGCAAATTTTAGAACTGCAAGTGTGGATTGGCGTTCTGTTATCGGAACTCTTTTGGCGGCACGATCGCTTCCTACCCTGCATGTAAATTCTGGACCATTTTTCATCTCGTCGACATGTCCCCCCTCATGCAAGGCCGCAGCAATAGCAAAATACGGCTGCCCTCTTATCATATCCTCATTAATAATGATATTACTCTTTAAGTTTGAGTCTCTTTTAACAACTGCAATTTTTTTCCCTTTAATAGACCCCACCTCAGGAGTCGTACTTGGAATTAGAGTGGCACCTTTATTTGCTGGAAGTGCATTGTCTATTTCTATTCTATTGCTATCTTTGGTAACTAATTTAGCTCGTCCTGAAGCTCCTGCTTTTGCGGTGAAAATACGTATACCTTCTTTTTCTAACACACTATTTAGCTCAGATAGGATATTAAGAGCTTCATCAAATGTTAATTCGTTGCCTTTTTCTTGAAGAGCAGATTCAACTACTTTTAGCATTCCTAAATGATCGGTATATTTTTTACAAGCATTTATCCATAAATCTCTTCCATAAATATCTGCTGCAGATTCAGCCATATATGCTAAGGGAGGAATTTCTCCTTCTCCGTATTGAATCGTTGCTCCTCTTGCAGTTTCTTCTACATCATGTGCAAATTGTTGAATTAATTGCTCTTTATCAATTTCTATTTTTGCATCTAACATATATTTTGTTATTCTTGAATTGCTATTTCTGCTAATTCTCGGGCTAATCCAGAATAGTTGGATAAATCTTTTATTTTAAGCTTTTCTTTATCGCTTTTTTCCAATGGTAAACTATCAATTATTTTATATAACTGCTCTTTTGATAATGTTCTTCCTCTTGTTTTCTCCTTTAATAATTCATATGCATTTTTTAAACCTTTCATTCTCAAATATGTCTGTATACCTTCAGAAAATATTTCCCAATGTTTATCTAGATCTTCTTTCATTTTCGATGGATTGGGCTTAATACGTTTTAGACCAGATAATAAGCTATCGTAGGCCAGAAGACTAAAACCAAAAGCTAAGCCAAAATCTCTTTTGACCGTGCTATCAGATAGATCTCTTTGTAATCTAGAGTAAGATAATTTCCTAGAGAAAAATTCAAAAAGAGAGTTAGCTATACCGAGATTTCCCTCGGCATTTTCAAAAGTGATGGGATTGATTTTGTGAGACATGGTGGATGATCCTACTTCCGCTTCTTTTTTCTTTTGGAGAAAATATTCAAAAGATATATACCACCAAATATCTTGGGAGAAACCCAATAATATATTATTTATTCTCCTTAGGGCATCAAATAAATTGATCCATGAATCATATGGCAAAATCTGGGTAGTAATGAGATTGGGAGTAAGTTTTAAAGAAGAAATAAATTCGCTGCTGAATTTTAGCCAATCATATTTGGGGTCTATAAAATATAGAGCATTGAAATTACCTACAGCACCTGTTAATTTGGCTTCTATCTGGATCCTTGCCAGATTTTCTTTTTCTTTTTTGAGTCTCTGATAATAAACCGCTAATTCTTTACCCAGAGTTGTTGGTAGCGCCGGTTGACCATGAGTTCTCCCAAGCATAACCATTGTTTGAGTTTCGACAATAAGGGTCTTCAGACGTACTAAAACATTTGAAAGAGAGGGAAGATATACATCTTTCCGAAAATCTGAAATCATGAGGGCATACGCTGGTATATTAATGTCGTAGGATGTGAGTCCAATGTGAATGAAAGGAATAAGATCGGTAAGCGACCCATTTTTGCATTTTTGTTGGATGTAATACTCTATTGCTTTCACGTCATGATTGGTCTTTTTCTCAAATTCCTTGACAGTATGTCCATCATTTAAGTCAAACTGCTTCCATAGCTTGTCCAACAACTTTTTTTCGCCGTTTGTTAAGGATCGAACAATTCCAATTGAAGAGAGAAATTGAAGATATGAAACTTCGATACGAATTCTATATCGCATGAGAGCGAACTCGGAAAAATATTCTGCAACGGACTTCACTTTATCCCAATTTCTGCCATCCAGAAGAGAAATAGCAGTTAGTTGATCTTTTATGTCTTTCACATAAGTCATTAAGTAGTGATTAGTTGTAATTGACCAAATTTCTGAGCATTTCTTATCTCTAAGGCAATTCTTTCGCCAAAACTGACTGGTCTATCATACAAGTAATGACTATATGGTGTAAATATGGTTCCTGGAGACCCTGGAATACGAAGAGAAATATCAAAAACGACTATTTTCTCTTTGGGAGGTCCGGGGAGAATTGCAGTTTGTAGGGCAAATGGACCAATAATACCTGGTGGAACAATTTTTTTGGTGGATTTAACTAATTTTTCTGCCAATGCAAAAGCTTCTTCTAATAAGGATTCTTTGACTGTGACTGCAAAATGGCCGGATTCTATATAAGTTGGATATAAGATGTGTTCAATCTCTATTTGTTGTTTAGCTGGAATTCGTAGTAGTCCATCGATATTGGTTTGTCGTCTACTATCTGTACCCAATAATTCTAATTTATCCCTAAGTGGCGAATAAAAGAAATTGAAGTTGACTTGTGTTCCAATTAAATATTCTTCTATAACTGCTGTTGATAAATCTTCTCTTTTTATTTTTTTATCTCTTATGAGTTCCCCTGATCGAATAAGATATTCCTGATAATTGCTGGCGAAAAAGAATGCCCGTTCATAACCACGTGTGGCTTCACTGACTTTCACCAAAACCAACCTATCTATACTTCTGGGATCTGTAAAACGCTTGGGATAAGTAATACTTGCATTGTTCATGAGATCATATTGATTTTTATTTCCTTCTCTCTCTTCGTATCTGAGGAGAAATTTATTTCCGAATATGGGTACTTTGAAATGCTTTTCCAGTTTTTCTAAATCACAATAAACTTGACAATAACGGTGGGGTATAAATATAGAATTTTTCTCTAATAATTGATTTTTAATCGTTTTATCAGTTAGTTCTTTAAAGTGATCGACTAATAAAATTTCGTCAACAATATGATCGTAATATTTCTGATAAGTCTTTTCTCTTCCTTTTTGAGCAATAATCAATGTATTGAAATGAAACTTTTTAGCTCCTGAGGCGATTTCCAAGGCAGAATGCCCACCCAATGTAGCAATTGTTATTTTGTTATTCATACGTTCTTCCTACCAGGTTGAACCTGGTTTTGCCCGATTAGTTGAGTATTTCTGCGAGCCCCCCAATTTCTAGAGCTTCTTTAATTTCCCTGGCTATTCTTCTTCCTGTACTCATAGGCTTATCAAAATGATAATCAGAATAAGTTGAACCCTGAGAAAACAGATTTGTACCAGCAACAATCCGGCAGGAAATTTCCATGACATAAAATTCAAGATCATTGGTTACTATAGTTTCTATACAAAAAGGTCCATAAAGACCTCGTGGTGGAATTATTTTTTGTGAAGTTTTTATCACTGATTCGGCCATATTATAAGCTTCGGGAAGAAGTGATTCTCTGATAACAATAGGAAAGTTTCCGGCTACAGTATAGGATGGTTCAAGATCTAAATCTTCTTGGAATTTGTGAGGTAGTCTACCTAGACCATCGACATTAGTTTCATACCTGCGATCAACACCCAATAGCTCTACCTGCTTGGATAGGGGAGAATAAAAAAACTGTAAATAAATAGGTATTCCTATAATATATTCCTGGATAATAAATTCTTTTATATTTATTTTTTCGATCTTTTTGGCAAAGTCATTTTTATTTTTCGCTACAAAATATCCGCTTCCGCCAAGGGCACCATAAAATTTGACTATAACTAGTCGGTCTATATCCTCAGGGTTTTTATATAATTTAGGCAAACGAATACCGGCTTTTTCTAACCATTCTCTTTGCTTTAACCTATCACCTTCCCAAGAAAGTACTTTTTTGTTGCCATAATGCAGCAATTTTAATTTATTATCATAGTCATTTCCCAAATAAGCAACAAATGAACCATGGGGAATAATTATGACATTTCTTTTTTTTAAATTATTTTGGATATTATATAAATCTTGATAAGTGGGAATTGTCAAAACTTCGTCGATAAAAGAAAACCTTTGATAAAAGGAGTTTTTCTTTGGGGTGGCAATAGCCAATGTACTAAATCCTTCATCTTTGGCTCCTTTGAGTATCTGGAGACAAGAATGAGATGCAAGTGTGGCAATAGTGTATTTCATCAATTTTTTATGAAATTCATTTCAGCCAAAAGTTTAGTAATAAACCTTATTCCTTCAAGTCCTGCTTTTTTTACATAAGTTTCATTTACTCCATGAGTCATGCGTGGAGGAATGAGGTCTTTCTGTGATCGACTCCCCGGACCCATGGTAATTGGTATAAAGCTCTTCTTTATTTCGGTGTTGATGCAACTATAAATTTTCCCGGTGTCTGTTGAACCTGGATTAATTTCAAAGCGAAGTTGTAAAGAATTGGCTTGTATTTTTTTCATTTTTTGGTAAATTTCATCGTTTAATAGTTGTTTTTTTATGCTATAACCGTTGTCAATCTTTTTAACAAATTTGTAATTAATGCGATGTTTATTTAATTCATCGATAAGATTATCAATATGTTTCATTGTTCGTAGATCAAAAATCGCTTTATGCTTAGTGGCTTTTAAGGTTTTGGTTTTGTAAACAATTTTTGGTACGTTGCTCACTCCTTGTGGACTTCCCGCTTTTATAAGCTGATTATTGGAGAATTTTGTAGTAAGGAATTGATAAATTAAATTTCCCTCTCTTCTAACTGTGGCGGCGTGACCACCGATTTGTTCAAACATTTCCCATTGGATATTGGACTTATCAGGCACAGGAATAATACTTGTAGGATTCCACAAATTAATATCATTATATAAAAACTTTTTTAGTGTTTCTAGCTGTCCAATAACTTCCATTCCGAAGGCTCCATTTTCTCCATAATTTATATACAGAGTAGGTGGAGTTGTTGTTTTTATATTATTTTCTAATGTAATAAGATACGTCTTCGATCCCAAGGGTAGTTGGTTACCTAATTGGGTGCCAATTTCTTGAGCAGAAATACCGCCTTGCTCCTCACGGCTAGAAATCGTAAACAAAATATTGGAAGTACGAGGGTAATATGCTGCTAGTAGATGAGCTAATAATAGCTGATAAGCCACACCTGCTTTGTCATCATTTACACCTCTTCCAACTATAGTTTTAGCATCCTCATAGGGATGAAATGGATCAAATTGTTTGTGCCATTCTTTTTTTTCGGCATGAACTGTGTCGATATGTGATGATAAATAAACAATTGGTCTTGAGGGGTTAATTTTTTTACTAATCCCGATAAGATTTTGGGTTTGGTCAAAGTAAAATCTATATTCTTGTAGTTGCTGCTCGAACTCCTGTTTGCAAAATTTGAGCGCTTTGATAATACCCTTTTTGTTTGAATAAACAGTATTTATAGACACTAAGCGTTTTAATAGAGATAAATAATTTCCATAGCTAGATGTGATATGGTTGTCTATTCCCTTCATATTTTTAACGTATTTTATATGTTTCAGAATTGTAAATTATTTTTTTCTGATCAATAAGTACTTTTCTTGGGCCTTTCGCAACATATCCAGCTTCCAATCCCTGAAAGCTATTTTTCTTTATAATCGAAAGTGCTTTTGGAACTTCTTTTTTATCTAAAAATAACGCGTAGTCCATACCCATATTATATGTTTGATACATCTCGTAATCTGAAAGGTTAGCATGCTTTTGGATAAATAAAAAAACTTCTTGAGGTTGAAATATTTTTTCGATAATATAGGAAAAATTCTGCTTGGCGCGCATGAGCTTTCGAAGTCCATGACCAGTGATATTGACAATGTAATGAATATCAATTCCACCAAGGAAAAGCTTTTGAATAAGATGGGAATATATGTGCGATTTTTGTAAAACTTCTTCGCCAAAAAGTTTTCCATTTGGAAGTTTTGTGGCATAACGTTTGGGAAGTTTCTCTGCAATTTTTCGAATTAGAGAAATCCCATTCGCATTTGGGCCATTACTTTTTAGGAAAATAATTCGATCGTTCGCTTTTAGTCTATCGTCAGTGATAAGTCGCTTTTTTGGCACAATAATTCCAACTACTGAACCTCCCAAATCTGCAGTATCTTTCGTAATAATTCCTTTGAGAGTCGGTGTCTCCCCTCCGCCCCATGTGCACCCTGCTTCAATGCATGCGTTTTTCCATCCAGTGACAAAATCGAACAATCTTTGCCTGTTTTGCAACCATGAATTATCCTCAATGGCCCAGTATGCCGAGCAAACAAGTGGTTTTGCTCCCACAGTAGAAATGTCGTTTACAAAGGTTGCAACTGTATCATGGGCAATAACATCGTAATAGGTCTTTCCGGTAATTTTGTGCGTTTCATCTGCCACAAGATTTTTTGTTCCCAAGCACTCCAGCACAGTTGCCATATAGACGTCACCTTGTTCCCACACAAATGCGGAAGAACCGCGTGTTGAGGAAACTTCGGAAAAACCAGAATTTTTCAACTGCAATGCTGTTTCTGCCGCAGCCTTCTGACTAAGCCTCAAAATCGGATCTTTTGTGTCATAGTTATCACCAACCTGAGAATACGTCACCGCAAAATTCTTTTTTCGAATGAGGCCTTTTTTTCCTATGTCGTGTCTGTAGTGCATACCAGGAAAATAAATCTTTCCTTTCCCAATATTCAAATAAGCCTTTTCTATAGCTGCATTCAATGTGTTCCCAACCGCTGTTACTGAAATCACTCTTCCGCCCGAAGAGACAACACGTTCACCACGTATTGTTGTTGCCGAGTGGAAAATATGCACATCAGATACATTGTTGACTTTATCAAGTCCAACAAGTACGCTCCCTTTCTTAAAATTACCCGGATACCCATCGGATGCTAGTACCACACATACCGCAAATCCGGGATTCCAGGAAAGTTTAAGATTTTGTACCTTTTTCTGCTTTATTGCCAAGAGGATCTCAAGAAGGTCGGTTTTAAGAAGCGTTAAGACTGGTTGAGTTTCTGGGTCTCCGAAACGGCAATTAAACTCCAATACTTTGGGACCTTCTCTTGTTATGATTAGCCCCGGATAAAGAATCCCTTCATAGGGAATTCTCTCCTTTTTCATACCAGCAATTATTGGCTTGACTATTTCTCTTTCGATTTTCAGAATCATTTTTTCGTCAACAAATGGAACTGGAGCATACGCACCCATCCCTCCAGTATTTGGTCCACGATCACCGTCGAATATCCGCTTATGATCTTGAGAAGGAATAAATGAAACGAAGTCTTTCCCATCCGATGCCACCATGAATGATATTTCTTTCCCTTCTAAATACTCCTCGATTACTACTTCGTTTCCAGATGATCCAAATATTTTTTTTACCATAATGTCTTTCAAGAATTTAATCGCCTCGCTTTTTGTTTTGGCCACCAATACCCCCTTCCCTGCCGCATGACCGCTTGCTTTTATAACAAGCGGGTACGCGTGGTCTCTTAGGTAATTTTTGGCATCTTTGAAACTGCGAAAAGATTTATACTGTGCAGTTGGGATGTTATACTTTTCCATAATCTTTTTGGCAAAAGCCTTGGATCCTTCAAGACGAGCTGCTTTCTTTGTTGGCCCAATGATCGAAAGGTTATTTTTTTGGAAAAGATCAACAATTCCCTCAATAAGAGGAGCTTCCGGACCGACAAATGTCAGATCAATCTTTTTCGATTTCGCAAACTGAACTAATTTTTGTTTTTGTGATACGGGAATCGGAATGTTCTGGCTAAGGATCGAAGTTCCAGGACTACCAGGCGCACAGTAAAGTTTGGTTACATGCTTCGATTGCGATAATTTCCAAACAATTGCATGCTCTCTTCCTCCTGAACCAATAACAAGGACTTTCATAGAAAATGGGTGCCTTTTGAAATAATCACCTTTCCTCTTCTTACCATTAGCTTCCCTTCACAAAAAAGGGAAATAGCTTCTGGAAGAATTAGATGTTCACGTTTTTTCATTCGGGCATAAAGAGAATCTACAGTATCTCTTGGTAAAATTGGGACCTCGCCTCGCAAAATGACAGGCCCCTCATCTACCTTTTCGGTAATGAAGTGAACAGTCGATCCTGTAACTGGGAAGTTGTGATCAAGCGCATATTTTACCGCATGATTCGTATGGAGACCCCGAATTGCCAATACCTTCTCTCCGCCTACAAGTGTAATCCACTTCTTCTTACCATCTGGCAGGAGTCCTGGATGAAGGTTTATGACTTTATTCGAAAAATACCGAAGAAAGTATTTTGATACGATAAGCATCCAGCCGGCAAGGACTACTAAATCCACGTGATACTCATCTTTTAGCATTTTCCCTAAATCATGATCATACTGAAAACGGGTTTTTCCTTCTCGAAGATAATGGGAAAGGTCAAAAATAACTGTGGGGAATTTATATTTTCTTGCCCGTACCAATCCGTATGCATCAGATTCATTGGAAACCACAACAACAATTTCTGCATTCTTCACTCTTCCGGTCTTTATTGAGCGAATGATTGCTTCAAGATTGGATCCTGTACCCTTGTTGGATAGCAAAACCGCAATCTTTTTCTTCATTTCACATTTTAAATATCGGAAACTTTGATGCGAATAATCGGACCTCACGCCGAATTTTTAGTAAAGTCCTATCACGGTGCACTTTTTTCTTGAAATTATCCATATACGGTTTTCGCTCTTCTCGCTTTGAGGGAAGCGAAAATAATCGAACAGCCTCAAGAGAGCGGGAAATCCAGTCTGCAACTTTTATCATGTCTTTAGCTTTGAGACCACGAGTCGTTAATGCCGGAGTTCCAAGTCGAATACCAGATGGATAAAAGGGCGACGAAGGCTCTCCGGGAATTGTGTTTTTGTTGACAGTAATGCCCGCCACTTCCAGCGCATACTGGGCAAAATATCCCCCTCCGGAACCATAGAGGGGAATCAGATCCACAAGAAGCATATGATTTTGCGTCCCATTCCCTACGAGCTTTATACCACGTTTGAGAAGGGAAGCTGCAAGTGTTTTGGCATTTATAACAATTTGCTTCCCATATTTGCGGAAGGCGGGAGTTTGAGCTTCGCGAAGGGCAATAGCAATTGCAGCTGTTGTGTGATCATGCGGACCACCCTGCAGCCCTGGAAATACGGCTTTATCAATTCTATCGGCTAAATCTGCATCTTTCTGAAGACCTTTTTTTGTCACCATAATCATCGCTCCCCTCGGACCACGGAGCGTTTTGTGTGTCGTTGTCGTCACAATATGTGCATATGAAACGGGTGAAAGATGAACTTTGGCAACAACAAGCCCCGCAACATGAGCTATATCGGCAGCCAAATATGCCCCATATGTTGCTGCAAGATCTGCAAATTTACGAAACGGGAACTCATAGACATACGCTGTAGCTCCTACCCATATAAGTTTTGGTTTGTGCTTTTTTATGAGCATTTCAAGTTCAGTGAAATCTATTTGTCCAGTTTTATCAACATGATAGAGAACCGGGTTATAAAAAATTCCTGTCGCCGAGACATTCCATCCGTGAGTTAAATGTCCACCATGAGTAAGGTCTAAACCCATCACCGTATCACCAGGTTTGCACGTTGCCAGATAGACAGCAAGATTTGCTGGAGAGCCAGAATATGGTTGGACATTTACATGAGGAACACCAAAAAGCTTTTGCGCCCGAGACATTGCAAGCATTTCTATCTCATCGATATACTCATTTCCACCATAATACCGTTTTTTGGGAAACCCCTCTGAGTACTTGTTGGTGAGTATCGATCCCATAGCCTCAAGAACTGAGGATGATACGTAATTTTCAGAAGGTATCATTTCTAACCCTTCAATTTGCCGTTTTTCCTCAAGTTTCATAAAATGGGCAAGTTTCTGGTCTGAGCGGGTAATATTTCTGATATTCATGTAACTGCCTCCTTTCATATATGTCAGCTAGCAAACATTTTCTAATATATTCTTACTAAAACCATAATTTACCTTCATTGGATATTTCCCAGAAAAACATGCTGTGCACAAACGTGATGCCTTAAGCTTAGAAGCTTTGATTAGACCTTTGAGGCTTAAAAAGCGTAAGGAGTCCGATCCTATAAAGGAATTAATTGCCGAGATTTTCCTGTGAGATGCGATGAGATGTTTCCGATTCGGAGTATCAACACCGAAATAACACGAATGTCGAACTGGGGGAGAACAAATGCGTATATGGACCTCGCGCGCACCGCATTTTCTCAAAACCTCAACAATTTTTTTCATGGTTGTACCACGAACAATTGAGTCATCAACGACAATTAATCTTTTGCCAAAGACAATTTTTTTCATCGGATTGAACTTCGCCTTGACCCCCTGTTCGCGGATATGCTGCTCGGGAGCAATGAATGTTCTTCCGATGTATCTATTTTTGATCAGTACTTCACCGAAGGGAATTCCAGATGCTTGAGAATAGCCAAGGGCAGCGGACGTCCCAGAATCAGGAACGGCGACAACGAGATCTCCTGCAACAGGTGCTTCATGGGCAAGTATCTTTCCACTTCGTTGTCTGACTTCATGTACGAGCACATCATTCAGCAAGCTATCTGGACGGGCAAGATAGACATACTCAAAGAGACAAAATTTTAGCGGCTTCTTACCGATCATTCCAATGGTTGTTAGCCCACTAGAATCAATTGAAATTACCTCACCATTTCCGACATCTCGAATATAATTTGCCCCGATTGTATCAAGTGCACATGTTTCAGAAGCAACAACATAATACCCGTTTAATTTCCCAATAACAAGAGGTCGAATACCCCATGGATCACGAAAGGCGAAAAGTTTATTCTTTGTTACTGCAATAATACTATATGCGCCAATAAAATCTTTCGAAGCTGCTAAGATTTTTTCTTCCCAACTGGGCTTTGGGTTGTGGAAAATTGATAACGCCAATACCTCCGTATCGCTTGTTGAAAATCGTTTAACCCCAACGAGTTTTTTTGCAAGAAGGTCGGCATTGACAATATTTCCGTTATGCGCTACGGCAAAAAAGTTCCCATTTCCCGGGATAATAACAGGTTGAGTATTTTGCGGCGTATTTCCGCCTGTTGTTGAATATCGGTTATGACCAACCGCAATAAATCCTTGCAGTTTTGAGAGATTTTCCTCATTGAAGACTGAGGTAACTAAACCCATATGTCGGATGCTTCGAAGTTTCTGGCCATCCGATACTGCAATTCCTGCACCTTCTTGCCCACGGTGTTGGAGACTATGAAGAGCATAATAGGTAATTTTTGCCACCTCAGTATCTGGAGCGTAAATTCCGAATACGCCACATTGATCGTGCAAAGTTTCCTTGTATTTATATCGAGCAATGTCAACAGGTTGCATCAGCTTTTCATCCAAGAGCTTTCTGGCTACCGACAATTTTCTTTTTTATACGCTTTTGATATTTAGTGACTTTCTTTGTAAGTTCTGCGCTTCCGAGAGCTAACATTTTCGAGGCAGCAAGTGCAGCTTGCTCCGGTTCAAGAACTGTTACAGGGGAAACACCCGAAGGCATCCGAAGGCTTGATAGAATATCAAGTCCTGCATACTTCTCACTATATGGTGGGCAGTTGATAACAGGGTGAACAACGTGAGCATCAACAAATCCACCAAGCGCATTTGAGCCTCCTGCAATGCAAATATAAACCAATGGTTTATTTTGCTTTTCGTATTTTCTGACAATCTCAAGTAAGTATTCGGGAGTTTTATGAGCCGAGGCAATATGGGTATGATGCGAAACGCCAAATTCTTGAAGAACTCCTGTGATTTTCTGTGCCCATTGGCGGTCTTTCTCTGATCCAAGTAATAACACAACCATAGAACTTCTACGTGAGATATTTTTTAATTGCATATTTAATTGATGACTCAAGGGGATATTTTTCCATCTTCAATTTTTTCCCAGTTATGAGTTCGTAAATTTTTATATACCGTTTGGAGGTCTCTCGTTGAAGATCGAAACTCATTTTGGGAGGCCTTCCATCACCCCGATATCCTTGCTTGGTGTACCATACTCGGAAAAATTCCTTATCAAAGTTCTCTGGTTCTTTCCCTTCCGCGAATCGTTTCCTATAGCTATCTTTCCTCCAAAACCTACTTGAGTCTGGAGTATGGATTTCATCGATTAACATGAGTTTACCACCAAAATCTGCGAATTCATATTTTGTATCAACAAGAATAAGACCTTGCGCCGCACAAATTTGCTGACCTTTGGTAAAAAGCGCAAGCGATATTCTTTCCATCTTTTTGTATAAATCCGAAGGCACGAGCCCCCTTTTTATTATTTCTTCTCGAGTCAACTTTTCATCATGCTGCCCTTTTTCGGCTTTTGTTGTCGGGGTAATAATTGGACGTGGAAGCTTTTCGTTTTTTCGAAGTCCCTCGGAAAATTGTATCCCATACACGAGACGTTCTCCACGTTCATACGCATACCAAATTGATGTTTTGGTAACTCCTGTTATAAATCCACGAACAATCATCTCTACCGGATATGGATGAGCATCATGGACAACCGAAACATTCGGATGAATAACATCGATGAGGTGATTATCAACAATATCAGATGTTTTGGCAAACCAAAATGCCGAAAGTTGGTTCAGGACTTGTCCCTTGTATGGAATATATCCCAATACACGATCAAAGGCAGATATTCTATCGGTTGTAATAATAATTCGCTTGTTGGGGATAAAATAAAAATCTCTGACCTTCCCTTGATACTTCCTGCCGAGATTGCCTATATTGACAGTTCGCAAAGTCTTGGTTGACGAGTAGCGTACATTCGAACGTCTTTTCATACGCGAAACTGTATCGGGAAAATCCTTAGCTTTTCTTTGTCTGCGCACATGCTGAGATAAATTCAAGAAACAACGGGTGAGGATTTAATGGTCGTGCCTTAAATTCGGGATGGTACTGAGTGCCAACAAAAAATGGGTGGTCTTTTAGCTCGATTGCTTCTACCAGTAACCCATCAGGGGATACACCGGAGAATATCATCCCATTGTCTTCAAACATTTTTTTGTATGCATTATTAAACTCATATCGATGTCTATGTCGTTCTTCAATTAAGGGGAGGGTATAGAGAGAATTCACCCCCATTTTCATCCATTTCTGATATGCATCAAATGTTAGTGTTCCCTCCTTCACTTTGCATGGCCAGGCACCCAGACGGATCGTCCCCCCATACTGGAGTTTTTTTAGATACTCTTTCTGGTTGGGCATGATATGAATAATTGGGTGTGGTGTTGTTGGATCTGCTTCCTCGCTATGGGCTTCTTCTAATTTGCAAACGGATCGCGCAAATTCAATACAGGCAAGTTGCATACCAAAACATAACCCTAAATAGGGTATTTTATTCTTCCGGGCAAACCCAGCAGTTTGAATCTTCCCTTCAATTCCGCGGCTTCCCCACCCCTGAGGAACTATTAACCCGTCAAATCGGGAAAGAATTTCCTCAGCTCCTTTTTTCTCTACGTCAAGTGAATCTATCCAGACGATCTCGGGACTATACCCATTCCACCACGAAGCCTGTTTTACCGCTTCCATAACACACACATATGAGTCTTCTAATGAAAAATCACCACTACGGAAATACTTCCCGACAATTCCAATTTTTACTTTCTTTTTGGCGGCAAGAATCTTTTGATTGAATATATGCCATTTTGAAAGATCTGAGCTTCTTCTTTTAATACCGAACTTATCCAATATTCGATCAGTTAGCCCTTGGCTTTCAAGATACTCAGGAACCTGGTAGATTGATGGCAAATCCGGATTGGAGAAGATATCTTTTTCGTCAACAGAACAAAACTTTGCGATTTTTCCTTTCCGTTCCTTGTCAATTTCTTTCACCGCTCGACCGACAATAATATCGGGTGCTATACCAGCCATATGAAGAAGCTGTACTGATGTTTGTACTGGTTTGGATTTGAGTTCTCCAAGTGAGGGAGGAAGCGGTAAGTATGCCACGTGGACATTCAAAACTTTTTCAGGATATTGCATCTCAAGCTCCCGTGCTGCTTCAAGAAACATTGCATTTTGGTACTCACCGACGGTTCCTCCTATTTCAATAATTACGAAATCGGCTTTCGCCTGTTTGGCCAGAATAAAGAGTCTCCTATTGATTTCCTCTGGTATATGTGGAACCGTTTCAACACAAGCACCCTCATATTCAAGTCTCCGTTCCCTTTCGATAACAGACAGGTAGACCTGTCCCGCTGTCATATAGTTTGTCTTTGTTAAATTCTCGTTAATAAAGCGCTCGTAATGACCGAGATCTTGATCGGTTTCCATCCCATCTTCAGTAACGAAGGTCTCTCCATGAATTATCGGGTTCATTGTCCCTGCATCGAGGTTCAAATATGGATCAGCTTTTATTGGGGCAACAGTAAATCCTGCGGATTTGAGAAGAAGAGCAATTGAGGAAGCAGTAATACCTTTCCCAAGGCCAGAAATTACTCCACCAGAAACGAAAATAAATTTGGTCGGCATGTTTTAAGATACCAAAAGCCTTGTGGACTGTCAAGCGGGCAAATACAACTAAACCATCTTCATGCGGGCGAGATACTCTCTACCCTTTCCGACTCGTGTATTTATTGGAACATGCGCTCGACATAAGGGGCAATCCTTTTCATCCCACGCATCCATCTCAATTTCTGCAAGAGGAAAAAATGGAACACCCAAAGTCAGCTCATTTACTTCTTTGGGATTTCGATTTACCAAAACACAAACCGCGTGAATAACTCCCCCAGCACTTTGAACGCTTGCTATAACCTTTTTCACAGAACCACCTGTTGTTGTGATGTCCTCAACAATAAGTACCTTCTTCCCGGCAACAAGTTCATTGTATCCGCGAGTAAGAATCTGGTTTTTCTCTGGAGTTTTTTCGGTATAGATACCCAAAATTTCACATCCCATAAGTATCGAGAGATGATATGCTGTCCATTGAGAAAGGATAATTCCTCCTAAGGCAGGGGATACAACTGCTTCTATACCTTCGCCTGAAAACCGAGTTGCAATCTCCATACAAATTTTTGAAACCTCTTTTGTATGAGGGTAAATTGCATCTTTGTTCAAATATTGCTTTCCGTGTTTTCCGGATGTGTAGACAATATGACTATCTTTTATGTAGCCACCAGTTTTTTCAAAGATTTCCAAAACCTCCTGTCCTGTCATATTTATCTCCTGTACGTATTGATGCGCATTTGTAATTTTTTGGCTTCGGAAGCTCCGATTTTAGCAAAATCTTCACCACTTCCAGCAAAAATAATTCCCCGTGATGAATTGATAATAGCATTGAAACCATTTTTATCAACACCTGCTTTGACTGTTTTTTTCACATCCCCACCTTGGGCCCCAATGCCAGGAATAAGGAGTGGCATTTCTCCGACCACGCGACGGACTACTTCTAGCTCATCCGGATATGTGGCGCCAAATATCAAACCACAGTTCCTATTATAATTCCAGTCCTTAGAAACATGCTCTGCAATAATTTCGTAGAGATGTTTCCCGGAAACAATAAGATCCTGAAACTCGTGTGCTCCGGCATTTGAAGAACGACAATAAATAAACAACCCTTTCTCCTCCAATTCCAAAAATGGCTTCAATCCTTCTTTCCCAACATACCAATGAAGCGTTATTGCGTCTGCTTTTAGATACTCAAATGCAAATTTTATATAGCCAAGATTCGTACTCCCTATATCACCCCTTTTGGCATCGAGAATTATTGGGATTTCTGGATATGCTTCTTTTATATAATCTGTTGTTAATTTCAATTGATGAATACCACTGCTTCCTTCGGCTTCATAAAAGGCAGTATTGGGTTTATAAGCACAAACGAAGGGCGCAGTTGCATCAATAATCGCTTTATTAAATTCAAATTGGGGATGAGGACGCGCGCGGATATGACGAGGAATTTTTCCTCTATCACTATCAAGGCCGACACAAAGAAGTGAATTGTTCTTTTTTTGAATGAATAATAGTTTTTCCTGAAATTTCATATGTTATTTACCACTTACCAAAAGTATGCCGGCAATACTTAGTACTACTCCAACTATTTGTGGTATTGATAGGGAGTCTTTCAATAAAAAAACGCCAATAAGAACTCCAAAGATTATTTGTGCTGGAGAACTCAGAGAAATTATTTTGGATAGCGTCCCAAAATGAAGTGCCAAATAGTTTAAAAAAACGGCTGCGACAAGAGATATACCTGCAAGTGTTGCAAACAATATGCCTTGAGAATTTAATCCGCTGAAATCTTTTTTATTTGAAAACAGAAAAATAAGAAAACCCAATATGAGAGTTGCTACAGCAAGTTCAATAATAAATGCAATATGGATTGGAATAGTTATTGCTGCCTGTTTTCGAAACAAAAAGATGAGCGCAAAAAGAAATGCACTTCCAATTGCGTAAGAAAATACGGCAAATTGGCTAGTTTCCATGTGCAACTCCGACAATATCTTTCAAATTTTTAATCCCAACTTTTTCCATATAGGTGGACACATCTCGTTTCAACTCATCATAGACTTTCATTCCTTTGAGATACGTTGCGGTGCCTACCCCGACAAGAGTTGCTCCGGCAATGATAATTTCAATAACGTCCTGCCATTTTGTCACTCCCCCCATTGCAAGGATGGGGATCTTCACTGCTTCATAAATATCATAGACGCATCGAACCGTGATCGGAAATATTCCTGGACCAGAGACTCCACCTTCTTTATTTCCCAAGACTGGCTTTTTTTTATGAATATCGATAATCATTCCTGGTCCAAAAGTGTTACTGGCTACAATTGCATCAGCTCCAGCATCTTCACACGATTTGGCAATTTCTCCAATTTCGGTAACATTCGGAGACAGTTTTGCCAAAATTGGAATTTTCCTGGATACTTTTTTTACTGCAGTTATAACTTTTCCTGCAGCACCTTCTTCCATCCCCAAAGCAGTACCTAACTCATCGACTGTATTTGGACACGAAAGATTGAGTTCGATAAATTGTGGATTGAATGGAGCGATTTTTTCGACCAACTCAACAAATTCTATAACACGGGTTGAGAAAAGACTTATAATAATCGGCGTTTCTTTCCCATAGAGCTTTAGGAAGTGAGCTACTTCCTGGCTTCCTTTTTCAATCCCTGCATTTCGTAGTCCTACACTATTAAGCATCCCGTACTCATATTTCCATATTCTCGGTAAAGGGTTTCCCTCTCGTCTCTCTTTCGTTAAAGATTTCAAAGTTACCCCTCCAACACCTGCCTCAATTGCTTTTTTATGCTCAGGAATTTCGGTAATAATTCCTGATGGAAGAACAAAAGGGTTGGAAAATTTTACTCCACAAAACGTGACTGATAAATCCGCCATGGTGGCTATACTATAACAGCTCGTTTTGGCCCAAGCAAGATTACCTTGACAAACAAAGCATAATCCTTATGATGGGAGAAATGAAAACGATGCGCGATGAAAAGGACTCACTTGGTACTGTTGCAGTACCAAAATATGCCTATTATGGTGCTCAAACGGTTCGAGCACAAGAAAATTTCCTAATCTCCGGGATAACGTCACATGATGAGTATATCCAATCAATCGTTGTTATTAAAAAAGCCGCAGCTCGGGTCAATCATACACTCGGTTTCCTTCCCTTGAAATTTTCTCAAGCTATTGAAACGGTCTGTGATGAAATACGAGATGGAAAATTCTCTGACCAATTTATTGTTGATGTGTATCAGGCAGGAGCTGGAACGTCTATCCACATGAATGTAAATGAAGTAATTGCAAATCGAGCCAACGAACTTCTAGACTCTCCCAAAGGCTCGTATAGTCCCCTCCACCCAAACGATCACATAAATATGGCGCAGTCAACAAATGATGTCATCCCAACAGCCATCCGTATTGCAGTACTTACTATTTTGCCAAAACTATTTCGCATACTTATTCTTCTTGAAAAGGAATTTATCAGAAAAGAAAGGGACTTTCATTCCATACTTAAGCCTGGTCGTACGCACCTTCAAGACGCAGTCCCAATCCTCTTAGGCCAGGAATTCTCAGCCTACGGGGTAGCAATTCAAAAAGATAGGAAACGCATCAATAAATCAAGTGAGAAACTCCTGGCAATTGGAATTGGAGGTACTGCGGTTGGCACCGGTATTAATAGTCATCCCCGTTTCCACCGCTTAATGGTTACAGAGCTTCAAACCCTTACAAAGCTCCCGCTTCGTTCCAATAAAAACCTTTTTGAATCAATGCAAAATGCTGCAGATTTTTTGGAACTTTCCTCTTCTCTTCGAATTCTCGCACAAACATGTATACGGATTGGTAATGATCTGCGACTCTTATCTTCTGGTCCAAAAGCCGGACTATCGGAAATTCGACTCCCGGAAGTACAACCTGGATCATCAATTATGCCGGGAAAAGTAAACCCCTCAATTATTGAAATGCTGACAATGGTTTGTTTTCAAGTAATTGGTATGGACCTGTCAATACTTCTTGCTAGCCAAGCAGGTCAACTCGAATTAAATGTTATGTATCCTCTTATCGCTTATAACCTTCTTGAACAAATACGGCTTTTAACTTCTGCGCTAACGAGCTTTCAGGAAAATTGTTTGAAAGGCATTACGGCAAACCCACGAGTGTGTGCTGCGGCCCTTTCAAGTTCTCACTCCCTGGCAACCCTTTTGACGCCCCTCTTTGGCTTTGACAAAACCGCAAAAATTGTAAAAGATTCTTACGTCAAAAATATACCGCTTGAGAGAATACTTGTAGAGGA
Source organism: Candidatus Gottesmanbacteria bacterium (assembly GCA_016186795.1). Taxonomy (GTDB): domain Bacteria; phylum Patescibacteriota; class Microgenomatia; order 2-02-FULL-39-11; family 2-02-FULL-39-11; genus JACPKY01. Next base: position 264,703 of record JACPKY010000002.1, read on the forward strand.
AAAGTATATGGAAAAAGTTCAGATAAATAAAATCTTTCATCCCCTTCGAATAACCAAGCCGAACCGGAGTTCTATGAAAGAGAAGATTTACCCAAAGAAATGATTTTTACCAAAACCGGCAGATACAAGAACCGTACCTTCAGAATAAACCTTCCTACCGGCAATAAAGACGTTTTTCACTTTTCCAAAAACCCGTTTTCCCTCAAATGGACTCCATCCACATTTTGTGAAGTAGGAAGATTCTCCGATAGTATAGTCTTCCTCTGAATCGATTTCGGTATACGTATTGGGATCTTGCCCTATGCCAAAAATTCTTCGTGGGTTGGTATTGGTCATGCGGATAATATCTTCAATGTACAATCTTTTTTCGTATACTGCAGTCATAAGAAGCGGAAGCATTATTTCCAAGCCAGGCATACCAAATGGAGAATTCTTGGATTTTTTTTCTTCTTGCGTATGCGGAGCATGATCAGTAGCTATACAATCAATATCGCTTAAATGATCCCATAAATAATCAACATCTTTTTGACTGCCAAGAGGAGGTTTTACTGTAGCCAAATTTTGATATTTTTTGGCATAAGCATCAGTCAGAAATAAATGGTGTGGTGTAACGTCGCATGTTACGTCCAGTCCCTTTTTCCTCCCCAATAAAACATTCTCAAGCGCTTCTCGCGTTGCAATATGAGTCACGTGTATCTTTTTTTTGAATCGTAGTGCCAATTTACAAGCAAGATTTATTTTTTCCCCCTCTGCATGTACAACAATTGGTTTGATTTTCGGCCAGGTTGCAAAAATATTTTTAAGTAGATGAACATCTTCAACAAAATAGTTTCCAGTTGTCGAAGTCAAATATACTTTTAACCCGGCAACCTTGTTGGCTACATACTGAAATTCATGCGTATTTTTACCATCTGTACCAAAGTATAGCCCCCAGTCACACACGGCTTTTTGCCTTGCAATTTCCATTTTTTCTTCAAGTGCAACTTTTGTAAAAATAGGAACGACATTATTTGGCATATCAAAAACAGTCGTAACTCCACCAGCGAGTGCAGCACAAGTTCCGGTGAAAAAATCTTCTTTGTGGGTTTGACCAGGATCACGCAAATGGACATGGATATCGATTAGTCCGGGGAGGCTCAAAATTCTACTCATGAAGCTTTTCTTAAAATTAAGTCCAAAAGTGCCATCCTCACATACAAACCATTCCGTACTTGAGTAGTTAAATAAAGACTTCGGGGATCGCTATCAACGTCAGCATGAATTTCATCAACCCGGGGTAAACAATGTAGAATGATACTTTTTTTCTTCATTTGACGAACCATTGTCTTATCAACAATATAGCTTCCTTTAACTTGTTTATATAAACTTTCCGACATGTACTCTTTTTTTACGCGTGTCACATACAAAACATCAACTTCTGGCAAAATATCTTGAAAATCCGAATACTCTTTAAAGGAAACTTTTTTCTTTTTCAAATATGACGTTACTTCCTCTTGCATTGGAACTTGCTTTGGAGTAGACATACTTATTTTTACGTTGGGATAGAGAGCGAGAAGTTTGGAGAGTGAATTTGTCGGTCGATAATGTGCAAGATCACCAATGAGTAAAATGTGGAGCCCATCGATTTTTCCAAAAACGTTCTCTATCGTATACGCATCAATAAGAGCTTGCGTTGGATGTTCTCCAATGCCATCTCCCGCATTAATAATCGGTTTTGCTGCATATTCTACGGCGTTTGCAATGGATCCGGGATCTGGATGACGCATGACAAGAATATCGGCATAACTGGAAAATACTCGTACTGTATCTTCTAATGTCTCGCCTTTTATAACAGATGTATGTGACATACCGTTTAATGGGATTACTCCTCCTCCTAACCTTTGCATAGCACTAATAAAGGAAGAAAATGTTCGAGTTGAAGGTTCGTAGAATAATGCTGCTAAAATTTTGTGTTTCAATCGGTCATCGCCGCCTTTCTCCTCACAAAGAGTTCGCATTTCTTCCGCTTTCCGAAAAACAAGGGTAACATCTTCGCCGGTGAGATGTTCAACGGTAACGAAGCTTTGACTGAAAAACCTATTCATATCGTTCTCCTTTCCCAACATAATCACTCCATGATTTTATAGACAGTGTCTCAAGTCTATACCTTTCGAGAGCAGAAACAAATAGTGAAGCAATTGTCGCCTTCGTAAAAAGAGGCGTATTTGTATCAACTGTTGCCCTTCTGATCAAATATCCATCAGTTTCTTGCCTTTTTAGTTCTTGAATTGCAAGATCACTTCTATCTGATAAATTGATAACCATTCCAACTTTTTTCGTCTTAATGATATCAACAACGTTTGGTCGCTTTTTCTCATGCACTTTATATACAAACGTACACGCAATACCATTTGCCTGAAAAAACCTTGAAGTATTTTCAGTCCCGTACAACTTGAATCCTAGCTGATACAATTTTCGAGCAACGGGGAGGAGTCGATTTTTCCCTTCCTCTCCTCCAAGGGAAAAAAGCGCTCGTTTTTGCGGCATTGGAATTCCGGTTGAAAGAAGGGCTTTGAGATATGCTTCGTATAACGTATCACCAAAACACGCGACTTCTCCTGTTGATGCCATTTCAACTCGCAAAACCGGATCTGCTTGTCGAAGTCTTGTGAAAGAAAAGTGCGGAACTTTCACTCCAAAATATTTCGGACGGATGTAAGGGATTGCTTCAACGGTTTTCCCAAGCATTATTTTGGTTGCCATCGTTATAAAATTAATATGAAAGACTTTCGATACAAAAGGGAAACTTCGTGAAGCTCGAAGATTTGCCTCAATGACCAAAACGTGCGGAAGTCTTTCTCCGTTTTCGCTTAAAAGATACTGAATATTGAATGGCCCGTGAATCTTCAGGTGACGTGCAATTTTTTGAGATATCTCCTGAATTGATTCAAGAGAGGCAGAACCCAAAGAAAATGTTGGAAGAACGAGACTTGCATCACCAGAATGTACTCCAGAATGCTCAACATGCTCAGAAATTGCAGATACGACAATCTCTCCATTTTGAGAAACAGCATCAAAATCTATCTCTTTGGCACCGCGGATAAACTTTGAAATAACGATCGGATATTCAGGATTAACTTCGGTTGATGCTTGATTCAAATACTCGGTTAACTGTTTTTGAGAATATGCCACCATCATCGCTTTTCCAGATAGAACATAGGATGGACGTACTAAAACTGGATACCCAATTCTTTCAGAGAATGTCAACGCATCCGCTTTTGTGGTTAACCGCTTCCATTGTGGTTGATCGATACCAAGTCGATCCAATAGCGCTGAGAACTTCTCCCGATCTTCTGCGTTATCAATTGATTCTGGTTTTGTTCCCAGAAGTTTTACGCCACTACCTGCCAGTTTTGGTGCTAGCGTGTTTGGAATCTGTCCGCCGACGGAAACAATAAAAGGGCATTTTTCCTTATCTGCAATATCAAGAATTCTTTCAAGCGTTAGTTCTTCAAAATAGAGTTTATTTGAAATATCATAGTCAGTCGAAACCGTTTCTGGATTTGAGTTGATCATGATCGGAGAAAATCCAAGCTTTTTGGCGGTTAGAACACTATTGACAGCACACCAGTCAAACTCAACGGAAGAACCTATCTGATATGGACCACCGCCTATTATCGCCACTTGGTTTCTTTCACCTGTTTCAATATCATCACGGATCCGATGATAGGAAAGATATAAGTAATTTGTCTTTGCAGGAAACTCACCAGCGAGAGTATCAATCTGACATACGTGCGGTACTATTTCCCAATCTTTCCGTACTTTCCTTACGTCTCTCGGCCTTTTCCCAAACACCTTTCCAATTTGCTTGTCAGAAAAGCCGGATTGTTTCAATTCTCGCAGGAAAAGAGGAGTCAAGGCCTTTGTCGAAAGCATTTTCTTATAGAGGGAAACTATGCTGGCAATTCTTTCGATAAACCATCTGTCGATTCCTGTTGCCTTGGTAATTTCTTCAGCTTTCTGTCCGTAAAAAAGATTGAAGGCAATATTATAGATCCGTGCTGGTGTCGGACGAAGATCTTTCAACGGTGGCTTCCCGCTCGTTACAAATTCTTGAGAAAGATCATCCGAAATAACACCTTCATATTCAAGGTCGAGAGACCGAATTCCTTTCTGTATTGCCTCTTCAAACGTCCTTCCAATCGCCATAACCTCACCAACGCTTTGCATCTCGCTTCCAATTGTTTCGTTCATGTCCTTAAACTTGAGAAAATCCCACCGCGGAATTTTAACAACGACATAATCAAGAGCAGGCTCAAAGAATGCGCGTGTAGCTTTTGTTACTTGATTTTGAATTTCAGAAAGGTTAAAGCCTACGGCAAGTTTTGCAGCGATGTACGCAAGAGGGTACCCAGTTGCTTTCGATGCTAGTGCAGACGATCTTGATAGTCTGGCATTTACTTCTATGATCCGGTAATCTCCATTGTCAGGACTCAAAGCATACTGAATATTACATTCCCCAACAATTGGGAGTTCAGAAACAATTTTGATCGCAATTTCACGAAGTCGGTGATATTCTTCGTTCGTTAATGTTTGAGATGGAGCAACGACAATTGACTCACCTGTGTGAATTCCCATTGGATCGAAATTTTCCATATTACAAACAGTGATCGTGTTATTGTAACGATCACGAACCACTTCATATTCAATTTCCTTCCAATGCTCTAAATACTCCTCTACCAAAATTTGTGGTGCTTGTGAAAGAGCACTTTTTGCTATTTTTGTAAGTTCTTCACGTCTCCTGGCAACTCCAGAACCTAATCCTCCAAGTGAATAGCCAGCACGAACAATTACCGGAAACTGACAGGTTGATCTTACTTTCTCCACGTCTTTCATTGTCCGGCAAAGTCGACTTACCGGAACTTTAAATCCCAAAGACTCGATTGTTTTACGAAATTTCAATCTATCTTCCGTCTTATCAACTGCCGAAACAGGTGTCCCCAAAACAGAGACGTTATATTTTTTAAATACTCCACGTTTATGAAGATCTAATCCACAATTGAGGGCTGTTTGACCTCCGAAGCCAAGTAAAATACCATCCGGTTTTTCGTTCGCTATGACTTTTTCAACAAAATACGGTGTAACAGGTAAAAAATATATTTGATCAACGAGAGAAGAAGATGTCTGGATTGTCGCGATATTCGGATTTATGAGGATGGTTTTAATTCCTTCTTCACGGAGAGCCTTTGCTGCTTGAGATCCCGAATAATCAAATTCCCCCGCTTCTCCAATTTTTAAAGCTCCGCTCCCCAGAACAATAACTTTTTTATACTTTTTTATGTAATTTTTAGCCATCGCTTTGCTTCGTTGACAAAATAATGAAACAACCACTCTGTGTCGGTAGGTCCAGGATTTGCTTCCGGATGAAACTGAACGGCAAAAAAAGGAAATTTCTCATGTCGTATACCCTCATTGGTATTATCGTTCAGATTGATAAACCATATATTCCAGTCAGAAGGCAGAGATCTTTCCACCACTGAATACCCATGGTTATGGGAGGTAATATAACACTTTCCGCTGACTATATCTTTGACCGGCTGATTCTGTCCCCGATGGCCGTATTTCAATTTATAAATATCACCTCCAGCAGCCAAAGCAAGTAATTGCTGCCCCAGGCAAATTCCAAATGTAGGGATTTTTCTCTTGAGAATTTCTTTCAGACTTCTTATGGTTTCGGGCATGGTTCTGGCATCACCCGGACCATTGGATACAAAAACTGCATCAAAGTCAGTTTCTTCTTTCAGCGGGTCGAAGTTCCAGGGTACACGGATGATAGTTGTATCATAACGTAAAAAAATTCGTATCTGATTTAACTTCAAGCCACAATCATAAAAAAGAATTTTCAGCTTGCCGTTACCATAAACTGTTTTTTCTTTCGTACTTACATAGGAGACAAGATTATCGCGGTTGATGTCATAAAAAGTAAACCCCGATAAATTTCGGGGTTTTTCAAATGTCATAATAGCGTTCATTACGCCCTTTTCTCGGAGAATCTTGGTAAGAGTCCGAGTATCTATCCCTGACAAAGCCGGTATATTTTCTTTTTTTAACCAGGAAGAGAGAGACTCACTTGACTGCCAATGGCTGGCGTTTTGTACATAAGAAGACATCACCAAACCTCTGATTTGAATTTTTTCCGATTCAAAATGAGCAAGGAGTTGAAGTTTTTTACGACGTGCCGGTACTCCGTAATTACCAATGAGAGGATACGTCATTGTCAGAATCTGCCCGTAGTATGAGGGATCCGTAAAACTTTCAGGATAACCTGTCATCCCTGTACTAAAAACAGCTTCTCCCTCGATATATCGTTCCGATCCCAAAGAATCACCTTCAAAAATTTGGCCGTTTTCAAGTATCAAATATCCTTTTTTGCCCATAAAAAAACCCCTCGTTTTTCTTTCAGGATTTATTTGCTATTATACACGTTTATTCTTTTTCATACAACGACCGTGGCTGTCTATGAAACTGACGGAAGGTGTTTTTGGGTTCGCCTTCGGTGAAGAACTTTCAATGCAATAACTGACCTGCGAAATGCAGCCTGTGCTTCAAGATAATCTTTCTCTTCAGTTTTTTCTTTCAACGCTTCTTCGGCTCTTTTTTTTGCGGTTAAAACTTCCTGCTCATTCATTTCATCTGAGTTATAGGCAGAAGTCACAAGGATAGTTACTTTCTGGTTCGTCACTTGAACAAATCCTCCTCCTATTGCAAAATATGTCTCTTCTTTCCCCTTTTTGATTATAAGTTCTCCTTCAATAAGACGTGAAAAAAGTGGCATGTGGTGAGCAAGTATTCCAATAATTCCTGATGCGGATGGAGCAGTTACCATTGAAACCTGATCGCTATAAGCAACTTGCGAAGGAGTAATAATCTCAAGTAAAAATTCTGTCATAGTTTTTCTTTTAAGATTTTTTCACTTCATCGATACTTCCAACCATATAGAATGCTTGTTCTGGTTTGTCATCGTGTTTTCCATCGAGAATTTCTTTAAATCCTCTCACGGTATCAGTCAATGATACATATTTTCCTACTTTTGCAGTAAAAGCTTCTGCCACAAACATCGGTTGGGAAAAAAACTTCTGAATTTTTCGAGCGCGCGAAACCGTAAGTTTATCCTCATCTGATAACTCTTCCATCCCTAGTATGGCAATAATGTCCTGAAGATCTTTATACCGTTGCAATACCTTTTGTACACCGCGAGCAACCATGTAATGTTCTTCGCCTACAATTTCCGGTGCTAAGATACGAGATGTTGACGATAACGGGTCAACAGCCGGGTATAGCCCTTGCTCTGAAATAGACCGTTCAAGAGAAATGCTCGCGTCAAGATGAGCAAAGGTCGCAACAGGTGCTGGATCTGTGTAGTCATCAGCCGGAACATACACTGCCTGAACTGAGGTGATTGAGCCTTTTTTTGTTGAAGTGATACGCTCCTGAAGTTGACTCATTTCCGATGCAAGTGTCGGCTGATAGCCAACGGCAGAAGGAATTCGCCCAAGAAGTGCTGAAACTTCGCTGCCGGCTTGAGCAAAACGAAAGATGTTATCAATAAAAAGAAGAACATCCTGCCCTTCAATGTCTCTGAAGTACTCAGCCATCGTAAGTCCGGTGAGTGCAACCCGAAGACGGCTTCCTGGCGGTTCATTCATCTGTCCAAAGACAAGAGCAGTTTTCTCAATAACGCCAGAATTTTTCATCTCCAACCATAGGTCATTTCCTTCCCGTGTCCGCTCTCCGACCCCTGCGAACACTGATACACCTCCGTGAACTGTTGCCACATTTCGGATGAGCTCTTGAATAAGGACCGTCTTTCCAACCCCTGCACCTCCGAAAACGGCTACTTTCCCACCCTTAACAAAAGGGGCTATAAGATCAATCACCTTCAGACCCGTCTCGAGTATTTGCGTTTTTACTGCTTGAGACGAGAGAGGTGGAGCGTTTCTGTGGATGGGGTACATTGTTTTTGTCTTTGGCCGTGGTTTCTCGTCAACTGGAAGTCCGACAACGTTAAAAATTCTGCCCAACGTTTCCTTTCCAACAGGGACAGTAATAGGCCGACCGGTATCAAGTACTTCCTGACCTCGTTTTAGTCCATCTGATGGACCGAGTGCAATTGTCCGAACTCTTCCATTGCCAAGTTGAGCTGCGACTTCAAGAATCAGAGTTTTGCCGTCAACAAATTCTGAAGTAGTCTCTAACGCATGAAAAACTTCGGGCATATGAGCCTCATCAAAGAGAACATCAACAACTGCTCCGATAATTTGAACAATAGTTCCTTTATTCATTCGTTTACTCCTCAACAGCTAATCGTGCGGTTACGATATCTGCAATTTCATAGGTAATTTTTTCTTGTCGGGCTTTGTTAAACATGAGTGTGAGATCTTCCATTAAATCCACCGCTGCATCGGTAGCATTTTTCATCGCAATCATACGGGCTGAGTGTTCTGATGCTTCTCCTTCATGTGTTGCAGTGCGAAGTTGATTCTCAAGATAATGAGGTAAAAGGTACTCAAGTATCTCATCAATATCAGGTTCCATAACGAATTCGGGTTGTGAACTTTTACTTGGAGTAGGCAAAGTTTCTTCCATTGTTATTGGGAGAAGGACTTTTTTCACCGGTATTTGTTTTAGTGCGTTCTCAAAGGAATTGTATGCAATGTATACTTCTCTATATGTTCCGGCAGTAAATCCAGAAACAACAAGAGAAATTACTGCGGGAACGTTTATTTCAAAGGGGTATTTTTCGGAGAAATCTGCGCAGAGGAAGCGTCCAGTTTTTACAACAAAATTTGTGCCTTTTTTTCCTAGCGTTATATATTCAGTTGGTACAGATTGAGGAAACCAGTCAACTAACATTCGGAATAAGTTCGTATTAAGGCCACCACAAAGGCCTTTATTTGTGGAAACAATAATCACAAGTCGTTTCCCGATCGAATTGCCAGAAGAAAGAAGAGGGTGAGCCTTTCTACTTGTTCGGCCAGCAAGTTCACGTGTCGCTTCATAAATTTTGTCTGCATATGGTTTACCTTGCAGTGCATTTTCTTGGGCTTTCTTCATTTTTGAAGCGGCGACCATTTCCATTGCTTTGGTGATTTGAGAAATATTTTTTGCAGATTTTATTCTACCGCGAATAAGTCGTATACTTGCCATAGTTAAAGTGTTTTTTTGAAATCTTCAATTGCTTTTTTTAGACGTACAATTGTATCATCTGATAATTTCTGCTCTTTGGCGATAGTTTGGAGAAGTTTCCTATGGATTGATTCTATATATTCAAGGAAATGCTCCTCAAACTCTGAAATTTTACTTACAGGCAAGTCATCAAGGTATCCACTTGAACCAGCAAAAAGAAGTACAACCTGTTTTTCAACCGCAAGTGGTTCATACTGTTTTTGCTTCAAAAGCTCTACCATTCGTGCTCCACGATCAATTTGGGAACGGGTAGCTTGATCAAGATCTGCCGCAAATTGTGCAAACGCGGCCAAAGAACGATACTGGGCAAGATCAAGCCGTAACTTTCCAGCAACTTGCTTCATCGCCTTTACTTGTGCATTCCCCCCTACCCTTGATACCGAAATTCCCACATTAATTGCAGGCCTGATACCCGCATAAAATAGATCTGATTCAAGAAATATTTGGCCATCAGTAATTGATATTACATTTGTTGGAATATAGGCAGACATATCGCCCGCCTGGGTCTCAATGATAGGAAGAGCGGTAAGGGATCCTCCACCATACTTATCCGTGAGGCGACATGCTCTTTCCAAAAGTCGACTATGGAGATAGAAAACATCTCCCGGGTAGGCTTCACGACCTGAAGGTCGGCGTAAAATAAGAGAAATTTGTCGATACGCCCATGCATGTTTTGAAAGATCATCGTAAATGACGCAAACATTTTTCCCTTTATCCATGAAGTACTCACCAATAGCACATCCTGTATACGGAGCAATAAATTGAAGTGATGCTGGATCAGAAGCATTGGCGGCAACAACAATCGTGTGATCCATTGCTCCCTTTTTCTGCAACGTATCGATTACCTGCGCAACGCGGGAAGTTTTTTGACCAATCGCAACGTAAATGCAAAGGACATTTTTCCCTTTCTGATTGATGATCGTATCCAAGACAAGAGCGGTTTTCCCTGTCCCTCGATCACCAATGATGAGTTCCCGCTGGCCAAGACCAATTGGGATCATTGCATCAATTGCTTTAATCCCAGTCTGAAGTGGTGTATTTACCGGCTGACGTCGCACCACCCCGGGAGCAATTTTTTCTATTGGGTAGAATGTTTTTGTCGATATTTCTGCTTTCCCATCAAGGGACACACCAAGAGGATTTATTACTCTCCCGATTAAGGAATCTGAAACTCCAATTGAGAGAAGTCGGCCAGTTCCTTTCACCGTATCTCCCTGACTGATCTTTTGGTACTCTCCCAAGACAATAGCTCCCACTTCATCCTCTTCGAGGTTAATGGCAAGACCCATGATATTTCCCGGAAACTCAACCATTTCTGAGTAGGCAAGGTCTTTAAGTCCCGCGATTCGTACAGCACCATCGCCTATTGCGACAACTGAACCGGTAAAACCAGATTCTATTTTGGGAGAATATGATTTCAGTTTTTTTAAAATTTCCTGTGCAATAAGACTCGAGGACTTTTTTTCCATAGGTTAGTACGAGAGCAATTGACGTTTCAATAGTTGTAACTCCGAGGCAATACTTGCATCAAGATACCAATCTCCAACACGAAGAGTAAATCCACCAATAAGATTTTTATCAACATGAACCTCAAGTGGGACACTAACATTAAGCGTTGTCTTGATAAACTTATTAACTGATGCAATCTGATCAGACGTAAGCTTTATGGGAGAGGTTATGATAGCGCGATCTGCACCTTTTGCCTTTTGTTCTTCCTTTTTAAAATTTTTTGTAACCTCTCCTAGTAATTTCTCTTGTCCAGAGTCTTTCAGATAATCAACTACCGCCGCAACAACTTGCTTCGATTTTTTCGTAATGCTCTTCATGTTTATTTCATTCCGTGGATGACCTTTTTGAGTTTTTTGTCAATAATCATTTTCTGATCGGTTGAAGATAGTACATCGCTTAGAGCTCTCCCCGCTACTTCAACTGCTATTTCTACCATTTGTTTCTGGAGATGTGTTTCCATTTCTTTGCGCTCTATCTCCACATCCCTTTTCCCTTTTTCAACAATTTCTTTTGCTTCGCCGGAAGCTTTTGCAATTATCTCATCGGCAACTTTCTTACCCGATATCTTGCCCTCCTCGATAATTGACCGCACTTCTTTTTTTGCCTCATCCAGAAGTTCTCCTTTCTTCTTTTCTACTTTCTCCAACTCAAGCTTTACTTTCTCTGTATAGTTCAATCCTTCTTCAATTTTTTTCCTTCTTTCCTCAAGAGCTTTCATAATAGGCTTGTATAAAAGCTTTTGTAACACAAAAAGCATGATGAGAAAATTTATTGCCTGTGTTAGAAGCTGAACTGGCTGTATACCTAAATTTTCCATAGAATCGAAATGTACATGGTACTTTTAAACAAATTTGATAACAAGCGCAATAACGAGTGCATATATCGCAATTGACTCTGCAAAAACTATACCAAGAATCATATTATTTCGAATTTTCCCCTCAGTCTCGGGGTTTCTACCAATAGCCTCGAGAGCTTTTCCAGCAATAATCCCAATACCGATACCTGGCCCAATTGCACCTAAGCCTATGGCGAATGCTGTCCCTAATGCCTTTAATCCTTCTGATTCCATCTATTTTCACCTCCTTTAATGACTCTCTTTCACCGTTGCTAATGATAAAAATACTGCGGTGAGCATTGCAAAAACCATTGCTTGTATAAATCCAACAAATAATTCTAAGCCTAAAAAGGGAAGTGGTGCCAAGAGAGGCACAAAAAATGCTATCACGGTAAGAAGCACTTCTCCCGCGAAAACGTTTCCAAATAAACGGAATGAGTAAGAAACGATTCTAGAAAGCTCTGATATCAATTCAAGAATACCAACAAAGAAATATATTGGGTTTGAAAAGTTGAAAAATTTTTTGAGGTAGGATAATCCCAAAGCGGAAATGCCAGCATACTCAATATACACAAACGTGATGAGTGCAAGTGCAAGTGTCGTGTTTAAATCTGCCGTACCAGCTCGAAAGAGTGGAATGAACTCTACTTCCCCGTGCGTTATTTTTTCCAAACCAATTGTGCCCACTCCAGGAAGCAACCCCACCCAATTCATCAAGATGATAAAGAAAAAAAGTGTTGCAAGAAAAGGGTAAAACCGTCTGGTTTTCTCTCCCAAAACACTTTCGAAAAGTGTAAACAACCCTTCAACTGCTATTTCAAAGATGGACTGAAGGACTCCGGGGATTGCAATAATCTTCGACCGAACGATTAGTGCCAAACTAGTAAGAACTACCATAACAAGCCAGGTAGTCAAAAGCGAGTTAGTAACAGGAAGAAATGTCCCTATCTGGGTAATTGTCTCGGCCGATAGTGAAATATGGATACCCATCTTTTACTCGTTTTCCAATTCTTTCAATATTTTATAAATACTATACCCTCCGATGAATAATCCCAAAAAAAGAAAAAACAACGTCATTCGGGGACTTGTCTGGAGTCGTCTGTCAACAATACTACCAATGATGGCTCCACCTACAAGCGGAACGGACATCGAAAAACCGACACTGCCGGCCAATGAAAGTATATGATTTGTATCTCCGCGAGCTTTTTTGTACTTCTTACTCTTCAGCCCACTATCGAACTGGACGATCCAGTCATTGACTGTTTTTTCGATTTTTTTGTTCTTTTCCATATTGTAAATTTACTCCCGAAGTAAGTCAAGACGTTTCATGTCATCAACAATGATACTGAGTCGATCATCTTTTTCGCTCACCTTCCCTTTTACAATTACTGGCTGATCACGCCTCCATAAATCCTTCGTGCGCTCATAGACAGATGGGAACACAATAAGCTCAATTGCTCCGGTAAGATCATCTATTTTTACAAACGCCATCTCACTACTATTTTTCCGCGTAATAATTTTTTTGACCTGCGTAATAATTCCACCAACAATAACAAGATTTTGCGTAAATGTGAGTGCGTTAATTCTATGTGTCACTTTTTTCTCTAAAATAGGTAAATATGGTGAAAGTGGATGTTCAGAAAGATACACACCAAGAAGCTCTTTTTCGAAAAGAAGCAATTCTTCGCGCGAGAGTTCCTCTACTTCTGGAAGAATATCTTTGATGGAATTGACACTTTCATCATCGGCAAATAAGCTTACTTGTCCTTCGATTTTTTTACTGTTTGTCGTATGTACACGCTCCACAATCTGTGGAAATGCACTAAGTAAAGCTGCGCGTTTGCCAAAATGATCAAATGCTCCTGCTTTAATAAGACTCTCCAGAGTTTTTCGGGTAACCTTCGAAAGGTCAACTCGCGATACAAAATCGGTAAATGAGAGAAATGGCCCACCTTTTCCACGAGCGGCAAGAATTGAATCAATAGCGGCCGTCCCTACATTTTTAATTGCCGAAAGTCCAAAACTTATTTTCCCTTGCTCACTTTTTTTCTCAGAAGGGACGATTGTAAATTCGATATCAGATACATTTATATCCGGTGGAAGGAGATCTATTTTCATCCTCCGGCACTCGGCAATTGCTTGTGCAACTTTTTCATCACTTGTTGGTCCGGAACTACTCCGGCTTTCTGCAGTTAATACTGCGGTCATAAATTCCACTTTATATTTCGCCTTCATGTATGCCGTCTGGTAAGCAATAAGTGCATACGAGGCGGAATGGGCTTTGTTAAATCCATATCCAACAAACTTTTCGATGAGAGAGAAAACATTTTCCGCAACTTTCTTGCTATATCCTTTTTTGATGCATCCGTTGATAAACTTTTCTTTTTCTCGCCTCATAACTTCCGGTTTTTTCTTGCCAATTGCCATTCGAAGTTTGTCCGCTTCAACCATCGTGTATCCTGCAAGACTATTTGCTATCTGCATGCACTGCTCCTGATAAACAGCAATACCGTATGTTTCGGAAAGGATGGGTTTAAGATCTGGATGCGGGTATTTAATTTTGGCAGGATTTTCCTTTGCTTCAATAAATGTAGGAATCCAATCCATTGGCCCAGGTCTGAAAAGCGCAACCATGGCTGCAATATCAGAAAATTTTGTAGGTTTAAGGTCTCGTGCTAACCTTCTCATTCCTCCGGATTCAAGCTGGAAAATACCAGTTGTTTCCCCTGACGTTATAAGAGTATACACTTCCCGATCGTCCAAAGGTATTGTTTGGAGATTAACTTCAAATTCTCTGGTAAACTTGACGAATTGAATACAGTTTTCAAGGATAGTTAGATTGCGAAGTCCTAAAAGATCCATCTTGAGAAGCCCAACAGCTTTCCCATCGGCAGCATTCAGATCCAAGCAGTACATATCATATTGCGTAATAATCCGATCACCCTTAGTTTCTTTTTGTAATGGGGTATATGAGGTGAGAGGTTTATCAGAAATGACTACTCCTGCGGCATGAAGCGATGCATGACGGGAAACTCCTTCGAGCTTTTTGGCAAGATCCAAAAGTCTTTTTGTTTCTGGCTCTTCCGTATATGCCTGATTTAACTCAGGAGTTAACTCCAATGCCTTATTTATCGTCATTGGAAATCCTTGAGCGCCCGGTGGAATCATTTTCGCAATTCGATCAGGTTGCGCATACGGCATCCCAAGAGCACGTCCGACATCTCGTACTGCTTGCCGGGCCTCCATTGTGCCAAAAGTAATAATTTGTGCTACCTTATCGCTTCCGTATTTCTCGGTCACATAGGCGATGACTTCATCCCTGCGATCATCGGCAAAGTCAAGATCGATATCCGGAGGAGAGGGTCTATCGGGATTTAAGAACCGCTCAAAAGGAAGTTGATGGAACAATGGATCAAGTTCAGTAATCCCCATCGAGTAGGCAACAAGACTTCCTGCCGCCGATCCCCGCCCCGGACCCACAGCAATTCCTTTCCGTTTTGCCCAGTTGACGAAATCTGCAACAATGAGAAAGTAGGTAGCGTACCCTTTTTGCAGAATAATTCCCAGTTCATACTCAAGCCGCGTATCCAATTCATTGGTTTTTCGTTTGAAACGTGTGGAAAGCCCGTCTCTTGCTAGTTTTTTCAAGTATGATTCGGGAGTAGATCCCACTGGCACGTCGAATTCAGGAAGAATCCATTTCCCCAAATCAATATTTACGTTACACATCTCGGCAATTTTGACAGTATTGGCAAGAGCTTCAGGATATTTCAGAAACTGTCCTTTCATTTCCTCGATTGATTTCAAATAGAAATCAGGCGATGAAATCATAGATAACGGTCTCTTGGAATCAAGTATTGATCGTTGTGTCTGAACACAGAGAAGAATTTCTTGTGCCTCGGCATCCTCGGCCTTAATATAGTGCGAATCATTCGTGGCAACTAATGGTATTGCCAAATTCCGAGACAGCTCCACAATCTTTTTGTTCACAATTTCCTGTTCGGGAATTTTTGGATGACTTTGCAGTTCCAAAAAAAAGTTACCATCGCCAAAAATATCAACAAATTCCCGAGTTCTCCGTTCTGCTTGTTGATCCTGATTCGTTAACAGAAGATGTGGTATTTCGCCATTTAAACATGCTGAAAGGCCAATAATTCCTTCGCAGTGGTCACGCAGGATCTGAAGGTCAATACGGGGTTTATAGTAGTACCCTTCAAGATGAGCATGGGTTATGAGTCGCATAAGATTCTGATACCCAACATTATTTTTTGCAAGGAGAACAAGATGATACTGATCACTGTCGATCCCAGATTGTTTATCGAATCTGCTTCTGCTTGCTTGGTATGCTTCCACCCCAATAATTGGCTTGATACCGGCCTCTTTTGCTTTGAGGAAAAATTTAATCGCTCCGTACATTGCACCATGGTCAGTAAGGGCTAATGCATCCATTCCTAGTTCTTTTATGCGTTTAAGCATGTCGGGGATCTTAGAAAGCCCATCAAGAAGGGAGTATTCACTATGAGTATGAAGATGAACAAATTCGGACATACTACACAAAAACTTTCTCAAATAATTTATCTAGAGATATAAGACCTTCCTTTTCGAGTTCTCCGATTGATTGTGTCAGTTGATTTACAAAAGGATAATGCGTATCAATATCTTGTCTTTCTAATTTCGTTGATAAAAAAAGCGCGCTTCTAAAAAAAGATAATTCAATAATCATTCCTAATACATTCGTTGAGATTCGTTTATCCCCCCATTCGTCCTTTATTTTATCGCGGAATTGTGGTGGAGTCAGGTTGGATAGTTCTTTTATTGGCGGGAAAGCAAGAATATCTTTGACAGCCTTAAAAAAATGTGCGTGATGTTCTGCTTCTCTGGTCATTCTATCGTACAACCGGTTTGCCTTATTTCCTGAATCTTTTGCAACCCAACCTCTTGCACCTTCTAACTCCTTTGCAATGAGTGGATTGTCTTGGTCGATTAGACCGTACGATGTTGTGAAGGTGAATGGTGGATCTTTAATATCTACTTTTGCACTTTCTAATCCATCTAAGTTCTTTTTAATACTTTCTGTTTCTTCATCAGTTGCTCCAAAAATCCAAATAGATACTTCATCAGCAGCATGAGTCGGCCGGACGATTACTATTTTTGCTTTACTTTCATGAGGCAACCCCCGGTCAAGAAGTTTCAACGCTTTTGCAGCAGATAATTCTATACAAACATCACCGAAAGCCTTGCTTGATTTATTTGCATACTTGAGATTATCAGCATCGACATGAATATACATAAAGTTTTGTCCTTCGCGGATAGCCTCGGATAAATCGGATATAATTGATTCTTCACCTTCTAACTCAAGAATGGGAAGACCTGTCAATCTATCAAGTTTCGGCTGCAAACCACTTCGATTTGAAACGACATGGGCTCCCTGAAAGCGGGGTGGAATCACTAACGATTCTCCTACTTGGATTAACTGAGGTATAACTTGATCTCGAATAGCTTGTGATTGTGGTGTCTCTATCACTTTTTAACCTAAATTTTTTTTAAGAAGTTTTTTTGCGGTTTCCGCATCAATTCTACCAGATGTTTTCCGCATAAGTTGCCCGAGTAGAAACATCAATGCATTTTCTTTTCCAGATTTATAGTCTTGTACAGCTTTTTCATTTTCTGAAATAGTTTGCTTTATAATATCCACCACCTCTTTCTCATCCATCGCTGGTTTCTTTAAAGTCTTCGCAATCTGATTTATAAACTCGCCCGGAAGAACCTTTTCAATAGTAACTTTCTTATTAATCATCCAATTTGCAATTGTTTTTGGTTGAATATCTTTTCCCATTTTTATTGAATTCTCAAAATAATTGGCAACCGCAACTTCATCGGTCAAAATTGCACTGTCATATTCTGAGAGTCCATACTCCTTCATGAAACGAGCAATCTTTTCACCAGGAAGTTCAGGAAGACTTTCTTTCAAGCTTTGTAAGTATTTTTCGGTCCAGCGTATGGGAGGGATATCTGGTTCGGGAAAATACCGATAGTCATGGGCTTCTTCTTTACTCCGCTGAGAAAAAGTTACACCTTTCTTCTCATCCCACCCTCGAGTTTCTTGTTTTGGCACTTGCCCCTTTTCTAGAATCTCAGTATGTCTTTTTACTTCATAATCAATTGCTTTTTTGGCAAATTTGAAAGAGTTAATATTTTTTACTTCTACTTTATATTTGGGTAAATCTCCTTCTCCAATTTTTCTTTCTGAAATATTTGGCTCAAGACGCATCGATCCCTTTTCCATATCAGCATCAGAAATTCCGATGTATCGAATCACCTGGTACAGTTTCTTCAGAAATCCTCGTGCTTCAATACTACTTCGGATATCAGGCTCTGTAACAATTTCAACAAGCGGAACACCACTTCGGTTAAAATCAATAAGCGTACAGTCCTTCGCGTTTACTTTTGCGTGCAGAAGTTTGCCAGTATCCTCTTCTAAGTGAACACGATGAATTCTAACCACCCTTTTTTCTATTTTTCCCGTTTTATCATCTTTATAGGAGAAAGAGAGTTTCCCATTTATGGCAAGTGGCTTATCGTATTGGGATATCTGATACCCTTTGGGAAGATCAGGATAAAAATAATTTTTCCGGTCAAATTTTGAAAATAATGGGATCTTACAACCAAGAGCCATTCCTAACATCACACACCATTCAATTGCCTTTTTGTTGGGTACCGGTAGAGCACCTGGAAGACCCAGGCATACTGGGCAACAATGTGTATTGGGATCATGTCCAAAATAATCCGAGCTACATCCACAAAACATCTTGGAAAGAGTTTTTAACTCTACATGAATCTCAAGTCCAATAATCGGTTCGTATCGGTCCATAAAATTAAGAAAGTGTCACCTCGCCTGCAAAATTGGTACGGAACGCTTTATCAATTTTGACGGGATCCCGAGTTTGGGCGAGTATCCACATGAATTTCGTAAGAGCCGCCTCCATCGTCATATCACGACCAGGTATAGCTCCAGCACGAAGTGCCTGGTATCCTACCTGATACAAATGCATTTGCGTCATTCCATAAACACTCTGACTCAGAATAAGAATTGGAAATCCTTTTTCTTTTGCTCTTCTTATCTCGCTGATTAACGAATCAGGAATATTCCCTGGGCCAAACGTTCTCAAAATAATCCCATGGAGTGAACTGTCAATAAGAATTGCAAATATTTCAGGGTTAAACCCGGGTATTACATCCACAACAGCAACATGCGGATCAAATCTTGCTTGAAATTGAATTTTCTTTTTTTTCTTTTCAGCGTAGACTGCATGTACATGTGGTTCGGTTGTAATATTTCCGATCTTTTCAAAAAGAGGACTCTCAAATGCGTTTAAATGCGATTCACTAACTTTCGAACTCCTTACTCCTCGTAGTATTCGAGAGCCAAATACGATACATACGTCAGGTACGTGTTTTGTCGCTACCAGAAGGGCATTGATAATGTTGATTGGTGCATCGCTTGCTATGTCCGAAAGTGGCTTTTGCGATCCGGTAAATATAATAGGCTTTGTAAGATTTTGAATTGCGAAAGAAAGTGCAGATGCGGTAAAAGCCATTGTGTCAGTCCCGTGTATTACAACAAATCCATCAAATTGATTGTAGAGCTTTTGAATTGTCACTGCTAGATCCTCCCAAATTTTCGGCGTCATATTTGAACTGTCGACATTGACAACTTGCCTAACCGTAACATTAGCAATTTTGTTCATATCAGGAATTTTTTCAAGTAAGAGCTTTGATGAAAATGTTGGAGTGAGTGCTCCGCTTTTATTTCGCATCATCCCAACCGTTCCTCCGCAAAAAAGTACGCTTATCCGTTTCATAGGGTTATGGACTTCTTATGCCAATCTGTTACTTTCTGATACGCATACCCTAATTGTAACAACAAAGATTCATCAAACATTTTTCCGACAATTTGCATCCCTACAGGAAGATGATCTTTCGTAAAACCGCATGGAAGAGCAAGAGATGGCACACCGACCGGAGTTTGGCATGTATAGATATCTGCTAACATGTTTTGAATAGGATTATTGATAAGTTCTCCTAATTTCGTAGCTGGCATGGGTTCAACAGGCATCAAAATCGCATCACATTCTGATAATGCTTTGTGGTACTCTTTTATAAATAACGTTCTCCCCTGTTGTGCTTTTTTATAGTACGCATCGTAGTAACCAGAAGATAATGCATAGGTTCCCAACATAATTCGTCTCATCGTTTCTTTGGAAAATTTATCTCTCCCTTGTCCATATCGGATACCGTCATATCGTGCTAAATTTGTACTCGTTTCAGAAGTTCCAATCACATAATAGACGGGTACGCCGTATTGAAGCATTGGCATGGATATTTCTTTTATTGTAATTCCCAACTTCTCATACTCTTTTGCAGCATCGTAAATAAGCTTCCTTATTTCCGAATCAAGTCCTTCTCCGAAACACTCTCTCGGCATCCCCAAAGTGATGTTTTTTACTGGATTGGTAAGATGGTCACTGTATTTCGGAACAGATTTGGGAGAACTTGTCCCGTCATATGGATCTTTCCCTGCGATAACCTCCAGAATATTTGCGCAATCTTGAACAGTTTTTGCCATTGGCCCCATGGTATCAAACGATGAAACGTAGGCTATACACCCATATCGAGATACTCTTCCGTATGATACTTTGAGACCAGTCGTATTGCACCAGCTAGAGGGATTGCGAATTGAACCACCAGTATCTTCACCGATTCCAAAAACCGCCATTCGTGTTGCAATAGCTGCAGCATTGCCTCCACTTGAACCACCTGCGACTCGAGAGATATCCCACGGATTTTTCACCGGACCAAAATCGGTATTTTCAGATGAAGCTCCGTGTCCCCACGCATCCATATTGGTTTTCCCAATCAAAATTGCACCAACATCTAAAAGTTTTTGATATACAGTCGCGTTGTATGGAGGTATATATGAACGTAAGATATTCGAAGCGGCGGTTGTTCGCAAACCTTTCGTGTTATATGAATCCTTCAGTATATAGGGCAATCCATACAGAATTGGACTATCAAAAGTTATATTCTTATCTTTTTCTTCCGCTTCTTTTAAAACAGTATCTTTATCCCTTATTGTTATAAATGCATTGACAGTTGGATTAAATCGTTCAATATGCTCATAACATTCTTTTACAATATCTTTGGCTGAAAATTTTTTCCTTCGTAACCCATCTGATAATTCATAAATTGAAAGATCAACTAACATAGGTTATTGGTTAAAAATTGCGTCTACGACAAAATATCCGTTATGTTTCCTTGGTGCATTGGATAAGACTACTTCTTGTGAAAGAGAGGGTTTAATTTCATCTTCACGAAAAACATTTTCAAGCCCAGTTACCTGACTTGTTGGTTCTATGCCTTTCGTATCAACATTTTCTAATTCATCAACAAATTCGATGATTTGAGATAACTGTTTTTGAAATTTTTCAAGGTCTTCTTTTGAAAGACCTAAACGAGCAAGGTGGGCTACGTGAGATACTTCATGGGTGGTAAGTGCTTTGTGGAATTTCGCCATACCTTATTTTACCGTGATTAGCCTTCTTTTTCCAGTGTGAGTATATATTCATTTATAAGTTTTGAAGATATCGTTCCCTCTCCCAATCTGTCACCGATATCCGAAATTCATCCCATTCCGTTTTCTTTGCCTCCAAATACCGTTTCCACGTATAGTCACCAAAAGTGTCTTTTACAATTTTTCCATTCTCTATTTCTGCCATCGCCTCATTCAAACTTGCAGGGAGTTTCGATATATGGCGAGCATCTAATTTTTCATCATCAAATTCAAACAAGTTTTCTTCAACCGGTTCGGGAGCCTTCATCGCTTTCTTGATACCACTTAGTCCAGTTTTTAGAAGTACGGCAAATGTCAAGTATGGATTACTTGAGGGATCAGGGCAACGGATTTCGATACGAGTCGCTTTATCCTCGTACCCTTTTGATACTTGTGGTACACGGATAAGCGCTGACCGGTTAATTCGTGCCCAACAGGCGTAGACAGGCGCTTCAAATCCTGGTGTGAGGCGCTTGTAAGAATTCACCGTTGGAGCAAACACACCTGCAATTTCTCTGACATGAGAAAGCTGGCCAGAAAGAAAACTGTACGCTACCTTCGATAACCGGTATTTGTCTCGAGTGTCAAAAAATGCATTTTTCCCATTTTTCCATAAACTTTGATGTGTGTGCATTCCACTTCCATTTACTCCGTGGATTGGTTTTGGCATGAACGTCGCGTGATAGTTGTATTTATACGCAATAAATTTTGTGGCCATTTTGAGTGTTATCGTATTATCTGCGCTCTTGAGAGCTTTATCATACCGAATATCCAATTCATGCTGATTATTTGCAACCTCATATGTTGATGTTTCGGAATCAACACCCATGAGACGCAGAGCTTCCATAATTTCTCGTTTAATACCATGAGTCTCATCTAAAATGAGGTTAAAATAATACCCATTTCCCTCAGAATGTAGCTTTATATTGCCTTCAGGAGTTTTCGGGAAAAGAAAAAATTCACATTCCGGACCTGTGTAGTAATCAAAACCTATCTCTTTCGCTTCCCCAAGTGCTCGTTTAAGAATATTTCGAGGATCTCCTTCAAACGGCTCATGATTTGGTTTGTATACGTCACAAATAAATCGGGCAACTCTTCCTCCCTCCTCATGATTTCGCCATGGAAGAAGGGCGTATGTAGCTGGATCAGGCATCAGGTACATATCTGACTCATGGATCCTGGCAAATCCTTCAATGGACGAGCCATCAATCCATACTCCCCGAGTCAATGCATCAGATAGTGTGTAGATAGGGATGGTGGAGTTTTTTATGCTTCCTAAAAAATCGGTAAATTGAAGATCAATATACGAAACCTTATCTGCCTTCGCTCTGGAAAGCACCTCTTTTACAATATCTTTTGGCATAGATACTCCTTTCAATGGAACATGAATAAAAAAATCTTCCGCACCTAACCAAAATAGGATTGGAAGACGTCTTTGTCTCGCACGCAACGGTACGTACTAATGGTCTTATCCTAAACTAGAACCCTTTTATTTGTCAAGTCCGAATGCGAATTTATCTGCGGCTATAATAATCTCTGCAACTTCTTTGAGTGACTTTCTCCTATTCATGCTTTCTTTTTGAATTAGTCGATAGGCGTCTTCCTCGGTCTTTCCTCTCTTCATGAGAATTCCTTTTGCACGCTCTATAACTTTGCGCATTTCCAATGCCTCACGAAGCGCCATGGATTCTTCAACTAACAATGCGTTTTCTACAGCTCCTCCTACAAGCTTTCCTATCGCTTCTAAAAGATTTTTTTCCATTTCAGAATGATTATGTCTTTTTTTATGCTGAACGTTTATAACACCGACAACACCCTTTTTATTGATAATTGGAACCGATAGAAATGCTTGGAATGTATCCTCAGGAAGACTTCGGAAGAATCGGAAACGAGGATCTTTTGCTGCACCCTCATGAATTGCCACTGCTTTTTTCTCTTTTGCTACCCATCCGGTAATACCTTCTCCAAGTCTCAATTTAATCCGGTGTAATAAATCCTTGTGGGGATTTTTCGACGCCCGCAAAACGAGTGTTTCGTTATCTTTCTCAAGAATGTAAATAAGGACTGAATCGGCTTTGGTAACTTGGGTTGCAATAAGTACTATTTCATGAAGAAGCGCATTCAACTCTAAACTATGAACGGACTGGGCAACATGATACAGAAGTCGAAGTTCTTTTTTGAGTTCTGCATTCCCATTCTTTTTCATATATCTTTGTACGCTTCCAATCGTGAAAGCATTAACATATGAGCCTTCCATTCAAGACGGTCATTAAGCGGTGTCAAGGTTTGTATCTTACCATATTTTATCTCCAAAGCCTTTGTTAAGAGCCAATCCGCAATATGTGGATTTTTCGATAAAAACGGGCCATGATAGTAACAGGCAATAACATTTTTATAGACTGCTCCCTCATACCCGTCTTCACCATTATTCCCATACCCCTTCAAAACTTGTGCAAACGGCTTGTCATTTTGACCAAGATATGTCCTCCCTCCGTGATTTTCAAACCCCACAATGGTTTCTCTTTTCCCAATTTCTGATAATGGAATTCCAACCACCTTCCCCGCCGTATTTCCAATGCATCGTGGTTTATCATGTCCGAAATGCTTGGTAACGAATTGGAATATTCCAAGTCCTAGCAATTTCTTTCCATCTCCAGTCATATAATACTTTCCCAAAAGTTGTGGTGAACCACAAACAAAAAGTCCCGGAATACCACGGGTAAACATTTCTTTGAGTGTTTTTCCCTTATTCAAACGCAAATCGTTTGCGACTAACTCTTGCTCACGATCTTGCGCGCCTCCACCCAAAACCAAATTGCACGAAAGAAGATCTTTTCGTGACGTTTCAAATGAAATTGGAATAACAGAAAGCGGTATCGACCTCCATTCGGACCGTTTTGAAAGTACTATCACATTTCCTCTATCTCCATATGTCGACATAAGGTCTGGATAGAGCCAACCAACTGTCAATTCTAGGATTTTTTTCATAGTATTGCCTGACCGGTTAAGATTTTCCGTGCCTCAAGCATGGCAGAATAGGTGGGTACGATATAGAGCGTTTCGTGTTGTTTCATTTGCTTTAATCCAAATACAATAGCTTCTTTCGTAGTTTCAAATATTTTAAGATTGGAGATTCCACTTCGAGATTTATGTGTGTATTTTATCCTTAATCCCAAATCATATGCTCGATCTCCAGAAGCAATACACATCACCGCATCTGGAATCATCTCAAAGTCTACATCCCATATCCATGAAACATCTCTTCCATCAGGAACCCGATCATTTAAGAGAAATACAATATTTTTTGCCCCTAATTCCAATACTGTTCTTACCGTTGCGTTAAATCCGGCAGGGTTTTTGGCAAGAAATATCTTCACTCTCTTTCCTTCTACTATTAGTCCTTCCCCCCGGCCAAAAGCTGGAGAGAAATTTTCTAACGCATTTTTTATTTGATTTTTATTTATACCGAGAATCTGGGCTGTTAAAACCGCTGCTAAAGTGTTGTAACGGTTATACAAGCCGGGAAGAACGGATGGATAGGCGCTTAACGTCAACTTGGGTCTCGTATTCCCGCATTTCTGACACCTCCAGATTCCTAAGTGGGATGAGTATATCCCTTCGTAGGTTAATTTCTGTCCGCAAAAAGGACAGTAGGTCGAGTCTGTCGCGTGTTCTCCCTTTTTCAGATACGAAGATGGGTCTTTGATGCCAAAATACTTATTTTTCTTGCCATGAGTCACATCAACGAGTTCCGGATCGTCCGCATTCACGACAAAAACCGTTTGAGAGGGAAGTTTTTTAATTGATTCTTTCCAAATCCTTGCTATCATCCGCACCTCTCCGTACCGATCAAGCTGGTCTCGAAACAGATTCAGAAGAACAAGAACTACTTTTCCCTTGTATGCTTGCATTTCCGCAACGACATGAGGAAGAGACGCTTCGTCAACCTCTAAAACTGCAAAATCATATGGTTTTTGGATTCTCCACTCTCGTATAAATGCGGAAATTAAACCATTCATGAGGTTTGCGCCTGTTTCATTATGAACAATCGTCATTCTATCGGTATTTCCCCGGTTACTTTCAGCAACAATTCTCTGAATTAACTTCGAGGTTGTCGTTTTACCATTTGTTCCTGCAACGAGAACTATTCCGCTTCGGACACGACGAAGGAAAAAAGAGAGAATATGAGGATTTCCCCGTAAGGCGATTTCTCCAGGCCAAGTACCACCGGCACCAATCCCAAAAATTGTCAACAATTGTATAGTCAATTTTCCGAAGAAAATCAAAGCGAGAGAAAAGTAAGTAGTGAGGAGATGTAATACCATCCAATCAATTGGGCAGTTTATGTTTGCATAGGTTACATGGCCCGTAATATCCTGATTCTTTCTTCAACAGGAGGATGGGTGTTAAAAAGGCCGGCAAACCAGGCTTTTGCGCTTTTTCCTTTAAATGGATTTTCAATAAAAAGATGCGCGGTCGCATTACTTGCAGAATGAAGAACGTGTCTGTCACTTGCGATTTTCTCAAGGGCCGATGCAAGAGCGTCTGGATTTCGAGTGAGGAGTGAACCAGATGCATCGGCAAGAAATTCACGTCGACGGGAAACTGCAAGCTGAATTAATGTGGCAATAAGAGGCGAAATAATTGCCAAAACTATTCCCAGAAGTAAGAGAATTGACCCTATACCGCCTCTATCACTGCGATCACGACTTCGATCTCCCCCCCACCAGAGCATTCGTACGAAAGTATCAGCCAAGAATGCCGCACTACCAGCAAGAACTGATACTATCGCCATCACCCGTGTATCAAAATTTTGTATGTGAGAAATTTCGTGAGCAATAACTCCCTCAAGCTCTCTTCTGGTCAGTTTTTCCAAAAGTCCTCTTGTTGCACATACAATGGCATGGTTGGGATCTCGACCTGTTGCAAACGCATTCATTGCAGGATCTTCAATTGTATACACTTTGGGTTTAGGAATTCCTGCCGCAATACTTACGTTTTCAACAACCGTAAAAAGATCAAAATCTTTTTGTCTATTTGCGGGAGTTGCCCCTGACATTGTTAACACAAGTTTGTCACCAAAGTAATAACTCCCGAGACTTGTAAGTCCTGCCAAAATAAGCGCTACGGCTGCAAACGAAATTCCATATCCAGAGGCTTTACCAAAAACATAGGCAATCATCGCAATAAAAATGGTAAAAAATGCCATGATGAGGAGGGAGCGTGTTTTGTTTGATTCGATTTGAGAATAGATTGATATTGCCATAAAAAAAGGAGATCTTCGTAGTCCTTGCTATTTAAAACTTCGGTAGAATTACCTGCTACGAATGAAATGATACTTTTGGAATTTTGCTATCATCTTCGTCTGTTTTGAAAAATTCCTCTTCCGAAAGTCCCATCTGTTTTGCCAAAATCATACTCGGAAATGTCACAATCTTGGTATTGAATAGAGAGACTTGTGTGTTGTAAAACTGTCGAGCATATGAAACTTTGTCCTCCGTATCAGATAGTTCTTTTTGAAGCTGAAGAAAATTCTCATTTGCGGCAAGTTTGGGATAGTTTTCTGCAACGGCAAAAAGGCTTTTTAACGCACCTACCAGCTGATTATCTGCTGCGGCTTTCTCCAACGGACCGGTAGCAGATAGTAGTTGAGCTCTTGCCTTGGTAACATTTTCAAATACTGTTTTTTCGTGCTTGGCATATCCTTTCACCGTCTCAATGAGATTCGGAATAAGATCGGCACGACGTTTCAGTTGAACATCGATCTGACTCCAGGCTTCTTTCATTCGGACTTTTGCAGTCATCAAATCATTGTAAAGATAGAAAAGATAAAGCGCGATAAATCCGCCGATAATCAAAACTGGTAATAGACTATTTATCATAAAAATTCTCCTTCAAAATTAGAATCTGATTAATGCGCGTTTATGAAATCAACCATTCCTTAAATTTATTATACGGCAAAGTATTCAGTATGTCACCCTTTTGTGCCCAACCTCGTCGCGCAACCGAAACTCCATAGCGCATAAGATCCATATGAGTAACATCATGCGAGTCGGTACTAATCACGAGTCGTACCCCCTTTCGAATCGCGTCACGAACTAAATCATCAGGAAGGTCAAGGCGCTGCGGATATGCATTGATCTCAAGTGCTTTGTTGTGTTTCCCACAAAATGTAAAAATTTCATCCCAATCAACATCGTATCCTTCCCTCTTGGTTAAGAGTCGTCCTGTTGGATGTCCTAAAATCTTTGCTTTTGGGTGGGAAAGACCAGAAAGAATTCTTTGAGTCATACGAGACTTATCCATGTTGAACACTGAATGAATCGAAACTATGGCAGCATCAATATACGCAAAACTATTTTGAGGAAGAGCTAATTTCCCATCAGGAAGGATATCTATCTCCAACATGAGAAATAATTTTACTCGAGTACTTTTTGTTGAACTATATATTTGTTCATAATAGGATTTACGCCTTTTCATAATAGATAAAATTTCTATTTCAGAATGCTCGGAAACTCTCGGATTGTGATCGCTTATACCGACATACTCATACTTACGTACATCTGCATACTTTAGGATCTCTTTTAAATCCGACGACCCTAAATCATGCGAGGGTTTAAGATCATAACTTGTATGGATATGGAGATCCCCTTTTATATCTTGCATCTTTACAAGCTCTGGTAATCGATTTGCGAGTGATGCTTCAATTTCACCTCGATCCTCTCGGATTTCAGGAGGAATCCAATGCATTCCCAAGAAGCGATAGAAGCCTTCTTCCTTCTGGAATTCATAGAGATTCTTTTTTTTGTTGTAATTATTCCCATATCCCTTTTTGGATTTAGATTTCGTCAATGGTTTAATCCCATACTCGTTGAGTGAATACCCTTGCTTTAGAGCAAGCTCACGAAGGTGAATGTTGTGCTGTTTGCTTCCGGTAAAATATTGAACCATTGATCCAAACGTTTTAGGATCTTGGACGCGTACATCGACTTGTCTTCCGTTTGTCAGCACAATTGATGCACCTGTTGGTCCTCGCTCGATAAGCTCCTGCTTTTTTGGATACTTAAGAAACCAACCCAGCACGCTCTCGGGATTTTTTGTGGAAACAGCAAAGTCAATATCGCCTATCGTTGCAACTTGTCTTCTTAGACTTCCCAAAGGAATTGCTTCAAACACATCTCTATGTCTTTGCAGATACTCTCCAACTTCATCGGCAATAACTGATGCGACTGGTAATGTTATTCGATTTTCTTTCAGTTGTCCCTTCTGGAAGCGTTGTATTGACTCAACAATGTCTTTTTGGGACTTTTCACCAAATCCGGCGAGTCGTGCTATTTTTCCTTGCCCTGCCGCTCTAAGAAGATCATCGATTGCAGATTTTGGACTTGTTATATGAAGCTCTTTTGTAAGCTGCAAAGCCCGCTTGGGACCAAATCCAGGAATATCTAGTAATGCAAACATCGCTTCAGGCACTTTCTTGCGGACAGAGTCGAAATGCTTTACTTCTCCGGTTTTGAAAAGTTCTTCAAGGTAAGAAGAAATCGAGGAACCTACTCCAGGAAGTGAAGTCAGTTTCCCTTCTTTCCATAGATCTTCCACATCAACAGTTGAAGCATCTATCGTGTCTGCAGCACGTTCATATGCAATGGTACGGAATCTATTTTCTTCTTTTAAAAGATATACTGCCGCTACTTCTCGCAGAAGTTTTGCTACTTCTTTATTTGTCATAAAATACCCACAAAAAGTGTAGCATATCTATTGACCCTCTCACAATCATCTGATATTATCCGGATACGTTTGGGCTCGTGGTGTAGCGGTCAACATGTCGCCCTGTCGAGGCGAAGATCACCGGTTCGAATCCGGCCGGGCCCGCCACGTAATAAATTTTTCTAGCGAAAAATTTAAACGTGGCTGGAACGTTTAAATTTATGAAATAAATTTATTCCGTTCCGCCTCAGCTTTTTTATCTCTGCCCAGAAAAGGAGGATTTTATTGGCAGATGTGGAAAAAATATCTAAAAGAACTCAGCTTTCCTGAATCATATATCTCAATTACTCTTGGCTTTCTCGTTGTTGTGGTAGGCGGAATGCTTCTTTATAACTTCTTTACCAAAAACCGACCAGGAACTATTATTACGAACGAAACATCGAATACGACATCATCACAGGAAGTAGCGGTACTACCAACGACACACAAGGTTGGAGAGAATGAATCACTTTGGGTCATTGCTCAGAAATACTACAACTCTGGGTATAACTGGGTGACGATTGCGAAGGCGAATAATTTGGTAAATCCTGATCGGATAGAGGTAGGACAGGAAATGATTATCCCAAAGGCAGAAACAATCACACCCCCTTCCGGAGAAGTTTCATCAATAGCAACTGTAGTTCCCAAGACATATACAGTTGTCAAAGGTGATGATTTGTGGAATATTGCTGTCCGAGAGTATGGAGATGGTTACGCATGGGTGAGGATTGCGAAGGAGAATAATTTGGCAAACCCAAATATCATTCACCCTGGAAATGTATTGATGTTACCAAGATAAGAAATCCTTTTATCTTCTCTTTTTTTAAAGAGAGTGTAAGGGGATTATATTTCTCGCCGTAGTCAAACGTATCAAGCTTCTCATACCGCTTGAGACGGATAATAATGGCCTAGATCAATGGCGTTATAAGAATCTCATACTCGTATCCCCTCGTTGACCAATAATTGTTGATCATTGGAAAACTCACCTACGAAGTAGGCCGCGATTGCGGCAAAAACAATAAGAACAGCAATAACAACATACGCAGGAGATATGCTGTCCGGATAGTGCTTAAATCTTTTTTCCATATACGCTATAATTATACGAAATTAAAGCGGGATTAGTACACCGGTAGTATGCCACCTTCCCAAGGTGGAGAAGGGGGTTCGATTCCCCTATCCCGCTCCAGACGGGATAGCTCGAGAAATCGAAGCTATCTAGCCTCAAAAATACGATGCAACGCGTATTGACTTGATACAACCTTTTCAAGGCTATTTTAAATTTGAAGGAACGGGATTTGAACCATTTAATTATATGAATGTCAAAGTAACAAAATTATCCGATGAGCAACTTGAATCTTTTAGATTTTATCGTTCATCTATGGGATCTCTAGCAACTTTATCTCTGCCAGGTACTTATCCTACTGAATTGAAAAATTGTGGAATTAAGGAAAGAAAATTACCAAATCAACTTGTTGGATTTAATGTAGCTAGTCCTTCAGGAAGTCAAATCGTTATTCAAACGGTATTTTATGATCCTAAAGATAGATGCGATAATGGAGATTTGCATGTAATTAATTTTGAATCGAAAGAAATTGAGAGTTACTATCGTGGCTGGGGAACTTGGACACATCATTATGGAAATAAACATTGGGAAAACAAGGATTATTTAAGAGTAGGTTCAACTCCTATAACTAGTCGATGAGCAAGGATTTCAAAACTTCTTGAGCGTAGACAATATCTTTGTTCATGACGAGAATTAATATTTCTCCCCCTATTGTATGAAAGGAATGAATAGATATTTTCGCTTCGACTAGTCCAGCAGTGATGAGATTATAAACACCAGGTACTTGTCGTAATTCGATTGGAAAGTTAATTGAAATAAAACCCAGTCCCTCTGTTGCATGACTGATTAGCTTTTTTAGCCTTATGTCAGTCAGAAATTCAATAATAGGGTAATCGGTGATTACTACCATTTCTTTTTCTCCCTCAATCATAGAAATAAAATACTTCGTTTGAGAAATTTTATTTACGATACTCAAACAGTGCTGTCGATTTTCCAGAGTTTTGTTTAAAATAAGCTCGTGAATGTTGGTTCTGGTAACAAGCTGAAGTGGGTACTTTGAAAAATCTAAGGAAATAGTTTCACTTTTGGGAAGCTTTACAATATTTCTTCTTAACTCCATACTAAGAGCCGTCAATGAAATATCTTTACTGATCTGCTTGTCATTGATTTTTATATATCGAGCCAAAGCATTAAGGTTTATGATACCCTTTTGAATGTAGCCAGTGAGTAGTGGATGTCGTTTCAGATAAGCTAATATCGTATTTGACATATTCAAGTGATTAAGTTATAATTGTTATTATTATATCACATTTGTTAATATTTTAACAATTATATGTATAAGGCAGCTATTATTATTGATTCCGAACAACCGACAGGCTTATTAGCTAACTCGGTTGCTTGTATCGCTTCAGGCCTATTTTTGGATGGAAAAGACTACGTTGGACCGGAAATTCAAGGAAAAGATGTAACTTACATTCCTATTACAAAGATCCCTATCTTAATTCTTAAACCTGGGAACAGATCCTTATTCGAACTTTGCAAACAAGCACGAGGAATGAATTTAAAATTCATGGCATTTACCAAAGAAGGACAATCTACAACGGATTATAATCAATATGAAAAAAGAGTTTCTGGTCTACCACTTGATTCAGTAACTCTAGTTGGGTTAGGAGTAGTTGGTGAAGAAAAAGTTGTTAATTCGTTGGTAGGTAGTTTGCCAATGCTTCGCTAGCTTGACTGCCTAGTTATTTTTCTTCTCCAAATGATTGATAAGCTTCCATCAACTTGTTAAAATGTGCTAAGAGCTCGATGAGACGCGGTTCAAATAGAAGTCCGTCTCCCGCTCCTTTTATCAAAAAGCTCGAACTTATTTTATCAAAAATCACTGACAAATCATAGCAAAATTTTTCGCGCCGGAAATAAAAAAGGGGAAAACACGCTTGGCCCACCCGCCCATCCGCGCCTGTCAAAATGGTCCTCCCACTAAAACAAAAAAAAGATGTATACTATAAATATTCCTTCGGGGTTGGGTGTAAGTCCCAATCGGTGGTATAGCCCACGAGTCCCAAAAGGACACGATTTGGTGAAATTCCAAGGCCGACCGTATAGTCGGGATGAAAGAAGGAACAATTGCCGTCATTTGATGGGAATTTTGTAACCCCGAAGCATCGGGGTTTTTTAATGCTATGTTTACAGGAATTATTACTCATTTAGGCACAGTCTTTAATAAAACAGAAACCAGTTTAATTATTAAAACTGATAAGGATTTTTTGACTGGATTAGAAAAAGGCACAAGTGTTGCTATAGATGGAATTTGTTTGACAGTGGTAACTTATAATAAGAATTCCTTTGGGGTAAATATCATGTCAGAAACAACAAACAGAACAAATATACAATATTTACAATCAGGAAATCTGGTTAATCTAGAACTGCCGACTACGGCGAATTCATTTTTATCAGGCCATATCGTTTACGGACATATTGACGGCACTGGAAGATTGCAAAGTATTGTTAAAAACAATAATAGCTACATTCTAAAATTTTCAATTCCTAACTCTCTTTCGAAGTATGTAGTTGAGAAAGGATCAATTGCGGTAAACGGCATCTCTTTAACCGTAATCAAGTCAGCCGAAAATTATTTTACGGTTGGAATTATTCCCCACACTTGGGAAAAAACAATGCTTCATACAATTAAAGCTGGAGACGCTGTTAATGTTGAAATAGATATCTTGGCAAAGTATGTCGAGAAGCTTTTAAAAAAATAAAATGAAAAATATTAAACAAATTAAAATTGCCATTATTAGCAGTTCTTTTCGAGCAGAAGTAACTGAGAATCTGGAAAAAAATTGTATTGCTACGTTTAAAAAGAAAGGGATAACTAAAAATCAAACAGACATTTTCAGAGTTCCCGGATCACTGGAAATTCCCCTAATTGCAAAAAAAATAGCAAAGAAACATATTTATGACGCAATTATTACTTTTGGCGCAATTGTCAAAGGCAAAACGTATCACTTTGAGCAAATTGCTAATGAGTGTGCAAGAGGCTGTACGGAGGTTTCTTTACAATATGAAGTCCCCGTTATTTTTGAAGTCTTAGCCGTGTATAAACTACAAGACGCAATAGAGAGAGCCACACGAAAAGAAGAAAATAAAGGAGTCGAAGCAGCTCTAACCGCACTGGAAATGATTAAAGTTATTTCAAATATATGAACAGTTATTTCTCAACAATACCAGAAGCGTTAGATCAGATTAAAAAAGGTAGGTTGCTTATTTTGGTAGATAACCCAAAACGTGAGAACGAGGGAGATTTTTATATTCCGACTGATAAAGTCAGTCCGCAACACATTATTACAATGATTCAGAGAGGAGGAGGATTAGTTTGTACTGCAATTACTCAAGCACAGGCTTATCGTCTATCCCTTCCTTTAATGATTGCCCCTCTAAGCAATACTGAAAAAACACATGTGAACTTTACTATTTCAGTAAATGCAAAAAAGGGCATTACTACTGGCGTGTCCGCTTTTGACCGAGCAAAAACTATTGGGATTTTAGCAAATCCAAAATCCAAACAATCAGAAATTACTACACCAGGGCATGTTTTTGGTTTAGTGGCAAAACAGGGTGGGATTTTAGAAAGAGACGGTCATACCGAAGCGGCAGTTGATTTAGCCAGGCTTGCTAATTTTACTCCAGGAGGAGTTTTGTGCGAGATCGTCAGAAACGATGGAAGAATGGCTAAACTTAAAGATTTAATCAGGCTTTCCAAAAAATTAAACATCAAGATGGTATCAATAAATGACCTTATTAAATATCTGAAAAAAAATCCCCTACCACCATTACTAGAGAAATCTGAAGTGATCAAAGTTGCCACATCGACACTTCCAACTACATACGGAACATTTCAAATTTCAATATATAAGTCTATCACGGACAACCATGAACATGCTGTTCTGCTGAAAGGAAATGCGAGACAACCGTTATTAACGCGGGTTCATTCCCAATGTTTTACTGGAGATACACTTTTTTCTTTGAGATGTGATTGCAGACAACAGTTGCATCAAAGTATGAAAATGATAAGCAAAGCTCCAAGCGGCGTCATTTTATACCTTAACCAAGAAGGCAGGGGTATTGGGCTAGTGAATAAAATCAAAGCATATTCATTACAAGACCAAGGCAATGATACCGTCGAAGCCAATCACAAACTTGGCTTTCCAGCTGACGCTAGAAATTACGAGGTGGCAGCTCACATTTTAAAAGATCTGGGAATAAAAAAAATTAATCTTTTGACGAATAATCCAGATAAAGAAAAACAACTTGCTAGTCTTGGAATCCATATTACCAAGTGTATTCCTATAGAAAGTCGGCATAATGGAGTAAATACCAAGTACCTTGCTACAAAAAGACGTAAGTTAGGTCATCGATTAAGCATGATATAACCTTTATGCGCCCTCCTTCCATTTCTGATGAATATTTTATAGATGAGACATTGAGATTGGCAAAAAAGGCGATGGGATGGACCAATCCTAATCCAATGGTGGGAGCGGTGATCGTAAAGAGGGGTCAAATTATTGCTAAGGGGTATCACAAACGAGTGGGATTTCCACATGCTGAAATCGAAGCACTCAACGCTGCAAAAACGAGCGTTGAGGGAGCTACGCTCTATGTCAACCTTGAGCCATGTACTCATTACGGAAGAACGCCGCCATGTGTTGATGCAATTATTCAAGCGGGAATAAAACGCGTTGTTTGCTCGGTACTTGATCCAAACCCAAAAGTTCACGGGCGTGGGGCAGCTAAACTAAAACAAGCAGGTATCGCTGTCTCTGTCGGATTAAAAGAAAAAGAATCCCGAGCACTTAATGAGACGTTCTTTACTTTCCATGAAAAAGGACGACCTTTTGTTGCTATCAAGTTTGCTGCCAGTCTTGATGGAAAAATTGCTACGAAGACAGGTGATTCCAAATGGATCACAAACGAAAAAGCTCGCTTATTTGCTAGAAAGTTAAGAAGAAAATATCAAGCTATTCTCGTAGGAATCAATACCATAATACGTGATAATCCTCATCTAGGAGTACGCAGTCCGGACAAAAAAGATCCAGTAAGGGTTATTCTAGATTCCAATCTTCGGATCCCTTTAAATTCTCGTGTGCTTCGGGATAATAATGTTTTAATCGCAACAACCGCCCATGCTTCAAAAAACAAAAAGGAATTATTGACGAGGCGGGGTATTTCGATTCTCACTTTTGAAAGTAAAAACATACCAGTGAAAGAACTTCTGTTGTCGTTAAGAAGCAGGGAAATTATTAGTGTTCTAGTTGAAGGCGGCGGAAAAGTTTTAGGAAATTTTGTTGATGAAAAAATCGTTGATAAAGTATACGCCTCTTATGCTCCAATTCTGATTGGTGGAGAAAAAGCAGTTACGGTTGGCGGAAAGGGTATAAACAAAATTAATAATGCGTTATGCCTAAAAAGAATCTCTATAAAATGCTTTCAGGACAATTTTTTTGTCATCGGTTCGCCAATTTAATTTCTGTAATCGGGACCGTGTGTCGGGGCACGGGCAGGGTGGGGCAACGACACATTTTCTTTTCCCCTCCCTAATTTCCAAACGGCGCGAAAAATTTTGCGGGAAGCGAGCCCAGCCGAATGGCGGGGCGAGCAATAAGGAGCTCCATACGAATTTAATCGAACTCGTGGATTTTAGCTTCAAGAAATTGCTAAAATTTAGAAAAATATAATCCTATAACCTTGTACCCTAACGAAAATTGAACTAGTCTTAAACTATCAATTTCTCTTCTTGATCGGATTCTTCAAAATTACCCATCCAATCTGACCCATAAAATTGTTGCATAACTGCACAAGCCAGTAGATAAGCAATTTCTTGTATTTCTTTTAATTCTTCTTCTGATAGGTTAGGGTAATACTTCTTAATTATTTCCAACGGTAACATCTTTAACCACCACCGTCTTTATCAGCAGTTGGAAATTTAGCACATTAAGGACAGCTACGTTGGGAAGAGTGACTATAAAAATCTCTTAAATAAGCAGGAGTTAGAGGTGATTACTCTCTATACACAACAACTAAGTTTAGATACATCTTTAGTAAAAGATAACGCTGCTATTTTTATTGCCTCGGATAATGTTGGAAACATCGGTAGGGAATTTGTAATATCATCAATAGTATTTTTATTTTTGACTAACCACATAGCTTGAGCAATAAGGTCACCTGCATTAGGAGCTAAGATATGCACTCCAAGAATTACTTTTATCTCAGGATGGATAACCATTTTGATTAAACCTTCCGTTCTACCAATAATAAGAGCCTTTGGAACGTCTGCAAAAGAAACAGTACGGCAAAGACAACTTCCTATTTGTTTTATTTCTTGTTCTTCTGTTATTCCCGCTCCTGCAAGCTGGGGATCAGTAAAGATAGTCCAAGGAACAGTATTATAGTCAATGCTATTTTGTGTATTGCTTAAAGCATTCTCTGCAGCAAGTGTCCCTTCTCTACCTGCTGTTGGTTCTTGTCTTATGGGTAAATTTATTACATCACCTACTGCGTAGATATGCGGTTGAGAAGTTTGAAATTGAGGATTTACTTTTATCGCCTGTTTCTCGTCAATTTCTATACTAGCTTTATCAAGACCTAAACCTTTGGTATTTGGAGTTTTACCAGTTGCAAGGAGTATTTCGTCTGCCGATAGTTCTTCTTGCGTATCGTTAATTGTATAGGTGAGAATTTTCCTATTGCCCTCTTTACGTGCAGATTTAATTTGAGCGTTTATTTTAATGGTTATGCCTTCTTTAGCAAGGATTTCAGCTAAACGACTTGTTAGTTCAGCTTCCGCAGGAGGAAAAATAGAGACATTTCTTTGTAGAATAGTGACTTTGGTCCCAAAATGAGCATACATTTGAGCAAACTCTAATCCCAAAGGTCCTGCACCAACCACAATAAGTTCCTTAGGAAGATTTTTGATCTGTAAAGCCTCAATATGAGTCAAGTACCCAACTTCTTGTATATTTTCAATGGGTGGTACAGTTGCAGTTGATCCGACTGCAATAATAAATTTTTTAGCTTGATACTTTTGAGCATCAACGTCAATCTCATTAGGAGAAACAAAAGTGGCTTTACCTTCTGTATGGGTGACATTTTCTAAACCATTTAAGACTTTCTCATATTTTTCAGCTCTAAGTTTTGCTACTAAATCGAGTTCATGTTGAACAACTTGGGCGAAATCAAAGTTTTTAACCTCAATATCAATACCCGGAACATTATGGTTTTTAGCAAGATGCATTACTTCTCCTGCCCACAAAAGCGTTTTAGAAGGAACACAGCCAACATTAACACAAGTACCACCCAAAGGAAGACCTGTGTTTACCAGCAGAGTTTTAGCCTTCAATTCATTCGCTTTAATTGCAGAAGCGAAAGCTCCAGCTCCTCCACCAATAATAATCAAGTCATATTCTTCCATAGTTATTTATTTTTATGGGTATCAATTTTACAGTCCTCGCAACAATTGCATTTTTTTCTTAACCACCAATCTGAACTTATGGCTACAATTATCAAAAAGCCTCCTAAATAGGTCATATTAGGATTATAGCTAATGTAGTTTCCGTAATACATAAGTCCACCAGCGATCAACGTTAAAACAATAGGTAAGAAGTTTCTGTGTACTTTAAATGATATGCCAAGTCCCATCAATGCGGCGATGATCACAACAACTAATAGTGGTTTTAACCAAGGAACTGCTACAACCAATACTGAACCAAATCCGGCTGCAAAAAGCAGTGGGGCGATAAAACAGAGAGGACATAGTACGCCCAAGACAATTGCTAAAATTGCCGGTACACCTGTTAAATGTTCTTTGTTGCCTTTCATAAGATTTTATCTAACTCCCTTTTGTAGTCGTCATAACTTGTAAACTGCTCATCTTTATAAACAATTACGCCATCCTTATTTATGATATAGGTGGTTTCTAACTTAACAAGCTGATATTTAGAAGCGACATTATCAGTATCTAGCGACAAGGGGATATCTATTGTTCCAAGATTTCTAAACTCTTTTAAGAAATCTTCATTGTCTCCTTTGGTAAATGCCACCCCGATAACCTCAACTCCACGACTGGCGTATTCTTTTCGTACTTGAGTTAAAGCTCTTCCTTCAGGTATGCAGGTTCCGCACCATCCGGCCATACCGAATAAAATAATTGTTTTACTCCTTTTATCGCTTAAGTTAAATTCTTGATTATCAAGAGTAGTTAATTTAAAGTCTGGAGCTTGTTTGTTAAGGAGTGTAGTTGGCGCAGACTTAGTATCAGAAAGAATTTGTGAAGTATCCTGCTTATTATTTGATACGCGACCAGCTTTACTCCCGAAAAAGAAAGCTAACCCTATAAGTAAAATAGTGGCAATAATGAATATGTTTTTATTTCTCATACTTTACTCGACAATGAATTCTTTTAGGGTTTTGTTGATCTTCTCGTCACAAGCTCAAGCTCTAAAAGTTTCTTTACGCTATGGGAAACAACAGAAATAGAAGTATCTAGGATATCTGCCATTTCACCGACATTTAACTCTGGATAACGGCAGAGAAGATAACAAATCTTTAAACGTGTTGCGTCACCGACCACTCCCAGTTGCTTAGCACAATCAAGTAATTCCTGTTTATTCCTTAATTCCTTTTTTATAGTCTGATACTTACTCATGGTATTTGAAGGACTATTCAAATAGTAAACCATTTTATATTTTAAAGTCAAGAGGAAATTTATCTTTTTATTTCTAATATGCATAACTATGCAAGAAAAATTGCAAACACATACTAATCAAAAGAGGATAAATATAGATAACAATTAATACTCTAGGTTGGTCTTTCAGTTTTTGAGGCTAATTCTGGCTGTAATTCGTACAAAAAATCTGGTAAAATAGGCGAGGAGCTAAATTCTTGGATGAATCCTGGCAGTCTGGCTAAGATCACGTCAGGAGCTTAAAAAAAGTCTATTTGACTAAATCGCGTTATTCCTCATCGGAAAGATAGGAATCCAGAGGAGGTGAAAAAACAGCTTCTTGGCTTGAACTATTCAAACACGATTTTTGTTTCGTCTCAAAGGGAGCATCAAAATCATTTATTGCGCTGTCAATTGTTAATGCATCAATAAACGGCCCGTCGTCTTGTCCAACCTTTCGGCCGAATTCGAAAATTGAAAAACCTCTCATTCCTTCTTTTCTCGCATATTTAATTTGTCTTACCGCGCTTTGCGCATTATATCCTCCCCATTGATACACTTTGCCATCCGGATAGGAAATT
This sequence comes from Candidatus Gottesmanbacteria bacterium, assembly GCA_016186795.1. Classification (GTDB taxonomy): domain Bacteria; phylum Patescibacteriota; class Microgenomatia; order 2-02-FULL-39-11; family 2-02-FULL-39-11; genus JACPKY01. The sequence goes on from JACPKY010000002.1 coordinate 303,994, forward strand.
TCTCCTTCAGTCGGATACCAGGAAATTCCAAAGATTACTTTAGAAAAATTCTCTTCCGTTGTCAGGAATGATTTCCAGAGGGGGAGCCGTTTTTTCCACGCTGCCACATCTGTTGTGTATCTTCCCGGAGTTACCGCATCGATGATACCGCGACGTATCCATTTCATTGGATCATACCGCAAATTCTGTGGACGGTATTGTGTTCCGTTGTATTGTAATGAGTTCGTAGGATTTTTAGATAGCCAGTTTTTATACCAACGCGCAAGATAGTCGTCTTTATGCACAGAAAATGGATCTGTATTATTGATAAATGCCGTCACGAACTTTGTCGGGTATTTCATTTTTACAGCATCATAACAAGCTTTTATAGTTCGGAAAACCCCGATATTTCTCTGTTTACTTATTTCGGCTACTTCTACTAAGTAACGAAGATTATCAAAATGAACTCCATCGAGTGTTGGATATGAAGAAAGCCAATCCATACACCAATTTTTTTGCGCCTCCTGTTCAGATACATCAGTATATTCTGCCTGAGTACCGGCTCCCTTACGAGACATACTACTTAACCATACATGCACACTAAGTCCTTTCGATTTCAATGCTGCAAGCATCGCATCAAAACTTTCTTTATCGGACCAACCAAAATTTCCACTCAAAGTATACGATGCGAGAAAAACAGTATTGAGATTGGCTTTTATGATTTTATCCAGTGTTTGTTGCCGTGTCTCTGGAGCTTTGAAACTGTATGGATTGAGCCATACCCCACGAGTTTCACATTGAGCAGCTTGCGCGGTAAATTCGGATTTTGGTATTTGAGAGATAACACCACTGGCTACCAAAATCCCCATGAGAACAACAATAACCTTGAACATGAAAGAAATAGAAGAATGTAGCAGTAAAATCTTCTTCGTCAATCTACTCTATCATGTACATATTTGCTTTTCAAGCCGGCCATTTGTTGCTACGTTATCTGCAGTGTATAATGCCTTCAATGAAAAAAGGGACATTCCCCATAAAATCAGGGCTTGCCCAGATGCTGAAAGGCGGCGTTATTATGGATGTCGTTAACGCTGAACAAGCAAAAATTGCCCAAGATGCTGGTGCTGTTGCAGTCATGGCACTTGAACGGGTTCCTGCCGACATTCGGGCAGATGGTGGGGTTGCCCGCATGTCTGATCCTGTAAAAATAAAAGAAATCCAAGAAGCGGTGACAATTCCAGTGATGGCAAAATGCCGAATCGGACACTTTGTTGAAGCACAAGTTCTTGAGGCACTTGAAGTCGACTTCATCGATGAAAGTGAAGTTCTAACCCCTGCTGATGAACAGTATCATATCGATAAAACGAAATTCACCGTACCGTTTGTTTGCGGTGCCCGTGACTTAGGAGAAGCTCTCAGGCGATTGACAGAAGGAGCCGCAATGATCAGAACCAAGGGTGAGGCGGGATCAGGAAATATTGTCGAGGCTGTTCGGCATATTCGCGCAGTCAATGACGGTATTTCTGAGATGCAAATCCTTTTTACAAAAAAGAATACGAAGGCTCTCAAGCAAAAAGCAATTGAATATCGTGTACCAATTGACCTAGTTTTACAAACTGCAAAACTTGGAAGATTACCAGTGGTAAACTTTGCCGCAGGAGGAATTGCAACACCTGCCGATGCGGCTTTGTGCATGCAGTTGGGAGTTGATGGGGTTTTCGTTGGATCTGGTATTTTCAAAAGTACCGATCCAAAGCGACGTGCCAGAGCAATTGTTGACAGTGTTGCTCATTTTAATGATCCCAAAAAAATTGCCACGGCATCCCAAAACTTAGGAGAAGCAATGAAAGGGCAGGAAATTGCATCTCTTGAAACAAAACTTGCTGCCCGCGGCATTTAGCCAAATCAATCCCCATGAAACCTTCAATTGGAGTATTGGCTTTCCACGGCGACGTTATAGAGCATAAAATGGCTCTAATACAGGCTGCAAAAAATCTGAAGATTTCAATCAAAGTCCTTGATGTCAGGACAAGAAAAGATCTAAAGGAGATCGCCGCCTTAATAATCCCTGGAGGGGAAAGCACGACTATCCAAAAACTCTGTGAAAGAGAAGGTATGTTGAACACCATGAGGGCTGTTCCTGCAATTTTTGGTACCTGTGCCGGTGCAATTATGCTAGCGAAATCCATCCTTCACAAAACTCCCGATCAGAAAAGTCTTGAGCGGATAGATATCGAAGTAGATAGAAATGCTTACGGACGGCAAACTGAGTCATTTGAAAAAAGAATTCAAACGAGTCTCGGACCAGTATCTGCCGTCTTTATTCGAGCTCCAAAAATTACAAAAGTAGGCAAAAATGTGAAAATTCTCGCACAAATAGACCAACAGGTCTTGGTTTGTGAAGAAAAAGTTAGGAACGTATACTCACTTGCTGCCTGTTTTCATCCGGAACTCACAACAACTCTTTTCCATGAATACTTCCTCAAGAAAATAGCGCAATATTACTTTGCTCTTCCCGGAGGCAATGGGAACGGTGTTCCAGATGGATCAACAGGATTCAATGCCCGTGAATGATCCACTGCATTTTGTGGAATATTTGCTGGCATTTGATATCCAGATTGAATATTCACTGCTGGAATCCGAATGATTTTTGGTGTCGGAGTAACGGTAACATCTGCAACCTCTATTTCATTTTGGCGTCGCTGCGAACTTACCCATACGCCAAAATCGTGGCCCAGATCCTTTGGCATATTGGGGGTCTGATTCGACACGTGAGATCCAAAATTGTCCACAGATGCATTTTCTGTTTCATTTCCGGTCTCGGCTGGTAAAATTTGCAAATGCAACTGTTTTGCCAAGTCTGAAACTGCACCACCTCGAGCGACAACATCATCTTGGAAATTTGGTGGGAGAAGTGAAGGATTTCCACCTTGAGAAAAACTCAAAACGAGAGCAATTAGCGAAGATAAAAATTGTGGCACTATCTATCACCTCCTTTTACACAAAAAAACCTGCCTTTGGCAGGTTTTCGTAAATTATAGTATACCGCCGTCTTCGTTAAATGCAAGAGGATCATTGGGAAATAGTCAATAATTTCTGCTACAATTCAGATACATTTTATGAAAATAGGACAAAAAAATATCCCAGGAGAAATGCTATTGGTTCTACTTTTTATTTTTCTCTACGTGCTTGCCGCTTCTTTGGTTTCACTCAATCGTCACTGGCAATACAATTCATTTTGGTATGATTTTGGTATTTTTGATACAACGATTTGGAAATTGTCACGATTTCAACTTCCACTGATTGCGCAATTAAATCCACCTTTGGGGAAGGTGGTATGGGCTGACCATTTTAATCCGAGCACAATTTTCCTTGCGCCACTTTACTGGCTTACTAACAAACAGGAAATAATATTAATAGCTCAAAGCGTAGTGGTTGGATTAAGCGGATTGGTCGGCTACTTTCTCTCGTTGAAATTTATTAAAAGTAGAATGGTACGGATCTCTCTTATTGTAAGCTATTTCGGATTTGTAGGCCTTCAAAATGCTCTTTATACCGATGTCCATAATATTGTGTTTGCTTTGCTTCCACTCATGCTTACTATATGGGCTCTATTTCAGAAAAATTGGAAATTATATTGGATTTTTCTTTTTATCACTCTTGGGATTCAAGAAAACATGGCAGCTGTAGTAACAATGCTTGGTTTATATCTCCTTCTTCGAAGGGAACGAATTGCCAACATTGGAATATTGACAGTTTGTGTAGGATTAATTTATGGAACGGTAGCTATGAAAGTTTTGATTCCGTGGTTAAATGGTGGCTCATATAATTATCAACCAACAACACCGTCTATCTGGTATGAATGGATAACACAATTTTTGATCCCAATAGATTTGAAGCTCCGATCAATTGTTTTAACCTTTGTTACGTTTGGCTTATTACCCATTGGCACCATTTCTACTTTTCCACTTGTCATAGAACACTATTTAGAAAGGTTTGTACTTAATACAGCTGCAACGCGATGGGATCTTGGATTTCACTATAATGCGCTTCTCTCACCCATACTATTTTTATCATCATTAGAAACTATTATCTATCTACAAAGTCATAAATTTTTTAAGAGATTGTTGCCTGTCTGGGCAACTCTAACAATACTTATCGTTATAATCCTGCACAGATTTTACTTGCACGGTCCTCTCATGTTGGCAACCCATCCGGTTTTTTATGAGCAAACCAACGATGCAAAATTCCTACGTTCTTTCAAAGAACAAATTCCGTCATCCGGTTTACTTATGACGCAAAACAATATCGCGGCTCAATTTACCCATGACGAAGTAATACTTTTAAATCAAAACTATTCCATGATGAGACCGGATACGATTGCTATTGATATAAGACCAGGGCAGAATGCGAATAATTTTTTCCCATTATCTCAATCACAGACTGAGGACTTAATTGCTTCAGTTTCTGCCGATCCAAATTACAGAAAGAAAGAGGTAACAGATAGTCAGATTGTGTTCACACGCAAACGTATAAATCGTTCCTACTGATAAAGGTACTTTCGTATTTCCTCAATCGATTTTGACGGATTTTGTGTATCAAAAACGATTGAATTCCAACCAACCCTTTTTGCGCCTTCCACATTTTGTAGAAGATCATCAATAAAGAGTATCTCTTCTGGTTTCTTCTTTGCACGTTTTTGGGCGTGGAGGTAAATCTCAGGTTGAGGCTTCACCAGTCCAATTTCGCATGACTTCACAACCGCATGGTAATGATGATGAGGAATATATCCTTCATTCCAAAACATATCGTAGGTACCAAGGTGAATATTTGTTAGAAGTCCCACGGAATGAGTTTTGGAAACTTCGCGGAGAAAACTGTGTGTCTCTTTTATCGGCCGGAAGGTCTCTTTTGATAATTTGACGATATCAAGAGTCTCTGAACTTTTAAGTCCCAAGTCTTTCCCAAGGAGTGGGCCCCAAACATCTGGATGCATCTCGCCCCGGCAAGAACGGATGTCATAGATGCTAAATGCGGCATGAACTTCTTCATAGGGCTTCCCGGTCTTTTTTACAATTGAATGAAGGATATCTTTCCAATGCATGAGGACACCACCTATATCAAAATAAACAAATTGTATATCTCGCTTTTTCTTCATCATGAGGAATCTATTATACCGTTAGGAGGAAAATAAACCAATCTGTGTATACGAGGTAGATCTTTGAGACTCTTCCTGTTTCTCTCCTTTGAAATTTGACACACCAACTCCCAGAAGTCGAAATGCTTTCTTTTGTGGATTTTGGCGGGCATCCAAAAAGGGTAGGAAGAGTTTGAAACTTTCTTTTTCAAGTATTTTTTCTGATAACGTAGACTGGGAAAGAGTCTGAGAGCGGGTTTTCGTTGTAAAATCACTGAAGCGCACCATAATCGTAACCGTCTTAAACCCTTTTATGTGTTCACTTTTAATTCTTTGAAATACACGTTTTGCGATTTCCTCAATACGCCCAAGAAGGATTGTTGCACTCCTGACATCTTCTTCAAAGGTCTCCTGTTCACTGATTGACTTTATCTCTCTCTCAAGTGTGATCTCAGAATCATCAATACCCCGTACCTTTCTATATAGATCTTCTCCCCATTTTCCAAAAAGAGATCGTAGTTCCGTTTCGGATTTTTGCTTCAACTCATACATAGAGGTGATTTTTACCTTTCTTAAATGCTCAAGCGTTTTCGGTCCGATTCCAGGAATGTCTTCTAAATGAAGTGATTCAAGAAATTGTGTGATCTCTTGGGAAGAGACAACATATAATCCATCCGGTTTAAACTGGGATGAAGCAAGTTTTGCAATAAGCTTGTTAGGACCAATACCAACGGTTGCGGTTAGCCTTTCTTGATGGTACATCTCATTTTTCAACTGACCCATTTTCTCCTTGGCTTTGTTAAGATCGATAAGATATGAAAGGTCAAGATACGCTTCATCAATACTCACCTGTTCTACCTTGGGTGAGAATTTACAAACGATTGTAAATATACGTTTTGAGACCTCGCTATACCATGCTCCATTCACTGGCAGAAAAACAGTCTTTTTTCCTCCCTTTTTTACTCCGATATCTGCTAGCCTCCAAGCCGTTGATATAGGCATGGCAGAATGGATACCAAACTTTCTCGCTTTATAATTGGCTGTTGAAACAACCCCTCTTCCATTTCCCTCCTTTGGATCTGCACCGACAACAATAGGAAATCCCGCAAATCTCGGGTTATCCCGTTCTTCAACTGCTGCAAAGAACGCATCCATGTCGAGATGTGCAATAATTCTTACCATAGGAAGTGAGTAGAAGTCAGTTGTATTATACTCTGGATATCGAACCTACTGAATATGATGAGCCGAATGGTGATGAGAATGAAATGTATGATGAAGATTGAGTGTTTTCTTCTGGGTTTTTGAAATTATTTCTTTCTGCCAGTTATGAGCATTCGTAAGTTCAGATGCGCTCTTACTAGGTTTCAAACTCTGCAATAAATCACTCAAAATACCCATATCCTTCGTTACTGTACAGAAAAACAAAACTGATTGCAACTTTATTCGTTGGGTAAACTTGCATGGCGTTTTATAAATTTCTGTATATCCGTGTCAGCATTTGCTATATGGGTTGCTCTTTCTAAAATGATCGTTTTCCACCTCTTCGCTTCATTTATATCTTTACGCCGGCTACTTAATTTCACTTCAGCTTGCTTCGTTTTATCAAAGCGGACAATACATAAGTAATCGTTATCCCATATTCCAAAATCGAGTTCACCAATTTTATTTATTAGGTCTTTTGCCATACACAAGTAAACTTCAATTCCAAAGCCCAAATCTAAGCGGATATGGTCGAGTAATCGTCTTCTTTTTAAATCCGAGATCGCATCAACAATAAAGACTCTTTTGAAGTTTTTCATCCTTTTGGCGGCAAGCCGTGCCTGTTGATAATAGGCAGATTGAGTATCCCAAAATTTCAAAGAGGTCAAAAAAGTACAAAATCCTTCCTTTCGTAAATTCCGAAATTTGAACACGCCTTCATCAAAAACTTCCTCTGGTTCCAGATACAAAACCTCCTCACTATTGGGTGAGAGGTAATCTATTGCATACAGCTCTTTCCGATGAGCAATGTACTTTTGGTAAAGTGATAAATCCAATCGAGTTTTACAAAGTTCGAGTATCAGAGGAAATTCATTTAAGTTTACTTCACTATTCATGTGGCCTGCCCGTTTGACCATGAGAAGTGAACTATGAAGTCTCTTGGCAAATCCTACTGAAAGATATTTCTCGACATACGGATCATTATCTGAATATAAAACGTACGATGTCGGGATATTTTTCCGCAAAGCGCGAAAGTTAAAGTCAGTTTTATAAAAGGACTGATTTACACGATCAAATCGCCAATCCTTCCCAAGACTACTCAAAAAGGGGCTCACAAATATTGCGCTATCAAGTCTCAGATTGTACCTTTCGACAAGATGGAGAATAAATAATGACCCAAGTGAGTGACCAATAAAACAGAGATCGTCTTTATCATTGATATCTTTTCTTATCTCTTCAAACGTATGGAACCAATTATCAAGAGATTGAAATTTGGGTTTTGCGAAAGGACCACTTCGAGCTACTTCATCCCAGTTTTCCACCGGAAATTGTGGAATGACGACACTTTGTCCGAGACTTTCCAGTTTTTCTTTGAGCTCTGGAAACCAGTTTTCGTTCGGACTACCAAACGAGCCGTGAATGATGACAAAATTCATTGGAACTATTATACTACGGGATTTGAAGCTATAGTTTCCCTTCCTTTATTTTTTGTCGAAGCAAACCAACATAGGAGTTGAAATAGTGTACGTTATGGTAGGAAAGAAGTGACATCCCACTTATCTCACGACTGCCAATGAGATGGGAAAGATAGCTTCGAGAATACGTTTGACAGACTAAACAGGAACACTTCGGATCGAGCGGCTCATTTTCTTTGAGAAAACTTTTCTTTCGAATGTTTAACTTACCACGTGATGTAAAAACTGTACCACGACGTGCATAATGTGTAGGCGCGGTACAATCAAAAAGGTCAATCCCGTTTTTGATGATTGGCTCCATATCTTCGATGTGACCAATTCCTAAGAGATGCCGTGGTTTTCTCTCGGTAAGATTTGGTATTACCCATTGAAGAATCTTTCCCATCGTTTCTTTACTTTCACCTAAGTCCCCTCCAATTCCATACCCATCAAACCCTAACGTATCAATATAGTGAGCACTCTCTATGCGAAGATTTTTAAAACGTGAACCTTGCACAATCCCAAAGATCGCTTGGGTACTTCTTTTGGCTTGTATGCACGTTAGCGCCCACGTATGGGTCCTATTAAGTGCCTTTCGCACATACGCTTTATTCGAAAGCGGTGGGGTACACTCATCGAATGCAAAAATAATATCCGCTCCTAATTTTTCCTGGATTTTCATCGACTCTTTCGGTCCAATAAAAAGGGCAGATCCATCAATCGGAGATCGGAAGTATACTCCTTCATCTGTAATCTTTAGATTTTGAGGGATTGAATGAGCATGGACATACTCAGTATCTTTCCCAGGAAAAAATTTCATCAACTTCCCGACATTGAAATCTCTTCCAAATCCAAGTGAAAAGACCTGAAATCCACCTGAATCTGTCATAATAGGTCCATTCCAGTTCATAAACGTATGCAGCCCTCCCGCCCTTGCGACAACTTCTTCACCAGATGTTACATGCAGATGATACGTATTGGCGATAATTATTTGTGATTTCGTGTCGGTAATATCGCGACTGGTTAACGTTTTTATTGCACCGAGAGTGGCGACTGGTACAAATGCCGGAGTTTCAACTTCACCGTGAGGAGTTTTTACTATTCCCAACCGCGCATACGATTTTCTCGATTTCTTAAGGATTGTATAATCAATCATTGTATCGGATAAATTTTGAGGACTAAGAAAGGCTAGCCGAGTTCTTGTGAAAGCATTGATCGATCTTTGCAGCCATGATGAAATCGTTTATGGAAAGTCCTCCGATTGCATGGGTAAAGAGTTCAAATTTGACTGTGCTGTAATAAATACATATGTTCGGATGATGACCTTCTCTTTCTGCAATTTTTGAAACAGTGTTTACAAATTCTATTGCACGCACAAAATTCTTACACTTGAATCGTTTGGAAATTTTCTTCTGCTGGTCAAACTCCCATCCCGAAAGACTTGCAAGATAGTGCTCTACTTCAGATTGAGTAAAGGGTTTTGTTCCACCTTCGCATGGCTTACACCGTTGTTGAACTAAATCCATGGCCAAATTGTACCATAAAAGCGTGGGAACCAACACTCGTCGAGGAAAAGTAGGTTACGAAAGTCCCTGAATAGTTATATCCTCATTTACCGCTTCTTCAAAGGAAACAAGACCAAGATGTTGTCCGCATTGAGTGCAAACAATCTCCAAAGAGTCGGAAATATGTATGTGCTCCAACTCTACTAAGTAAGAGCTCAACTGATCTCCAACAACTTGAATATTGCGGGAGGGGAGAAAAAGGTTATCAGCTCCAAAAAGCGTTGTACCGCAATGAGCACATTTGAAGTGCTTTTCCTCAGAGCTATCGGCGTAGTAATTTAACATTCTTTCAACTGTATCTGTTACCAGAATACCATTCCTTTTATGCAATGTCATCAAGAAGGTTTTGTTGTACAGATTTCTCTTCATTCCTACTATTCTCAAGGAGTATCTTCATACTATCATACCAATTGCAAAATGGGCAGGATGGACTTGAAGACGGCATCGGATGCTCAAGTACTTCGATCGCGTCTTTGATACGCTTCGATGTCTTTTGGGGGTCACCGGAGAGTTTTGCTACATGAATAACCATAGGAAATTGGTTGTGTAGATCAACTCCATCTTCGGGGTATATATAGATGAGGTATCCAAAATTGCCAATTGATCGACCGTTTTGTTGCATGACAAACAGATAATCATCAATCTGGGACTGATAGGCAGAAAGGGTTTCCCGATTTCTAGGATCAGAGCTTGACGTTTTGAAGTCAACTGGAATATACTCTCCGCTTTCAGTCACAATACACTCATCAAGTTTCCCTAAAAATCCGTAAGAATCATTGAGAGTCACGAAATATTTTTCCTGAAAAGGATTTTGTAATCTTCCGGAGATTTTGCCCTGAATAAGAGGTGGGAGTGTATTTTTCTCTCGAAATTGGTTGAAATATCCTTTCATAACGACATCAAAACGGTTTGCAAGACGTGAAACGATGCCCTCCGGCTGGCGAATGTCTTTTTTATACTGGAGCCAAAAGCATCGAGGACAGCGATTGAGAGATTCAATACCCGTGTGAGATAACCAAATACGACCGTCTTTACTCATAGAGAGGGCGTTTTTATTCTTTTGTGGTAAGCAAGAAAAGTTTTCCCGCGGCAAGTCCCCCAACAAGAGGTGCAACTGTATAGAGAATCGCAGAGGGAAGTACCGTACCAATGGTGATTATATTAAAAAGTATTGATCCAAGCGCTACAGCCGGATTATAGACACTTCCGGAAATATCGGCTCCTGCGTATCCAAATGCCAGAAGTGTTGTGCCAATTGCTAAGCCAAAATACTGATTTCCTTTCGTATGCTTTGAAGTTGCGACGTGTAAAACGACAAATGCTAATGCGCCCGCTCCAACCAATTCCATGATGAATGAGGGAACGAAAGACGCCTTCGGACTAACGATAAAAAACTGCTCGTGCACAATTGCGTATAAAAGGGAGGCTGTCAATCCCCCAACAAGTTGAAAAAGCATATACATCTGCATATCCGTAAAAGAAATTGCACCCCGCACCCACACAGCAAACGTTACCGCGGGATTGTAGTGACCACCAGATATTGCCCCTCCCATGTAAACGAGGCCTATCAGGATAGCTCCTACCGCAAGGGGAACACCTGAAAAAGAGATGACGGTGGTGAGGAGAAACGTTCCTACTAACTCAATGAGGTATTTGTTCATCAATATAAATTGTAGACGGCAATTGTATAGCCGTCAATATCAAACTTTTGTCGTATCTTTTGTTGGCGAATTTTTATCACCCGACTCTAACTCGTTTAGATCGAGCCCTTTTATCTGACTAAATGATGGACCAATTAATCCTTGCAGATTCCCTGCTACTTGAGCTGTTCCCCGTGTAAGTCTCGCTATTTGAGTCTCTCTCATTTTCCAAATTTTTTCATATGCAACACGTTCTTTCTCTATCTGTTTTTTCATATCACTGTAAATCTCTATCATTTCTTCCACGTGTTGTCGAAACTCGTGTCCATTTACGTATTCATACACTTCAACTGCTTTTCCTTCCCTGTTTTGCACGATAAATTTTTCGCGCGCTACGTCAAATAAATTCTTACGAAGTATTTCAGCCAATGTCAGCGCAAACGTATGAGTACATATGTAGACCCCCTCTTTATATCCCATTCCGGAGGTAATATCTTTTGGTGTGACTGCGGTAACTATGATCGAAATATGAGCTTTTGATCTTCGAAGATCTTCTTTGAGTTTCGCAATCCATCCGTCCTGCCAACCTTTTGTTCTTTTTGATTCCCATAGAATAACTCCGCAAATATTCCCAAGGGGTGTTTTAACAATCTGTCGTAAATCTGCACCTCGCTCGCCTTTTTCGACAGATTCAATAATATCATGAGGAAATGCTTGCTTGAGCGTCATCTCAAGATCAAGTTCTTGCACTTCCCCTTGGAGTTGTTGTGAAGAGCTTTCGGCTTTGCGCCGAGCATCTTCCAACGCCACTTTTAGATCATGAATGATCTTCTCTTTTTCTTGTTCCTTCAACCTATACTGTTCGAAAACTTGTTTGGCTACCGCTTCTTCAACTTTCTTCCTTTCCTCATCGACTCTCCGAACAATCGTAAGCGACAATTCTTTTTCTTTCTCCTCCACCTTTCGCTTTTCTTCCCGTAGTTTTATTTCCTGCTCCCGATGTTCCGAGAGTCGCTTTTCTTTTTCCTCAACTTGTTTTTTCAGATCTGTTATCTCCATCGAAGTTTTTTCTTGAAGTTCTTTGGCGAACTCGGTTTCTAACTCTTTTTTTGCTTTTTCCAGCTCTTCTTTGAATTTCTCACGTTCGGAAAGACGTATTTTCTCTTCGACTTCATGACGAAACGCTTCGGATATTTCAACTGTCTTACCACAATGAGGACAACGTATACTATTCATAGATATTTTCTTATTATACTATGCATACAAAGATATCGAATCATTACTTGAGCCAGCGTAAACCTAACAGGCCCACAACAATAAGCCCGATTCCAATGAGCCATTTCTTAACAGGTTCCGCAAGAATAGGAGATTCTCTCTCTTTCATCTCTCGTATCATACCATCTTGATAATAATGGAAGACTTTATTATGATATATGTATTCTTTCGGGGATAGGTGATCCGCGAGCTCGCGGAAAGTCCTAATCGGTGGTAAAAACCCACGAGTCCCGCTATGCGGGACACGATCGAGTTAAAATCTTGAGTCGACCGTATAGTCGGGATGAAAGGAAGAATAAAGCTGGATGGAAATTCAGTTTTCCTTGTAATCTCTTCTAACTCCCCGAACGATTTTATTCATTTTTCTTATCAAAAGGAGTTTATATGAAACTTGTACGCTCTCTGGTATCCTCTGGACCTGTCTTTATCATCATTGCCGCTCTTCTTTGGAGCATGGATGGAATCCTTCGACGTAGCCTCTATAGTCTTCCTCCTGAGATTATAGTCTTCTGGGAACATCTCTTAGGAGCAATTATTCTCATTCCCTTTTTTTTCCCTCGACTCAAAGAGCTAAAAACGATGACGCGCAAAGAGTGGATTTCAGTAGGTATTGTTTCTCTTTTCTCTGGAGCACTCGGAACAATCTTCTACACCGCAGCTCTTGGGATGGTCGCCTATATTCAATTCTCTGTCGTTGTCCTCCTGCAACAACTCCAACCCATTTGGGCAATTGCAGCTGCTGCACTACTTCTCAAAGAAAAACTTACGATAGACTTCCTCAAATGGGCGGCATTAGGGATAGTTGCTGCCTATTTTGTAACATTTCGTGACCTTCACCTCAATATTACTCTTGGTAATCCGACGTTTATTGCAGCACTCCTTGCACTTTTCGCCGGCATGATGTGGGCGGTCTCAACATCGTTTTCCAAAATAGTACTAAATAAAATATCCTACTTTAGCGCTACAAGCCTTCGCTTTTGGCTGGCACCGATCTTTGCATTCGCGATCGCCGGATATCAGGGTCATACCCAGTCCTTTACCGCTCTCACGTCCGCGCAATGGGTAACTCTTTTGGGAATTACACTCTCAACCGGCATGGTAGCACTTGTCATCTATTATTATGGGCTACGAAAAACTCCAGCAAGGGTTTCTACTATCTGTGAGCTTGTCTGGCCGGGATCAGCCATTTTTATAGACTACTTTCTCTATAAACAAACACTATCGGTTACTCAAATCATTGGAGTAGGACTTCTCCTCTTCTCTATCTACCATGTCTCAAAATTCAGAAAATAAAGATCCCTGGCTTACTGGAACAGTTCTGCGGGGGAAAAAGCTTGGTCGCACACTTAGCTACCCTACACTCAACCTTAGTAAACCTGAGGTTATGAAAGGGTATAAAGAGGGTGTCTATGCATGCGTTGTCGAAATAGGATCAAGAAACTACTATGGAGCTCTGTATTATGGACCTCGAATATTTTTGGGGGAGAATTATGCTGTTCTTGAGATTTTTGTACTGAACTTTTCAAAAGAAGTCTATGGAGAAGGTATACGGTTTAAGCCGCAACAGTATATACGTGATGTTCTATCGTTCTCTTCTACAAAAAAACTGCAACAACAGTTGCAAAAAGACGTTGCTGAAATAAGACGTATCTATCGACTTTGAAAGGTACCCCACCTTTGATACAATTACTTCACGCCGACATAGCTCAGCTGGTAGAGCGGCGCTTTCGTAAAGCGTAGGTCGTCGGTTCGATCCCGACTGTCGGCTCAAGATAGGACTACTGGAGCCATTGGATAAAGGTACACCCTGTGGCTTTGCGAGCAACTTTATCCCAACCGTTCGTTGAGCACTTTTTCATTTTTTTGCCAGAAGAAGTCGTAAAAAGAACAAGAGGATTACCGCACTCAGGACACTTTTCATCAAGAGATTCTGTCGTTCCATTAATCCACTCTACATAGTCGCACCCGCTTGCTTGCCTGGTCTGGGGATCCCAGGTGTTCGTTGAGCACTTTTTCATTTTTTTGCCACTTCGGGTCACTACCAAAAGAAGGGGTGAACCGCATTTGGGACATTTTTCATCGAGTTTTTCAGGTTCTACCTCCAACCATTTCACAAAATTGCACCCTTCATTCCTTCTTGTATCGGCATTCCAATGGCTTTTGGAACACCTTTGCAATTTTTTTCCTGTTTGGGTAGTAACAATTTCACCAAGAATTGACCCACATTTCGGACAAACATCCGTCTCTACTTTCTGTGTCATCATAGTATGTATGTATCTTTACTGTTTATGAATGTTTTGTCAATTGCATCTTTCTGATAAAATGGAGTAACTCTTTATGCTCCAACCATCGCATAGGATCAGGGTCCAAGAAAAGCGTCTCGTTCGGAAACTTATTTTTGCAGTCACTCTCACAGTTATTTTTTCCGTTCTTGTCGTATTTGCTGGACTTCCGCTTCTTGCAAATGTTATTGTCTTCACTTCCTCCTTCCAATCGAATAAATCACCAACAGAAGAGAAAGAACCATCCTACCTTTTTCCCCCTGTTCTTGATCCTCTACCTGAGGCAACCAACTCAGGAATCTTAGTTGTATCAGGGTATGGGCAAAAGGATACAGAAATTATCATTTTCGTCAATGATAAAAAAATTTCTGAAATAAAAACAGACGAAAACGGTGCCTTCAGCGCTGAAAAAGTGAGATTGTCAGAGGGAGATAACACCATTACGGCAAAAGTTATGAAAGATGAAAAGGAAAGCAGTCCTTCGAATGCACTAACGGTCGTCTATAAAAAATCAGCACCGAAATTAGAGATTCAAACCCCTGCCCAGGATCAAAGAATCATCTCTGATTCCAATCAACTTGAGATTGTCGGAGAGACAGAACCAGGAAATAAAGTAACGGTCAATGATAGATTTGTCATAGTCAACTCCGTTGGAAAATTTACTTTTACCGTAACCCTTTCAAATGGAGAAAATACCTTTAAGATTGAGGCAACCGATCCAGCGGGAAATAAAACGACAGAGGAACGGAAAGTTACATACAGTTCCTAAGTCTTCCGCTTCCAATTAGCCCCGCATATTGACCATACCCACATCATAATCCATGGGAAAAAAAGTGAGTTGACAAACATACTATGGACTATGACAGCAACCAGTGTGAGACGGGCGATACGATGAACAGAGAAAAAAAGCTGCCAGAGAAGAATGAGAAATACCCCAAACCCTATGATGCCAGTTGTTGCCGCGACAAAAAGGAAACTGTTATCCAATCCTGCGCCTGAATGGTTCGTTCGATAGTCACCCTCACTAACTACATACATTTGTTTTGCGTACCGAATCGTATTAAACCCAACACCCATGATCGGATGCTCGGAAAAAATGAGTAGTCCTAAACGCCAGTTTTCAATTCGTTGGTACAGACTAAATAACCGTTCAAGCTTCACTCCTTCCCCACCCGGACGTGGAAGAAGAACTATGGATCCACCCAATAAAATTATTGCTCCAAACACATACAGATACTTTTTCATAGAAATCGCATAATACCCAAGAACTGCCAGAAGTGTTGCGTAACTACTTCGGGAATATGTAAAAAGAAGTGTTACAAAAATAATTGCTGGCTTTATGAAAAATAGGAAAGACGACCGCTTCTCAAATAGGTATAGGATGAGAGAAAAAACAAGGAGAAGTCCCAGATAATTCGGGTCAAAATACGTCGCAAAAATTCTTTTGTAGTGTGGATCCCATCCGAGATAAAATAGGTTCCGAAGATCCGGATAGAGGAAATACTGTAACCATCCAATAATCGAAATGAAAAGACCCACTTGTGCAAAACGGTGGGAAACGAATGAGGAATCTGCAAGTGTCTTGGTAAATCGTTGAAATGTGAGGAAAATAGAAAAATAGCCAACGAATCGAGCAAGATACAAGAAAGATATACTCCTCTCAATACTATTAAGACGGAGGGGAGTAACTATATTACTTACAAAGGCGATCGCTACAAACAGAAAAAACAGCTGAATAAATTGGTTTTTCCAAATGAGAGCCAAAAATTCCTTCCATCGAAAAACCCATGAAAGAGTAAGAATTCCAACAAAAATATCACTCAGATACACATTGACATTTTCTATACCAAGTGGCAAAACTCCGAACGGACCAAGAAGTAGTAAAAAAAGGAGCACGTAGACAGTAAACGATAGTTGTCTAGGCATGAGTGTTTCCGGGATGAAGTTTAAGCCAAAGTTTTGCTCGAACAAGAAACGAATGGAAACTCATCATCATGGCCATGATAAACCCAGGAGTTCCATCCAAAAATCCTAATTTCCAAAAATAATTTGCGATAAACTTTCCTCCTGGAAAGACTATTATCTCCCAACCATGTACTTTCCTTCCATGTCTCTGCCAGGCAAGAGCAAGAATATTTGTATACCAATTGATCTTATTCAAAAAAGTGGTAACGGTCGGATGTGGATAATGGTATAACGGATAAGTCAAATACCCAATCTTCCCATTAACTTTCCATTCTTCATGAACTACCCCATGCCAAATCCCATTTCCCTTTCTTGCAAGTCTTAGAAATACGATATTTCCGGTTTCTCCAAACTTGAGAAGTTTCCCACAAAAGTAATCCTGACGTTGCACCTTGTACCCGTCAAAAAGATCTGTTGCCACCGCTTTGGTAATTTCCTGACTTAGAGAGGAGGATACAACTTCATCCGCATCCAAAAAAAACACCCATGGGCTAGTTGCTTTCGATAGTGCATAATTTCGCTGTGCAGCAAAGTCACCGGAAAGCTCATGCCGAAGAACTCGTGCACCAAGCGACATTGCAACGATCTTTGTATCATCAGAAGAATTGTCATCTACAACAATCACCTCTTTACAAAAAACAAGGCTTTTTATCGCTTGTTTGAGATTTTGACTTTCGTCCTTGGCGAGAATTACTCCAGTTATTTCAGTTTTTTTCATACATGATGCGATTATATATGATTTTGAGTGTCAGCAAAGTAAGATAACATATCCCAAACGGTATATATATACCAAGATGCTTGAGAATAAATCGTAAATTCCCTCGCAAATTATAATATATCGCCTTATCTGACCAACGCCCAATTGATCCCCCCAGAGAGTGATAAACGACTATGTTTGGATCAACTGTGACCAAGAAGCCCATCTTCTTTGCCCGAACACAGAAATCAACATCTTCAAAGTAGAAAAAAAATCGCTCGTCAAACAAGCCAACTTTTCTAAAAACATCTCGTGGGATTACCATGCAACATCCGCTGACAAAATCTGTATGATATGGTTTTTGCGGAATTTGAGATTTTTCAAAAACCTCTTTATGTTTTGTTCTGCCAGTCTTCCAATCAATTGTTCCTCCCACATCATAGACTCGCATGTTTCTGTTGGAGTGAAACTCTATCACAGGACCAACAATATCAGAAGGTGTATGGAAAAAAAGATCAAGAAAATTTCCTGGAACAATCGTGTCATTATTTAGAAGGGCAATTTTTTGAGCATCGGTTTTAAGCGCCTCTTTTACTCCTCTATTTACCCCTTTTGCAAATCCAACATTTCCTCCTGTTTCAAGAATTTGAATATGTTTCCATTTCTTCTTTTCAATAATACGATCAAGTTCTTCCCGTTGTTCTGGACTGTTATTCACAAGATAAATCTGGAAATTGTCATCCTTTCCCACAGACTGGATGATAGATGTAAGACACTGAGATGTGTCTTTTATATTTTTATAATGAAGGATAATACACGCACATTTCATACAATCTCCCTCATGATCTTCTCCAGTCTCTCAACTGTTTTCTCCCACGACCATTTCTTTGAAATCAATGCATTTTGCAATTTCCTTTCACCGATTGATGGACGATCCGCCATCCTATCAGTAAGCGCTTCTGCAAATACGTTTTCGTCTCGGGAAACCATGATGCTTTGCGGTACAGTTCGTAGAATTTCCGCAATTCCACCATCTTCTACTGCAATAATTGGTATTCCACAACAGGCTGCTTCAAGAAGAACGAGTCCAAATGGTTCTTTGGAACTTGCATATGTAAATACTTTTGCTCTGTTGTACCAACGTACCAATTGATCATCAGATATACCATCATATATTTCTATTTTCACACCTTTTTCTTTTGCAAGATTTTCCAAGTATTCTTTTTCTACTCCTTCATTACCGATTACCACCAATGTAGGCCGCGTGGATTTCGGGATATGGGAGAGGACTCGAATTAGAAAATCATGACCTTTGAGAAGTGAAAAATCCCCAACGGTAAGAATGATATGTTCCTTTTTTTCATCCGACGGTTTAAATCGATGCGCATCAACTCCTAAGTAATTCACTCGTGAATTACTACCATACGCGTTGTCTACCTGTGTTTTCGCAAATTGCGATATTGTCACAATCCTTGTTGCATTCCTTGCATTTGTTCTATCAATAGACTTGAGAGGCAAACGAAACGGAAGAGTCAACGAATACGTCAGGTGATTACTTACTCTTGGAATTGTTTCATAGAATTCACGTTTCGGCTCTGGACAAAAATATATTGAAGGGACGCGTAAATATCGAAAAATATACGGAGTCTGGGTAAGGAAACATGACCCGGCAAAAACCATATCGTAGCTACGAGTATTAATCGCTTCTGCCATTTTTTTATACATTTGTGGAAGTTCAACATAGACAGAGTACAGATTTGCCGGAAATCGTGGATAATACCTGAAGGAGAATGAAAATACCTCTCTCACAAACGGGATAAGGGGAAGATATGATTCATTTGCTGTCACTGGAATGAAAAGATCGAGCTGATGATGCGTTGAAAGGCGCTTCACTTGTTCAAAGAAAGCGCGTTTCTGTCCGCCTGCCGGAAGATTATGTACAAGTGCAATTTTCATTGTGAAAACAGACCGATAAACTGATATCCAAGAAGGGTTGGAAATGCTTTCGTAATATGATACTGGATATTTTTTGGAGTGTAATTCAGATACTTTCCGATGGCAGTAATTTGAGAAAATCCTGAGGCAACATCGAGCTCTCGAAGATTCCATTTTGCCTCCCAGAAAAGCTTAAGAAATGTTTTTTTTGTATAGAACCGAAGATGTGTCTGATCCATAATACCGGTATCACGATACGTAAACTTTCCGCAAAGAAGCATAAGGCGAATTGAAAGAAAAGCAATATTTGGGATGGATACGATGATAACTCCATTCGATTTAAGATACCGATGGAGTAAAAGGAGAAACTTTGAAGGATAGGGAAGATGTTCAACAACATCAAGAAGAAGAATAACGTCAAAGAAGTTTTTCCTAACAGGAAGAGAGGCTGCTTTCGTAAGATCCATCCGATAGACTTTTTCGCAATATTTTTTTGCAATGAGAAGTGCTTCTACATCGATATCTATCCCCCACACTTTGCATGCCCGTTTTTCTTTCAATTCCTTTGCAAAATATCCCGTAGCACAGCCAATATCAAGAACCTTACAACTTTTTGGAATTTTCCGAAACGTTAGCCAATGCCCCTCATACGGAGTGGGGTTAAAGTGGTTGTAGAACATAAATTATTTTGCGTAATTATATTTTTCCATTTTAGTAAACATTCCAACAACTATGCCAAAGTCGAATATCACTTTGAAAACAACGAATAAGAAAGGTGCACCATTAATTACATTTCGATAAGCTATCTTCAAGGAATTCAAAATAGAATATCTTAGAATATTTCTGATAGATAAATTAAGTTTATTTGATCGCCCTATCCATCGTGCGGAAAAAAACACATCCTTGAGGGTATCGGGATTATAATGATAACAAATTGCATTATTTACCGCTTTTGCAAATACCCCAAATTTACTTAGTGATCCATCGTCAAAATATCCCCAGGCAGAATTATACCCTGATGTTTGTTCAAAAGTTTTTTTGAGTATTGCACGGAAGGCTAGTTCTTTATACTCTCTGTCTATATTTACTCTCCTTTTAAAAGGCAAATTACTATTTATATTCCAACATTTAGCCCAAATATTCTCCATATTTTGAACATACTCTTCAGTCGTATAAGTGCATAGACATTTTCCTTTTATTATTGGAGCAGTAATATTCTTAATGTAGTTTTTATCTAGAAGCATATCAGCATCTATAAATACTAAAATTTCTCCTCTGGCTTTAGATGCACCGTAGTTTTTAGCATTACCTGGGCCACTATGATTAATTTTATAAATCTCCACCTCATATTTCCTAGCAATACTAGAGGTAGAATCAGTAGAACCATCATCTATTACGATCACATTGAATGGTTTAACAGTCTGTTTAGATATTGAACCAAGGCAATGTGAGATATATTTTTCTTCATTATAAGCTGGAATAATAATAGAAATTTGTTTGCTCATATAATTTAATTTAGAATTATTTTATTAAGAAAATATTCAAGTATGAAAATAGCAAATAGCCTATTAAGTTTATTACTTCTTTTATTTGCATTTCTTTTATCTCCAAGTATTGTATCCTCTTCATTCATACGTAACAGCAATCCTGTAATTGATAGTTTTAATCTTCCTCCCTGGGCAAAACAAATCTATGCACCAGTAATAATTTTGACTGATAATTCAATGCTATTACTTCTTAGTGGAAGTAATCAATCATCTAGACAAATCGGTTATTCTAATTCAAACAATCCCTATAATTGGAGTATACTTTCTGATCCATTAATCGCACAAAACTTCATAAGCGAAGAAAATATTGGAGTAGAACACCCAAGTATTATTTTAACTAGTCAACAACAATATAAATTATGGTTTAATAATGTAGTTTTACAATTTCCAAACTATAATTTTAATTTATATTTCACTTCTTCACAAAATCTTGTGAACTGGTCTTCGCCTAAAAATTTAATTTTTGATAAATTTACTAGCTGGGATAGTTATTCAAAAACAGCACCAAGCGTGTTATTTAACACTTTACTGAGTAAATATCAAATGTGGTATACGGGCAATGGAAATATAGGTAACGAAGTTCGCTGGCGTATTGGCTTCGCAACATCAGAGGATGGAATTAGTTGGCAAAAAAATTCGGAACCCGTACTTGATGCAGATCAACCTTGGGAAAATAGCGGACCCCATTGGGGTATTGGGAATCCCTCCGTTTTACTAGAAAACAACACCTTCCACATGTTCTATCATGCAGACAATGATATCGGACATGCGACGTCGACTGATGGTATACATTGGACGAAAGACCCGAACAATCCGGTATTCACCCATAATAGCGATCCGAATGCATTTGATGGATACAGGGTAATGGATCCATATGTACTCAAATGGGGCGATAAATACCTCATGTATTACACAGGATCAGATACCCATGGTAAATGGCAAATCGGAGTCGCTGAAAGTGATTCGTTAGATAGTGCAGTTTCTACTCCAACACCATCGCCAACTATCTCTCCATCTATAACTCCAACTCCCTCACCAACTGCAACAGTAACACCAACCCCCAGAGATGTATCACACGATCCGGTAATTCTCATTCCAGGACTGGGGGCATCATGGAATCCGCAGGCAATTTTTTCCTGTACGCTCAACTCCTACGGGGAATGGAATCTTGGCCCGTATGTCTCTCTCTACGAACGACTTCTTTCGACATTTACAAAAAAACTTTCACTGAAACGGAATGAAGACGTATACCTCTATACATACGATTGGCGTCTTCCACTTGATACTCAAGGAGCAAATTTAAAGGAATACATTGAATCGGTACTTCGAAAGAAACTTTCAGACATAAAAGTCCGCCTTATTGGTCACAGTCTCGGTGGACTCGTTATTCGAAGTTACCTTTCAAATTACCCAAACGACCAAAAAGCATCGATTGTGGTAACTGTTGGAACTCCTCATCAAGGAACCATTCTTGCATATCCTCTTTGGGAAAATGGAGAAATCTGGTACGATGATTTCGTTGTCAAAATAGCGATCACCCAACTTATCAATCACTGCAGACGAGTACGTCTGTTTTCCTCAGCCGTATCTGATTTCCATCGAACACGCGTTGAAAGTAACCGAGAGACGCTACAAACACTTATTCCATCACTTCGGACACTCCTGCCAACATTCGATTTTCTCAAACAGGATAACTCCATTATTCCGATAGAAAAATTTTTCTACACGAATAATTGGCTTCTCACGCATCAAATTCCCCAAGATCTACCAATAGCTCTTTACACACTTTCTGGCAATAATATATCTACACTGCGCTATCTCAATGTGACGAATCCCTCAAGAGATGATGTATACGCGGGAAATTGGCCTGATGGGTATCCAACCAGTCAAGAAAAATTATCTGATGGAGATGGTACGGTTCTTGGGATAAGCAGTATCCTTCCCCAGGCTGTGAATGAAGTTACAACTGGTGACCACAGAGAAATCATTGCAACAGATCATGCCATTGAAACAATTCTTCGTCTCCTCAATCTTCCCGATGTCGAACCCGATGAAAAAATACCACTTGAACTCTCGGCAAACGCTGCACTTATTATCTCAATTCCCACCGCAGGAAAAGTTACTGTAGAATTCGGGAGACAACAATTCTATTCAGAAAACCAAATACTCACACTGTATAACCCAGAATCGGGTGTATATACTGCCACAGTTGTTCCTTTCCAAACAATACAATCGGTCATTGAGCTTTCTTATGTCACAAAGGACACGCCGATAAGCACTTTTTTGGAAAAAGAACTATTTTTCAGGAAAAATGTACCGATGAAATTCACATTTGAGCTTGAAATGAATGGCCAGTTGAAGTTACCGACACGATTGCAACAGCGCAGTTGATCTAGTGCGCGCACATGGACTTGAACCATGGGCCTCTTCGATGTGAACGAAGCGCTCTACCACTGAGCTATGCGCGCTTTAAGCTTCTCTGCCAATCAGAAATACCATCACATTATACATAAATCCCCTTGCCATGCCAAAGGGGCGTACCCTATAATGAGTCTATACTCTTCTTACTGTATCCCGATTAAATCGGGATCAGTCTAGAAGGCGTTATACCCGTAACAATTTCAACTGTGAAGGGTATACATCTTTTTTTATGAGCAAACAAAGTTCACCAAGGGTGGCAATCGATTCAGAAATAGCAGAAGTAATTCCCACAGTCGTTGTGTCGAAACCTCCTCCCCCTGAGGCGCCTGAAAACGACTCCCAAGAAAGTGACAATTTCATTGTAAGAGCAATAAAAAAGCTTATCAGCCTGTTTTTGGATTTTTTGGAAACAATTGTCGTTGCCCTTTCAATTTTTGTTGTTGTGTATCTTTTCATCTTTCAACCGCATGAGATAAAAGGAAGCTCAATGGAACCAAATTTCTTTAATAATGAGTATATCCTCACAGATAAGATCTCATATCGTTTTGGCGAGCCGAAACGAGGTGACGTCATCATCCTGAAAGCCCCAAAAAATCCCGATATCGACTATATCAAGCGAGTAATAGGACTTCCCAATGAAAGGTTAAAGGTACAAAATGGCTTTGTGTATATTAATGGGGAACAACTTCTTGAACCGTATATTTCTGAAACAACAAACCTTTTCCCAGGGAGTTATATGCAAGAAGGTGTCGAAATTACCGTTCCTGAAGGATTTTACTTTGTCATGGGAGATAACAGGCAACATAGTTCCGATTCGCGTGAATTCGGTCCTATCTCATCTGATCTAATCATTGGACGGGCATTCTTACGATATTGGCCTCCCAAACAGTTTGGGCCACTGGAAGCGGTGCGGTACAGTTTATGATTTGATAAGAATCTGGTGGATTTTTTTTACGTAATCCCCAGTTTTTTCTGGAGGACCCTTAAGAAGAATACTGATTTTAGCAGCTACCGTTGATTGCGTTATCTTCACACTCGCATCAAATTTCTGACCTAACTCTTTTGCAATTGATTCAAGTTCGACGCTTTGAATCCGCTCGCGTACAGCACGTGATGTTGGTTCCGTTTTCTCCTTTATCTTCCTTACCAAGTCCTCGGCTCGTCGGACTGACGCTCCTTCAACAAGAATTTGCTTATATACATCAACCATCATTTTCACATCGGTAAGTCCTGCAATTGCCCGTGCATGGCCTTCTGTGACATCCCCTGAGATAAGTCCATCTTTTATCGCATCGGGCAAAGCAAGAAGTCGCAACGTATTGGATACATAGGCAGGACTTTTCCCTATCCGTTTGGCAATTTCCGTCACAGACAGGGCAAATTCGTCAATGAGTCTTTGAAATCCTTGTGCTCTTTCAATCGGGTTAAGGTCTTCCCGTTGGACATTTTCAACAAGAGCTAACTCCAACATCCCCTGGGTTGAGGTTTCTTTAACAACAACTGGGACAGTTTTTAATCCGACGATCTTTGCAGCTCTCCACCGTCTCTCTCCTGCGACAATTTGGAAGCCCGCTGGAGTTTTGGCAACGACGAGAGGTTCCAATATGCCATGCTCTTTGATAGATTCGACGAGATCAACAAGAGATTCAGATTTAATAAGACTCCGCACCTGAAGAGGATTTGGTTGTAACAGGTTGATCTCAAGATCAATCAACTGTTGGTGACTTCCAGTATTCATATGCAACTAGTGTTGGACAACAACGAACGTTCGTCCGTATCGCCTTTTAAATTGGACTGTACCGTCACAAATTGCGTAGATGGTGTAATCTCTTCCATATCGTGTCCCATCTCCTGCTTTAAACTTTGCTCCACGTTGACGAACGAGAATATTTCCCGACACGACAGAACTCCCCCCGTACACTTTGATACCAAGGCGTTTCCCAATTGAATCACGATTTCCTTTTGTTGCTGCTCCCGTTTTTATGTGTGCCATAGGTTTACTCTACACTACGAATTTGATTTTGTGAAGTACTGCTTTCGTATCCTTTTCGTATCATTTCCTATCAAATTTTCACGATTATTTCAACGTCTTCTTTGGTTCTTCACCTTTTCTACTGTCACTTGAATCTCTGGGGAAAACGATTGTTTCTATTTTCACACGAGTAAGCTTTGGTCTGAAACCCATCTTTCGGCGATAATTGACTTTCGCTTTGAATTTAAAAATGGAGAGCTTTTTGCCTTGTAATTGAGAAATAACTTTCCCCACAACCTTTCCTCCGGCAACATCTGGGGTACCAATCTTTATATCAGAATCTTTCCGCATAAATAAAACGTGCGAAAACTCGATATTTGATCCGACGTCTCCAGCCAGTTTATCAAAGAGAAACTCCTGACCTTCATCGACTTTATACTGCTTTCCCCCTGTTTTCACAATTGCGTATTTCATAAGGGCTAATTATATCAAAATCGCGAGCCGATCACAATAGGACTCCTCCTCCTATTTAGTGCCAGAATAGACGTTAGAATTCCTATATTAATAAACGTGCTCAAGATGGAGCTGCCACCATAGGAAATCAGTGGAAGTGTAATTCCTGTAATAGGAAGCAGTCCCAGGTTCATACCAATATTGATGATAACTTGAATAAAAAGTTGTGCAAAAAGGCCAAGTGCCAAAAGCCTTCCAAAGGAATCATCGGCATTTTTTGAAGCTACAAGAAACCTAGATAAAAAAAGGGCATAAAAAGTCAAAACAAGCAGTCCTCCGATAAATCCTAGCTCCTCTACCAAAGATGCAAAAACAAAATCAGTATGATACTCGGGAAGAAATAAGAGGTGACTTTGTGTACCCCTCCCTAACCCCAATCCCCAAAGCTGTCCTGACCCAATAGCAATAATTGCCTGCAATGCGTTGTATCCTGTCCCCGCCGGATCGATTTCAGGATTCAGAAAGGAGAGAATTCTTACTCTTTGATACTCCTTGAGTATTCTCCAAAATAATGGAGCAAACGCTCCGAGACCTATTGTTCCCAAAAAAACAAATTTGAGTGATAATCCATTCATTATCTCCATAATCAGAAATGTTCCAATGTAAACGATAACGTTCCCTAAATCTGGCTGCATGAAAATGAGCCCAAGAAAAGGGAGAAGTAACACTGCATGTTTGAAAAAGGAAAAAAGTGTTGTTTTTTTCTCCTTCGAAATAATACTTGCAAGAATTATCACAACCAACGGTTTAATAAGCTCGGATGGCTGGATGCGGAATATCCCGACATCGATCCAACGGGTGGAACCTCGTATTGAGGGAGCAAAAAAGAGGCTTACGAGAAGAAGTAGACTTCCAACATAAAAAACCCATCGAAATCTGGACCATTGCCGATAGTCAATCGTCGCAAACGTAATAAATCCAATGATTCCTACGATAATGAAAAGAATGAAGTTACCAACAAGAGTCGGGGAAGTACTGACAAGGACTGCAAATCCTATTCCCAACAGGCTAACCGTTGCTACAGTAATCCCATAGTCAAAAAAGGATAGGAGATTCATGCAGGTTTTATGGAAAATGTATCTCCTTTTTGAATCTCTGAAGCTACCGTCTCTCGTTTAATAAGGCCAGTGAATTCCTCAGGCCATGATGGAAGTACTACCACAACTTTCTGATTCAACTTACACTGAGCCTCTTTTCTCTCAATTTGAATCCGGCGAATAAGCTCTCGTGCCTCTCCTTCTTTTTTCAAATCTTCTGTGACATGTGTATCAAGGTCAACAACAATTTCATCTCTTCCTATACTCTGCACTACACTCTTCACATTCACTTCTTGTCCAATAATATCGAGTATCTCCCGTGATATCTGGGAAGGCGATGTAACTTTCAGTGTTTTTAGTGGCTGGCGGACTTTTATCCCCGTAGCTTTGCGTAGAGCGTGAGTTTTTTCAACAATTTGTCGGGCACGTGTCATTTCATCCTCAAGTTTCGTATCATGGCTCGTATTTTGGTATGCTGGCCATGTAGTTAGATGCACTGATTCTTCCATAGTCAAATTTCTGTAGATACTTTCTGACAAGAATGGCATAATTGGAGCACTCAGTCTACAAAGCGTTGTTAATACCTCAAAACAGGTACCATAGAATGCTTCTTTATCGTGACCGTTGTCAGTAGTTACTCCTACCCTGTCACGACTTCTGCGTATATACCAAGTCGATAGTTCATCGATAAAAGTTTGAAGGTGAGAAATCGCTCCCACTGTATCATAGCGGTCTAGTCTGTGTGTCATAGTTCTAATTAGTACCTGCAATCGTGAGAAAATCCATCTATCAAGAATATGATAGGTCGTCATTTTACTTTTGAGAGTACGAATTTTCTCTCTATCAATCTCATCAACTTCAGCATAGGTTAGAAAGAAATTGTATACGTTCCACAAAATAAGCAGCATACCCCGCACTTGATTTCTATACTGCTCCTCAGATATTCGAATATCTTCACCGTGTAAAACGGGCGACCCCAGAAGGTAAAGCCGGAGTGCATCTCCTCCGTACTTTTGTAAAAGTTGTCTTGGATCCGGATAATTACCATAATTTTTACTCATTTTACGGCCATCTGTCCCTAGAATGACCCCTTCCACAAGGACGTTTTTGAAAGCTTGCGAACCATAGAGCGCTGCTCCGATTACATGAAGGACATAAAACCATGCGCGTATTTGTCCAGTATATTCAGCAATAAAATCTGGTGGGAAGAAATTCTCCAACTTTTCCTCTCTTTCAAATGGAAAGTGACGTTCTGCAAATGATGCAGATCCTGCTTCAATCCAACTGTCAAGAACTTCTGGCACTCGGAATACCTTCTCCCCACATTTTTTGCATCGAACCGTTATCGTATCAATATCAGGTTTATGAAGGTCGGTAATTTTTCTTCCTGATGAGTTTTCCAACTCTTGAATGGATCCAGGGACAAATCGTTCTCCACAACGACATTCCCAAACGGGCACGGGGGACCCCCAATACCTGCTTCGTGATATATTCCAGTCGGGTGCATTTTCAATGCTTTTTTGGAATCGTCCATATTTGAAGTGAGAGGGAAACCAGTGGACGTTCTTATTTGTTTTGTACAATAGTGGTTTCAGTTTCTGTATATCGACATACCATGCATCCTGAGGCGCATAGTAGAGCCGTGTATGACACCTCCAGCAAAGGGGCACACTATGAGCGTATCCCGTATTTTCTTTATAGATAAGGCCACGATTGCCTAGATCCTCCTCTACAAATTTATTGGCTTTCAAGTAGTACATGCCCCCAAAAAGTGGAACCTCCTTTTTAATGATCCCCTCTTCATCAAGATGCATCTCAATATGAATATTCTCCTTTTGCATGGCTTTTAAATCTTCTTCACCATACGCGGCAATTGTTACAACTCCGGTTCCTTCCTCACTAGTTACAAAATCTCCACCAATAACAACAAACGCATTTTTCCCTTTTTCTACCTCGTAGTAGTTATAATGCGGCTCAAACTTTTTCCCAACAAGACGGGATCCCTTGAATTGGTCAACAATTTCGTAGGGACCGGGGGTTAGCATGGAAAGAGTAGACTTTGCTAATATGTAATATTCATTTTTCTGTTTTACTTTGACGTAGGTTAGTTTTGGATTTACGGAAAGAGCAGGGGTAACAATTTTGTTCCAAGGAGTAGTCGACCAAGCAAGAATATATGTATTATTATCTCCAATGAGTTTGTATTTATACGTAGAGGCTGGGTCAGACATGATCTTGTAGTTTTCGCTATCCATCGCAACCTCGAAGTTGGAAATAGGGGTTGAGCAGTGGGGACAATAAAGTGACACTCGAAGGCCCTTGTAGATAAATCCTTTCTCATACATTGTCTTAAATACCCACATGACCGTCTCCATGTACGAAAGATCCATTGTTTTGTACGCATGCGTAAAATCAACCCAACGGCCAATGTGGTTAATATACCATTCCCATTCAGAAGAAACTTCAGAAACGTACCGTTTACATTCGTTTATAAATTTCTTTATCCCAACTTTTTCCTCGATTTCCCGTTTCGATTTTAGCCCTAAAGAAACTTCAACTTTATTTTCTGCCGGCAGTCCATGACAGTCCCACCCCCAAACGCGTCGTACTCTATATCCTTTCATTGTCCAAAACCGAGGAAATACGTCTTTGGGAATACTCGAAAGAAGTGTGCCGTAATGCGGCATTCCAGTAATAAAAGGGGGGCCATCAAGGAATGTCCATTTTTTATCATTTGGCCGTGACGTAACTGATTTTTCGAAAATCTTATTTTTTTTCCAATAGGATAGGACTTCTTCTTCAAGTTGAGCAAAATTTATTTGCGGAGAAACTGAAGTAAACATGTGGCTATTATATCAAAAACACTGCAGAGAAAGTGGGACAGGCTATTTTAAGGAGATGAATGAGAGTGGTTTGAGGAAAGAGGGAAAATCCGATCACAGACCTCGCAAAGATTTCCAACTTCAAGCGGTTGTCCACGTTTTGTACATTTTTCCTGGGTACAAACTCTCTTTCCAGCGTTAAACTCGTCTTCAGAAACACCACGCATTTCTGGATGAAATTTGTAACACGTAAAGCAAATATACCTTTTTACCATGCACTTTTAGTGTTTCCCCTGCCGTAGGAAAGCGGGGATATCCCATTCATCTTCCTCACCACTAATGTTTGGGGGATTTATACTATTTCTGGCAAATGTTGTGTCGGTCTTCGGCATTTGCTCTTCTTTCGTTGAAAGCTCTTTCAGTCTCATCTTTGCCTCGTCAAAACCGGTTGCCACAACCGTTATTTTAACTTGATCAACCATCTGCTCATCAATTGTTGCACCAAAGATGATATTAGCATCAGGATCGACACTTGCCGCAATGAGTTTGGCGGCATCATCTACCTCAGCCATAGTTAAATCAGGTCCACCGGTAATATTAAAAAGTACTCCTTTTGCACCATCAATGGAAAGTTCAAGAAGTGGAGAAGCAATTGCCATACGAGCAGCCGTTGCTGCCCGATTTTCCCCAACACCGTTTCCGATTCCCATAAGAGCTGATCCAGCATTATTCATGACAGTCCGAACATCAGCAAAATCCACATTAATAAGCCCCGGAAGGGTAATAAGGTCTGAGATGCCAGTCACTCCTTGACCAAGAACAGAATCAACAATTTTAAATGCCTCAAGAAGTGTCATTTTTTTATCAACGACATCAAGGATACGTTGATTTGGAATAACAATAAGCGTATCAACTTTGTCTTTGAGATTTAAAAGACCTTCTTCCGCAGCCATCATTCTTCGAGCGCCTTCAAAGGCAAAAGGTTTCGTTACAACCGCAACTGTTAAAGCTCCAAGTTCTTTTGCCACCTCAGCAATAATCGGGGCTGCGCCTGTTCCTGTCCCTCCTCCTTCTCCGCAGGTTAAAAATACCATATCAGTTGATTCAAGTACGTCACGAATCTTATCTCGGGATTCCTCTCCCGCTTGTCTCCCTATTTCTGGATCTCCTCCTGCTCCTAAACCTTTTGTTAGATCCTCACCAATCTGAATTTTCATTGATGCACCGCAGGTTAAAAGCGCCTGTGCATCGGTATTGACACCGATAAAATCGACTCCTTGAACCTGTGATGTCGTTATCATTGTATTGACAGCATTACAACCGCCACCACCAATACCGATGACTTTGATTTTTGCAAAACGTGCGATATCAGGTTTAATAAGCATAGGTAATCCTTTCTAGGCAGAATACAATAAGTAGGTGTTACGGCAGGAAGGATTTTACAACATCAACAACTTTTCCTGCTACACCTTGAACAGGAAATTTTCCGACAATTTTTGAGAGTTTATCAAAAGAAAACTTTTCTTTCATCGTAATTCCTGTTTTTGCGCCATAGAGCACCAGACCAACTGATGCAGCATAACTTGGTGAGGTAATTTCATCAATAAGTCCTGTTATATTTGTAGGAATGCCGATTCGCACTTGCATCGCAAGATTTCTTCTTGCTGTTTCAACAATTCCCAGTGTTTCTGCACCTCCACCTGTTACGACAAGTCCTGCAGGGGTGAGTCCTCCAAATCCACTTTTTTTAATTTCTAAACCGATCATAGTAAATATTTCGTTGAGACGTGGCCGAATAATTCCTTCAATAAGGGTTTTCCGTGATATCTTCGTCAACCCTTCTGGTAAGTGAAGTTTGGATACATCAACCTCATCGTGCGTATCATCCTTGATCTTATGTTTTTTTTCATTCGGTGTAACTGTAACCTCAGGGACTATCACTTCCTGCTCTTTTTGGTTGAGAAGAAGTTTAATTTTTTCTGCACTTTCTAGGGAGATTCGAAGCCCAATTGCCAAATCATTTGTTATATTTCGAGCCCCAACAGGAAGCACAGACGAATACGCAAGAGATCCTTCAACCCACATGCAGATGTCGGTTGTCCCTCCTCCAAGATCAGCTAAGATTACTCCAAGTTCTTTTTCTGTTTCAGTCAATACCGATGTACTTGAAGCAAGACCTCCAAATACAAATCCATCGACATCAACTCCGACAAGGGATGCACATTTCTCAAGATTGCGAAGGGCTGTACTGACTGCGGTAATAATATGGGTATTTACTTCAAGTCGAACACCGGTCATACCAACTGGATCTTTTATCCCTTCTTGCGAATCAACAATAAATTCCCGTGGAAGAACATGCAGCACCTCTCGTGTTGAGGGAAGATTGATTGCTCGAGCTGCATCAACTGCACGTTTTACATCGTCGAACGTAATTTCTTTCTGTGGTTCGGAAACAGCAACCACTCCGTGTGAATTCTGCGACATAATATGTGATCCCCCTACGGAAAGAAATGTTGAGGAGATTGAATATCCGGCCATCCGTTCTGCCGCTTCTAAGCTTTCAACAATTGCACCTGTTGCCTCTTCAATATCAACTATTTGGCCCTTCCGAACACCTCGACTGACAACTGTTGCTACTCCCATCACATTCACACTTCCTTCTTCAGTCACAGAAGCTATAATCGTAGTAATTTTTGAAGTTCCGATGTCGATGCCTGCAACTATTTTTTTATTCATAGGCCAATAAGTTAAAGAGGTGAGGAAATTTTTTCTCCATTTGACAATATGACAATAGGTTTATCAAAACGAAAATCGATACTCTCCACAGTTTTCCCATCTATTCTAAACCGACTGGTAATTATTTGTAAAGAGGTAGAGGTAATCTCTGGTATAGATTCATATGGTACGATCCATTTCATACCGTTTTCCGAATAGAACGTATATGAACGGATTGAATCATCAACCACAATTCGATCAATAAATATACTCTTTTGGGAATAGCTATCCATAAATTTAATAGCTTTTCCAATTCGCCAATCAGCTTGACTATACTCAAACAGAGGGAGCATGGGAGCTTCAATCTTCGGATACTGGGCAGAATCATCAGATTTTCCTAGAACAAATCCCAGGGCATCTATTTGGTAATACCCATCATTTGCTACCACAACTGCTCTTGGACTACGTGTGTCCGCGCGAATAACAACTGTTTCTGGATAATGGAGTTCTATTTGGACAGATTCAATAAACGGATTATCGGAAATAATTGTATGGGAAATTTCAGACGACTTGAGAAGTAGAAGATTTTTGCCTATTATTTTTCCAATGTTTCTCAACGGATATAGACGCGTGACAACAATTACTTTTTTTACACGATACGCGCCAAATATGTAAACAGAAATTCCTCCAAAAAGTATAAGTGCGAGAAGTAAAAAAAATCTACTAATCCTTGCAAATCGCGTCATGTCGTTTCTCCCAGTACAAGAGTACTGATATGATTCAAGACGTTCTTTGCTGCGTTTCGTAAACTAGTTTGTTCCTTCTTCGGAAAACGAGACTTATAGAATTCAAGTTCAACGGAAAGACGTTCTATTTGTTCAAGAAGTGTATCAGAGCTAAGATTTTTTTGAGGAAGTACTATTGCCACACCCAAGTCGACGAGATACTTCGCATTTCTTTCTTGTTCTTTTCCTCCTGCCCAAGGAAGAGGAATCAAAATTGCAGGTGTTGCGGAAGCTAAGAGCTCTGTCACGGTATTTGCCCCAGCTCTCCCTATAACAAGATGAGCTGATCGCAAAACCACTCCAACACTTCCTGGATCAATCGATTGAACAACACGGTAGTTTTGCGAAGTTGCAGACGGGAGTTTTTCTCTCATTTGTTTCAGTCTTTTGTAATCAATACTATTTTGACTCCCGCCACATTGGTGAAGGATGCGAAATTTTTGGCAGAGTGTTGCAATAAGAGGCTCTACCAAACGATTGATTGTCTGTGATCCAATACTGCCCCCGGTCACGTAAAGAATTGGTAATCTCCTATTACCAAACGACAAAAGTGAAGTGGAAGTATCAGCAAAAAAAGATTCACGTAACAAATTTCCGGAAACTATCGTTTTAACACCATCTGGAATAGATTCTGTATCTTCCCAACTTAGAAATATCAGTTTGGCAAAATAAGAAACGACTCTATTTGTGAGTCCGAGTACATGTGTTTGCTCATGCACCACAACCGGAATTCGGAGAAGAAATGCTGCGAAACATACTGGCAGTGCAACATACCCACCGAAAGAAATAACAACCGAAGGACGAACCCGCAGGAGAAAGTAAAGACTGACAAAAATCGAAAAAGGTAATTGAGCAAAGGATAAAATATTGCGAAGGGTTATAAAACGCGATAGTCTTTCTGCAGGAATAGCATAGAATGGAATTCTTTGCCTTTTCATGACCATATATTCCAACGATGGAACGGTATCACCTTCAAGGGCCTTATATCGGCCAAAATAGGCAAGCTGAAATTTCCGGTCCTTTTGAATTTCTTCACAAAGCGCGAGCGCCGGCGTTAGATGCCCTCCACAGAGAACAATTGTTTTTGCCATTTATTTTCGAAGGGAAGAATTCTTGCTGACGTTTATAATTATTCCGGTTGCAATTAACGAGACAATTAGATTTGAACCCCCGTAAGAGATAAACGGTAATGGCACCCCTGTAAGAGGAAATAACGCAACAATTGCGCCAAGATTTATACCAACCTGACAACCAAGGAGAGCAAGTAGTCCGCCAGCCAGTAAAAATCCGTGTTTATCACGGGCATTTTTGGCAACTCGGGCAATTTTGTAAAGGAGAATCGCGTAAATAAATATCAAAACAATTGCGCCTATGTAACCAAATTCCTCGCCAATGATTGCAAATATAGAATCGGTAGTAGCTTCTGGTAAAAACTGGTATTTTTGCCGGGAGGCACCCAACCCCATACCAAATAGTCCCCCGGACCCGAGTGATATAAGTATTTGCCGAATATGGTAGGACGCCCCAAGTGGATCACCCTCTGGGTTGAAAAATGTCGTTAATCGTTGCATGCGGTACGGCGAGGAGATAGCAAAAAGAACTCCCACGGCAACGACTGAGGGTATAAGGATAGCAAAATGAAAAAGGGGTGCTCCAGATAAAAAGTACACAATTATTGCAATACTGGTAAGGATGATAGCGGTACCAAGGTCTGGCTCAATGATAACAAGACCCACAATCATACCGATTAAGAGAAGGAACGGTCCCAAGCGTTCTTTCTCTTTTGAAGAAAACCATGCAGAGAGATAAAGAACAAGAGAGAGCTTTGCTAACTCTGCGGGTTGGAAATTAAATGATCCGAGACTGATCCACCGATGTGCACCCAACGCCTTGATACCAATTCCGGGAATAAATACCGCCATGAGTGAGACAAGAGTAAATATAAGGAGAACCAACGACCATCGGTAATAGTTCTTATAAGGAATAAAAGAAGTTACGATCATCCCTGCGGTTCCTACTAAAAAATAAATACTCTGATCTCTGATGTAGTGATATTTATCATTAAAATCTTTAAATGCGGATACGTTCGAGGATTCAAAGATCATCAAAAGTCCGAAAAGACTCAAAAGCACAACGAGGAGAATGATACTGTAATCTGCCCGCTGCAATGATTGCAGCCGTATTTGGGATCTTAACTTTTTCATAGAATCAGGATAAGAATGCTAACCAAAGACCAAGGAGGGAAAGCACAATACTAGCAAGCCAAGCTCGAAAAACGACCGTTGATTCTAACCATCCACGTTCCTGCAACCAAAGGTGAAACGGTGCCACCCGCATGAGTTTTTTCCCACGGTATTTTTTGCTCACTAGTTGTAAAAATGAAGAAGTCACTTCAATGACAAAAAATCCACCGATAATAATGAGCGAGAAGACTTTTCCCAATAAAAGTCCAATTATGGCAAATGTTGCCCCAAAAGATAAAGCGCCGACATCACCGAGAAAGATTCTCGCTGGATATACATTAAAGTACAAGAATGCAATAAGTCCTCCAAGCCAAGCAGCAATAAAAAGAGCAATTGGAGTATCCAAAATTGCATGGGATATAACCCAAAATGCACAAAGAGCAATAAAAAGTACTCCTGAGGCTAGTCCGTCAAGACCATCGGTGATATTATATGCGTTTGCAAAAGAAACAATTACAAATGCGGCGAAAGGAATATAAAAAATACCAAGATTGACCACACCAAGAAACGGAATATGGATGATATCGATCTTCAATTCTGAGTAAAGCCAAAAAGCAGCGACAGAAGCAAGAATTACTTCGAGAATTAATTTGTGGCGAAGCCTCATACCAAAGAATTTCTCGCCCGTTCCAAAAAATACTTTCTTAATATCATCATAGAGACCAATGAAAGAAAATGAAATGAATGTAAAAATGAGAATTTTTATTTCACTTCCAATATTGGTATAAACAGAGGTGATCGGAATCCAAAAATAATACAAGATAGGAAATGATAGAAAAAAAAGAAACGTTGTTGTAATAACCAAAAGGAGTCCTCCTCCAAGTGGAGTCCCCGCCTTCAACTTATGGAGAGCATCAAAAATTGGAGTCGGGATATTGAAGGCATCCTTTGTCTTTTGCTTCTGTCTTTCAAATTTCATCTTATATACTATGTGGATAAACGGAATAAGTAATATGCCGTTTATGAAAAAAGAGGCAAGTAAAAGTGACAATATTAGGCTCATAAAGTAGTTATTCCTTTCGCCCAAATTCAACCTGTAAGTTGCGGAATAAAAATATACGCTGCAACGATAACGCTCCCTATTGCTGTGATAAGCATCATTCCTGCGGAGACGTCTTTCGCAATTTTTGCATCCTGGTGGTATTGCCTCGTTATGAGATCTGTCATTGCTTCGATGGAAGTATTTATCATTTCCGCGGTAAGTCCTAGTATAACTGTAAAAACAATTACAATCATCTCGAGTCTTGATATCTGAAGGTAAATTCCAGCCCAAAGTGCAATAGCGGAAAGAGAAAAATGGATGAGAAAATTTGGTTGTGTCGTAAATGCCCAAAGAATACCGTTCACTGCGTTCGTAAAGGATATGTGATGATGTCTCAGTCGCTTAAACATAGGATACTACGGAAAAAAACCTTTAAGTTTGGCTCCACCGCCCTGGCGGAGAATGTCTGATTGAAATGTATATGTAACTCGCTTTCTCCCTTCATGACTTTCCCGGGCAAAGTCAAGGAGAAGTTCCAACAATTTCGGGAATTCAATTCCACTTGCTTTCCAGAGATGATGGTAGAGAGTACCAGGAAGTGGATTTATTTCGTTTGCAAAAAATACATTTTTCTTGGCATCGTGCAGAAAGTCAATCCGAGCAATTCCCCGACATTCAAGACAGGCAAAAATCTCCTCCGCGGTCTTTTGAATTTCTTTTGTAATCCTGTCTGAAACACGAGCAGGTATAATAATATTTCCTTTCGCTTTTCCAAGTTGAGCACCGCCTTTTTTCAAATATTTCTCTTCAAAACTAAAGAATGTGCTTTGAAAGATTGATTCTTGGAGTTTCGATGCAATGGGTTTCGAATTTCCTATGACACAACAGGTAATATCCACAAGATTGTCAACGCTTTCCTCAACGATGACTTTTTCGTCGTAATGGAACGCTACTTCAAATGCAAATTCAAGATTTTTCTTCCCTTTAACCTTCTGAATACCGATTGACGAACCAAGTCTTGCGGGTTTTATAAATACAGGAAAACGCAGTCTCCTGGACACTTCGGCAAGAATAGATTTTTTCCTACTATTCCAGTCTTTATACAAATAGAAAAGAAATTTCGTTGTCGGAAATCCATACATTTGATAATACTGTTTCGTTAATACTTTATCCATGGCAATTGCAGAAGACGCTACCCCACAACCCACATAGGGGATATCAAACATTTCAAATAAACCCTGTACAGTACCATCTTCTCCATATGATCCATGAAATGTTGGGAAGGCAAGATCTATTGTAATTTCTTTCCCTCCCACCAGTCCCAATTTGTGAAAAACAAGCTTTCCTTTTGATTTCTCTAGATCGATAGTAAATTTTCCCAGTCTCTTTTTTACCGAGTCGATCTCACCACTTTGAAATACGGAGAGATTCCCAAGGAGAGAACCAAGAAACCAGTTTCCATGTTTATCAATGTACACCGGTACAATATTTTTCCCAAGTGCTTTCAGTCCTGCGATAACAAGTTGAGCTGTTATGATCGAAACATCATGTTCAGGGCTTCGGCTTCCAAAAAAAACGCCTATATGCTCCATATCTCTATTGTATACAAATGAAAGTAAATCACAAATAATTCTCAGGCCAATCGTTTTGAAAAAGAATCACATCTCCGCTTCGGGAAATATGTTGTATTTCTTGAAAGAGTACGGAGGCATTCTCAAACCAGAGAATTTTTTTTGTGTCAAATCCGCTTTTTTCAAGGCCTTTGGATATATATGGAGTGACACTGTTTCTCACAAGCAAAACAAGATGAGCAACTTTCCCAAGTTTACGTCCGATATCCTGATGAACCCGAGTCGACTCTTCTCCTATCTCAACCAATCCCGGAGTAACATAAAGTTTACGGCGCTTTGTAAACTTTTCAAGAGTTTGAATTGCTTCTTCAACACCGTTAGGATTACCATTATAGCTATCATCAATAATGAGAACATCCCGTTGACTTTGTATTGGCTGTAACCGATGAGGAAAGGGAGAAAGAGTGCCAATTCCTGCTACTATCTGCGGAAACGTTAAACCAAGCCGCAGTCCAATTTTGGCAGAAGCCCGTATAACACCGAATATGTAATCTCCTAAAAATGGAATTTTCATCCGTTTCTTTTGGCCTTGATAAGAAATAGTGAATGACAGACCTGTCCCATCCTGATGGAAATACGTATCTGTAATTCCAACATCACTTTTCCCGTTTTTATGACTACTATAGAGTTCAATATCGCCATCTTTCACAAACCGCTTGTAGTTTTCCCGTACGTATATATCATCGGCGTTGATAACAATAAACCCTTCTTTCTTCTTGTTTTGGACAATCTCAAAAATAGTCTCAGTAGTTACTCTAAGTGACCCAAGTCTTTCTAAATGAGCTTCATTTATTCCAGTAACAACGGAAATATC
This sequence comes from Candidatus Gottesmanbacteria bacterium, assembly GCA_016186795.1. GTDB lineage: Bacteria > Patescibacteriota > Microgenomatia > 2-02-FULL-39-11 > 2-02-FULL-39-11 > JACPKY01. The sequence continues at coordinate 342,605 of JACPKY010000002.1, forward strand.
CGGCATGACGATACTACAAATATCTTGAATATCTCCTCTGTAATACTCTCCCATCTCCACAACGAAAACCTGGACATTTTCATGAAGTTTTTCCAGTATTAACTGGGATATTCCTAAGGGGGTGTTAATATTTTCTGGAGTTTTTAAAACACTCAGCTTCTGAGAAAGAACCGCTGAAATAGCCTCCTTCATTGTTGTCTTCCCATAACTTCCAGCAATTCCAACAATTACAAGATTTTCGTAGTTTCTCATTTTTTGTTTCGCGCATCGTATAACATACCACTTCAATAATCGATCGAGAGGAGAAAGAATTACTATGGAAAAGAGAAGGAAAATAAATGTCCCCCAAAATAGAAATATGCCAATGAAGATGCAGCTTAGTATCCAAACAATGACGCTTTCAAATTCTCCCCGTAACCCAATAACTATCATTACGAAGGTTGCAATTTGGAGAATTGCACTAACTGTCACTACGGTTTTCAGCTTTGACGTCCAGACTAATTTTGTCCGGAGTTGTTCAAACCGAATTCCACCACTTTTTACGATAATGTTGAAAAATCTGCCTACATCATAGTTTTCCAACTGTAAGAGGGTTAACTGATAGAAGTAGAGAAAACGAAGTGGGTTACTCATTCTTTTTTATAAATTTCGTATATGGCTCAGAAAAACTCTCAATATTTTCTAAGAAAGCAAAATGTCCGCCGGCAGCGATAAGGAGATGGGAGTTTTTTATCTTTTCTTTCATACGAAGGCCCATGGAAAGAGGAGTTTCTTTATCATCTTTCCCCCAATACAGAAACGTTGGAATGTTTATGCGTGAAAGGTACAATGAAAGATCTTCACCAACTACGCGAAGATACGTCTGCAAAAGTCTTGGTGTTGCAATATAATCCTCCTCCCCCATCTTTTTATAGATATTCAAGCGAATCTGTCTCATCGGTCCAATCCGAAAGAAAGGTTTGACTATTTTTGCACCGAAGCCCAATAGGAATCGAGTGAGACTTGGATCTCGGATTCCAGCACTGTCAACAAGCGTAAGAGTACTTAACCGAAACGAACCTGTTGCCGCAAGCTTTAAGGCAATTCTTCCACCAAACGAATGTCCAACAAGGTGTACCTTGTCCATCTTCATCTTCCTCATAAATTCCACAACGACATTAACGTAATCGGATATACTAAATGGATTTTGTGGGTACTCGGAGTTACCAAAACCAGGTAAATCAAGAGCAATCAGTCTTCTTTTTCCTTTCTGAAATTTTGCCATAATCGGATACCAAACTGTTCGATTCGACCGCCATCCATGAAGAAAAACAACTGCTGGCAATACCGATCTTGCCCAAATCTCAGTGTATGCCAAAACCATCCCTTGAATAACAATTTTCTTCTCTTCCATAGTGTGATTGTATTGAAAGATGCAGTCGCTATTTCACCGTGACTGATTTAGCAAGATTCCGTGGTTTATCGGGATCAAGTCCGCGTTTTACCGCCAAATAATATCCCAGAAGCTGTCCTATGGTTACGGCCGGAATACTTGTTGCAATCCCAACGTCATCAACTGGAATATAGTAATCGAAAACCTCGTGGGGTTTATAGGAAACTCCTATAATATATCCTCCCCGAGCTTTCATCTCCATAGCTCCCGCGAGATTTGCACCATATGTCTCGTCGTTGGCTAGATATGCTATACAGGGAGTACCCTTTTCAATAAGAGCAATAACTCCATGCTTCAATTCACCCGCGGCAAACCCTTCCGCATGGATATATGAGGCTTCTTTGATTTTTAGAGCAGTTTCAAGTGCGAGTGGATACGAAATACCGCGACCGATAACGTATAAATGTTCCTTTCGATAAATCGTATCGACAAGTCGACGGATGTTACGGGTTGAGTCAGGCTCAAAAATACGCCGGAGTACTAAAGCTGCTTTTTTGAGAGCGTTTCTTCCCTCATCTTCATACCCTGCAATTTTCGATGCCAAAAGTATAAGATATGCAAGCTTTGCTGTGAAAGCTTTTGTTGAAACAACAGCGGTTTCTGTCCCAGCTCCTAAAAGAAGGACCTCATCTGCCATTCTATAAAGAGTTGATCCCATAACATTCACCATTGCGATAAGTTTTGCGCCTTTCTCTTTTGCTTTTTTAACAGCATCCAAAACATCAATTGTTTCTCCCGACTGAGAAAGCGCAATAACAAGGCTTTTGGGGGAGAGGAAATCAAGTAAATACGAAAACTCACTTCCGACGGCAAAATTAATATGACGCTTTGCAATTTTAGAAAAAATATATGTTGCTGCTAGTCCTGCATACGCTGCTGTACCACATCCGACAATATATGTTCCATATGATTTTATTATAGCCTGAGATACGGTTGCTATCTTTGGATTATTCTCAATTGCTATCCGCCCTATTATATCCTTCTGCTCAACAATCTCTTTGAGCATGAAGTGGGGATAATTACCTTTTCTGGTAACAGTTTCTTTCCACGACAAGTGAGTAAAATGGGGTATTTTTGCTCTTGTTGATGATAAAGCATACAAGGAAATGGAATCTTTCGCTACCTTCACCAGTGTCTCATCTTCCATAAAATGAACAGTCCGAGTATACGGAAGAAGTGCATGAGCATCCGATGCAAGGAAATTCTCACCATCCCCTTTCCCAACAACAAGAGGAGAACCATTTTTGGCAGCTAGAAATACTTCCGACTTCGCGCTTACCACAATAATTGCGTTTGACCCAATAAAGCGGTTGAAGGATTTTCGAACTGCCTCTGTAAGGAGTTCATCGTGTGTTTTGGTCGCAGAGTATCTTTTTTGCAGTTTCTTAAGCGTTTCTTCTATGAGATGAATTGCTACTTCTGTATCGGTTTCTGAGATAAACCGATGACCAAAATCCACAAGTTCTCTCTTGATTTCGTCGTAGTTTTCGATTATTCCGTTATGGATAATTGCAAGTGTGCCGGTACAATCGAGATGGGGATGAGCGTTGATATCTGTCACTCCTCCGTGAGTAGCCCACCTTGTATGACCAAGAGAAATGGTACTTCTGGGAAGATCAGAAACATTCGCATCACCAATTTTTCCCGCTTTTTTCTTGATGATAATTGTGGCTTGGTTACTACTACTTGTCTTTTTTGCAACCGCTGCGATCCCCCAGGAATCATACCCACGATACTCAAGCGTTTTTAACCCATTAAAAACTATCTTTGCACTATCATATTTTTTCCCAATATAGCCAAATATTCCGCACATACTTTAGGAGAAGTGAACCGCATGAATATCTTTTAACCTCACGGGTTTTTTGTCGGTTACTTTTTTTTCAACAAATGTGGAAGGGAGATGTGCGCAATACACATTTTCTCCTATATCCCGATCAATCAAAACAGCAGATCCTATGTGACTATTTTTGCCAATTTTTACCCCTGGCATGAGAGAAGCGTGGATACCAATTCTCACATTTTCTCCAATCGCGGCTCCTAATTTAAGTCTTCCCGTATCAACCTTCTTCCCTGAAAGAGTTGAGGAAACTGTTGTTTCATTCAATTTAAAGTTTGCAACTACTGCACCTGCCCCAAGTCCGATATTATGCGAAAGAATACTATCTCCAATATAATTTGAGTGAAACCAACAATCGTTTCCAATAGAACTTCGGACAATTTCGGTAGCAAATCCTACAACACAACGGCTGCCAATCATTGATTCACGGATAACGGTATTGTTCCCAATAAGCGTCCCTCTGCCAATGTAGGTAGGACCGACAATCTTTGCCCCTTCCAAAATTGTGACACCATCCTCGATTTGAATCTTCCCAGATAGTGTCACACCTTTTGCAATCTTCACGTTTCCTCCAATTTTCCCAGTATTTCGGGAGAGAAAATAAGAGGAAAGAGAGAGACAGTCCCATGGGTATTTCAGATATCCCCAAAAGCTTTTGTAGTGGAGATATTTGAATTCGCTTCCATTCCGTATTAATGTATCGATCGCTCTCTCATAGAGGTTTTCTTTTGTCCCTTTCAAAGTCTCAATCTCTTCAATGAGGGTTGAGGCGTTATTGAAATAATGAAAAACAAATGACACGATATTGCTTGGAAGATTCTTCGGGTCTGGTTTCTCTGTTAGAGTTGTAACTCTCCCAGAAGAAACGGTAAGATACCCTCCTGGGAAATATGTATCCTTTGTAATGCCAGCAATAATTCCATCTGGATGTTTGCTACGAAGATTATCAAAGTGAATAAATATATCATCTTCGTATACATCAGAAGGACTTATGATAAGAACTGGTTTCCCTGCGATTTCCGCTTCTGCTGATACAACGGCTCCTGCCATACCTCGAGAATCAGTTTGCTTTACAAATACCATTCGAATCTTTGAAAAATCACTTTTCAACCGTTCAAAAATCGGAAAATTTTTTTCGTTCACGACAATAACGACATCGTAAATTCCAAACCGTTCCAATTGTCTAATTGAGTAATACGCCAAAGGCTTCCCTAAAAAATCTAGTGTGTATTTATCTTCAAGTGGCCAAAGTCTTGAAGAATTGCCTCCTGCGAGAAGGAGTGCAACAATAGTATTTTTCATAGATTAATCACCTTCACGAGAAATATTCGCACCGATTTTCTCCAAGCGTTTTTCTAAGGACTCATATCCGCGATCGATATGTTCAATCCCCAAAATAGCACTTTCTCCTTTTGCAATTAAAGCAGCCAATACGAGCGTTGCCCCCGCTCGAAGATCTGTGACTTCAAGCACTGCATTATGAAGCTTTGTAGGACCGTGAATTCGAATTGCATGAAAAGCATTTTTCTCTCTATCATCCCAATTAAAATTATAAAACACATACGGGTCACGAATCTCTGGTTGGTAAAACGTAATAGTTGCACCCATCTTCAAAAGTTCCGCGACATATTCAAAACGATTTTCGTAAACCGTCTCGTGGAGAGTAGAATCTCCCATCGCCTGAGTCATTAAAAGTGCCCATGGAGCTTGCCAATCGGTCATAAAGCCAGGATGTGGTCTTGTGATTATATCAGAGTGAGAAAGTCTGTTCCCACCTTTGAACCGAATGCTTGTTGGAGAGATTTTTTCCCAGAAAGCTCCAATTGCGGTCAACTCACTTAAAAATGTCTTTAGATTAGACGCTTCTGCACCCTCTACAACGACATCACCACCTGTTGCGATTGCAGCGATCGCAAATGTCACAGCTTCGTTCCTGTCTGGCATAATTGTGTAATTGGTACCATGAAGTTTTCCAACACCATGGATAACGATGGTCCTCTCTCTTGTCCTTTTAATCTTTGCACCCATACTATTGAGAAATGCAATAAGATCGTCTACTTCTGGTTCAGTTGCAGCGTTTGAAAGAGCTGTTTCGCCATATGCTAAAACTGCTGCAAGAATGAGCGTTTCTGTTCCTGTGTGACTATTCTGAGAAAATGTATACGAAGCGCCGTGTAGTTTTTTACACGAGGCAAAAAAGAACCCATTTTTATAGTGGATTTCTGCACCCAATGCTCGAAGCCCCTCTATATGACGATCAATTGGTCGTTTTCCAATTCTACAACCACCAGGATTGGGTACAACCGCTTTACCAAATCTACTAAGGAGAGGCCCTATAACCATAGTTGCCGTCCTATAAAGTCCACCAAGCTCCAGAGGAATTGTATAAGAATTAACAGAATTCCTTTGGATCGTTAGAGAGTGATCAAGTCCAACCCTGACATTTACGCCAAGTTTTTTTACCATATCAATAGTGCCATACACTGATGATATAAGAGGAATGTTCCTAACAACTACTTTGTCATCAGTGAGCAAACCTGCAAGAATCACTTTCATCGCAACATTTTTTGCACCACTCGTTTGAATAGTTCCTTTCAGGCTTCTTCCACCGGTTACAAGAAATTTACTCATAATGATCTCCAACAACAACAATCTCTTCTTGGAGTACTATCCCAAATTTTTCCATAACTTTCCGTTTAGCAAGGTGGATTAATTCTAGCACATCGGAGCCTTTCGCTTCGCCAGAGTGCACAATAAAGTTTGCATGGAGGGGGGAAAAGGAAGCTTTTCCCTTTTTCATCCCTTTTAGACCTACCCGCTCGAGAAGATATCCGGCAGAGCAGGTAAACTCGGCAGTTGAGAGTCTGATCGCTTCACTTTTGGAGATATTACGGAATGTGCACCCAAGCGAGTATACTCCGGTTGGCTGAGTACCCATGCGGTACTCCAATGCCTCTTGCGCCTGTTTCCAAAGTTCCTTTCGGTCACCACCATCAAGCCCAATTACGACGCTTAAAACAATATCACCTGACTTTTGAATACTACTTTCATCATACCCGAAGCGGAAATATTTCCGGTCAACGTTTACAATTTCTCCCTGTTTTGTCAGTAGTTTTGCGCTAAAAATGCTATCGCCGAAGAACATATTTTTTTTGGCATTATGCGCATTGATGTAAATTGCTCCACCAACGGTTCCAGGCTGACCTAAGAAAGCCTCAAGGCCTGCAAATCCCTGATCAAGAGTAAAGCGTACTAATCGATTGAGAAATACTCCGCTCTCAACCTCGAGGAAGATCTTCCGCTTAGAAGGTCCGCCTGGAATATTTTTAACTACACCACTACGGATACCAGCAAGTCGAATTCCTTGCGTTTCATTGCGGATTACTAGTCCGCGAAAACCCTGATCAGAAAAGAGCGTATTCGTTCCACCACCAAGAAGAAAGTAGGGAATTTTTAATTTTCGGACAAGAGAGAATGAACGAACCAGATCATTGAGTGAACCAGCCTTGAAAAAGAGATCCCCCACTCCACCTATCCGCATACTTGAAAACTTTTCAAGCGGAATATTTTCAAATATTCGGCCTGCACCGAATTCTTTGAGAAATTGTTGATACGGGCTCGTCATAGAGAAACTGCTTTATACATTGGTATCAGATCGTCATGCCACTTATAAATATCTCCCGCACCCATTGTCATCACAATACTTTTTGGAACGTAATGTTTTTTGAGGTACGCTACTGCATCAACTTTTCCTGGAAGATGCATCGCTTGTTTTTTGATTTTTTTTATTTCTGCAACAAGAAGTTTTGATGATATTGTTGGATCGAACGCTTCTCGCGCGGATGGATATATATCAGTGACAATAACTTCATCACAATCAGAAAACGATGTTGCAAATTCCTTAAAAAGTATTTTTGTCCTTGAAAAAGTATGGGGTTGGAAAAGGACGATTATATATCTTTTGGGATACCAGTTTCGACAAGCAGCTAGCGTTGCCCGTATTTCACTGGGATGATGGGCATAGTCATCATAGAAAAGTACGTCGGCAACTTCTTCTATTTTTTCAAAACGACGTTTACTCCCTTGGAAATTTTTTATATTTGCCTTAATTTTTTCCCAACTGCATCCAGAAAAATTGGCAGCAACAGATGCGGCTAGCAAATTAAGCATATTGTGCTTCCCGGCAATATTTAGCATAAACTCAGCAATTTCCACAGTTTTATTTGCAACTTTCATAAAACTTACACCCTCCAAAAGTGAAAAGGAATAAATGCGAAAATCGGCATCCTTCGAAAATCCATAAGTAACAACATTTCTTTTGATGAATGGAAGAAGTTCACGTACATGCCGATTATCGATACACGCTATAACAGTACCCTTCGCATCTACATTCTCCGTAAGACGCAAGAACGCATTCTTCACATCGTTGAAAGTGGGAAATGCATCCGGATGATCATATTCGATATTTGTGATAATGAGCATCTTTGGCTTTTGCCAAAGAAAACGAGGAGTTGGATCAGTGACGGGACATGTCATATATTCGTCGGCTTCAGCAATAAAAATGTTCCCCGACCCGTGATGCCCTGCTGGTCCTAAGCCTATGATTGTCGATGTTCCAATACTGTAGGATGGGTCAAAACCCGAGGTAGAAAGAAGAAATGCGAGTGCTGATGCTGTTGTTGTCTTACCATGACAGCCGGAGACTGCAACTCCCTCTTTTCCACTCATAATATTTCCAAGCATCTGACCATGCATGAATACCGGAATACCAAGTTTGAGCGCTTTGCGTACTTCCGGATTTGTCTTTCCTCCATGTGCACCTGTTGCAATAACAACATCGGTACGACGGGTAATGTGTGAAGGTAAAAAGTTCGTTAAAATAGGTATTTTTGCTTGTTCCAATACCTCATCAGTAATAAATCTGTCCGAGACGTCGGTACCCGTAACAGAAAACCCCGCTTGCTTCATGTATATTGCAAGTGGTGCCATACCGACTCCTTTTATTCCGACAAAATAAGCAACTTTTTTTTTCATACCGTACTTAGAGACGGAGTCCTATTCTACTTATCATTCTGCCACCTTTTTTGCCTTCTCGTCTGTAAGAAAAATATTCTTGATGACAAGAAGTACAGATTGAAACATCGTCAATACGCTTTGATCTTACTCCCATTGACAGAAGATTTTGCGTGGCAATTTGTCCTAAATCTAAATACCATTTTCCCTTACGGTAGAAGCTAACTTTTCCTAACCCGTTTTTCGCAAATTTGTCAACACGCCCCTTGTCTACAGAGTAACAGCATGACTCAATATGAGGCCCAATGGCAATAACCATAGAAGATGTATTGCCACCGTATGTTTGAAACTTTTTTACTGCTTCTTGAATAATGCCTGCATATAAACCTTTCCACCCAGCATGGAGAGCACCGACAATTTGAGCGATTGGATCGTAAAGGAATATGGGTAAACAATCGGCTGTTCTTACTCCTAGATCCAAATGGTCAACGTCAGTTATTATCCCATCATATCCCTTTCCCAGAGAGTCATTTTTCCCTTTTAGAAAAAGCACTTTTTTCCCATGTACCTGCTCAACCATTGAAAGGGGGGGCTTTTTTTGCTTTGACGCAATGGTAAATTGTTGATCAGATCGGTCAGGGAAAATATGAAATACTCCCTTAAACGTTTGCAGAAGTTTTGACTGTATCATACAACGCCTTTTCTATAGCTTTATGCTCATTCCAAGGATACTCTATTTTGCCATAACACATTGATTTTTCGTGCCCTTTTCCAGTCACTAAAACAGTATCGCCCTTCAAAGCGAGCTTTTTGATAGCAAAATTGATCGCTTCTTGTCTATCGGGTATTTTCCAGTAGTATTTTGTGTGACCTTCTTGGTACTTCAAACTTTCCTTCCTTCGATCAGCTTCCTTTACTCGGGCTTCTTTTAGGCCCTTTTCAATTTCAGCATTTATATTTCTCACGTCTTCAGTTCGCGGATCCTCAGCGGTAAGGATAACAAAATCCGCAAGCCTTCCCGCAATCTCCCCCATTATCGGACGTTTCAATCGGTCGCGAAGACCTGCGCAGCCAAAAACGACAATCAATTTTTTCTTCGTAAGTAGCCGAAGTGTTGTAAGTACGGCCTCTAAGGCATTTGGTTTATGAGCAAAATCAATGTAGACATCAAACTCTTTCCTAGTCGGAATCTTTTCGAGTCTACCAGAAATACCAGGGAATTTACGTATTCCTTTTTCAATTGCCTCTACAGAAATATTTAAAATTTTAGCAACCGTTGTTGCAGCAAGAATATTGTATGTATTAAAAAGACCAGGAAGGTGAGGGGGCGAATATTTTTGAAATACATCTGATGGATTCATTATTCCGAATGTCATGATTTTTGTGTGCAAAGTCTTCCGGAGGGTAGCAGTTGACGAATCATCAGCATTGAGTACTGCATACGATACCCCTTTGAGGATTTTTTCCTTTGAATGTCTATAGTGAGTGAGTGTTTTATGGTAATCAAGATGTTCATGACTAATATTTGTGATAACTGCAATATCAATTGATGTAGCAAAGGTTCGAAATTGATCAAGAGCATGAGATGTAACTTCAAGAATAAAAAACTTTGAGCCCCCATCCTTGGCTTTTCTCATAAACCGTTGCAGTGCCCAAGAAGACGGTGTTGTTACATGAAACCCAGTGTCGAAGGATTTTCCGTTAATAACAGCTTCCACAGTCGAGATAAGAGAGACTTTTTTTTGATCTTCTTTAAGAATTTCATAAATGAGATGCGCAGTTGTTGTCTTACCTGATGTTCCGGTAACACCGATAACAGTCATATTTCTTCCAGGGAAAAGGTACCAGAGGGAGGCGCAAACCGCATTCAATAAATGATACAAATTCTTGAGCGTGCGGATCATAGAATAGAACCGTATTATAGCAGAACTTGTTATGAGGGAGAAACATTCAGGTAGGAGAAAATTTCCTTTGCGGTGGCAAAAAAAATGGGAGCTGCTGTTTCAGATCCCCACGGAGATGATGTTGGCTCCTGTATGGTTACCAGCATAGTAAATCGTGGGCTGTCAACTGGGCCGAAACCAACGAATGAGGCAATTGTTTTATCGCTGTCGTAATGGCCTGCAATTGGAATTTGAGCAGTACCCGTTTTTCCGGCGATACGAAATCCTGGCGGCTTTAGCCGTCTTGCCTCTCCACTATCGACAGCAGATACCATCATTTCTGTCACTATTCGAGCCACCTCTGGTCGAAAGACGGTACGATCGACGTGGGGACCAATGGAAATCACTTCGCCTGTATCGAGACGAATTTCTTTTACAACGTATGGCCGCATAAGTTTTCCGCCGTTGGCAATTGCGGATACCGCACGGACCATTTGAAGAGGTGTTACGGCAATTCCCTGGCCAAAAGAAGCTGTGGCGTAATCAATCTCATACCACATGCCTTTCGGCCTGAGATTCGGAGTCGATTCATCCTGCAAATCAATACCTGTAAGACTACCAATTCCCAATTCAGAAAGATACTTCAAAAAAACAGTATCCTCGAGGGTTTTCTGAACCATAACCATACCAACGTTTGAGGAATATTGAAGAATTTCCGTTGGTGTTACCTCCCCATGATATTTTTGGTTCCAAGTACGAATCGTGAATCCTCCAATTTCAATCGGCCCATCTTCTTGAAACTTCATTGTAGACGTTATCTTCCGCTCATTGAATGCCGTCGCCATAACAAGAGTTTTAAATGTTGATCCCGGCTCATATGATGCAGAAACTGCAGGGTTTTTATAATACATCTCTGGATAGTCAATAAAATCATTTTGGCCGTATGAAGGGTAGGATGCCATAGCGAGAATTCCACCCGTAATCGGATCCATCACGATAACGGTACCTCCTTTGGCACCGTAACGGGCAATTCCTGCTTTTAGGTTCTTTTCGACAATAAACTGTATTGTTTTATCAAGGTAAAGAACTAAACTCCTACCATTTTTTGGCGGTATGTTATTTCGATTCCCAGAAAGTATGGGGTTGCCGGAAGCGTCTACTTCCTCCCGAACTACACCATCAACTCCCCGCAACTGTTCATCGTAATATCCTTCAATCCCAAAGTATCCTTGGTCATCACCTTTTGAGTTTTTTCCAACAAATCCAAGTAAATGTGCCGACATTGAACCTTCTGGGTAAAATCGTTTTGACTCTTCGGTAAAACTTATACCGGAAGCCAAGGATGCTTTAATACGCAATACGTCCTGTTCCTCAACCTTGTGTTTAATTGGAACCCATACGGAAGAAGACGATATGTGGGAAGAAATTGTCGATTCGGGAATATTAAGTATTTGCGAAAGCGCTGATATAGATTTTGAAACATCCGTTGACTTTGATGGCTCGATATAAACTCCAAATGCCTCCTGGTTAATAACAAGAGGACTACCGTCAGAGGCGAAAATTTCACCTCGGAGTGCAGGAATGGGAAGCTTCGTGTTTCGCTGTTTCTCAGCCTGCCCTCCCAATTCATCAGAGGAGAGAACTTGCCAATAGAATAATCGAAAAAGAATAAGGAGGAAAAAAATGACTATGCTTAAATATACTGCATGAATTCGCCATACCATATTACAATCGTAATTCGTGACCAATGGCAACCGGGAGAGGTGATGATAAAGAAAGAGGTAGTGCCGTCTTTACTAGTCCATATCCTTGCGCTTTCGCACTTATATTTGCAATAGCTGAGGAGGAGGCAATATGCTGACTCAAGCGAATATTTTCTGCATCGAGGGTATTTAATTCCTGTTGCAACGTTGTTAATTTTTCTCCGGATGTTGAGTACGTATTCAACATAATAACTTGCGTAACAGCAAGAACAATAGTCATGATAAATAGAGTCAACTTAATGAACGTTCGAATCATAATTTCATAGCCATCCGTAATTTAGCGGAATGTGACCTGCGATTTCTGGTAATTTCTTCCCTTGATGGCAGAATTGGTTTTTGGGTCATATTTCTCACAATGTTATTCATTTCGAACTCTTTTATTGTTGTTTTTACAATCCTGTCTTCGAGAGAATGGAATGTTACGACACAAAGTTTCCCACCTTTTTCTAAAAGACCAATTGCGTCACTTATAGCTCTTTTTAGAATTACAAGCTCTTCATTCACTTCAATTCGGAGTGATTGAAAAATCCTTGCAATACTTCTTCTAATTTTTTCTTCACGGACTCTGGGAGGTACCTTTGCATATTGCTTATTTAATACCCCCGTGATAATTCCCACTAACTGACCCGTTCTCTCAATCTCTCCTTCTAAACGACGGGCGCGAAAAGTAGCCTCAGCAATTGCCCCAGAATAGAGCTCTTCAGAATATTTACTAAAAATTTCATACAATGCCTCCTTCGAGTACGTATTAAGAATATTCTTTGCAGTTTTTCCTTTTCCTTTATCAAATCGTAGATCTAATGGTTCATCTTTCAGATATGAAAACCCTCTCTTTGCATATTCCAGCTGATTTGATGAAACCCCCAGGTCGAAAACGATTCCGGAAACGTTGGTAAAGCCGTATTTTTCTGAAAAATACCGTATAGCTGAAAAATTTCCATGTACGAAATATCTATCTTTCCCGCTTAACCACTTCTTTGCGTATAAAATTGCATCGGAATCTGCATCAATTCCTAAAACCATACCTCCACTTTTTACAATTGCCGCAAGATACCCTCCGCCACCGACAGTTGCGTCAATGTACTTTTTCCCTTTTCGTACGGACAATCCTTCCAGAACTTCACGAAGAAGTACTGGAACATGCACATTTTTCGGTAAAATCATAGGCAGTATGATTTTACGCACCTTTTTCAAGGAACTTTTTGTACTCACTCCATACGTTTTTACTCCAGATCTCAAAGTGATCGCCAGCGCCAATAAGTACTACCTCTCCACGTATACTTGCTACTTCCATCATCCGTATAGGAATAATAAATCGCCCTTGTGAATCCAACTCGATATTTACTGCTTCGGAACACATTTTCCGCCTTAGATCTCTCCCCTCCTTATCAGAAAAAAGTGGCCGAGCAAGTTCGGGCCGGGTGACGTTTTCCCATTCCTTCTCTGTAAAGCCAAAAATGCATGAATCAAAGCCAACTGTTAACACCATCCTTCCTCCTCCGAGCTCCTCACGGATTTTTTTGGGGAGTGCAACTCTCCCTTTCTCCATTACATTCGGCGCATACGTTCCAAGAAACATAGTTTTCTACATTTTTCACCATTTTAAACCACTTTATTCCATAATGCTACGAAATACCACCTCTGTCAAGAGGAATTCATAGAGAAGAAAAGAAAGAGGATCTTTATGAGGAACCGAGGATAATAACAACATCAAAGCTACTGGTTAATTCTAGTTCTTCAATATCCGGGGCATTAAATTTCTCATAAATATCAGAGACAATCAGCTGTGTATACTCTTCTTTCGATTTCTTGACTCTGACGATTGTTGAGGAGTAGGTTGTCTTATCGGCATTTCCACGGGCTACATTTTTGTATCCCTTCTCTTCAAGAAACGAAGCGATTTCCTTCGCATATCCCGTTTTTTCTGTTCCGTTTTCCACGGAAACCTTAATATCTGTGCGTTTGAGGGATGGATTTACTGTTGGAGTAGGCGTATTTGTCGGAACAAGGGTAGGAGTTGGAGTCGCGGTCGGTTTTGATGCAAACGGAAGTGAAATACCGCTTCCACCGACTCTTCCAAGAAAGAAAATTCCAATAAGTAAAGCCATGATGACACCTGCAAGAAATCCGACAGTCTTTTTGGTCAATAACCGTCCAACCGTAGACGTCTGTTTCACCACCATATCGGAACCGCTGACAAAATATGATGTAGACATGTCACGCTTCTCTTTTTCTACTTCTGGACTATTTTTATCTTCCTCTTCATTCTCATCTTCGGAAGCTTGCGGAAGTTTCTCCTCTTTCTGGTTTGCGATATCTTTTGCAAAATTGGGCGCTGCTACATTTTGGCTCAAAAGAAGAGTTCCCAACGCATTTGCAAAGTGGACGATTGGAGTATTTCCTTTGTCAACAGTTATTCCCAATTTTGGCAGTAAATCCTCCAAAAGACTAGAAAGTAACACAAGTTTGGGTCCCTCGCCCTCAGTTTCTTCTTTCTTCCCTCTCTCGTTTGAATATGACCCACCAACAACAATGTGCGATATTGAATGTCCAGTTTCAGCTGTCAGCTTTGCTGCTAATTCGTAAAGAGACGTTGTCGAAAGTGTACCGTATTTTTTCTCGTTAATAAGAAGTGGACCATGCTCGTCAAAAAGAGCGTACTGAAAATCTTTCTTTCCAACATCAAGATACAGAAGAGTTTTTCCTCCAATAATCTCGCTTTTCAAAAGCATGTACATCGCCTGAGATCTGGAGTACAGTAAGGTAAGTTGCAGATCAACTGTTTTTAAAAATTTCTGAAAGTGGGATATTGTAGCTTTGGACATGGCTGTATAAAAAATTCTTTTCCCCGACTCCGCTTCAATAACTTTGTAGAAGTTCTCAAGCTCTGTGGGTTCGTAGGGAAGAAACTTCTTTGCTTCAGACAAAACATACTGAGCAATTTTTTCTTTTTCTACCGTTTCTGGCAGGGGAAAAATTTTGGTGAAGACCTGTTTATCGGTAACCACAAATGCTACCTCACCATGTGAAATTGGAGAAGGAATGCCTTTTGAAAGTAAATCAGTGAGTATTGTAGCAAGTTTTTTCTCATCATGGATAATTCCATTGGAGATAACACCATCGGTTACAGGTCCGGAGATAATTGAATCCATCGAATGCGCTTCAGGACTCCGTGAGTATAGTACGGCAATTGACGTATCTGAAATATCAAGGAAAAGCATACCCTATAAGCATAGCAAAGTTTCAGAAATTTTCAACCGATAAGCTTAATATGAGGCCAAATGAGATAGTACACGTCCACGCTCCTGTTTTAGTTGAAACGATTCTCCATGACCAGGATAAATAGAAGTCTCATCTGGTAACGCAAGAATACGGGTTAACGATTTACGCATATCCTCGGCACTACTATACGAAAAATCAGTTCTCCCTATTCCTCCACCAGAAAAAAGAAGATCGCCGCAAAAAAGACGCTGTTCATTTTCTACAGAAAGACAAACACTCCCAGGAGTATGTCCAGGGGTTCCCAGAATATTTATATTGATAGTCCCAAATGGAAAAGATTTTCCAGACAATAAATATGTATCAACACGTGGAGGTGGATCGACAGTAGTTCCAAGAAAATATCGTGCTGACTCTCGCATATTGTTGACAAGAAATGTATCATCTTTATGCAGTAAAAATGGAATTGAATAGGCAAGCTTCAACTCAGTAACTCCTAAAATGTGATCGAAATGACCATGTGTTGCAATAATCCCAATTGGTTGACAGTTGAGATCGGAAATTCTCCTAATAATAAAGTCTGCATCATCCCCTGGATCAATAATCAGGGAATGATGTGTTTGAGAATTAACGAAAAGGTAACAGTTTGTTGAAAGTGCACCTACCCGTAAGGTGAAGATTTGAAGCGTAGGCTTCATTGAAGTTGATACGTTTTATGAAAGACGGAAACGCCTGTTGGAGAGTTAAACTTAAGAGATAGATCAATACTGGTAACTCCACTATCGTAGACGCATTTTCCACTGCTACAAGTTCCTAAAACGATGTCGCTACGAACTATTTCTGTCTCACCGTTTGTTGTAATTTTGCCAAGAACTCCTCGTGGAAGACCGGCTCCTGTAATATATGTTAATTCATATTCGACTGTTTCGACAGTACTTGGTATTCCAACTATCCGAAGTCTCATGACTCCTGAGGAAACATTTGTCAGCTCAACAGTGATACTATCTGAAATTGTCGGAAAGGCAACCGTCGGGGTAGGTTCTCCCTCTTTTTTCTCTTGTATGTTTGATGCTCCTTTGAACCAAAGTCCCACAAGGATAGCGACAATAATAACGCCTACAATTGATGCTCCAAGGATAATTTTTTTCATGAGGATTATTTCTCCAACCGATCCTTAATATAGTTTACAATATTTGGGATTTTTACTCTATCTTGTTTCATGGTATCACGATCACGAATCGTTATAGCATCATCGTCAAGAGTCTGGTGATCGATTGTTGCACAAAAAGGGGTACCAATTTCATCTTGAGCAAAGTATCGCTTCCCAATATTTCCTCGATCATCCCAAGTGGCAGAAAAAAATGGCTTCAGGTTTTTATAAATAGTATGCGCTTTTGTCACAATCTCGGCATTATTTGCTACAAGGGGAAAAACTGCCACTTTGTACGGAGCAAGCCTTGGATGTAAACGAAGGACAATACGCTTTTCTTCTTCTACAAAACTATCAATCAAGAAAAAGAGAGTAGAACGATCAACCCCTGCTGATGATTCAATATCCCATGGGATGTATTCTTCGTTTCTTTCCAGATCTTTATATCGTAAATCCCGGCCACTATACTCTTGATGACGCCTCAGATCCCAATCACCACGATGATGAATTCCCATAAACTCCGACCAACCCCAGGGAGCATTGTATTCAATATCGGTTGCCGCCCGTGCATAATGGGCCCGTTCAGAAGGTGCATGGTCTCGAAATCGAAGATTTTCTTTCTTCATGCCCAGTTTTAGATACCACTCCATCCGGTTATCCTTCCAATATTGAAACCACTTTTCGCCTTCTTTTTCATCAGGTCGAATATAGTACTGTACTTCCATCTGTTCAAATTCTCGTGAGCGGAATGTAAAGTTTCCGGGAGTTATCTCATTTCTGAATGCCTTCCCGATTTGTGCGATACCAAAGGGAATCTTGATACGAGTTGAGTCAACAACGTTTTTAAAATTCACGTGGACTCCGTTGGTAATTTCGCCTCGTAGATAGATTTTTTCTTTTGGTTCGGTTACTCCGATTAGAGATTCAACCAAAAGATTAAAAACTCTCGGTTCTGTCAATTTCTCCAATGCATGAGGTTTTCCATTACTACAGATAAATAAATCTTGATATTCTTTTTTAGGTGCAACGTTTCCCACACCTACTGGCACACTTTTCAAAAATTCCTTAAAATGATCTTCTCTAAACCTTTTATGGCAAATTTTACATTCAACTAATGGATCTACAAACGCTTCAACGTGACCTGATGCTTCCCACGCTCGTGGGTTCATCATGATTGCTGCATCCACTCCAACAATATCATCGCGAAGGCTTACCATATCTTTCCACCATTCGTCTTTTACGTTTTTTTTCAAAAGGCAACCAACAGGACCATAGTCCCATGTTCCCCCTAATCCCCCATATATTTCGCTACCAGGAAAAATAAATCCCCTTCGTTTACTAAGACTAACTATTTTTTCAAGTACATCCATAAGAAAATTTCCACAAAAAAACTCGTCCAAGTATTAGGGACGAGTCCTTTGATTTCACTTAGGATCCGCGGTTCCACCCTGTTTCCCCCCGATTCCTTCGGGGGACAACTTTATTTCCGATACTCCCCTATGCCTTTAGGATCGCCGTATCAGTCTCATTATATCGAAGATGTTACTCTTGTCAAGAGACTATTACTTTTCAATTTTGTCTCAAGGATGTGTTCAAGAAAGCTTTCAAGTTTTTGACCCTCAATAGTTGTCGTACGAGGAAGATACCCTAGTTCCCATAAAAGATTATGAGTGAAATCGAAAGACACGGTCTCGAAGTTACTTCCTTTGTTGGAAAGCATACGAAACGATTGCAGAAGTATTGGAAAAATAGTGATGTGGACCTCATTCTCCGGACAAAGTCGATCCACCTGTTCGACGATCCTATAAGCAAACGCAATACGGCGAATGTCTTTCCGAATGCGAGAAAAAATTTCAAGAGAAGTTGCCTCAATGAGAATTGGAATCGAGGAAGAGGAAGCAACAAACCCTTGGATATGGCGGAATAATTCAAGATGAGAAGCTTTTCGACTTGTGACCTTTCGAACACCTTTTGCTATAACAGTTAATTTCCCGTGACTTCGAGTAAAAAGAGTTAGAAGCTTATCTGCTTCTCCAATATTTGCTCTTTTGAGAACCACTGCCTCAATCTTGTAATACCCATGCATTTACGTATTTATGAGAAGTTTTTTATCTTCATTGAGGACAAATTTTTCAACCTCGCGACCATTAAGAAAGAGAGAATATGAATACCCGTCTGTCCCTGGTTGTTTTTGAATAAGAAGTGGATATTTTTCACCCTTCTTAAAGGGAGTTGCGAGCGTATATGTAATTTTTACCTCTGATTGACCCTGAGGATTTACTTTCAGAAATCCTTCAAAGACAGTTTTTCCTAACTCATCATAGACTACTGGAGAGACCTCTGATCCTGTAAATTCAACCAGCTTTGCCCCTTGCGGAACGTACACTCTTACCCAATTTCGTAAAATCCCATTCAGACAAAGTTGACCAGCCTCAAGGTTGCAATTACTCGCCGGAGATGGGTTCTTATACAATATGGTCACCGTTTTTTTTACCGTTCCGTTGGCCTCTATAGCTATTTCTTGTTTCACATCGTGTTTGACAAAAATATTTGATTTTGCACCAGCAAAGTTCACATTGTTTATGTGAAGGTAATCACCGTCGAACGGAACTATTCGTCCTGCAAATCCAACAGCTTCTATTCCCTTTTGTGCTTCTTCGTCATGAAAATAGAACAATACATGTTTTTCTCTCGCTTCTGTTAATAACGTTTGAAACAATTTTCCCCAGTACTGCGATGGAGAAACACCAAGAGCTCTCTGCATGATCTGATAAAGAAGCACCCCGATAATGTCTTTTCGATCTTCTCGAACATACGCAACAGGTCGTGTTGAGTAATCCTCAAGCTCATATACTGCTTTGGGACAATCACAACGAGGATCATTTTCTGCGCTAAACGACCGACCATAGACGTTAAACTCTCCTAAAATTTTGATCGCCGATGCTAATACATGGGTATCAACAGTGATAATACCATCAAACGTTGGAAGGTCAGCACCAGTTGACTTTACCAAGCTCTCAAACTCATTCATCGAAACAACGTAATCAGGCGAAAGATTGCTATCGCGAAGTTGATACTTCGTCACACCAACATGGTATGTCAATATGGGTTTCGGGGGAGACGGAGCAGTCTTCTTTGACTCATCTAGCTTGTAAATATCATCTGCTTTTAGAACCTTCATCTTCCCTTTATCAATATTAAAAAGAGCATATGCTGTCATAAATCCTCCTGTTGCCCGAAGCTCAGCATCGTTTTGGAAAAGTACGAGATACGTCCTTGATCCCTTTGTCCCTAAAATATCCGGAAGACGTTTCAAAAGAGGCTGTGCTTGGACAAAAAGTTGTGCAGTCTGGGCAAAGATATCTTTGACACTTTTTAGACGCGAACGAATGACAACAGAACCAAGTTTTTCCGGATATCGGTTCGGATCAATTTGATCAAGTTCACTGCCTACAATTGCTACTTTATCGCCGATTTCACCAATTTTGGGTGTGACCTTATCGAGTGTTTCGACAGCTGTCTGAATTCTTTGATCTGCAGATCCAGAAACAAACGTTGATTTGCCTTTGAGTCCCAAAAGATCAGCATATGGAATAACTGTATCAGCAGTAATCTCTGCAGCTTGTACACCAGCGACAGCTCCTTTTACTATGTGTTCAAGATCTGCAATATAAAGCCCTGCAAACGGTATATGTTTCATCCAGACCATCCTACCTAAGCTTTCCTCTACCTTCGCAAGATCTTTCTCTACTTGACGGAATTTTTCGGAAGCTTGTTCAATATCTTGGGATTTTACTGCTTGAGATGCTTCCTGAGCGCTTTTGATTGTTGTCTGAAAATCTGCATACAATGCCTGTCCGGGAAGTACCACTCCAAAAAAAGAGAAAAGACCCAAAACAACGAGAAGAACCAAAACAATGGCAAACCATTTTTTCCTACGTTGAGGTTTTTGGGCCGTCTTATCAACATTCTTTTCTTCAACCGGGGCTACCCCTATATCAAGTTTTTTAAATCCATCCATCGCTTTTTATACTGCTCCTTTTCCTGTAATCATAGCTGCCGGAGTCTTTAAAAGTATCCGTATATCATACCATAAAGATCGATGATCAACATAGGCTGCATCCATTGCGATCCTTTTATCAAAATTTACCTCTGATCTGCCTGAAACTTGCCAATATCCCGTAATTCCTGGCTTGATCGACAATACCTTTTTTACTAAAATCTTCGTCTCTGGATATTTCCGTTGCTGATTGGATAACTCATCTGGATAGTAGGCACGAGGACCAACTAAACTCATATCTCCAGTAAAGACATTCAGAAGTTGTGGTATCTCATCAAGTGAGTGGCGACGAATAAAGCGGCCGAACAGGGTAACACGCGGATCTTCTTTTAACTTATAGCTATTTTTTTTGTATTGCTCATAAAGCGATCTCATTTTCGGATCCCTCCGAAGAAGTAAATGTGCGTTCTCGACCATAGAACGGAACTTGTACATTTTAAAGCGCTTTCCATTTTTGCCTACCCTTTCAGGAGTATCAGCAAAAACTGGTCCTGGTGATTCAAGTTTTATAAAGATTGCCAAAAGAACACAAATTGGTGTAAATATTCCCAAAAGACATGCTGATCCAAATATGTCAATCAGCCGTTTTAATACCCGATCATAATTGGCACCTGTTAAAATTTTCATATCAGACTAAATGATCATTTTCTGACCGAGCAAGATTTTCAACTAATTTTTTAATTTTCGGTACAGAATTTTTATGGCAAATTAAAACAACATCATGCGTATTGATGACAAGAAATCCGTTCAAATCGATCGTTACCACCATTTGATTTGTATAGTTATAGATAAGACTATCCTGACAGTCAGTTACGAGAACTTTCCCTTGTATAACGTTTTGATCTGGTGTTGATTGTAAGGCCTCTTTTAACGCTTCCCATGCACCAACATCGCTCCATTCCAAGTTTTCTGAGATGACCATTGCATCATTGGTTGTGATTTTTTCCAAAATAGCATTATCGAAAGAAATCTTTGAAAGCTTCGGGTAGATTTCTTTTAAAACTCGTTTGAAATTTGGTTTTCCGTAAGCGCGGTGAATTTCCTCAAGAAGGGAAAACATCTCAGGCTGGAACCGTTTATATAGACTCCATAAGAATGAGGGTGTCGTTACAAAATACCCTACATTCCAGGCGAAATTTCCACTTTTATAGAATTTGTCGGCTGTTTCCAAATCTGGACGGTAATGAAACTCATCAAATGCATAAAGTTCAAATCCATTACTTCGTCCTACCTTTTTTCCATATTTGATCCATCCCAAATTCTGACTCGCAAATCGAGGTTTTTGGCTGATAAAAATTATCTTGTTTGGTTTTTGAGAAACGATCTTGCTGCTTTCGGAAAGAATTTTCCGAAACAGAGCGTCTTTTCTCACTAGATGATCACTCCAAACAATAGCAATTGGCTCTCTTGGATGTATTTTTGTAAGGACTGCAGAAACAAGTCCTACCGCCGGACCGACATCTCTGCTTTCCGGCTCGCAAATAATATGAGACGAGGTAAGTTTTGGTAACTGTTCCGCAACAATTTTTTCATATTGGCTACTTGTGGCAATATAGATATCATCCCAAGCAAAATCAGGCAGTAACCTTTCAACTGCAAGCTGCAACGTCGATTTTTCCCCGATGACTTTCTCAAATTGTTTGGGAGAGCGTCGTCTGGACAATGGCCACAAACGAGTTCCTACCCCACCTGCAAAAATAATTGCTTTCATATTATAGCTTTTGAATCTCTGTAGTATTTTCCAATGAGTTCCCGAATGTTCTTCTGAAAATGTCGTTTGGAAAACCGAGAGGCATGAGTATAACAGTCTTCAGATAAATACTCCTTTGAGTTGAAGCGTAGAACCTTCTCGGAAAGACACTCCATAGATTCCTCTTCGTACAATTCACCAGTTTTCCCCACTTGTATAGTTTCTGCCACTCCCCCTTTCTTATATGCAATCACGGGTCTTCCACACGCTTGAGCTTCAACTGCAGTAATACCGAAATCTTCTTCTCCCGGATAGATCAAAGCTTGACAATTTTGATAATACCAACAGAGTTTTGCATCTGTCAAATCACTACCAATAAATTCAATCGTTGGGCCGGCGAGTTTTCTTAACCGCTTACTATCAATGCCAGTTCCAATAATCTTGAGTGGGAATCCAAGGTTATTGAATACCTCAATAGCATAATCAATTCGCTTATAAGGAACAAGCCGGGACACAATGAGAAAATAACGACCTGATGATAAGGTGTGATCGGGAGTAAACGTTTTCGTATCAACTGGAGGATAGATTACTTCTGCGTGTTGTTGGTAGTATACATCAATTCTTTCTGCTACAGCTTTCGAGATAGCAATGTACTTATCAGGCCTCTTCGAAGAGATATAATCCCAGTTCCGAAGTAGTGGAGCAGCAGACCTAATAAGAAATCGTGCCAAACCATTTGCCCAACCTAATCCGGGTTCCCGGATGTACTCGTCATACCCACTCCACAGATATCTGGTAGGAGTTAAGCAGTAACACACATGAAGAGTTCCTGGCTTTGTGAGAATTCCCTTTGCCTCGGCAGAGGTAATGGTTAGAACAAGATCAAAATCATCAAACGTCATTGATTCGTAAAAAAAGGGGAGAAGTGGGGGAAGAATTTCATGGGGAACGACATTTAGAGGCCACCTACTTAACACCGAAGTTTTGACATGAAAGACGTCTGCATAAGGTGCCGTCTTTGGATTATAGACCGGAGTAAAAAGTGGAGCTTCCGGCCAAATCTCATGAAGAGCAAGAAGTACTCGCTCTGCACCTCCAAATTTGTTGACTCTATCATAGACAAAGGCTATCTTCATGTACTACTGAGTAGTATACATTGTTTCATATAAGGAACGTGTTATCTTGGCTGTTTTTTCCCAATCATAGAACGGAAGATTTTTCTTTGCCCGTGAGACAAGTTGCTTGTATTTTGCTGGCGACATTTTCAAGATCTCTACCATTTTTCCAGCTATATCGGTAGAACTATACGGATTAAACATCGGAAGTTTTTCCCCCCAGATTTCCCGAAAGACTGGTATGTCAGAAATAACTGGTAGTATATTACAGTAAAGAGCTTCGAGATTTGGAAGACCAAACCCCTCCATAAGAGATGGAAATACGAGGAAAGAACAAAATGAATAGAGGTTAAAAAGATCGTGATCATTGGCGTTTCCGAAAAAAATAACCGCGTCTCCCAAACCTAATGACTTCGCATACCGTTCTAGTCTTGGATAAAAATAGAAATCAGAGCCCGCACAAACGAGTTTAATCAGAGAATGTTTTCGAACGATTTTCAGTGCTTGCAAAAGACGCTCCAGATTTTTGTGGGGATATGCATTTCCCACGTATAAAATGTACTTATTGGGAAAAAGCCGCACCGGAGTTTCTGTATCAACGGTTTTTTGAAAATGTGTATCAAGGGCGTCGTACGTTACGAACAGTTTTTCCGAAGGTACGTGATAATGATCATATACCTCTGCTTTGGTAGTATTTGATATTACTGTTATTGCGGATGCTCTCCTAACTGCTAGTTTTGTAGCAAAGGAATAGCCCAGACGCTTTATTCGGTAGAGAGGTTTTGGTAGAGTACTTGCTCGACCGGTATCAAAGTGATCCAAAATAAGATCGTGAATGGTAAGTAAGTATTTCTTGGGGTAACTAATTGGAACATTAAAATAGGGGAAATGGACAACATCGAGATGATCTCTTAAAAGCACGTATGGTACAACAATCTGCTCGGTAATGGTATGCCAGGAAATATCGAGTAATTTCTTGTGCCAGTGACGACTTACTGGTTGGAATAAATCCCAATCTTTTTTCCGGAAATACACAATGTATTCATCTGATACGTCAAGCTTTTGAAGCGCCCGAAGAATGTTTTTGAGATATCTTCCTACACCTGTCTGAGTATATAATCTTGCATCGATTCCAATTCTCATGGGTTACCTATATTGAAGAAGGGCGAAATACTTTTTAATTGAAATAACAGCAAAAATACAGTATGTTACAACTTCCGGATATTTTGTCCTATAGTGCTTCTTGTAGAATATTTTCATAACATCAAAACGAGCCTCTGTTGCCTGTTTTTGAATAGATACATCTGCCTTAGAAAGAAATCGTGAATGGGTTTTGATCCCACTTGACGCACCTTTTAGATGAATAATCTCGCATGATGGTTGATAAAGGATCTTCCACCCTTTCTCCTTCAATGTATAACAAAGATCAATATCCTCACCATACCAGAAATAATCCTCATCGAGCCATCCGACTTCATCACCTGCCTTTTTACGTACGAGCATAAAGGCTCCACAACAGCTATCGACCTCGTGAAGAATATCCATATTTTGATATCCTAAGTGATACCCGTTAAACAATAAACTTTTCGGAAAACACCTTCCCAACCCTACAAAGTGACAGAATGCATTCCAAGCCGTTGGAAAACCTCGGTGACTTGCATCGTCAATTTCCCCCGACAATAACTTCACCTTGCACGTCACAATACCTGCGTCGGGATGTGACTGTAATGTGTCTAATGCACATGCAAGAGATTCTTTGGAGACTATGGTATCGGGATTGAGAAGGAGAATATACGAACCTTTCGCACGTCTTATTCCTCGATTATTCGCTTTTGAAAAACCTTCGTTTGAAGAGTTTGCGAATACCTTCACCCAGGCATATTTTTTCTTTATTAATATGGCTTCTTTCCCGTAAGATGCATTGTCAACAACGATTACTTCGTAATCATTCTTTGTTAATGAGGACTTTGCAATTGAATTTAAACAATTTTCAAGGAGATGAAATGAATTATAGTTCACAATAACAATAGAGATCTTCAAATTTTTCTTCATACTTGAAACCAAAAATTTACATATGATGAGCTGCTTCTTTATAGATCCGATCAAGTTTGTTCGCAATCATTTCCCAGTTGAATTGTCTTTCAACAAGCTCACGACCATTTTTTGCAAGTTTCCTATATAATGAAGGGTTTGTAAGAACCGTAACAGTTTCACTCGCTAGTACTTTCACATTGTCAGAAATTATGGCGTGTTTATTGTGAACTGCACCTAGCCCTTCAATACCAGTGGTGGTTGTCACAACAGGAAGTCCAGTTGCCATCGCCTCGAGAATCTTATATCGTGTTCCCCCGGGGCCATAGATTGGTGCAAGAAGTACATCAGACTTTATATAGGCCTTGCGAATGTCTTCCATATCTTCAGTTATTCGTACGGAACTTGATTGGTAAGAGCGAATTGATTTCGGAGGATGTCTACCAATAATCCATAAAGTCGCCTTGGGAATTCTTGAAACAATCTGGGGCCAAATGTCTTTCATAAGAATTGAAACAGCTTCACGATTTTGTAGCCATTTAAAATTCCCTACAAACAATATAGTTGGCCGTGTGGAGTCTATTTTATCTTTCCTCTTTTCAAAAAATGATACGTCAACCCCATTGGGCACAAGATCCACTGGGAGATTCGGAATGAGACTTTGCATGATTTTCTTATCAGGAAGGGACATTGTGACAACTCGTGTTGCTTTCTGCCAGAACCGTTTCTCCCAAAATTTTATTTTTACTACATCCCACTCCATTAAAAGCTTCAGTAGAAGGAACTGAATGCTTTTGGTGTAATGTTTATATACCAAATATTCTATCGTCTGCTCTGCCAGAATCGTCGGAATTGTATTCGGAGGAATATTGGGCATCACATAAAATGTTTCAGCATGAATAATATCAAAGCGTTGCCGCTCCAACTCTTTTGCAATAGCTTTTTTTACTTCTTGTATGTAATACATACACACCACAAGAGGATAGTAAGTAACAGCAGACAGAAACAAACTCTTCGGTGCCCATGGGGGTCTTTTTTTGAATACCTTTACATCAATACAATATTTTTTGAGACGTGGAATGTACTCTTTTTCCTGTTCATCTCGGATAAAAGAGTAGAGAGTTATTTCATGTTTTTTTGAAAGGTTCTTTAATAGATTGTATGTCCGAATTTGTCCACCAGACCAGATCGGATACGGCAGATACGGTGTCAACATGAGAATTTTCATGGCTATGCTTATTGTGGTAATTTATTATCCGAAACAAGTTGGATAAGAACATACGTAGGGGTGAAATCGATGATCTTGTAATGCCGAAGCGTTAGATCGGGATTGGTTGCGTCGTTTATTAGTTCTTTCGTCAAATCGTCAAAGGCAACACTGACGTAATAATCTGCACCTTTCCCGATAAGCTCGTCAATTGAACCTTGAACAATCGGCCATCCAGCTCTTCGTGTTTGATATAAAAAGGCTGTATCTCCACCGTATGGTGCAATTACTAGTGCTTTGGTGGAGGTCTTTCGCTCCACGATACTCCCTGCTTCAACAATTTCAGGATGATTGATATTGTAGTAATCGCGTACGTGATACCAACCGAACATGAATGAAAAGACCAAAATAGCAAGAAGAATAACTATTCGTAAGACTCGTGATATAAGTTTTGTTGGTATTTCAAAAAGAAAGACTATGCCTTTGGCAGCAAAAATAGAGATTATAGGTATTGTCAGTACTTGGTAATAATCATGCCGTACATTTCCTGTTGCAAAAACAATAAGATACAAAAGAGTCCCAATTCCAAACCAATAGAGAAACCATCCTTCTTTTTTGGGCCGTGCCAATATACCGAAAAGAAGAAGCGGCAATCCCCAGTACCCGGCAATGAGTCGGACTAATCGGTCTGCAAAAATCCAATAAAAGAAAGCCCCCTTAAACCGAATTCCATCCCCATTCAAAAGCCACATACTTGCAGGAATCCCCTCGGGGAAATGGCTTATCCAATAGCGCCAGAAAAGAAAAGGCACACTAATAATTACAAAATACAACATAAGAATAAGAATTGATTTTTTCGTATATCCATAGGCTTTAAACCAAATGTATACAAGGGGCAAAAATAAAAAGAGGGCGTATGGTTTTACGAGGAGCGCTGAGGCGCAAAAGAGAACGCTTACAATAAATAGTAATCCTGCTTTGAGTATTACTCTATTTTCAAAAGACAGTAATGTTTTGAATGTCGATACCAACCGATCAAAGAAATAGATACTTCCAAGTGTTGTAAATACAAGAAACGGCTCTGGAAGAATGACTCTACTGAAATAAATATTATAGGGAAGGAATCCGAAAATTATAACGGAAAGGAACGCCTCGACCCTTCCTACGTATTTTCGTATGAGTGCAAAAAGAAATACCATGCTCCCTAAAGAAGCAAAAATCGAAGTCAACCTTCCTGAAACCTCAATATTGTACCCAACGAAAATCTTATCAATAATAACTGCTGCAAAGTTATACAGTGGAAACTCAACAAAACGGTATCCTTTGGGATTATCTTGTCCGGAAGCTACGTTGGAAAGATCATCATATGTTGGATACAAGAGATTCACGCCGTATTTTACGAAATTTCTGGTAACTGCCGATGTATCTGCTTGTCGCCATGAATGCCAATCTGCCAGAGGAGTATTAATCTTATACAAACGAGCGTACAGTGAAAATGCTAAGACGACTCCTAAGAGAAAAGTATCACTTTTTATCATTGTAAGAGTCTTTGTTCGTATAGTATTTACAGTATCGGCAAGACCAGGAACTTGTGGCATTCCAACCTTTTCCTTATTCTGAGTTTGAAGTAAACGAATACCTGCAACTATTATGCCGACAATTGCCCAATACATGAATGCTACTTTCGAGGATTCATAGACGTCAATATAGATTGCGTTTACCAAAAGCCCAGCAACAATCCCTCCTAATCCCGCAGCTCCAGCAAAAAGAACTGGATCTTTCATGATTGGAATATTTCTCCAAAGATAGAACAAAATGATGGCTTGAATACTAAAAAATGCAAGGAATCCTAATATTCCTGTTTCACCAAGAGCACGGAGATAATCATTATCTGTCGATTCTGCTTCTGTAAATTGGTTGAATTGAGTTTTATTGAGTGTTGAGTATCCGCTTCCAAGCACCGGATTTTTTTTAAAGCCTGCAATTGCCATAGGCCAAAGGGCATCAAAACGAATTGCAGTTGAAAGATCATAGGTAAACGCAGTTTTTGAGTATGTCCGAGGAACAGCTGAAAGAGTACCTCCAGTTGGAATCATGAGAGGAAAATCCTCATTGACGTCACTTGGACGAAGAGGAGTTGGCGGTTGATCGCTTGAAGACGTTATCTGTGATAACTGATCTTTCGGATTATTCACGAGAAAGACGGCTCGATTGTCGGGAGGTTTACCAAATGGAGATAATACCAAAAGCTTGATACCACCTAATCGTTCCTCAATTTTAAGAAGTTTCGTAAACCGTTCAGACAAATCTCCAAATGAAAGCATGACAAATATCGAAAGTAATAGGACAAAAATCCACCGTTTCATTGACCAAAAAAAACCTTTGCGAAACATCCAAAAGAAAAACATCATGGTAATTCCCGCAATGTACGCAAGAAAGGAAGTCCTTGATGCAGTAAGGATAAGTGTCCAAAATACAGCTGCAATTGCACCGAGGAGGGCAATTTTTCCCAAAACATGTTTAATCGAGAAAAAAAGACTCCAGAAAAGAATCAGTACCATCATGGTAAATGCCGCCAGATCATAATGGCCTCCAAATGTGGATAGCACGCGGGCATGCTGAGTAAGGTAGAGCATCCATCCTTTTGCAAACTCTCGGTTCATCGTGGAGAATGCTGGCCAGTAGAGGTATTTTTGACCAAACCCATAGAAGGCAACAGCCAGAGAGGTGATAATCAAAATGCCAAGGTATATTTTTAGAGTCTTCGTATTTTTGATAGATGAGTAAAACACAAAAAAGAGAGAGAAATACTCAATACGTCGAAGAAAATGTAATATAACTTTCTGAATATGTAGAAGCTCAAATGGAACGGTCCGAATGATAAATACGGCCGAAATAAGTGAGAGTAGTCCTATGGTCAAATAC
Source organism: Candidatus Gottesmanbacteria bacterium (assembly GCA_016186795.1). Taxonomy (GTDB): domain Bacteria; phylum Patescibacteriota; class Microgenomatia; order 2-02-FULL-39-11; family 2-02-FULL-39-11; genus JACPKY01. Next base: position 371,930 of record JACPKY010000002.1, read on the forward strand.
AATGCGATGGGTTTAGCGAGCGGATTTCCTCGTAGTTCGACTTTTTTCCGCCATAGAGAAATTAACCAGAGGATAAGGGTAACTGAAACAAAAAAATCCTCAAGTCTGACACGCACAATATATCCCGGCAACACGTCAAACAACGGAAGCTTCGGATACAATGGTATAAAAATGAGAAGAAATCCGGCTAGAAGAGAGAGATGGTTATTGTCTAGCCATTTCAAAAGCTTTCGCATAAAGACCACGACGCTTTGGGTATTTTCCGATTATACCAAATACAATAATGCGTAACAACGCTCCTAATGCTAGAATCATCCGAAGAATTATACGTCTTCCAAAAGAGTAGTGCTTTTTATATAGTGATAGAAGACCTTGAAATTCCTCTACAATTCCGCTCTCTCCCTTTTCTTTTGATGAACCGCCTTTGTAGTGATAGAGAGGACTAGAAGAAGTGAAAAGCACTCTATACCCGGCTTTCCGTATGCGGTAACACCACTCAACTTCCTCTCCGTACATAAAGAAACGTTCATCCAAAGGTCCAACTGCATCAATCACGTCTCTTCGGATGCAAAAACATGCACCGCTCACCCAATCGACCAACGTATCTTTCTGATACAAAGATGTATCGGTTATATGATACGGTCGTATCAGACGTTGGATCCATGGAATATCATCCAAAAATAACATCCAGAGAACTACGCGCAAAAGTGTGGGAGAAAATCCGGCAGACGGTTGGATTGAGCCGTCTGCATTAAGAAGTTTTCCCCCTGTTACTGCAAGATGTTTGAGGTGGAAAAAGGGGGAGATGATATTTTTAAGTGTTGTGGGAAATACTTTTGTATCACTATTTAATAGAAGAATAAACTGTCCAGATGCCTTTTTTATCCCTTGATTATTTGCTTTGGCAAACCCGACATTTCTCGTGTTTTTAATAACTTGAACAAAAGGAAATCTTGTCCGAACCATCTTTATACTTCCATCTTTTGATGCGTTGTCAACAACAATAATCTCAATCGGTACCCAGTTTTTCTTTTCGTACTCTTCTTTAAGCGAGAAAAGACAATCAGATAGAAGATTCCTCGTATTGTAGTTTACGATTATGACACTCAACGTAAGGATCCCGGAAACGTAAGACTTCTTCTTCATACAAAGGGGCAGGATTTAGGCGATTACTGAAAGAGTCTTGCTCGGCCTATTCGGTAGTTGGGTTTTGATAATTTCCTCTCTCCAATTTTTTCGGCTGGAACACCAGCAACAATAGTAAAAGGATCTACATCTTTTGTTACAACAGCTCCAGCTGCAACGACAGCACCAATCCCAATATGAACTCCTGGAAGGATCGTAACTCTCGGACCAATAAATACATAGTTGGAAATATTGACTTCTCCATACTCAACAGCGAAATCTTGACTATGAATATCGTGTTGCGAGTTGTATATCAAAACTTGCGAAGAAATAGCAACGTGACTACCAATAATTAATCGCGCTCGACCATCGAGAAATGCGTGGTCTCCGACAATTGTATCTTCTCCAATCGTTATTCCTCCTGGTTGATAAAAGTTAGCAAACATATGAATGGTTGAGCTTTTTCCAATTTTAATACCGACCAAACGATACAGAAGTCTCCTCACCCAATGAATGGGAATATGCCCAACAAATCGCAATATCATAAGCTCAAAATCAAGGAAAATATTAAACACTCGAGTGATAAACTTTCCCATGGCTTGATTTACCGTGAGCGGTTTCCCCATTCTATCTCGTATTACTACCATAGAGGGAAATTCTACTTTATATATCAAAATATATCAAATATGTACATTTTCTAGGACTTTTAGCGTTTGCTTCGCACATTGACCCCAATCGAAGCGTTTCACCTCCTCTAACCCTCGTCTTATCATTATATCTCGGAAGTTTCTCTCTGCCATAACTTTTGAGAGTCCCTCGGCAATACTTTCGGATTGTAAGGGATCTACCAAAACCCCAGCGTTTCCGACAATTTCGGGAAGAGATGTCGTTTTACTTACAACAACAGGGCATCCACAAGCCATAGCTTCAATAGCGGGTATACCAAATCCTTCGTAGAGACTAGGTAAGACAAAACACTGGGCACCACGGTATAATACCGAAAGAATTGAGTTGGAAACGTAGTTGAGCCAAATGATCCTGTTTTTTAGAGGTGATCTTCCTATTTTTTCAAAAATTGGCTCGGTAAGCCAACCTTTTTTTCCTACAAGAACAAGTGATATATCATGTTCTTTTTGAATTGTTTCAAACGCATCAAGAAGTTTTGTGATGTTTTTTCTTGGCTGTATCGTCCCGACAAAGAGGATATATCGGCCACGAATTCCAAGACGTTTTATAAGATCTTGGTCTTTTGTTTTGAGTCTATCTTTGCGGAAACTTTTTTTATCATACCCTGGGTAGGTAACAACAACTCGATCGGGAGAAACTTTATACGCATCAATGATAGAATTTCGTGAGAAGTGACTAATCGTAAGAATAGAAACAGCTTTTTTCACAGAATATGCTGTCCACTCTTTTAATTGATATAGATCTTTTTTTCGGAAAAGTTCTGGAAAGAAGAGAAATGATACGTCCATAATAGACATAACGTGAGGAAGTGGGGAGAATCGAGGTACATAATGAGAGGGACTAAAAAATACATCTATCTTATCTCTTGAAAGATATAGCTCCAGTGGTAAAGCTATTTGAGTCCATAATTTTGATGGTCCAAAAACTTTATATCTCCAAAAATCGGAAATTTTCGGCAAATCGGGAGATGGAGCGTTCTTAAGATATACAATATAGCGATTGGTGGGCTTATTTATCCTTCTCCTTTCAAGATCATTCAGGTGAGAAAGAAGTTGATATGCATATTGTCCAATTCCAACACGCTCTTTCGTATTCGCCTCGTTTCCATCGATACCGATTGTCATATCTGACGTTTTCCAATCATTTCGTATAAGTGAATAACTTTTCGTGCATGACTATTCCAGTTAAAACGGGCTACATATCCTGAAGTATCTTTAATAAGATTTGTCCGTAAATCACTATCTACGATTAACTGAACTAGTTTTTGAGAGATCTCAACAGAGTCTGTGGGGTCAATGATAAGTGCGTGGTCTTTTACCAACTCCTTGAGACTTCCTCGATTTGAAGCAATAACAGGACACCCACAGGCCATGGCCTCAAGAATCGGCAGTCCAAAACCCTCATAAAGGGAGGGATAGACAAATACCCGTGCGCCACTAAAGAGAGCCGGTAAATCTCTTTGTTCAACGAAACCAAGAGTACGGACGTATTTTGAAGAAGAAATTTTTTCTCCCCAGCCAGGATTTCCTACAATAACGAGCTCAAGAGGCTTTCGCATTGCCTTTATAAGTGGATGTCTCTCAAATTCCAGAAACGCGGCGATGAGTGTTTTGAGATTCTTTCGCGGTTCAACAATGCCGACACTCAAAACATAATCGTCAAAAAGCGAATATTTTTGCTTTACTCGTTCTATTTCCTGCTTTGACTGCGGTTGAAAGTCATTCGATACTCCCGGATAGATAACATGCACAATGGTATCAGAAACTTTCAAGATACGGGTAATATCTTCTTTTGTACTATATGAATCTGAAATAATACAGTCCACCTCTTTTTGCACCCATCCCAGTCTTTTTTTTTGCGTGTCAACAATATATTGACTTGAAGTCTCTGGGTATTTGAGCGGAATAACATCATGTACTGTCGTTATTTTCACTGCTTTTGTTGGCGGTTGAATCCAGTCTGATGAGTGAAAGATGTCAATATCGGGAAGAAAAATATCAACCGGGAGTATGTGGAGAGAGTTCCATACAAAATTAATAACACTTGGCGGAAGGAAAATAAATTTTTTAGAAACTCCGTTATGAATCTTTTTCATCTCGGAATGAAATTGTTCAAGTATATTCATCTGATGAAAAGCCACACCAAAGAGGATATACTCGTTTTTCTTATCAACAGATAGAAGCGATGAAATAAGGTTCCGCGTATACGTAGCGACGCCACTTCCTTGATATACAATTTGTGAAATATCAATTGCGATTTTCATAGAAGAATTCAAGTTGAAAAATCTGTCTGTATGTGGGTCCCCTTGTGATCATAAGAAGAGGCAGGAAAAAAAGCAAAATTTTCCGAAAAAATATATCCACAAAAAAACTTCTTGTCATCCACCCCTGCATAAGAAAATAACGAATGCGAAAATCCTCATTCCCAAAAATAGAGATTGTAAATGGAATATGTTTCTTTTTTGCATATCGTCTCAAACGGGCAACAAAATCAGATTGTTCCGGAAGACCATATTTTACCTGTTCTTCTAAAAAAAAGTACGATCTGCCAAATTTCTCCTGATACTTTTTATCAAGAAGTACATCTTGTTGGTAAGATCTCCTCCCACAAGGTACTGCAAGAATGATTTTGTACTTTCCAACTCGAACTAACTCTTTAATCACCCGATCTCGAGAAGAGGGAAGGATATGCTCAAGAGCATCAATGCTAATTACAACATCAAACGCATTATCTGAAAAAGGGAGGTTTGTAGCATTTGCCACAACTTGTTGTAGTAATTTATGAAATGGTGGAGAAAAATGCGTATCGACGCCTACCACCTTCCGCTTTAAGTATGGAGCAATACCTAGTCCTCCTGACCCAACCTCCAAAACTGAAACATTGTCTCCAAGAATTTTTATTTTTTCCACAATTGGAAGATACCGGATAGCAACTTCTGGATGCCAACGAGAGAAATGCCCGAAGTTGGCAAAAACGCCCGCAATATCAGATTTTTTCATACCGATAAATAAACCCAACTCCAGGAAAATCTCGAATCTCCTTCTCCTCGTATGAGTGAGTAGAAAGATATAATCGTATCATACCCTTCTGGTCCGTAAGTCCTGTAAGATACTGAAAAAAATACACAGTATTCTTTCCAGAAATTTTCTCCTCCAATATGAGAAGATCGTCGTCACTAACAATAAATGATGGAGCGATTCCAAAAGATGGAGAATTACCTTTGTAGTACCAAAGATAAGGGGCAAATGGACTGGGAAATGCAAATAAGACTACGCTTTTTGGGGTTTCTGTTTTTTCAATAAATGAAATTGCTGCTCTCCAATTTTCTCTTTGAACATAGGAATTAGTATAGTATTGCCAAAGTCCGATGGCGCTCGTTGTAACGATAATTAAGATTCCCAAAATTAATAATCGGAAACGCAACTTTAGTATCCAGGTTGCAAGAATCAGATAAAAGAGTGGAAGTAAAAAGAGAAGTCGTTGTGGAGCAACAACTGGTATGAATGCGTTTGCTATTACGGCAGCAACAAATGGAGTAAAGAAAAGAGAAAGTAAGATTTTTCCACTCTTTTCTCTCCAAAACGTAAGACAACTTATGATAAAAAGCGCCATTTCAGGAATGAGAACAAGTGATGCGCTTATATTGTTTGAGACTGTTATCTTGCCAAGAATAAATTTCGCAAATGTTGAAGGAATTAACGAAACATTTGCAACAGAAACAACACTCGTCCATCCATGGAATTGTCCTCCCAAACCCACTCTTAATTGTTGAGCAAAAAACGGAATCCACGCCCAAAAAATAATTGCAGCTATAGTTAATGCGATTATAATATTTTTGATATCTTTTCTTTGGAAAAAAAGAATATAGAAAAGATGTGATAAAAAGACAAAAAACGTAAAGTAGTTAGTTAAAATCGCAAAAATTCCCAAAATTGTGTACCAAAACCACCGGCTTTTTAATATTAAATATGTTGCAAAAAGAGAAAGAAAAACAAAAAGCATGTAAGGACGAGCTTCTTGTGAATACCATACATGATAGGAAGAAACGGTAAGAAAGAGGCTTGCTAAAACTCCTGTTCGTTTATTTGCAAGACGTGTACCGATCAGATAGGTCATCACAATTGAACCCAGTGAAAAAATTACACTCGGGAGTCGAATCCAGACTTCGGAAGACCCACCAAGGAGCCAAAAATGAAGAAAAAGATGGTAAAAGGGTGGATGAAAATCGGCTGCAATATCAAATTGCTGCCAAAATGGTCGTGATGATTCTATAACTTGGGCTGCCTCGTCAAGCCATAAGCTTTGATTTAACGTAATGAGACGAAGAAATAAAGCTAAAAGTAGAATACTAAATAGAATTCTATTTTTCATGAAATAGTTCATAGGTTATCTTTTATATTTCACTTCTCCAAATACCGAACCAACTATACTTTGTATTACAGCAATAGAATATATCAGTTGAAAGGGAATCTGATAGAAATGACGGAATTTGACCCCAAGTATAACTCCATTGAAAACCTGAAAAAGCGGATTATACCTTATCAGATTGAAAATAATTCGGGGAAATGAACCCGTTATAAATTCGTTTTTTCCAATCCACCGTGCTTGAGCGTATACCTCCAAAATAGATGAAGGATTTTTATGGTAACAAACTGCAGTAGTTACAGAAGCTAAATATCCCAACTTACGAGATAATGTCCAATCATCTGTAAATCCGATATCATCAAATCCACCAACTTTTCTAAACTCCATTGTTTTAATTGCACGAAATACTGGAGATTTATCCGGGTAGTCCTGGGGAATTCGTCTTTTTGATGATATTCCTTCGTTATAATTCCATGAGCGTGCCCATGGATTATTCCAATTTTCTACGTATTCAGCCTTGGTAAAGGTACCTCTACTTTTTTGCCCTCGGATTGGTTTTGTCAGCTCATCAACAAAATTTTGAGCAAATATCATATCACCATCAACAAATACGAGAATTTCTCCCGAAGCTCTTGATACGCCTAAGTTTCTAGCCTTTGCAGTTCCCTGGTGAGATGACTGGAGAAAAATGATTTTGGCAAGCATACCTTTCTCATCTAAATACTTTTGAATTATCTTTTGACTATTATCACTTGAGCCATCATCCACAAGAATAATTTCTAACGGCTTATACGTTTGGCTTTCCAATGATGAAAGACAAAATTTTATGGATTTTTCTTCGTTATATACCGGAATTACAATAGAAATAAGGAGGTTAGATTTCATATTTACACTCTTGAAGTTCGTTATTTGTTTCTTTAACATCCTCGTTTCTTTTTAAAAGATATGCCTCCCCTTTTTGGACTATAACAGAAAATTTCTTGTTCAGTAATAAATCTTCAAAACAAACCTTCATTTGATTTTTGGTTAGCGGAGAAAATGCATTCGGACTCTCATGCATATCAATTGCGATATACGAAGCATTCCTAATTTCTGGAAGGAGAGAAATATTGTCTCTTTGGGAAATATGTGGTACTAAGTTATTTTGAGAAGAAACGGGAGCATCATGAGGAATCTTCTTCAGTACTTCTTCTATATCACTCATCCAAGACTGATTTTCATACAATTGCATCTTCGCAATTGAGTGTATCGGTCCACGAAAATATACATCTTGTGCTAAAGCAAAAAAAATAACATACACTCCAAACAAAACAAAAACATTTTTCCTTCCTAATTTGATTCTTCTACTTATCAAATCAGAATATTTAGATATCGAATACACTGATGCAATAGAGAGTAAAATCCCAAGGGGTGCTGCGTGATGATTTACATTCACCCACTTGGTAAATTGTGGACCGGCATAGATAAAACGTGAAGCAAAATGCCCGATGATTGGAATCATATGTATAGGAGAAAAAAGCGGAAGAAATCCGTATGAGAAAAGAGAGGAAATGACCGTTCGGAGCTTTACTTCAGGAATTATCATACTACGTATAAAAAACAGAGGATCGGAAATACTCTTTTTCAAAACATCGGAAACTGTATACCCTGCCACACCAAAATCGTTATGGGAATATATTCCCCGAACAGAGAAAAATGGCATAATAATATAAATAAGTGTGAAAAATGATAGAAGACCAATAGCCATCGTTACAAGTCCTAAACGCTTCTTTTTATAAAATAACCAGACAACAAGTCCAAGTGGAACAACTAGTAGTCCTAATTCTTCCTTCGTTCCGATAAGACCACCAAGGGATACCCAATACATGATGGTTCGTCTTGTTTCCAAAGAATAAAAAAAGAGAGCTAAAAAAAGGGGGGCGAATGCCATCTGGTGAAACTCATTTAAAATTGTCCACTGTGTGCCGATAAAAAGAAGATACGACATGCATATTGAAAATGAAAAAAACAGACTTTTTGTTGTCTTTTTCGTAAGAAGGTATAAGGGAAGTGCAGCCATAACGACAATAAATGCTTGTCCAATAAGAATCATTCTGACATCAGTTTTGATCATGTATAGAGGTGCAAGAAAGTAAAGAACTGGTTGAAAATGATCGGCAAGTAAGTTTTCATGTGCAATCGTACTATATGCAATAAGATCTCCACGACTTACTTTCCAGATAATCTGATCAAAAAATCCTAAATCCCATCCGAATGTCTGGAAATGATTATGTGTTTGAATTGAGATGATAGAAAATATCCCCCACACAAGAAGAAGTAACGCGAAAACTGCGCCTATATCACGTGGGAAATTTCGGATGCGTTCCATGTATTTTTATACTACAATGATACCGTGAGAGTAACAAAACCGCTCCTTTTCCTTTTGCTAATCATACTTACTTATCCTTTTCTGATCAAATATGTCTATGTAGCTCATAATCAGTACGAGCAAATTCCCCTTATACTTCGTATCCTTGATCCGTCATATCTCTCAAATGATTGGATTGTGAATGTCAACTCTCACTTTTCACCTCGGTATTTCTTTACCCTTTATATCGGTACAATATCCAGATTTATTCCTCTACACTTGACATATTTTATACATTATATTCTTACTATCGGTCTAGTTACATTAGCTACATATTACCTGGCTGTTAAAATCTTTCGCTCATCACTTACATCAATCCTTACTACGATGTTTATTCTTTTTGGCCAGAAGTATACCCTTGGAGGAAATGATCTCGTAGGGCGGGATTTTGATCCACCACGATTTGCCTTCGGTTTGGCTAGTTCAGCAATTACATTATTCTTTTACCAGAAGTACTTAATTTCTTCTTTTCTATTATCCCTGGCAACATACATCCATCCTCTCATTGGGTTTGAAGTAGCAACGGTTTACTTTTTAACTTTAGCTGTAATTTTCTTGCGGATTAAACTTCAAGGGAAAAGCATATATTTTCAGGTTAAAAAATTTATCTCATCATTTCTTCTTTTTTCTTTGCTTTCTTCATTTTCTCTAATAACTTATTTGAAGTCTTTCTCTTCGTATTCACAAATTACGATAGATAAAGAAACGGTAGTAACTATTCTTGCCAAAATTCGTGCTCCGGCACATTATCTTCCATCAAGCTGGGCGATAAGTGATTTCATACTCTTCGGACTTATACTCTTGGCAGGATTTATCTGTTTCCGCTTACTTTGCCGAACAATGAACTTTATGGAAAAGTGGCTACTTATTATCCCTGTTATTTTTATACTCATTCTGTGTTTATTGGCAAGCAATTCTGCTGAAATAGATCTCTTGTACCCTATACTTTTTGCGCAGTTCTTCCGCTTAACAGTAATTATTTATTGGCTTTTTGCAATCCTTATTTATGGTACATGTTTCACTCACATGTTAGTTCCAAGAAAAAAAATAATTTTCCTGTTTCTCCCCGTACTTCCATTTTTTATCAGTCATCCAGAAGTTATTACTGCATCTGGTTTTACTCATTCACTTTATATTTTTTTAGCAGTAACATTTCCTTTATGGATCATACTTTTACGAAAGAAAGTAATCGGAATATTCGTATTTTCCATATTCTATGTAATTGTTGCACTTTCGCTTCTTTTTAAAAATTTTCCATTCCATTTTGAACAGTTGTACCCCTTACCTACTCCGGAAACAAAAATTGCATCATGGGCAAGAGAAAATACGGTACCGAATGCAATTTTCCTTACGCCACTCGATTTTTATACTTTTCGCTTAACCGCAAATCGCGCTATAGTAGTTGATTGGTTGGTTATGCCATTTGAACAGAGTGCAATGGTTGAATGGGCTCAAAGAATTGCAGATGTTTCGAGTATTGACTCAATCTTTGAAATTTCCGAAGAGAAAGCACGCGCAGGATTTAAAACTATAACATATGAGAGATTGACAAGTTTACGAAGAAAATATCCTTTCAATTACGTTATTACAGAATCTACAATAAATCTCCCTTTGGAAAAAATTTACACAACTGATCAATTTTTCATCTATAAATTTTAAGTCCCATCTTTTGTTGCCAAGTTATAATTTCGTCTCCCCACCTAAACCAAAAAAGGTTCTTTAGAAATTCAATAACCGTACCAATTCTCACTGTAGATTTTCCTCCGGCACGATCGAGATTTCTCATTGGTATCTCTTTTATTTTCCAATCCAGATAATGAGCTTTCACAGCAAATTCTGTATCAATAAAAGAATCAGCATATGTAAGTGAAAGCACTTTAAGGCGATCGCGTAAAAATATTCGAGGGCTTCCATTTATGTCTTCAACATCTATGGGAAGAAAAAGTCGTGCAAGCTTGTTATAGATTTTAGACCGAATATACCGTATAAAATTCTCGCGGTTTACTCTTTTGATTTTAACAAGGTCAAACTTTCTCTCTTTTATTTCCGAAAAAAGGATGGGGATAATTTTTTCATCAACCTGTCCATCTGAAGGCATGTAACAAACATATTTTCCAGATGCAACCATAAGTCCCTTATAAACTGCACTACCGTATCCTCTCTTTGCCCGAATAATTCTGAAATGTGTATTTTCTTTTGCAATTTTTTTAAGCACATCCCATGTTTTATCTGTTGATCCATTTTCAACTAAAACAAGTTCGTAGGTAATGTTGTTTTGATCAAGTACTTTTTTTATTTTATGTGAAATGTTCTCTATAATATCCTCTTCATTGAGAACCGGCAAGACAATTGTGAGATCAAGCATATTTTGTAAAATCTTTCAATATCCTGCGAACAATCGTTTCAATTGAAAGTCCGTAGATATGTCGTAAATATTCTTGGTTTCCAACCGTTTCAATAAATGTATCGTTAATTCCTAAGCGCTTAAAATAAATTTTTTCCTTACCTTTCTCAGACAACACCTCTGATACTGCAGTACCTAACCCTCCGACGATTGAATGCTCTTCGAGTGTGAAAATTGCCTTCGTTGCCTTAGCTACTTTGATAATCACATCTTCATCGAGAGGTTTCACTGTATGCATATCGATAATACCAGTGTCAACTCCTTTTTGAGAAAGAATTCGTGCTGCCTGAAGCCCATTGTAGACCATGTTTCCAGTAGCAATAAGAGTAAGATCAGCACCCCGTTTCAAGATAATACCCTTTCCGATTGTAAATGGAGATGTTGGTGTATATATGTCCGGTTCTCCTTTTTTCCCGAGTCGAAAATAAACCGGTCCTTTGTGTTTTAGGATTTCGACAAATGCTGCTTTTACTTGATTTCTATCAGAGGGACACACAATGATAATATTGGGAAGACTCCTCATGATTGCGATATCTTCAAGAGAATGATGTGTTGCTCCTGCATGTCCATACGATAAACCTCCACCGGTTCCAATAATTTTAACATTTGCATAATGAAGACAGATATCATTTCGTATTTGCTCAAATCCTCTCATAGTAACGAATGTCGCTATACTATAAACAATAGGAGTAAATCCAGTGAGAGCAAACCCACAGGCAACTCCCATCATATTTGCTTCTGCAACTCCAACGTTTAAAAATTGTTTTGGGAATTTTGATTTGAAATCTTCAAAGACCGTATATCCCAGATCACCAGTTAGAAGAATTAGCTTCTTATCTCTCTTGGCAAGGATTCCTAATGACTGGACAAAGGCGTTTCTCATTATTTAATCTATTTCTTCTAACGCAGCGTAATACTGTTCTTTTTTAGGGTTAAGGTAGTGCCAGTCAATTGTATGCTCCATAAATGTCACACCTTTCCCCCGCACAGTATGACAGATTATGATTGAAGGTTTGTTGGCCGAAGCTGCTGTTTTTTTAATAGTTGATAGTAATTTTGGCATACTATGGCCATCAACTTCGAGTACATTCCATCCAAAAGCTCGCCATTTGCTAGTTAGTGGTTCAAGTTGCAAAACCTCTTCAATGCTCCCAAATGCTTGCACTTTATTGTAATCAAGGAGAACTATTAAATTCTGCAAATGGTGATGTGAGGCAAAAAGTGCTGATTCCCACGTCTCTCCTTCGTCACATTCAGCATCTGACATCAAAACAACAACCCGAAAATTTTTCTTTCTAAGCTTAGCAGATATTGCCATTCCGGCACCTATTGATATCCCATGACCAAGAGAACCCGTTGAAATCTCTATCCCTAATACAGTATGTTTAGGGTGTTCCTCAAGAAGTCCTTTATCTTTACAATATTTGGAAAGATTTCTTTGGGGAAAAAATCCACGCAGAGCAAGCGTTGCATAAAGAGCAGGAGCGGCATGACCTTTACTTAGGATAAAACGATCACGATCATGCCATTTTGGTTTCCTAGGATTTATACGAAGAAAACTAAAGTACAAAATAACAAGAATTTCTACAATAGAGAAAGATGATCCAATATGTCCAACTTTTGACTCATACGAAATCGTTAGAATTATCTTCCGTATAGTCTTTGCGATATTTTCAAGATCTAGTGGCTTTTTCATACAGTTTTCCATTATTTCTAAACCAATTAATTGTTTTTTTGAGGCCTTCATGAATTGAATGGCGTGGCCTCCAAGAAAGTTGCTTTTTGGCAAGAGTTATATCTGCAACCCAGAATTCAGTATCCCATGGCCGAGGATTATACTCTCCATAAATAATTTTTGCAGAACTATTTGTGATTTTATTAATCATTGATACAACTTTTGACACGGAATATTGTTTTCCGGAACCAATGTTTATAACTTTTGCTTTCACACGTTTCGGGTTTTGCGTAAGAAGTAAAAGAGCATCAACAAAGTCATCAATGAAAATGAAATCACGGGATTCATGACCGGAAGTTATTAAAATATCCTTTTTCATCAGAGCTGATTGAATAACTGTAGGAATCAGTCTTGTCGGCTCCTCAAAGGGACCATATACTGAAAATGGTCGTACTGTTATAACTGGTTTTTCAAGCATATGTGAATAGACATTTGCAATATAAGTTGAGCCGGCTTTTGCTGCGGCATATAAACTAATTGGGTCCAAAAAATCGGTTTCTTTCATTGGTTTTCTTTTCCGACCATACTCTGATGAACTTCCAAAATTCACAAATACGTCAAAATCTATAGTTTTCAACGAAGAAAGCATATTAACCGTACCTCCAATATTTGTATTAATGATTGATAAGGGATCCGATTGGAATGGATAGCCACCAAATGATGCAAGATGATAAATGATGTGTGGTCGGATCTTAGTAACAAGCCGATGCACTGCATCTTTTTTATTTATATCGATATCAAAATAATTAAATGAGTGCATGACATCGTCAAGTCGCCAGGTATTACTCTTTTTTTTAGAAAAACCATAAACATCGTATCCAAGATTTACCATTTTCCTTACAATATTTGCCCCTATAAATCCGGAAATCCCAGTTATAATTACCCGATTTCTTTTCATATAGATCTTCATTATAATACGACTCACAAACAGTAAATTAAATCCCTATGCAAAAGATGCGCTGCGCTTTGTGTGGAAGAGATGAAAAACCACAGCTTCTATACCCAGAGAGTATAAATTTCGAGCGTATTAGCAAAGAAACTTTCTCAGCAAGACGTATTCCCGAAAAAGTTCATTATCGCCTCATGCGATGCCAAAGATGTACACTTATCTATTCTTCACCCATACTTACAGAGGACAAAATAAAACTCCTATATAAGCAAAGCAAACTTACCTATGCCGAAGAAATTCCAAGTCTAAAAAAAACATACGGAGATTATCTTTCTAAAACACTTCCTTTTGTAAATAAAAATCCCCATCTTCTTGAAATTGGAGGAGGAAATGGTTTTTTCCTTGAAAAAGCACTGGAGTTGGGAGTAACAAAAGTCAATGGAATTGAACCCAGTCGCAGTGCAATTAATGCAGCAAGAAGTGATATCAAAAAAAAATTGATTGCTGATTTTTTTCCTTCAGAGAAAATAAAACCCTCTTCATATGACATTATCTGTATATTTCAAACACTTGATCATGTCACTGACCCAAACCGATTTTTACGCGCGTGTCATACCGCACTGCGAAAAAATGGAGTAGTGCTTTGCATTCTGCATGATACCGAGGGTCTGTCAGTAAAAATTTTAGGTGAGCATTCACCTATTTTTGATATAGAACATATCTATCTTTTCAATAAAAAAACACTCCAGTTGATTTTTGAGAAGAATAACTTTACACCTCTTGTTACTTTTAGCGTGGTTAATACATTCCCACTTCGATATTGGATACGAATGTTCCCATTCCCCTCTATAATCAAACCATTATTTCTATCACTACTTCAAAACATTCACCTTGACAATTTACCACTTAGTATGCGCGCGGGAAATATTGGAATTATTGCGAGGAAATCATAACTTTATTATACTTTTTAGCAATTTTACTCCAGGAAAATTTTTCTGCCTGTTTTCGGGGTTTAGTTCTGAAATCGTAAGATATAGCTTGTTGTAAAACTCGGGCGTATTCCTTCTTGTTTTCCGGATCAGCATACAAACCAGCTTTTCCTATAATTGCACGTCTGTTCTCATCATCTGGTGCAACAACCGGTATATTGCAAGCTAGAGCCTCAAGGTAGACAAGACCAAATGCTTCTGACTCTCTACTAGGCAGGGAGAAAACAGATGCACTTCTATACAGACTTGGCAACTCACTGTGAGATAGATGTTCAATATAGATAAATCTCGTACCTAAAAGCTTCTTCCCTTGGGCAATTAATTCTTTTTTGCGGGGTCCATTCCCTACAAGAACAAGATTTGCCTTAGGTAAAAAAGAGACTGCGTATATTAACCTGTCAATTCGTTTATAAGTATCAAGAGCAGAAACACAAAGGATGATCGGGTGTGACATATGTAAAGGATATTTTGGTCCTTGCGGAATAAAAAGATCCGTATCAATCCCATTAGGAATATATTCGACTTTTTTGCCGTTTCGAAGTTTTTTTGCCCAACTGGCTGCATAAGGTGAAAGCGCTACAAAAATATCAGGATTTCCGAAAACGATATTCCACAAGTCATCTTTCCCAACACCAGCATGACCGCTTATGAGAATTTTTGATTTTGTAAAATAGCGGATTATTCTTACTAGAAGAGCTTGCAATCCACCATTGACAGGAATAATCCAATCATATTTTCCGGCATGTAGTTTCGGAAAAACCCGTAAACTAAAAATAAATACTAAGAAATGATAGAAAAGTGTCGTATGTGAAACAACCGGTAAACTTCTAGTTTGAAATATATCCACCTTGTGAGAAGAAGATAACTCTTTTTCCATTGCAGATACGAACACTTCTGCTCCTCTTTCAACTTTTCCGTTATAGATATTTAGAAATGCAATTTTCATAGCAAGCTATTCCAAAGCTTTCTCTTTATCCTTTTTATTGGGGTAATGAATGCGGCGGTAATTTGGTATGCTCTTGAACGTCCACTAGCAACGTCTGCAATGTATGCGGGATGTCTTTGGAAAACTTTGGGAATTTGCGATTTGTCAATTCTGTATCCTGTCTCTATTTTAAACTTGTTCCTATGAAATGTATCAAAAAGTGCTTTACCTTTTGAGGAACGTTCCAGATACATGGCATGAAATAATTTTCCATGGGTTACGGCAAATTTTTCCTTTGTATGATCTATAATCGGCTTCTCTTTATCATCATAGTAACCTTCATATGGATATATTCCCTTAACGGTTATTTGAGGAATATTTTTTTTATTAAAAAGACGTAGAACTAAATGTCCAGATTGTCCGAAAAGAGAATATGACCCCACATTTTCATCCTGATAGTGATAGATGTCTCCCAGCAAATCAAATCTTCTAACAACAATCCCTTTGAGCGTTTCCCCAGATTTTATAATAATGTGTAAAATCTCTTTACAGAGGGTTTCTGGGTAAATTTCATCACCGTCAACGATCCAAAACCAGTCAGTTTCTGTCTTTTCAATTTGCTTATTACGAATAGCACCAATTTCTGAAGGGTGTGAAATAGTTTTTTGTTCAAAAATAACTTTTGCCGTCTTAAAACTTTTGATGAGTTTAACGGTATTATCTGAAGAACCGGTATCAGTCACGAGTATTTCTTTGGCATAAGGAAGTACAGAAGAAATTGCATACCAGATAAACCTATCCTCATTTTTTACCACCATATGAATAGTCAAAGAATTACTCGCTTTCATGTTTTTTCCGAAGATATATAAAAACAAGATATGCAGTAAAAAAAAGTGTTATGCCGTAAGCAATAATAAGTGAATATGCTGTACCCATCCTTCCAAATCGTGGAATAAAAAACAGATTACCAATAATAACGACAAACAATTGAATAATGCTGTTTACTGACAATATATGAGGTTTGCGAAGATAATAAATTGCAAGACTTACAACTGGAATAGAGGCAACAAAAAAAATCATAGCGAGTAAAAGAAGTTGAAATACAGAAACTGCACTTTCCGCTTTTTGCCCAAAGAGAACGGTAATAAATGGGTGTGCAAAAAGAATAAGAACTAAAATTGTAGTGACAATTCCACCAGTGCCGATGGTTACTTTTATCATGAAGTCTTTTAATCTCTTTCTATCAGTTGTGGCAGTAAGTTTTGGAGCAATAACAGTTGAAAAACTTCCAGAAAGGAGTGGGTATATAGACACAACGCGAGAAGCAGTCGAGTAAATCCCTGCTTCAGTTGGATTTGTCAATGCAATAAGCATAAGTACATCTAACCTACTTGCCAAAGCCGTAAGTCCCCTTGCAACTCCAAGAAATGATGTAAATGAAATAAGATTTTTCAAATCAGAGATTGAGAAACGCGCTTTAAGAAATTTCACTCCAACAAATTTTATTGCTAATATTAGTAGAAGAATAACCATTACGGTATGAGCCCATAGGGCGTTATCAACGTTAAGAGTAGAAAATCCTAAAACCAGAAGGAGAAGAGCAAATCGGCTAGCTCCTCCAAAAGAAGAAAGAATCGAGACTTTAAAAAACATTTGCCGTGCTGAAAGAACATACTGCAAAAAATTAGCCAAAATCGTGCAAAAAATTCCTAGAGAGGTAATTTGGACAAGATAGGTAAGGTCTCTTGTATGAAAAAAAATTATAGAGAGAAAAGAAGATAAGAAAAATATTAATATACTTACGGTTCCTGCAACTCCCGCCTGAAGAAAAAAAGATGTTTTTAAAAATACCAGCAATTTCTGACGATCAGCCTCAAGCTTTGGAATAAATGCGGAAAGAGAGCTTCCGATACCTATATCAGTAAGATCAGATACTAAAAGAAGAAAAGATAAAAGTGCAGAAAAATATCCAAAATCTGCAAAACTTAAACCGCGAACAAGAACAACGGTAAACAGAAAAGCAAAAAAAGCAGAAATAATGTTTCCAGCAAAAACCATATATGTGTTTCGTGCTGTTGTTGAGAAAGCAAGAATCCACGCTTTTCTTGTTATATGGGATATATATTTCTTCATGCGTATTTTCGGATTATAGCAGCTATTACTTCTATTTCCTCGTTTCTCAAAAATACTGAAGATGGAAGACTTACTCCATGACGAGAGAGATAATTTGAGACTGGAAATTCACCTTTCATTCTATAAGGTGGAAGTATGTGAAGAGGATAAAAAAACGGGCGAGTTTCAATATTTTCTTTACCGAGATTCTTCATAAGCTTATCGGAAGTCAGAGAATATGGTTTACGAACAAGGATAGAGTACATCCAATAAACACTTCTTTCACCCGCTTTTCTTGGATGGGGTATGATCCCCGGAATATCTTTTAATTTCATGGTATATTTTTGAGCAATCAAAACTCTTTTTTGCAAAAACTGATCAATTCTTTCAAGTTGAGCACATCCAAGAGCAGCTTGGATATTCGTCATACGATAATTAAATCCAACAACTGAATGATAATACTGTCTCTTTAAGTCCTGTCCATGGTTCCGAAGCATTCTCATCTTCTCCACTAAGCTAGAATTATTTGTCGTTATCATTCCTCCCTCACCGGTAGTTATTATTTTATTTCCATAAAAACTAAAACACCCGACATCGCCAATCGATCCTACTTTTTTCCAATTTGTCTTATTTTTATTCTTTAAACTGACCTCGGCTCCGTGTGCTTCTGCTGCATCCTCAATAATTTTTAAATTGAATTTTTGTGCAATCGGTATAATACTTTCCATATCTGCTGGTCTCCCGTATAAATGGACAACGATTATTGCTTTCGTATGCTTTGTCACTTTCTTCTCCAGCATTTGTGGAGAAATTCCCCATGACGAGTCGTCAACATCAATAAAAACCGGAGTGGCTCCAGTAAAAGTTACCGCATTTGCTGTTGCCACAAATGTTAAATCTGGAATGAGCACTTCATCTCCTTTTCCAATCCCCAATCCAACAAGTGATAAATGGAGGGCAACTGTTCCATTTGACACAGCTATTGCATACTTAGTGCCTATATATTTTGCAAATTGTTCTTCAAACTTGGTGATAAAATTCCCTTTGGAGGAAATCCACGATGAGGAAAGGCATGACTCTACATACTTCGCCTCGTTTCCGTGTAAATCGGGGTGAGCAATTGGTATAAATGCTCTTTTCTGCTTCATGATTTGGGCTTGAGGATAAAGACGTGAATCGATCGAAATCGCTCTCTTGATAGAACTGTATAGTTTGAGAGGAATTGATACTTACGTTCCTGCCACTTTGCAATATCTTCGTTTTTCCCTCGGGAATCTATCAGAGAAAGTAAAACAGTATACTGCGGAGATTCCTTTTTTAGAGATGACCTGTAAAGCCAAGCAAAATAACTATCCATGTATGAGCTGACTGGTGTTCCAATTGTATATTCAGAAAGATACCTATACCCTCCAAATCGAGGACACTCTCCAACTGCTTCCAGCGAATAAGTACTGTCTCCTATATATGCACGAACGTATGAAAGTGCGGCAATTTTCTCTTGATACGAATAGCTGGAATAGGATGTGAAGAGAGTTATTGAGTTTTGCACAATAAAAATAGTAAGAAAAACGATACCTGCCACTTTCCCTTCTTTTTTCTTCCATATACGATCGAGAAGATAGGCAAGAATAAGGGCAAAGTAAGGAAAGAAGTAAAGTAAATAGTACTCATAGAATCTCCGTGTAAACAAAAAAAGCACTATCCCTGTTATAAAAAGAATTCTGTATATATGAACGCAAAAAAGATACTCCAACCTTCCAAAAAGTTGTTGTCGTCTGTTTCTTCTCATTTGAAAAAAGAGAAAGAGAAATACTCCTAAAGACAGAAGAGAGATAGTCCATATCTCCGGTGGTGCAATTCTCTGTATCGCAGAAAGTTCTTTGCACTGACCAGTTTCAACAAACATATCACTTGATGCTGGCATCCACAAAAATCTTCCTAGTGAGGAGACAAAAATACCCAGACGGTCAGAAAGTGTAGAGATAGAGTTCCCTGGTGAGGTTTGAATAATTAGATGAACAAGTGCACGAGTATTCGTAAAATTATGGCGAAGATCAAAAAGAATAATGGAAAGTTGTAGGGCCAAAAAAATTCCAATAGATAAAAGTGCTGCTTTTTGTGAAATATGTTTCCGCTTACTCCATAAGACAAGGAAAATTAACGGAGCAAATACAACAAACGAAAGATGGCTTTGAATACCAAGTCCAAATACTAACGCCAGAAGTAGTAGATACTTATAAGTATTGGTAGAAAATTTTACAAGGATATACCCCATAAGCACTGACAAAAGGGGTATTGGAGTAGGATTCCAAAAGTTCCTATCATAATAAGAAGCTAAAAAGGAACAACCATAAAGGAGTGCTCCTATGAAACCAACACGTTCGGAAAATAAAGATCGACCCACATGGAAAATAAGGTATGTCGTCAATACTCCAAGAATGGATGCGGTAATTCCCCACCCCACGGGATTTCCATCAAAAAGGGCGAAGGGAATAGCGGCAAAGTAAATAAACGCAGGCCCCAGATACAAACCTGTATCTGAAGCATTTACTCCAATAAGAGGAAAATGGCGAAATGAGACAATATTCTTTACAATAAAAGCTTCATATTCTTGATCCATTCCAAAAAAGAGAAAACTTTGGAAGTTATAAAAACGAAATAAAAGACTTGCACCAAGAAGAAAAAGTAGCCAAAGTTTTTTCTTTTTTGTAAAAACCGTGGAAATTTTCTGAAATTCCTTAGACATTTATTTCATTATAGCAAGTTATAGAAAAAACCACTTTTTTTATTTCCCTTTACCTCTGTCAGTTACATAGGTAAGCAAAAAGGTGACCAATGAAATTATTGTAACCAACCAAAGGAAAATCGAGTATACACCTTTAAAAAACCATGGCTTGTACTGACTTACTTGTGTAAGGAAAATGGAAAAGGAAGAGATATCATAATATGTTTTTGCGATGGTGTATAAAGCATAGATATTTAAACAAATCATCAAGAGAGATAAAATAAAAATACTCCACGTATGAAGAGTACTATTGAAAGAAAAAAGTTGTCGCCATCCTATAAGAAGTATAACCATATAGATCGAAATCGTAGGAAATAGGTACCTTCCTTGCACTCCCAAAACGTATCCTCCGGTATACCAGGAAAACCAATCGTAGTAAAAAATACTTGCGATGTATACAAAAGCAACTCCCGCAAGAAAAAGGAGTGATTGGACTCTTCGGGAATACCACATCTTTCTTTTTACAAAGATAAAAAATGCAGGAATTAGTCCAACAACTGCCACAAAAACTATGCGATTTATAATTCTGTGAATAGAACGAGGGTATGTCACTCCTAACCAATCATAAATGCCCCAAAACCAAGGCATTACCTCTCTTACGCTATGAGGTAGAGAATACTCCCATGTAAATTTCAATAAACTTGAAATATTATTTGTCTTCATAAACTGATCAATAAGTCCTACTGATCCAAAATTTTTCTTGTATAACAAGATAAAGACCGCACAGATGATAAATGGAAGTATTATGACTCTTTTTGAAAAATCTTTTCGTCGTAAATCTCGAACGGCTACAAAGAAAAATAGAAGTACAACGAGAGGAAGTGTAATAATAAACTGAGGTTTCGAAAGGACACAAAAAAGAGAAGAAATAGAAAGAAATAACGCTCTATTCAGATTAATCCCTTTTAATACCATAAGTGTTCCCGCAATAAGAAAAACAATGAAAAGAAAATTTCCCAGCGCATCACTATTTACTCCAACATTGGCAAATATCATCATCGGCTGGAATCCTACGAGGGCAGCAATAGCGATACTTTCTTGGGTTTTTTGAAAAATACGCTTTGCAAGAGAGTAGGTGATATATATGGTACCCATAAAAAGGAATAAGGACCATATACGTGTTGTGACAACTCGAGTAAAAAGGTCAAAGTGGTAGAAAAATTTATAAAAAAAACTTGCTGGAATATAGTACAGAGGAGGGTACCGGGTGGATTCGCGATGAACCAACTGTTTTCTTGTGTCCTCTTTTGATAAAGCTGCTAGGCTTGCCTCATACATACCATAGAACGAATCGGTATATTCAATCCGATATTCAGGATGGTGAGTAAAACGATTCTTTCCCAAATTATCCCGAAACGTACCTAAGAGTATTTCTGACGTATAGACTTCTTGTGTAAGATCGTTTTCTTCATCAATTGGCATACGTCCATTTTCAGCAAAAAAAGCTACTTGTCCAAAATGTGCTTGTTCATCAGGAAAATGCCAGAGTGGCACCAGGGACACCCATACCAGTGCATTGAAAAATACTGCGAGGAAAAAACTTGTCATTATCCTTGGGCGAACCATAGCATTACCTTTTTTTTGTTCCTATTATCGAAACACCATGATCTTGGAAATTTGCAGGCGCTTCGATACCAGGAATTGCATAAGCATCGAATTTTTCATCACGAAACCATTTGATAACCTCCTGATACGTATGATGCCAATCAAATTTTATTGCAAATTGATCATAGATAATTAACCGATGTTCTCTCATATTAAGATTAAGATAGAACGAATCACCTCTGTTTAGAAAATTTCTGAAGTTATGAAATAAGCGCATGAGAAAAACCCAAACATAGGAAAATATATAGATACCTCCTGAACCAAAAGGAGTAAGAGCATACCGCAACATCCGATTTATGGTGTAAACAGTCCGATTATAGAGGCTTTTATTCTTAACATATAGCCAGATATAAAACTTCCCGCTTTTCCTTACAAGCGGAGTTAATTTATTGAAGGATTTTTTAGTGGAAGAAGTATGGTGGAGTACACCGTTTGAGTAGATGATGTCAAATACATTTTTCCTAAACGGAGGGTTCTCAACACTACCTTGGATAAAATGGATCCGCTCTCTCCCTTTCATTTTCTTTTTTTTGCAGAAGGAAGCACAAGTATCGACACCAGAAGTAATATCCATAGCAACAACTTGTCCTTCCGTTTTTAGAAAAGCAATTGATGTTACGCCATTACCACATCCAGCATCAAGCACCCATTTTCCCTTAAGGTTAGAAGACCCAATATGAAAAATCCGTTTTAAATCTTTTACTATTTGCTCTCCTTTCACACCCCACACAGATAATCCTTCAATTTGATACGAATGAAGTTTACTCCAATGTCTCGAGAATGTTTCAATATTTACTGTCTCATATTCCTTTGTAGAAGGAAATGATAGGTTTTTGATAATCGTTTGAATCCGTTTTTGATATTTTTTTTCAAATTGAAGATTCCGATATCCGATGAGGAGTCTTGGAATGCCATTGATGATCGGATAGTAGTACTTTCTGGCCTTGGGAATAAGAATTCCAGATATGACATCTTCCGATTTGCCTTGTCTTTTGGATTTGAATACATGAAGAATAAAAGGCTGATACGTTTTTGGATCAGAAATAATTGTGAGAAGAACTTTATACATTATGTTCTCCCTCTATGTTTCATAACAATTGGAATACCTAAAATTGAATAAAAAAATCCAGCAGAAAAAAAGAGGGGACCAACCCTTTCAACAATCCAACGCTGAATAAATGGATAGCGAAAGAGAGTGAGGGGGCAAAGGAGGAAAGAAATTATCGTGTAGAGGAGAACTTTTAAAATGAGGGTAACTTTTTTGGAGAAAGGTGTGGCAGTATTTCTCGCAAAGTATGATTGACCAGACGCAAATAAGCGCTTGAGTCGATAGTGAATAGTCATTTTATAGGGGTGGATAAGATGGTAGACAATTGCCCCTGGTGTATAGTAAAGGGAAGGTGGTCTCGGACCATTTTCCCACATTCTCTCAAATAATTTTGTTTCTTCTCCAACTGCAATGATGTCTCCTTTCATATCAATAGACTCATCAAACCCTCCAAAAATGTGTATGGCGTCTTTTTTGAAAATCATGTTTGGGCCAGAAAATGCTTCACCGCCTTTTAAAAATCGTGGAGTATCTCCTTTGATGTCAGCCTCATAGTTGTCATTAAACCAAGCAGGCTTTTTTGTCTGGTAGTAAGGCACAACTGGACCAGAAACAGCCTGGGGAGTCGGCTTCACATGGTCAAAGCAATACAAAGCATTTTTAAGCCAATTTTTGTCTGCCTTCGCATCATCATCAATAAAAGCAACATAGAGGCTTTTGAGTTTTTTCACAATTACATTTCTGGAATTGGCAAGTCCAACATTCGTTTTCTTTTTGTAGTATTTAATAACTGGTATCCTTACTTTTTTTTGTAGCTTACCTATTGTAACTTGTGTATCATCAGTAGAACCATCGTCAATAACAACTATTTCAAAGAGAGAGGGTGAGATTGTCTGATGCAAAAGACCCTGAATTGTTTGCATGAGAAGCTCGGATCTATTATATGTACATACCACAACGGATAGAATTGGATTCATAACTCATGGAACAAATGTTTTTATACCTCTTTTCAGTTTTCCTATTAATTGATTTTGCAAATTATATCCTTTCTGCAAACTGATCGTTCTCTTTTCTTTGGAAATGTTCCTATTTTCCCACTGGTGTATTTTTGTCGTCATGTAGGGAAAGAATTGATATTTTTCTAAAATAAGATTTCTTGCGTTTGCAACGTACTTCAAATTTTTTTTCCATATATCACTTTTTATGATCTTATTGAGTTTCTCAATACAGTCTTTGTCATTAATATCTATGGAAACAAACGATTCTTTTGGGAAAAAATCAGTGATATTCGTACAACCAAAGTATATAGGCATAGTAAAAGCAAGATAAGCATCAGAAAGCTTTTCACTCCAATAATAGGGACCGCTATAGTTTTCTACAACAAGTGTATACCGGTAAGGGGCAAGTCCCTCCCATTTATCCGCAATCTCTTTAAACCCAAACCCATATAAATCAAAATGTACCCTTCCTTTTATTTTTTCCAAGAATCTCATTCGATCTCTGTGTCCTTGGAAACTCATCTTTTTACTCGTTATAAAAGAAACATTCCGAGTTTTTGAAGGCATCTTCATTTTTTTTAGCGCATCGTAATCCCGATCTATAAGCCAAGGAGTCGCTGGCTGACTCAAAATAAATTTCTCTCCGTGGAGCGATGTATCTTGGGTAAAAATTCTGTGATAATTCTTATCAAAAGAAAGAGCGTATTTGAAAAATTCATTCGGTGGTTCCTGAACTAAACACCAAACATTTTTAGGGTAGCTTCGGACTTTTACACTTTCCTTGGGATAATTTAAGACCAAAACATAGTCGTATTCTTCAATTGGATCAAGGGTAAACCTTACATCATCCCAAATTCCCAGCGACTTTGGAGTTTGACGCAGGATATTGGGATCTTCCCAGTTTTTAATTATGCGTACATATTTCATACTTTTCGAAGAAAGAGCATAATACCACCTTGTGGATCGGGATTTCGAAGGGATTGTGGGATATTTCTATAAAAGCCGGGAATATTTTTCACAGCCTTTTTCCCTTCAACATCTTTTCTGGTAGCTCGTTTTCCAAGTAAACTATAGTTAGCTTTTACAATTTTGAATTTTTTTGTTATGAGAGACACTCTCCCCTGATCGTAAATACGATGAATATTGTAGACAACCGTTGGATAGCCATAGGGTATAGTAACGATAGCATGCCCGTTTTTTTTAAGAATTCTGTGAATTTCATCCATTGTCTTTATATCACCGTTTGTATCCTGAGGGTCACCGTATCTACCAAGTCCTACATGTTCTAGTGTAGAAATTATAGTAACAATATCAACAGAATTTGAGGGAAGATTTGTATCCTGACAATTACCGAAGATATATTCAATACCAAATCTTGATCTGAAAGGAAAATGAAGGACATCAATTGAGAGAAGCCTCTCATATGGAAGTTTTAAAAGGAAAGGTAAAATGGTAGACATACTTCCCCCTCCTCCCAAGTCAACAATTGTCTTTTTCTTTACAGTTCTATTTATCAAACAATCCGCTTGGAAGATATACTCGAATTTGCGCAAATGGTCACCGGCATAGGCGTCCCTCAAATACTTTTTTACACCTTGGTACGTATGTTCCCCATATTTTTCCCTTATCTCATCTTGAAGCTTTTCTATAAACGTATCTCTTCTCCAAAGGACATATGAAGCAGCCACCTTTTTAACCAAAGGTGGTATATATTTTCCAATAGAGAGCTTGTCAGCAAACGACCGCTCATCAATAAGAAAATAAATCAGTTCTGCACGTTTTTTAGGACTAAATTTATATAAAAAATCTGTTGGCTTTATAGTCTTACCCATGTTGGAGGAAGGATGTCCTTGCTATTAAGAGTTGGCGTACGAAACCACTTCTCTGGCCCAATAACTATTTTTCCCTGTGAGAGCCATGCAGCCCACCAACTGAATGTACTATTGGCAATTATATGATATTTGCACGCACTCATCAGTCGGAAATCCTCATACTCATCAATAGCATCGTTAAAATCAATGTATGTAAATACACCTTTAGGTTTGAAGTATTTTTTTACCCAATCGATACTATCAGAAAAAATATAGAAATGGGGATTCTTTACTTTCCTTTTTATAAATTCGACTGCTTTATAATAATAATCTAGAGATAACACCCCATGAATTATATTTGCTTTTACATGCTCCATGTAATCACCTCGACGAAAATGGATCGATACTGCGTGACTTTTTGGAATTTTCTTCAGAACTAGTCGATTCTTGTAAGAAGGGGGGGATTTAGGAGTGAATTCTTTGAGAAGGACTGGTCGAATTTCTTGGAAATACTTTTCGCTTTGCCAGAAACCTGATAGATAGCTATTGTCCGAAACCGTCAGAATTCTTTTATCAAAAGTGAATGCCTTTTCATAAAAAATATTGGGAAACATAGTTTCAAAAAAAATTTTAACTTTGCGAAGAAATATACGCGGCACATAATATCCCCAGCCTAAGATAAACCTTAGGTCATCCTTTGAGGCAAAATCTTCTACAATATTAAATTTATGAAGTCTGTATGGATATAAATGTTGCTTTTTAAATTCGGTTAAATCTATTTTGAGCTGTGTATTACAGACTATAGCTAGTTTCTTTCCAAGAGCATACTGAAACATCTGATTGCCCAACCCACCCATTAATTCAGTGATAATCATATAATTTAGTAAGAAAGTAAACTTTTATACTTTGCCAATCTCTTTTCTATTATCTCCATACTTGTATCCTTATCATCTCTTTCTACAAAAAGACTTAAATTTAACATAGTAATAATCTTTATCACACTAGCTTTGAACTTATATTTTAGGCCTTTATATTTTTGATTGCGTAAATATGCCTCAATGATTTCTTTTGTGCCTGTCTTTTCTTGAGAGTTTTGTTTGGCAGTTGCTAAAAATTTCGCTAATCCTTTTATAGGGTCCCCCTTTTTGAGAAAATGATTCACAGCCCAATTTCGAAGCTGAATATACGTATTTTTATTTGATTTCAACATTCGTAAAAGTTCTTCTTTCGTTTTCGCTTTTGGCACGTATCCGTACCACTCTCCTATTAGATCTTTCGGTAGCGGAAACGGCTCTAGCATAAGTATTGGTTTTTTTGCAATTGCTGCTTCAATGAGACTCGTAGAGAAGGAAGAAACGACAATATCGCTTGCAAGTATCCAATCTCGAACGGTGTAGTCTTTGAGAATGTGTATTCTTTTTCCAAGTTCTGGCTCGAATTTTTGTACGGTTTCTAAAAACGTAGTATAGGAAGTGGCCGGTCGTGGCCGGATAATAATTTCTACATTGTCACTTTTTTTTAGAAATCGTAACCAATGGAGCACCTCGATAAGCGATTTACCGCAATAATCTCTCATTTGATAGACAGCTTTCCTGTCTTGGCCATTTTTTATTATCTCTTCAATCAAATGGTCAGAGTAAAAGTACCAAGAATAATTCTCTGGGAAAAATATCCATTTTTTCCGTTGGTCTATATCAAATTTTTTCCCTAAGATTTCTCTTGACGCGAATACTTTCCTGTATGGAGGGAAATAAAGGTAGTAAGCTGGTTGACCATTCACGAATATGTGGCTCTCTGGGACTCCTCTATCCTGTAAGAATATCGCCCGCTGTTTACTCCACGCATGATGGAGAACGCATTTCTTCGCAAAAGAGTCTCGAGGTGCTTTATATTCAATGTTTGCTCTATAAAATACTTGTTCCCAGGAAAGATTTACAAATGTTGCATCGTTCCAAGATGAAAGGTAATGTTTGAGTCCAGAATCATGTATGGAGTAACAATACGGTAAAAGAACAATTGTGGGATGAAATTGTTGAGTAAAAGAGGTAGGACGGGGATGGAAAAAGGGGAGAATCTTTACCTTCTTTTGATATTTTGATTCCAAAAGTGCTGTGGTTGCACAAGCTACGTCAAGTTCTCTCGCAAAGTGTTCAATAAACCAGACAATATCTAATTTCTCCATAGTCGATGTATTGTCTGCTGGATGGTATTGCTATCAAGGCCTAAATACTTTAATACCTCTTCTCTAAATCCGGTTTGTGGAAAATCTCTCAAAGCAATATGCTCAACACGAGGAAACTGTATGCCATGAATAGTAAGATAGGCAAGTAAACTCTCTCCAAATCCTCCTTTTTTATAGTGATCTTCAACAATGAGAAGCGGAATGCCACGTTTTGAAGCATCAAGCAACTGCTTTCTATCAAATTCTATCAACCACGGCTGATTCCAAACTTCAACAGATATTCCATCTCTTTCCAGATTGATAGCAGCAACTATCGATTCGGCGATAACAACCGGACCGATTCCAATAACAAGAATATTTTTCCCTTCTCGTAAAATATGAGCTTTTCCCTTTTCCAGATTTTTGGAAGGTGTATTTAATTCTACTTTTCCAGAAGCCATAGACAGCCGCACATACAAAATGTTTCCCAGCTCATTATTGAAATAACGTCCGAGAACGTTCTCTACATCTTTCGGTGTTATTGGTTGATACATGGTAACACCTGGAATATTTTTTATACAGGCAATATCACGAAATGCCTGATGTGATTTTCCGGGTGTTGCCGGAATTACCCCGGACATATTTCCGACAATAATCGCCTTTCCACCCTCAGTTGCAAGATTATAAAGTTGCTCATTCGCTCGTGAAGTGAGAAACGCAGCATAGGTAGAAACAATCGGTATTGTCCCTGATCTTGAAAACGCAGCTGCTGTTGAAACCATGTGCTGCTCCATAATCCCCATCTCAAAAAACCGTGTGTGATTTCTTTTATGGAATTCTACAAACCCTGAGTCTTCCTCAAGGTCTCCATCGAGCGTTACAAATTGATACTTTTTTGCAAAGTCTAAAAGAGCATCTGAAAATCCTGTAATAAGACTTGAACCACGCACATCTTTTTGCATTGGCTCTTTCGGAATATCCTTAAGTGATAAACTTAAATCAATGACGAAGCCAAAACTACTCATTAAATCCTTCACTCTTTTATAAATTTCTCTTAATGCCTGGTCTAACTGTTTCCTGTCAGGAGCTTTGTTGTGCCATATATATCGATCTATTTTGCTTTTTAAAACATTAGGATGCTCCATGTAAGAAACACCTTGACCTTTCACGGTGCGCATATAGAGTAATTTCGGTTTCTTTGACTTTGCAAGTTTCATGAATCCATCATGGATATTTTTAATCTTTTTACCGTTTTTTTCTACGACAGTAAAACCAAGGGACGACAGTGTATGTACTATATCGTTATACTTAAGAATATTTTGAGTGAACTGGTCCGTCTGAACGCTATTATCATCAATAATGATGTAGAGGTTATCTACTTTGAAACTTACTGCCGAAAGAAGCGATTCCCACAATTGACCCTCTTGAAGTTCTCCATCTCCAACAATCACGATGACGCTTCCTTTATACCCCATACGCTTTTTAAAAAGTGCGAAACCAACAGCTTTTGAAATTCCCATAGCAAGGGATCCCGTGTTTGCTTCAATTCCAGGAGTTTCAATATCACAATGTCCGGAAAGACCATGAAGACGGCGCAACCGGTTAAGATTTTCGATTGGAAAGTAGCCTTTTGCAGAAAGTGTAGCATAAAGAGATGGGACGGCGTGACCTTTGGAAAGGATAAAAATATCTCTGTCTTTGGAGGAACTCTCTTTGGGGGAAAAGGAAAATGATCGAAAATATATTTCTGTAAGGAGTTCAATGATGCTAAGGGAAGCTCCCAGATGTCCAGTCCCTGCCCTTGCTACACTAAGTAGTGTATTGTATCGGATCAAATCTGCGATGGCACTCAAAATCTTTGCTTTTCCTTTTCCTCCCTGAGATTTTTTTTCAAGAAAGAGAAAACTTTCTTGGGAAATAAAACCTAGATTATTTAATAGATTCATAATCAAGTGTGAAAGGCGTGTGTAAAATTTTTGGCAATGTTGCTTTTCCCTCCTTTATAAGCCGCTGGGCATAGTACCAATCATACTCCGTGTTCACATCGACTCCTTCATCATCTTTGGTAAAAAATGGCATGATTGCCTCTCCCGAAATAGAATGGTGTTCAAATACACATCGAGTTTTTGCAATCTCCAAACTTGCATTCTGCATATACACTTCTGGAAGAGATGGGTACTGAAGACTGTGCCAGAGAATACCTTTTTTATGAGGATTTTCCATGACGGGTTTCATTCGATTTTTTTCCTTATCCACAATCCACATTTTCGCTGGATGATGCGTGGTTTTCTCTACCGCACGAAGAGAATCTACGTTTGGATTATTAAGGATCATATTCCATGCTCGCTTAAGTGTTTCTGGTTTTCTAAAAGGACTAGTTGGTCTTAAAATTGCAAAATAGTCATATAACTCTCCTTTTTCTCTCAAAAATTGAAGAGTGTAGGATATCCACTCGATATCAGGAGATGTTTCTTGGGCAAATTCAGATGGGCGTAAGAATGGAACATCTGCTCCATAATATCTCGCAACATCTGCATAGAGTTTACTATCCGTTGAAACAATAACTTTTGAGAAAATGTTTGACTCCAAAGACGATACTATACTGTATGCAAGGAGTGGATGGCCATACAGTTCTCTGATATTTTTGTGTTTAATTCTCTTCGAACCGGACCTTGCAGGAATAAGAGCTATGCAAGAATGTTTCATATGATTCTCTTTTACTTATAACCTCTCTTGCCGATTTTCACCAGAACATATGAACTATTCTGAATTATTAATTTGGCATTGTTCGTTTCGATGAGTTTTTGAATATAAGTATCGGGATTTATCGATAATTCTGAAGTGTCTATAAGTAAATAAACCGGATCATTCTTTATCTCAAAGACCATGTTTTGAAGTAACCTTTCATTTTCAGGATATAATACTAGATTTTCAATGATCTTTTGTCTTTGGGCATATTGAGAATGTCCTTGGATGTATAAATCTGATGTTTTGGCGAAATAAATTCTTCGCTGCACGATTGCGCTCAAGAGTTCTTGTTGTCTTGGCAAAGCGGCAACAATGGCGTTAGGTTCACTATTTTTTCTTATCCATACTGCTACTTCCTCCAATTTTCTATCTGTGGAAATGATCTTCGTACCCTGACTCTCAATGCCTGATGGAAACTGCTGACGAGACGACGTATATGCGACGAGTATAAAAAGATACTGAAGAAAAGTGAAAATGAAAAAACCATAAAGAATAATCTTCTTAACTTTCTTTCCAAATATATTCGCATTATGCTCAATACCCTTGATAGTGAGGATAGAGAGAGGAATACTGGAAAGAAAAACAAATTTATATTGGTTATTATCCGGTAAAAGAAGAAATATACTCAAAGAGAATAGCACAAAAAAAAGAACCGCTAGTGCAAAAAGTTTGATGGAGTTACTCTTGCCTATCATTGCCTTTAAACCATCATATGCAAAAGGAAGAAAGAGAAGATAGGTGAACTGGAAATCTAATAGAGAATATACCCGAAACGATAATCCAATATTAAATTCCTTAAATGCTTGCTGAATAGGTTGGATATAGGGATATATTAGAACAGAAACTGTTAAAATCGAGGCAAGTATGAAAAGAGATGTTTTCTCCGGTAACATGGAAGCTTTTTTCAAGGAGCCGAATATATCAATAAGAGCAAAAAAGAATAAGAAAATTACAGCTGGAATGAATGAGACGGGATGAAATAAAGCCAAACCCAGAAGAGTTATGAAAAGAGGGATCACTAGTTTTCGTATGGGAAGCTCAGTTAACTTTACAATGATTAGAACTAAGGTGAGATTCAAAACAAATCCAAGTCTGAATCCATCAATACTCAGAAATTTATGGACAAGGTCTAGCAATCGCCCGTCAACAGGAAATATCTTAGCGATATTCGTGATCGCACTAGGATCTAGAGTTTTAAATGTACTATAAATACCTGGATTTCTTATTAATCTCACTAAAAAAACAGTCCCATTATATAATCCTGGTCCCATCACCAAAAGGAAAGCACCAAGAATTTGTAGACTTGAATTTTGAACAAAATTTCTTGAGAGTAAAAATCCAATGGTAAAGACAGAAAATATTGACATCAAACCAACAATTACGCTGACTTGCAACGCTGACATATTGAGAATAATTGATCCAACGGCAAGATACAAAGAATACAACCAATATGTGTTTATGGGGATACCTGCCAGAGCAAAATGGTCAGGAGGTATGATACCATTCATAATTTGATAGACTATTGGCAAGTGTATGTTTCCTTCATAAGACTGTTGTACCCGTATAAATGACAAAGGTATTACAACCAAAGAAGATAAACAAAGCATAAGAACCAAAATTTCTTTTTCTTTAGCTAAGGATATGTACCTGGCCTGTTTCTTTGTAATTAAAAGATAGAAAGAGGAAAGAAGAGTATAAGCGATAATAGATCCAGTGGTGAAGGAAAGAGAAAAATGCATAAGGTAAGAAATGAAATAGCCCATTATAACAATCAAAGAGGAAGAAAGAGGGAAGGCAAGTGCACTTACTTCTAGAAGAGTCAAATGAGATGGCACTGCAATGGCTAATAAATTAAATCCATTTAAGAAAAAGAGTACTGGCAATACATAAAGATTTGCTTGGAGAGAGAAAATTTTTTGGATAATAAATAATACAAAAGAACAAATGAGCGAAATTATGACTATTCTCTTTACGGACATATTTTTTCCTGGCTGTTTGTTTATACACGAGAGGGATTGTATTTAATGTACACAGTTTTCCATTCGGAATAAACATCAAGTGCTTCTGTCCCTGGTTCTCTGTGACCGTTGCCTGACTTTCCTACACCTCCAAAGGGCAAATGTGGTTCGCTCCCAAAGGTAGGCCCATTCACTGATACCAGTCCAACCCGTACTCTATGTATAAATTCTTGTATTCTATGAATACTTCTTGTATGAATTGCAGATGTCAAACCATAATCAGTTGCATTAACAAGTCTTACTGCTTCCTCAAAATTTTTCACCTTAAATAGACATGTCACCGGACCGAAGAGCTCGCTTTGAGAAATGGATGCATCCACTTTTGCTCCTTCAACAATTGTTGGTTCTATAAAAAAACCATTTTTCTTCTCACCTTTGACCAACCTCTTTCCACCCGCAATTACATTCGCTCCCTGGAGTACAGCATGATCAATCTCTACAAGAATTTTATTCATTTGACTCTCATTAATCACAGGTCCTACATCATCTTTATCACCTGATCCAACTTTTAACTGTTTTGTTTTTTGCACAAATTCTCTTTTAAACTGATCATATATTTTTTCAAAAATGATGAGTCTACTCCCGGACGAACACCGCTGGCCAGCGTTTGAGAAAGCAGATAAGACAGCGTAAGAGACAGCATCCTTCATATCTGCATCATCACATACAAGAAAAGCATTTTTTCCCCCCAGTTCCAGACTCACTTTTGCAATCCTACCACCCGCAACTTTTGCGATATACTCACCTACTTCACATGAGCCGGTAAAACTTACGAGATCCACTCTATCATCCTCGACAAGCGATCGACCAACCTCCTCTCCAGATCCTTGAACAACATTAAAAACTCCTTTGGGAAGTCCGGCTAGTTGCAATATTTTTGCAAACCAGACAGGTGTGAATGGCGTATCTTTTGCAGCCTTCAACACACAAGTATTTCCACAAAGAAGTGCTGGAAATGCTTTCCAGGAAACATTGGCAATCGGTGTGTTAAACGGAACAATGAGTGCACAAACTCCTATAGGTTGACGCATTGTATATGCGAAGCGGTTAAGTACCGCTGAAGTTGTCGTCCTTCCATAAAACCTTCTTCCCTCCCCTGCCATAAAAAATCCAAGCTCAATAGCTCCTGAAACTTCCACAAGTGAATCTTTGAAAGATTTTCCAGTTTCGGAAGATACAATAAAAGCAATTTCCTCTCTTTTTTCTTGGAGAATCAAAGCTGCGGTTCTTAGTATATCGGCTCTTTGAATAACGGGAGTATATGCCCACCGAAAGAAATGATCAGAAGCATAAGTTACAGCACTATCTACATCTTCGCCTGTCCCCTTTTCTATGCGCGCGACTACTTTTCCACTCGTTGGAGAGATTTTTTCAATATACTTTCTCGAAGTGCTTTCAACTTCATTCCCATTAATAAAATGATAAATTCGTGAAGGGTATTTCATAAATTTTTAATTTTTATAAACGTAACTACCAAGCGGTAAACCCTCCGTTTACCTGCAGATTAGTCCCAGTGACGTAGGCAGATGCATCTGAAGCAAGGAATACCAAGGGGCCTCCCAAATCTGTTTCTTTTTGAGCCATACGGCTCAAAGGAATACGTGATGAATATTTTTGGATAAATGTTTTATCCTGATTATTGAATACTCCTCCAGGAGATAATGTGTTGATCCGGATATTCCATTTTGCCAGGCGGGTTGCAAAATAACGAGTCACTTGCATAAGTGCAGCTTTCGTTGCCCCATAATCCCATGGTTTATCAAACTGAAGATGAGTGTAGAATCTCTCATTGGGAGATCTCTCTCCATAGAGGGATCCGATGTTTATAATTGACCCTTTCTTCTTCTTTTTCATATCCGCAATAAATTCATTGATACAATTGACCGCTCCAGATACATTCACATCCCACATCTTTTTTGCGTGAGGACGATTTTCCATGTATATTCCTATTTTTTGCGGAGGGATATCAATTCCAGCATTATTAACAAGAATATCAATAGGACCTAATTCATTAAGTATTTTTTTATGAATTGTTTTTAACTGCCTAGGATTTGTAATATTACCTTTATAAAAAAGAAGGGAGGAAGAATGAAGAGTAAGAGTTGAAGGAATTGTCCTTTTGGGCAAGTCAATAATTGCAACATGTGCCTTTACATCAAGAAGTGCTTGTACAAACCACGGTCCTAAATTTCCACAACCCCCAGTAACAACTGCAGTTTTTCCTCTGAGTAGAAATCGATCTAAAACAGGAATATATTTCTTCATAAAACATCACCGAGAATAAACGCTTCATCTTTTTTTAATGTTCGCTTTAATTTCTTTCCTATCAATTCATCTACTTGATAGGGATGGAGTCCGCCTCCAGGAGATTTAAATGCAATATCATTTATTTCCAATACATGCCATTTGGGTAGATTTTTTGTGGCAACAATCTTTTTCTGCATCTTTATGATGGCCTTTTTCTCACTCTCGTATACCTTTTTTACTCCATCTCCTAAAGCAGTTTTGACGCGCCGAAGATCTCGTACAAGTTTTCGCATTCCAATCGGCTCAAGAGAAAATACGTGATCAGTGCCTTTCATAACACGGTTGAGGGTAAAGTGCTTCTCAATAATACGTGCCCCCAAAACAAATGCAGCAACAGACATGGCAATGCCATTATCGTGTGCAGAAAATCCTATGATATTTTCTGGAAAATATTTATGATATGAACGTATCACATGAAGATCAAGCTCTGAAAAGTCACTTGGATAACTTGCGGTACATTGAAGAATTGCAAGTTGTGGGTTTATAGACATAATAGATTCTTGCGCACGTCTCACATCATCAAGCCTTGCCCCGCCTGTTGACATTATCATCGGTTTACCTGCCTTTGCAATGTAGCGAAGAAGAGGAAGATGGACAACATCTGCTGAGGCAATCTTAAATGCTGGCATGGATAAGTCTTCTAAAAAATCTACGCTCTCAAAATCAAATGCTGTGGCAAAAAAGATTAAGTCAAGCTTTTTGGCATAATCTTGGAGTTCTCTATATTGAGATTTATCAAATTCAAGCGCTTCCCTGTGTCGTCCGTATGTCGGACCAAAAGCATTTTCCGAATTATAGACTGAATTATAAAATTCTTTTGTATAGAGTTTTTTATTGTGACGCTTTTGAAGTTTCACCGCATCTACACCACACTCTTTTGCAGCTTTAAAAAGCTGTTTGCATATTTCTACACTTCCTTGGTGGTTGTGACCTATCTCTGCAATAACAAAACAGTCACTTGATTCAGAGATTGTATAATTTTTGATCCGTAAGATTCGCTTCTTGTTTTCCCCAACCATATATCAAACTGCTATTATAACAGATAATACGGGTATTCTAGGTTATCCCCTTAAAAAGTCTATCCAGAGCTGCAAATGCCCCCTTTCTGTATATCTTATTTGGATTTCCTGGGGGGAAAGGTTTACGCGTTTTATCTAAGGCCTCTTTGAATGAATCGACTGAGTGAATATCCACAACAAAACAATAAGGCTGAAGAATGGAGGGAAGCCTTTCGTAGAGTCTTTTCGTAACCAATATATAACATTTGCAAGCAATTGCTTCTATTATCTTTGTCTTAAATCCCGTACCAAAGTCAGAAAATATTGCGATTGCCCTTGCTTCTCCAAGTAAATCAAACGGTCTCTCAACAACTCCACTCAATTTTACTCTTTTCGGTAACGTTTTCCGAAATACATTACTCCCGGTCATTGAAAATGTCCAATCATATTTCTTTGAACCCAATTTCTCTACAAGCTTTATAAAAAATCTTGCTGAGTCTTTAATGAACTCATTGGGCGATGTCGACATGTAACAAATACACCTTCTTTTTTTCTTTCTGTTTCGGGGAATAAATCGTTCATAGGATTTTGGGAGAAAATAAGGAAGATATACAATTTTCTTTGCCCCCAGAAATTGCCAGTATTCTTGGGAATCCCACTCTGATATTGATAAGATTTTATCAGAATTTCTTGCGCAGATAATATCATCTTTCAATCGTAAAAATCCTTCTTCGAGAGAGCGTATATTTTCCTTTAAAATATTTACAAAACTCCGAGAAAAGGAAACAATGCCTCTTGAGAGAATCTGATGTAGTCTGTGATAAAATTCTGCGTTGTGCACACGAATATAAAGACGGCAACTTGGAAAATACTTTCTTATATACATCATGGATTGTGGATATCGGGAGTATTCGAAGAAGATATGTGTATATTTCCCAAATTGAATGTCTTCTATATTTTCCATCAGAAGTTTATCGGACCGCTCTCTCACCCAATATTCATCAACTGGTATTTTCCTTGCTTTAAAATATTCAGTTCTCCCTCGTACGTCTTTCGTACTCCCTAAAAACATATTACTTGGCTTTGTCAATGGTTTATCAAATATATGAAGGACTCTCGTTTGCATACAATTAATTGCTTCCTTTCTCTACATACCAGTTCCCAATACTTATTCCATCAACCCAACCGTTTATAAGATGTTCTAAGCAATCTTTGGGAGATGCGACAATTGGTAATCCATGCCTGTTGAAAGATGTATTAAGAAGTACTCCGATACCGGTCTTTCGCTTAAATTCAATCAAAAGATTGTACACCCATGGATGGAAATTTTTATCCACTACCTCAGGACGCATCGTACCATCGACATGTACAGCTGCAGGGATTGTTTTTTTAGCAAAAGTATTTGCCTTGACGATGAATGTCATATATTTATAATTTGCATCTCCTGACCAATATTTATGAGCATCTTCCTTTAGTAGAACTGGTGCAAAGGGAACAAACAGTTCTCTCCCTTTGAGGATTCGATTAATTCTATCCTTTATCGATATGTCTCGTGGATCAGCAAGGACAGATCGGTTCCCAAGAGTACGGGGCCCCATTTCAAGTCTTCCTTGGAATGTACCAATTACCTTTCCCTTTGTCAGTTCTTGAGAAAGATGTGATACTGAACCGTTTCTTATCGTTATTGGATATTTCTGTCTGAAAGATTGAAGGGTTTTCTCAATCTCAGAATCAGTGAATTGTGTCCCCAAAAATGGATTCTCCCAAGCAAGTGAAGAAGTTATAAATCCTTCCTGATACAGTGCTTCAAGTGCAGCACCAGCTGCAAGACCACTGTCTCCACTATCCGGATAAACAAAAAAAGCTGACGGAGTAAGTCTATTTTTAATAAGTGAATTTCCTTTCACATTTAGAAATACTCCTCCTGCCGCTGCAATATTTTTGCTCTTTGTTAAATGCATGGCGTCTTTTACGTATTCGAACATACATCTCTCACATACCTTTTGGGCAAAAAACGCAAGATCTTCTCGGGAGTACGTTTTAAGTAATCTCTCAAAATCTTCTGCCTGAGACACAGATGAAAGTGGATTTGGAACTTTTTTATCGGGATGGGCAAGATTGAAACTGCGCCACTTCCAGGCAATGTGTGACTTCAATCTCCCATCATGACTTGAAACTATATGATGAAAAGGGTTTTTCTTCCCTCGAGAGCTCCCAAATGCAGCAAGACCCATTGTTTTATATTCACCATCAACCGGAATAAATCCAAGAGCTTCTGTGACTGCTTGATAAAAAGCTCCAAGACTATCATCTGCTTTTGATGCCCGCTGAAGGACCATTTGGCCATCTGAAAATCCTTTATAGATTGTTCCGCTCAAGCCATCACCTTTTCCATCAAGAGTTACTACGCATGCATTTTTAAAGCCAGAGAGCCGAAATGTAGAGGAGGCGTGTGCACGGTGATGGGAGATGTAGTAATAAGAAATCCGAGGATGGAAAAGACCTATTTCAGAGAGGAATTTCTCATTGAAAAGATAATGCCGTTTGTAGTATTTTCCCCAATTCTTTTTAATAAGTTCTTCTAATCCTATTCTCCTTTTATCATGCATTCCCCATCCAAAATCTTCTAATAAATTTTTCCTCATCCAATCATGAATGATTTGCATTTTGGAGACAATTCTTTTCTTTCTGCCATAAACATCAACGATAATACTTCTTTGATATTTGGGATAAAATATACTACTTGAAGTAAATGCAACGATAGAAATATCGGCAGGTGTGAGATTACAAAAGTCTAAAGCCGCAAGAATAGACTTTTTCGGAAACCCATAATAGTGTTTTATACGAGATATCCTCTCCTCCTGAATAGAGAAGAGAATTCCTTTGGGTGAACAGACACTAACAGATGCATCGTGCGCCCAGTGTATTCCTAGTGCATATGGGCCATTGTTATTTACTCGGATCATTCGTCATAAATCCTCATGAGGAAATACAAATGGTGTACCTTTGAGTATTCCGTCACACATAGTTGTAAGACCTGGATATTTTCCTGTTAGCAAATCATGTAGTCCCTCTAAATTCAAAGTAAACGTGAACTTTTCTTTGGATT
Source organism: Candidatus Gottesmanbacteria bacterium (assembly GCA_016186795.1). Taxonomy (GTDB): domain Bacteria; phylum Patescibacteriota; class Microgenomatia; order 2-02-FULL-39-11; family 2-02-FULL-39-11; genus JACPKY01. The sequence continues at coordinate 411,156 of JACPKY010000002.1, forward strand.
CAATGAAAGGTAGTGGAATCATACGTCTGAAAAAGAAATGAAATGCATATTTTTTTGCCATATTTACTTGACGATCTGTTAATTTCTTCTTAAACGGTAGTTTGTCAAGAATCTTTTTGTACTCTTTTTTACTTGTTACGTCAATAGAAAAGCCTTTATTTCTGATCCATGACTCTCCACATACGATCATGGGTATTCCAAGTGGGGAAAGTTCAATACCGGTTTTTGTATTGTAGATAATAACGGCATTACACTTTTCCATAACCGCATAAGTACTGATTGTGCTTTCAGGAGGAATAATTTTTATGTTGGAGGCAAGATGAGGATAGTATTTTTTTATTTCTGAAAGTAATGGCTGTCGAGAAGGAACCAACCCATGTATTTCTGCAGGATGAATTCGTATAAGAAGTTGAATACTTTTCCTTTTTGAAAAATATGAAATTGTTGTCAAAACCCAATCTATCATATTATCAAAAGCAACCGAATTGTAATGAAGACGTGCATCCCACATAACGTTTGTCAACACCCCAATACAAGGCTTTTTAAAATCTATACCAATGTTGTACTCTATCTTACCAACGTCCTCTAATGGATTTTCATGAAACCATATCCAATCAGAAGTACCAGAACGTCTTGAGTAAAGATACGTATCTAACCGTTTTTCAAGTTTTGGAGTTAATTGTAAGTTCTTCCATACATCCGCTTTCTCCTCTAACATCGTATGATGGTACGTATCACCATGACTAAAAATGAATGTATGGCGCCTGTATGCTGGGTTCCAATTAACAATACGTACTTTTTCCCTTCGACAAATCTCGCCAATAATACCTTGTGGGATATAAATACCATGATGAAAACAGGCTATATCATACTTTTTTTTCTTAAGTAAATTCTGCAAAGCATACGCAGAAAGAAATCCTGCATGGATGTATCTTTTTAGAACATCATTTCCAAAACGCTCTCCTTCAAGATCACCGCGGCCAAAATAGCGAAGAGTTCCCGCATATGCATGTTCTCCTAAAGCAACATGCTTATACATATACTCATCAACATGAGGCAGTGGCACATTATATGCGTTTGCTCTTGCTTGCTTTTGCTCTTTCTTACCAACTAACTCACTGTAGTAATGAATAGGAAGACCAAGAGGAGTAAAAACTTTTTTGCCGGCACTTAAACAGGAATCACAAATATTCAATTGACCTTTTTCTACTAGTTTTTGGGGATCAATTTTTGCAATTTTCGTCATTTGGCATGCCGGTAGAAATTTATCGCAAAGAAGTATATCAACACTGGCTCCCCGAAGAGTAAGGGAAACGGCCAAAGTACTTTCAAGTACTGTAGCATGGTTATACCCTCCAAGACTTGTTGCTATAAGGACGCGAGGACTTTTTGCTCTCTTTTTGGCATCTTCCCAATAGGATTTATTTTTTGCAATTATTTTTAACCAATCTACATGGAGATTTTTTCCTCGTCTGTTAAGTTTGGGAAATATGGGTATGTCTACCATCTTAGGGAAAAAACCTTTTTAGAAATAAAATCAATCTATTCATGTATCCCTTTTTCCGTACGAAATACCAAAACGCCATATAAAATCCGATGAAAAAATTGGAATAGATGTGACGTCGGGGAAATAAACTGATAAAAACGATAAGTCCGATCATGTGAGTAAGTACAGGAAACCTCGCCCAAAAGGGTATTTTCCCATCTTCAAACAAACTCAAGTATTGATGGTGTATTTCATCATCAGCCGTACGTTTTAATTGAAAAAAACGTCGTTTCCACAGATATTTTTTTACTTGCTTAAACTGTCCCCAAACTGATAATTCCATCAGTACAAGTCTATCTGGCATTAGACAGTAGGGGTAAATACTTGTTCTTCTTAGTATATCTCTCCGCATAAGGCCATACGCCATATTGCCAACGTTGACCATCTTTTGACAAACAAGTTTTACTCTCTTCATCTTCGGAACTCTTGCTGTATCGAAATCGGAAAATCGGTATGAGAGTACTTTCCCTTTTTCATTTATAGCCTTTGTACGAGGATATGCAAGAACAACATCTCTATTTTCCTCGAGTATCAAAACTAGGATTTTAACAAAATTCTTATGCCAGATATCGTGATTTGAACCCCACATAAAGTATTCTCCATGAGTATAGTTAAAGACTTTGCGAAAATTTAAAATCGCACCCCTGTTTTTATCGCTTTGCAAAATCTTAATTCGTTTATCTTTCCTTGCAAACTCTTTACAAATCGAAAGAGTTGCATCGGTTGATGCATCATCTGAAACGATGATTTCAATATGTTTGTATGATTGGGTAACTAATGATTGAAGCGCCTCTCGAATATATGGTTCTCCGTTATACGCTGGTATACCAATTGAGACGAGTTTTTTGTTATTAATTTTTTTCATTTATCATTCGTAAACTTTCGATAATATCGGAGGCAGCCTCACCAGCTGAGGTATTGAGACCATAGGGCTGAATATAATTTCGAATAAAAAGATTTTGTGATTTTTTTAGTTCGTTACCCATCTTTTCTATTCTCTTTATATGCGCTATTGCTTGACCGATGGTATTGGCTTGCAAGTAAATATTTTTCTTTAAGAGATATTGAAAATGAAGAGCTTTTATGGCATTTGTACGTTCATACTCGTGAGGCCGAAGTGCAATAACCGGTTTTCCTATAATGACTGCATCAATCATTGCGCTTGTATTTATTCCAATAGAACAGATAGCATACTTTAAACTGAGACAAAATTCTTCTATCGCCTCTTTTGTGTCAGCTATTTCAAAGGAGCGAAAAAGCACTTTCACATTCCTGAGCTTTATTTGTTTAAATATCTCCTGATTTGCTCCATGAGGTCGTACGAGTAGAATTAAATTGCGAATTTCTTGATTGGGAGATTTTGCAATTTCTCTTGCAAGATTTTTAACAAGCCATGTCTCATCAAATGCAATATTTGCAGAAGATCCAAGATAGATAATATACTGCTGCCCCTCTTTGATACCTAATTTTCCAAAAAACTGTTTCCGCGTCTGGATCTTTTTACCGATTGTAAACCATTTGTCAAAAAGCGGCGCTCCCATGATTTTAATTAAAGACGAGGACACTTTATGGATCTGAGTTAATTCCTTCTTATGGATAGAATTCCAGGCTAAAAAAGTTCCTGGTCTCACATGAAAAAGTCCTTTTGTTGTGAGGTTATCCCAGCTATGAATAGCTATCACTGTCGGAATATTGAGTGCATTTGCTGCTTTTATATATTCGACTTCTTCCGAATAACGCATATTGACCGGAGAAGCAACGACCACATGAGGTTTTTTTCCAATTAACTCCTTCATAATCTGACTATCAGGAGGTGCACTTTTTTCCAAAGAATGTAATACTCTCTCTATGAAATTCGAAGTTATGTATCTCTTAATAAGGCTCAATCGAAAGAGGAAACGAAGTATTCTCGGTTGGTACCCCTCCCATCTTTTAAGGTAAAATCCTGGATAACTTTTTTGTTTACAGTAGTATATATATGTTAATAACTCTCGGGACGGAAAAAGAATTTTTCTCCATAAATCGTCTCTTCGTTTAAGCCAACCAGTTGATGAGTTCCTCCACGATAATGCATGTTTGGAATTCTTGTACGCATTTCTTTTGGTACTCCATTTTTTATCAAAGAGTATTTCGACAAAATGACCGCGCTTGGACAATTCCTCTATGATCGATTCATGATATGCAATAAATCCAATGGAACGGATAATGTACAAAATTTTCATACGCCTTTGCAGACATCAGAATTATACTCTCGGAGATCATCCGGAGAAAGAACGGATTATTCAGTATATCTTGAGCTTCGGAAGAGGAATAACGAGTTTCCCATTCCATCTCTTAACATATTCAAGTTTTTTTCGTATTTCTTCTTTTATATTCCACGGAAAGATAATGACGTAATCTGGTTTATACCTTACAATTTCCTTTGGGTGGAAAATTGGAATTCCAGTTCCTGCTATTGTTTTCCCCTGTTTTTGTGGGATGATATCTACTGTAAAATCCACAAAATCTTTTCCGATCCCACAATAGTTTAGTAGTGTTGCTGCTTTTGCGGGTGCACCGTATCCAACTATTTTCATATGTTTTTTTTTGGCTGTAAGAAAAAACTCAAGGAGGTTAAATTTTACTTTCAACACTTCATTCTTAAAACTAGAGTATTTTCGAAGTGTTCTCAGTCCAAACTTCTTCTCTTTTTCTATTATTTTTTTTACATTTCGCGTTATGGATTTGGTACTGTCACTTTTATGTTTTATATACAATCTCAATGATCCTCCATGCGTTGGTAATTCTTCGGCATCAAATATAGAAAGTTCTTCTAACTCAAATAAAAATTTAGCAGAAGAGAGGCTAAAATAGGAAAAATGCTCATGGTAAATAGTATCAAATAGTTTCTTGCGTATAAGCTGATAGACATGAGGAAATTCGGCAGTGATTACTCCTCTATCCTTTAACAATATACGTAATCCCTTTACAAAATCGAGTAAGTCATCGTTATGGGGAATGACATTATTGCAGATAATTAAATCAGCAACCTTACCCTTTTCTCGCAAGGATTGGGCAAGGCCTGAACTAAAAAATGATGAAAGAGTAAAGATACCTTTCTTTCTTGCTTTTGTAACTGCTTGTTTTGCAGGATCAATACCTAAAATATGATATTTCTTCCTAAGAAAATATTGAAGTAAGTACCCATCGTTGCTTCCTATCTCAATAACGAATGATTTTTTATTCTGCAAAAATCTCTTGATTGCAACATCCACATACTTCTCAATATGAGAAAGCCATGATTGGGAATACGAGGAAAAATAAAGATACTCTTTTGTAAAAATTTTCTTTGCTTTCTGAAATGCGGGTAGTTGCACAAGAAAACACCGAGGACAAACATAAGCTGCAAGCGGGAAAAATTCTTCCGGCTTATAATCTTCATTTATCTTCCGATAGTTATTTGCAAGAGGAGATTTACCCAAAGATAAGAACGGAGCAGAAATTATTTGGTCACAGATTCTGCAGTGTATCATTTTTTTAATTTCTCCAGAAATATTAATCCTCTTCCAACGTTTCTACCGATTATTTCAAAATCTCGCATAAGCAATTTTACCCAGTCAAATCCAATCGATCCTTTAAGTGCCCGAGTGATAAATTCTCGGATAAATGAATAGGGTAAGAAAAATGGGATGAAGAGGAAAAATAGCAAAAGAGTCAATATTGGATAACCATCCTTTTGTGTTTTCAAACTTCTTTCAATAAGAGCCCAGCATTTTCCTCCATTGAAAGAGCGTCTCAGTAAATTTAGCAGGCGCATTTTTTTCCGACTTACAAAATGATGAACATAGCATGGAAGGGAAAAATAAACTTTCTGATCCTTTTTTGGAATTGTTGCTCTATAACTATCCAATACTTTTCTTTCTTCCCCAATCCTGATCTTATTCCCTTTCATTCCTAGAGCGGGATCAAATAGACCTAGTTGACATAGAATTTTTTTCCGGATGGTAAAATTAGCTCCACTGACTTTGCATGAGTCAGAAAATCCTGATCGATTCTCATCTTTTTTCGTATAGTACATGCTTCTTAGCCAAAACGGTTTATTTCCTTCAAAGACAGGATAGACAGGGCCGCTGACAATATCAGGCTTATATCTTGAAACAATACGCATGAGATTTTTTATGTAGGTAGGCGGAACAGTTGCATCATCATCGATGTAACAAAGATATATTCCCTCTGCTACACTTGCTCCTCTATTTCTTGTACCTGATAAGCCAACTTTCGGTTCAAGAAAATATTTGATATTTGGGTTCCTTTTTTGGAATTCTTCCACGACATTTTTGGTATTATCAGGTGAATTATTATCGACAACGATTATTTCAACCGCCTTTTTTCTTCCGATCGAGGAAACAAGTGAAAGAAGACACTTTCTTAGTAATTTTTCCCTATAATAGGTGCAAACTATAACTGAAAGGAGAGGCTTGTCCATATCTTCTAATTTGGGAGTAAAATACTTTTCCATCTATTAAGCTTTGCATCTATTTCAGAATCAGAAAATAGGTCACTATCGTGCGTATCGGGATTGAAATAAGTTTTTGGTAAAAACCTATTTTGCACGTAAGTATAAAGGGCATCCGCCTTTTTGGGGAATGAAACATTGTCAACTCTTGGGTTATCGAGAAGATTTTGGATAAAATTAGTTAGCTTCTCAATTGGATCATGGGTCTGAAACATCGTCGTATATGCCCACATTTTTAATTTCTTCCCTGAAACGCTCCCCTCACCTCGACACATCTTTTGAAGTGACCTATAACTCTTTATCTTTTCAACATATCTATACCAAGAATTACTCACAATTTTGGGAAAACGAATCGGTTCAAAGATATAGATAGGTTTATTCGCTACAGCCCCTTCAATAAGTGTCGTACTAAATGAAGAAAGTACGATATCTGACGCAAGAACCCACTCTCTCACCGATTCTTTTTTGATAATATGAATACGTGTTGAGCTTTTGCCACTGTTTTTATTATAGAAATGCAAAAGAAGAGTTTTTGCTGTTGCTGGTCTTGGCCGAAGTATTACTTCTATATCTTCTTCATATGAAAGTCTTTCCAACCACTCAAGAAGAAGACGAAGTGACCGTTGACTAAAATCTCGCAGAGAAAAAAGAGAGGTGGTTGATATTCCATCTCCACTTACCCGTTGCAATCTTTTATCTGTCTCAAATGCCCACCTGTAATTTTCTGGTATAAATATCCATTTTTTCTTTTTATCAAGATGATATTTTCTACTTAAGATCTGTCTATTTGTAAAGAATAATTTATATGGGTTTTGATACAGCTCGTAGATTGGATTACCATTGAGAAAAATTTTATCCTCACCGACTCCATTCTCGAGTAAGTATTTCTTGTAAAATGGAGCCCAGGCGTGGTGGAAAATATGATTTTTTGTAAATGAATCTTTTGGTTTTTTCAGTTTTTGCTGAAGTGGGTAGAAGATTTGCTCCCACGCAAGATTAAAAAAGAGTGCACTTGGCCAAATGCGGATAAACTCTTTCATTCCAAGATCATCCCGGCTATAAAAAAAGGGGACAACCACAACCTTTGGACGAAAGGTTTTCATTGCTTCTTTTGCATCTCCATAGATATGCTTTATCACAACTTTGTGGGGAGATTTTGCTTCTACAAGTGCTTTTACTATCAACGCAACGTCAAGTTCTCTGGCAACATGTTCTATAAAGTAGAGTACATCAACCGGTTTCATATGGAATTTTTGATATTTCGAGTGAGGAATACATACATATCGTATATATTCTTACTAAGATGTAGAATAAATTTACCAAGACGAGAAACTGCTGCAAAGCGAAAAATTAAATACATATTTCGAATAAAAGATCTGTATTCATCATATTTTTTGTACAGTTTTTGAGATAGGTTTAAGTAAGGAAGAATAACATATTTTCCTATAATGCGACTATCTCGCTGAAGCTTAGGGAGTGAACGAATAAAAAAAAGTATACTTACTTGTGTTGCAATGTAACGGATATAAAAATCATTTTGTTTGGAGACCAAAACCTGATACCAAAATATTGCAAAAGAATTCGTTACTGGCCATGGAATACGTAAATACCAAGGATGTTTATAAAAAGCAATCCTTCTTTGCCTTTCGATACTAAATAAATCAACATACCGCCTATACCACAACTTTCTCTTTACTTGCTTAAACGTCCCATGCAGAGATAGCTCAAGAAGAAAAAGGACATCTGGAAGCAAAAAATAACGAAATATGCCAGCTTCCGGAATCTTATTTGCACGAAGCAATCCATAAATCATATTGCCAAAATTTTTCCCATGAGCGGCAACAGTAAGAGCGCATTGTGGGGCGGAGAGACCAAATGTCTCAAATACATCCGATTTGACAGGAAGTGTTTTTCCTTGACCATCGATTCGCACCGTTAAAGGGTACGCCATAACAACTTCAGGGTATTTTTGAAGAACTTCTACATGGTGAGATAACCATTCGGGGTGGTAAACATCATGTCCTGCCGCCCAAGTGAAATAATCGGCATTCTTCCCTCCCAACTCATACGTCTTGCGGTAATTGTAAATATACCCCATGCGTTTCTCGTTTTGAAAATAGCGTATTCGTTTATTTTTCTTCTTATACGCTGCAATTATTTGAGGAGTATGATCCGTTGATACATCGTCAAGGATTAGGAATTGGAAGTCTCTATAGGTTTGACAAAGAAGAGACTCTATCGCTTCCCCAACATGTTTTTCTTCGTTATACACGAACATCGCAATGGTAATCTTCGGTTTCATAAAGAGGTATCTTACAACAACTACGTTAACCCCACGTTTGCGGTAAATTTTTCCGGATCTCAATATTTTTAAATCGCTTACTTTTCCTTGCACCTTCCGTCTTTACCCACTGAGTCATCGCTTCCAAACCAACCGTAAGTGAGGTTTCTCTAAATTTCGGAAAAAACTTTTTGAATTTAGCATGATTTGAATAAGCGTTCTTTACTTCTTTCCGCTCACGTACGTGTCGAATAGGAACTCGTCTGCCCATAATTTCCATAACTTCTTCTGCCAGTTCGTTAACAGAGGTGGGAATATCTGATCCTATGTTGAAAATCTGCCCGTGCGTCCTTTTGTTTGCAACAGACTGGGCAATACCGGGGATTATATCTTTGATATAAGAAAACGCCCGTATTTGTTTACCGTCTCCAAAGATAATCAGATCTTTTCCCTGAAGAATATTATTCATAAAAATGCCGATAACATTTCTATACTTATCACCAATATTTTGCCGCTCACCATAAACATTGTGAGGTCGAAAGATAACATAGGGTAATCCGAAAAGTGTATGAGTTACTTCAAGTTCTTTCTCTACTGCATACTTTGCAATACCGTATGAATCCTCAGGCTTTGGTTTAAGATCTTCAGTCATTGGGAGTTTATTTGTTCCATATACCGCAATGGAGGAGGTAAAAGCAAAACATCGAACATTGAAATTTACACTCGCATTTATGAGATGGATACTCCCAATAAGATTATTCATATAATTGAATCGCTTTATAAAATGACTTAACCCTTCTGCTGCATAGGCAGCAAGATGATACACATAAGTAAATCGGTACTTTCTGAATAACTGATTAATAAGCTGCCGATTCGTTATTGTTCCTTTAACAAATATCGCTTTTGGGTGGATATTCTTGACAAATCCTCCGCTCAAATCGTCAAGAACAACAACAGTAGAATCTCCATTCTCAATAATATAGTCCGCAAGATGTGAACCAATAAATCCAGCTCCCCCTGTAACAAGAATTGCTTTCATGAGGAAAAAACCCGTGCAAAATATGTATTTCCAAGTCCTTCTACATCTCTACATTGATACTCTTCCACTTGCTTCATACCAAGTTTTTCAAAAATCCGTTTATAGTTCCGCGGAAAAGAACTCCAATGGACATGTTTTTCATTCTCTATGGTAATCAACGCTTTGTCAGTTATACGAACAATTTCATCAAATATCCAATAAGATTCAGGGTGAATGTGCTCCAAAACTGCCATAGTGAAAGTAACATCAAACTGATTCTTTTGAAACAATCGAGTTTTCTCTTCAATCGTTGAATGGTAAATTTTTGCTTTCTTTGAAAGATCGGGATATGTTTTCCGTAACATCTTTATGGCTTTTTCATTCAACTCAACACCAGAAAGGTTGTTAAAGCCTGCCTGTTGTAGATAATGAAGATTTCTTCCAACGTTACAACCAAGTTCCAGAATTGACGCTTTCTTGCTGGCGTAATTTTTTATTATATGAAGAAGAAATTTGCTTTTGTTATCGCCTTGAATGTAAAACTCTGGTTGATTTTTCCAGGATGGATTTTGCCAATAGTGAACGAGGTCCTCTCTTGATTTCTGAATAGAGAAAGGAAAAACGTTTTTTAACAAAGGTATAATTGCGGAAAGGTTCATAGGGTTACCGCATCCAAAACTCTTGTAATTCCCTTCACAGTATCGTCTATATCCCGATCTGATAGTGTTGGGTGGACCAAAAATAAAACAGCGGTCTCTCCGAGTTCTCTGGCAACAGGTAATGGTTTCTTAGGAATGCTTCTTTTGACCTCGGGGATTATCCGCCATACGTGTTCTCTATAGATTTCTGAACATGACCCATAAAACGCTGGTATTCCTTCGCGGTTTATCGCTTCTAATACTTTTTCCTTACTCCAACCTCTTTTAAGCTTTTCCAAGCGCAAATAAACGTAGTATTTATAGTATGAGTGAAAAACATACCGAGGTGGAATGGTAACTCTAAGAGATGGATACGTACTAAAAGTTGTATTGAAGATTCTGGCGATTTTTCTCCTTTTGGCAATCCATATATCAAGTTTTTTTAATTGTGCACGACCTATGGCTGCCTGAATTTCCGTCATTCGGAGATTCGTCCCCAGACTATCGTGTAGCCACTTAAAACTATAGGTGTTATGCTTTTTGAGAGCCTTTTCTCTATTTTTCCCATGATCTTTATAACTCCAGGCTTTTTCATAATATTTTTTGTTTTTTACAACAAGCATCCCCCCCTCCCCACCTGTTGTAACAATTTTGTCCTGACAGAAAGAAAAAGTAGCTGCGTCACCCCATGTCCCTACAAATCGATTCTTGTACTTTGAACCGAGGGCTTGAGCGCAATCTTCAATAAGGTAAAGGTTATGACGTTGACATATTTCTTGTAGCAGATCAAGTTTGCAAGGCCATCCAGCAAGATGGACAGCAATAATTGCCCTGGTTTTTTTTGTTATGGCGCTTCTTACCTTTTGCGGATCAACGTTTCCTGAATCTCTTTCAATATCAACAAAAATCGGAAGTGCCCCCACCGTTGCCACGCACGTCGCTGAGGCAATAAATGAGCGTGGAGAAACAATGACCTCATCCCCTTTCCCAATTCCAAGTATCCGACACGCTACTTCAAGCGCAGCTGTTCCATTAACAAGCGGCACGCAATATGTAATTCCTAAATACTTTGCAAAATCAGAGGAAAACTTCTCACACTCGTTTCCTGTCCATTGATTTACTTTTCCAGATCGAAGTATTCTCGCAACTGCACTAATCTCATCGTCTTCAAAATGGGGCCATGAGCTTATTCTTTTATGTCTGATTGGTTTACCACCCTCAATTGCTAGTTTCATAGAGAAATTCTCTTTGCTGGAACTCCAACAACAGTTGTTTTTTCTTTTACATTGTGAGTAACCATTGCTCCACCGCCGACGACTGCATCGTCTCCGATTGTCATATACTGCATCACTTTCGCACCTATCCCAACCATTGTTCGACGACCAATTTTTACTCCGCCACCAAGATGAGCTCCTGGCTGAACTGAACTAAATCTACCAATAATACAGTCATGATCGATACTTGATGATGTATTTACGATCGCTCCTTCTTCAATAACCGTTCCGATATTAATAACTACTCCAGGGGCAATGAAAACTCCTTTCGAAATTTTTACGTGCGGGGAAATAGATGTACTGGGTGCAATACATGTACAAGGAAGTTGAGATGTACTTTTTCCAATTTTTTCAGAAATTTTCTCGCGGAGAACATTATCACCAATAGCAACAAAATAATTGACTTCATTTTCTTTTACGAATCTGATCATATCGTCCAAACCACCCAAAACTTTCCATGCGATTCTTTTCGTACCAAAAAGAGTTTTATCGTCATCAAATAAACCTTCAACACGTATGTGGCGGGATTCAAATACGTCTGCTACAACTCGTGCATGTCCTCCTGCACCAAAGAGAACTACTCTTTTTATCTTCCTCATTATTCTTTCTCCTCTTTTAGAAGTACTTGAAGATTACTGGAAAATGGAAGTATATCCTTCGCTTCTCCTTTTTCCAAATGGGATTTTAGATCTTGGATACCTTCTTTAAGTGTAATCGTTGAATGAAAGTTCAACTTTTTTTTGATTTTAGAAAAGTCTACTTGATAACTTCTTTTATCGTCGTTTGTGCTTTCTGTCTCAATTGGGATTCCATCAAATTCTTGAGATATTATATGCCCCAATTCGTTGAGTTGAACATTCAACGAGTCCACCCCTACATTAAAAATCTCTCGATCCAGAGTTGAAATAGGGGTTTCAATTGTCTTTATAATGGCCCGGGCAACATCTTGGACATGGATGAAGGGTCGCCACTGCTTACCTGACTGGAGAATTATTTTCTTTTTATTTACTGCTGAAAGACAAAAAAAATTCGCAACCAAATCGAAACGTGGTCTGAAACTCCAACCAAATACTGTTCCTAGACGAAGAACAGTCGGATAAAAATTCTTTATCGTATCAGATAGAATGAGTCTCTCGCATTCAAGCTTTGTCCGAGCATAGAGAGAGAGTGGATGAGGAATACTTTCCTCATGAAATTTCTTTTCTCCGAACCCATACACCGAACAACTTGATGTATAAATAAATCTTTTGATACCCATATTTTTTGCGGTAAAGAGAACATTTTGTGTCCCCCCATAATTTACCGATACTGTATACTCTCTATCCAGAGAACACGCGGGGTCTCCCACAATTTCTCCGAGATGTACAACCGTATCTATATTTTCCATCGCCTCTCTTATAGAAACTATATTTCTTGTATCCCCTATATAGTGTTCAAACTTCTTCTTTCCATAAAGATCTCGAATAGAACTATCACCATAGAGGAGTGAATCAAAAACTCTGACCCTATAGTTTCTCTGAAGAAGTAATCGGACTAGTACTGATCCTATATACCCTGCGCCTCCGGTAACGAGAACCCGATTATTTTTTGATTGTCCGTTTGTCTGAATTTTTTGGGGTATTTGTCCATGAAGGGAAAGTATATCAATAATTCTTCGGTTTTCATCAATTATTGGAACATACATAATATTATTGTCATTGAGAAATTGAAGTGTTGAAGTATCAAGTGGTTGATACTTTTTTCTCAGACTATACGGATTGGGATTTGCAACGATCCTTACACTTAAACGTACACTTTTTCCCTGCAAAATGGCGCGGCGAATATCCCCGTCGGTTACTGAACCTAAAAGTCTCCCTTCTTTATCAACTACAAAAAGAATCCCTTTCTTATTTTTTTCAAATTGGGCAAGTGTATCTCGTACAGTCTTGTTAGCCCCAATGAGCCATTTCTTAAGTTGTGTTTTCATGATATGTATGATCGAATAATTTCTACTACTCTTTCCTTTCCCCGCCCGTCAACAAGTTTCATCGCAAGCTTTCCCATACTCTCGCGTTTTAGTTTCTCTTGGAAAAGTCTCTCAAGCGCCATTCCAAGAGTTGAAGGTTTCACTTGTTTGTAAAGGCCAAAATTTATACACGCTTTCCTTTCTTCGAGAAAGGCAGCATTCTCGTTTTGTCTAGGAACTTGATTCATTGCCAAAAATGGAGTACCAATCACACTTGCTTCATATGCACCATTTCCAGCTGAACCAATTAAAACATCACTTTCTTTCATGGATGCTGCGATATTTTGAGAAGAAAGACTTGTCAAAAAATGCACCGTAAGACCGAGTCGATGAGCTAATTTTTCCAAGCTCGAATACCCTTTTTCTACAGGACTAATAATTATAGTCGTTGTCGGATGAAAAGTCACAAGAGAAATAGCTTCCAAAACTATTGAAATGGCAGGAATTGAGTTTACCCCACCAAATAATACAAGAATGTTTGAAATCTTATTCTGATAAGAGCGGGCAAAGAAGCGGAAAGTCAGGAATGTTTCATTGATGATAAAATATCGCAACCCGAAATATCTTTTGGGGAACACTGAAGATTTTGGGTATAATCTTTTTGACTGGTGAGGATTGCAACAGAATTGCACGTCGCAGTCAACATCCCTTGGATTTGGATCATCAGTTGTAGAAAAGATAGTTATCTTTTGCTCCCTGTAGAGAGAAGTGTAATCGGAATCTTTATCTTCTCGTAAAAGATCGATCATTATACCCTTTGGTTTTTTTTCTGATAGGTACCTTTTTAAAATATTCAGTGATCCATTCTTGTCTTTTGGAAGTACGACAATTTCTGCATGACTTCGCTTTTGAATAAATGGGAGTACGTGGAGAGGAGAACGAGTGAAAAAAATAGTTCGAATACCTTTATCTCGTAAATCATTCGCAATATCAGACTGCCGACTTACATGTCCTAAGCCAATCCTAGTTGAAGCATCCGCACGAATAGCAAAATACATACAATCTAGAGAAGATGCGAAGAAGTAATTTGTTGATCTTTCTTTATTGACCGTACAAGTTTTCTCCCAATGAGATCCTTATATTTTAAAGGCAAGATACCACCTTCTTCTGGTCTTTTGTATGCAAGATCTTTTTCCGTCAGTACCTGTCCTTTTGCAAGATTTGTACGAGCTACAATCGATCTTCTAAATTCTTTCCGTTTCTCAATTTCATATGTTCCAACTACTCTTTCATACTGACCCACCGCATGAAAAACATTCTTTACCTCTTTCACAATATATTCCATCTCAACGGGGTCAGCAGAAATTGAATGATCCCAACCAGGCAGAGTCTTATCCAGTGTAAAATGCTTCTCGATAATACAGGCTCCGAAACTCACTGCTGCCACACTAAGTGACGTACCAACACTATGGTCACTAAATCCTACATGAACGCCAAAGGTTTTTCTTAGCATTTCTATATTTTTAAGATTTATATCTTCATATTTCGGTGGATAGACCGAAATACAGTGAAGAAGAACAGTGTCGATTTTTCCCCCCCGTAAGATCTCCATCGCTTGATCAATTTCCCAAAGTGTTGCCATACCGGTTGATAGAATAACTGGTTTCCCTTTTGTAGCAACATACTCTAGAAGCGGATGATTCGTTACGTCCATTGAAGCTATTTTAAAAAATGGCACATCAAGCTTATCGAGTAAATCAGCTGTTTTGGTATCAAATGGAGTACTTGCAAAAGCTATATGTTTTTTTTGGCAATAGGATAGAATCTCCTCATACTCCTTTGGTGTTAGAGAATATTCTTTTACCATTTCGTAAAGCGACCCAAAATGTTTATGCTCATCTCCAGGGTAAGTAAGATGTTTCTCATAGAGTGGAAGACTTATCAGATTTTCTGTAGTAAATGACTGGAATTTCACCACATTCACCCCACACGATACTGCGGAATCTATAAGTTTGCGACAAAGATTCATGTCACCATTATGATTGGCACCAATATCGGCAATAATATAAGGTAAATGCCCTTCCCCGATATACGTATTGTTCATTTTAATTGGCTTCATGGCTTTTGGAGTGTATCATCACAAATTTTATCAGTCAACGTAACGGTATTTACCCATTCAAAAGCTCAAAACACCGAGCTTCCATATAATCGAGAACATGTCTTTTATGAGGGAAGACATCTCTACTGTGGTAACTTCCTTTTTTCGGTTTGCCATTCGTACTATCAGAAAGTTTTCTAAGTGTTTCAATCAAACTTTGCACTGATTCTATTGGAACTGTTATTTCATCAATAATTCTGTGGCGGGTCGAATATTTTGAAGGAAGAAAACGAAGAGTATATTTTCCGATACCGGCTGAAACATATAGGCCTGTTGACCCACAGGCAACAACGACTTTGAGATTATCCCAGTTGAGCAAGTTTTTCAGTTCCTCGTGTGTAATTTTTATATTTGGGTAATTTTGCATATCTTCCGAACCTGGAATAGATATATGTTCATGGTAGGGCCGGGTTTTAATAAGAAAAAACCAGTGTGGGAAGAGACGTGCTGTCCTTTTTATCCATTCTAATGATAACCGCATTAAATCACCTGTATTAAGAACTGGATTTTGATCATATTCTGAGAGAAAAAGAAAAACATTTTTCCCAAAAGATTTGCTTTTAAGATGTTTTTCTTGCTGAGTAACCTTATAATTCTTTTTTAATATCTCATCTATTTGGGCATTTCCAACTATCGTAAATAGTGGCATGTTTCCCTTTTGTATTTTCTTTAATTCATCTGCAACAGTTTTATTCCATACCCATACTTCACGAGAAATAATAGGAACCACCATGGTTGTCGGATGCTCATTGAAAAACCAAATGGTATGAATGTTTTTCTTTTCTCCGAGGAGTGCCAATTCTGCTCCAAACGGTACATGATCACCATTGGTGATTATTATTTTCGGTTGCAAAAGGCCAAGAAGATGCCCAAGCGATCGAAAACGGAGGCGAGACAAAAAAAGTTGGTACCATAAAGAAAAAGGGTTATTAAGTATTTTTTGAACTTCTCTATTCATTTTTTGTGAACGAAACTGAAGATAGAGCATATCCAAAAATGAAGAAGCAAATGATAGAAGAAATTGAAACGTACTTCCTCCAAAAGCGATGTATTTTGACATTGAAGGAAAAGAAGAAATATTTATCTCCTTTTCCGATGGATTTACTGTTTCAAATCGATCCGGAGAAAATCTGATTACTCGAAGATCTTTTTGCGCAAGTTTTTCTCCCAACCTATCTAGGGTAGGCTGGAAACTCGGTTTGCGACTTGATGAAAAAATAAGAACATCGCAAGAGATTTTGGATAAATTAAGCGGATGGATTTTCTGAAAATTAGAAAGAACCTCTTTAATAAACTGGGGAAAATTATTCACTTTGCCCTCTCTAAGAAGTAGAGGAAGCCGAGCCGCAAACAAACTCTGGTGGTTTTTCTCTATAGGACCTATGTGCTGAATATAATTTTCAAAATGAGAAGCAATGTGAAATCCGTCGGGGAGTAAGGGCTTTGCATCCATGAAAATTATACTCCAAATATTCGCTTTTTGTATTGAACTTCTGTCTCATACCGATTACTATTGAGTGCTTTTACCGCAGGGTGAGTATCGAGAAACCTTAAGATATCGTCCAACCCAAAAAGTGGATTCTGAGGATATAGTGCCTCAATTATTTTTTTCACTTGCATCAAATCTTCAGGATAATCTAATACGATCCGATATTTGTCATGAATATTGGAGGAGTTCTCAATATTTCCGATTCGAAAATGGTGAGGATTTTTCCAAATGAAACTCGTAACGTGTTCTTTATCTTCTGATTTAAGATCTTGACTTAAGTATATTCGTTCTAACGCTTCACGGTGTACAATTTCAATTTGCATTCCTTCTGGGAATGTAGAGGGGTGATTATTACTTACATAATCGTATCCTTGAAATTTTTGTTCAAATTCTTTGATAAGAAATGCGCATAACTTTGGATCAATCAAAGGACTATCTCCCCAGAATTTCACAAAGTAGGTATCCGGAAATAAATTTGTACACTGACATATTCTATCCAAAACATTCTCTTCACTCCCACGAAAGACATCCAATCCTAAATGTCGGCAGTAACCTGCTAATTCATCATCACTTGCATTTACTGTTGTTGCAACAATAATTTTACTTACCATGGGAATTGCATGAACTCGTTCAATGAGAAAGTAAAAAATGGGTCTACCCAAAATCTTTCGCATTGCTTTATTTCGAAGCCGTGAAGAGCCATTTCGGATCTGTACAATTGCGGGATACTTGGCCATTGCAAAAATTATTTCTCTACTAAAACAATATAGTAAGATGTTTTGCGCTTTCCTGGAACTTCATCAATTGTCAATTTTTTAAAACTCATATCCCAGGTGTGGATGCGAACTGTTCCAAACGGTAGAAACATTGCAGAAATATCACTCTTCGTAAATGCATGAAACGGAAGCGTAACGGAGTGAGTACCAGTTTTTTGTGAAAGAAATATTGAGTCTTTTACAAGATAAGTATTTTCCCCAATCTTTTTCGCATGGTCGAATGCACAATCTGTTATTCTCTTCAACAGGAAAAATCCTACACCACCTTTCTTTAATACACGATAGCATTCTTTACTCGCCTTGAGTATATCTTCCCAAGAGTTATTTACCAGTGTTGCATGCTCAATAATTCCATCAAAAAAATTATCAACGTATGGAAGAGACGTAATAGGTCCGAGCCGAATATCTGCTTCGCATTTTTCCCTTTTAAGCCAATTCTCTGCGTACTTCACTGCAACGATACTTCCGTCAATTCCATAAGCTTTAAATCCCATTTGCCGAAGAAGAATTATGTGACGCCCAATCCCACACCCTAAGTCCAAAATTCGGTAACGTGACCTCCTGCTTTTGGGAAAGCTACTAACAAGAAAACGAACAATATTTTCATCAGGATAGATAGGCCTGTAATCAGGATTCATATGATACATATCAAAGATGCGCGGGTTGTAAGTCGGAATACCTTGCATGCTATAAATCTTTCACAGCAGTTTGAATTGATGAAGCAATATATTCAATATTTTGCTGCGACAGGTTAATCATAATTGGTATTGCAATTGCCCTTTGGAGTAACTCATAACTTTTGGGCCATAACTTGAGATAATTTTTCTCGGCATATCGTGGATATACGTCCCAAATATGATCCCAACGACCTGCAAAATGCCATTTCACTGCTCCAGGGAGAAGTTTAAATCCAATTTTCTTCCCTGTAAGATAGTCTGATACCTTTTTGCGTTGTTTCGCCGTAGGGAGAAAGAACGTTAAGCTGTCTCCTACTTCTTCTCCTTCTTTTGGAACTTTTCGAAACTCAATTTCAGGAATACCCTTTAGTAAATTCTCTAACTTTTTGTAATTTTTCTTGACCTGAGATAAAGCCTTCGGTAATTTCCTCAGTTGGGCAAGACCTACTGCTCCTTGAAGTTCCATCATACGGAAATTAAAGCCACTCCGTGTTGCTGTATCTTCCCCTCGAGGGAACTTAGGATTATCTTCATGACCATGATCACAGTAAGCACGCGCTGCAAGATAAAGTTTTTTAGTAGGTACAACTATCATCCCTCCATCTCCTGTTGTCAGCGTTTTTCCAAAATCAAAGCTGAATGCTCCTGCATCTCCGAAAGTTCCGCAAAACTGACCATTATACTTTGCCCCTAGAGACTGTGCCGTATCTTCTAAAAGAAAAAGACGATACTTCTTTGCAATGCGGGCAATTTCAGATATTCTCGCCGGTACTCCCATCATATGTACTACCCAAATCGCTTTTGTTTTCTTCGTTATTCTCTTCTCAAGATCAATGGGGTCCATATTTAACGTCTCATCGACTTCGCAAATGACAGGTGTTGCCCCAGTCTCCAATATTGCTTCAACGGTTGCAACAAACGTAAAGCTTTGTGTAATAACTTCATCACCCTTACCTATCCCAAATATTTTATTTATTGCAAAAAGAGACGCGGTACCTGAAGTAGTCGCTTGAGCATATTGTGCATGAAGAAACTCTGCAAACTTATTCTCGAACTCAACAACTTTGTACGTATTGTTTCGAAGAGCTTCAAAACCGTATCGGAATAAAACACCACCGCTATCAAAAACCGAATTTACTTCTTGGCGTTCTTCACTGTCTATAATTTCATATCCTGGCATATAATCGTTCCTCCTAGTCAATCATACTATGTAACATAGCTCGAATATTTTTTTCTGTCATGGGTATCGGATTTTGCTCAACTGCACTCCACAAGAATTTTAAGTGGTCAATGATTGAATCGATATCAGATTTTTGCACCCCAAATGTATTAAGTTTTTCAGGAATATCAAGATTTGCACATAAGAGTTGGAAACAGTGAAGAAACTTCTGACTTTTGTCTTTTCCGATGCATTTCTTTTGAACTGATGGATCAACCAAATCATACAGGGTTTCATATCCTTTATACCCGTTTTCGATGTTAAATTTGATTACGGGGTACAAAAAAACCGACCCGGCAAGACCGTGTGTTACGCGGAAAAGTGTTCCAATTGGATACGATAGTACACCTGCAGGACCTGCAGCAGAGTTAAAAAGAGCAATTCCAGCTAGATACGCACCCAAAGAAACTTGCGTACGAAGATTAATATCCTCAGGATTTTTTACAACTCTTTCCAGATTATTAAAAATCAAAGGAAAAGCTTCCTCTGAGAATAGTTTCGATAGTAGAGAGTGCTTTTTTGCTACAAAACTTTCAAGAGTATGTGTCAAAGCATCCATGCCAGATGCAATTGTTACAGAGGATGGACAAGATAGGGTAAGAAGTGGGTCGATCACTGAAAAAACCGGTAGGTAAAGAGGCGAATTAATACCAAATTTTCGTTTTTCCTTTCTGTCAATGAAAACAGCATACGGTGTAATTTCACTCCCAGATCCGGCAGTTGATGGAATAAGTATAAGAGGAATTCCTGAATTTTTAATAAGACCAAATCCTCTATATGCAATAGCTCTCTTTTTATTCGTCACCAAAACAGATATTGCCTTTGCAACATCCATCGTACTCCCCCCACCAATCCCTAAAAGACAATCAATTTTTTTATCAAATTTTCCACGAATAGAATCTAAATAATCATACGTGGGCTCCATCATGTCATTTATAAAATACGGGTTAATTGTGTACAACTTTCGCAATTTCTTTATAAGTTGTTGCCAATACTCACCCTTTTCAACGTGAAGATCAATAATCACTCCAACACGGTTAAAACCCTTTTCTTCCAAAAATGGAATAATTTCATTAAGACTTCCAGGACCAAATGAAAGATTGGTATGCAATCGAAAGTAAAGCAGTGAGTCTTTCATACACGTAATTTCATAATTACTCTGAAAGAGTATCGATCGTGTATTTTGGCTTTATAACAAGCAGGCTCTCTTTTTTTTGCATATTGTACCCCAAGGCTCCAATTTCACTATCTTCTGAAAGCTCGATGTTTATCCCCGTACCAAAATTAGGATGATTATGATGTGCTTTCATATCTAATCCAACTGCAGCTCGAACAATATATCTACCACAATTTAAAACAGATCCTGGAAAAATAACGCGTAGGTAGGATTTTCCTTTTTCCCAAGAAGAAAATTTCGGATCTTCTTGTGTATTCCAATACCAAAGAAGAGTCCCATCGGTTGAAGCAATAACAACAATAATATCGATTTTTCCACGACTTGTATCTCGAATAAGGAAATCTACCTCAATAGTTATATCATCTGCTGGATTAAGAATTGAAGTAATTCTATCAGATGCGTCTTTTATACCTACACGCAGTAATTGACCTGCTTTCGTATCATCTATAGGATATGTGATTTCTCCACTCTTTGATAAATTTTTTTGCAGATAATAATCAACAACTTTATTGGGTTTGCCGATCTTTGTAAGAATTCCATTCTCCAAAAGAATACATTTTTGCACAAGTCGAATGATTGCAGCCATGTTATGACTAACAAAAAGAACAGTTCTTCCTTGTGAGGCAACATTATCCATTTTGCTAAGACACTTCTTTTGAAAATTTACATCACCGACGGCCAAAACTTCATCGACAATAAGTATCTCAGGTTCCAAGTGTGCAGCTACAGCAAAAGCAAGACGGGTATACATTCCTGAAGAGTAAAATTTTACTGGCGTATCTATAAACCTTGGTATTTCAGCAAAATCAATGATCTCATCAAATTTCCGCCTAATTTCTTTATTTTTCATTCCAAGTATTGCACCGTTTAGATATACATTTTCTCTGCCTGTTAACTCTGGATGAAAACCAGTTCCTACTTCCAGAAGACTTGCGACTCTCCCCCGTAAAATAATTTTTCCCTTTGTAGGAGGTGTTATTTGACTTAGAATTTTCAAAAGCGTACTTTTCCCGGCTCCATTTCGGCCTATTATTCCTACAATCTCTCCACTGCCTATCTTGAATGATACGTCCTTGAGCGCCCATATATGTTGATTGGAAGAAGCTTTTAAGGGAGAATCCTTTTTACTTACAAAGGGAGAGTGAAAAAAATCCATAACGGTATCCCGTAGGGAATAGTATGGGAGAACTTTCCCTATCCGATACTGTTTTGAGATGTTTTGTATTTCAATAATTGGTTTTGTCATGCACGTTATACAATATCTGCAAAATATTGCTGTGTTTTATTGAAGTACCATAGTCCAATAATAAATACAACAAAAGCAAAAAATATTGCAAAAACTATTTGAGAAAGCGTTATAACGGTCGTTCCTGAGAATGGCCACCTCACAAGTTCAATAACAATTGCCATAGGATTAAATGACATGATGAATCTATTTCTCTCGGACAAAATAGCCATTGGATAGACAACCGGAGTAACATAGAAGGATATTTGAATAAAAAAGGGTAGAATATAACGTACGTCTCGAAATTTTACATTTAAAGAAGAGAGTATAAGTCCAAGACCTGCAGCAAGTGTTGAAGATATTAGTAGCGCTAAAAGAAACGGAATCACTGACCAAAGATGCGGAATGTATCCCAAAAAAACTGCGACAATAAGTAAAATAGCGAAATTAATAAGAAAATCAACAAATCGAGTAATAACACTAGCAATAATAAGAATTATTTTGGGGAAGTATATTTTTTTGATGATGGATTGATTCCCTATGATGCTGTCAATCGATTCTGACAGAGCTGTTGAATAAAAAGACCAGTAAACGATACCACAAAGAACAAAAAGTGTATACGGAAGATTTCCCGAGGGTATTTTGGCCACATTGCCAAATAGCACGGTAAAAATGAGCATGGTGACGAGTGGCTGAAAGATAACCCATAAAATTCCGAGTATAGTCTGTTTATATCGCACCTTCAAATCCCTCCAGACGAAAACAAAGAAAAGCTCGCGAAATCTCCAAATCTCAGAAATATTAAGTAAAGATTGTGATGATTTTGGGACAATGGTGATTTCTTTTATTTCCATGATTTAACTGACCGAATCGAGTGTTTTTTTTGCTATAACGCTCCACGAAAGAAACTCTTGCGCAAATACTCTACTTGCTTTTCCAAGACCCATTCGAAACTTCTTATTCGAAACTAATAGTGTAATCTTATTTGCTAAGTTTTTCCAATCGCCAATATTGTATCGTAATACACGGTCTTTCAGAAATGCATTGTTTTCCACATTTGCAACAATAAGTGGTAATGACGATGCCATAGCCTCAAATATCGATATGGAAAAATCACCAGGCCAACATCCTATATCTGCAGCAGAAAAGTACCCCGGTAACTGCGAATTTTTCACCATCTGATGGTAGAGAATACATTTCCTTTTATCAATCCTATTTAAGTATTTAATATATGCACCATCTCCCCCTCCTAATAGAAGTATTTTAATCCGGGAGTTTTGGATAGAATTAACTGCTTGTATAAGTGTATGGATTTCTTTGTTAGGACTTATTTTCCCTGTGAAGATAATAAGAATATCACTATATGTAAGTCCAAGTTCTCGCCTTATAAACAGTCTTTTCTTAGAATTATATGTGAACACATAAGGATCAACGCCCAGATGGATTATTGGAACTTTTCTCTTGTCTACTCTTAGATTTTCATAAAGAAAATCTCTTTCATTATTTCCTACGGCAAAGAGAAAATCTTTCCATCTAACTATTTTGGGCCAAATAAGACTTTCATATATCATGAAATAAAGTCGTTTAGTTAAAGAATTGGTTAAATTTGTATTAAATGCCGCAGCGTGAGTATCGTAGACAAGTTTATACCCAATATCCTTTTTCCAAAAAGCCGCAAGATATGCCGTCAGAGAAAATACTCCATGGCAAAAAAGTATGTCAGGAGAAATTTCCTGTAAAACTTTTTTTAAGCCATGAAGATAGACAACTGAACTTGGCACAATCTCAATTGATCGAAGTCTAACTGTCAAAATACCCTCTTCATATCGTTTCCCAACAGGTACAACTCTTTTGCCTAAAATTGATTTATACGTTTTATCATAATTTGGAAAAGGAAAATACATTGAAGAGGTGACAACGGTTACATCATGACCTAAACGAGTATGTTCTCGGGCAAGGAAGTATTCTTGGTATCCTACTTTTGGTTGAAAGTAATCAATAAGATGGACTATCTTCATATGTTAATCAAGATATCGTCTTGCCCAGAGCTCAAAGATAAAAAGAGTCCAAACTCGTAAGTGATCGGTCCAAAGTGTTTTCCCTAAATCTTGCGTATAAAACGATTGAACAACATCGTTCACATATTTTTCATTAAAAATACCCCTCTTCTTTATCGAACTTGGACTCAAAGCTTCGAGGATGAGTGGTTTGAGAATACCTTTCATATAGCGCTTTCTTGGAAACCCAAAACCAGTTTTTTTGTGATCAATAATTTCCTTTGGTAACCATTCTTTTGCAACTTCTTTCAAAATATATTTTTGGATTCCATTCTTAACCTTAAATTCGTATGGAAGTGAGAAAGCGTATTCTACAAGACGCTTATCCAACAGAGGAACTCTCACTTCAAGTGAATGGGCCATACTTGCCATATTAGTTGTAATTAAAAGATTGTCTCGTGTGTATGTAGAAAGATCCATAAAGGAGAGTTTATCTATTTCATTGGTTGCCTTACTACTTTCAAATATTTCGGAAAAAATTTGTCGGGTATTATATTTGCTATCTTCTAAAAATGAGGAAGAAAATAGTCTCTTTTTCTCTTGATCAAAGTATGCAAAGTAGAAAAATAGTCTTTTTTCAAGAAATGTTGGAAGTCGTAAGAATCGATCTATCAAAGAGAATGTCTTTTTATAGCAGTTCAATAGTGGAAATTGCGAGAGTATCTGAATAACATTTCGAGTAAGTTTTTTAGGAACTCTTTTATAAAAAGTTGAGAGAGTATTAGTTCTATAAATCCATCCGTGATAGCCTCCAAAAAGCTCATCTCCACCAAGACCACTTAAAGCGACTTTTACATCATTTCCAATTACTTTTGAGAGAAAATATGTTTCAAATGATTCTCCATTGGGTTGATCAAGAAAATAAATGAAGTTTTCAAACTCAGTAAAGATTTCTTTTTCGCCTATTGTGTATTCTGTATGATCTGTATGGAACTTCTTCGAAACAAGTCTGGCAAATTCTCTTTCATCAAAACCTTTCCCTTCATCTGCCCAAAGTGAATATGTCTTCACTCTTTTTTTATTATGATTTGCCATGAGTGCAACAACAAGAGAAGAATCTATACCACCCGAAAGAAATGCACCAACTGGTACATCAGAAACAGTAGTAAGCGAAACAGAGGACAACAGAAGTTCTCTCAACTTTTCTTTTTCATTCTCATAAGAGACATTTCTTTTAGCTGAAAATGTAGGAAGGTGCCAGAACTTCTTTATTCGGAGACCATTTCTCCCCACCCACATGAAATGACCTGGAGGAAGACTGTATACACCTTTAATGATGGTTAAGGGAGTGGGAGTTGCAAAAATTGATGTATAGTGATACAAAGCCTCTTTATTTATTTCCTTCGAAACAATTGGATTTGACAGAATCGACTTGACTTCTGATGCAAAAAGAAATGTATTTCCACCTTTGAAGTAAAAAAGAGGATTTATTCCAAGATGGTCTCTTGCAAGGAAAAATGCTTTTTTCCTCATATCATAAATACATAAAGCAAACTGACCTAAAAGTTTTTCTACAATTTTTTCACCAAACTCTTTAAATCCAACAAGAATAACTTCTGTATCGGTTTCAGTGAGAAAGGAATGTCCATACGACTTAAGTTCTTCCCGTAAACTTTTGTAATTGAATATTTCGCCATTAAAAGTAATCCAGAGAGATTTGTCATACAAGGATAGAGGCTGATTTCCAGATTCCCGAGGATCTATAATGGCAAGTCGTCTATTAGCAAGACCAACATTATTTAATATAAACTCCCCATGACCGTCTGGTCCCCGATGGGAAACACATGTATCCATACGGTGGAGAATTTTTTTGTCAACGCTCCTTCCATCAAACTGAAAAATTCCAGCTATACCGCACACAAGTTATTCTTTCGTTGCTTTTATAATAAGATAAAGATCTGTTTTCTATTTGCCTTTGGAGATTGTTTCATATACATGGATTAATTTTTCACTCATTGCCTCAACTGAATAATTTTTCCAAATAAGTCTTTTGGCATTCTCCCCCATAGTTTTTCGCAGTATATCATGTTGTAACAGGTATGATAGAGAGTGTACGAGTTGTTTTCCATTTGTTGGTATCACCATCCCTGCACGATGGGATTCAACTTCAGGAAATTTACAACCCTTAGTCACAATAAGGGGTAGACCAGATGCTCCAGCCTCTAAAATTGCCAAAGAAAATCCCTCTTTGGGAGAAGGATAGACAAATATATCTGTATCCCTATACAATTCTTTTTTCTGTTCTCCGGCAAGTACACCAGGAAAATGTACGCTTTTGGTAAGCCGAAGCCTTTCTCTCTGTTCCTTAAGAAAAGATAGATATCCATCATCTGAACCTGCAATAATAAGATGTGAGGGAATTCGTTTACATACTTCTCGAAATGATTCCAGAAGAAGTCCAAGACCCTTCAGATGGGTTATCCTTCCTAGGAAACTTATTACTTTTTCTTTTTGTGTAATATTAAATCGACTTCGGAAATTACCAGATTTGGGAAGACTTTTAAACTCATGAAGGTTAATACCATTTTGTATACGATATATTTTGTTAACTCCAAATACCTCGTACTCTTTTTCCTCTTGAACTGTTGCCGCAATAAATGCCTGGGCTTGACTAAACATGGTTTTCCCAAATAGATTTATAAATATCTTCTTCCAGTCTTTTCGATGAGTTAGGTGAAACTCATCAAGTGTTCCATGCGCCGAAATAATGTATGGCTTACGTAAGCTTCTAGCAAAAAAAGACGTCACAATTGCAAGCTCAGTAAAAACTTCATGAATATGAATGACATCAACGGTAGGAAGAATCTGCATCATCGACAGTATCCAATTTACGGGAAGAAAGATCTTGTATCGAAAAGCAAGAGTATTACTTAAGTTTTTAAAAAAATAGTACGATATACTCTTTCTATTCAATCTATTATTATCCGACTCATCTCTTCTTTTTTCACCAAATGCATCTGTTGAAAAGACTATTACTTCGTGCCCTTTTGCGGCAAGAGATGAGGATAGTTCGTAAACCAATTTTCCTGGACCACCATAACTCCAAGCTGGATACATATACGAGATGACTTGAAGAATTCTCATGAGAAAGTTGTTATTTTAACCTTTTTGATAGTATAGAAAAAATTTTTGCTTGAGAGGTTGCTT
Source organism: Candidatus Gottesmanbacteria bacterium (assembly GCA_016186795.1). Taxonomy (GTDB): domain Bacteria; phylum Patescibacteriota; class Microgenomatia; order 2-02-FULL-39-11; family 2-02-FULL-39-11; genus JACPKY01. The sequence goes on from JACPKY010000002.1 coordinate 438,278, forward strand.
GAAAGTTTATTTTTTTGAATATTTTCTGAGAAGAAAGGGTTGCATTCTTGAGACGAAATTTTGCCGACCTCTTGAAAAAATCACGTAACGTACTCGATATAACTTTCCCAGGTAATTTCATTTTTTTTTGAAGAGTGGTTACTAACTGATACGGCGTGATTATTTCATTCCCTGCAAAATGGTAAATTCCCTCTAAGTTTTTCTCTATGCTTAGGATTATGACGTTAACGAAATCATCGATAAACGTGGGATTTATTGATTGATCATTTACTGCTTTGGTAGTTTTCCCACTTTTGAGAGAATGAAAAAACTTGCGGATTATATCGGTAGAAAAATAATTCACATGCCCATATGATAGGACTGAACGAATGATGCAAAATGAAGAACATAATTTTTGAATTTCTTCTTCGCCGTGTAATTTCGTCTCTCCATAAAAATTGATAGGATGAGGAGAATCTTCTTCGGTATAATTTCCTTTCCTGCCGTCAAAAACACATTCGGTGGATAAATAAATAACCTTTTTACCGAGTTTTTTTGAAATATACGCAATATTTTTTGTGCCCTCGACATTCACTTGCCAAGTCTCACTTCGTTCCTTTCGTTGGCTATCTTTTTGACATACATCAATATGAGTCTTGGCTGCTAAGTGCACAATACCATCAAAATCCGTTCGTTCAAGGGAGCGGAGGAGTAATTCTCTATCGAGAATATCTGCTTGTATAGTCTTGTAAACTCCTAGAGCGGGAAATCGAAATCCTCTCCGATTAAGATCAATGAGTTCAAAATGTTTCCCAACAATTTGTGCCAAACGGGAGCCTATATAACCATGAAGTCCTGTCACAACAATTCTTTTTTTCATTATTTTTCAATCAACCAATTTTCCAAAGCAAGTACATCAAGCCCTGAATTCTCAAATGTTTTTAATGCAACTTCGGGGGTACCTACAATAGGAAATCCATGGAGATTAAATGATGTATTAAGTACTGCACCTACTCCAGTTAAGGACTTAAACTCTTGAATAAGTTTTTTGTAAGTAGGATTTATATTATCGACAGTTTGTGGTCTGCATGTTAAATCAAATTGATGGATGGTAGCGATAAGAGCGAATGCTTCCTTTTTTGTATCAAATGCTTCTATCATGTAGGGTGCAACTTTGGCATCAACGAGATATTTCCGTGCATCTTCTTGAAGAATAGAAGGAGCAAACGGCATCCAGAAGTCTCTTTGCTTTATCGCAAAGTTAAGACGGTGTACGACTTTTAAATCTCTAGGATCTGCAAGTATACTCCTATTTCCCAATGCTCTTGAACCTAATTCATCTCTTCCTGAGAATCTGGCAACAATTTTTCCATTTGCCAAAAGATGAGCAATTTCTTTTTCTATATCTTTTTTTATGAGTTGAGCACGTTTTTTCCATTTCGTGTTTTTTATCGTTTGCTCAATCTCATGACCCGCCCACTTCTTTCCAAAATAGAGGTTGGTTAAAGGGTAGAATTTTGGTTTTTCTCTTTTCTCCTTACATAGTCTTACATACCCTTCAAGTGCTGCTCCAACAGGCGTTCCCCCATCATCTGCTGCGGGATAAAAAAAGACTTTTTCAACTTCAGGAATTTCACGAATACATTTATTTGCTTTTACGTTTAGGAATGCACCGCCATTACATACAACGGTATGTATACCTGTTGTACGAACCGCATTTTTAACCCATTGGACTACTAATTCTTCGAAATGCCTTTGTGTTGCCCAAGCAATATTATCAAACCTTCTTCCTACAAGAATTTTTGTTAGTTTTTTCGTCACATCATACAAGTAGGCTCCAAATGTATTTTGAAATTCAAGAGGCTTTTGGGGATGTATTCGAATAATGTTATTGAATATATCTTTCAATCCGTCATCTCTTCCATATGGGGCAAGTCCCATTAGCTTATATTCATGCTCCCACCGTTTAAATCCCAAAAACCCAGTCATCTCGCTATATACATTATTGGAAAGACTATCGTAATAGGTCGTTTCTGCAATCCTCTTTATCAAATTCCCCTTTCCTATTGATACTGTTGCCGATAAACCATCTCCAGACCCATCAAGTGTCAGAATAACTGCTTCACCCGACCATGGCCTTTGATAAAAAGCACATGCCGCATGAGTTAAGTGATGTTCAATAAATGTGATAGGGATATTTCCCATGCCGAGTGTAGTCAAGAGAGATTTTAAATTTTTCGTTTCCCGAAAGTTGTGGAGAATACGCACATACATCTTGGCGAAAGCGTGGGATTTCACATATGGAGATAGCGCAACCTGTAGTCTCCCTAACCAATTGATATCTGCGTATGGAGGACCAACTCGTACAAAGCAACCAATTGCGATCAAATCTGTATTTTGTGGCTCAATCTGGGCAATTTCGTAGACTTTCCTTATTGACAAAAGTGGTGGACCAAAATAGTTTTTCCAGTTATTGAGTCTTTCTTCAGATATTGCGGCAAGAATCTGTCCATCTTTGACTAAAGCCGCACCTGCATTATGTCCATCATGTATACCTAACACAATCATACCGATATGCGACTATTTTCCAAATACCAATCTATCTCTTTTCGTAAACCTTTTACAAACGGTGTTTGCGCAATAAAGCCAAACTCACGCAGAGCTCTCGTCGTATTTAGCTTGCGTCTAGGTTGTCCGTCTGGCTTCGATTTATCCCAAACGATTTGGCCATGAAAGTATAAAATTTTACAAATCATGTGAACTAATTCTTTTATCGAAATTTCAAATCCAGCGCCAATATTAACCGGTTCTGATTTATTATATTTCTCCGTTGCCTTAATAATGGCCCTTGCACAATCTTCGACATACAAAAATTCCCTTGTTGCACGACCGGTACCCCACACGATAACCTCTTTTTCTTTTTTTTGCTTTGCCTGAATTACTTTTTTTATAAGAGCCGGTATCACATGAGAAGAAGACTCATCGAAATTATCTCCTGGACCATACATATTTACGGGTATGAGAGTAATTGCGTTAAAGCCGTACTGTCGCCTGTACGCTTGAGCTTGAACGAGAAGCATTTTTTTCGCAAGCCCATACGGTGCGTTTGTTTCTTCTGGATATCCATTCCACAAATCATCTTCCTTAAAGGGGATTGGCGTGTATTTTGGGTATGAGCACACTGTTCCGATTGCAACAAATTTTTCAACTCCTGCACGCCGTGCTTCCTCCATAAGTTGTGCTCCAATCATAATATTGTCATACAACATTTCGCCGGGATATTTTATGTTAAATCCTATACCTCCCACTTTTGCCGCAAGGTGGATAACTATGTCCACTCCTTGAACAACCTTTTTGCACTTTGTTCGACTTCGCAAATCATAATCACGAGAATTTGGGGCAAAAATATCTATTGTCTTGCCTTTTTGGAGCAACCGAAGTAAATGATGACCCAAAAACCCTCCTCCTCCTGTTATCAGAATTTTTTTTCCTCGCCAAAATTTATTGTTCATCTCTCGGTTAAGAGTGTATCTAAATGTTTTGCAATGTATGCTCTTTTTTTTGTCCGAAGGTACCAATCTATTGTTCGATGAAGCCCATCAAAAAAATGAACGGTTGGTTGCCATCCCAAAAGAATCCTTGCCAGCGTATTATCGGCTACTCGGTTTAGGGGACCTGTCGGTTTGTGCGGATGAAATGTAATGTTTGGAGAATAGTTTGTCACACGAAGAATTTCTTTTACGGCATCAATTACTCTTACTCTTTCCATCGTCCCAAGATTTATTCCTTGCCCATCGCTTATTCTTTCAGCAGCAAGTAGCGTCCCATCGACAATATCTCCAACATATGTCCAATTTCGTATTTGAGTTCCATCTCCCCATACCTCAAATGGATTTTGCCGGATAAAAGCTTTTGCGATCATTGCAATGACCGCGTGATTTTCAACTCCTTTTTCGCCATAAACAGTAAAATACCGACAACTCACGGATTTGAGTCCATAATCTTTGTAATATGCACGAAGTGTTAATTCCCCCATAAGTTTACCCCACCCATACATATTATCCGCATCATAAGGAGTTTTCACCATGTCCTCTTTTAAATATATTACTTTATGGGGATCTCCTTGGAGAAAATTTGGATATACACATCCGGATGATGCGAAAACAACTTTTTCTACTCCTTCTTGTAATGCGGCCCGAAAAATAGAGCCATCAAGGAGAAAATTTGAGGCTGTCGCTCCTTGATGAAGATCTACATACCCTCTCCCACCATGGTCGCAGGCAAAGTGGAATAAAATATCAACGCCTTTGACAGATCTTTTTGCCTGCCGAAAGTCGCGTAAATCTCTGGTATAAAATTCTATCCGTTTCTTATCGCTATGCTCTTTAAAATTATGAATGTGACGACGGGAGAGATTGACTACCCGAACATCCGAACCTAATTTCACCAATCTATCAATGAGATGCGCACCAATGAAGGCTGCACCGGTAACTAAAACTTTTCGTTTTTTCCAATACGAGGAGCGAACCATAATAGGGAAATAGTATATAGGTTTTTATAAAATTTTCAAAGAAGGTAAACTTTTAATCCCTGCTCTTGGAAAATTTTGGGGAGTGTATCAATGAAACTATAATCATTATTTCGTTTTACCGCTTGAAGGTAACGAGAATAACTTTCGTAATCATAGAGAATGATGAAAGAATATCCATGTAATTTCAAGTTTTGTACTTTTTCTTTTGATATATCCTCAATGGATACTGAATAGAGTTTTCTTTTTAGATAATATGAATAAACAGAATTCCAATCATATCCAGGAGTCACAAATACTCCAAAACTATTTGGAGGCAATTTTTCCTCTATACGTTGAATTCGCTGCAACCATTCCCAATCGATAGAGAAACTAGGAAGAGCGTTTTGCCAGGATTTCATTACGTAAAAAATCAAAAAGAAGGTAAGAACGAGAGGTGATAGTAAGGAAGATAGTTTGATTCTTGGAAAAAGACTACCAAGAGCACCCTTTACAAACTTCACGATCTGGTAACAACCGATCCCAATAAATACGGAAAATGCAGGAATCATCACTAGTTGGTAATAATTTTGTGCCTGAATGCGAAAAAGTGTAATAAAGTATAAGATTTGTGACACGAGGAATATGTAGAAAAAAGAAGTCTTATCCAGTGATTTACAAACGACAAGACCGATAAAGAAAAGAATAAGACCAGGTTTAAGAAAAATACCATTGAGAACCTGATTTATTCTTACCTGCCACATTTCTTTGGAAAATCTGTCAGCGAACTCCCCAAAATTCCACTCAAGATGTGCGGCGTCCACTGTAGTAAAAAAGAACTGCCCATGAGAAGTGTTTGTAATATTCATATACTGCTGCCAGAGAAGAAGTGTACTGACGGGAATAATAATTAAAGCTAAGAACGAAGGATGAAGGATGCTTTTAAAAGTTCGCTTTTGAATAGAAAAGAATATAAGGGGTAGAAACCAAAATGGTCCATACAGCCCTTTTTGAATAAATCCAAGACTAAAAAGAATTACGGATAATACAAGAAACTTAAGCTTACATGTCATAATCCACCGAAGTCCAAAGTAAAGACCAGAAAGAAGAAAAGCAATAATGGTAGGATCGATCATAAATGAACGGTGGTAAAATATATTGAGAGGAGCAAAAAGAAAAAAGAATGCTGAAAAAAAGGCGATTGTTCTTTTTTGGAGTATAAGGTAGGTAATTTGATAGATAAAATATGCTCCGATATATCCTGCAATGATTGAGACAACCCTTCCCCATAGTTCATGGAAAAAAAATAACCTATAGAGGATAGCTACAACCGCTTCATAAATCGGGAACTCAAGAACGAGAAACCGTTCCTTCCCAATACCAAAGATATCAAGCTCTGTCTGGAAAAAATTTATCCCGCTTTTATAGAAGTTGAGAGCAAACGTTGCTGTTTGCGATTGACGAAAATAGAAAGAATCCAAAAGAGGAAACGTCACATGATACAACCTGAAAGGAAGACTCATAACCACAAGGGCGATGAGTAAAATATGTCCCGAAAAGAACTTTTTAAAGCGGCTCATGAAAGGTAGCTATAATAAGTACACCTTAAAATCAGGTAGGGAGAGAACTTCCCCATAATTTTTAATAAATTCTTGTGAACTTTCTATGTGAACCTTTGAAAGATATTCTTCGAAACTTCCATAATTGTAAAAAACCACATACGAATATCCCCCTTTTTGCCATTTCGATAGATTATCTGCGGTAAAATCTTCAACCGATATCAAGAGCACTTTGATTTTTGGGAAGTATGTGTAAGCAGAGTTCCAATCATAGCCAGGACTGACAAAAATTCCAGCGCTATCTTTTGGTATTACACGGTTTATAGAAGTAATTCTTTGATACCAATTTATATCGGCTGATGCATCCCACTGAGATGAAAGAAATGATCGCCATAAAAACACCGCCAACACACTTGCGAGAATTAAATTTCGGAAGATACGTACGTTGGTTTTTTTAAATTTCCTCAAAAGATACGTTACACTCCCAACTATTCCCAATGCCATAAAGATTGAGGTAATTGGAGTGATAATCATTTGGTAGTAGACGTGAGATTGGATTCGAAAGAATATTAGAAAATAAAGTATCTCCCCAAAAAGATATACAAAGAGAAAATCTTTATTTTTAATATTTCTTACAAACAAAAACCCGAGGAAAAAAAATACAACGCCAGGTTTGAGAAACATTCCATTCAATATGTTATTGAAACGGAAATTCCAGAAAGACAGATTGAGTCGATCTTCCCATGTGCCAACATTCCATAAAAAATGATCGTTATTATATGTAGTGAAATATGAGTGACCAGATTGTATATTTATTCCATTGATATGCGCAGTCCAAATGTATAGAACAATAAGAGGTACTATTACTAGGATCAAAAACTGAATAGAAAGCATTCGTTTTAGAGAGCTGTGTCTCATTGAATAGTATAGTATTGGAATAAGCAGAAACGGTCCATACATCGGTTTTTGGATGTAGCCAAGAGATAAGAAAAGGAGGGTTAAAATGAATTGTATCTTCCTTTTTGAGTGTATCCATTGCAAGAAGTAATAAAATCCGGTAAGTATACACATAACAACAAAACTTTCTATCAAAAAATCCTGTTGGTGATACATGTTAAGAGGGACAGATAAAAAGAAAAACGAAGAAATAAATGCCAAAGTATGATTTTTGGAAATAAATAGCACTATTTTGTAGAGAAACATAGCTGAGACAAATCCGGAAACAACAGAAACTACTCTCCCCCACATATCATGGACAAAAAATATTTTGTACAGCACTGCTACAACTGCCTGATAAAGAGGAAACTCGAGCGTGAGATACTTTTCTTTGCCAATTCCGAAAATATCTAATTCTGTTTGAAAAAGATTAATACCATTTTTATAAAAATTGAGTGCAATCGTTGCTGTTTGCGCCTGGCGAAAGTTAGTAATATTATGAAGAGGAGTTGTAATGTTAAAGAGGCGCATTGGTAAAAAAATTATGATCAAGGAAACAAGAGGTAGAAACACTTGACTTCGTATTGTTTTTTTCATGTGGCCGAAACCATTACGATAGGTAATGTTGGAGACAAGAAAGAAAGTACTTTTTGGTTAGAACAAGACCTTCGGAAATCGTAAACGCTGGTTGCCATTTCAGTTCGTGCACAATCTTTCGATTATCTATAATCGCATTTCCTGATTCAATCGCCTTTCTCTCGGAAGACCAAGGAACATGGGCAATACTTCCACCAATATATTGAACGATATACTGAGCAATTTGTCCAACAGCATAGTATTCGCTAGAGCTCACAAAATAAACATTTCCACGACTTTTAGGACTTACAGAGGCTTTTATAAGGGCGCTTACTGCATCCTGAATGTAGATAACAGTTCGTATCTGACTACCTTTCCCAAATACCGTAATTTTTTTCCCGCAAAGTCCTAGTCCAATGAAATAGTTTATGAATCCAAAATCACTACTTTTGATATTTGACCGTGGCCCATAGACATTCGCAAGGCGAAGCACCGTTGCATCTAATTTATATGCATGTGCGTATAAAAGTACATATTTTTCAGAAGCGCATTTATTCGCTGAATAAATATCCAGCGGAAACTCCGGATGAAGTTCATCGATTTTCTTTGCATGCATTTTCCCGATTTGTGTACTCGTTCCAATTTGAACAAACTTCAATGAAGGGTTTCTCTTTCTTGCTGCATCAAGGAGAGTTATGACTCCCTTACAGTTTACATCAACATCAATAAGAGGTTCCCTCATTGAATCGGGATGAGAAGTATATGCAGCACAATTGAAAAGTATATCCTGTCCATATACTGCTTGAGAAACATCATCGAAATTTCTAATATCTTTTTTCAGAAATTGAATTTTCTTTTCAATTCCGACAATATTATAAAAATTTGCTCCTGAGTGTTTTTCCACACTATCGTAAATAGTAACGCGTGCACCAAGACCCACGCATGTTCGTGCCAAATTACTCCCAATAAATCCCAATCCACCAGTAATAAGAATTTTCTTTTTTCCAAGACTAGGAAGTGAGAAAGCTTTTTTTTCGCTCATAAATACGTTTATTAACTAGCGCTATTTAGCAGGAAAAAGGCGGTACAGTCTGAGTGCTAGCATATCATGGATCATATGAAGAAAAAGTATCAATCTTGAATGAATATGCTTTTCCAAGATCTTTGAAGACGTCTGAAATTGCGTTTCGGGAGAAGAGACGGCTTTTGAGAAAGGATGAACCCTATACGATGCAAGATATGTATCAAGAAATCCCAAGGGATATTTTTTCCAAATGCGAATCCAGTAGTCAAAATCCATATCATAGTGAAGATTCTCATCAAACAGTCCAATTTTATCCACAATAGAACGCCTCCAAAAGGTAGCAGGTTGAGATATGTATTGTACGATGTAAAAAGCCCATCTATGGCGAAAGAATTTCAAAAAGCTATTCTTATAGACTGTTATCAATTTTCGGACCTCTTGACCAGTGCTATCAACAATATGACATTTTCCCGTCACCCACATGATATGTTTCTCTTTCATAAAAAATACGGCAATGTTATATAAAGCATCTTTTTCAAGATAATCATCGGAATTGAGATACCCGATAATTTTACCGGAGGTGTTACGAATTCCTTGATTTATCGCATTAGACTGACCTGAATCTTTTTTGGACACATATCGGATTTTGCGTTTATACTTTTGGAGAATTTGAAGTGTTTCATCTTGTGATCCTCCATCCAGAATAATATATTCAAGGTTTGGATATTTCTGGGACAAAACTGATTGAATAGTTTTCTCAATGAATGTACCTTGATTAAAAGACGGTGTAATGAGAGTAATTCGGGGAAATTTATTTCTTGGATTTTTTTGTGTCATTCTGAAGGGCAATTTGCTGAACAAGCTTCGTAATTTCATGCCGTATATCTTCAAGAAAGATGTATAAACGAAATACGAGGTAAAAAAGGAGCGCTATTGAAACATACACAACAACATCTGCACCTCTCCCTATACCAAGTGGTGAGGCTACAAAACTTGTTAGTTCTGGAAAAAGAACAATAATGATCGCGAGCGAAAAAATAGCACTCCAAAAGAAAAATCCGATGAGCGATAGCTCTCCGCTTCGTAAACGCAAAAATGTGCGGCTCAGCGCAAAAAACAAAAATATCGAGAGAACAAATTGTGTCAGAGTAACAGACATATTTTATTTTAAAAGTCGCACGAAAAGTTGCAATAAAACATGGAAGCTATTTGTAAGTTTCTGTCCTTTCTGACGAGAATACTTTGTGTAAATTGCCTGAATGGGAATTTCAATAAAGCGAAGATGATTCTTGTGAATTTCCTTGAAAAATTCACTCGAAACCTCCATCCCATCTGACTGTATATTTATACGCTCAATCGCCTTCTTTGTAAATCCACGAAATCCTGATTGTGAATCTGTGGTCCAAACACCAAAAAGGATATAGGTGATAAAATTAGCAAACCAATTTACTAGAAAGCGGGAAAAAGTGACAGGTGGAAGTTTTTTCCAACGCGTTGTAATAACAACATCTACGTTGCCTCCGTACAAAAACTTTACAATTGTTGGTATATCTTTTGGATTATGTTGGCCATCAGCATCAAGTGTCACCAAAAGTTCATATTTTTTGTTCTTCGCATAGGTAAGAATGGTCTTTAACGCTCCTCCAAGTCCTCGATTAATAAGATGTCTCAATACGATTGCACCATACGTATGTGAAATTTGTGAAGTTTTATCTGTTGAGCCGTCATCGACAACAAGGATGTCGATTTTACCAGTTCCACGAATTTTTTTGGGGATAGTTTTAAGAACATCCCCTATCGTGTTGGCCTCATTAAAGGCTGGAATACCAATAAGAAGTCGCATAGAGAATTAAGATAGCCAATGACCGCGTGTAAATATAATCGTAAATACGGTCAGAAGTATACTACTTAGATACAAAAGAAGCCATTTTAGTTGTTTACTTGGTATGAGCGCAAGTACGATGTATATTGGGAAAAGAACTAAGACATATCGAGGCATACTAGAAAGTGTTCCAGTAAACGTTGGCATAATAAATGCAATAGTCGAAAAAACCACATAAGAGACTCTTACTTTCTTCAAAACAGCAGTCACCAAAAAAAGTATCGTTATTAAACTCATGACGACTTCGATAAGAGCTACCCAAAACATTTCTACATGGGGTGAAATTGTTGTGAGAATCCTAAAATAGCGATAAAAAACTTGCGGTAGAAGTATAAACGTACTTCCACTCCTTTCGGCACCAAAAACACCCTGCGCATGCCAGAAATAGAGGAGATCTCCATATTCTTTTTGGAGGTAAACCATGTAGAGAGCTAATCCTCCAAGAGATAGAAAAATTGAAAGGAAAATTAGTTCCGGTCGACCAAATTGAATTATGTGTTTCCGTATACGATTTGCGCCCGAAAATAAATTCTTCCCCACCGTCATAAACCATGACGATCTTTTATACTGAAAATACCATTCAATAAGGAGTGCCGGCAGAAGTGCAACAGCAACAATTCTCGTTGCTGAGGAAATTGCAGCAAACAAAATTGCCAATGCCCACTTTTTTTTTCGAGCAAAATAGAAGGATGAAAGAATAAGAAAAAGAAATAAGCTCTCGTTATAAATACTGCCGAAATAGAAGGATGTGGGGAAAAGGATCATGAACCCGATTGCCCATAATACAGTATTTTTGCCATAATCCAACAAAAGGAGTTTATGAAACATAATTACCGAAAGAGTGAAAAATACGAAAGAAATAATAAGAGCAACAACAATTGGAGGAAACGGTAGCAAAGTATAGAAAAATCGAATTAAAAGAGGATAAAAAGGAAAAAATGCCTGAGTGAACTGCGCAACATACCCATTTAATGCAATATTGAGATAATGGACGCCATCAAAGTTGCCAAATGTCCAGACAAATTCGGGAAGTCCTGATGGTTTTAGAAAAATATCTGAGTATGGAAATGATGGAGAGTACCGGAAAAATTTTGATCCAATCCAAGATATAACAAATAAACTAAAACGCCAAAATATGCACATCGCAAGTAGAAGTGAAATTCTTTCATAGAATCGGGACGTTTCGGAGGATTTACCCATGATGTTGCGCCTTAAGAATCGAATACCAGAGTTTGTAAAAATTGCTAGCGGTACTTTCCCACGTGAATTTCCTAAATCTCTCTCTACCCTTTAGAATTAATCTCTCTTGAAGCTTCTTGTCGTGGAAGAGCCGCATGATTGCACGAGCAATTTCATCCGTATCATAAGGATTGACAAAAAGTGCAGCGCTACCTGCAATTTCAGGAATACTTGTTGTACGTGAGGCAACGACAGGAATTCCACAGGCCATAGCTTCGAGAACTGGAAGACCAAATCCTTCCGCAAAGGATGGTTGAACGTACATCGTTGCAAGATTATAGAGGTGAACAAGTTCGGTATTTGGAAGAAATCCAAACATGGTAACATGCTTATTTAGTCCAAGGATATAAATTGTGTTTTTTATGTTTTCTAATTCACGACTTTTATCTATAAATCCACTTCCAGCAAGTACAAGGTTTATAGATGGATCGTGCACTGATACCTTCTTAAACGATTCTATAAGTCCGACAACATTTTTGTTGTAATTTACGTCTCCAACGTACAGGATAAAATTATCAGGAAGATTCAATTTCTGCTTGGTATTTTTAAGTAGCGCCGTAGATGAAACTTTATGAAAGGTTCGTGCTACTCCAGGGTAAATGACATGAATCTTCACTCCTTTGCCACAAAATTTCTGAATACTTTTTTTCGAACTGGTTGAATCAGTAACTATTGCGGAGGAACCAAAGAGAGAAAGCCGTTGTATTTGCCACTTTACCAACCCACGGATTCCAATAGGAAACTTATCTGGAAATTCAAGAGGAATAAGATCATGAACGGTCACTGTTGCTGGCTTAACTTTAACGAGTGGCAACGTTAAAAAGAAGGGATCAAAATACGGATAGTGGACTAATTGAGAAGAACCGTACGCATGACCATAACCTGTTATCTGAACATCTAGAAGTTCATTTTTTCTAAGCGCAGCAATAAGATTTTCCGTATAACTACCTACTCCTCGTTTTGCATGTCCGGAAAGAGGAGGAAAAACTACCGCGATACGCAATTTTCCGCCCATTACGTTTTTAAATCTTTGATACTCACTTTATTCTCCCAATATTTCACAAAAGCAACAGGAAATCGTAAAGAGGAAAAGATTGAAAAAAGAAAACCGGCAAATCCATCCATAAAGCCTTTGTGGCGAACATACGTTTTCACAAACCAAACGATCGGCTTTATCACGCAGTAAGAAATAATTTCTCTTATACCAGTATCGACTTTTCTCTCGCTAAGTTCCTGAGCCAGTATTGAAGTGTAACGATCAAAGTGAGAAAGATAATGAGAAAAATTTGGGTATGGATAGTGGTAGAGAGAATTTTTTAAATAGGAAGTATCACCAGAAACCACAGCCTGCTCATGAACGCTCTTGCAAGGAAGTTTACCTGACCCGTTTCGATAAAGCCGAAGGGTATAATCCGGATATTGCCCTCCTTTTTGTAAAAACTTCCCGAGGAAATAGTTCCTTCGCGACATCCAGTAACCGGCAAAATTTCCTTCCTCTGGTAAACTTTGAATTTCTTGCCGGAGTTCCTTTGATACAACTTCATCAGCATCGAGTTGCAGAATCCATTTTTTGGTACAGTGATCAATTGCTATCTGTTTATTAATATGGAACATTTTCCGATTATCAGCGTGAAGAATTTTGGCTTTGTATTTTTTTGCAATATCAACACTTCTATCAGTTGATGCTCCATCGGCAATAACAATTTCCTCAACGAGAGACTTAACACTGTCAAGAGCACGAGTTAGATTTTCCTCCTCATTATGAATCGCCATCGCTAGAGAAATACTTTTCATATGATAAACTTTTACATCTTCAATGATCGAAAAAGTGAAAGTAAGGTCATAATACCGTAGCGCACCGACCGAGGAAAGTTTATAGAAGAAGCCTGGGGAAAATAACGTACTGGAACTGCGATCTCACCAATTCGGAAACCCTTCTTATGAGCCACAATCAGTATCTCCTGATCAAAAACAAAATCGTTCGAAAAAGAATGGAAAGGAATTTTTGTTAAGACTTCACGAGTAAATGCTCGAAACCCTGTATGATACTCTGAAAGGTTTAGCCCAAGTATGATATTTTCAAGAAGCGTTAGAAATCTATTACTTACGTATTTATAAAACGGCATACCCCCAGAAAGAGCTTCTTTCCGGCTTCGAATCCTACTTCCAAGCATTATATCGTATCGCCCCTCTCGGATTGGTTGAATAAGATAACCAGTCAGTGTCGCGTCATACTGATAATCCGGGTGAATCATAACAATGATATCTCCACCTCGTTTCAGTGCCTGGGTATAACAGGTTTTTTGATTCCCTCCGTATCCAAGATTTTTTCCATGTACAAATACATCGAGTCCAAGTTTTTGGGAAATCGTAACCGTATCATCCTGACTATCATCATCTACAATGATAACTTCATCCACGATTCCTTTTGGAATATCACGATATGTTTTCTCAAGAGTCTTTGCCGCATTGTACGCAGGCATAACGACGATTACTTTTGGCTTCCGCGTATTATGAAGTCTTTTCATTTTCAAGCTTTTTATCCTCAACATTTTCTATTTTCTTTTCCTCGAGATATTCCCGCTCAATATTGACAGATTCAACATCGTAAAGTTTTCTCCCTTTTATAATGTTCCAGGCTGCGTAAAGACCCATTTCTATGGAATGGTCCATATTGTTATATCGGAATGTTCCATTCCTCCCAATAAGTTGTAAATTCTTAAATCTTTTCAAAAAAAGTTTAATCTCTTTGACATCTTGTCTGTATCCAATATGATAGACCGGATACTCCTTCGGTACTCTGTGAACATACCCTCTGATAATATCGCGATCATCGATGAGATGGAATTCTTCAATATATGATCGGGAAACCAGTTTAATTATTTCTTTATCAGATTTTCGCCAGAGTCTATCTCCTTCATTACAGGCTATTTCAAATACAAGTGACGTAGTCCCTTTTGGAGAAAGACCATCGCTCCAATTATCCATTTCCATCACTCGCATGAATGGAATTTCTTTGGGATGAACATAGATCCACGTATCGGGAGTAATATGGGTTTTTTTTACAAAAAGTGCAACTTGAAGTTCGTCGCGATAGCGAAGTTTATGGGCTAACTGCAAGATACGTTCATCAATCAAAGGTGTGAGTGCTAAACAGAAATCGTTTATCGGAATACTTGAGATGACAAAATCGGCTTCATACCGTTTCATCCCCTTTTTATGCTTTACTCCTATTGCCGTAATTTTTTTCCCATCGTGAAATATTTTGGTAACATCGGCTAAAGTATGAATTACTCCTTTATACTCCTTCATCTCGCTTGCTAATTTTTCAGCAATTCTCCCTACCCCATCTTTTGGATAAGAAAACTCATCAACGAGAGAAACTACAGTACCACTTTTGAAAAAAATATCCTTGAGTATTGTCAAAATATTTAACCCTCTCGTCCTTTGCCCTACCCAATCGACGCTAATTTGAATACATTTCTCACCCCATAATTTTTCGCTGTATCTTTGGAAAAATGTTTTATAGAGAGTTTGGCCAAACTGATTGATATAGCCATCTTCAAGGGTAACTAACTTCCTTTTGAAAAGTCTTGCTCTTAAACGAGCCCGTGTATAGTCGAAAACAGCCATGAAAGCGCGGGCAATTCCAATTCCAAAAAGGGCATTCAAAAGTTTAATTGGATAGTAAAAAAATTTACCGTCAAAATAGATCCTAGTAAGTCTCGGAACTTTTATAACCTCCGGACCTAAAAGTTTCAGCATCCAATCATTCACCATATTACTCTTGGTATACCAACGATGTGGTCCGGTATCGAAACGAAATCCCCCCACATTGATCGTCCTGGCAAGACCTCCAACTTCATTCCATTTCTCGAACACTTCAACTGATTTATTCGCCTTTGCCAGTTCAAATCCTGCCGCAAGCCCTGCAAGTCCCCCACCAAGAATAAGAATTTTCCCTCGTTTACTCTTCTTCATATGACATGAAATACTCTCGAGTTAGACTTAGTCCCTTTTGTAAATCAATTTTTGGTTCCCACTTCAATACCCTCTTTGCCAACCTTCTATCCAAACAACTCCTATGCTGTTCTCCTTCCTTTGGAGACTTATGTTCGGCGGGAAGATTCGTTCCGTAGATGCTTTGGATACCTGAGGCTAATGCATTTACATCTGTCTCGATTCCAGTTCCTATATTGACAAACCCTGCGAAAGAAGATGTCAGCGCAGAAACATTTGCTTCAACAACATCACTTACATATACATAGTCACGCGTTTGTTTTCCATCACCGTTAATTTGTGGTGGGAGATTTTTTCGGATTCGCAAATTAAATATAGCAACAACTCCTGCCTCACCATGCGGATTTTGCCGTGGGCCATAAACATTGGCATAGCGTAGTGCAACAAATGGAATTTGATAATTTCTGTAGTAATAATTGAGGTATTTTTCACTGGAAAGTTTGGAAATACCATATGGAGATAATGGAAAAAGTGGCTGATATGTCTCTGGAGTAGGGATCAAATCTGTATCCCCATAAATAACACCACCTGAGGAGGCAAAAATTATCTTTGCAACTTTTATCTCTTTCGACACCTCAAGAATGTGTAAAAGACCGATGATATTTGCTTTCGCATCAAAAACTGGATCAGTCACGGAATGGCGAACACTTATCTGCGCTGCATGATGGTTGATAACGTCAGGATGCTCTTTTTTTATAATATCGTTGATTTTCCCTCGATCCTCTATATCAACTTCATAGAAAACTGCTTTTGGGTTAACAAATTTTTTCGTGCCACTTGATAGATTATCCACGACAACAACATCATGTTCTAATTGAATGAACCTATCTACAATATGGGAGGCTATAAATCCAGCCCCCCCGGTCACCAGAATTTTCATATACGTATTTTATCTTGCCACAATGCGCATCGCAACTTTCCCGTTCAAAAAATATACTGTGTGAACTATCCCATCTGTATCATCCGGTATCTCATCGGGGTGATTCGGAATACTTACAAAAAGAACGTTTTTTTCGTTCCGGTCTTCCCTCCAATCGAGATTGCGGAACTCATATTTCCCAAACTTTCGTGTAAAACGTCCAATTGTTTCCTCTTTCCAATTTTGCTGATACCAAAAAGGGTCAACTTTTTTATAGAAGAGGAAATAAATATACGGCTGATCATAACGGTATGTAACAATTATTTTCTTAAAGTTCTGTTCGAGCTTTGTTACCTCTTGCACAACTTGTTTGTACCCATACTGCCATTCTTGTGAATACTCAACAGGTGTATGTACCCAGTACATATGGAGGTAGTAATAGATATTGAGAAGAAAGAAAAAGAAAAGTGCGGGAACTGCCAATGGGAAAATGTTCTTTTTCCAAGCAAGCTTTGTCAAAACCCATACGATACCAAATGTTATAAATATTTCGTGAGTTGGAATAAAAAGAAGGGAACGCACCGCATGAGGAGTAGCTTTGGTAATAGAGGAAGAAATGGGAGATACTAAAAACCACAGAAAGAGAAGCTGTACATTTTGATTATGTCGAAGTTTCCCGAGAAGTACCAGAACCCCAAAAACAAGGAATGGAAACTCCCATAAATAGAGCATTCCCATTCCAAACGCATGATGGCGGAATGCGGCATCGCCTGTTAAGAATAAAAAGTCGAAATTAAAGTGATCTAGATATCCTCCAAGCATCGCTTTCGCATAGACGATACGCCGATTATGCATGAGTGAACCAAGAACATCATTATTTACTCTGTCCTCTTCTTGTTTCCCAATACTAGATTTAAGAAGTTCATTGTCATTGAGAATAGTCACTGATCCAAACCGAGCAGAAGTAGATTTCCCAATATCTGTAAAGATTGGAGAAATTAGAAGGAGAAAAATAGCGACAGCCGAAATAAACCACCGCCACGAGATCCTCATCTGATTTCGAAAAAGAATAAAAAGCCCTACCAAAAATAGAGGAATCATAAGTCTCGGACTGTGATAGGCATAGAGAGACGTCGCAAATGAAAGTAAAGAGGCAAGGAAAAAGTGCTTCTGCGTTCGGCTCCCAAGGAAAAAATAAACGCCAGTTAAAAAGAAAAAGACTGACAGATTAGCTTCAAACGCGACTCGAGAAAACTGAATATGCCACGGAGAAAGTGCAAAAAGGAATGTAAAAAGGGCATATCTCCAAAACGCTTGCCCTGGAAATAACTTCCGTATGAGTAAATATCCGATAACAACGGAAAGACTCCCAAAAAATGCGGAAATAAACCGAGTCGAAAATTCATTCAAGCCAAATAGCCACACGGGAAAAACTGTTAAGTATGTATAGAGAGGTGGCTTATAATCACCAAAGGACCGAAAAGAAAGTGGCATGAAGGAACCATATTCGTCACGTCCGGTCGTAAGTATTGAGTATGCGTTATATCCAAGAGACGCTTCATCCCAATCAAGGGAAGGAGGATTACCGCCTAATTCCCAAAAGCGTAAAAAGTATGCAAGGAAAAATATGCATCCAAGAATAAATATCTTTCTTATCATTTTTCTCCTATGTCAAATACACCGTTTGCGGAAAGATCATCGATCTGGGCAACTTTGCTAAATCCCATCGGTAAATATCCAGCTCTTGTCACAGCAAGTGTTTTACCAGAGGCATTTTCTATTCCATTCGTTGTCATATGAATTTTTCCCATCGAAAAAACGTTCCAGAGACCAAATATATCAGGTTGAGCTACCCTTTCGCGTAATAATTTATCAACTGGTAACTTTCCGTAGAAAGCGAAGAAAATATATGGACGACCCAGTGCATCGGTCACAAAGATATTTTCATATTTTGACTCATTTGCTAACACATACTCTACCATCTGTTTATATCCGTACTGCCAGGCGCCTCCGTACTGAACTTTATAATGAATGAAATATTCGTGGGTAAAGTAGAAAATCTGGAAAAAGATTATTGTAGTTACGCATAGTATCCCAAATAATCGTGATCTTTGGTGTATATGGCGAAAAACAAACCAAGTACCTAGGGCTCCGAGAATTTGGTAGACCGGAAGTATTGAAACTGTACGAAGTGCATGAGGGGTTTCCCGCGCAAGAGCTGCCGGAATGGGGACAATAAGAGCCCAAAATAAAAGTAACAGTCCTTCCTTTTTCCATCCCGTCCATAAGGCGTATATACCCAAAAGAATAAGTATTAGGTCGAATGGATAAAGCTCGCCCATATCTTGAATCGAGAGACGCAAATTCTCATCACCCCTTGAAAACAAGAACCTTCCCTCAAAGTGATCAGTATAGTGACGAAGAAATTCCAAAAAATACAATATTCTTCGGTTATGAATAATTTTTGCGATGAGACTATCATTATCAGCTACAATAAGTCGATTTGCCGTTTCAACCGGCACAAGATTTGTAAAAATGGTGACCTCTTGAAAGCGCACTTTACTCTCTTTGCTTTGTAAAAAGGAAAAGCTAGGAAGAAGGAGGAAAAAAGATATAAAAACTGCCACGAAAAGCCAGCGAAGATTTAAAAGAATTTGGCGGTAGTACAAAAAAATGAGCCCCATGATAAAAAGTGGAGCAATGATTCTGTTGGCATTAAATGTATAGAAGGAGAAAACGAAAAAAATGAAAGAAAGAAGAAGGAGCGATTTCCTTTTCATGCTTTTGATAAAGAGAAATAGACCGCAAAGATTGAAAAAAGCCGCGAGGTTTGCCTCAAACGCTGCCCGTGAAAGAAGGATAGACCAAGGAGAAATAGCAACAAAAAAACTTGAGAGAGCACTAATCGGAAAAGATGAAAACAGCTCTTGTACTAGGAAAAATGTTAGAATAACCATTCCGGTACCTGCAAGAATTGAGGGAAGTCGGGTTGAAAGTTCATTAAGATCGAAAAACCAGATAAACGGGACTATCGAATAAATATATCCGGGTGGCTTATAATCGCCAAAGGCAGTAAATCTGGCAACTGGTAAAAATTCGCCATGCTCATCTTTCAAAGATGTCGCAATCGTATATGCATTGTATCCAAGAGATGCTTCATCCCAATAAAGACTTGGAGGATTATCGTTAACATGATATATCCGAACAAGAAATCCCGCTGCGAAAATAAGGATCAGAAGAATCGTGTGTTTCATGTTCTCTTTGCTTTTAAGAAAAGCTTTTTTCTAAAAATCCATTGCCGAATTTCTCCCGCAAAAAGAAAAACCCAGACCACAATTGCTGTAAGTGATAGCCCATCAGCAAATCGCATAAATTTCGTTGGGGTAAATTTTACTTCTACGCCGTGTTCACCTTGCGGAAGAAAAAGGTTTAATTTCCCATTAGAATCGTATGTATAGGATGTTTGTCTCCCATCAATAAAGAGATTTATGCCAGGAAAAAACAAATGATTAACTGATGCCATAGTCTTCTTTTGAACAGTTACCATCGCATCAATTGAGTTTGTTTTGACTCTCTTTACAATAGATGTAACCTGCTCACTAGGTTCAATGAAACTTTCCGGTCTTTTCCCAACATCAATATTAGTCCATTTAGGCAAGTATTCGGAAAATGTATTCGTCGTTACCTCAGAGTCTATATAGAGTTGGAGAGGTATGTCAGTATATTGATTTACTCTCACGTGGTTTTTATTGGTATAGAGAGAGATTACCATAAAGAAAACGGCAAGGAGAAAGCGAAACCTAGAAAAATGTGAAACAATAACTCCAACGAGAATTGCGCCAGTAAATGTAGTAAGAGATAAAAATCTCCATGGATAATCAACAAAGATATACGAATGAACTAAGTTCCAGAGAAAACGCGAGACATCAATCATAAAAACGATAGAAAGAATAAAAGCAAGAAGAGAAGGGAAAATCAAAAATGAAGTCTTGGACTTTTTGATGCGGTTTTTTACTAAGATAACGAGAGATAGAATCACTCCCAACCATTGTGCAATTCCTATCTGGAATGAAATTTCACCGTCTTTGGCCGAATGAATAATAGGTCCATATCCCCATTTTGAGTAGATAAGCTGATTGAGTGTTACGAAATGGTTTTCATAAAGCGTTGAAAAACCAGCCTGCATAGTTTTTGCCTTAATATCATTACTATAGGCAATTAATGGAAGAAGGTAGAATGCGGAAAGTATTAATCCTAGAAGAAAAAGGTATGAAAATCGCTTAAGAAGTATCACTTTTTCTTTTGCTTGAAAAATAAGAGAAAAAATAAACAAGGCAATAAAAACTGATGCAAGAGGAAGTACCATGAAATGGGAAAGTATGAGTCCAGAAAATCCAAGACTTCCAAGTAAGACTCCCGAACGAGACTTGCCTTTTCCTACACGGGAAAGACCCCAAAAAAGAAGAGGAAGAAAAAGAAAAACCGTTGCTTCTCCTACTGATGCGCCAACCAATATTTTTGAAAATCGATACGGGGTCCACATGTAAATAAATCCTGCGATAAATCCTGCTTCTTCCCCCAATACCTCCCGTAACCAAAGATACATAACAACTCCAGATAGCACAAATCCTACAAGAAGAACGATCTTGACACTTGTGATGACACTTATGCCCATAAAAAGAAAAGGCAGTGCAATAATCCACGGAGCATGAAAAGAGAAAAGAAAAAGTGGGTACCCATATCCAGATGCTAGTTGACTTATCCACCGAGGAGGAATCTGACCATCTCCGACAGCTTGACCATAGTGGTAAAGTCGGGCAATGTTATGCCAACCGTCAAGACTTGTAAAAAACCCGGGGTGAAAAAGAGCTTTGAGTGCGTAAAGTCCTGAAAGGATTAAAATACAAAGATAAAGAGTGCTTCTATATCTCATAGCAACTGTTTGATTACTGATCTTTCACCGTACTTTTATTTTCCTCTCTCTTAATTACTTCTGTCCTATCGGGAAATTTCCAGGTTGTAACTGTTATAAAACGATTTTTGGGGGTTTTGTACTCAATGAAATCATCCCGTATTGGTTGAGATGTTTCCGGAATAATTAAATAGATGAGAGATATTTTTTCCTGTGATACATCCTTCCGATAGTTTCCACGACCTAACCATTCAAACAAATAATCATAGTCATACGTATAGATAGCCGGAGAGTAAACGAAAACAGTGAACGGTTTTTGACCATCTTCTAATATTTTCTCAACAATATTTTGTTTTGTCGAAAGTGAAGAAATGGTTAACGGATCGACAGAAAACGTCTTCGTGTAAGAAACCATATAGAGAATAACGAGAATACTTCCCCAAATTAATCCTCCCCGGATAAACATTTTTGATCCGCGGAAAAGAACGACAAGAAATAGCAGAAAAATTACCTCAAATCCAACAAAGTGATACTGCCATACTGGGTTTTTTGATGTCTCGTAGAGTGCGAGTGTAACAGTTGCGGTAAGAAGTAAAAATCCAAAAGCCCTTCCATAAAGATTTTGATTTTCTCCTTTCACGTTTCTTTGCGAGAAGAAGTACATAAAACCTACAGCAAATAGTCCAAGTGTTGACTCAATTCCTAACCGTAGGAACGATGCGGGTATCATCAAAAAGTAGTGAAGAATTTGCAGCTTTGTTAGCCCAGTCTGGCCTACAGATGCAGAATTATAGAGTGCCGCCTGTGTAAATGTTTGCCAAAACGCTTTCGTTTGCGTAAATCCGTGCCGAAACTCAAAAGTAAGTATCGGGAGATAGGTCAGAAAGACTCCTGCACAAAAAGTAAGAAAAACAACTGCCCTCTTTTTCCATAGTATCCTCCGGGTGGATTTTTTACTTTTCATCAAGGAAGAAATACTCTCGATACCGAGAAAGATAAGTGTTGAGAGGAAAACTCCCAACCCAAACGATAAATGAATATTCAGAATAAAACCGCTGCAAAGTCCTGCAAGAAAAATTTTCCAAATTTCTTTCTTTGCCTCAAATTCAGATCTTGAAGTAATGACAAAAAAAGCTAAAAGAAGGAAAAAAAGCGGGGTGAGATGTGGATTCCATAGAAATGTCGTGTAACGTTCATAAGCCAAAATAAAATATAACCAAATTAGAAAACTCGCGCCAACACCTATCCACTTTGAAAATCGAATCAAAATCAAGGGGAAAAACAAAAAGTAAGGGATTGTTAAAACAAGAAGCGTCACTATCCTCGGATCAAGTGAAACCTTCATAGCGGCACTTATTGCCCAAATCCAGTATGGACCGTAAAAAATACCCGGAATTCCGGTAGGAGGACCGATGAGACTAAATTTTTTACTGTTTTGGGAGGCTAGCAAAAAATCTCTTGCCGGATCAAACCAAAATGGAGTACTGCCAGAGAGAACCGAGCGCAGTGAAACGATTCCAGTGACGATAATACTTCCTAGAAAGAAAAATAAGAGAAGTTTCTTTCCCGGAAACGTAATACGGGGATTACTCTTCATAAACGCCGCTTTTCAAATGCATAAACTTTGGGTATGATCGTCTCACGTAGTGAATTTGCTTGAGTATACTAGATTTCGTGGCGCTTTTCACGCTATGTTAAGACGTTTGGCCATACTCCCAATACTAATCCTTCTTATCTCAATTCCTATACTTATCGATACATTTACTCACCAGGGAATGTTTTTTGCCCATGATATTGAGCAAAATATTGCCCGGTTTGGAGCATTTTATAAAACACTTTCAGAAGGAAATATTCCCCCACAGTGGGCCGATGGTATCGCCAATGGCTACGGTGGGCCAATACTTATCTTTTCGTATAGCATTCCTTACTATATTGCAACAATCTTTCGCTTATTCGGATTTGATCTTGTCACCAGCATGAAACTTCTTATTGCTTTTGTATTTATTGGCTCCGGAGTAACCATGTTTTATTGGTTGAAACAACATGTACAAAATATTGCTGCATTCGGAGGAACACTCCTCTACCTCTATGCTCCCTATCGTATCAGTGATATTTATGCAAGAGGTAGTATTCCGGAACAAACTGCATTTGTTTTTGTTCCACTCGTACTATTTGGACTGTTTACTCTATTTCGTGCACCTTCGAAAAAAACCGTAGCCTTTCTTGCGCTCTCACTTTCTTTACTTTTTCTATCGCATCCATTCTTTATAGTTATTTTCACACCACTTTTTTTCCTTTATTCATTCTATCTTTTCAAACAGCAAAAAAAGAAAATACGCTTTCTACCCTACCCTATCTTCTCTCTTATTTTGACGACCGGAATAACAGCATTCTCTCTTATTCCGCTACAGCTTGAAATTAAATATACTCACTACGATATAAGCCCCTTCAATGGTCGAGAATTCTACACCCAGTACAACACATTCCCACAACTAATTCTTCCGGTATGGTCATTTCTGGGTAAATATGGCACACGAGAATATATTACCTACCAACTTGGTCTTGTCCACTGGGGAGTATTTTTTCTTTCACTACCACTACTTATCCGTCTATGGAAAAAGAAAGAAAGGCTATTTCCATTTGCGGTTGTTGCTATCTTAGGATTCCTTCTTAGCCTCTTTTTTATGCTTCCACCATCGTTTCTCGTTTATAGTGTAATTCGCCCGCTTCAACAAATTCAATTCCCTTGGAGATTTCTCGCTTTATCTACAACTTCTCTTGCAATTATCTATGCTATACTTTTGGAATCAACGAAAACTCAGAAAGTGTTACTGTTCTGCCTCACTTTTATTGCTACATTGATCCTCTATCTTCCCTTTGCTAAAGGACACGACTATACATATAGAAAGGATTCATACTACCTAACAGAATTTGAAACAAATACAGAAGGACCAGGAACACAACCCCGATGGGCAGCAAATCCTGAAAATTATGCCCGCCCTTCTCATCCTATTGAGATAATCGAGGGAAAAGGAGTAATTATCCCTGTAAAGAGAGATACTACCCATCATATTTTTGAGGTCACTTCTGAAACTCCAGTTCGAATTGTTGACAACACATTCTATTTTCCCGGATGGACCGTTGCAATTGATGGAAACTCTACTGATATTCAGTTCCAAGATCCCGACTATCGAGGCTTGATTACTTTTCTTGCCCCTCAGGGATCCCACACAATTACTGTTTCCTTCGGTCCTACAAAGGTGAGAAAACTCTCAATAGGAATTTCTGCAGCGACACTTTTGGTAACACTTCTCCTTCTTTTTCCTATGAAGAAGCGTAAAGCTTAAAAATACTTTTACCCTCTGGGTCTTTTATTTCATACGTAGGCGGGTCATTCGGACTTTCCTCACTCCGGACAACATACAAAGAGTGTGGCCAAAGATTTTTCTTCTCTGTCTTCCAATCAAAGTGTCTTTTAAATTCAAATCTTCCGAGATTCTCAACATGAATAAAGCCAAGCGGGTCCCTGTGAAAATCAACAACTCCCTCACTTTGAAATTTGGTGGGATTATACTTTTGGTAATAAAGAAAAAAGATATAGGGAACTCCGAGACGATCCGAAATAATAACACGATCGTATAGCCCTTCAACATTTACAAGTGTTTGGACAAGCTCCTTAAATCCATAATGCCACCAAGAAGCGTAGTCTTTTGGCATTATCAAGAAGTACTGATAGAGAAAAAATGCAAAACTTAAACTATATCCAAATGTTACCACCAAAATGGAAATTAGTCTTCGTTTTTGCTTACCTGCCAAAAAGACTATTCCTACTGCAGAAATAGTAAGGAGTGGAAATACCGCATTGAAAATTCTGTTCGAAGACGGGGTAAGGAAGGTAAAAGCGGAAGGAATAATACTTACGATAAGCCAAAAAAATAAAAGTTCGCCGTCCTCTTTTCCTTTTCGTGCAAGAACGTACAGTCCCAAAAGCAAAAAAAGAGAGTCAATGAAGTAGAGAAACCCCATGTTGGAAATTTGAAATGGTGTTGCCCTATCTCCTACAAGAAAAAGAAAGTTTCCATTAAGATGAGAGAAGTATCGATTCAATATATCAAGTGAATACGAATAGGGTTTATTGTGGAAAAGATTTGTAAGTCTGGTATTTTGAGTAGATCCATCCTGCCTTTCGTACTCTTCTATCCGAAGCTTCACACCTTGATCATAAAATACACTGATATAACGGGCACGGCCAAACAATATATCAGATTTCCCCATTACTGCAACAAAAAATGGTAGGAGAAAAATAATTCCGGCAGTAATATAAAGGACTGCTGATCGAATAGTATTTCGGAAATTTGTCCGATACAAAATAAAGAGAAATAGTATAAGAAGTGGCGTAACAATACGAAGACTATGATAACTGTATATGGAGAAACTAAAAAACAAAGCTGAAAGTATTAAGTTTTTGATAGAATCAAACGATCGGTAGAAGAAAAATACACATAGAAGGAGGAAAAAAAGACCAATGCTTTCAAAAAGGAGCGCTCGGCTATGGAGAATATGCCATGGCGAAAGAGAAATTAAGAGTGCCGCTACAAGCGCAATTTTTATCCTACGCGAATCTCCTCTAAAAAGAGTTCTGACAAGAAAATAGACAACCAAAGGGGCAATACTACCCAATAATGCAATTGGTAATCGAAGACCCCAACCATTGAGCCCAAGGAGAGCAATTGTCGGAATGGCAAGATAGGAAGGCAGAGCGGTCTTCCAATCTCCAAACGATTGAAATGCTAATGGATGCGGCACACCAAACTCATCCCTCCCTGTATGAAGAAGAGAAAATGCATTGTATCCGAGCGATGCCTCATCTGAGTAAATAGCAATTGGAATCTCTCCTACCTTATACACACGAACGGCAAGAGCACAAATGAGAATAAGAAAAAGAAAAATGCGGCGTTTATTAAAAATGGACATAGAGTTTCTCAAGATACTGTAATACTTTGAGACTATTATGGAAGAGGTATAAATGAAGGAAATAGAGATAAGAATATCCATAAATGAGAGAAAATCCCAAAAAAAGAATAGATCTGGCTGGAAGCCAATTCCACGAAAAGGCTCTTTTTATACCCCCGATGGCGTAAATAAGTAACGGGATGAGAGCTAAAAAAAACACTCTCTCCTCTGGAAATGTCGCGCTTAGTGCTGCTACAAGAGAAACAATTACCACCCAACAGAAAAGAAGTGTGAAGATTCCTTTCCTCCATGGGTAGCCTAAAATACCAATAATAAGAAACGGAAAAAGAACCGGTAAAAATATTCCAACATCAGAAGCCTCGCCACTCCAAAAACTTTGGTTTTTGATAAAGAGCTTTTCAAAAGAAAGAAGCGAAAAAAAATTCTGTAATAATAGCTTTCCATCAACTACACTTATGGGAATACGAAAATTACCTGGTACAAGAAGAAAGCTTAAAATTGCGATAACACCTACAAAACAAAACGTGGCTAGTTTCCGGATGGTAGAAGACCGAATACGTTGAATAGAAAATGAAAGGATGGTAAGAGCGCATGATGCATAAAGAAAGGGAGAGAAAATTCGAATTTCCTGGACAAACCAGGGTTGAGTAACCAGAATAAATCCGGAAAGAACTGCGAGAGAAGTTTTTCGAAATACTGACTTTACCCACAACATACATATACCCACCAAAAATACTCCCAAACAGGCTGAAATGATTCTTTCGGAAAGAAAAGTATTTACTGCCGATGGTGGTATAGTTCCAATCTGCCAGAATGCTGAAAGTAGGGTAAAAAGAAGAATTAGGACCAAGAAAAATATATTTATCCTACCAATATTCTTGATACTCGTTGGTATCATACTCTTCTTTGTCGTTTACTCTGCAATTATAATAGCCTTCTCGCCGTTGAGATAGTAAATCGTTTCTTTAATCGCTACTCCTGGTGGAAAATCTCGAGGTAAACCAACATAAAGAATTTTTCCTTCGCTGGGATTTTCAGGGTAGGTAAAATTGCGGAAATAATATTTATCAAAATGATTCCTTTCATCTGCAAATCCTCCAGAGACAGTGCCACCCTGAGCAAGATAGAGAGGTGGAGGATACTTCGTGTAGAAGAGCCAAAACATGTGTGGCATTTCAAGATGGAGAGATACGTAAATCTTTTCATACTCATTTTTGTGACGCTCGGTATATTCCACTGCCTCTTTGCGTCCACTCATCCAAAACTTTGAAAACTCATAGTTTGTATGAACATAATACTGGTGAAGATAGCTTGCGAGACTAATCACGAATAAAAACGTGATACAGGTAATACCAGTTACTATCGCCCATCGAGATTGCTTTTGAAGTAACATGAAAACAACGCTCATACCGAAAGCTGTAAATAGCTGATATGTTGGCAGTATCAACTCTGTACGAACTGCATGGGGAGCTTCCCGAGTGACAGCATTCGTTATTGGAGCAACTGCCATCCAAAGAAGTGTAAACGCAGAATACCTATTGAATCCTTTCAAAAGGAGGAAAACTATTCCTACAACAAGAAAAGGTAACTCGAGAATATACAAAAGACCAAATCCTGGGGCATGATGAAGGGGTGCATCACCTTTGACGAATAAATACTCAAAGCTGAAATTGGATAGATAATTACCGAGTGCTTTTTTCAGTGTATCGTAATCGGTATAGATAAGCCGAGCATTATGAAAAATTTTGCCTGCAAAAGCAAATCCTGCATTTTCATCCTTAATTCGTTCTTGTAGGAACTGCCGGGGTAGATCTTTTTCATCCAAATACCTCGCACCTGGAGTGAAAATATTCGTCGCGGTAAATCGAATCTGCGCATCTTTGGAGATAAGAATAGGAAAGACAAGAATGATAAAAAGTATATAAATTGCAAGAAATATGCCAACGATCCTTCTTGGAGGAAGTTTTCTATTAAAAAGGTAAAAAAGGGTAATAAGAAGAAGTGGAGAAACAACCCGTGTGCTATGATAGGAAAAAAGATCTATTCCAAACAAAAGAGCAGAAATAAAAAAAAGTTTGGGACTAGTAAGACCTCGAAGAAATAATACTATCGCAGAAATCGTGATAAAAACTGAAACATTTACCTCAAATGCAGCACGGGAGAACTGAAGATGCCAAGGAGAAACCGCAAGAAGAAGACTAGAAAGAAGACTAATATAGATGCTATAATTCTTCGTCACGGAGATCTTTGAGAAAATCGTTTGACCCAAAAAAAATGTCATAACGACAGCAAGACTTCCAAAAACCGCAGATGGCAACCTCGTTGCAAAAGGTGTAAGGCCAAAAATAAAAACTGATGGTACAGTGAGATATTCATAGATTGGTGGTTTGTAGTCAT
Source organism: Candidatus Gottesmanbacteria bacterium (assembly GCA_016186795.1). Taxonomy (GTDB): domain Bacteria; phylum Patescibacteriota; class Microgenomatia; order 2-02-FULL-39-11; family 2-02-FULL-39-11; genus JACPKY01. The sequence continues at coordinate 467,142 of JACPKY010000002.1, forward strand.
CAAGGGAGCGAAATGTCGATGGAAGAAATTTCCCAAATTGATCCTTCCCAGTCGTAAGAATTGAATACGCATCATATCCCAAAGCAACCTCATCCCACTCAAGTGCGAGGGGAGTTTTCCCTAAATAAAAGAGGCGAAGAAGGAATGCGATAATAACAATGCCAAAAAGAATATATCGAGTTTTCACAATTGATATTGTAACATAGAAATAGCCTTGCAAAGCTTAACTTTTGAATATCTCCAGTATTTTTTGATCATCTATTTTCCAAAGTTTTGAAAGTAGCTTCCGACTTTCAACAACTTCTGGGAGTTTCTTGATCGCCTCAATAAAACCCGCAAGATGAGCTCTATTTCTTCTCATAAGTGACTTCAAAAGATGAATTGGTAAAAAAAGAATATGTTCAAAAAGTAATTTTCTATTAGAGATATTTAACCAGACAAATAAGTATTGATTTCTATATACAATACAATTTACCTGAAAAGGCGAATAGACTGTACGAATTATGCTTTTATTTTGATCGTGAAAAATGACACATTCAGGATCAAAGCGTATGGAAAATCCAGATTTTAACGCTCTATACGAAATATCAACATCCTCCCAGTAGAAAGGGCTGTACAACGGGCAAAGTCCACCTAATTTCGTCCAAATATTTTTCCGAAACATTCCGGCTCCACCAAAAACCCACAGTGTCTTATTTGATCGTACATCCCCTTTTCTATGCAAGAAAAAACCTTTTTCAAAAAAACCAATACCGCTTCCCTCCTCTACGATTTCATCACCAATGTTTGTCTTTTGGAGACAGCCAACTCCAAAAAGAGAAGGGTCATCGAAATGACGACTGAGTTTCTCAAGAATCTCGTTTTGAAAATATGCGTCGCTATTGAGTAAAAAGATAAAGTCTCCAGATGCAGCTTGAAATCCATCATTCACGGTCATGGGAAAACCGAGGTTTTGTTGATGTTTGATAAGGTGAACCTGGGGAAACTTTTTTTCTAACAAAAAAATACTCCCATCAGTTGAAGCATCGTCGACAACTATTATTTCGGCGCTCTGACTATATTTCAAAACATTTGGAAGATGACTTTCCAGTAGTTTCTCACCATTGTAATTTGGAATAACAATACTAATTGTTTTCATATGAGATGATTATGAAACTCAACAATATGTTCTCCGTTAGGCACAACTACTCCTCTGAAGGTAAAATTGATTCGGAGCATTTCACTGCGAAATCCATCAACTGAGACTTGCCATGTAGGATAATACGGATCAGTGAAAACTAAAAGAGCTCTCGCACTTACCTTAACACGAATACGGATAACGTTTGGCTCATATGAAACGATTACCGTCTGATCTGTGGATACATTTTGAGGAGATTCTAAAAGAATATCTTTTTCAACAACTGCAACATTTCGAAGGTTCTTACCAAGCTTATACATTTTCTCCATCGAATCCTTCTTTCCACTTGCTACAACTGTGGAGTAAACGATAAATGCTCTCGGAAAAGCATTCGTATTTCTGTACACATACGTCTCCCCCTCCTTAAAAACTAATTCCAATGAAGGAGACTGTATTTTCTGAAGGCTGAGAATGTATCCTATGCCTAATAAATTGCCTAAGAAATGTTCGTAATTTTGCGGAGTCAGAATTCTATTGAATGCTCCCGGAGTTATATCCGGAGAATTTCTCTCCCACGCAGCAACATATTGCCCATACTCTTGAATATACAAAGGATCGTATCCTGCTACATCAAATATTTTATAGTAAACAGAAAAATTGGGTGGCATTATTCTTCGGTCAATAGATTGAATCCGATTAAAAGGTGGGATAGTCTCCAAATAATCTGTAACTTTTGTCCGAGGAAATATCCACTCTCTTTCGGTAAACGGTGTGAATTTCCATCCAAAACGGAAAAGGTCAAAACCTGTCACCATAATAAGTATGAAAAAAACATGTGTACGATCCACTCTCGGTACTAAAAGAATAAGTGAGGAAAAAATAAATAATAGCATTGGAAGGATCGTGTTCCGTTTCGCAATGAGAATCTGACCTTCCGATATACCGAATAGTCCATTTGTAAATCCATATAAAACGGAAAAGACGATTAGAAAGAAAATTCCAACAAGGAGAATAATCGATACTATATTTCTTTTATATTTACTCTTTTGGAACTGTTCGATTCCAAAAGCAGCAAGAATGCTCAAGGCAAAATCAACAATGAAAATAAGTCGAGTCGGTTGAGATGAGGATAGAAATGGAAGATGAAGCGAATATGGAATTGATGAAAGCGGGGTGGGCAACGCAAATAGAAGAGAAAAAACTGCTAAAAAGCTGAAAAACAATACTCGCTTATTCTTCACGTAGAAGATCGAATAAAGAGCAAAAAGAATTGGAACAATGCCAATATATCCCACAAACTCAGCGTAGTTCCAGACTCCCCAGTAGTTTAGTGTTACCGGATTTCCAAAAAAATCAGGAATGAAAAATTGGAGAAGATTCTCCCACGGAATAAACCATCCTGGTTTGAGAAAGCTTCCTTGATCAAAATTTCTTGCAGAAAGCGCAATAAACTGTAAAACTGGAATCCAAGAAAATGATGTTATCAGTATCGCAAGGGTATCTGCACTCAAAAAAGTGATACCTAATTTTCGTAAGGGCCGGTTTGCTTTGTTCTCTTTAAAGAGAAGATACATCTTTGCCAGTATATAAAGATGGACAACGATTTGACTGTAAAAAAGTATTTGAAGATGTCCAGCAAGTATTTGAAAAATAGTACCCCCTACAAAGACAAGAAACCATCTCCAGGTGAATTTTTTGGTGAGTTTCTCAACGGCCAAAAGGATGATGGGCAACCATACCACAACCTGAATTACAGTATTCCATTCAAGCCAAGCAATGGTAAATCCAGAAAAGGTAAAAGCAAAAGCACCGAAAAAACTTGAAAGCATCGATAAACGAATACCTCGCAAATAGAGATAGAGGAACACGCTTAAAAGGATTGATTGGAAAAGTATTTGGATTCCCCAAGAAATATCAAATGGCAATAAAAAAGAAAGAATGTTCATTGGGTAAAACGGTGCTGACTGAATATTTGCCAGAAGCGGTGTTCCGGAAAAGGAATAAGGATTCCAAAGCGGAAGACTCCCTTTCTTTAACTCCCCTATTGCAAATTTTCTCCATACATATTGTTGCCGAACAGGATCAGTAATAAGAAAGTTTTTTACGGGTATTCCGCTCTCCCGCAAGTCCCACACCTGATCCTTCCATGGATAGTACATACCGACAATTGTATCTGCCGGTATTGGAATTTTTCCCCCAAAAATAAGCGGCCAATAAAATGCCAATACTATACTTATAAGAACTGCAACAATATATTTATCCGTTAAGAAGTGTTTCCAGTTTTTCATGGAATTTGGAGCAAGAAAAATCTTTTGCACGCATTGTTGCTTGATATGATAAATCCCTTTGTAAACGAGTGTTATTTACTATTTCAGTCGTTAACCGTATCAATTCCGAAGGAGTATGCCAGAGATATCCACTCACTCCATTTTCAATAACATCCAATTGTCCCCCAGCGGCAAATGCAAAAGGAATAGCGCCACTTGCCATCGCCTCAAGTGTTGTAATCCCAAAATGTTCTGCGCGTTCGGGATAAGAACTCAAATCTTCTCCATATCCAGTCGCATGCCAATAAATTGTTGCCTGTTGATAGTATGATTGAAGAGTAGAAAATGGAACATTTACATGAACCTCAACCGGTAACCCAAGACTTTTCTTTTTCAGTTCTTCAACAATGCGAATTCCTCCTTTTTCAGAAAGCCCTCCCACGATGATAAATTTCCATCCTGAAAACCCGTGACTTCGAAGTTTTATGAATGCTTCAATAAGAGTATCGTGCTTTTTCGTATGAGGATGTGGAAAGAATCTACCGACGGTTAATATAATGTTCTTTTTGAGGTTTGATGATATTACTTTTTCCGGTATTTCTATACAGGGAGGAAGTACTCTAGCACTTTTTCCTAATCTTTCATAAATGATCTGCTTCATAAATGATGAGTAACAGATAAGTCGCCAATTTCTCATTTTGAATTGTTGAAAAAAAGAAGTAGAGGGCATGTGCGAAGGAGACTGGATGATAAGAAAATTCTTCCGAGATCCGGGATAAAAAATGCTTCCGTCTGTCATGTAGAAAAAGACATCGAAAGCAGAGGTCATCTGAAAGCGCGCAAGTAAGTTTTTTCGCACCAGCGAATCTTTGGGTTTTACTAGTACTCCTTTTAATGAAATACGGAAGGCATCTTCTGCAAGGGAAAGAGTTTGGTGGTCAGAAAAAAGGATCACTTCATGATCATTGGAAAGAAGTGATGCAATAGTCAAAAAGTACTTTTCTCCGCCACCCAGAATGGAAAGGTAGGGAGAATACATGCCGATCTTCATGATCTCATTGAAATAAAACCGTGTCTTAGGCTTTTGTGCTGCTTTTCCCAAAGTTTTGCATATGTAATAAACATACTATACGCTTGATATATTGCCTCAATAAGACCATATGTCCCTGCTTTCCATCCTCCATTCACCCAGAAAGACTGCCAAAATGCTACTATCATCACCCGGATAAATCTCCACCATGAAATCGGTGGATGATTATTCTTATACCGAAGTCTTGCCTCAATCTCCGACCACTCGTTCGTCTTTTCAACCATAGAGTGCAATTTTTCGTGAGTGTAGTGAAGAAGAAGAGAGTCGAGACTACCCACTTTTCCAATAACTATCGGAGTTTCATGAAGACTTCCCTGCCAACCTAAGAGAGCACCTTTTCGTATAAGACGAATCATCCGTTCAGGACTTCCCCAAATTTTTCCGAAAAAATAATTTTGGCGAAGGATCTCAAATGCTGAAAACTTCGTTTTTTGGATCGCTTGTTGCATCTCGGCAATCAAACCATCTGAGGGCCGTTCATCCGCATCAACATAGAATAGCCATTCGGAGGTTGCCTTTTCTTTTCCAACGTTACGAAGGTACGAAAAATCAACTCCGGGAATTCGAAACACCTGAGCTTTGGAAGTTTTGGCAATTTGGGCAGTTAAATCCGAGGAATCATTATCAACGACAATAACCTCACGGGCAAACGAAAGCTTACGAATACAACTTTCAATATTTGCCGCTTCATTGCGTGTAATAATAATGGCACTTATACTCATATACTTCCTCTCCCCATTCTTCCAATATAGTAATCAAAAACAGCTTGTCGCTCGATTGATCCAGAGAGAAGAAATTGGAAACTTTGAAGCATAAGTGACTTGCGCGTGGTAAACGGTGCAAACTTCTTGGCAAAATATAGTCGATTACGCGTAAGATAATATCGGTGAATACGCGATCCAGGTTTTCCAGATGAGGATGCGTTTTTATGACTAATGGGTGATGACGGATCGTACATGATTCGAAAGCCCTCTCTTCTTGCTCTTAGGGAATAATCCACATCTTCAAAGTAGAGAAAATATTTTTCGTCAAATAGTCCTATTGTCTCTATCACTTCCCTTTTGACAAGCATACAGCACCCAGTTGCAAAATCAGTATCGCAGAAGCGTTCATACTGCCCGTGATCAACCTCATCAACACCGTTATGAGAAGGATACATATTATTCCAATCAATGACTCCCCCTGCATACCAAAGAACTTTGCCTTTCTCAAACTCCTTATAGCGATTTTTATGAAATTCGTATCCCTTAGCAAAGTAAATTTTTGGCGAGACAATTCCAATAGATCTATCGCAATAGGCAAAGGTAATTAATTTCTCAAGTGATTCCACCGAAAATATTGTGTCATTATTTATTAGAATTATTGTTTGGCTCCCCAATTCCATCGCTTTTTTTATCCCGAGGTTATTTCCCTGGGAAAATCCAGTATTCATACCGGGCTCAATTATATGAATAGAATTATTTTTTTTTATAATTTGACTGCCCTGAAGAGGACTATTTGCAATAATAATTGTTGAAAATTTCTTCTGGTAGGAAGTTAGAACTGAAACTGCTTCCATTGTATCTTCGGTATTTTTGTAATGAACAATAACGACTGAAACAGTATTCATTAGATTTTTAACCGCCTTTTCAACTTCAGGGATAGTTTTTTTTCCCAAGTATTCGGCTCTTTAAGAAGTTCCGTCACAAACCAATAGTCTTTCTCCTTATATTCCTTCGTGAATAGAGAGTGGACTTCTGAGACAGTGTATTTATGATCTTTCAGGCCTTCAAGCTCCCACAACTTCAGATATGTAACGAGTTCTGAAAATGATTGAAGAAGTGATAATGCCAAGCCGTGTAAACCATCCTTGTATCCCTCCCATACAAAAAAGCGTCTGATGAATTCCTGAGTTGGGAAATCAAAGAGATCTTTTAGACTAAACCGCTTATTGCCCATATACATTTCTTTCGCGACAACTGTGGTGTAACGATTCATGCGACTAAGATATTGATCAAGTGAAAGATAGTTGTAGTGAATAATACTTACTTTTTCGGAAGCTTCTAAATCAGACCCAACACCTTTCGTGAAAGGAACTCCGTGAATCGTATCAACCCATTCAACATTCCCTTTTCGGAAGAGACGAATCTGATAATCCGGCCACCAGCCTGTATGTTTGATCCACTTTCCCCAGATAATATTCATGCGAGGAATCCGAACGTAATCATATTTATTTCCAGAAACGACCGCAAGTATTCTTTTCGATAGGTTTTTGGGAACTTCTTCATCCGCATCCAGAATAAATATCCAATCTCCCGTTGCTTTCTCTATTGCGAAATTTCGTGCAGGCTCAACAAAACCAGTATATGGATGATGGAAAATTTTTGCATGAAATTCCTCCGCAATGGAAAGAGTTTTATCGGTCGATCCCATATCTACAACAACCACTTCATCTACAAATCCAAGCGATGCAAGGCACCGTTCGATATTTTCCTCTTCATTATAGGTATGTACGATTGCAGAGATCATATTTGAATTGTACACGGATCTGGCCAATTTATAAACTTTGAAAGAACAAACGCTGTTGGTGATACGGAAGGAAGCGTCTTGAACCGAGCCAGTACCTGAAAGGGGAAATGAAATACTCCAAGAAATGGGAAACGAGTTGAAAATCCTACCAGTGTTTCAGGTTCTGCCATAACACCGAAAATAGTCTGGTCATGAAGTGTTGTGAACCGTAAACCTGCCTGAAATTGTTCCGGATTTCGAAGTTTTGCTTGAATATAAACTTTATAGAGGAATCTTACTACGGAATTTTTAAGACTCGGCCGTGGGATAAGACTTATACGCCGGTTATTCATTTTGATGTAATTAGTCCCCAGTTCAACTGTAACGGTGTCCCCCAGTTCCTCATAAAAAGAAAGGAATACTTTTTCCCCATCTCGTTTAACGGTCACATCTTTCACGTTTTCCGAGAGCATGAAACGATTACCGCTATTTAATTCGTCAATACAGGCGGGAATAATTCGAGAAAGAGGAAACTTCCTATCACCTCTTAGAAGATCAGGAAACGGCCTGTCAGTGTATTGTCGTAGATCACGTATATATACGCGATGATCATCCTTTAGAATTCCAATTCGATATACGGCAGTGGAAAACCACCACGCGCGCATTTTCCCATCCTGAAAATCTTCTCCTGTTATAAGAAAATTTTTTGTGGTATTTCCTTTTGCTACGTTATAGAAAGCGGCAAACTCAGACATGGTGACAAACTTTGGCGTATTGGTAAACATACCTCCCTTGATTATGGCAATTTGCTTTTTCAACTCTGGTAAATACGTTGTCCCCTCTTGTCCTACTTCAAGACCGATGGTCAGCTGGTGAATAAAATTTTCGCTATCTAAATAACTTCTTGCTAGATGAAAAAAATAAGATGAGCTTAGATTATGATGCCCACGGTAATCATTCGCCTGAACACTGTATGTTGAATCAAAAACCTCTGACCCATAGCCATGAACAGGATCTCTCGCTGCCCATTGGGTAATCACAATATTGTTAGAGTCAGATTCTTCCACTCCAGATGGAAGAAGAGAATTAAGAAATTTTGGGGTAAATGGTGTCCCCCATGGTTGTCCCCATATTCCATAGCCATCAGTTTTGAATTGATCACTTACAACCAATGCAGCTTTGACTGAATACTTTTCTTGCATATATGCAAGTGAAAATGCATCGATATACCAAGCGCCTACTGCGGTTGGATTTTTCCCAAATACTTTTCGAAAAACAAAAAATGCCCTGTCAATGAGCCGCTTTCTATCTTCTATGCTGTACCCGGAAAGCAAAACTTTGTCTGCTCGGTAGTAGTCACCATCTCCAACAAGATATGGAACAAGGGCATCGGTTGCAAATTTTTCGCTTACCTCCATAAAGAGACCGACTTCCTGATTTGTAGGAAGAGTTTTCAACTTATAAACAATAGGCAGGTCAAGTAAATTTTCGTATTGTAGTAACCAAGTACTCGCAATTTGTTCCTGCTGAACCATCTCTAAAAATTCGTCGAGATTTTTTTGGTTTGAGATCTGTTCTTGCGAACGAAGTGGATGTACAAGAGTAATATACGAGGTGGAGGCCTGAGCAAGAGAAGGAAAAGAAAAACTGCTCAAAAGAACAAAAAAGATTATTACCCAAAAGCTGCGAAAACGGTTCATCCTATCAAGAAACTATGAGTCTCATATATGTTAGTAGATCTTGTCTATACCACTTGATGAGAAAAAGCCCATAAAGGATTGTAAATACTACCACAGAAAGTATGACTCCAAAAATATTGGAAAAACTTTGCTGTAGCAAATACGACCCGGTAAGAAGTAGCATTGATACAAAAAATGGCTTGTATACATGAGCAATAAAGGTGAAATGCACAATTTGTTTTGTAATGAAAATGGGAATAAAACTTGTTACGGCAATAAGGAGAAATGCTACAGAAACACCGTTAAATCCAAATATCGGGACGAGTCCTGGAATAAGAGTCCAGGTAAGAACGGTCCAGAGAACCATGAGTATAAGCGTAATCTTAATTTTTCCAAGTGCATTCATCGCATTTACAGAAGTGGTTGAAAATGCTGCAATGATGCTAACAATCGTAAATATATAGAATGAAAATATGGCTGGCTCCCATTTCTGATACTTTGGGATGATGTATATCAAAGGATGAACGGTAAGGATAAGAAGCGAAGAAGCAGGAAATATTACCAGAGAGAGTGCAAAAAAAGACTTCTCTAAGGCGCTTTTTAAAACAGCAGAATTCTCTCTAAGGCGAGAATAGGCTGGAAATGTTACTCTGATAATACTATCCATGATAAGTCGAAGTGGTACTTCCGCCCATTTTTTGGCCCATCCTATATACCCAATCTCTGTAAATGGAAGTATTTTACCCAAAAATATGGTCATTAAATCGTCCTTCACAAGGGCCAAAATTGAGTTCGTTTGGAACGGAACACCAAACGTCAATAACTGTTTTATTGCGTTAATGTTTACTCCCAGTCTAATTTTCCATGGGGATACTATGTATATGGCAAGAAGACCGATGATTCCCCGAGTAAGTGCGGCCCAAGCAAAACTGTCAACCCCAAAGCCACGGTATGCCAACACTATTGCAACAAGATAAAATCCGACCGTTTCCAATAACTGTGGAATAACAAGAAGGGAAAACTCTAATTTCCGTTCAAGCAGAACCGATGAAATAGTTTTCAAAGACGATAGAAAAAAAGCGATAATTAGTGCACGCAAAAGAAATACGCCACTTGAAGAAAGATTGTAAAAATTTGCAAAAAATGGCGCTAGGATAAACGCGGTGAGAACGAGTGATCCGACAAGTAATTGTTGAATTGTAAAAACTGTTGCTAATTCATCATCGCTTGGCTCTTCCTTCTTCTGAATAAGAGCTGCAGCAAAACCAATATCAGAAAAATATGCAAGGAAGGCTATAACTGCAGATACCACATAGTAGATTCCGAATATTTCTGGAGTAAGAAGAATTGTTAAAACGACTGTTGCAGAAAACGAAATGATTTGAAGAAGAAATGTCCGTGTTGTGAGAGCAAAAATGCCTCCTACGATTTTCCCCTTGATGGCAAAAATTTCACTTTCCTGCATCTTCTTATTATACTATGAAGATCCTCAACTGTACCCAAAGCAAGCACAATAATAAGCGGGTAAACGGGCATGATAAATTTTTGCAACCCATTGGTGAGAAACGTCACGTATAGAAGGTAAAGTAAGCACAAACCATAGACAAAACCTTTTTTGCTTTGCCAAAAGGTCAACTGAAACTTAAATGACGCAAGTGCAAGAACAAATATAACTGGAAGAATTATATTCCAATGTGTATTTGCGACAAATACTCCACTTGGATCGAAATAAAAGCCTGTAAATATATTTCTCCAAATGTTTCCAAAATATATTGTTGTACCAGTAAACCAGGAAAGCATCCAAATCTTATGCTTCATAAATTCAAAAAATGAAGGGTGATAGAAGAAAAATGCAATGTGGGTTAAAAGATAAATACCAGGAATAAAGACTGCAGACTGGTAAAATATTTTCTTCTGTATCGATTTATTGAAATACAACCAAAAAAGAATGTAACAGTAGATAGGTACAAATGAAGGGAAAAAACGTATAGAAAATGCAACTCCCCATGCAATGTTTGATACCAGAAACCAACTCCTATTTTCTTGTCCTTTCAAAACTGTTACAACAGCAAGCACAAAAAATAGGGCAAAAGGAAGATCAAGAAGGGAGTAAAAAAGTTGATTCGTAAAAAGTGAGTCAAAGGAAAGTATTGCTGGGGCAAAAGATGCCAAAATTCTATTCTTAAGCAAAATAACTCCTAATTCGTACGTAACGATCAAAAGGCCCCCAAAATAAAAAATATTAATGACTCGTTCGTTTTCAAAAAGTGCAATTGATACACCAATGAGGTATTTCCCGAGAGGCGGATGCTCAAAATTGACACTGGAGATATCACCTTTTTTAAGCAAGTAATAATATCCAGCATACGCGTAAAGCCCATCATCTCCGATTCCTCTTCTTGAGAGAGGTCCTAAAATGTACTGTGACTCAGAATATATTTTGCCGTAATACGCATAATCAAAGGTTCTCAAAAATGTTGATCTTCCAAAATAGATCAAAAGTACTATCCAAAATATACTTCCCAATAAAATTGCTGTTGCTTTCGAGAATGGATTCATTTCTGAGCGCAAAGGAAGAATTGTTTTCCAAAAATGTACTGAAACGGTCGCACGGCAAGATAAATCTTTAAAATAATCGGCCATAAAGGAAGGTATTTCACTTTCGTACTATATGGCAGAAATGGGTGTCGTAGATACGTAATCTGAAATTGATTTGCGTTAAGTGCTTCCGTTAAACTTGCGCACGTTAATGGTACTTTGTGGTCAAAAAAATCCCAATACGCATGACCAATAAGTCCAATATCAGGTTGCATAATAAGAAGACGCCCGCCATGTCTTAATACGAGATATTATTCATGTAATAACCGGAAAACTTCTTCTTTTGATTCCAGATGTTCCAGAAGATTACTCATGAAAATCACATCCGCACTCCCCTGCCGCAGAGATTCTTTGATATGCTTTATTGACGATATAATAACGCGGACATCCGAATCTGCAAACGTCTTTGTATCGGGATTAATATCGATGACGATTTTTTTCCGGCAGGAAATATTATTGATAAATTCGCACTGTCCAGCTCCTACATCAACAACAGTATCTGACGCATTGATAAATTGCTGCAGAAAATCTTGACAAAGTCTCTTCCAGAGCTTTTGTTTTTTTACCCGCTCCAAAGCGCTAAAGCGAGTATCATAGAGTTTTTTTATATCAATCATATGGTTTTACTGCTATATCAATCTTGTATTCTTTTGTCATATAATACATATATAGTTTCTATACGTCTATTATCAAAAACAACTTGGAAAGCATCCTGATCGTTTAAGGCTAAACGATTTTCGGAAGAGTCGGGAATAAAAATGACATCAGGTGGCTTCCTTTCATATCTTTCTTTGGCATGAGTGATAAATTCTCTTGAAATATCTGCCCTCCTTGGAGCCCAGTGAATCTTCGTGTTAAATTCAATCGTGGTAGCAGCTTGTAAAATCCATAGAAACGCGATGATGCTAATAAAGAGATTTTTAGTAGATTTTCTTTTTACGGTACTCTCAATTATCGAGATAATACCCAAAATCCAAAATATCTGACTTATGGTAAGGTAATATGGAAATTTATGCTGAGTAAAAAAAAGAACAGGTGAAAGACTAATGACATATCCTAATAAACAAAAAATGAACAGTCTCAATTTTTGCTTCTTACGATTAAATATACCGAGAATAAATGGTAAAAGAAACAGAAGTATCATAAATGCTATAAAGCACACCATTGTGACTGACACTACGAAAGGATATGCATCTAATTGGTAATTAAATGCAAATAAATGAACCATTTGTTCGGTAAGAACCTCTGACCAGTTAAAACTCCAAAGGAGGTACGTTTTAAGATTAGAAAATAGATGGAATCCGGCCCTAATGGAATAGTTTCCATGAGCTGGAATTGGAAAAAATATAAATCGAGCTGAAAACCACACGAAACCGATTGCTCCATATGGTATTATCCATGTTACAAACTTCTTCCCTTTATAAAAAATTAAAAAAATAAATAAAACAACAGGTAGCGTAATAATCATTTCATTTGTTAATAAACCGAGAATAAACAAGCCTAAACTTAGCCAATAACATCTTCTATTTCCCCGAGTAAATCTTATAAATAATATAAAAGCTAAAAGATAAAATGTAGTACCGAGAACGAATGAATACGTTGCCATCCAGTAGAATAGAATAAAGTGAAGAGTAGAGGTAGAGTAAAAAAATGATCCAATTGCAGATAAGAGTTTGCTTTTAATAAATTGATTTAATACCACATACACCAGAAAAACGTTTAAAAGAAAAGTGAAAAACATTACCACATGAAACCAAAGAGAATCTTGCCTAAATAGGATCCTGTTTATAAAAAATGGCATCTGCATACCTAGTGGTCGATAATAAATTACATCTTTTCGAGGAATAAAAAAACTCCATATCTCTTGGAGAGTCTCTACCTTACTTATCTTTATGGTGAACCAATCATCTTGGAAAAAATATGCAGTGAATGACGATCGAAAGAGGTAAAAAGACGTTAAAATAGAGAAGAGTAGAAATACTATTTTGGGAATATTTCTACTCATGAGCGTTCCTCGAAGTTTTTTCAACAATAATTGTCTTCCCATTCTCTCCTAGTGATATACCAATAACGATATATTCAATCGTATCATCTGTCACGTTTTCCATTGTATGAACAGCTCCTATTGGAACAATTACAACGTCTCCTTTTCTCATTATTTCTTCTTCACCGTCTACGATTATCTTTGCCCGACCAGATATAAGCAGAAACAACTCCTCCATGTCTTCATGGTAATGGGAAGCAAATTTTCTTTTGGGCAAAAGCCGCGCCCAATTAACCATCTGGATTCTCCCGTCAATAAGATCCTGATAAGAAAGTAGTATTTTCCTGAGGTTTGCTGGATCTTTTTTGTCCTCATGACTTGCCGGAACAAAGGGAATAGCATCAAATGATACCTTTTTCATATCATCCTTAAGATTTCTTATCTGAAGAAAAAAGAAGTGATACGTAGAGACGTAAATAACTCTTTGTCATCTGAAATAGTCGAAAATTTGATACCCCCTCGACACGATTTGTATACGTTGTTGGAACTTCACTAAGCCGAAATCCAACCCGGTGTGCCCGAATTGCAAACTCTGGCGATATACTAAATCCGGATGAGGTAAGTGCTATTTCATCAAAAACTTCTTTTCTAAAAGCACGAAATGCATTCGTAATATCATGAACCTTTATCTGAAAAATAATCTTTGCGAGTTTTGTGCCCCAAGAACTCAAAAATGCTTTCACTAGATCGAGATTTCCTTTTGATCCACCTAGCATATATCGCGAACCAAAAACCATATCATACCCTCTCTTGATCTCATCAACTAATGCTCCAAAGGTTTTCGGATCATCTGCTAAATCTCCCATCGTCCATATGATAATATCCCCAGATGCCTTCCTTGTCCCTTCAACGAGAGCTTTTCCCATCGTATTTCCTTTTGAAGATGGATCGTCTTTGCGAAAGAGCGGTTTTACCTGGGCGAACCGTTTCTGAAGTGATTTTAGAATTTTACCTGTTGAGTCACTACTTCTATCATCAACCGGAATTACCTCAAATTTCCAACCTTCTTTTTTACAATACGCAATAATTCTCTCGACTGCTAATTTCGCGTTCTTTTCTTCGTTATGAAGAGGGATAACAAAGGAAATTTTCATCGAAGTCCCCTCTTCTCCAACTGATGCAAGGCATACTCCATGTGGTCAACAGCAACTTCTCCTTTCCCCCAATCGATAACATCACGAAGTCCTTCTCGGAACGAAATTTGTGGGTTCCAGCCGATATCAGTTGAAATCCGAGAAATATCTGCAAAACAATGTCGGACATCAAGTTTCCGTACTTTATTCGTAATATCCAAAGGTTGGTTACTTCCGAGTAATTGTACAATTGTTTGTGCGACTTCGCTGATTGTAATTGGGTTACCAGTCCCAACATTATAGACTTTGTAGTTTGCCCGACTATTTTCCAATGCGGAAATATTTGCCCTTGTGACATCACTCACATGTACAAAATCTCTCGTTTGTAAACCGTCCTCATTGATTACTGGCTTTTTCCCGTTTTTAATTCGGCTGATAAAAATTGCGGCAACCCCGTTATAGGGATTTGAAAGGCTTTGTCGTTGCCCGTATACATTGAAGTATCTTAAAGCAACGGCAGGTATTGAATACGCAAGTCCGATATTTAGAACCATCTCTTCTTGATTCTTTTTCCCTATTGCATAGATGGAGTTTGAGTGTTGCTTTGCATCCTCGCGGGTTGGGATAGCTTTGACATAGGCCTTACAGTTTGGGCAATGAACCTCCCAATCGCGAATTTTTAGCTGTGACTCTGGACGAAGTAATGGACGAACACGGCCACACTTTTTGCATTCGTATTCGCCTTCCCCATATGAACTCATCGATGCTGCTACAATTATTTTTTTCACTGTATGCTTGGTATTGGCAAGATAATCCAAAAGTAACGCTGTTCCGAAACTATTTACTTTTACATAGCGTTCAACTTCATACATGCTTTGTCCAACACCAACGGCTGCAGCAAAATGATATACAGCATCAACTCCGAATAGAGCCTTTTTCCAATCTGACTTTCTTGTCACATCACCTTTCATAAATTCAGCTTTCTTGTTAAAGTAAGAAGGAAGTTTTTTTGTTGGATGAATTTGCGGATCGAGGTTATCCAATACTCGGACACGATAACCACGATTGACGAGTCCATCAACCAAATGGGATCCGATGAAACCTGCTCCGCCTGTCACTAAAATAGTGCGTAAACTTCGCATTGTTAGATATGAGAAAAAAGATTCTTATTATCCTGTATCCAGTTGTAAAGCATTGCAACTCCTTTTTGCACTGAAATCTGAGGCGACCATCCAAGCATCTTTTCCACCTTACTGATATTACTGACATATACCTTCTGATCTCCTGGACGCCAATCGGCCCATTTAACTTCAATTGATCTATCAAATAATTTTTCAAGAAGAGGACCGAACTCTGTCCAGACCGCAAGAGTGTTCTTGTATCCTCCCCCAACATTTACTATCTCGCCTTTCACTTTCTCGATGTTGTCAACTGCTAATTCAAATAAACGGACAAGATCGTCAATGTAAAGAACATCTCGTACTTGTTTCCCATCACCGTAGACGGTAATTTGCTTACCCATTGTGAGAGCAATAATAAACCATGCAATCCAACCTTGATCTTCGACACCAAATTGTCTCGGCCCATAAATGCATGATTGACGAAAAACAACTGTCGGTATATTGTATATCCGAAAATAATCTCGCATGTACTGATCAGCTGCACCTTTTGAACACCCATAGGGAGAATGAAAATCAAGACACATTGTTTCTGAAATACCTTGGGGGTAGTCACGGTATTGATACCGCGTTTTCGTTTCTTGAATACGAATATCCTCCATCCCTCCGTAGACTTTGTTGGTTGAGGCAAAAATTATAATCGGTTTCTTGGATAGAAGTCTTACCTCTTCTAATAGGTTAAATGTACCTCGGGCATTAATTTCAAAATCTGTTTCGGGATCTGTTACTGACGTTGTAACAGCCACTTGGGCTGCGAGATGAAAAATAATATCTTTTCCTTTCACAGCTTTTGATACGTCATTTTTATCCCGAATATCGGCCTCAATCACATTTATCTTTGGATCGCTTTCCTTCAACCAGGCGAGATTTGCCCTCGTTCCTAAACGCTTGAAATTATCAAAAATTGTTACTTCGGCACCTTTTTTTAAGAAGTAGTAGGTAAGATTGGACCCGATAAAACCTGCTCCTCCTGTGATCAATATGCTTTTCTTCATGTAGACGTTTTCAACTCCCATGGGCGGGAAAAAAATAATCTAGCAAGGCCTAAAAGATCGCCCGTTACGGTTCGCAGCACCCGCACTGTCGAACCAGGATTATCTACCCAGTGGACAGGTTCTTCATATATTTTATACCCTAATTTCTCACTAACTATAAGAAGTTCACTATCAAAAAACCACGCATCATCTTTGATATATGGAAGAAGATTCTTCACAGCCTTTTTTGTAATCCCTTTAAAACCACATTGAGCATCAGAAAAATGTGTTTGAAAAAATAATTTTATCAAAATATTATACCCTCGAGAAAGAATTTCCCTTTTTAATGGTCTATTTGCTACTTTGGCTTTTTTCGATAACCGCGAGCCGATAGCAATATCGTATCCTGATTCTAAAGCCCGAATAAGCCCATGGAGGTTGTGAAGATCTGTTGATAAATCAACATCCATATAGAGAAGAATTTTTCCCTTACTTTCTTTCCATGCTTTTTTGACTGCTCTCCCTCTCCCCTTCTCATTTAAATGGATATAAGAAACATTTGGCAAATCTTTTGTGAGTTTTTTGGCAATTGAGAGACTATTATCGGTTGAAGCATTGTCTGCGATTGTTATCCGCCAGGCAAATTGTGGATGGAGGTTTTTTGACAGATATGTGTGAAGTTTTTTTATATTTGCAGCTAATTCCAATTCCTCATTGTAGATAGGAATCACTACATCTATAGATGTCTTTGTAGCCATACCCAAACGCGTTTCCAAAACAATGTTACATATAGTAGCAAAAACACAGTGAAAATGGAAATGGCATTCCCAACTGTTTGAATCGGAGTACTCACTAGCTTTACCTTCACAACGGTCTGCCCTCTCGATATATCAAAAGCAACTCTCCCTGAGGAATTTTGAGTTCTGACGATTTCTTCTCCAACGTAAACCATCCATCCGGGGAAATATGCAATATTTGTTACAATTTTTTGTGGAGTAAGAGTATCCATCTGAAACGTTTTTTCGGTTGGAGTATTCATCATAATGGTACCTACACCTTTTGGTGAAGAGATAAGATTGAATGATTCAGAGATAAAACCATCTGGTCGTATGAATTCTTTTGGCATATATTCATCAGATATTTTTGAGTAGGTATTTCGTAGCATAAATGGATCTTTGTACTGGTTAGAAGTTACGGTAACTATAGTTTTCGGACGAAAATACTTTCCGTTGACACCAATAATCAGACTACACGCGAGAATCAAAAATACGTAATCTACCCTTGTCTTCCTGGATAAAAATATCAAGGAAGAAAAAACGGAAAGAGCAAAAAGTGTAAAAACAAGAAACCTCCAAGGGTATTGTATGAAGGGAAAAAACGGCACCGTCTCATACATGGGGAGGGAAATATCAAGCATACTGTATATAGATGCAAGGAATAGACCACACATAATAATATAGAAGATTGTCTGTCGGATAGATAATTGAATCCTTCGTTTATTTACAAGAAATAAGGTAAAAGAAAGAAGGCCAAAAAAAAGATGGACCTTCCCTATTTTAAATGACATTCCATCAGAATATCCCATCGCTGATCCACCATACCCCCACGGACTGTCCCACAGCTGGGAGAGGAAAACGAAATGTTGGCGAAAGTTAGATCCACCTTGGATCAACTCCTCTACTTTGGTAAGGTGCTTTTCCGCAAAGGCGGGAAGCACAAAAAATGCTGACAGCCCAAACGCAAGAAGTACTATTGTAAAAATAGGAATACAATAAAAAAGTTTACGCCGAAAGATTCCGTACAGCAAAACCGCGAGTATAAAAATACTTGTGAAAAGAAGTGTAATAAATCCTATAACATTATGGGAAAGAAGTACCGCCGAAAGACCAAGACTCCCAATAAGTACTCCCTGCTGCAATCGTTGCCCTCCTTCATCTTCACGAAATAACTGCCTATAGGAAAGTACAACTCCCCAAACAAAAAGTGGAAGAAATGCGTATGCGTACAGTTCTCCTATTGCGCCGCGAACATACACCTGAACTGCATGGTACGGTCCGTAAAGATAGAGCATTGAGGAAAGAAATCCACCGAGCTCTGATCCTGATATCTCTCTTGCCAATAAATACATAAATACTGCTGCAAGAACTACACCAATTGCGATCATGAGTTTTGTTGCGACCAACAAATCGATCCCTAGAAAGGTAAATGCAGCACCGATATAGTATGGAAGTGGTGCATAGAAATTAAAAAGTGGATAACCCATGCCATATCCAAGATCAGCAACCCACCGAACGGGAAACTGACCAAATGAAAGAGATTTCGCCATTTCATAGATTCGCGCCGGTTGTGTATCATCGTGCATGGGAAAAAAGCCAGGAGAAAAAAGTTCCCTAACTGATAGGCTTGATAGTAGAAGGAGTACGAAAAAAATTAGACGTATTCTTTTAATGTTTCTCATGATTTTTTTTGATGAAAAAAATCGAAACCGCCATAAAAAAAATAACTCCAAGTCCTACAAGAGATATGAAATTTGAGACCATACGTATGAATGTATTTCCCAATACTCCATCCACTTTCGTAATTCCTGCTGGGATCGTAAGCCTCATCAGTCCATCCCCATTACCAAGGGTGGGCAAAACAGGTACCCCGTTTAGAGTAAATTCCCACCCGGGGAAATAAATAATATTTACTTTAATAACTGATTGTTCTTGGCTTTCCACCAGGAATGATATCTGTTTTGAATTGAAGAAGGTATTAGAAAGAGTTGCAAATCCGGTTTCTACTTCGACCTTTTCGTCATAACGCTTTTCTGGTTTTTGCCTAACCCATATAGGCATAAGCTCATCGGCTGATGTGGTGGTAGCATCATTTGTTTGATAATAAGAATCTTCTCGATTGATTCGATTCTGTACTGAAACATAAGGAAGTGTCATAAAAATAGCAAGAACAATAAGAAACGTCCCAAGAATTTTCGTGAACGTCCGGATTGGAAGGAAAATAGTAAGAAACGATATCATAAACGTGAGTGGCGTTAAAAACCTCCAGGGAAAGTCAACCCAAGAAAGGGGAGGGTACTTCCAAAGAAAATAGGAAAATGAGTTGGAAAAAAATATCATGACCGCAATTGAAAATAAGCCGTACAAGACAAAAATCCGATATTTCTTCACTTTGGTCCAAGATGTGAAGAAAAGACTAATAAATAAGAGAGAGACTGCTACCAGGTGTGCCAATCCAAGTTGAAATGATGGTATCCCGTTATAACCCCGGGCAGAATTAAGAAAATCGGCAAACGCAACAAAGTGACGAGCAGTATCAGCAATCGGAATTTGGGAAAGAAGGACAAATTTCTTTTCAAAAAGAACAGGCAAAATAAAAAACGCCGATACACTTACTCCCAAAAAAATAAGTGGAAGGAAGTACTTCAATGTATACATCATTTTGTTCTTTCGGAGTGAAAGTGTAACCACATACAAAAAACCTATCCAAAAAGGAAACACAAGAAGTGCCGAAACATTATGAGTTAGGATTAGTGATCCAAGAAGGAGTGCTCCAAGAATAAACGTCTTACGATCAGGTCTTTCTATATATCGATAAGAAACATAAAATAACCACGGGAATATGGCAAAACTAAGAGATTCTCCGAGTGAACCACGTACATAAAGATCTGTAAGGCGAAACGGTGATGCAATATAAAAAAGTGTACCAAGAAGTCCACCAAATGAACTAGATATTTTTCTCCCAAGAAAGTACATCCCTACTCCTGATAAAAAGACTGACGCGACAAAAAGTATTTTTATGGTAGTCGTAAGGCCAATATTGGAAAGAGAAATGAGTGCGCCGAGGTAAAATGGAAGTGGGTAGGTGAATTGAAACAAGGGATATCCGTACCCGTGATTTAGATAATCTGACCAGCGAGCTGGAATCTGGAAATCACGGAGTTCCCGTTGCATTTCCGCAAGACGAATAATTGCCCATTCCCCGTCATGGGTTTCAAAAAAACCTGCCTGGAAAAATGGGAAGGTATAGACAAACCCTATAAAAAGAAGGATGACGATGGGAATAATCCGTCTCATTGAGCTATTCCAACAACTTGGTAAAAAAGAAGATACGTATCTCCCCCTCCCCGACGGTATTTTGCCAGAAGTTTAAGTGGCCAACTTTCTGGTATTTTCTGCTTTTCTTTAAAAACTAAATATGTTGGATAACTTTGTGCTTTTAGAAGAAGTTCAGCCGGCACTTCTGAAACCGGCCAATACCCATAGATTTCAATATTTGGGTTTGATTTTAGATAGATTTCAAATACAGCCGGAAATAATCCAAAAGTACCTTCCGTTCCGATTACAACTTTACCGTATTTCGATTGTTGATCAAGAAATGAAACAACTTCCCTTACACCATAACCGGATGGCCAATCATCCATAAGCTGATTTCGATCGTTTTTCGGAATATCTGCCTTCACAGGGTCAGTAATAAGAAGAAAGCTGTCAATGAGAGGATAGACAATAATAAGTGAGAAAAAAAGAATCCGAACTATTTTTTTCTTTTTCAATATCTCAAGTATGGAAAAGAATTCATTTGCTCCAATAATAAGAAGTGGATACGACATGAAAAGTAAAAATCTAGGGAATATAACTTTCCCAAATGCAGCAAGGAAAACAAATGGTATAAAAAACCAGAAAAAGAGATAGAGTAAAGCTTTATCCCGCTTATAGAAACCAATAACAATACCTAAAAAGATAAGAATACTTATAGGAATTGTTAGGTAACCGAAAATCCACGGAATAAGACCGTGGAGATTTGAAACAAAAAGAGAGAAGGGATTTTGCAAAAACTCACTAATGGTCAAAACAAACGAATAGTTCTTTTGCCGAATGAGATAAAACCATGGGGAAAGTCTTAACAGATTATACATAAGTTGAACAATCAGAATTGAAATAAGAGAAAGACCAATAAATTTGAGAATTCCTTTCCCTCTATTTGATGTATGCTTAGGAAAAAGAAGATAGGCTAACGGGAGATTAAAAATGAAAAAAAATGCAGATGATTTTGTTAGTGCTCCAAAACCTGAAACTATCCCCAGAAGGAGTGCAACATCAAGCCGTAACTTTTTGGCAAGAAAGATAGATAAGAAAATACTCCATATCCCAAACATTCCAAGCAAACTATCCATGAGTGCCAGACGATCATAGACAAGGGTAAAAGGAGAAAGAAGATAAAAAAGGGCAGACAGTATCCCAACGGTTCTTCCAAAAAGTACTTTTCCTACAAAATACATGCCAATACATGCAAAAGATGCGGCAATTACTGAAACCATCCGTCCCGAAACGAGAGGATCGGAGAAAATTGGCAGAAGTGGGTACATGAACCAGGTAAGAAGTGGCTGCTTTCCATCTGTCAATGCAATAAACCGATGTGCTGGATCGGCAAGTCCAATCTGTGCCCACCGGATATAAATTGCTTCATCGGTAAATATTGGGATAGAGAGAAGATTTCCGATGCGGGTGAGAAATGTCAGCACAAAAAATCCGATTGCAATAGCGAAATCCATGGTTCTTTGTATTATAGCATTTATGCCTGTTTGATATGGTATTTCCGCAGGAAAGATTTGATGAGGTACATACTCATAAACACAAGAGGTACCCAAAATAATATATCTTGGATTCGGGCTGTTTGAAGTGAATAATCTCCGATCAGAAGATATGGAATATATCGCAAAAGTGAAGAGATACTTATAGTTGTAATAAATAGTATCGAATTTCGCGTTGGGAGAAGGGCAAGAATACCAATGAGCATGACAAAATACCATGGATACGGCTCCCTGATATATATCTCATACCCGATTCCGATACCAAGCATTATCAAAGCAAGATACATATAAGTTTTAAACGTCAAAGATTTACGCATTATCAAAGAAAGAAAAAGCGGTAGAGCAGGCAGGAATGTTATGAATTTCACACCAATTGAAAGAAGCATAAACCCAATCGCCAAAATTTTCCTCTCAACCACAAAGAATACATAGAGAGAACCGAGGAGAAAAAAGAGCATCAATGATTCATTATGAGGACTCACCAACGTCTCAATAAGAATAAGCGGATTTAAGGCAAAGAGGATGAGTCCACGATATGCTTGTTTTGGTGATATTTTTTTCAAAATTTGATACGTCAATAAACTATTTCCGAGGTACGCTAGTATAAATAGGAGTTTAAAAAACACAAATGTCAAAACAAATTTTCCACTCCCTATGAAAGAAAAAGGGAGCGTTACCACTAACCATACCGGTCCGTATGGATAGGTTCTATGTGTCCAATGCATGAATCTTACCCAAAGATCATCAGGAAACTGAAGAGCTGTAAATTCATACGGATTTAAAGAGTATTTTGTGACAATGCGAGCATCAAACATGTAATTAAAAAGGTCGTGGGAAAAAGCTGTATAGGCGAAAAAGAGAATACATGCAGATCCCAAAATTAGTAACTTTAGATCACTTGCAGAAACGTTTGAGCGTTTCTCTTTATATAAGATAAGAAAGTAACAGAAAAAAAGGGCAAAGAGAATGAATGCAAAAAGGCTTACTGATAAAAAACGATTGAAATACCCAACCCAGAGAAGAAACGATTGAAATGATTGGTACATTGGGTTAGCCCAGAGAGTTAAATTAAGATCCACTTGGGTATAGGAGTAGAGAGAAAGGAATAGAAGAACGGCAAAATACAAAAGAGGAAAACCGAAGATCCATCTCAAGTTCTTCGAAGTCATATTACTCTCAATACCGGCCAAAAAGACTATTGAAGCGTATTCGGAGTAAATCCCTTAAACCATCCCAAGAGTCTTTTAAAGGATTGACTCGTCTTGTTTCTTGATAATGCCATTCAACAGGAACTTCTGCGATTTTGTACCCAAGTTTTTTGGCAATGTACAGAAGCTCAACATCAAATCCTGCAGTAACAGTTGATCCATGAACAGACGCGCGGGAGTGAAAAACTCGAAGTTTAGGAATTATTGTTTGAATAACCCCTTTTCGAAACATTTTAAATCCGCACTGAGTATCGCGAATTCCAAGATTTAATATGATATTACGAAGAAGAATAAATCCCATTGCCATGGCATGTCTAAGGAATGGAGCTCCGCGCCTATACGTATCACGAGATCCTATGACAATATCATATCCTTTTGCAAAAAAAGGCAATAACGTACTTAGTTGATGAATTGGTGTTGCTTGATCAAGGTCAGTAAAGAGAATATATGATCCAGATGCCTCAAGCATACCAGCAAGAACTGTTGCTGCTTTGCCCTGATGTTTATTTGAAAGAAGTTTGAAGTGCTTATGATCGGAAAGGAACTCTTTTATGAGTTTCCGGCTCTCATCGAAACTTCCATCATCAACAATCAACACTTCGTAGCGAAATGATTCTTTCTCAAGGAAATGCGCAACCGTTTCTAGCGCTCCAAGACGGATATTGCGCTCCTCATTGAAACAAGGGATAACAACTGATATGTAAATACTATTTGTTGTCATTTTCCTCACTATAGCGGGTCAAGTGAAAAACCTCCGCTGTTGAAACTTTCCACTCACCCACAATCTGAGCCCTACCAAATCCGGCAATTTCCCATAAAGGATGACCCAGCGGTTTGCATACCTTTTCTTCGCAAACCACAAAAAGATCACGGGTTACAGTTTGACGAGTAGGATCAATAGCTGGATTTTCAATCGTAACAGGCTTATTATTCCACGCTTCCAAGAAATAGCGATAGGCGTGGTCAGAATTCCCTTGGGCAATAAGAGCAAAATTGTACTTCTGCCCTTTTGTTTTTTCATATATAAACTTGGCCACTTCCCTCGTATTGGCAAGCAAATTATTTGGCTCGGTTTTCAATGGGGATTTCTCGCCATGCGCAAATGTTAAAAAGATAACAAAAAAAACTACAAGTCCCCTTCCTAAAATATTACTTTTTATTAAAAGGAACGATACTACTCCAAAAAGAAGAAAGGGTAAGGGAAAGAATGAACCGAGGTAATAATCGTAGATTAATCCTTTGTACACACTTAAAAATCCAAGCCCAACAAATAACCAAATAAATAGAATCGTGCACCCTTGGAAAAAAATTTGATTTTTTCGGATGTCATTTCGCTTGAGCCAAAAAATTACAAACATTACCAAAACAGCTAATTTTGTAATTCTGGCATCAAAAACAATCAATAGTCGCCAGAAAATACGGATAAATACATCAAGAAATGTTTCCCCCCACAATGGTAACGTAGGAGATTGACTGGAATTTTTCCCCTCTAAAAAGAATCGAAAAATTCCGTTGATATTCACAAATTGATGACGAAACTCAAAAAGTAAAAAAGGAGAATAGGAAAGTAAAAAAGAGAGAAAACCAAATCCTAACACACGTACTGAAAAGCGGGATCGATAAAAAACGAGAATAATGAAAATTATAGGAAGAAAAACAAATGTCACGTAATGCAACTGCAGTAAAACTCCCAAACTAAATCCAGCAATAATGAACCAATTTTTTTTATTTTGGATAACCACTTTACTGAGGGAGTACATTAAAAGTAGTGCGAAAAATGGAACAATATTTGGATTCCAAGAAGATCTCCCATACAAAATAGTCAATGGTGAAGTAGCGTAAAAGAACGATGAAAGAAGTCCAACTGAGGGGTGGAAAAATTCAGAACCGAACCGGTAAAGAAGAAAAATGGTGGCGAGTGAAAAAAATACCACCATTACAGCCGGACCAACGGGATCAAGCTGCCACGCCCATAAAAATGGGACCATAAAGTAATAGTAAATAGGTCCCATGTAGACAGAGCCGACACTTGTAATTGGTCCAAGAAGAGTAAATTCATGATCTACAATTATACGCTTGACCACTAAGACATCTCTTCCTTCATCACCTAAAAATGTTATGTACTCTGGGAGCCGATAGAGTCGAAAAATCGCTCCGGTAACGAGAATGAAAAAAAGGAGCATGAAAGACAGATACTGTCTTTTTATTGTGGTATTCATGTAAAGAAACCTTTATTTACGGTTATCGAGAAAATACTTATCTCCAAATGAAGTGGTTGTATGCAAAGTAACTATATGGTACCACGAGAAAGATGATCGACAAAACCATAAAGGTGAACCATGTTGAGGGACCAAATAGTGTTATTCCTGCTTTTACCGAAACGAATTGGATAAGAATTGCACCAAAAGCTACACCATTAAAATGTATAAATTTCGAAAGTATTCGTCTTCCAGTAATGCGCTTATGAGAAAACGTCCAGAGGTTATTAAAGAGAAAATTTGAAATTATTGCACTTTCAGCTCCAACTGATACTGCGATACTCGGATCAACTCGAAAGACTGTTAGTGTCTTGGCGATAACAGTTTGAATTGTAAATCCCGTACCACCGACTATAACGTATTGGAAGAAACTCTTTGAACGATCTGCCCGAATTAGAAAACTACTCAAAATATATTCAACGACATCTCGAAAGTAGTGCTTATTGAAACCGATTTTTGATTTTCCCCGTTTCCGTTCGTGAAAAACTGCAGGCACTTCTACAAATCGTGCTCCAGTTTTTGAAAGTTCATATAAAATTCTTAGTTGAAAAGAAAATCCCACATCCTTCATCCGCGAAAGAGGTATTTTATCCAAAACACCCTTTACCCGAATAGCTTTAAAGTTACCGGCGTGATCACGAACCTCCTTAACTCCTGCAATCCACCATGCCAGAAATGTGTTGGATATTTCATGGTTAATACGTCGGAAAATGTTCCATCCAGACGTATTCCCTCCAGTCACATGCCGAGATGCAACTACCACGTCATATCCTTCTTGTATTTTTTTCACAAGCCGCGGGTAATCTTTTGGATCCCATTGAAAATCAGCATCATTTGGTATAACAATATCAGCATTCAACTTTCTCATTGCATATTCAAAACCGGCAACGAGAGCACTTCCTAGTCCTACTTTCTTTTTCGAAAGTAAATACACTTTCCCCTCAAAACGCTTCTGGTATTTTTTGATAACCTCAGAAGTCCCATCTGGTGATGAATCGTCTACAACCAGAATCGACGTCTTCCATTGAGGATAGTTTTTTCCAATATGGAAAATTTCCTCAATCATAAGCCCTATATTTTCCTTTTCATTAAACGTTGGAATAATATGGACGATGTTCATAGGGAGCGGAAGTAGTTGATTGTATGAGAAAGACCGATTGTTAAAGATACACTAGGATCCCACCCGAGGAGTTTTTTGGCCTTGGTTATATCTGGTTTTCTTCTTTCTGGATCGTCTTCTTGAGGAGGATATCTCTTAATCTCCGAAGACGATTTCGTAAGATCAACAATGATCTTGCCAATTTCTGAAATTGTATACTCTTTTGGGTATCCTAGATTTATTACCTCACTATTGGCGCCTTTGCTTTCCATAGCGCGACTGAGTCCATCAACCATATCAGACACGTAACAGAAAGACCGTGTTTGGGTGCCATCTCCATGCATAGTCAGTGGAATATCCCGGAGAGCTTGGTTGATAAAGTTGGCAATCACTCGACCGTCTTCTCTATCCATCTTGGGTCCATACGTATTAAATATCCTGATAATCCGAGTATCTACCTGGTATTTGCGATGATAATTCATGGTAATACTTTCAGCAAACCGCTTTCCCTCATCGTAACAAGACCGTACGCCGATCGGGTTGACATTGCCGAAATACCCCTCCTTTTGTGGATGCACCAAAGGATTACCATACACTTCGCTCGTCGATGCTAAAAGAAATTTTGCCCGCTCCTCTTTTGCCACTTCAAGCATGTTATAGGTCCCTATGGAGTTAACCAGGAGCGTTTCGATTGCATATTTTTTGTACTGAGGAGGACTTGCAGGGGAGGCTAAATGGTATAGTCTCGTAATGCCATGAATTTTTTGACGGATTTCTTTTTTTAAAGGTTGAATAATATCGTATTTGAAGAGGCGAAAGTTTTTCCTTCCCAAAAACTCCTCTATGTTTTCTTTTTTTCCTGTTAGAAAGTTATCAATGCAAATAACCTCGTTCCCTTTTGCCAAAAGCGATTCAACAAGATGAGATCCTATAAAGCCGGCACCACCCGTGATGAGAATTTTGCTTGGTGTTTTCATGATTTACAAATATTGGGGGAAAACCTTTAGACCTTGACTCTCCAATAATTGAGAAGGTCTTCCATTGTTTTGGTAAAGGGGATTTCGGGTTTCCATCCTGTTTGCTTTTTAAATTTCGTCGCGTCTCCAACTAAGACTTCTACATCTGAAGGCCTCATCCGTTCTTTATCTTTTACAACTTTTATTTTAACTCGACTCATCGAGAGAAGAAGTTTTAGAACATCCCCAATTTTCCAAACATTCCCGCTTGCAATATTGTATACTTCTCCGGCAGAACAGCGCTCTACCGAAAGATAATATGCCCTAACCATATCCCGAACATCGGTATAGTCCCTCCGTGCCTCTAAATTCCCAACGTACACAACTGGAACTTTTTTCCCTTTCTCGATTTCTGCAATCTGTTTGGCAAATGTTGACTCTGCAAATACATCCCCACGTCTGGGACCTGTGTGATTGAACCCTCGGGTTCGAATAATTTTTACCCCGTAACTCTCATAGTATTGGTAGCCAAGATAGTCCATGGCAAGTTTGGAAACCGCATATGGCGAGAGAGGACGAAGAGCGTTTGTCTCCCGAATAGGAAGCTCGGATGGTAAAACTTTCCCGTACTCCTCAGAAGAGCAAGCAATCTGCATGACAATATCTAAACCGCTTTTTCTAACCGCTTCAAAGAGATGAACTGAACCAATAATGTTTACTTCAAGGGTATTGGAAGGTGATGCCCATGATGACTGAACATATGACTGAGCCGCAAGATGAAAGACATATTGAGGTCGAACCTCACCAATCACTTTGTAGAGGGAATGTGCATCTAAAAGATCTGCTTCATGAAAGCGGATCTTATTTGTTATATGTTCGATATTATCGTTTTTCGATCTCCACCTTTGAATCCCATGCACCTCAACATTTTCATTCAATAGAAGCTCCGCTAAATGGCTTCCGGCAAATCCAGTTATACCCGTCACGAGTGCTTTCTTCTTCTGTTTCTTGATCGTAGGCATGTGTTATTCCCTCCCGACACCAACATAAGTAAAACCCAAGTTTTTGATTTTCTTTGGATCATAGATATTTCTCCCATCAAAAAGGTACGGTTTCTTCATCACTTTTTTAAGTTTCAAAAGGTCAATCTGCTTGAATTCATTCCACTCAGTCAAAACAAGCAAAGCCCACACACCACGTGCTGCATGGATTGGATCCTTACAAAACGTCACATCACTCATATAGTGTTGGGCATTCTCCATCGCCACCGGATCAAATGCCTGAATTTTTGCGCCTTTCGCTTGAAGTTTCGCTATTATATCAATTGAGGGTGCTTCTCGCATATCATCAGTGTTTGGCTTAAAAGCAAGACCCAATACACCTATTGTTTTTCCCTTCACTCCGTTTAATTTTTTCATGACCTTAACGACGAATCGTTCTCGAGCTTCCTGATTGATTTCATGAACCGCACGGAGAAGTTGGAAATTGTATCCGTGCTTTTTTGAAATTGCAATAAGTGCTTTGACATCTTTTGGGAAACAACTTCCGCCGTACCCCACACCTGGATACAGAAATGATCTTCCCAGTCTTTTATCGAGTCCAACTCCAGTAAGCACCTCTTCAACGTCAGCTCCAACTGCATCGCATATAAATGACATTGCGTTGGCAAACGAAATTTTTGTTGAAAGAAGTGAATTGGAGGCATATTTTATCATCTCTGCAGTTTCAATTCCTGTTATAACGCGCTCACCATCAATTGGTTTATGAAGGTCAAGTAGAAGTTCTTTTGCCTTAAGGCTTTCACACCCGATAACTATTCTATCGGGATTTAAGCTGTCAGATATCGCACTTCCTTCACGCAAGAACTCTGGACAGGATGCGACGTCAAAAGGAATTTTCCCTGAGACAATCCTTTTAATAATTTTTGCGACCTCTCTGTTTGTCCCAACCGGTACAGTACTTTTGGTTACTACCACAGCGTACCTTTTCAGCGTCTGTCCGATCTTTTTGGCAGCCTGGTATACCGATGTCAGATCAGCCTCACCTGTTGAAGTTGAAGGCGTCCCAACGGAGATAAAGATAATCTGTGCGTCGGAAACTGCATCTTCGTAGTTTAAGGTAAATACCAGTCTGTCGGCTACAATATTTCTTTTTACGAGTTCATCAAGACCTGGTTCAAAAAACGGTGTAATCCCCTTTTTTAGCTTTTCAATTTTCGAAGGAGTCCTTCCCACGACCCAAACAGTATTACCAAGATCGGCAAATATGGAAGCTGTGACAAGGCCAACATATCCGTGTCCAATGATTGCAATTGTCATGTTTTTTTCTCTTGAAAGGTTAGCTGTTTTTTCATCTCTGAAAGTCCCTCAGCAAACCCCAGCATTTTAACGCCCAATCGGGCTATTTTATCATTTTTCAAAGCTAAACGACAAGGACGAAACGCTCGATCATGGAAAAACACCTCCCGCGTTGTTTTTTCTACATCACCCGTCAATTGAAATACGTCCATTATTCGTTTCGTAGCCTCATCAGGAGTGAGGCTTTCACTCCCAACCGCATGAAAAATGCCCTCTGCATTTTGGCGAATAACCTCATCAATCGCAATTGCGAAGTCATCGATAAATGTCGGTGTAAAAATATGGTCTGTGAGAGAAAAAATCTTTTCTTTATGAGTTAATTTTTCAATTATTCTTCTGACAAAATCCATTTTCTCGGAAAATTCTGCTCGGTATGGATAGGCTAGCCTAAAGATGACAAATTCTACACCCGAATCTGTTACTATACTCTCCCCCATGTACTTGGTATATCCATACCAGTTTAGAGGATTTGGAGTATCGGTCTCTATATAGAACTCTTTCGTCCCATCAAAAACAAAGTCGGTAGAAATGTAAATAACTTTTTTCCCTGTTTTTCTTGCCGCATCAATAATATTTCTTGTTCCTTCGACGTTTACTCTCCACGCAGCTCCTTCTTCACCCAAGATTTTATCATCCTCACACGCATCAACATCTGTTATCGCTGCCATGTGGAGGATCGTAGATGCCAAAGACTCTCCAACGCGTTTCTGCACCTGTTCAACGTTGGTTATATCAACATGTGTTTTCAAGCTTAAATCTTCAAACGTATAGTACTCACGAAGAAGTTCTTGTATACGTGTGCCAACCAATCCGGATAGTCCAGTTCCAACAATTGCGTTCATTGTTTATACTGCTTTCTGTAGTAGTCCTGAAATTCCCCCTTCTTAACTTTCTTCCACCATGAAGTATTTTCTTTATACCATTCGACTGTTTTTCCAAGCCATGTTTCAAAGTCATGCTCCGGCTTCCATCCAAACTCTTTTTCTATCTTTCTAAAGTCCATTGCGTATCGCCGATCGTGCCCAGGTCTATCTTTTACATACTCAATCCACGAGTCATCTTTGTCCATAAGAGAAAGAATCTTTTTGACAACTTCAAGATTGGTTATATCTTTTGTCATTCCTCCAACACAATACGTTTCTCCTATTTTTCCATTCCGAAGTACTTGATCAATTGCCCGGCAGTGATCCTCTACATACAACCAATCTCTCACATATCTTCCATCACCATACACTGGGATTTTTTTTCCTTCTAAAATGTTCGTTATTGCAAGGGGAATAAGTTTCTCCGGATGTTGAAACGGACCAAAGTTATTTGAGCAATTGGTAATCGTTACCGGTAGCCCATACGTTATACAGTAAACCCGTACCATGTAATCGGCTGCAGCTTTGCTTGCTGCATACGGACTTCTGGGATTATAGGGCGTACTTTCCCGAAATTTCTCCTTTGATTCGATTTCAAGAGACCCGAATACTTCATCAGTCGATATGTGATGAAACCTTTTAACCTTTTTTCTTAAAGCTGCATCAAGAAGGACCTGGGTACCAATGATGTTGGTTCGAAGAAATACGGGAGGATCGACAATTGACCTATCAACATGACTTTCTGCAGCAAAGTGGACAACGGTATCGACCCCATCCATAATCTCCGAAACGAGTTTAACGTCGCAGATATCTCCCTGTATGAATGAATACGTGGGTGAAGAAATTGAGGCTAAATTGGCAAGGTTTCCAGCATATGTCAGTTTATCAAGATTGATAATCTGATCATTTGGATGGTACTTGAGCCAATAGAGAAGAAAGTTACTTCCGATAAATCCAGCTCCACCAGTTACAAGTAGTTTCATACTTAGCTCTTTCGTGGAAGTTGTTGCAGCCAGTCATACCCAATAGTTGGATCATCATGGTCAATTCTTCCCTCTTCTTGGGTGCTATATACTCCGGAAGTCACGTAAAAAAGTTCCGAGGTCGGCGTCAATACTTTACACCCATGGGCAACACCCGGAGGAATCTTCAGAATAATATCCTCCCCATCTTCCCCAAGTACAAACTCATTGATCCTCAAATACGTTTTTGAGACTTTGCGCATATCACAAAGTGCCACCCAAAGCGACCCTTTCGCAACATACCACCAGTCAGTTTGTGTTTTATGGATATGCCAGGCTTTAGTAACTCCCTCTTTCATAAAAGAGTGAGAAAGCTGTCCAAATCCTTCTTTGAAAAACTCGTCAGTTACTCGTATGAGTTCTTCAAAGAATCCTCGTTCGTCGTAATTACGAGTAAGGTTTTTTACCTTTACCCCCTCAATAAGGGTTTGAGAGGAAGGAGCAGGATATTTCACACCCTTCCAACCTCCTTTTTCGCCCAATATTTATTGGCTTGGAATAATGTCTCAAATGTACCACAATCTGACCAAAATCCGGTGAGTTCAGTCCAGGAAAGGCTGACATCTTTGATATATTGGTTGTTCACATCAGAAATTTCCAGTTCATTTCTCCAAGACGGTTTACAAGACCTAATGTAGTCAAAAACTTTTGCATCATACAGGTAAAGACCTGTTGCCACATAGTTACTTTTGGGAATTTTGGGCTTTTCTTCAATCGCTGCAATTTTTTTGGGATCTTTAGCATCAAAAACAACAACGCCAAACCGTTTCAACTGATGAGGATCATCTATTTTTTTAATAAAAAGGAGAGCTCCTTTTTGGAAACTCTTTACTGCACTTTTCAGGTCCATATCGGTGGTGTTGTCCCCAAGTATTACGGCAATATTGCCATTATCGGCAAAATCTTCAGAAAGGCTCAGTGCATCGGCAATTCCCCCGTCAGGTTTTTCCTGGTAAGCAAATTCAAGATGTTTGACCCCCAATTCTTTCCCATTTTTCAAAACACGGATGAAATGCCCGGCATGAGGTCCGCTTACAACGACGAGAATCTCTGTAATACCACTATTTACAAGTGTAGCTATGGGATAAAAAATCATGGGTTTATCATAGACAGGAAGAAGGTGTTTGTTGGTGGCGTAGGTAAGAGGATAGAGCCGGGTTCCAAGTCCTCCGGCAAGAATGACACCTTTCATAATCGCGTGAAGAGCGCTCCTCGCAACAGTATAACGGAAAGTAGCGACATAAGTAGATATTCTACCACAATCTTGGGATGGAGATCACCTTCGAGAGTATGATAGAGAACGCCCCATAGAAAATACATGCCTGCCATTATTGTTCCAATGAAAAATTGTTGCGATGGTTTTCCCTGATTTGCCCAAAATAGACTTACCCCAATCCCAAGAATAAGGGCTAAAACTAGAAAACGAAGCACTTGTGACGTAGATGGATGGATACTTTTTGTTGTATGATTTGGCATGGTTTTCCCTATTATAAAATAACTCCAATACCAGCCGCACTCATAGCACCAATTATTGCGGCTAAGAAAATAAAGTGTGCAAGACTGTGACTTACAAGACGCTGGGTACGGTGTCGCCACATGTAAATGCTATCGACAAAAAGGACAACAAGAAGAAATTCAGAAAGAACGAGCGATGTCGTTTTTGCATTTATACCGAAGATTAAACTCTGTGATATGGGGGAAATCTCTTCTCTATCATCTAGTTCTCCCTCTATGCTTGGTAATTGACTAATTTCAATGATTTCCTTCTCTGATGTGGTTGTGGGTTTATCTTGACTAGCAGTTTCCTTGGCAAGACGAGCCCCAAACTCCTGAACAACAAGCGTCGTATCTTGACCGTTTAGCCTTCCGTTGACCACCGCTACCCCAATTTCTTTATACTCTGGTTTCAAAAGATTTGCCCTATGGGTTGGAGATTTCATCCAGGCATCGACAACATCTTGCGAATAATCAAAATCTTTGGCGAGATTTTCCCCTGCATAGATATATTTATATCCAGTTGAAGTAATAAATACCCACGGAGTCTGACCCGAAGGTGATATATGAGCCCAGTAATTATAGCTAAACATGTCAGAGGCTTTGTTGGTTGCAGCTGATGATAACTCCAAAGACTCAGAAAGCGGGGGGAGATTACTCTCCTGCCTTTTTTGATTTACCAACTCAATGATTTTTTGTGATGAAATATCTGTAGCAAACCCAAGGACATTTCGTTGGTAGTGATAGAGAAATGTCGCACCAATCTGGAAGGCAAAAAGAAGAACAATATAGAAAAGGATCGAACTTGCATGAAGTGTTTTCGCACGGAAATTATTGGACTCGTGGGGATAGAAATAATGGTGGAAAATCCCTCTGATAGAACCCATATTCCAATTGTGTCAAACAAGCGGGAGAAATTCAAGGAAAAGGAGAAATAATAACTTGACAGACTTATTAACAAACACCCGTGTTTGTATTACCTTGAGAGGGGACGCCACATGTCTTCCAGGATCCACCATCTGGTTCTCTCCCAATTGCTGTATCTTCTCCTGGATCAGAAAGGTATTGATGTTGATCGATTAGTGTCCCATCTCCTGCAAATAGAACGACAAAATCTCCACCATCATTAAGAAAACCTGTACCGAGAAGTTGAAAAGGGTAGAGAGGATTTGAAGTATTAAGAGATGTTAGTGGAATTTTATCACTACTCCCTGCATCGCTATCAAAATTGGTATCATCATCAATATAAAATGAAGAAAGATCGATGCTACCCGGATTGTAAAACTCGACCCATTCCTGCGGAAATGTTGACCCAACATGGGCAACAAATTCATTGATAAGAACCTGAGAACCTGTTGGAGACGGCGTGGGAGTCTCTGATGGGGTAGGAGTTGGGGTATCAATTGGAGTTGGAGTTTGGGTAGGGGTAGTTAATGGTGTTACCCCGGCATCAACTGCTATTTCTCCATCGGAACGAACTGTATTGTAAATTTTTACTTCGTCGATAAAGCCGTTGAAGTTACGACCATCTCCTTTTTTTCCGATAACAACTGGTTGTCCGGAAGAACTTGGTATTAATTGAGCTTCGGTATGCTGTAATAACCCATTTATATAAATTTTTGTTTGAGCTCCATCATTTGTAAATGCAATATGGTACCAATTGCCTATCGTTAAAGGTAGAGATGTTGCGCATACTTGAGTATTTGCAAACATAAATACACTTCCGCTTGTGCCACATCGGCTCCCATCATCTACCCCAAACGCCCATGAACTTCCAATGTTACTTTTTGCAATTGGATACCGAAAATCATCAAGTGAGTTTGGTTTTATCCATAATGCAACAGTTAAAGGAGCACTATCGGGCAGACTTGTAGAATCCAAAACATTTATAAAATCATCATTACCATCATTAATTATTGCTCCATTCACTTGGCCACTTCCTGTCCAACCTGATGAAACTGTTGGTGGATCACCATAGAAATTTAGTGCTCCATTATTACCATTCCCCGAGGAATCATTTGCTGTCGTTCCGGTTCCTTCATCCAAATTTAAATATAGGACCAATGGCCCTATTGGACCTGTTGTGGGACTTGGTGTTGGAATCGGGGTCTCTGTTGGAGTTGGAGTATCTGTGGGAGTAGGCGTTTCGGTAGGAGTAACTGTTGGAGTTTCGGTTGGTGTGGGAGTATCTGTTGGAGTCGGTGTTAATGTTTCTGTTGGTGTAAGAGTTGGGGTTGGAGTATCTGTCGGAATCTCTGGAGGTGTCGGAGTGATGGTCTCGGTTGGAGTTGGAGTCTCTGTTGGGGTTTCTGTTGGAGTCAATGTCGGTGTCGGTGTTTCGGTGTGAAGAGGGGTAGAACTTGGTGTTGGCGTCACGGTCTCTGTTGGTGTTGGTGTTTCGGAAGGAGTAGGTGTTGGCGTATCACTCGGAGTGGGAGATGGAGTTTCTGTCGGTGTCGGCGTTTCTGTCGGAGTTGCCGTTGGTGTTTCGGTTGGTGTGGGAGTAATTGTTTCAGTTGGAGTGGGAGTTTCAGTTGCGGTAGGGGTTGGCGTTTCTGTTAAAGTGGGGGTTGGCGTTTCGGTGGACGTCGCAGTTGGAGTAATAGTAGGTGTTGGAGTTACTGTAGGCGTAGAGCCACCGAGCGGCTGCAATGGGGCAAGTGTCGGAAGTGGTACAAGTGTAGGAAGAGGATTAAGTCGGGGAAATGGCAAAAGTCTTGATAAATTCGGTAGAGGAAGAAATGGAAACTGAAAAGCGTATGTTGTCGTTGGGGTAACAAAAAGTGTTGCTAATCCTAAAAAGCAACCTATAAGAAAAAGGCGAATATTGAATAATTTCATCTTTGTATTCCGAAATAAAAAATCCACCGGTGACGGTGGACCTGCATCAATGGTAATTAAAAGATTCTTCGATAACGGAGGTAGGCAAGTGCATATATGCATTCATTGACCTCCGTGTGCGGTTGGTCAATACTTTAGATTAATTTCATTCTACTTGGGGACTATCATCTGTCAACTAGGAGTATGTATACTAAAGTACGAAGAACTGGATCAGAGGAAAATTGAATGAAACCCAAACGTATCAGACCTTTCCGGCAGTAATAATCAGACGTTTTTTGTCTGCAAATCCAGAACATGTATAGAGGGTTAGAATTGATTCTTTGGTTGGAGCGATAACCTCAACTTGTGTGGGGAGCACTTCTTTAATATCCTTCACGAAATATCCATACCAGGAATCTTTCGTAAATACGTAAATCTTTTGCCCGATTTTTGCCTGTTTAAGAGGAAGGAATAATCCGGCACGAGCGTGAGCAAAAATGACTTGATTACCTATATCTTGCGGATAGGAAGAACCAAGTCCAAATCCAGCACTATCGGCAAATACCTCCCAGTATCCTTTTATAACTTTTGCTTCTCGAACTTGTACATCAATACTTAAATCGGGAATAACAAGACGCGTCGGTGGACTTTTTGTAACTTTTTTCGAGGTATCAACGCGGAGTAAATTTTCATCTATTTTTACTGGCTCTTGTGCAAATGTGGTAACACTTTCTGCGCTTTCTGTTTTTTCTTCTTTTCGCTCATTATTTCCACCAGCTGGAGTTGAAAGTACCGATCCTACAATCAGCAAAAAAAACCCTCCGACTAAAAGGATCAGTCGCGTGCGACGCCTTTCGTCTTGAAGGATTTTTTTTACGCTCTTTGGATTTTTCCGAATTTTGATTTTGCGTAGAGAAGAAGACATAACACTCCTGATAGGAGTATTATATCAGAAAGCCCCAAATCGAAACTTCCGGTTGCGGATAAACCTTTAACAATTGGTTGTGGCTCTCCTGGTTGTCCACCTGATTCACCCCCAATTCGAGGTGTCCATCCACAATATGGTCCTACGTATGATTTCCCGGCAGCACACGCATCTTCACCATCTCCTTCCCCTCCTCCACCATTTGATGGCGGATTTGTTGGCGTCGGTCCCCCTATCCGCGGTGTTGGTGTTGGCTGGGTAGTTGTGGGCTGTGGCGTACTTGTTGGTTCTTCTGGTGGAGATGTCGGATGTTCGTCACTTGGTTGTGTTGGTCTTGTAGTTGGCCTCTCCCACCAGTCTGCATATACGCTTGTTGAGTTTGACATCACAATCCACAAAAGAATGATTAATAAGCTTCCGAAAACAGCAATTTTTCTTTTCACTTCTGACTATTCACCTCCTTTTCTATAAAATAACCTCCAATAATGCATGAACGTACTTTGAGATATCATATTTCTTTCGGCGTCTGATGATAAAGAGAAAAAGAGCGACCGGCACAATCCAAAGCCAAGAGTTGGTAACACGAATTGAGGCTCCACCCAAAAGCATTGCCGCAATGCTACTTTGTGTTGCCTTGGCAAATGCTGGAGAAAGGAATATTCCACGCTTCACTTCTTTGATTTGATTGATTTGATTTTCTACCTGTTGCTGCTCTGGAACACCCTGAGAATAATATTGGCGCGTTGTGTAAGTCTTTTGTCTTGCAGTATTAACAGTATTTACTGCTTGGGTATAAGTCTCGGGATAATAATAGTAATATATTTCATTTGTCTGAGATGTCTGATCTTGGTAGTATGAATCTGCATACTCATTGGATTCTCCATTGTAACTGTCAAAATTGTCGGCTGATCCAAGTGGTGGAATGGTCGGAAGTGGGGCAATAGTAGGAAGTTCCGCTACTCCCCCAGTTGCAGATGTAGTATTTCCTGATGCGTTTTGTCCAGGCGTTACGACATCACCAGCCCAGGATCCGAGAATATTTACTAAGATCGCAACAAACTTTTTGGCAACAACATTGGTATTTGCCATGTTAACGAGATTCAAACCTACATTTGCATCGCCTGTTTCTATGACACCTGCTCCTGTGTTATAGGCAGCTTGGTTATTGCCGGTATCGGCAGTGGCTGTGACATTATTCGTTATCTTTGCGGTATTCTCGTTTGACAGCTGAGTATTTGTTGTCGTATTTTGAGAAGCAACGTTATCAGAAAAGGCCCCTGTTCCGGCATTGGTTGTCGTAAATGTCTGAAATCCGGCGCCTGTCGTTGTTTGAGCTATCGGAAGTGCATTGGAAGCGCTTGTTGCACCCCATGGGGAACCAAGAATATGACCAACCCACTTCCCTGCTTCATTGACAATAACCATCCATACAGTCTCTTCTTCCTGTACGGTATTTATATTGGCAATTGTTGAGTTACTCACAGCAACATCGGTATTTCCTGTTGCGACATACCCTCCACCGGTATTTACCGATGCAGTATTATTTCCACTATTTGCCGATGTATTTACTGCACTTACAATATCTGCATTGTTTGTGTTCTCAAACGAAGCAGTCGTGTTGCTTGTATAATTTGCAGTGTTATTTGACATCGCTCCAGTATTACTATTCCCACTAAGTAGAGTTGATCCACCTGACCCACTACTGTCTCCTTGAGGAAGAATAATATTGCCGACATACTCACCAAAGATATTCACGACACCAAAAAGCCAGTTGGAGACATTGAGGTTGGTATTCGCAAGATTGATGACGTTACCAATTGCACTTGCATCACCTGTTGAGACCACACCATTTCCAGTATTGAATGATGCACTGTTACTTCCTGTAATTGCTGCAAGGTTAATATCATTGACAATTTCTGCATCATTTCCATTTGCTTCTTTCACCGTAAACTGGCTATCGGCAATAGCAGTATTATCAGATCCATAACCAGTCACGGCATTTTTGGATACTGTCCCTGAAGCTTGGGAAAACCCTTGATTGATACTATTTCCGGGAAGATTGAAAACAATATCTCCTAAGTAGTTATCGTAGATATTAAATACAGAAAACGCGCCAACTCCTGTCATGGTGCTATTGAGCTTATTTAAAAGATTCAGTTTGGCTTGGGTATCGCCAGTAAAAACTTGCCCATCTAATGTATTGAGATTTGCGTAGTTAAATCCAGTTGAGGAAATTTGGTCAATTTTATTTTGCATCTGGGCTAAATTTTGATTCATCACCTCAAGCTTCTGGTTCACTATTTCTTCAGCGTAGTTCGTCGACAGAGCCCCAGTGGCAATATTAGCTGGATCATTGATTTCTCCACTAGAATTCGTACTCGTACCACTTGCGTTACCCTCGGATGAGTATCCATTAGGATTACTCTGATTTGTCGGATCTTCTAAGCTTCCTCCAGTAGGCGTTATCCCTGAAAGGGAATCGATCTGATCTGAAGTTGGTAATGGATCCCCACCTGAACTGGTCGGAAGTGGTGGAACGGTTGGGACATCCGCCGGAGGAGGCGGATTTGTCGGTGGAGGCGCAGCTGTCGGTAATGTGTAACTCGTATCAGGTGGCGGAGGAACTGTCGGTACTGAGGAGAGTGTATCTGGCATCGGAGGCGGAGGTGGAACTGTCGGTACCTCCTGGGCCAATACGGGTACAACCGATAAAACTCTCAGAAAAATGAGAGTTACAATAAGACTTGTACTAATAAATTTTTTCAACCTATTCATCTACTTTATCCATTTTGATTTCCTATAAATAAGTCTTTCTCGGTGGGGACCCAATTTCCTAGGATGGATCCCCACCATAAGAAAGGGATGGCTACTGTTTTACAGGGAGAGTGTATTCAGGACATCGTTAAGATGTGTCTGAACCGCTTCCATGAGTGATGCCCATCCTGCCATCACGCTACCACCACCGGTATTGTAGTCTCCGGCGTTATTCCCAGCATCAACAACACTATTTACAGTATTGAAGACTCCGAGATACTCAGGTTCACACCCATCGGTCTCACTCCATGGTCTCCATGGATTTCGAATCCGATCAGCGTTGTGAGACTGGCACTTGTTATTCCAGTTATCTACAGTTACGTTTTTATTGTTATTCACGTACTGTGCATTATTGGAATACGGACCTGTTACACTACTTGAAGCATCATTGGCGAATCCGCCCATGGCTGTTGCAATCATAGTCGTGTTGATATTCCCTTCGGTATTGACACCAACTCCGGCTGTTGCATTTCCTGTTGTAATATCGCCTCCCAACGTGTTGTAGGATGCGCTATTATTCCCAGTTAATGCACGTGCGTTCACTCTGTTTTTGACTTGGAGGTCATTCACATTGTTCACGTACGCGTAGATGTCGTTGTTGATGACTGCCGCATTGTTAGAGAATGGTCCAGTTGTGCTATTGAATGCAGTGTTGTTCCCAGTACCACCTGCCCCAAGGTTAAGGTCTGTCAAACTGTCATTCACATGTGTCAGTACTCCAAGATTTAACCATGAATTTCCAGTTTGAACGGTTGCTGGACCGGTATTGTAGTCTGCACTATTATTCCCAGTATCAGCTGTTGCATTCACACTATTCTTCACTGTGGCGGTATTACTGTTGTATACATCGACTCTCGTTCGATTGTTGATGTATGCAGCGTTATTGGAGTAAGGTCCGGTAATTTCGTTACCAGCGATGTTGTTTGAACCTCCAGATCCAATTGTCAGATTGGTCGTACTGATGTTTGCAACTGAAGACACGGTTGTGTTGTTGGTCGCATTCCCAGTGACGATTGAGCCTCCCAGCGTATTGTAGGAAGCACTGTTGTTCCCAGTGTTAGACGTAGAATTCACTCTATTGATGATTTGAGCATCATTGACGTTATTGACCGTCACATTGCTAGTGTTGTTTACAGTGCAGGTGTTGTTTGAAAACGGTCCTGTGGTACTGTTTGTACAACTGTTTGCAGCAAATGCCGGTACTAAGGTTGCAGCGAGTAAAACTGCTGCCCCTGTTAACGTTGCAATTTTTTTCATTAAGTTTTCACCTCCTTTCTTTTGTGTGATAACAAAACTGTCATTCTGCCTAGGAAAGAACACACAGCTTTGTCCAATCCAGTAAGTCAGTAATCACTCCAAAAAAATGAGGTAAGTCTCCTCCCGATAATATCGGGAGAATCCTTACCTCCGTGTGCGGTCGGTAATTAAAATTATTTTTCCAGCGCGCCTAAATTTGGTGGCTGGTTTTTCTGATATTTCTCTCTGTAATCTGTGTCACTTTGTTGTTTTGCACGTAAATCTCTACGGATCCCCAGCCGCGAATATTTTTGAGTGCTTGCTTTATTTCCTCAAGTAAATCCCTAGTAATTTTTTTGGTTGAGTAGTCAACCATTGGGCATTGTAGGCAGTTGCGGGCAGACTGTGAATGATGAGCAGATTTTGGGGCAGAAGTACGGGCTTTTTTCTAAGTCGCACTATAAAAGATATACTCTTACCTTGTCAAGAGGGCAATTTTATTGGTATTTCCTCTTTCTTCCCGTCAAGTTCTCCAACATAGAGCTTAAATTCCTTCGCATCTTGGGGGATTACAAATCCGATTCGATCAGGTTTCGTCGAGATTGCGGCAACATACACCAGATTGTTATGCAAATCTGGCGCAAACTTGTTCTCTTCATCACCGTTAACAGTCAGGCGAACGAGATCTCCTGGCAAAATATTTAATGGAATTGTGGCATCGTTTTTCAGGTCAAGTTGCAGAATTAGAAAGGTTTTGTTGTTTTTGGCAACGAACGTCTGGTCTTTCACAAGGACTTGATTTGTTTTCTCAACTGTTGTTGCGGTAACTTTTATTTTCTGTATCACTGGTTTTCCCTGGTTATTGAGAGCGGTAAACTCAAAGCTTCTATTCACCGGTTGCGAAACAGATTTAGCCGATGCCGTCTGACCAACCCTTGAAGAAATAAATCGTGCACCTCCGATACCAATGACAAAAAGAACTATAAGCGCAATAACTATCCGTTTTTTGGAGGATAAAATGGATCGTAGAAAAAGTCCACCGGTTTTCGCAAGTTGCGAAGCTTTTTCTAGACCCAGAATATTTTTTTCTTTTGCCATAAGAAAAGCCCAAAGCAGACAGCTTTGGGCAGAAGTAAACAGATACTATACTGGTCAAATCACATTGTCAAGATATCGAAATATATCAAACTATCTCTTTTCCAGTACATTGATCAATTTTTCTTATTACCACGTACTGTCATGCGATGAATAATCCCACTACAAACAAGGCAAAGTAGAGAGAAAAGAAGAGAACTGATGCTCCCAGATACATGATTTTATAGGTAGGCTGAATGCGAAACGAGACGACAGAAAGAAATAGCGGAAAAAGAATAAGTGCATACCGAGAGAAAGAGAAAAATGGAACCATACTGTATTTCGTACTAGTAACGGTAAAGACGAGATAGAGAAGGAGAGAAAGAATCCAGATATCAGTCCGGAGAAGCCTTTTTGACAGGACAACAAGAATTCCTCCTGATGTTGCCAAAAACAAATTCACATGATTTGGAAGAGTATACCCGAGAGAAAAAAGGTAGTTCCACTCGGCAGTAATAAGATCCCAAGGCAAGGTGTATTTTATCCCCCAAAAGTTTTGCGCTTTAATGGAAGAAAAGGGGACACCAGTCATCGAATCTTGGAAAAAGGTAGAAAAGATATATGCTAGTGGAATAAGAAAAAGAGAAATAAACCGTGGGAGAAAATTTCGAAGGTTTACTGAGCTCTTATAGTACGTATACAAAAGAGGAAGAAAAACAACGATCGCAAATGGCTTTGTTGAAGCGGCCAAAGCTGCAACGAACGATGCCCAAAAATACTTCTTCTTCCTCAACAAAAGAAACAATCCAATCAGAAGAACTAAGAGAAGCGACTCCGCATAGGGCGCAAGAAGGAAAAAACTTGTGGGAAAAAACGCATACATCGTAACGAGCGGAAGAGATGTTCTTTCTCCTTTCTCTTCTTTAGCAAATAGATAAAGAAGGAAAAATACCAAAAAGACTAGAAACGTATTTAAAACAAAAGCTCCTTGCTCAAAAGTAAATCCAGTAAGAAGAAACACCCGTAGGACAAGTGGATACAAAGGGAAAAATGCTGCGCTTTGCGGACTGTCTTGATATAGAAAAATTGCTATATTTTTATACCAGAGAGCATCAAAACGCATGAGAGGTTGCATAATAATATACAAAGGGGATGATTTTTCTGGAATACGCTCTACAAAGTCCATACCACTTACAAAATACGGAATAGGACTAACAAGTGAAAGTAGTATCCAGCCGATTAAAAAGGTCGATAATCTGAGCCAAACGGTAAAGAGAATTGCCGTCACAAAAGCCCGTTTTGTCACCGGTGAAATTTTCATGAGGCAAACTATACACCGAAACAAGAAATAGAGTCAAGGAGGAACATCTTGTTGATTCCCTACCTCTACGCTATCATCCACTCATACTATGAAGAAATGGACTATTCTCGTTTCTATTCTTATCATATCGGCTCTATTGCTTTTCAGTACTGTTGCCAATCTTTCCTATCCCCTTTTATGGAACGATGAAGCGCTTGGAATCATGCTAACGAAGTCTACACTTCATGGTGGCTATCCGCGCGTTTATTTTCAAGGTAACATTCTCAATCAATTCCATAGAGATCTCCTGAAACCACTCGTAGATCAAGAAACTGGTGCCTCAAAAGAAAATGGTTGGCTGGCGTATTACATTGGAGCACCGTTTGTAGCGCTTTCTGAAAGAATCGATAATATATATCTTCAAACAGGAATAGTTAGGCTCCCATTTGCTATCATTGGTTTTGCAAGCATATTTATTTTTGGAGCTATTGCCCGACTTTTTTTCTCACAAGGGGGCCAAAAACGGAATAGTTTTTTCCTCGTTCTTTTTCTCTCTCTTATTGATATACCACTCCTTCTCCATATCCGGGAAGCCAGATATTACTCAGTTCTCCTTTTTATTGTCGGATTCTACTGGTATGTGCTTCTAAGGTACGTACTCTTCAATACTATTTCCTACCGTTTATTCCTTTTTCTCATGCCGGTTGTTTGTCTTGCCATTTTCCTAACCTATCCCCCGGCAGTGTTCCCATCTCTAGGCATACTTTTTATTGCATCTGGTATTTTCCAGAGACGCATCCGTAAACCGACACTCAAGTCTCTCTTGCCATTCATGGCAGCAATAGTTGTAACATCTCCGGCTTTTTTGTTTTTTGACATCTTCCACCTTGCCGAATTGACTGCCAAAATATACCATGTCACACCGCTTATGGTTTACAAAAATATTGTCACTATCACTTCACGAATTTATGCCGATACTC
This sequence comes from Candidatus Gottesmanbacteria bacterium, assembly GCA_016186795.1. GTDB lineage: Bacteria > Patescibacteriota > Microgenomatia > 2-02-FULL-39-11 > 2-02-FULL-39-11 > JACPKY01. Next base: position 511,642 of record JACPKY010000002.1, read on the forward strand.
TCCTTATGTTTGTCGGTTTAGGGATTGGGGTTGCTATTCTTTTGGTTAAGACGAATAGAGCAAGTACTTCTCTTCGGTTTTTCCTCCTCTTCTCATTTCTGGTTGCTATATTTGGTGTCGGAACTCTCGCAACACTTTCCCGGATACCTTTCGTTTTCACCAGATATTATATTTATCTGTATCCACTTGTCACAATCAGTGCAGTTATCGCTATAATAACGATCAGAGAACTTCCTTTGCCGAAAAAATCTCTCATCTGGAAAAAAAGTACCCTTTTTTTCCTTCTTTGCATCATGGTCTTTAACCTCACTATCCATAACGGAGGAGAGAAAGCCCGTCGCATTGCAGGTTACATCTTTCAACTTACCCATCGCTATGAAGGTCCACTGGACGTTATTATTCCCTATATCCTCGCCCACTTTTCAACGCCACAAAAACTTATTATCGCCACAAACTACGAAGAGTTCTCTTACATGTACTACCTTCGCAGCCGAGTGACAGTAGGATTCATGGGAATCAATTTGGAGGAAGATCTGAAGACAACTGCGGATATTATCGTATACCGGCCAGGATGGGGGACAGACCCAAATATTTTTCGATATTTCCTCTCAAAAGATACTTACGATGAGGTGACGTTCCCGATTTTCAACTACCCACTAAACAATATTCCTGAGTTTTATTTTGGCTATCCGCACCAATTCCGAACGCTTTATGCGAAAAAAGAGGAAGAAAAGGTAAGAATTTTTGTCCGCAGGGGGAGTATTTAATATTTAATTTACGATATTTCGAACGTCATAAAGAAGAATCCCGCTATTGGATGCTACAGTCGGAAAGTATGAGAAGGGATTTTCCAATGGAAGGCGCTCCAATTTGCGAGTACTCATTTCTTCCAAACCATAATAGACAAAGTCGATAGTGTTATTCCTTATAAATTCCAGCTGTCTCTCTTTATCCATTTTCGAGTAAAATGCCTTCGCAAGGGTTTCCTTCTCTAAACTATTCGGCGTTTGGAATTTGTGCCCGAAATAGACTCGATTATTGGAGTGGGCAGGAATATAGTTCCCTATCCGATATAAAGAAAGTATCGAACTACCTTGAGGTAACCTCTCTATCTTTGACAACATATCACCTTCACTTTCACTTAGGAAGAAAAACGAGTTGTTTTTCTCTATTTTTATCAATTTCTGAAATACATAGAAACGAGGTAAGAGTGAGAAAAGGGTAACAAAGGTTACGGCAATAAGAAGATATCTCCGATTAGGAATTAGATCGGGAAACATAAGAAAGGCAAGTGTCACAGCCCATATGAAAACCCCTTTCATGAAATACAAATGGAATCCGAATGGGGAAAGTGCGAAAAAAAGTTGACTCAGGAAAAAAATTTTTACAAGACTCATTTTGAGACTATTTTTTCCAAAAACAAGCCCAATAAATAAAGGAATGGACAATAAACCAAATCCAGAAACAAGCGATAACGAATCAACGTTAAAAAGCTTCTGATTTATAAGACCAGAAAATCCTGGATTATCTAAAAGAGCTGAAAGAGCAGAAAGATAGTAGATTCCAAAGAAAAGTACTATAGCAATTGGATACAAAACCGTTATTTTTATCTTTTTGATTACATATATCCAAAGACTCACAATAAGTCCTATGAGAAGATAAACAACTGCAAAAGGAGGGTGAAGCAGTATACTTATGCAGCTGAAAACCCCCGCCCAATACAGGCTGGAACGGCTAAATGTTTGAAAAAACTTATGTAAGAATACAAATGTTAAAAGAAGACATACAGTACTTAATGCATCATGTCCTCGTTCTAAAGCATTAACCAGTGTAAATCCGGCAATCTTTAGATCTGCTGAAAAACTAAGTAATGATAAGAAACCAAATCCTCCCCCAAGAACCATAACAACAAAAGCAGAAAGACGGATAATCTGGTCGGAAAATAGTTCCTTTGCCACCATATAGCATGCAACGATAAGCACAATCCCAGTAACAATCGAAGCAATATGGAACAGAATAAATGGATCAAGATTGAATAATCTGTTTATGACACCAAGAAATGTGTAGTATTGATAAATATAAACTGGTCCATGAGGAATTGTTGCATAGGTATTAACCAATCCCATTCCATAAAGTTGGCCGTACCGCATATATGACACTTGGAAATTGGTATCCCACGCGTCGAACCATGAAGTTTGTTTTGGATACCAATATCCTTCCGGAGTATTGAACCAGTGGTAGAGGGTTGGAAATTTAGCAAAGAAAATGGCAAGGAAGATCACTCCTGCCACAAACATTGCTTCTCGTGTAAAAAGGCGCTTCATTATCTTTTGTCCTGGCCGGATTCTATATCAAGCGCCTTGGTGTTTGCAATACGTTCCCCCAAATACCATTGAACTCCCCTTCTAGAAAGGAGAGTTCGAAATGGCAGAAAATACTTCGTGGTTTACAGTCTAACTTTGAGCCACAGAGTATTCAGTTTGGTCGTGATAAGTGTCGTGATACTTGCATCCCCACCGGCTGCTGTTCCATTGCCGGTATTATTGTTGGCAGTATTTCCTCCGGTATTGACGATTGAAGAGAACGTATTTGTTACATTACCGCTATTGGTTAGAGTAAACGTAAAGTTTTTGGTTGCATTGATATCAGCATTGACCGTTGAGTTTTGTCCGGTCATGTTGACAGTTATATTGTCACAATCGCATGTTGCATTATCATCACTAAGATCGACATCTACGTTGGATGTATTCATTTCCACTTCTTGTGTCTGATTTTGTGTGCTATTGCCGGCAATTGCTGTACCATCTTTGGTGTTGTTATCCGCAGAATTATTTCCGGTTGTTGCATTGTACGTCACATTTTGCGTGAGCGTGTTGGCATTCGTTACTGTCAATAGATGATTCTTAATACGATCAATTCGTGCATTGACAACAGATTGCTGACCGGTGTTACTGATACTTATTCCTGCAAATGCCGGTACGGTACTTGCAAGGATCATCCCGATACCCACTGCACCAGTTAAAAGTTTCTTTATCATTTTTTCACCTCCTTTCCCTTCGGCTACCCTCAGGGCAAGCCGGGCAGAGTATTTTGCTGCATAAAAAACACTCTCTCCCGACTTAGTCGGGATTGAGTGTGGTTTGAGAGATGGGCAGACTACAATACATATTAGGCAGTAATCAAATTAAGATGAAAAATGATACACCGGGCAGGTGTACATATTTTCCTTCGATAAAAAAAGCAATCCTATCCTTTGGATTGCCTCCGTTTGCGGTGAGCAAACTCTATATCCACTGTAAAACATTTTTCGAACCCTTGTCAAGTACCTATCTGTAACGATAGTATTTGTCTTGGTATGATATACTCGTATCCGTTTCCAAAGAAATATATCGATATGAAAGCATTCGTTTCTCTCGGTAAACTCTTTCTATTCCAATTTTTCCCATATGTGGTAGTTTTTACCGCATCGCTTTATTTCCCAAATGATTCTGACCTTGGCTGGCATCTTGCATACGGCGAATACTTCTTCCAAATAGGAACAATACTAAAAGAAAATATTTTCTCAACCACGATGGTTGGCTTTCCGTGGGTAAATAGTTCATGGGGGACAGATCTAGTTACCTATTCTATTTTTTCTCAATTTGGATTCGTGGGTCTTTCTGTTGCAGCAGCACTTGTTATTACACTTATTTTCTTTTTCCTCTCACGGGCTTTCCGTCTCACTTTTTGGGAACGAGCCCTCCTTTTCCCAATCATGCTTTTTATGGAAATGCCCATGTTTGAAGTATCGTTTCGCGGTCATCTCCTAACACTTCTTTTTGTTGCAATCCTCTATTTTCTCCTACGTCGATATGAGGAAGGAAAGTGGAAATTCCTCCTTCTTATCCCAGCTCTTTTTACTCTCTGGGCAAATATCCACGGTGCGTTTATCCTCGGACTTGGACTGGTCGGTATTTGGCACGGATTATATGTCGTCCGCACGTTTCTCAACACGGACAAAAAGGATCGGGTACGAAAAACACTCTCAGCAATCCGAACTGGTTTTCTCCTTCTTAGTGCCTCAATTGCGGGAACACTTATCCATCCGTTTGGAATAAAAATCTATGAAGAATCACTCAAACACTTCGGCAATCCCCTGCAAAGGTTTATTATCGAATGGCTCCCGTTTGATAGATTCTCACTTCTGTGGTGGACGCTTATCGCCTGGGAACTTCTCATATTCGTGAGTTTCGCAGTTATTATCAAAGAGAAAAAATTTACAAAACTCCTTCCGTGGATTGGAGCACCAGTCCTTCTTCTCATTCTTTCTTTTTTCGTTCGGCGCTATACCTGGCCGCTTATCCTTATCTCACTCCCCCTTATCCGGCAAACAGCACGTATCATCAAACCAACGCTTGATGATGTGTCTACTTCTATTGCAGTTTTTATCTTTGTTAGCCTCTACGGATACTATCTATTTTTTAACCCCTCGAAAGCTTTTCTTGCCCAACCCACTTGGAATATGTACTGTGAATTCATAAAGTGCTCACCACAATCGGCAGAGTTTCTTCGCTCCCAAATCCTTCGGCAAAGCTCAGGACAAGCAGACTACTCCGGAAAGCTTATGACATTTTATAACTGGGGCGGGTGGATTATATGGAACTACTTTCCTGATATACAACCCTCAATTGATGGCAGAATGCATCTTTGGCAAGATGAAAAGGGCTATAGCGCATTTATCGAGTACTACCCGTATGAACAAAACTGGAAGGATATCGATGAGTCTTCCTACGATATTGTGTATATGACGACCGCAAAACCAGTACACAGGAGGCTTATGGAGCTGGTTTCTGAAAATAAATGGAGTGCTCCCTATTCTGATCCCTACGCCACAGTTTTTGTACGAAACAAGAAATAGGTCCTCATCTACAGAGGAAAGAAAATCGACTACAGAATCTACTCCAGGGGTTTTTTGAATAAGAAGGCGTTGGCGTGGGTGTCGGAGTTTTTATTGTTGGAGTAGGAGTAGAAGTAGGCACTTTCGTTGGAGTAAGTGTAGGTGTCGGAGTTGGAACCGAGGTTGGAGTTGGGGTAATTGTCTGAGTTGGAGTAGGAGAGGGGACAAAATTATTTGAAAATGACGCCATTGTTTTATAGGCATTTATCCTCCCATACACCCAAGAGACGTTTGTTCCCGCGATTCTATCCGTATTAGCAAAAATTGCATTTTCCACATCTTGAGCTGATAAACCAGAAATACTATAAACAAGTGCTGCAAGTCCTGCTACGTGAGGAGAAGCCATAGATGTTCCTGACAAACTCCCGTAACTCACCTTATTCATAGAATTTTGATAGTGGGGGAGTGTCGAATAGATAGAAACCCCAGGCGCTGCAACATCGACCCAATTTCCGAAATTTGACCAACTCGGCTTCACATCGTTTTGATCAACAGCGGCAACAGAAATAACTCCTGGCAAATAAGCAGGATAACTTGGAGAATTTGTACCAGAATTCCCCGCTGCTGCAACGAGAACGACTCCCTTCCCCCGTGCGTAGTTGACACTATCGGCAAGCATCTGCGAAGAAGATCCGCCACCCAAACTCATATTGATTACGTTGGCGCCGTTATCTGCAGCCCACACAATACAATCCGCAATCCACGAATAATACCCAGATCCGGAATCTCCTAATGCTTTTGCATTGAGAAGACTTGTTTTATAACCAACGCCAGCTACCCCAATTCCATTATTTGTACTGGCGGCAACAATGCCTGCAACATGTGTCCCATGCCCGTAAAGATCCTCAACAGTTGAACTATCTGTACAGTTCTTGGAACCAACTACTTTTCCCACCAAATCTTCATGAGTACTATCAATTCCTGTATCAACGATTGCAACTGATATATTGGAATTCCCTTCCGAAATGTCCCACGCACGCCTTTGTCCTCCATACAACTCAACTTTTGGAAATCCCCACTGCAGATTATTTACAACCCCAGGATCGTTTATTAACACATCAGCCGTTGCCACGTAGTCTTTCTCGACATATTTCACTCGTGGATCTTGAGAAAGCTCCTCGCGAAAACTTCTCTCCTCTTCTGTGGGAACCTCAACGACTGCAATATTCAGCTGATCAATAGTTGTAACCGGTGAGAGAGAAATACCTCTATGAAATTCCAGTCTGTTAAGGAAATTTCGATCTTCACTTTTTACAACTATTCTTTGTGATGTTTCACTAGCGTAAGTGGGTAAACGAGTTAAAAGAAGAAACGGGGAAAGAAAAAGGAGAATCAGGACAAGAAATTTATTCCAACTCCGTTTATTCATAGTGTGGGTAAACAGGTTTAAACGTTCCGTTCACCTTGATGTGCCACAACCATCCTAGCACATTTACAATAGCAATACCAACCCGAAGTCCAGTAAATGATCCAGGACCGGGATTGACGTGTATTTCCGAAATTTCAGACATCGTTAGATTTTCTGTTTTAAGTGCTTTATCAATAAGGGGAAGGACAATTTGTGAAGAGTATGTATTCTCCTTCTCAAATCTGATTTTTTCTTTCCCTCTTTCAACAATTCTCACTATCGTTTTTTTGCTGTTACTGGTATCGATATCAAGAAGGTAGTTTCTCATATCAATGTTTAGGAAATGTAATGTATCCTTGACGTTCAATAAAAAAGGGGTTTCTCGTACAGTTGACAACAGTTGAGGCCATTTTATATGTACATTCCCCTTCCAATACATAATCTACTTTGGCTAAAAGTTCATGGTCCAAATCCTGAAATGAATACGGAGTCTTCTGACCGTGAAAATTTGCTGATGGTCCGAGTAGGGGAATGCCTACCCTCTTAATAAGCGCAAGAGGTATTGGGTGATCTGGTTGGCGCATCCCAACAGTCTTCCCACCACCTCGAACCAGAGATGGTACTAAATCTTGTTTACACCAGTAAATAATTGTTAAAGGACCCGGCCAATATGTTTTCATAAGATGTCGCACATTATTGGGGAGGGGAGAGGTGTAATATTTCTCTGCCAAAGAAATTGTATCGATAAGTACTGGCACTGCTTTTGTTTCTGGACGTCTGCGCAGAGTGAAGAGCCTTTTCACCGAATTAGGCTGGTCCATCCGGCAACCCATTCCGTATACTGTGTCGGTTGGATACACGACGATTCCTCCATCGTGGAATACTCTAATAGCTTCTTCTAATTTTTTTTCCATATCGTCACAATTCTTTCCTCTTCGTTTATCCGATTCATACGGATATCAATTCTTTTCTTTGGGAGATATTGACCCATTCGATCGGCCCATTCAATAGCAACAATTGTATCAGGACGATGAAAAAGATCAACAATGCCCAGAGTTGGAATATCTTCTCCACTTACTCGATACAGGTCAAGATGGTAGAACACATGAATAGGTTTTTTTGCTATTTCATAATGTCGCACAATAATGAAAGTAGGGGAGAGAACACGTTTTTTGGGGAGGAAAAAGTGAATGATACTTTGAATAAACAGTGTTTTCCCAGCTCCCAATTCACCGTAGAAGCAGAGTACTTCCCCTCCCTGGAGCGTTCGGGCAAGTCTCTCCCCTAGATCTTTCGTTTTTTCAACTGATTTAAGCCGATATGTGCCATTCATAGGATACCTTTGTGTTGTAAACAATGGTAGTCCAATTATAATAGAGCGTATACCCTCCGCACTTGAAAATGCTCCGGGTATAACTCCTTCTAGACTGATCCCGATTTAATCGGGATGCAGTAAGAAGGGTATATATGATAATACGAGTCATGCAAGAAACTGACATACAAGAACTTGCCATCTTAGGAAAACAACTCCTTGATATTCATACGACATTTGACAGTATGTATTATACGCTTGAGGAAAATTTCACCACCCTTTTCTCTGACTGGCTTAGAAATCAACTCTCTGCATCGAGCCAAATAGTCTTCGTGGCGGAGGAAGGTAGCGGAAATTCCAAAGGGGAAATTATCGGTTTTATTTCCGGGTTTATCAAATCGCTCTATCCATGGTTTAAAGTGAAAGCTGTTGGACATGTATCGTATCTTGTTGTTGACCATAAGTATCGGAAACAACATATAGGAAAACAGTTAGAAGTTGCACTCACCTCTTGGTTTTGCAAGAAAGGAGTCTCGTATATTGAGGTCTATACGGATGAAAAAAATCAGATTGGAGTCTACGCATGGTCATCGTATGGCTATGAACCATTCAAAAAATACCTGCGGAAAAGAATCTAGCTCTCTTGATTTTTTTTGCGAACTATATAGAAAGATAACGCTCCTGCCAGAAACACAATTCCCAATCCCAAAATAATTAGCCCGACTGCACGAGTTAATGTTGATGGCGAAGAACTTTCTGCGTCTTTCGTAGAAGAATCTGAACTGGTTTGTAAACCAAGAAATTCACCTATAACTGTTCCTGAATATGATGAATCGGTAAGTAAATTTTTAGAAATAAAAGAGGAAGGTGATGGTCTTCCTGTACCTGTAAATGGAGGCGAAGAGTTCAAAGGAATGGGAGTTTTTGACAAAGGAGGTTTTGGTGTGGAACTCGGCGATTTTGGGGAAGGGGTAGGTGTTGAGAATGTGGTAGGAGTAGGGATATGAATAAAAACATCCTGTTCGTTTTGATCGTCAAATGTACTTGATCCCCCTTCGGTAAATCGTTGCACCTTGAACTTGTAAGTACCTGCCTCTTTACACCCACTATCATCTATATCGACTTTTGCAAGTAGTGTTGTTGAAGCTGACTGCGATGAAATAGTAACTTCCAGGAAATTTTTCCACCCGTTATTTCCCGTATACGGGCCTTTGAACCAACTTGTCCCATTCCATGTGTAGCCGCAGTAATTTGTCGATCCGCTCTTATAAAAGACTCCCCGTAGATAGTATGTTTTCCCATCACTATTTTCCATAGTTAATTGCACATTTACCTCTACTTCCTCTTCTGAATTCGTTATTTGGGAAGTTGAAGGATTACCAAGTAAAATTGAAGATTTTGCATATACAGGAAGAAGGAAAAAGTGAGATAGAAAAAAAATTATTATTGCAGGGAAGAAGAGCAGACTGCGACGACTCATAGTCTTACTGTAGCATAAGTGGATCCCTCGGCCTGAGGGCTTCGGGATGAAAGCGGGAAAATTTCCCGCTTTCAATTTTGCAGATGCCAGTAGAGCGTCATTTTCCCGTTTTTGTGGAAAATAAATGCTCCATTTCCTGCAGATTGTCCCCCATGGTAAAAGTATGCATTCCCGTCATCAACTGTCCGAACCACAATATCATTGTCATCATACATATCAAGACCGTCATGAACGCCTGATTGGTACCGCCATGACCATGGAGTATGACCATAGCATTGAGACATCGCGGGGTTAGACATTGGCCAATTCCAAGAACCACTTCCAACAGTTTTGGTTTGACGAGATGAAACATCATCACATGAATTTGCATCAAATGGGAGTGATTTTGATTTAAGCATATTGAGAGGATTTTCTGTTCCTTTCCCGAAAGTAAATTTATTGTAGTCTGACTCATTGAGCGAATAAACAGAGAAATGAAGATGTGGACCCGTGGAAAATCCAGTGTTTCCCATGAGCCCTATTGCATCGCCTGCTTTTACAGCCTTGGAAACACCGGCTTGTGAAAGAATAGATGCCGCTTTTTGGATTTCTGCTGCCTCTTTTTTGGCCGAAGCTAGTTCCTGCTGGTATCTTGCTTCGTTGTTTTTGGTAGCACTTAAGAAAAGTTCTTTCTCTCTTTTCTGATTTGCTAAGGTTACTTCCTCTTTTTCCAATTGCTTTTTCAGATCGGCTAGTTCCAGCTTTTTTTCTTCCCGAAGATTTTTCTGTTCCTGGAAGTTTACCTTGCTGTTTTGCAGTTGGAAAAGAAGTCTCCTGTCGTGTGCTTGAACAATTTGGAAATACTTGAATCGGTTAAATAGGTCGGAGAATTTACTACTTCCTACAAATAAATTGAAGTAGGAAATCTCGCCACGTTTATACGTTGCAACGATCCTATCAATGAAAAGACTTGTAATTCTTGTCAGTGACAGTTCAAGATTATCAATTTTCCCAGTTATCTCTTCTATTTCTTTCTCTGTTTGAACAATTTTTTCCTTCGTAGATTCAATTTTGGCATTTGTCAGTGAGATTTTCCCATTAAGATAAGTAATTTGTGCAACCATGCTCTGTCGTTGCGTCGCACAGGTATTGACAACTTCCGAATAACAGGTAACCCTATCAAATGGGCTTGATTTACTTTTACAGGGATCGTCTCCTGAACAGGAAACACTAGCGAAGATACCGTTTACGTGAAAAAACGGTAAGAGGAGGGAAAATGTTATGAAGAAAAACAGCGTCCATAGCTTAGACATACGTCGTCATATGTAATACTTCATATATCGGGAGACGGCCAGTAGACTTCCGAGAAGTCCGATCGTAATACCTGCAAGCTCTAGTGTAAGGAAAAGCCCAAGAAAAAGATATATGTTTGGAGGCCAGATATGGAAGGAAAAAGTTGAGATGGAAAAAAGCGCCAAGGGAGGAATTCCCTGTAAGAAAGACGTCATGTATGGCTGTGCATACAAAACAATACCGGATGCGATGATCCAGGAGATAAAAGCTCCCATCACACCATACGCCAAACCTTCGGCTATAAATGGTCTGCGAATATACCATGGTGTTGCTCCAACGAGCTTTAATATTTCTATCTCATCCTTCCGATTTGCAATCTTCATACCAATACTAGTAAGGAGTATGAAAAATGTGGCGGCGAGTAAAAAGACTAAAAATACAATACCCATTTTCCGAATGGTTGAGGTCCAGGATATCAGCGTATCGACGACATCTTTCTGAAAGACAACCTCATCGATCCCTTTTTCACTTTTCAGTATTTCTGCAATCTCCGTCAGTTGGGAAGGCGAATACGTCGATACTTCAATTGATTCCGGAAGTATATCAGCTGTTACCATTTCCAGAAGAAGTGGATCATTTTTGTTCTGTTCTTGGTAGATTTTTAACGCTTCATCTTTGGAGACATAGATAAGACTCGCCACTTTCCCTGTTCCTTGAAGACGCCCCGAAATTGCATCAATCTGTGATTTATCAACAGTTTCTTGAAAAAAAACGGTAATCTGAGGCTTGGATTCGAAATAGGAAATAACAGCAGAGGATATTGCGGCAATCAGAAGGAAGATCGACAGAACAAAAAGTGTTATCGCAATCATAAAAATTGCGGCAAGCGTCTGATACGGAGTCCGACGAATACGTTTCCAGTTTGATAGTGCTTTCATAGGTTATGAATACTTACTTTTCTTCTCATCACGAGTTTTTTTACCGTAACTTAGTGCGATGACTCGTTTTTTCAAGCTATTGACGATATCAACATTATGGGTAGCCATAATAATTGTTATTTCTTTCTTATTTATCTCATTTATAATCTTGAGAATTTCCCATGAAGTTTTCGGGTCAAGGTTTCCCGTAGGCTCATCTGCTAAAAGCACCTCTATATCCCCTGCAATTGCTCTTCCGACTGCTACGCGTTGTTGTTCGCCAAGGGATAACTGTCGAGGAAAATACAATGCTTTCTTCTCAAGATGGACAGTATCCAAGATCTCCTTAATTCTTTCTTGTATTTCTTCTTTCGATTTTCCTAAAATTTCCAGGGCGACTGATATATTTTCGAAAACAGTTCGGTCTTGCAACAGTTTAAAATCCTGAAAAACAAATCCTATTTTTCGTCGAAGGTATGGCACTTTGTTTGAGGGAAGTGTATTTAGCTCCCAATCATGGAAAAAAATTGATCCTTTGGTAGGCATTAGATCGTGAATGAGAAGTCGAAGTACCGTTGATTTTCCGGCGCCACTTGGACCGACAAGAAATACAAACTCACCTTTATCTATTGTGCAGGAGAAATCATCCAATGCAATTACATTACTAGGGTATTTCTTGCTAACATCATCAAAACGGATCATACGAAGAAGAGGAAATTATTGTATCACTTCTACTTTCCCAACATCCATAAGCCACCCGGCTTTTTGTGCTGCAAACGTTGCTCCCCAAATTCTAACCTTCTTCCCTTCGAATTCTTTGAGATCTAACACAGATGAGGTTAAATAGACTGTCTGACTTTCTCCCCCTGGGCGGACAAGATGATGTGTTCCTTCTCCATCAATTCCACCTGCTTCCAGTGTTCCCTCTGCCGTATCCGGAAATGTTTTTGTATCAGAAGAACCAACTGTCTTTTTTTCTTCCGTAGTTCCAGTTCTATCACTTACTAATCCAACTCCTCCTCCACCTCTTGTGAGAAGAAAGCCACTTAAAACCCCAAGCACCACAATAACTACTCCTGCAATTATTGTGGGTTTATTCATGAAATTTTTTGATTCCTCCATGGTATGAATCATCATGTCAGGAGGTAGTTCGCTTATTTTCACTTTGGAGACCGGTTTTTTATCAATTACCATATACATTACTATACCTGGATCGAGAATTTTTTCAAGTAGGCGATTATATAGGGTTCTATCCTTCCATCAAGAACTCCTTTGCTATCGGAGCTCTCATACCCTGTCCGCAAATCTTTGACCAGATGATACGGGTGAAGAACGTACGAGCGAATTTGATTTCCCCATGAAGCCATTTTATGTGCGCCTCTAAGCTCTGATAAGTGTTTGACTTTCTGTTCTTCCATCATCTGCCAAAGTTTTCCCCGAAGGATTTTCAAAGCTGTTTCGCGGTTTTGTCCCTGATACCGCTGCTCCTGACATTCAACCACGATACCTGTTGGTTTATGATGGAGTCGAACAGCTGTTGAAACTTTATTCACGTTTTGTCCACCCTTTCCCCCACTTCGGAAAAAGTTCCATTCCAACTCATCATCCCGAATTTCTAACTCCTTGGTATTTTCCAATATCGGCAAAACCTCAACCAAAGCAAAAGATGTCTGTCGAAGTTTATCTGCATTAAATGGAGACTGCCTGACAAGTCGGTGAACTCCCGCTTCACCTTTTAGATAACCGAATGATAGATAGTTCGGAACATTTATAGTGATACTTTTAATTCCCGCCTCATCTCCGGCAACCCGATCAATAATCTCCGTACTCCATCCTTTCGATTCAAAAAAACGAAGATACATGCGGGTAAGCATTTCTGCCCAATCCATCGCCTCCGTTCCACCCTGTCCGGCGTGTATAGAAACAATTGCACCATCCTCATCATGGGGTCCTGAAAAATACAGTCGGAACTCCAACTCGCCCAGTTCATCTTCGACCTCCTTCGTTTTCCCCTCTTCAATACGCTTCCTTACCTCTTCTATTTTCCCGACTGTTTTTGTAAGCTCTGATAATTCTTTCATGATCTTGGTAGACTCCTCATGATTTTGCCAAAATTGAGGATCGGAAGATTGCCTTTCAATCTCCGCAATACGTTTCTTCTTTTTCTCAATTCCAAGTTTACCCGAGAGTTCTTCTAATCGTTTTATTTGATCATCCATAAGGTACTATTTTCTCATACTACCACCCAGGTGTAAAATAAAAACTCCTTGTAAAAATAATCTTTTTGATAGTAGACTGAAAGTATCCATGCAATCATTCATCGCATTTGTACGGCGTTCTTTTAATCGATTGGGACCAGGATTTATCACGGGCGCTGCTGCCGACGATCCGTCAGGTATTACCACATACTCTATTGCTGGAGCACAATTCGGGTATACCCTGAACTGGCTATCACTTTTTTTGACGCCTCTTATGATATCTATCCAAGAAATGTGCGGAAGAATTGGGATGGTATCCGGTAGCGGCTTGGCAGGTGTTATCCGTAAATACTATCCGAAGAAACTTCTCTACCTTACAATAAGCCTTCTTTTTATCGCCAATACAGTCAATATTGGAGCAGATCTCGGTATGATGGCAGCATCAATTCGGATGCTTGTTGGTCTTCCTTTTTTCTTTTGGCTTATCGTTGTCACTATTTTTACTATCGCAATGGAAACGTTCGTTCCCTACGATAAATATTCACGCTACTTAAAATGGATGGGCTTAACACTTTTTGCCTACGGCCTCACAGCAATTCTGTCCAACCAGAATTGGCTGGAGGTTTTAAAATCCACAGTTATCCCTCATATTGAATTTAATGCCGAGTATCTCATGATTGTTGTTGCTTGTCTGGGAACAACAATTTCCCCTTATCTTTATTTTTGGCAGGCAGCAGAACAGGTAGAAGAAGAAATAAGCGGAGGAAAAATCAGTGAGTTTGAGGAGTCTCCACAAATTGTAGAGGCCGAAATACGCCATATGCGGAAAGACACAACAGTTGGAATGGCTTTCTCCAATCTCATTGCGATGAGTATTATTCTCACAACTGCCTCAACTCTTTTTAGAAACGGCATCTATAATATCGAAACTCCTGAACAGGTGGCACTCGCATTAAGACCACTTGCCGGGGACTTCGCTTCCTTACTCTTTGCTTTTGGGATTATTGCCATAGGACTTCAATCTGTACCCATCTTAGCAGCAAGCGCAGCCTATGCATTTGCCGAAGCATTTGGATTTAAAGAAGGTCTCGCCAAGAAACTTACCGAAGCAAAAGCATTTTACATCACCATTGCAGCTTCTACACTAATTGGAGCTTTGATAAATCTTATTGGTATTAATCCCATCAAAGCCCTTTACTACACTGCAATTCTTAATGGAATTATTGCCGTACCACTCATCGCCATTATTATTAGGCTTGCTGATGATGAACGAATTGTGGGAAGGTATAAAAGTGATAAAAAATTAAAAATATTAGCTTGGATGACGTTTGCGTTTATGGCGATATCATCTTTTCTTATGATTGCGTATTTGCTTCGATCGTAGTTTTGGTCTTCCACAGATCTGTCACCCATTTGGACAGCGTGTGCTTTTTCGTAAGTACTTCCCGTTTTGTCTCCATTCTGGCATGTTCACTTGCTTGTGCTTTGTCATTCTTTCTTATAAAGATATACTCATCATCGGAAAGCAATTCCGGATGATAATCGTATCGAATGGGTACGGTTTTCTCTAAAGAATATACACCGTACTCTTTGGTATTTGACATACGATCTACAGTTTGTTTGTTTCGGAAAATCAGTTGTGAACCAACGATTCCTTCTCCATCGTACGATGTATCCAATGAAGGGAAAGAAAGGAATTCGGCAATGTGATATGCAAGAAGAGAAGTTTTACCAAGTCCCCTTTCAAGTTTAGTATAGAAGGGAATTGAGGCCGTCATTCTGGCATTCACTTCCGAAAGATACACTCTGTCTTTTTCTTCATCCATAATAAAATCCAATCCGAATAATCCTCGGTATCCATTCGTATGCAGAAGCTTCCCTACTTTCAAAGATATATCACGGATACGAAGTGTATTTTTCTTCTCAAATTTCGGTACTGGCCACTGCCTTCCGCAGGTTGCGGCAGGATTTTTTGATAACGCCGAGATTCCATCAATTTGAATTGCGGGATCGCTTTGGAGTACCGACCCTTGGTAAATACAGCAGTTATTTAATACTGCAAATCCCGGTATAAACTTTGATACTTTCACCACTGTGTAGGGAAAACGTGTTGTAAGATCTTTCAGCTGATCTTTCCCTGAAATACGAAATGTGGTATTTCCTGCCCACCCATGACCAAATTGCACAACGAACGGAATTCCAAGATGATCTTTAATTTTCTGAAATGGTAGCTCTCCTAGTTTTCCAACAATTGAGGGAATCAGAACATTTGGCAATACTTTTTCAAAAAGCAAATGAAATTGTACTTTATTTTCAAACTGTTCGTTCAACTCCCAAGAATTTCCAATTGGGGTAAATCCAAAACCCTCCAAAAGGTTATCAAGTTTGAGTGATGGCTTGAAGAAAAGAATGGCAGGAGTCCCCTTTGCGGTTCGACGAATAAATGCCAACACTTTCGGATGCTCAATAAGTTTTGCGGAATTGGAATAACGTTGTGCTTCACTTCCGATTTCCTCTTCAAGGCAGAAAATTGTACCTCCTTGATTTCGAAGTATGGGAATAATTGGATCAGTCAATGCACAAATAATGAAATACTGAGGTAAAAGATCTTCAAGTCCAACTCCCCTCCACACATCAGGTGTGACAAAATATATCGATCTATTTTCCATAATACGTACCGGTAAGAAGGCAAAGCGGATTTTTATATGTATATCCCTTGTCTTTTGCTTTCCAAAGTCCCGCAAGAGCAGCAGCTCCTTCATAAGAACATAAAAGATTCTTTTGGGTAAGCCATTCGTGTGCTTTTACAATCTCCTGATCAGAAACAACCCATCCTGAACCGCCAAATTTTTTAATTGTATCCAAGATTTCTTCCGCTCTTGGGGTGCTTCGAGCAACGATAGCATCAGCGATACTTCGATCGGTTTTTATAAAATCGGTGTCGAAAAGAGATGCTAAAGAATGAATTGAGGTTGTCTGTACGATATGAATTGCCGGATAGATACCTTTCTGCCGAAGTCCTTCGGCCATACCAACAAGGGTCGTAGCGCTACTTACTGGAATAAAAATTGCATCAATGGAATTACTCAATTCCCCTATTTCATACCCCAATGTCTGAAATCCGACTGCTCCGATCTCTTCTTTTGATTGTCGAAGGTTATACAATGCATTGGCTTTGGAAAATTTAATTGCATCAGATTTCGGACGAAGACTCTTCTGAATAGTTACGTTGAGTTTATTTAGTCTTTCTAATTTCTTAGGGTGAATACGAGTACTTACAAATACTGTAAGGTCAATACCGGCAAGTGAACAATAAGAAGCAGCAGAGATTGCGGCATTCCCCGATGAAGAAAGAACCGCACGATTTATTCCTTTTTCTTTCAGTGCAGAAATCTGGTATGCAAACCCGCGATCCTTCACAGATCCTGTGGGATTAGTGTATTCAAGCTTGAACAAGGAAGAATCATGTTTTTCCACCGGTGTATTTCCTTCACCGAGGGTAACACGAAATTGTGGGGCAACTTTGGGAAGTACATCTTCGTATTGCCAGATGCCCCGTTTTTCTTGATTGACCATAAAAAGTGTGGTTTAATTATATCTTGCCGTGACTGATAAACCAAAAACGCTTTCCATCCCCTGCCCCGAATGTGACACACCGATTGAAATTCCACAAAATTCAAAGGTAGGTACAATAATCGAATGTCCCGCGTGCGGAATTGATTGCGAAGTGATCAATCTCTCCCCTCCTACTCTTGCGCCTTTGGAAGAAGAGAAGTAGCAAGCTTCCTTATGGACTTTTTTCCGGCGATAAAATCTCGATAAAAAAAAGCAGCTGCCGGAGAAACAACAATACATTCGCCGCTTTTTGCCCGTCCATTGGCAACTCTAAAAGCATCCTCTAAAGTAGAAGACTTATGGAGCTGACTTTTGGGAAGATTAGATTGGAGTACATGTGCCAATTCACTCGCAAGTATGACTACCTCAATTGGAATCTTTTTCATTTCTTCACAAAAAGAAATATAGGAAATTCCTTTTGTTTCACCCCCACAGATAAGATACATTTTCTTATATCGTGGCAGTAAATAGTGTAATCCGGCGAGGGTTGCCCAAGGAGTTGTACTTTTCAGATCATCAAAAATATCGATTCCGGAAATAGTTCGTAAATACTCCATCCGGGCAGGAGGTTTAGGAATCGTTGGTAAAATTCCTTGCATCTGTTCGGAAGTTACACCAAATTGTTCAACGACGGATCCAGCTGCTAGAATATTTTCCGGATAATGATCAAATTTATTACTCATTATAGTATCATAGATTTTTTGAACATTTTTTGTATTCTTATCTTGACTTTTAGAACTAAAATACAGCACTTTTGATTTTAATTCATTACCAAGTTCTCGAAGTTCTGGGAAATCGAAATTTAGAATGGCAATCCCTTCCGAACCCTGAAGTTTTGGAAGAGAAAACTTAAGATTTTTATATTCTTCCCACGATACCTCATCCAAGTGGTTTGGGTAAATGTTGGTAATGACAATAAATGGCGGAGCCTTTGTAAATCCATCCAAGAGTTGTCGATGCGATATTTCAAGAACAAGAATATCTTCTTTCCCCAGGTGAAATAGCTTATCAACATTCTGCATCATCCAGGTATCATTTCCGGCAAGGTGCACTGGTTTTTGTGATTTTTTGAGAATTTGATAGATAAGATTTGCAACACTTCCTTTACCAACAGTCCCCGTTACTGCAATCATCTTTGCTGGAGCAAAATCAAGATACATGCGTGTTAATGAATAAAACGGTACCCCGCCTTTTTTTACCTCCCACAAGGGTGTATTTTGCCGATAGAGCCTCCATGACTGGGGAACGAAAATCGCATCTGCACTTCTAACATCACAAAGGTAATCAGTATCTAAGCGCAGTTTGACACGCGAAACGTCTTCAAGAAATTGTTTGAAGTGTCGGTCTCTCTCTCTTGATTCAACTCCCTTATGATACAATTTGTAGCTTTTCTCAAGAGAGTTTCCAGCTAAAAAATCGTGAGCAACAATTGTATCAATACCGTTTGAAAGTAAAAATCGAAGTAAGGCACTTCCTTCTGCCCCAGTTATACCAATGAGATGAATATTTTTTCCTCTGAGAGTTTGGAGTACATTATTCATACTTTTTGATCAATTTAAGACGAAAGACTCCATCGCCTTCAGACTCACGGAAATAATCCTGTCTGTAGTTAGTGTTTTTCGCTGTTTTTTCAAGCCATTTTTGATCCGCAATAGGTTTACTTCCATCGAGAATTTGGATTGTTCCCGCGTGGACTCCAAAAACTTTTGTAAGAAGCGAAGAATGTGCATAGGTAATCTTTGAAGCACTCACCCTCGTTACAATTGCAACATGCTTACCTCCTATAAGTCGAATCATATCTCCAATCCGTATTTCGTCTGTCTTCGTAATTGGGAATGTAAAAGCGGCACTTGTGAGAGTTCGAGCATTCGTTCTATTCACCCCTCCCTCATACACTCTGGAAAGATCAAATAAAGCAGGTCCCAACTGGTCACGAATGTATTGTTCAAGCATCCTGTAGACAAAACCCGAGCAGTCGATACCAATCCGATATCGCCTTGCTAACGTCACAATATACTTCTCTGTCGGACTATTTTGGCTTTGAGAGGAATCTTCCTGAAGTTTTTTCTCAAGTTCCGCTTGTATATCAGAAGCTGTTCCCTTTCCATTTTCAAAACCGCGAATAACAACAAACCCTCCCTTCAGTTTATTGGAAAAATACGGACAGGGAATAGTAATCCCACCCACCTTCATACGGGTATAAGAAGCAATTAAGGCATGAAAATTCATATTACCAAAAAACAACTGAAATACTTGCAAGCATCCCACCCAGGAGTGCTCCTCCCAAAACATCAGAGAGCCAATGTTCGCCTAAATAGATCCGACTTATAAAGACAAGAGTGGCAAAAGAAAAAATAATAATATTTATTGTCAGTCTGTGCTTTTTCGATCGTATAAACTTTCGAGTAAGGACAAATGCGATAACAGAAAGAAATGCTACTCGTGCCATATGTCCGGACGGGTAAGAAAAATTTGTTTGAACAATAAAACTACTGGGAAGATGAAAGCCTAATGCATACCGATTAAATAGAGTTGGAGGTGGTGGGTGAAAAATAAAAAGTTTCCCAAAAAGTTCAATCACAACAATAAGAACATAAAGGAAAATGCCAGAAAAAAATTGTCGTTTCCAAAGAAGAATTCCAATAAAAATAATTCCCACAAGAATCGTCATTACTTCTGCAGATCCAAAAAGGCTAAGATAGGAAAATGGTACATCGACAACTCTTGGGAAAATGACCTGCAAATACTGCATGCTCGATAAGTCAATTGACCGAAAAGCATCGGTTGCGACAATAAAACTTATAAGAGTATACAATCCGCCAAGAAGAAGACTTATTCCCAAAAAAACTTTTTTCTCTGATTTTTCCATACATTTACTAGGATCTACATTGACCACCGATACTTATCACCTATAACATCAACCTTGATAAATTTTCCAGGCTGAAGATAGTGAGACCTCTTATACTCCCACGTAAATGGTATGCCCTTCGTTTTGGCAGCAAGAATTAGTATTGGATCACCGTGAGAAATAGCAAGAATGCTCTCCTTGGAGTGTCTTTGTATCATCGTATGAAGAAATTTCATCATTCGAGAAGCTATTTCGTCAATGGATTCCTGTCCCTTTGCTACTAATTGTTGATTATACAATTTTGGCTGAATTTCAAGTCGATATTTGGAAAGTGGCATTCCCTGAAAAATTATCCTCACCTCGTTAAGGAGTCGACTTGTTGAAGCTTCAATACCTAATTTACTCCCTATAATTTTTGCCGTCTGTTTTGCTCGAAGCATTGGACTACTATATATGTGGGTTATACCAAAGTTTTTGAGTTTTGTAGCTGCATTTTCAACATCTTTTATCCCTTTTTCCGAAAGGCCGAAATTCGGTAACCGGCCATAAAGGATATCTTGCGGATTGTAGACTTGCCCATGCCGCATAAAATAAAGTGTTGTTTGATTCATAGAAGAGTCTTATAGATTGACTGAATTTTTGCAGCCTGTTTATCCCAACAAAATGCTTGGCTTGATTTTAATGCATTTTCTCCAAACTGAGTTCGCTTCTTACTATCCTGAAGAAGCTCCCACAATTTTTGGGCAAGATCAAGACTATCTCCGTTTTCAAAAAGTCTTCCATTGACTCCATCTTTTACAAGATATCGTAACCCTCCAACGCGGGAAGCAAGAACACATGCACCCGAGGCCATTGCTTCTAGTGCTACCAACCCGAACGATTCATACACAGATGGCATGACCGTCACATCGGAAGCTGAGTAATAGAAAGGAAGGAGCGAATGAGGACGGCTCCCTAAAAATTTTACACAGCACTCAATTTCTTTTTTGACGATGAGCTGTTTTATTTTTTTCACTTCTGGATGTTGCCAGAAAACCTGACTTGCAATGTCACCCCCAATAAGAAGGACGCGAAAATTCTTCTGAAAATGAGGATATTTGCCCGAAAGAATAGATACCGCTTCGATAAGAAGTTGTAAACCTTTTATTGGATCGATCCTTCCCACAAATAGAATAGTTTTCTTCGCCTTTGGAAGACCAAGTTTTGTACGTGAAAAAGACTTGTTATGAGGATGAAATACATTGTGGTTGACTCCGGGACTGACAATATGAAGTTTGCCAGGATCAGCATGATAAAATGTTTGCAAGTCATTTTTTTCAAATGGGGTAGAGGTAATGATTCCATTTGCATCTGCCGTGATTAATTTCTCATCGTGCTTTCTTCCTACCGATGAAATACCACCGTATCGTTCCTTCATAATTCCCAATGTATGAAACGTTTGAACAAATGGTATATCGAGCTTGCGAGATACTTCTATGCCAATAAGTCCTGAATAAAAGTAGTGAGCATGAAAAATATCGTAATCAAGTTTCTTCTCGGAAATAAACTGCAACATTCGTTTGGAAAATGTCCATACACCTCTTCTGTGATCATTGGCCGACTCGGAGAGTAAATGAATCACACGGACATTTTTATGAATTGTGAGAATCCGTTCATCTTTCTCCCGATGAGCGCGAGTGAAAATATCAACTGGGGATCCAAGTTGTGCTAAGTTGTTTGAAAGATTGTATAGGTATACGCTCATGCCTCCTGATGAAAGCACTCCAAACCTGGTCAAAGGACAGGCCCAATACGAAATCATACCAATTTTCATATATGTGGAATTCTCTCCGCTTATTGCAAGGGAGAGATAAACCATATATTATCAAAAACCAGCAAGAATAGACAATTTACCCTATGTTTCTTAGCATTATCCTCCCTGCTTACAATGAAGCCGAAACCATTCCTACGCTTCTTTCGGCAATTGGGAAAATTCTCAAAAAAAGAGACTTCGAAATTGTCGTTGTTGACGACCACAGTCCTGATGGAACGTCTGAAGTATTACAACTCCATTCCCCAAATATTCCTCGAGTGCGACTTGTCACAAATATACAAAGAATTGGACTGGCAAAATCGATTCTCAAAGGAATCAAATCGTCTAGAGGAGACTATATCCTTGTTATGGATTCCGACTTTAACCATCATCCTCGATACATTCCAAAATTTATCTCTCTGGCAAAATCGTATGACCTCATTGTGGGATCGCGCTACATCAAAGGAGGAGGTATGTATGACCGCCCACGATTTTTTCTAAGTATGCTTTATAATCTTTTCGTTCGCCTCTTTTTAAATCTCCAAACGCATGATAATCTCAGCGGATTTTTCCTCATGGAGAAAAAAAGTATCATGGATCTCACCCCACAAGAAGTATTCCAAGGATATGGAGATTACTTCATCCGACTCTTAACGTATGCTCATCAGAAACCCCTGCGAATTTTTGAAATTCCGGTGTACTATGAAAAACGCTTCGCGGGTGAAAGTAAATCTCGCTTTTTACGAATGTTTCTTGATTATTCAAAAACTGTCCTTCAGCTTAAAAAGTCTCATTCATGAAAATCTTCTGTGTAATTCCAGCACTAAATGAAGAAGGAAATCTTTCAGTCTTAACAACTCAACTTGTTTACGCTTTGGAAAAGGAGGATGTATCCTACACCATTTTTTTTGTCCTTCAAGGGCATGACGGAAGTAAAACAATCTTAAATAAGCTTAGAAAAAAGAACTCTCATATCGAGTATGTCTACTACCCAAAAGCGTTAGGAATTGGACGATCCTATAGAACTGGTTTCCAAAATGTCAACAAATCTGCAACTCATATCCTAACCCTCGATGCTGATTTAAACCACAACCCCGCAGATCTGCACCGTTTCCTGACAAACATGGCAAAAACTCGATCAGATATCGTCATAGGATCACGATTCATAGAAGGGGGTCGCTTTGATGATAAACGAGCATGGAAACGCATTATAAGTAAAGGAGTCAATTCACTCATACGAACTCTCATGGGTCTTTCTGTCCACGATGCTACATCAGGATATAGACTGATAACGAAAAAAGTGATAGTCGATATTACAGCCAAACTTTGTGAATCTGGGTATCCATTTTATCCGGAATTTATTCTTCGTGCCCAGAAAGCCGGATTTACCATTTCGGAAATTCCGATCACATACGCTCCGCGAATGTGGGGGAAAAGTAAAATGGGTAAAGTAAAAACGCTCTACGACTATATCAAATTCTTTCCCAAAATATTTCTCAATTTTTAATAACCCATACCAGTGGAACATTCTCTCTTGCTACTTCATACACAATAGTGCCCTTTCGCGTTTTCTCCCCGAGATATGCAGAAAGACCATACATTGCGAAAAACGATTCTTTATTTAATATAACAGTGTAATCACTCTCCTTGTAATTTTTGCTATTCACATATCTTTGTAAATCAGGACGAAGATACATTGACGCTGAACTCTGGGCCATAACAATGTGGACTACACTATCAATCGGCGCATGAGTATTGAGCCAAGATACCGCATCTTTTTGAGGAGTACCCCAGAAATCCACATCAAACTTCCCCCATGCACCATATGTACCACCGATTATCCAATTGTAAAAACTTGTCTCATAGGGATGAAAGCGAAATACATTGGTACCAAGTATCACAAAAACCAAAAGCCATACACATATCAAGACACGACGATTCAATCGAAGATACTTCAAAACTTCGGAAATTCCGATTCCGGAAAGGGCACTTAATGGGTAGATAACTTCCATGAAGTGCCGCACTCCGTCAATTGCACTGGTTTTTGGGAGAAAATACCTGACAAGAGGAATGAAAAACCACATAAGTATGAGGCTATAGATGTGATTTTTGCCAAAAAAACGCTTCAAGCTGACTACGAGGCCTACAAAAAATGCTGCAAGAATAGGTATAGGGGTCGTGATTACTAAATACACAAATGGGTAATACCAAGGGATATTAACACCAGAGTAGATGATTTCCCTATTAAAAAGAACCGGCATATTCAAAGTATTTCGCGAATAAAAGGTAGGAAGCTCAAGGAGTTTACCCAAAGGGTCCCGCCAGAATGGCCACCAGAGGATAAGAGCAAAGACCGGTGCAAGGATAAAATAAAGAAGAATACGCTTGTTTCTAAAGGATAACACCTCATTTTTTTTGGAAATGATAAGCCAAAAGAAGCATACAACTGGAATAAATATGGAATTTATTTTCGTGTTAAATGCAACAGCAAACGAAATTGAGGCAATGAAAAGATTTCTAAGCGTATTGATATGTACCAGTTTCCAAAAAAGAAATACTCCCAGAGTAAAAAAGAATGCATTGGGTACATCCTTCATGTTTGTATGCAGGTAGCCAAAATGCATAGGAAGAAGGGCCAAAAAAAGTGAGCCGAAAAACGCTGCCACAACTCCAATCCATTCATAAAGCATGAGATATAGGAGACCGACCCCCAAAGATCCAATCAAAATCATCGGGAGGTTATAGGCGATATCAAATGGAAGAATATGTAATTTTTCATAGAAAAGTACTTGAGAAAGGGAAGGGATAATTTGAGTAAATGGCCCAAATGGATCTTCTACGGTTAATCGTGGATCTGGTGGAGAAAAAGGAACAGGTGCTGGACTTCCAATCGATGGAACTGATATCCCAAGATGATACAAACCCGCATAGTGATGATAGTGATAGTCCCAGGATATCCCGTAGTGAGATGAGACAATGAGATGGAGGAAAAAATACACTACCGTCAAACCTATAGCATATCGCCATTTAGTAGACATACCGTTTATACCTCCGATAAAAAATATATGTTATTCCAATCGACACAACGCTTATGACCCCCCCAACATAATAAATAGTTGGCTCATAGTATATCTCAACCGTATGTTTTCCTTTCTCAACAAAAAATGATCGAAATGCGACATTCCCCTGATAAAGTTTTCCTTTTTTTCCATCAATTTGCACATTCCATCCGGGATAGAAAGGCTCACTTGATGAAACAAAACTGTCACAAATTGCATCAACTGCTAAATAAATCCTATTTATTCCATACGATTTGATTTCTAGTGAGTTTTTTTGAGAAGCATTGCAGTTTGGAAGACTTTCATATGCTGATGTATTATCCGTTCGTAAAAGCAATACTTCTTTTTCCAGATCCACAATTCCGAGACGAAGTGCCGTTTTGAGAGGTTCAGAATTCCCAAAAAATTGGATTTTATCTACAAAAAAATACCGGGGGAGAAATTTTTTAGCTTCGTACAATCTGAATCGATCTCCTTCTAAACGCTTTATAAAATTTTCAGAGGATTTAATCTGATCATTCATTTTATCCGCAAGAATATAACGGATATTTAGAAACGGAATATAGGCAGAGTAAGGGTTCATTGGGGGAATTTCAACGTTAAAATTTGGAAGTGACGACGAGGGAGATTTATTGACAAGATCAATAAATTGATAGTATGAATCTAATAGAATTGGATTATATCCACTTGTTGAATGAATTTTCAAAAATTGCGCCGCTTCAAAATCCCAATCTTGCCGAACATGTGAAGTAACAGGATAATCCGGAAGAACACGATAGAGACTTCTATCATCTCGTATCGCTTGTAGGAGATGTTGGTCAAAACGCGTATCTGGAACTTCTTCTAACCGAAGAAACTGATTTCCGTAGTGAAAAAGTTCAACTGTCGCAACGAAAATAATAATAATCTTGAGAATTTTCTTCTTGATCGCAAAAAGACTGATACCAGAAAGAAGAGAAAGAAGCAAAACAACAGGAATAAGATATTGAGAAGGAAAACGGAAAAGGCGAAACGGCGGGAATGTAGAAAAGAAAAAGGGATGGAGAAAAAAATTTTTCCCGAGCGAAAGTAAGAGAAAAAGAATAATTGCGCCGAGAATGAAAAAAAACCATTCATCAACTCTCTTTCTCCGAAATACATCTTGTAGAGTCTTTAGAATAAGAGTTAAAAAAAGAATTATAGGGACAATTCCTACATAAAAAGAAAGCTCAAAAAAATTTGGACCAGGACCGACATAGGAGTATTGTTCCGGAAATGGGTTTCCGTACCAAAACGGCTCGAGAAATAGCCGAAGCATGGGAAGAGTATATGAACCCCAGGTTGCCAACTCATAGGCAAGTCCCTCTGCGCGAATAGAACTGCCTATAAACTCCAGTGTCGGTACATATTGGATTGCAGAAATTCCAAATGAAAATAGAATAAGTGTTGCCAGTATGAGTAATTCAGAGTGGAATAATTGGAGCTTCTTCTTTTGAATCGAATAAGAAAGAATCCTAACAAAAAAATAGAAAAGAAGAAGGCAAACTGTTGTCAGTACGACGAACTGATACCCGGCAAGTATCTGAAATGTCAGGGCAAATACTGCCAGAACCCAATACTTACTCTGTTTGGTACGAATCGCTTCTACTGCCGCTCCGAAGACTAATGGCATCCAAATAACGGTTGAGATAATATCGATATGTCCCGCATATATACGAGCTGCCATAAATCCCGAAAAAGCAAATATGATGCCGGAAAGATACGCTGAATAGATATCAGTAAACTTCCGCATGGACCAAAAGGCAAAAAATCCTGCAAGAACAATATGAATGTATAGATACATGGAAAATGCCAAGGGTAGAGGAAAAAGCAGAAAAATAACTGTGAAGGGGTAAAAAGGAGCGGTAGACGGATGTGCGAGAAAGGGCGTCCCAGAAAATGAATATGGATTCCAGAATGGAATTATTCCCTGCTTTACGTTTTCTACAAAATATGATTTCCAGAAGTAAAACTGGTCCTGAATATCTCCTCCGAAGATTAAGTAGTTGGAAGGAGGAAAGAGTGTTTTGCCAAAAAAAATGACCCCCAGAAGAATAAATATAAAAAGTGGAAGAAACTTTTTCAGGATCATCTTTTCGTCAGCTCATTGTATAATTTCTCAATTTCCTGCCCCAACGACTTATCTTCTTCAACCATTTTTTGCTCTTCATCTGACAACCACTGGTTTGCTTTCATTGTTGAAACTATTTTTTCTGCATTATTTTTCCGCTTTGTTAAAATTTGGAAAAGTTTCTCAACCTTCTCTTTATCAATATTCTCAGCAGTCCGAACCTGTTCCAGCGAAGGTATTATCGTATTGAGACTATCAATGAGACTTTGCCAGCTGTCGATTTGTTCTTTTGAGTAATTTGGCGGCACATACCCTCCTAAATGGACAACAATCACTTGTGGGGTACAAGCATCTCGTCCTACGGAAACTTCAGAAATACCAATATCTTGATATTCTTTTGACAAGAGTAAATTTTTTGTCTCGGGAAAAGCCATAAAATTTTCAACAAGCTCTTCGGCATCATAATGCCCTTGAGTAAAAACCTCTGCGTAAAGGATATTCCTATACCCAGCTTCTTTCACTGCCTGAGACATTTTTACACCGCTTCTTGTTGCCTCAAAGGAATAGTCATTTGTTGTTATCATGATATTCCCTCGTCTTTTTGCAGAGAGAGAAAGGAGAGGATTAAAAGCTAAATTTGGGATATTTTTTTCTTTTCGTTTGCTATTGAGAAGTCTTACAAATTCTTGGCTGTCAAGCGTTTCTGTTTGAGCAAGGAGATAATCGTTTTCGGTATTTCGCCAATTCCCTCGATATTCTCCTTGATTTTCCCACGGCAGAACATAGTGAATATCTTCCTCATCAACAAGTCCAATATCAAACCGTGAATCTAGACTTGCCTTCCGATTATCTCCAAGAATAAAAAACTTTCCAGTTGGAATTGTCAGTTTGATACACGACTGCAAAAACTCCCCGCCATAGGTAGACCTTGGCTTTGCAGTAAAAGGCTCATCAAGCGTCTTTCCATTTACATACACAAATCCATCACGCAGTTCAATCGTATCACCAGGTAGGGCAACAATACGCTTTACGAATCCTGTTCTTTCACCGTATTTTTTTTCTGTCAATTCTTCCGTTTTGGCATTTTCAAACTCAACAATATCACCTACTTTCAACGAATAGGCAAAGAGTCTTTTCCCAAAAAAGGGAATACCTCCAGGGTATCGGCGCATCTTTGGCCATGCAACAATTTCTTTGGCGGCAACGACATCATCTATATTTTCACTTTTGGGAAACGTCGGGTACATTGATCCAGTACCTGCAATCTGTATTTCTTCAGATACTAAACCCATGGAGAGAAACAACTGTTGGATATATGGACGGGAGAAATACCAGTACCCGGCAAGGAGAACAATGAGGATGACGAGTGAGACCGCCTTCCGTATCATGGAACTAGTATAGCGTATTTCACCAGGTAAGAATTGCGGGAGAAAATGTGGTGGTGAGTCGAGAGAGTTCTTTCTTGTACTCAACGACGATTTTTTTCCAATCAAATTCCCGAATGGTTTTTTCCCGAAGTGCAAGGCTAATTTTTTGCTGCTTCTTTGGGTTCTTCAAAAGCGAGACAAGAGCTCGGTGGATACTTGCAACTTTTGGCTTTACAATAATCCCAGTTTCCCCATCAATAATTAATTCTTTTGTACCCCCGACATCTGTTGCAATCACCGAACACCCTGATGCTCCGGCTTCTAAAAGTACATTCGGGAACCCTTCAAAATGGTATGAAGGATTTACCAGTATATCTGTATTTGCCAAAAGTGTAGATATTTCCTCCATATTCAACTCGTGAGTAAAGTAGATACGCTCTTTGGGAAATTGGTGGAGTTTATCATACACATGCCCACCACCTGCAAAGACGAAGTGGAGATGGGGATTTTCCGCAACCATTCCTTTTGCGACATCGTATAGAAGTTGAGGCCCTTTTGTGGGTATCATCCGTCCCACAAAGGTAATAAGGATATCCTGACTTGTAAGCTTTCCCTTGCCTACTTTTGGAATAGTTCGTCCTTTTTGTCGTTTTGCCGGATTAAAAAAGTCTGTATCAACTCCCCCATATACCAATACGGGCTCATTAATACCGTAATTTTTGATAAGTTTAAGCGTTGCCTTATTGGTAACAGTAACTGAATCGTATAGCCTAAGTATAAGAATAGACATAATCCGTTCGATGATTTTGGAGACAACAGTGATTGTTTTTAAGGCATGGATTGGACTGCTACTCGCATGATCGGTAAGAATTGTTTTAGCACCAAGCAGTTTTCCAACAAGTGGTGCCCACCATGAATTATCAAAAAACCTGGTATGGGAATTTACAACTTTGTAGTGATTTTTATTGGCCAACTTCCAAAGTAGACGTATGAGAGAGAAATAGTTCGGAATGGCAAACTGTCCACCGAGAATATCCAAACAGGGAACTCTATAAATCATAAATCCTTTATATTCCTCAATACTCGGTGATTTTGTCGTGTTATAACAGATTACATCTACTTGTATCGAAGGATCGCTTTGCATGAGGTGCCTGTGAAGTTCCAGTGCATACTGCTGACTTCCACCAACGTGCGGGTAAAAATATGGAGTGATAAGAAGTATCCGCATATCATCAGTTTCCTTTCACAAGGAAAAGCGCAATAAATCCTTTCATCGTTCCCAAAGCCTCATACGCATACGACTTGAGAGGAAACTTGGGAAGCATATTATCAACTTTAAGCCTTCTTTCAAGAATAAAGAAAAAATGGGAAAGTCCCGTTTTTATAACATTTAACTTGCTTATGCCATTGATTCGGACATAGTAGGGAATGTGGTATTCAGAAAACCTGATATCTTTATGATACAACGCCGCAAGCTTGACTTCCGGAGAGAAGTTCCAATCTCCGCTTTTCAACTTGAGTTTTCCAGCAATATTTTTTCTCATCACCCACATGCCGGTTAAAATATCAATGAAATAGTAGCCATACAAAAGTCCAATCCATAAATTCAATATACCAATTCCGAGCCTTCGAAAGAGGGTGATTGACGATTTATTAGTAAGAGGCAACCTATTACACGATACAAAGTCGATGTTACTTTTCTCCATATATGTCACAATTTCCTCAATTGCTTCAACCGGATAGGTATTATCGCCATCCATAGTCACAATATAGTCGCCTGTTGCGTTCTTTAAACCGGTTTGATGGGCAAACCCATACCCGATACCATTAACGCTCCGCTTTTCTTTGAACACTTTGGCACCACCGTTTCTCGCAACTTGGGCGGTATTATCAGAAGAGTTATTATCAACCACAAGAACCTCATCAACAAATGATGGAACTTTTGCAAGAAGATGGTAGAGTGCCGCTTCTTCATTCTTGCATGGAATCACAAGTGTTATGCGTTTCTTAAATAACATAGGCGGGTATTATAGCACTAACTATAGGACTAATCAACCTCTGTGCTCTTGTTTTTTACCTCAAATATGGAAAGCCCTGGATTTTCATAGACGAAGGTAAAATCACTCGGTGTTTGTTTCAATTTCTCTATGCGGCGGTAATCGGCAAGGGATAGATCAACCGGTGCCCAGACATTGAAAAAGTAGGCTTGTTTATCCGCAACTGTTGCATTTTGCCAAGCAAAATATCGTCCTCCTACGACAAACAGCCGCCTATCAGAAGAGTCCAGACGATCGGAAATCTTGGTAAGCCCATCTCGCATTTCGCTTGAATCAGTCGCAATCGTAAGGTCGATTAGAAGTCCTCGTATTTCTGCATCGGCATATGCCCCTCCTGCACTGTTGATAGTAGAAAGCGCCTCCAAAACATTTTGCGTTGCGGGATCTGAGATAAGAAGAGCAGTACTTCCTCCATACGTCTTCTTAAGATACTCAGCTGCTTTTACCTCAGAAGGAGAAACCTGCACATACGTGTCTTCATACAAGTTAATGCTTTTGAAATAAGCACTATTGGTGATAAATATCCCGAGGATGGTAACAAGAAACACCATGTACGCAAGAGAACGAAATAAAGGATTTAGAATTCGGCTAACTATTACGAATAGGCCAAACGCAACAATAACATGAACAAAGTATCTTCCTAAAACATAAAACTTCAATACATAGGGAAACTGCGAGATGGTTAAACCAAAAAGGATTAGCGTTACAATTATTCCTATACGAGCAAAAACACTTTTTATTTTATAAAGTGCATAAAGGCCAATGGGGAAAAATAAGAGCAAATACCCGTAGGAATTTTGCATAAATTTGAATTTATCCGCTAAAGAGAAGGCGTAAAATTGCGCCTCCCCCTTATTAATAAAACCTAAAGGAATGAAATAAGAGGCGATGAGGAAGATAAAAAGAAGGTCAAAAAGAAACTCAACGATTAAAACGATTCTCATCTTTTCCTCAATTCTTGAGCGGTGATACAGGAAAAGGTATACACCAAGAAGGATTACCACAGCAACGAAACCTATGATGTAATGCATAAGTAAAAGAAATCCACATGTAAGAATGAGTGCAACCGGAAAATATCTCTCTCTCCTTTTCCAAACTTCAAGAAGGTGACTTATTAGAAACACAAAAACCAAAGATGTCAACGTTTGTGGAATAAAAAAGAGTGTTGTGTAGACGACATTTGATTCAAAGATAAATGCGCCTATTACTGCCGATACCGTTGCTACGGTCTCGTTGTCTGTCAGTATCTTTGCCAGAGTAAATGAGGCAAGAATAGTTAAAAATAGATGGAAAAAAGTAATCGATTGCCAGAAAGAAAGGATGTCGGATGGTACAAGAATCTGGGCGGTTGCGACAAGAGTGTGGAATAGTGAAGAGTATCCGTTAAACGTAAACGCATCAGACATGCGTGAGGTGAAAAAACTTAAGTGTCCGCGTACAATCTCGTTTGCAAGGATTTGATGCTCGTAAAGATCCCAATTGAGTGGATATGGCGTATGAATCGCCCACACTCGGGTAATAATAAGTGCCAAAAGAAGAGAGAGGAAGACCGGATAGAAATACTTTGTCGCGTCTTTCATATTTGTTTTCACAAGGTTAAACGCATTAATGGGAAGAGAAAGGGCCAGAAGTATATACAACGAGTATCGATATACGATGGAAAAAGCGACACTTGGGAAAAATCTCAATACAAAGCTTTCTACAAGGGCAACCGCAAAAAGAAAGAGGCTCCCAGTTATAAAATAGAGTACAAATGGAAATGAAATACGTTTTCCCTTCCCCAAAACTGCCCATAACGCTCCCCCAATAAGAATCGGGGTAGCATAGAAAAGAACCGCAGAGATAAATGTATTTTCAATCATAGAGATTCAACAGATTTTTCCATTCCTTCAAGAACAGTTATATCAAGATGGGAAACATAATCTTTTGATCCCAACACTGCGTTTTCTTCCACCTCCAATAGGTTTGCATCCCGATTGATCCAAATTTTTTGGTTGGCGGTTGCCGCGATTTTGATGAATGCGGAAGTTTCGGGGTTCACAATATACACAATAGAGTCATCAATAGGACGGCGCAGTTCATTAATCGTAGGTTGTAACCGTACTTGGTATATTTTTGAAAAAAGTTCTAAATCCTCTGGAGTCTGGTATGTATAGAGATTTCCATAGGAGTCGAAAATATAATCACCGCTAAAATACGCGACAGTCATCGCAGAAGAGGATGCGTTCAACGGTAATGGATCGATAATTGTCCGAGTGATACGAACAGAATTTCCTGATATTGTTGATTGGTAGCCTACAGTTACTTTCCCGGAAAATGCTATCGATGGATACTGCAAACCGAAGTATTGGAAAATGATACCAAGAATATTCTCCCAATGGGATTTTTGCAGATTCGTTTTTATGGATTTCTCTTTTAGTTCCTCCTGTGTATAGATACTGGAGCGGACTGCCTGATGGTTAATGATGTAATCATTGTATGGAGAAATCGTATAGAAGTATCGGTCGTTTATACGGAAAAGCGAAAGTCCATTCTCAAATGCTCCGAGGCGAAGACTTCCAACAGGATAGGATTTTTCAATCGGTGCAACAATCACTCCGTAGAGAGAAATTGCACAAAGAAGGGTAAAAAGAGAAAAGAAAAGAATGCTGACGAAAAAGTTCCTCATACATAATTCCAAGACTTAAGAAATCAATGTCATCTATCAATAAAGTTCCTCTGCCCACAAATTACTTTGTGATCAGGGGAACAACGAGAACGCACAAATGGCAAAAAGAGTTGGCAAAAGCCAAATAAAAGTCGCAAGCGACTCTCTTTTTCCAAATCTTTCTTGTTGTTCCATTTTTTTTATTTTCTCCTTGCCTATCGGGCGGGATCTTTTCTGACTCAGTTCAGACTTGTTGGCGGTTGCCGCTAAGTCTTCACCTCATCAGGTGGATCCCGCCCGAATCGGCGGCCGTTCATGATGGATGCCTCATGAAACGGCTTTTAGTACTTGGGACGAATGACCTTGCTGGTCACCTTGTCCTTGGTGATGTCGCCGTAAGGCAGTTCAAGATATCCATCCTTGAGCTCGCACGTCAGCGTGCGGGGACCACCGGCAAGCGGTACATCAATACCTTCACTTCCCGTGCCGAATTTGACGCCCTTTGCGATGGTACCATCCTTTTTGGTGACGTCGCACGAAAATCCGCGACCAGTGGGCCAGAACGCCATCCCGAGTCCGCTTTGATTCGCGGTCCTATAGCCCCCTTCTTCATCCCAGGGCCAGACCGTGATTTTGTATTTACCGGTCCCGGTAATGACAGGCTTGAGACAAACCGGAACATCGAGGGTGGCATCACCGGAAAGCGGCTCGAAGAGCCAGAGCGCGCTCCAGGCACACGGCTGCGCTTCCTGGGAGCTATGGGTAATGAGCCATTTCCCATCGCGATCGTCTTTTTGGAATGTCCCGCCCGCAATGAGCTGGTTGGGGACGCGTTCAAGCGATACATACCCGCCCGTGACATCCAAGGTAATGAACAGAATCTTTGTCTCGCCGGGTTTGATGTCAACTGGGATGCTTTCGGTGACTTCTTCAGTTCCGAGCATCGCGCCGACACCCGTCAATCCAAAGTGTACGTCACCACTGCTCACGTTTTTTACCGTGATCACAATGGCCTCCATGCCTGACACGTTCAATCTCGTGCATTCAGCCCATTGAGGGAACGTACCTTGTTCGACAATCTTCCCGCTCTCAATCCGCGTCACGAGTGGCTTGTATTTGAGAATCCAGGTGAAGACCGTCGGGTCGTTGCACCGGTCATTATTTGTCGCATAGACCAGCTCAAAGAACCCGTCGGATAGCTTCTTGAACTCTGTCGCGAAAAACTCTTTGCCCGCCGTGACGTAGCCGTCGCTGTCCGTCTCGCCCTGTTGTTCGACCCACGGCGCATTGCCACCAGATGCCGGAGCCGGCGTTTCGGTCGGTTTCGGCGGCGCCGTGGTTTCGGTCGGCGGTGGTTCATTGCTGGGCGTTCCCGTCGGCACGGTCGTTGAAGTCATCGCGATGACCGTGGACGTCACCGCTGGCGGCTCTTTAGTCGCTGTCGCCGCGGGTGGCGGATTCGTTGCCGTAGCCGCGGGCGGGACCGCTGTTGCCGCTGCAGGCAAGGTTTCCGTCGCCACAACCGCTGGCGGGGTTTCCGTGGCTGCGGGCGGCGGATTCGTTGCCGTAGCCGCGGGCGCGCTGGTTGCCGCTGCAACGG
This sequence comes from Candidatus Gottesmanbacteria bacterium, assembly GCA_016186795.1. Lineage (GTDB taxonomy): Bacteria > Patescibacteriota > Microgenomatia > 2-02-FULL-39-11 > 2-02-FULL-39-11 > JACPKY01. Next base: position 546,179 of record JACPKY010000002.1, read on the forward strand.
TTGTCGGAGTCGCGCGGCGAGACGTTGCTGGCGCAAGCGCACATCCAACTGCCACTGACGCAAGCAAGAAAAGGAGCAATCCTGCGATCGCCCCTGGCAAATTGATTCGAATTTTCACTTGTTTATCTCCTCCTACTTCAAGCCGCTCAACCAAGTATTTAGCTTGGCATCATCGGCTTCCATCAAACCGCGTACAATCTTTTCCGCTTTCACGCGGTCGCCGCGGAAAATTGTCAGAAGGCTGATATCCGGTTGTGCAAGCTCTCTGACGAGACCCCACTGATGTGGATCCATTGCCGCGATGACCTTCGCCTTGGCGATTTCCATCCCGGCGAGCGCGAACAATGTCGCGTTCTTTGTCGCATCAATCTCCTTGGCAAGTCCAGCGAGGAACGTCAATTTCGCCGGCCCGACTCCTTTGAACGCTTTGGGTAATTCGATGAGTTCATCAAGGGAAACGCCTTGTTTCTTGATTTTTTCGATAAACTCAACGACCTCCGCCACCAACTGCGGATCAAGACCCGTCGCCGCGCTGGCGCGAATTGCCATTTCCGTTGCAATCAGGGCAAGGACGAACCCAGCCACTCCCACCAACGCGGTGTAAAAGTAGCCGGTGCCCACGAGGTCATTTTCGACCTCATACGCCGAGATTTGGGTGGCAAAAAGCCATGACGCGAGTAGCCCAACCACCGCGGACAGCCCAACAGGAAGAACTAAACTTCGTAACACTTTCATGATTTTTCCTCCCTGAATCTAGCCAACGATCTGTTGGCTCTTTTTTGACGAAAAGATTTCACCCCTTTGGTGAATTCGTTCACGTCATAGTTGCTCCTTTCTTTTTCCTCTGAGATTTTTTTGTTTTCCGATTTGAAGATGCCGGGAGTTCTGCGGATAACTTTTGTTGTCAGCAAAAATCCCGACACCTTCTTGGGAAAAGGAAGAAGCTGTTTCAAGGAATGTTCTCGACTACGCTCGAACAATAAAAAAGCACGTATTGTGTAAATTCAGTTATGGAGAAAATAATATGCCCACCTCCGCGACGAATTTCGCTTCGGCGGACAATGCGTTCTCGTTTGTTAATGTGCATATCTTGCAACAAAATAGTTTCCTCACATGTGAGGAACATTCAGTTGCAAAAAGTCCTAAGCCTTATGGGTTTGTACGGAAATACCTAAGCTCAGGGAAAAAATCTCGAAAAAAGACTTTTTCTCTGGGCTTATTCCATCAAATGGATTCGTCGCTTCGCTCCTCACCATATGTGGCAGTAAAACTCACTGCGTTCGTTAACTGCCACATAAAATCCTCTCCCCATTCCTTTATCACAGTACCCTATTTATTATGTACCGGCAGAAGAATGAAAAGAGGATAACGACTCTGGCGTCTTCTGCCAGAACTGCATTAACCAATATTAATTCGTTTTCTCAAATATGTTCCGACTCCGAAAAGGGCCGAAAGCCCACCAAGAGATAGAATCCATTCTCCCGGTCCTGCCTGGGGAACAGTTGGCACAACAAACTCTTTTTCTATACAGAATTGGCTCTCATCGTGATCTTTTTCTCTATCAGATGTCGCATCAACGACATTTACAGGACACGCAACTGATTTATCTCCCGGAAGCTGGTCAACTGGTACTACTTTTGTCTTAATTTCGAATGTTTGAGAAGCACCTCCAGCTAGATTTTCGAGGGTCAATGTTATCATTCGTGTTTTACTATCATAGGTTCCCGGACCGGAGACAAACTCCACAAATTGAGGCAAGCGGTCCGAAACTGTCACATTGGAAAGCGCCTGATCCCCTGAATTTTTGACGATTATCCTAAAAAGAACTTCCCAATCCGGACGGTATTTGGGGTCATTGGGACCAAGATTATCAACATACTCACCGGTTGAGGGGTTACGCACAAGTTTATTAAGGAATACTTCGGGAGGTTTGGGGCATTGTACTCCGCCGCCATAGACCGGGAAACACGTTGGAGTTGGGCAAATCACTCCTCCTCCGTAGATAGGAGTACACTTGTCACCTTCTATGCCATCAGCATAGACCAAAGATGTATTTGAAACGGTACTTCCCAAAAAGACAGTCAAAAAAAAGACTGCCCCTATCATGATTTTATTCATAAAATATGGTTTGGCAGTAAACTACGGGGAATACTAGCATGGGGAACTACTTTTGTCAAGTACTATAAGATCTATTTATTTCTTTCATTATTGATTACTCAATTCTATAACTCTAGCGGTATAAGCTTAAAAGGAAACGATTCCATATCATCGTTTCAATTACTATAGGGAGATTATTACCTCAAAAACTTTGTGCGGTAGATCACAAGTGCTCGCTTTGCAAGGATTTGAACTTCTTTGGGAAGAGGCAGTTTCCCAAGGTCAGACATTTCCGCCCAGAGGAAATCTTCTTTCATACGAAGCCTTCCAATATTTGAGGCTGTAGCAAAATAGATGCAATCAAGATGAATATGTGCTGGAGTTTTACCAAATCGAGGTATATTTTCCTCAAGAATTGCCTCTGGAAGACGCAACTCATTTACCACAGGAGTTTGGATGGGGTTTCTCCTTGGAGCTATCATAATTTCTATTGACAATCCTGTTTCTTCTTTTACTTCACGAAAAAGTGCTTCCTTTGGATTTTCTCCTTTTTCTACATGCCCGCCAATACCAATCCATAACCCAAGCTTTTTATGGTGATGCAGAAGTACTTTTGGCTTTCCGGATATCTCCGCAATAATATAGGCTGTCGCGGTAAGATGTTTTATCATATCTCAGCAAGTTCTGACCCATACGAGAGAAATTCTTCTCCTTTTCGACAATACGTTTTCTCAAGCCCCCAAAGAAATTGGCCATCCCGCTTTGCAATGTACCGATGAACACAGTCTCCGGTAAGTGATCGGATCTCTCCAAGAATAGTATTTTTTTTAAATTTCCCTCTCCCCTCAATTGTTGGATACCACAGCCCATTTTGTGAGGCAAACTCCTCATGAATCTCTCGATAGACGTTTTTTTTCGAATTATTGATTCTTCCTTTTTTCATTCCTAACGACTTCATAACAGATTCTACCCAACGAAGATGCAGATTTACCCACTTATTATCCCTTGCCCCTAAATCTCCTGATTCGGCCATTATGTAGGAAATACCTAGACTTCCAACCTTTACCGGCTTCCCTCCCCATACACCTGGCCGCTCGTAGGTAATTATCCCCTTGGGAAGAGCATGAAGAATTTTTATATTTCTTTCATTAACCTCTCTATTCTCTGTTTCGTACATCAAAAGTACGGGAGATAATCGTTCATACACAGATGCTCCATGAAGATCGAGCCAAACAGAGACTCCTGACAATATTTTTTGGTACAACCAGTAAATAAGACGTTCGCTTGGTGAACCAGTTGGCTTTCCTGGAAAAATATGTTTGGGAAATTTTCCGTCAAGAGGATTATAAGATGTTCCAGTTTCAAACCCAGGGATATTTACAATGGGGACGACAAGAAGCGTCCCAGAAAAGTTTCCGCCTTTATATTTCTCCCAAACTTTATATGCCGCATCAACGGCCGCATACTCATCTCCATCCATTCCTGCTGTTACTAAAAGAGTATGTCCTGATAATTTTCCTCTAATCCTAGCAATAGGAATGGAGATTGTTTTTTCTCCTAAATTTACCTTCTCCAACTCTAAGGATGCGTTCATAGTTCTTATTCTACCCAGCTGTATTATACGGCATACCCACGTAACTTGAGTTTGCAACTCAAGTTACTCAGTATAGACCCATCTAATCCGCTTTTTCACCCGTTCCGGGTTGCAAACCGGAGTAAGATGGGTATATCTATGGTACAATTGGCCTGATTTATGGCCAATATCTCGCTTTCTCAGTCTTTTCAGGATCTTTTTGCCGACTTTCAGGAGCTCGAATATCTTGCAGTAAGTTATAGGCAAAAATTGCAGCAGTTCGTAAAAGATGTTGAGAAGACAAAAAAGTATATTTTACCTTCAACACTTCTGTTTGTAACTTCTGAAGCTGAAAAATATCTCTCGCGCCTTGAAAAAATACTTACGCAACTTTCACTTCTAAAAACTCAATGCAGAGAGAAATACTCGGAAAGTCACTTGCAGCGTCTTATTGGTGGAAAGCGGAAAATGAAAGATTTGTTGCGATCAATTAGTGGACTTCTCTCAACCCTTATTACTTCAACCGACTGGCAGTCCCCTTCCATTGACTATTCCGTATTCCCAACATCCGGAAAACAAGCGGGAAAAACTATCGGTGGAATAAACGATTACAAGCGTGATACACATATCGATGCCCAGGTTTTCGAAAAGCTATACCTTAAGGAATACGTTGATGCTCCCTTCAAATTCCTCGTTCATGCCTACGCGGTAAATTCCGGTATGGCAGCCTTTTCAACAATTCTTAATTTTCTCCTTATGGAGGGAAAACTAAATAGTGGCGTCCTTATCGGAAAAAATGTCTATTTCCAAAATAAGGAACTTCTGACCTCCGTTATTAAAAAAAGATTAATCGAGATCGAAGAGTGGAATACGGAGAAAATTATAAAAGTAATAAGAAAAAAGAAACCTGGTGTTGTTTATTTCGATGCGTTGTCAACTTCAGTGAATACTGCCATGCCAAACATTCCTGCAATAATTCAGGAGATCCTTCGATCCGCCAGTAGGCGGACTCAAGATGATATTTATTTCCTTATCGATATAAGCTGTTTATCAGCTTCTTTCCAAATTTGGAAAGAGGTTATCGGCAAATCCAGAAAGTTTCACTGTATCGTCTTTGAAAGCCTCAATAAATTCAGCCAATTTGGGCTAGATCGAGAAATGGGAGGTATAATTTTAGCCTATGGAAAGGACACTGGAAACCTATTTGAGTACAGAAAGAACTCGGGTACAATAATTACTCATAACTCAGTGTATGCAATACCGACTCCAAACAAGAAAAAGCTTCTGAAACGGATTGAAAGACATGAAAGGAATACAAAAATACTCGCCGAAAAATTGCAGATGTACATTGACGAGCATCCGTATTCGGCAATTGAAAAAATTTGGTATCCAGGCCTTCCCTCCCATCCATCATTTCCTTATACAAAAAACTTGAGATTTAAAGGTACCTTTTTTAGCCTTCAATTCAAGCGGATTCTGCAATCGAAGCGGAAATATCAGCAATTTATCAACCTGGTCCTGACGGAGGCAAAAAATCAAAATGTACCAATTATTGAGGGAACGAGTTTTGGACTCGATACAACGAGAATCTATCTTGCGGCTGCATATACAATCCATGCTCTTCCCTTTATACGCATTGCAGTGGGTACGGAAACAATAATTGAGATAGAAAAAATCGCAGGCGTCCTCATCGGCTCAATGAACACATTTACTCATAGACTTCGAACAAAAATACCTTTCCTATAAAGACCTGAGAGATACAGGTCATCCTGAGGTGCTGACCGAAGGATCTAGCAAATAACGGGATTCTTCTCCGCCAGCCGGCGGATCAGAATGACAAGGGGTGATTTTGATATACTGGAAAGATGCAAAAATTCAAATCTTCCTCATTTATTATTTTTCTCATTGTATTTATTAATTTTTTAGGATACGGCATTGTATTTCCTACTCTTCCCCTTCTTACAGAATCTTACGGTGGTACTCCCTTTTTGTCCGGAATATTTATTGCTGCATTTTCCTTCATGCAAGTTTTGGCAATGCCAATACTTGGAAGGCTATCTGATAAGTACGGAAGAAGGCCTCTTCTTTTATTTTCACTTTGGGGGACCTTTTTTTCTTTTTTTCTCATGGGTATTACCCATAGTCTTTTGTGGCTTCTTATTGCAAGAATCATTGATGGGGCATCGGGAGGAAACCTTTCCATCGCCCAAGCTTATATTGCCGATATTACAGACAGAAAAAATAGATCTTCTGGAATGGGAATTATTGGTGCAGGTATTACGCTTGGATTTATCATTGGACCTGTATGGGGAGGAATATTTTCTAAAATCAGCCCGACTGCCCCATATTTTTCGGCAGCGGTAATCACACTTATCAGTATACTTTTGACTCAGTTTTTGCTGCCGGAGTCAGTTTCAAAAAAAGAAAAAGTATATGAAAAATCTCACTTCAATTTTGCCACCTTGTTTAAACATTTTAGAAATGCTCCTCTTTTTATCCTTTTTATTGTTACTCTTCTTCTTTTTTGGGGACAATCTGGAGTCTATACAACACTTAGTCTTTTGGGCAATGATGTTTTCCACTTGACGCTATTAAAAACTAGCCTCCTTTTTGCTTTCGGAGGAATCCTTTCAGCATTTATCCAAGCATTTCTTATTGGGAAAGTTACCAAATTCATTTCAGAGGAAAAACTCCTTATTATTAGTGCTATTTCCGGTACAGTTGGTTTTTTCTTTATGGCAATTTCAGAAAATATTGCAATCTTTGTTGTTGGCATGACCATTTTTTCTATTGGGAATGGATTCCTTGCCCCTATTTCACAAGGATTAGTTTCAGAACTCGCTTCTGAACATGAACAGGGCGGTATTATGGGTATTTTGCAAAGTTTTGGATCTATAGGAAGAATTATTGGACCACTTCTTGCTGGTTTTATTTACCAAACGTTAAATCCCTTTGCGCCAAGTGCTATGGGAGCAGTCGTTTTTGCCGGCATTGCCATCCTGGGAACTCAATTTATGAGGAAAAATACTTCACCGCATTTTGAAAAATGAAATAGCCATCCCCAAACTTCGGAAGTTTTACCTTCCTTCGCAGTAACTCCTCTTTTTGCCGATGCCATAAAGGGTGCTGAAAAGAATATAGTGCCCGATCAGGATGTGGCATAAGTCCGAATATTTTGCCTGTAGGATCTGTTACAGCTGCAATATTTTCAACTGATCCATTCGGATTATCCGAAAGATCAATTGCGGTACAGATCGTCCCACGAAAATACCGAAGGGCAATCCTTTTCTTTTTCTCTAACTTTTTCAAAACTTCCCTCGATGCGAAGAACTTTCCCTCTCCATGAGCGATAGGAAGAGAAAGTGTTGTAATTCCTCGTAACCAAAGCGAATCATTTGTAACTTTGAGGTCTACCCACCGTACTGTATAGCGCGCGTTCTTATTGAGAAGAAGGGCAATTTCTCTTTTGCCAAAACGCCCATCAAGCGCGGGAAGAAGTCCGAGGTTTGCCAAAATCTGAAATCCGTTGCAGATTCCAAGCACAAGTTTATCCCGACGAACAAATGATAAAATCTCTTCCCAAAGATGATTTCTCATCCGACTTGCAAATGCCAGTCCAGATCCCAAATCATCTCCAAAAGAAAATCCCCCTGGAACAACGAGTATTTGATAGGATGATAGTTTCTTTTGCTTTGAGATAATGTCATTAATATGGACAATTTCTGACACTGCTCCGGCAAGTTCAAATCCGAAGCGCGCTTCTTCTTCGCAATTAAGACCATATCCCGAAAGAACAATTACTCGCGGTTTATTCATAGTCAATAGTTTGCAAATTTTTTCCTGTAAGAGTTTAGAAGCTGAGATAAAGAAGTAACTACTAAATCTTTTCCCTGACGATTTCTTATTCTGACAATATCATCTGAGGTAACTTTTCCAAGAAAACCTATCTCAAATCCTTTAAATTGTTTCTCAAACTGTTTTCTTTTATTTGGATCAATTGCAACAAGAATTCTTCCTTGGGACTCGGAAAATAACCCAAAATCATCTCGACTCCACTTCCCTGGTAATTTTTCCAGAGAAATATCAGCCCCGTGCTTCCCAGCCATGGATAGTTTTGATAAAGAAACACCTAATCCTCCACGGGTAACACTTACAGCTGAGGCAATAAGATTATTCTCTATTGCGTGGAAGTACGCTTTATACAGTCTCCGAAATTCTTTGGCCCGAACCTGTGGTACAGACGAATGAAAGATTGCATTATGATGGTTCTCTTTTAAATAGGTAAAATACTCCGATCCTCCCAACTCATCATTTGTGCTACCAAGGATATAGATAAGATCGCCAGGAAATTTTGCATCAAGGGAAACAGTTTTTGAGATATCGGAAACAATTCCCACTGATGAGATAAGAAGTGTCGGAGGGATAGAAATCTTGATCTTATTTCCATTGGTATCAAAACCAACAAAATCGTTAAACATACTATCTTTCCCTGAAATAAAAGGAGTTTGGAAAGAAACCGCGTAGTCAAAACATGCTCTGGCAGCTTCTTTTAGTTGGTACAGTCGCTCCCTCTCGTTTGACGAACACCAACAGAAATTATCTAAAAGAGCAATTGTTTCGGGATCTGCTCCAACGGCAATAACATTTCGTATTGCACTATCAAGACAGCACGCCGCCATCCGGTAACTATCAAGCTCACTGTATGATGGATAAAGACCATACGAAAGGGTAACTCCCCGGAAAGATGTCAAATCCGGACGGAACACCGTTGCCTCACTATTGACTCTACCAACTCCCTGGAGAGGCTTGAGAACAGATGTACTTTGCACTTCATGGTCAAATTGGGAAGAGATAAATTCAAAACTTGATGTATTCCACCTCCCAACCATATCGACAAATGCTGATGTGTAATCGGTAATTTTTGGTACTGAGCTTTGCAAAGATACACGATTGAATTTCTTTGTTACCAAGTGCTTTCTGGGAAATCCGTCATGCAGAAATTGTAAATCTATATCCATAACTGTTTTTCCTTTGTACGAAACGTGGCATTTGCGGAAACGAGTAAATTTCCCTATGATTGTTGCCTCCACTCCTCTACTTTTGCAAAGTTGAGAAAATTTTCTCCATTTGCCTGGAGGGACTGCCAGAGTCATTCTTTCTTGGGATTCAGATATCCAAATTTGCCATGGAGAAAGATTTGGATATTTTAAAGGAACTTTCTCAAGCTCAACCAAACATCCGCCTGATTCCTTTGCCATCTCGGCGACAGAACAGGAAAGTCCTCCTGCTCCGTTATCGGTAATACTGTTATAGAGATTCAAATCGCGAGCCTCTTTGACAATTGCATCAGAGAACTTTTTTTGGGTAATCGGATCTCCGATTTGAACTGCTGAAACCGGACTATTGCTATCAATAGGAACTGATGAAAATGTAGCTCCATGAATCCCATCTATCCCAACTCTTCCTCCAATCATGACAATATAGTCTCCAGATCGGGCCCTTTTTTCATAAAGCTTTTTCTTTCCAGATTTAAATGGCAGAAACCCGACAGTCCCCACAAACACCAACGGTTTTCCCTGAAAATCCTCATCAAAATAGAGAAATCCGGAAGGAGTAGGAATCCCTGAGGTATTTCCTCCTCCATTTACTCCAGATACCACCCCTTCAAGAATTCTTTGCGGAGGAAGCATGGGGTGTTTCTTTCCCTTATCCCTATAAATTTGCCGTTTCACGGTTGGGGGTGCAAAACAAAACCCGTACGTATTGGCAACTGGTTTTGCACCAAGTCCAAAACCGATCGCGTCTCGGTTCACACCAACAATTCCAGTGATAGCACCTCCGAATGGATCAAGAGCCGAAGGGCTATTGTGTGTTTCTACCTTATGGGTAAGAAGGTGGTTCTTATCAAACCGAATTGCTCCCGAGTTATCAGAAAAAACACTCACGCAAAAATCTTTCTTTCCCTTTTTCTTTCGGACAAGTTCGGTCGCATGCTTTATGTATGTTTTATACAAACCCTCCTTCACCTCATCAATCTCACTTGAAAAAATTATATGCTTACAATGTTCGGACCACGTTTGCGCAAGTGACTCTATCTCTATATCTGTCGGATTTCTCCCAAGCTTTTTAAAGTACTTTTTAATTTTTCTCATTGAGGAAAGATCAAGTGCCAGAGGTCCACGCCTTACTTCATCTTTCTCGGCAATACCGAGTGACCCAATGTTAGTTAGCTCCCCATCTGAAACGTCAAGATTCACAACCGACACAGATGGGACTGTCCTTATTAAGACTTTCGGTATGCGAAGGAAGAAACTGGATTTATTTAGGATGTCTGTATACGGATAGACATGCAAGCTTTGAATAAGTGGATTACCAAGACTATAGGCAATACTTTCACAATCGTTTCTTTTTAAATCTCCTTTGAGGTAGGTTCTTTGGGATGAATAAGTACCTTCTCCATCTTTAAATCGTATTTTTAATTGGTCTTCAATCGTTTCTTTCAGCGTATGGGCAACGTTATCAGTAACTCCGGCAAGAAAACCTATCTCAATGATCCAGTCAAACTGTGGAAGAGTCGCTTTCCCCGTTGCTTTTTGAGTGATCGGATTTACCAGAAGCGATACAATCTGGTCGATCGCTTTTCGATCCAAAGACTTCTCTATTGTGTAAATGTCGGATATGGCAAGGGAAGAAATTTTTTGGGCAAGACCGAGATTTTCTATGTGTCTTTTTCGTATCTCGGCTCGTGGATCGGCAATATTTGGGACAACTTCAATACTTGTAATCAACACGTTCCCCCTTTTTGGCGCTTTTATCATGAAGGAAAAGACGAAAAAAATCAAGAGAAAGTTTTTGTTCTGTATCAAATGCTTGACAAAGAGTGATAAATCCTTTCTAATGAAAGTAGTGAAAAAATCTAAGTCACAACAGGGTATTGCCCTTCTTCCAATTCTTATCGTCGCTGGCATTATTCTGGTAGGAATCCTCACCATCCCTAAGGTACTCCAAAAAACATCAAATACTGCAGAACCTGCCTCTGAACAAGTATCTGTCCCACCAGAAAGTGACACATGGGAAACATATCAAAGTAGCCAGTACGGGTATTCGGTAAAACATCCAAAAGGATGGATCGTGGATGACAGTCAATTTGCTACTAAACAAGAGATATCAATCTATGAGCCGAGCAAAAATGCAGGCGTCCAGATCAATGCATACCAGGATAATAGCGTCAATTCCGCTGCCTCAATGAAAGATTCTATGCAGGCTTTCAAAGAGAAAATGAGCTCTGAACCAAATTTGAAAGTTGCAAAATTTACCGATAACGTTGAGGGAAACATCGGAGGATTTATCGCAACAGGTGAGCAAATAATCAATGGCGAAACCTATATATTTGAAAATCGAGGACTGCTTGCAACCAATGGTCGAATTCTTATCTTCCATGGCAACATCAAGGTTGATAAGAAACAAGAGTATACAGATACTATCTCAAAGATTATGGAAAGCTTTTCCCTGGACAAAAACTAACCATTAATCTACCACTTCCTCCCAGGTATCGTTGACGATATCATTTCGATAGATTTTCTGTTCGTCAGGATTATATCGATACCATCCAAATGTAGTCCTATGGTCTGGAAAGAGTTCAAACACTTGGATAAGATAAAAGCGTTCATCTGCTGTTGGATCCTTGGCAATATCGACATGGAATGTCGAACGCCCACCTTCTTCTACAGCTTGTTGAAACTCTACAACCTCGGGAAGTTTTGAAACTCTCTCGATACCATTTTCGCTTTGATTTATTCCAGAAGTCCCCGCAGTAAAGAGTGTAAAAATGGCAAATGTGGCAAAGAGGGAAACAGCAATACTGAATGCGTTAAGAAGAATTGCAAGATACGAAAGATACTTGTTTGTTATAAAAGGCTGTGCTGATAGCTTTTTCTTCCCAAGTTTTCCTTGATATCCAATAGGGATAATAACCTTTTTTTCGCGATCTTTTAAAGTTACAATAGCCAAGATAAGCCCGGGAATCGATAAAAATAAACTCAAAAACCCAGTTATAGCCATTAAAAAAGAAAGTATTCCAAGAATATACGCCCCAATCAATTTCTTCATTTTTTCCTCCTTTTCCTTTCCTTCAGTTGCAATTGCTGCCACAAAAGCAATACTACTACATCTCCCATCAGGAGAAGCATTACTGCAATAATTGGCCCAATGTCAAAACGAGTAAGGATAAATGTCCCAGGACGAAGTTTCGTCATGAGGAGAAAAAGAATAAAGGTATTTGCAATCATTGCACTTGCTCCAAGCTTGAGACTCTGCGGTGTATTTATGGCAAATAAGATTATCGAAATAATAAGAAGTAGAAAAAATAGTAAAGCAATAAAATTTCCTTCTCTAATCAATACAAAAATCTGAATAAATGTCAAAACGAATACAGAGAGATCTATCCCGAATGCAGCAATTCGTAGTTTTTCTAAGTTTCTTTTGGAGAAAGAATAATAGAAGGTCTTAAGAGCCCAAAAAGAAATAAGTCCCCAGAGGATCCAAAAAAGGGCAGTTTCCATTTAGGGGAAGAATTTTTTCCAAAGAAGAAAGATAAGTATTGCGATGATAATAATTCCTAACCAAAAGGGAAGAAAGGTTAGAATAAGGAGAAAAATCCCGAATACTATAACTGCCAGTACAATTTTCGAAAAATCTATCGGCATATAATTCCATCTTAGAACAATTGCCAGATAAATATCAAGTATCAGGAAATCTCTTAGGTAAATGCCCCCCAAGCATTAACGATTACAGACCAAAAGATAAGGAAGATGCTTATTTTGGATAATTTTTTCATTCCGAAAGAGGTAAGGATCATAAGAAGCGGGATAAAATCAAGCAGGTATCGATACCCAAACTGAATCCAACCTTGATGAAACCATAAAAAATCTCCCATAGCAATGGAAAGGACCGCCAGCCAAGAAACTTTCATCAAGAAATCTCTTTTGGCCAAAAGGGCATAAAAAAATAAAGGACTGGTTATAATGACGCTTAAACCATACGGGGAGCGGGCAACATAGGGAAAATGAGAAGAAAAATCAGGCAGCATGAACAATAGAGTGTAAAGATGAAGTGGGATATTGCGGATATCAACAATACCTGAAATAAAACCTGGATTACCAAGTCTGGCAAAAGTGTAGGGAACCGTGGAATTGATGTAGCTTAGATAAACAGAATATCGACCGTCATCAAAAAAGTTGCCAAATCTGGAAAAATTGTAGTAGGCATTGAAAAGGAAAAAAGGAAAGGCACCCAAAACTAAAAGCAGAACTTTTTGAAAAAAATCGTGATAAGAAACACCTCTTTTGAGAAAAAGAAGAAAAAAGGGGAGAGATAAAAAGGTGGTTTGACGGCTAAATACGGCTAGACTAAAAAATAGTCCTATCAAAAATGGCCTTTTTTTGCCGAAGTTCTCCACCAAAGCAAGAAGAAGGAAAAAGACGGCAACAACATGAGAAAAAAACCACGTCGTACCAGTAACCGCGGCAGAAAAATGGACTGTCCCAAAGGCAAAAAAAAGTGTCAGGAGAAGTTTTTTTACAAGTGAGCTGACATTTAGCCGTCCCAGGAGGATAAAAATAAGAACTGCATTGAAAGCACCCAAAATCATGGATACAAATGTTTGGCTGAAATTTGTTTTCCAAAAATAAACAAACGGAAGAAGAATAAGTGCGGGAGTTGGTCCAAACTGGAAGTAAACCTTGTTATTAATAAATACGGAATCACCATATTGCCAAGGAAGATCGACGATGTCAAAGCGACCACGCAGGAAAGAATCTGCCATGAAAACAAAGTGTTGGAATAAATTTGAGGGATGGGGATTTGCCAAAAAGTATACTGCAAGAACAAATAAAAAAATAATCACTGGCAAAAGTGAGACAAATTTCTTTAACATATACTGTCTTAATTAGATTAACATGTTGTGGGAGAATTTAGGAGGATTTATCTTAGTATTTTAACTTGGCAGTTCCGGATAATGACAACGTTTCCACTTAACCGGCTTTCCATTTGCATCCGTTTTTCCACACCAGCATGGATCGTTTCGGCCAAGCTTTTTTGAGGAGCCTAACGGTTTTTCTTCTTTTTGCCGTTGTTCTTTTACAGATTCTGACATAGCTGTTTGTTCCTTCTGGAGCGCTGCAAGTTGGTCTGGTGCAAGTTGCACCTGTACTTTAAAGATCCTATGGACGATTTCGTAATCAATTCCCGAAATCAATCGTTCAAACATTGAAAATGCCTCGTTTTTATACTCAACAAGAGGATTAAGATGTCCATATCCTCGAAGGCCGATTCCCTCCCGAAGATCATCGATGCTATCTAAATGATCCATCCAGAAGTTATCAACAACCGAGAGGGCCACCCATTTCTCAACCTGTCTCATAACTTCTGTACCTAGCTGTTTTTCACGCTGTGCATACATATCTTGGGTTAGTTTTGTAAAAAAGTCAGATATCTCAGAAGATGACTTCAGCTGCTGAAGTTGAACAATTAACTGTTTTTGAGAATTTTGATCAAATGGAATTATGGAAACAAACTCTGTAACAAGTTTTTCTCTTTCTTCATCAGAAGGTGCATCTGCTGCTACTATTCCGGTTATCATCTGTATTTGTTTTTCCAGTTTTTCCAAAAATATCCCTTTTAAATCTTCGCCCAAAACTATCTTTTTCCTTAGACCATAGATAATTTCTCGCTGCTTATTTAAAACATCATCATATTCAACCAAATGCTTTCGAGTATCAAAGTGGAATCCTTCTACTTTCACCTGTGCTTGTTCAATCGATCTTGTAACCATCGCATGTTCCAACGGTACATCTTCTGGAAGTTTAAAAAATGTCATAAGCTTTGCAACCTGCTCACCACCAAAAAGTCTCATAATATCATCATTGAGTGCCACGTAAAATCGTGCTGCTCCAGGATCACCTTGCCTTCCGCTTCTTCCTCGAAGTTGGTTATCAATTCGACGGGACTCATGCCTCTCTGTACCAATAACATAAAGGCCACCCAAGGAAACAACTTCGTCGTGATTTTTCTTCCATATCTCATAGGCTTTTTTATACTCGGATGCATCCTTAGCCTTTTCCTTCACCGGTGGTGCTCCACCAAGGATGATATCAACACCGCGACCAGCCATATTGGTGGCAACCGTCACCGCTCCTTTCCCTCCTGCATTTGCTATAATTTGTGCTTCCTTTTCGTGATTTTTTGCGTTTAATAGTTCATGCCGTACGCCCTTCTTGGTTAATAGGTCGGAAAGGAATTCATTTTTCTCAATAGAGGTTGTACCTACCAAAATCGGTTGTCCCTTTTCATGTGCCAATGCTATGTCTTCAGTAACTGCGTTAAATTTTGCTTGGAACGTCTTATAGACCATATCAGGATAATCCTTCCTGATCATAGGCTTATTGGTAGGAATCACAATAACGTCAAGCTTGTATATCTTATGGAATTCCTCAGCTTCTGTTGCTGCTGTTCCTGTCATTCCTGCTAACTTCTCATACATGCGGAAGTAGTTTTGCAGTGACACTGTGGCAAGTGTCCTTGATTCTTGCTGAATAGGTACCCCTTCTTTTGCTTCGATAGCTTGATGCAAACCCTCAGAAAATCTTCTCCCTGTTAGCATGCGACCAGTAAACTCATCAACAATGACAACCTGTCCATCTCGTACCACATATTCTTTGTCTTTTCTAAAAAGTGTCATAGCTTTCAACGCTGCTTCGATATGATGAACAGTTGAAAAGTCTTTCTCATAGAGATTCTCAACATTGAGCGATTTCTCTACTTTCATAATACCGTCTTCCGTCAGATGAGCGGTATGAAGCTTCTCATCGACAACAAATTCTTTCTCCGAAGTCAAAGTCGATACAATTTTTGCATAATCGTAATATTTATCTGTAGGGGAAGTATCGGGAGCAGAAATGATATGTGGAGTTCTCGCCTCGTCAATAAGAACCGAGTCTACTTCATCGACAATTGCGTAGTGAAATCCTCTCTGGACCAGCTGGGAAACATCAGATACCATGTTATCTCGAAGGTAGTCGAAACCAAATTCACTATTGATACCATAGGTAATATCTGCTTTATAAGCTTCTTTTCGGGAAACTTGACGAAGATGAACTAACCGCCAATCCGAGGTATTCTCATCAGTATGTTCTGCATCAAAGAGAAATGATTGATCGTGAATAATAGCAGATGTAGTAAGTCCCAAAAGATGAAAAATAGGCCCCATCCATCCAGCATCACGTCTTGCTAGATAATCATTTACTGTTACCAAATGAACACCTTTTCCGGTCAAAGCATTTAAGTACAATGCAGGTATAGCTGAAAGAGTTTTCCCCTCACCTGTTTTTTGCTCTGCAACCGCGCCCCGATGAAGAGCGATTGCAGCAACAAGCTGTACGTCGTAATGTCTTTCGCCAATTGTCCGTTTTGCTGCCTCTCGCACCAGTGCATACGCTTCTGGCAAAATATCATTAAGGGTTTCTCCCTGTTGGAGACGCTCCTTAAATTGAAGAGTTTTCTTTGGGAAATCATTTATGGGAATCTTGGAAACGTCACCCTCGAGTGAGTTAATTTTCGAAACAACAGGCGCAATTTGGGAAAGTTCCCGCTTATTTACGTCAAATAGCTTTCCGAATATGTTTAGCATGAACCTCTCATTTTACCACGATTTAGGAGATGATTCACCCTGACAGGAGGATAAGTCGACTCATAGGGAATTCTTGAAGTATATGGATGGTTCCGAAGATCTCCTTACACCTCGATAGAAACGCTTCAAACTCCTTGGGATCTTCAGAAAAGAATTGACTATTATAGAGAACTTTCCCTCTCGATTTCAAACGTTTTTTTATGTGTCGCAAAAATGTCAATGTTCTGGCTTTTTGAGGATTCCGGCGTCCGATATAAAGATCGACAATAACAAGATTAAATTTCTGTCTTTGTTTTTTTATCCACTCAATTGCGTCCGCACAGATAAGATTTCCCTGAATATTAAATTCCGTTCGGGCAATTTCAATCATTTTCGGATCGATATCAACCGCGATGATTTCAATATTTGGAAACGCCCTCTCCAGAAAATAAACAACAGTCCCTCCTCCAATACCAAGGATCAAACATTTTTGAATTTTGAATTTTGAATTTTGAATTATTGTAATTGCCTTCTTCCACATATCGTAGGTAAACCCACCGCTATGCGTTACACCACCTGCGCGTAACGTATTTTTTCCTGCAAATTGGAATAAATCAATTGGCCCATGGACAAAGGAGTGAAACGTCGATTTTTTGGGTAGAAGACCACCCCGGAGTTTCATAGAAGATTATAATCCCAATTCACCTGATATACCTTGCATTGATGCAAGGCAGATTTCGATAAATTTATCTAGGGGTATCCCCAACGTATCTTGGCATTTTTCTATCCTTTTCCTATCAACTCCGGAAGCAAATGAGGTATTTCCCCATTTTTTCTTAACCGATTCCAAAGTTACCTGTGCCAATTTTTTATCCGGACGAACAAGAGCTGTTGCCGTTATAAGACCTGATAATTCATCGCATGTAAAGATTGCCCAGTCGGCCCGTGTTTGTGGTTCTCTCCCTTTTCCAGTCATTTCAAAATTATGAGAAAGAATGATGGTAATGAGCTCTTTACTCACATGGCGTTTTTCCAATTCCTTGGAAAGAACAATGGTATGCGTTTTCGGATCGTTTTGCGTTTTTTCCCAGTCAGCATCATGCAGAAGTCCAACAAGTCCCCACAACTCCTCATCTTCGCCAAAGTGTTTTGCTAAAGCTCTCATTTCCGCTTCCACTGCTAACATATGTTTGACAAGATTTGGATTTTTGATCCAGTCTTTGACAAGAGTGAGAGCTTCTTCTCTTGTTATATTTAAATTTTCCGATTTGGAGGTTTTGGAAGAAAGAGTAGATTTCAGAGATTTTTTTTCTGTGCGAGGCAGGTCTTCCTTTTCTTTTTTCGAAATATGAAGTGGCCGAAGTGTAGGGAACGCAATAACGTCTTTAATGTTTTTCGCATCGGTTAGTAGCATAACAAGTCTATCAACCCCAATCCCCAATCCGCATGTTGGTGGAAACCCATGCTCAATTGCCTCAAGATAATCAGAATCAGTCTGGTGTGCTTCCTCAAAACCTGATGCTTCTCGTTTTTTTTCTTCAATAAAACGCTGTCTCAAATCAACAGGATCATTGAGTTCCGTATAATTATTGCCTAGTTCCGAACCAAAAGCGAAGAATTCAAAACGCTGTGTAAACCGTGGATCAGGACATTTTTTCGCAAGAGGCGAAACTTCAATCGGAAAATCATAAATAATAGTAGGCTGCACTAACTTTTTTTCAATCGTCTGTTCAAAAGCAAACGCCATGACCTCACCTATTGTGTGACTCTTGTCTAAGTCTTTCAGTTTCTCGGAAGGAATTTCCATCGAGTGAACCGCTTTTTTTGCTTCTTCAAGTGTATTCCATTCCAAGGGATTTACGGACGTATATTTTTGAATAGACTCAACAAGTGTATGACGCTGCCAAGGACGTTTGACATCCATCTCTATTCCTTGATAGGTAAATTTTGTCGTTTGTAAGACTTTTTGGGCAACATATTCGATGAGCTCTTCAGTAATATCCATCCCGTAAAAATAGTCCTCATATGCAATCTGAGCTTCAAACATCGTAAACTCAGGATTATGCTCGTGGTCAACGCCTTCGTTTCTGAATACTTTGGTTATCTCGAATACTTTCTCAAATCCGCCCACAATGAGGCGTTTGAGATACATCTCATCTGAGATTCGCAAATAAAAATCTGTATCAAGCGCATTGTGATGGGTGACAAAAGGGTGGGCAAATCCTCCGCCGTAAACAGCTTGAAGAGTGGGAGTCTCAACTTCGATAAACCCTTTTTTTGTCAGAAATTCTCGCATTGATTCAACAACTGCTCCACGTACTTTCAATGTTTCTCGTACAACAGGATTTAGGAGCATATCCAAATACCTCTTCCTGTATCGCTCCTCAATATCTTTCAGCCCATGCCATTTATCAGGAAGAGGTCTGGTGGTCTTCGTCAGAGGAGAAAATTCGTTAACCGTAATAGTAATCTCTCCGGCCTGCGTTTTCCCAACGATTCCACTTGCAGAAAGGAAATCACCAATATCAAGAAGCTCTACAATAGTAAATTTATCCTGAGGAATGATATCGGATTTAAAAAGAAGTTGGATTTTTCCGCTTTCATCAACGAGATCTCCAAAAAGTATTTTCCCGTGCCCCCGAAGTGCTATGAGTCGTCCGGCAACGGAAACACTCTCCCCATCCATTTCTCTAGCATCGGAAATTGACTGGACTCTCTGCACTTTTGAGGGATATGGATTTACACCAAGTTTTTTTAGTCGTTCTAATTTTTTCAGCCGTTCTGCTTTTAGGTCATCAATTGTTGCCATAAATTATTTGCTAATTATCATATATTAATTAACTTTATTCAATAATCTTCAGTTCAAATCTAGTTTATTGAATACAAGGTAATCTACTACTCCTTCCAGATCAGGTATGGGATTATCAAGCCATGTATGAGGTGCTCCTATAATCTCCTGTGCGAAACGCCTCACAACATCCGGATGCTCTATCCCCATTCTAGCAAATGCTATTGCCCACCTGTGTTCAAGATTCCCATGCTGTAGTGCGTATTCACGGCCAAGCCGTGCTAAGTCTTTCACCAGTTCTGGATACGCATAGTGATCTTTGGTAAATCCCCAAAGATTATCTAAAAGGGAAGTAAAATGTCCTTTCCCCATTATTCCTGTAAGTCCCCCGGTAGGTAAACGATTATTTCCATTTCCATAACTTCCGTTATCCGTTGAATGGACCCCAGATGCATCTTGTCTCATTGCTAATTGAATACGTTGCGGAAGCGATTCAGGGTCCCCATAACGAAATGAACTTCCACTTAAAAGTAGGTATGCCCTGTCAGGGACATTGATGCCAAACCGACGTGCTTC
Organism: Candidatus Gottesmanbacteria bacterium; assembly: GCA_016186795.1. Lineage (GTDB taxonomy): Bacteria > Patescibacteriota > Microgenomatia > 2-02-FULL-39-11 > 2-02-FULL-39-11 > JACPKY01. Next base: position 565,877 of record JACPKY010000002.1, read on the forward strand.
ATCTAATTTCGGTCGAGTTCCGTTCCTTTCACCTGTATATCTGGGATGAACAAGTTCTGTATTTATTGCAAAACCATATGTATCAGAAAGTTCATGGATTTGCTCAACAATTGGTATCGCTAAATGATTATCATCATGCACATGAAGAAAGCACATAACTTGAGCTCTTAAAATTTCATCAAGAACATAGTAAATATTGACTCATATTGTTCTGGAGTTCCACCATTTGTTGCAGGCAGTCCTAACCCTGTAATTATGGGGCGGTCAAAACGGCTATTAATATCTGCGATTCGGCCAATAAAGCGACGTATTTCTTTGGGATCTGTTTCCGTTGCTTGTTCTAGACTTGCTCGTATATCAACTTCCTGATCGTGCGGGGCTATTGCAACTATTTGTTCTAAAATATCCCCCAATTCATCAGCAGATCGTCGACGACGACCACCGTTTTCTGATGCATTTCCATACAAATGAAGTCTTGGCCCAATTCGAAATCCTAACGCTGCATCATCAACCGTCATCATCGTATGCTGAGCAATTTGATGGTCCACATGATTTTCTCTGCCGATTTCTAATAAACCATGGTTTAAATGCGCAGCAGTTGGTCCTGACCTGGAGTTTTGCAGTTCCATAAGCATCGTTGGGTCTTGTGGAAGATCATACTTGATGAAAGGAACTGCCCAATCAACTACCATATGACACGTTGGAGGTAAATCAAAATCACGAATGGTATACCCCTCAGGATAATACTGAGGCGTTTGCAGCCCCTCTCGAATTCCTATTGTTGATCCATTTTCTGATGCATTCATATTATTTCCACAATCCCAGTAGTACACTTACTTACTCGCAAGGTCTACGTCCTTGCCTCGCAAGAGCGTGACTACGGGATTGATCGGCTCGTAAACTCATCAAAACTTCGTTTTTCTTCGTTAACGAACCATCAAAAAAACCCCTCGTATGGAGGGGTTTGTGTTCTATATTTTTATAAATTATCTACGACAAACACCTCCACCAAAGGAGTTCTTCTTGCTTTCCTTTTCTATAAAAGGTGTGGTGCTATGCATATTTTTTATTTATCAGATCTACAAGCTAGAGTCAAGTGATTCTTAGAATTTTATAGATTATTTTACCAGCTGGAGCCTCCACTTCTACTTTTTCACCAACTTTTTTTCCGAGAAGCGCTTTCCCAAGTGGAGATGAGTGAGAGATTTTTTTCTCAGAAGGATTTGCTTCCCATTCACCAACAATCGTAAATTCTTCCTTCTTCCCGTCAATATGAAGCGTCACTTTGCATCCGACATCGACTTTTGATCTCGAATGTCCTGAGATTACTTGTGCATCATTGATAACTTTCTCAAGCTCGGCAATCCGGCCATCAATGAATGCCAAATCTTGTTTGGCTGCAGCATATTCGCTATTTTCTGATAAATCTCCCTGTCCACGAGCATATGCAAGCCTCGAGACAACATCAGGACGCTTCTTATTCAGAAGCTCGTCGTATTCGGTTTTCAGCTCTGCCAACCCTTCGGGGGTAAGCACCACTTTTTGTGTTTGATCCATATTCTATCAATAAATCCCCCTCAAACTGAATATTAAAGGAAAATTGAAGTAGGGGGAAGGTACGAGTAAATATAGCGGTTTTCACGGCTGTTGTCAATAACCTATAGAGGGAGGTATAATCTCACTACGCCCCCATCGTCTAGCGGCCTAGGACGGCAGGTTCTCAACTTGCAGATCAGGGGTTCGAATCCCCTTGGGGGTACTTCTATTTATTTTTAATAATTTGGAGAAAATTCTCGAAGAATTTGCGAGCCTGACTCTTCATTTTCGAAGCGTATTCTCTCGCTTGATTTTTCAATAGTGTTTCATCGATATCAAAATCTTTATGGATCCACTTTCGATCCACTTCTATCTGTGTTTCAACCATCTCGGGGGTAAATTCCATATGGAAAAGACACCCGTATGCACTTCTATAAGAAAATGCCTGATTTTGACAAAGCGGAGACGTAGCAAGATGTGTTGCATCTTTTGGTAGATCAAATGTATCGCCATGCCATTGCAGCACATCAATAATATCTGAAAATCCCCTAAAGAGTGGACTTTTCTGCCCCGCAGAAGTTAGATGTACCCGATAATACCCGATCTCTTTGACATGTTTCCCCTTTTGAATATTGGGATGGACTTTTGCACCCAATGCGTGTGCAAGTAGCTGGCTCCCTAAACAAAGACCAAGAATAGGAATCTTTTGTTTTACCGCCTCTTTGACTGCTGCAATTTCATCATCACGAGAGGGAAAAATATCAGCAGGCTCATAGACTCCCATCGGTCCCCCCATCACAAGAAGTCCATCGAAGAGTGAAATTTTCGGTATCGAGTATTTCTCCCAAAAAGATATCGTCGGGAGTTGTACCCCAAATTCTTTTGCAAACTCTGATAGACTTCCAGGGTGTTCGTGAGATACATGTTGGAAGACAAGAACTTTCATTTTTTGATATTCTGAAAGATTTTTCTTTTAGTCTACTACTTTTATAAATCTGCTAAAATAGGAAGATGAGAGACTATTCATTTCGGTACCACCAAGGTCAACCTCCTCCCAGAAAAAAATCCCGTTTCTTAATCATTGTTTTTATCGTTGCAACAATCATTTTTGGTTCCTTTATGCTGCGAAAACCATCGGTTTCAAACGATATTCCGAATTTCGGGAAAAAATCAGTTGCAGACCTGGTAAATACTGAAATACCCAATCTTCTTTCTCAAGAACCAGGGGTATATACGATATATATTTATGATATACAAAATAACATTGGCTACGGCATCGGTGAGAAAACAACAATGACTGCAGCGTCAGTTAATAAAGTTCCCATCTTAGCTACCCTCTATCACCTTGCAGGAATTGGGGAAATTGATCTTGAAAGAACCGTTGTGACTCAAAAAGAAGATATTCAAGACTATGGGACGGGCTCAATCCGATACGAAGAGCCGGGAAAGACGTATTCAGTTAAAACTCTTGCTCGACTTATGATGCAAAAATCAGATAATACTGCAGCATATATTCTTTCTACCCATATTCTTGGAGTAAAAAAAATTCAGGAACTAACAAACAGTTGGGGACTTATACAAACAAATATTGAAAAAAATTCCTCATCGCCTTCCGACATGGGACTGTTGCTTCTCAAAATGTATAAAGGAGAGATTACAAATCAAGCCTTAACACTTGAAATGTTGGAGTTTATGACAAATAGTGATTTTGAGGACAGAATTCCTACAGGTGTACCACATGAAGTTGAAGTCTATCACAAAACGGGTGATGAAGTTGCAAAAATTCATGACGTGGGAATTATTGATAAAAAGGGGCATCCCTACATTCTGGCAATTTTCACAAGTGAGATGTCAGATAATGAGCGAACAAAAAGAATCATGGCAGAAATCTCACGGAAAGTCTACACGGCGTTTTAGGAATGAAGTCGTGCAGTAAGGGTTTGTGGTACAACTTGAGGTACTTCAATATCTTCTCTGACTGATTTGACCAGTGCTACATGTAATACCTGATCCATGTGTTCAACAAACACGAACCTCAGATCGTCCAATACGTATGTCGGTATATCCTCCAGATCTTTCTTATTATTTTTCGGTAAGATGATTGTTTTTATTCCTGCTCGATGAGCGGCAATGACTTTTTCTTTCACTCCGCCAATTTCAAGTACTCTTCCCCGAAGTGTCACTTCGCCTGTCATGGCAACGTCTTTTTTCACTGCGACTTTCGTAAGAGCCGAAACGAGAGCTGTCGTTATGGCAATTCCTGCTGATGGACCGTCTTTTGGTACTGCTCCTTCGGGCACGTGAACATGGACATCAAGGGTTTGGTAAAATTTGTCTGGAAGCCCAAGGTCGTGGGATTTGGCACGAATATAGGATAGGGCTGCTTTGCAGGATTCTTTCATAACATCTCCGAGCTGACCTGTAAGAGTAAGATTTCCCTTCCCCTTCATGAGTGCTACTTCGATAAATAGTATATCTCCCCCTGCCTCAGTCCAGGCAAGTCCGGTTGACATACCCACTTCATCTTTTTTCTCTGCAAGGTATGATGTGTATTTATACGGGCCCAAATATTTATGAAGTTTGGAAACTATGAGCGTTACTTTTCCTTTTTTGCCTTCAACAACTTCCCGAGCCACCTTTCTACATACGGTTGCAATTTCTCTTTCAAGACTTCGTACACCTGCTTCTCTTGTATATCTTGTAATAATTTCATGAAGCGCTTTATCGCCAAACGTTATATTCTCTTTCGAAAGTCCATGCGCAGTGAGCTGTTTTGCTACTAAATGGTCTTTTGCAATATGAAATTTTTCATCCTGCGTATATCCGGCAAAATGAATAATTTCCAGTCTGTCTCGAAGAGCAGGTGGAATCGTATCCAAAATATTGCATGTGGTAATGAACATGACATCAGACAGATCAAATGGGACCTCCAGATAATGATCAGAGAATGCATGATTCTGTTCAGGATCAAGTGCTTCCAAAAGTGCAGCTGAAGGATCCCCACGGAAGTCCGAGCCGACTTTGTCGATCTCATCAAGCATAAAGACTGGATTTTTCGTTCCCGCCTGTTTTACTCCCTGAATTATTCTTCCTGGCATAGAACCGACATATGTTCTTCTGTGCCCACGAATCTCTGCTTCATCCCGAATCCCTCCCAAGGAAACTTTTACAAACTTTCTGCCAAGAGCCTTGGCAATAGATCGGCCAATTGAGGTTTTGCCGACTCCAGGGGGTCCGACAAAACAGAGAATTGTCGGTGTTGAAACTCTTTTTGCCGGTTCTTTTGCTTTCGTTTCAGCTTTTGCACCTTTATCAGAGAGGATATTCCCAGTCTCCATTGAATGTCGAAGTTTCATAACAGCCAAGTATTCCATAATCCGCTCCTTGATTTTCTTAAGGGCGTAATGATCTTGATCGAGAACTTTAAGGGCCTCAGCCAAATCAACATTATTGGCTGAAGATGCACTCCAAGGCAGATCAATCAACCAATCGAGGTAGGTTCGGATATATGATGCCTCCGGATTATATGAAGACATTTGGGCAAGACGTTTGAGCTCTTTTTTTGCTTTATCTTCAACATCGACCGGCATGCCAACTTTTTTGATTTTCTCTGCCAATTCTTTTATTTCTTTTGATTCACCCTCTTCCCCTAGTTCTTTCTCAATTGTTTTCAACCGTTCCCTCAAAACTGCTTCTTTGACTGATTTGTCAAATTTCTCCTGGGTTTTACTGGCAATTTTTCGCTCAATCTCAAGGATTTTGACTTCATGCGTCAAATATTCTGCAATTTTGGTAAGTTTTTGATCAACATTTCGCATTTCCAAAAGTTGTTGCTTCTCTACTGGTTTAATATCCAAAACTGCAGAGACATGGTTGGCAAACTCCGATGGTGAAAGTCCTGACATGATGTTCATAAATGAAAGAAAATCAACTGATTTCCCAAGGTTGACAGCCTTTTTCAGCTCGGTACTGATATGATTTACCAACGCTACAATTTCGTCTGATTGGATAACCTCATCTGGTACTTCGACGACATTGGCAAGGAAATACGGGTCAGTCGACTGATAGTGAGTAATTTGAACACGAGAAATTCCTTTTACCAGTGCGTTTATCTCTCCATCGGTTTTGAGAATTCTTTCAATTCGGGCAATCGTTCCAATTGCATGTAAATCTGTCGGTTGTGGATCGTGGATATGTGGAGTTTTTTGCATCGCAAGGACAACCATTCTATCTGTTGAATTGGATGTCTCAATTGCAGCGAGCGATTTTGGCCTACCAAACGTTAAGACAATTTCTGTATTTGGGAAAACAACACCATCTCTTATGGGAATAACGGGAAGAACTTTAGTTTGTGTTAGATTCGCATCAGGCATAGTTTTAGCAGTGTAACAAACAGAGTGCTAATTGTCAAGCGTGAATTCCCCTCCTTTGATTATACGAACTCTTCAAACAGTTTTTCAATCGTCTCTTTTGGTGCATTTGGAAGTGAAATGAGAGGACTCTTTGATAGTTGAGGCGTCTGATCAACGTAGGTTGGTTTATCTTCCCGAAAGAATATACCAACCGGTATTTTATCTGTCCATTCCAGGGATTTTTGAAACGCGTACCCACGATCATTCGGAACATAGGAATCCGGAAGTTGATAAATATGATCTCGATACCACTGATAGGTGTTCACGTGGTTGAACGTTACACACGGTTGGAAAACGTCAATGAAGGCAAACCCGCGATGCCTCAATCCTTCGGCAAAAATTTTTGTAAGATTTGGTATGTCCCCTGCAAACCCCCTGGCAACAAATGTAGCACCAGAAGCAATTGCGATTGCCAGTGGATTTACCGGATCTTCAATCACCCCAAAGGGGGTTGATTTTGTTTTAAATCCTTTCTGAGCCGTTGGGGCAGTCTGTCCTGTTGTCAATCCATACACCTGATTGTCATGGAGAATCATCTTTATGTCGATATTTCTTCTTGCTGCATGAACCAGATGGTTTGTTCCCTCCCCAAACGTATCCCCGTCTCCTGCAACGACAATCGTAGGAAGTGTATGATTTGCCAAATGAAACCCTTCAGCAACAGGAATTGGTCTCCCGTGAAGTGTTTCAATGGCATACGACTGAAGAAAATTCACCATATGTCCGTGGCATCCTATCCCATAGACAAGTACAAAATCTGTAGGATTCCACCCTAATAGAACGAGCGTCTGTTTGAGGGAAGCCCATATGCCAAAGTCCCCACACCCTGGACACCAGTTTGGTTGGCATGGCGTTTTGAAATCGGCAAAATCAGACATACTTTTTCAATCCCTCGATAATATCTTCTGGGTAAAACGGTCTTCCATCATATTTTAATATCTTATTTTTTATTTCATATCCAGTCTTCATCCGGATAAGATCGGCCATTTGTCCATTATGATTCCCTTCTACATCAATAACTCTCTTACAATTTCCCAAAATACGAGAAACTGCAACTGTTGGGAAAGGATTCACGTAGTTTAACTGGACATAATTTACCGATATTTTCCCTTCTTCCTTGAAATTTTTTATTGCTTCTAGAGCTGCTCCTTTTGTTGACCCCCAGCCGATAACCGTCACATCGGCATCTTTTTCTCCATAGATCACAGGGTCAGGAGCTATTTTATCTGCAGCCATCTGTTTCTTCATTCGCTTCTCGATCATCTTTCTCGTATTTTCTGCACTCTCTTCTGAATAACCATATTCATTATGTTCATCGGAATTTGCTCGGAATACGCCTTTTTTTCTCCCTGGGATTCCACGCGGAGAAATACCATCTTCGGTGAATGTATATCGGGGAAATTCGATTTCTTTTCCTTGCTCCCTCTCAGTTGCAATTTTCCCCCGATCGATACTCACCTTACTCGCCTCGAAGATTGGAGTCGAATATCTCGTCTCGCAAAGATATTTATCCACAAGAACAAATGTCGGTGTCTGGTATGTATCTGCTAGATTAAATGCAACAGATGTCAGATAAAATGCTTCCTGGGCATCCCCTGGGGCAACTACAAGTCGTGGAAATTCTCCCTGTGAGGCATTGAGGACAAAGTGAAGATCGGCTTGCCCAGTCCAGGTAGGAAGCCCGGTTGCAGGACCTGGACGCATCCCCATCACAATAACAATCGGTTGCTCTATCATCCCTGCTAGTGATGTTCCTTCGACCATTAAGGAAAACCCGCCTCCGGATGTCGCAACCATTGATCTTACTCCTGCAAACGATGCACCAATAGCCATATTGATCCCTGCTATTTCGTCTTCCGGCTGTTTATAGACAATCCCCATTTTTTCCTGAATGCTTGCCATAAGATTTAAAATCGCATTAATCGGTGTCATGGGGTATGCGGCAAAAAACTTCATACCTGCGGAAATTGCACCAAGTCCTACAGCTTCTGCTCCAGTCACAACCATTTGTTTTTGTGTTTGTTTCGGAGCTTCTTTCTTACTTGCAAATTCTTTAAAATTAGAAAAAATATAGTCATATCCCTTCCGTGCCGCAGAAACATTAAGTGTAGTGACTTTCTCGCCCTTTTTAGCAAATTGAGACGTTAAGATATTTGAAAGAATTTCAAAATCGATACCCAAAATTGCCATACTCACACCAAGCGCTACGGTATTTCGCATAATCAGATCTCCGCCGACACTTTTAGCAAGGGTAAGAAGAGGAACTGAGAGAAAATTTGCACTTTCTGGAGTTTTCTCAATTTCGTATTGACTCCCATCGTAGATAACAATCGCGCCACCGCCGAGTTCTTCTCTATGATACTCAATTGTTTGCTTATTGAGAGCAACGAGCACATCAACAGGTTTATATTGTGCAGAAAGTTCATCGGGAGAAAAGGTAATCGAAACGGTATTGTGACCTCCCCGGATAAGGGATGGATACTCGTTTATTTCAATAATATGAAAGCCGGACCTAGCAAGAGCTTTGGAAAGGGTCAATCCCGAAACCATGATACCAAAACCAGCCTCGCCTCCGATTTTCCACGTTTTGTAATTCATAGGTAAGACGAATATTTTGTCGGTCCAGGAAATAAATTCCTTCAAACATTTTTTCCTGCAGGAATTTTCATAGGGTAAAACGAATAATAAAGAGGATTACGGGTATACCTGCTTACCCGTTTCATCGGTTATGATGATTGCTGCAACCGGACACGATTTCGCCGAATCCATCAAAACGTCAGGATTTTCTTCATCGCAAGTATCAAGAAAAATTGCTTTGGCTTCGTTATCCAATGCAAATGTCTTTGGCGCAACGGCAACGCACGATGCAGCCCCGATGCACAAATCACGATCGACAACGACTGTCCAGTTCCCAATCTTTCGTGGCCCAGACGGTGGAGCTGACTTATTTTGATCCATATCCCCTTTTTCTTTTTATAATCTACTTTTTAGACCTTGGCAAGTAGCAATGTTTTGTGGACGACCTCAAGTGGAAGAGTGGCACATTTAATTCTGGCTGGAGTAAGAACGGTGCCAAGGAGCTTTAAAATATCTTCCGTTTTTAGCGTCAAAACTTCCTCCTTCGTTTTCCCTTTCACAAAATCTGTCAAAAGAGAAGCAGATGCAATGGATATTGCGCACCCTTCCCCTGAAAAACGGATATCTTCGATCATCTTTTTACCCGGCAATTCCTTTATTCTGATTTGAATTTTGATTCTATCGCCGCAACTAGGATTTTCTTCTTCAGAAATTACAGATGGATCAGAAAGGATTCCAAAATTTCTGGGATTTTTATAATGGTCCAAAATATTGTCGCGGTAGAGATTATCCATTGAAAAGACGAGTGGCTTTCTCAATGCCACCTGCTAGTAAATCTACCTCCTCTTTCGTATTGTAGATGTAGAAACTAGACCTTGCTGTTGCAGAAAGCTTTAAATATGTATGAAGCGGCATTGCACAGTGGTTGCCGGAACGAATACAGATATTATCACTATCCAATACTTGTGCGAGATCATGCGGATGTACACCCAAAACGGTAAATGCGACAACACCACCTTTTCTTTCTGCCCTTTCTGGCCCGAAGATTTTTACTCCTTTCAGCTGCCCAAGAACTTTTAATGCGTAACGAGTAACTTCTTCCTCGTGCTTCCGCACCGCATCCATCCCAAGCGTTGAGAGGTAATCAATGGCTGCACCAAGTCCGATAGTCCCGGCAATGTGAGGAGTTCCTGCTTCAAATTTATGAGGCGCATCTTTGAAAATTGTCTTCTCTAAGTAAACCTCTTTGATCATCTCTCCCCCTGTCTGGTATGGTGGCATTTCTTGTAACAAGTCATACTTTCCCCAGAGAACGCCAACACCAGTCGGAGCAAGCATTTTATGGCCAGAAAAAACAAAGAAATCGCACCCGAATGTTGAAACGTCAACAGACATATGGGGAACTGCTTGTGCTCCGTCAATTAAAATAATCGTTTTGGGATTTTTGGACTTGATGCGACGGATTACTTCCTTCATAGGGTTGATTGTTCCCAATACGTTTGATACGTATGTCAAGACAACCAATTTGGTACGGGAAGTAATGAGTTTCTCCAGATGATCTATATCTAGTTCATAGTCTGGTGTTATTCCTGCGTATGAAAGCTTTGCACCAGATTTTTGGGATATTTCCTGCCACGGAACAATATTTGCATGATGTTCCATCACTGTTGAAACAATCTCGCTCTCGCGATCTAGATGTGCTCTCCCCCATGTTGCTGCGACGAGATTAATTGCCTCGGTAGCATTTCGCACAAATACTATTTCATTTTCGGACTTCGCACCGATAAACTTCGCAACCTTCACTCGTGCATCTTCGTATTTTTGTGTCGCTTCCTCAGAAAGTGTATAGATTCCCCGGAAAATGTTGACGCTGAATTTCGTGTAGTACTCCATTATTGCATCGAGAACGAGCTTCGGTTTGAGAGAAGAGGCAGTAGAGTCAAGATAGACAATCGGTTTGCCATGTATCGTACGAGTAAGTATAGGAAAATCCTTGCGGATGAGATGTGTATCAAACATAGAGTAGAAAGTTATTAAACTACCGATTAATCTACTGCCACGAGGATATTTTCTCCATCAACTTTGGTCTTATATACTGTAATTGGTGATGTTGCGGGTGGAGCGAGAACGCCCCCGGTTGAAACATCAAACTGTGCACCATGGCAATAACACGTGAGTGTATATCCATCTAAGAATCCTCCTGCAAGGGCACAATGCTCATGGGTACATTCTGCCTGGAAAGCAAAGTATTCCCCATCGGTATTTGCTACGGTAATTTTTTTCCCACCAAGGGTAAATTCCTTCATTTTCCCGGGTGGAAGATCCTCTGTTGTCGTTACTTTTTGGAAATCAGCCATAATGCCCTCTATTATACTAATGCATGCAACTGGGAATAAAGCTTGCTCTCGATATCTTTCCTAATATTGTCATTCGGAATTCTGCGAAGCACGTCCTGATAAAACCCTTTAATTAAGACTCTTGAAGCATCTTTTTGTGTAAGTCCCCGTGTCTCCAAATAATACATCTCATCCTCACGAAGTTTCCCAATAGTTGCCCCGTGGGTACACCGTACATCATTTGCTTCTATTTCAAGAGTAGGTCTTGTGTCTGCCCAAGAATTCGGAGACATGAGAAGTGTTTGATTCTTCTGGTATGCGTTGGATTTTTGAGCATCTTTCTCAATCCGTATAAGGCCTGAATAGTAAACTTTCGCCTCATCGAAAAGAACTGATTTAATAAGAAGATCACTTACACTCTCGGGTTCAACGTGATCTTGAAACGTGTAGAGCCGTACATGTTGCTTTCCGTACCCCACTATCAATCCTAAAATTTGAACATCTGCGTTTCTTCCTGATATGAAAATTTTTACATCGCCCTCGGAATTTTTTCCATCGGTCAGCACAATAACAAATGTCTTTTTCTCTCCTTCGTTTACGGAAAACTTTTGATCTTTTTCTAAGGAGTTAATTACAATAGTATCGCTATCTCTCTTTTCCATTTTTCATCCCACACTTCCCTCCATCTCTAGTTGTATAAGTCTATTTAATTCCACAGCGTACTCAAGCGGCAACTCTTTCACAATAGGTTCAATAAAACCATTCACAATCATTGCCTCTGCATCTGCTTTCGATAATCCCCGACTCATGAGATAAAAGAGTTGTTCATCTCCGATTTTCGATACAGTTGCTTCATGTTCGATCTGAGTATCATTGGTCCGTATATCCATTGTAGGATACGTGTCTGATCGGGAAGCGTCATCGATGAGAAGCGCGTCGCACACTACTTTTGTTTTGGCTCCTCTTGCTGACTGCATAACCTGAATAAGTCCCCTGTAAGACGTCCTTCCTCCGCCACAACTTACCGATTTGGAAGTAATTTTGGATGTCGTGTTTGGGGCGAAATGCACTGCTTTCCCACCTGCATCTTGATGCTGTCCCGGTCCTGCATAGGCAATGGATAACACCTCTCCTCGAGCACCTTTTCCCATAAGATACACACTGGGATACTTCATCGTCAGCTTGGAGCCAATATTGCCATCAATCCACTCTCCGACTCCATCTTCTTCTACTCTCATCCTCTTAGTTACCAAATTATAGACATTGGTACTCCAGTTTTGAATCGTCGTATACCGAACACGTGCGTTTTTTTTGACAAAAATTTCAACAACTGCTGCGTGGAGAGAGTCTGTCGTGTAAATGGGAGCGGTGCATCCTTCGACGTAATGCACAAAAGATCCTTCGTCAGCAATAATAAGCGTCCGCTCAAACTGTCCCATGTTGGCAGCATTGATACGGAAATATGCTTGAAGTGGAAGCTCTACGTGTACGCCTTTGGGAACGTAGATAAATGACCCACCAGACCATGTCGCACTATTAAGCGCTGCAAACTTATTATCATGAGGGGGAATAATTGTTCCGAAATACTCCTTGACCAGATCCGGATATTCGGCGAGTCCTGAATCCATATCAAGAAAAATGACGCCTTTCTTATCCAACGTTGTCTGGATGCTTTTATACACAACTTCACTTTCGTACTGTGCAGACACTCCCCCTAAATATTTTTTCTCAGCCTCAGGGATTCCAATTCTGTCATACGTATCTTTGATTTCCTTCGGAAGATCTTCCCAACTCTTTGCTTTTTTCTGTGTCGGTTTAATATAGTAGTAAATATCGTCAAAATTAATTTTTGTCAGATCGCCTCCCCACATTGGGAGAGGTTTTTTATAGAATATCTCAAGCGCCTCAAGCCGAAATTTCCTCATCCAATCTGGTTCACCTTTATGGAAGGAGATTTCTTCAACAATTTCTGGTGAAAGTCCTTTTCGAGATTTAAAAACGTAATTTTCTGGTTTATGGAAACCAAATTTGTATCCCCCAACTGGATCAATGCTTGTTTGTGCCATACTTAGTTTTTTGAATGATTTCCAATAAATTTTTTATACCCATTCTTCTCAATATCTTTCGCAAGTGTATACCCTCCTGATGCAACAATCGATCCGTTGACAAGAACATGAACAAAATCAGGTTTTACGTATTTCAGAATTCTTTGGTAGTGGGTGATGATAAGAACTCCAGTGCCCTGCCTTTTTAGATCCATTATTGTGCGAGCAACAGTTTGTAATGCATCAACATCAAGACCTGTATCGATTTCATCGAAGAGGGCAAACTTGGGTTTTAGGGTGAGCGCCTGAAGCATCTCTAGCTTTTTTTTCTCCCCACCTGAGAAATTATCATTCACTGCCCGGCCTAAAAATTCCTGAGGGATACCAAGATTTTTTGCTTTCTCAACAAGGAGCGTATTGAATTCCCACACAGAGAGAGCGGGATTTGCTACTACTCCATTTCCTTTGGGTTTCTTCCCGTGGATTGACTGATAGGCGGTCTTAAGAAGATTCCCAACGGAAACTCCAGGAACAGTTATTGGGTTTTGAAAAGCCAGAAATATTCCTTGCCTTGCACGTTCATCCGGCTTCATTGAAAGAATATTTTTCTTATTTATTTGAATTTGGGATTTGGGATTTGGGATTTCATAGGCCGGGTTACCCATGATAATCTGGGCAAGCGTTGATTTTCCGCTCCCATTTGGCCCCATCAGTGCGTATACTTTGCCTGTTAAAAGAGAGAGCGAAACATCTTTCAGAATCTGCCGGTCGGCTAAATGTGCACTGAGATTGGTTATTGTTAGTTTCATACTCAATACTTGGAAAACTGTGCAAGTGTGATATCTCCTAAATAATCCAGAAACTTACTGTTTACTTTGTTCCAGAAAGAAAAACACGTACAATTCTTTTTTTCCAATCTGCACGTGCCATGGACACATGAGGGATTAATAATCTTTTCTGATGTAGCCTTCAAAATTTGTGCAACGGAAATTGCTTTCGGTTCTCTGGATAATCTATATCCTCCGGCAATTCCCTCCCGACTTTCAATGAGTCTATGATCACGAAGGGAGGAGGCAATATGCTTTAAGAAAAGTGGCGAAAGCTTTGTTTTTTTGGCTATGAGAGACACGGAAATGAACTTCTCGCAGTACTGCTCAGCCAAAACTTTCATAAATACGAGTGCGAAATCGTCGCGACGTGAAATTTTCATAAACTATCAGTAAAAAAGTACTAGTTTAGTGTAGCAAAAAAATCTTAGAAGGGCAAGGAGAGTGAAACCGCCTGAGAGGTGTTCTCTACATCAAAGGTAACCGGAAATTCTGTAATTCCCTTGTGAGTATTATAAAGGAGTTTTTTCTCACGTTTGCCAAATTCATAAAGTTTCCTTGTAATTCGTACGTCGTCAAGGCAATACTTTTCCAATTTTTCCCACTCTCCCTTTGCAAAATACTCAAGTGCAAGGAGCCCATGCCCGGATTTATGGAGGTTAAGGGTTGTTTTCACCAGATCATCAAGAGCAAGTCTATGCCCCAATGCTTTTTCTACCTCGACAAGAATATCTAACGTTTTAAACTGGGTAATACTTCCTACGTAGTACGGTTCAAGAACTAAGAGATCGAATTTATCAATATTAAATCCGATAATCAGAGATGCATTCTCAAGACGATGGAAAAGCTCTGAAAGCTTCTCTTCCCGGTAAATCCTGTACTCATCAGTTGCGTAGTCATAAATGCCGACAACAGACACCTTAAGTTTTTTTGGGTTATATCCAACTTCATAAAAACTTTTTTGCGTTTCAAGGTCAAGAACAATTGGGAAAGACATGGGTAAAATTAAGCTTACAGAGTTTTTGAAATATCCTCAAGATGTTTTCTCTTCCTATGGGTGTACGCATCGACAGTTGATGTAAGGAAAATTCCTGCAAAAACAAACATACTTCCGGCAAGAAAATTTGCCGTTACCCTCTCTCCGATGAGAAGTGTTGCGAAAATTGCCGTCGCAATAGGCTGAATATAGGATGAGAGACTTGTTGTGAGAGGAGATAGGTGTTTCACAGCAAACTGAGTACAGATATATGCGAGAAATGTCGCAAAAATTCCCATATAGAGACCAATGAGAACAATTGTCAGAGATATGGTGATTTTTGCATTTCCCGTAAATAGCTCAACCCCGACAAGGAATGTTGCGATAAAAAGCGTCACAAATATTGACGTGCTTCCGATCTCCATCGGCGTAAAGTGTTTGGAGATTTTTTTGGAAGTGAGAATGTATGTCAACCACCCTCCCATAGCACCAAGGATTGCAAGATTTCCGACAAGGTTTCCCGAGATAGTTGTCCCTTTCTCAATTGCCGAAAGGTACACAATGTAGGCAACTCCTGCGAATCCGATGGCAACGCCTAAAACTTTTACCAATGGATGCTTTTCCTTCAGTACAAAAAAATTAAACAGAAGTATAAGTACAGGCTGCACCGCATAGATCACTTGACTTGCTGATGCACTCGTATACTGAATTCCCCAAATGAAAAGTGCAACGTTTATTGTTGAAAACGATGATACGAAAAGAAGCTCCCGGAAACGTTTATTTTTCCATGGTTTGTCTTTGAGAAAAAAGGGGAGAAAGCAAACTGCACCGATAAAAAAACGGATAAAAAGAAGTACCATCGGAGACACACTAAAAACAGCAAAGCGGGCAATAACTGCAAAGAATCCCCAGAACAAAATTGTGGCAAAAAGGGCAGAGACTGCAAGGAGTTTAATTCTCATACCTTTTCGGGAAGGACCACTTTCCTAATGGCAAATCTGAGCCATGGAGTGTATATACTCGTTTGATTTATTACTTCACTCACAAGAGATCGAGCTGGAATTTTTTTGATGTCTTCAATTTCAACGGGATTCGGATGAGGAACATCCATAGTTTTCCCAACGAGGACGTAGCAAAATTCATTTTCGCAATCTCCATTGAACTTCGCAAAGTAGTAAAACGAACCAACCTTACGAAAGTTTACCTCTATTCCCAACTCCTCTTTACCACGTCTTTCTGCGGCTCTTTCTGTAGATTCCCCAGGTAAAACATGACTAATTGTTGATGCATCCCAGAAACCTGCCCAAAGGGACTTCTGCTTCCCTCTTTTTGTCATCCACACGTTTCCTTTCTCGTCATACACAAATGCCATAAATGCTAAATGCGTTTTTCCATCAGCCTGATGACACATTTTCCGAGTTGCAAAACCATTCGGTTTTCCATGCTGATCACAGGTTATAAGAAGTTGGTCCCTTCGTTCACCTTTTAAATCGTGAAATGGATGAGTGTTTTTTTTCATAAATTTTGTGAAAGGATAAATTTCTCGAGGACATGGATTATTCCACCCTGCTCATAAGGTGGCGCGATATAATCGGCAATTTCTTTTATTTCCGCAACAGCATTCCCCATCGCTATTTTCAATCCACATGCCATCAGAAGCTGATAGTCATTATAACTATCACCGATCCCTATAATCTCTTTTGTAGAAACTCCTAAGATTTTTGCCACCTCCATAACCCCATGCTGTTTGGTTGCTCGCCCACTCGTTACATGAATTGACTGGCTCTTCACTCCTATTCCTGAAACGCTTTTTGTCACCGATATTGTTGGAATTTGACTAAGCGACTGATAGAGATCATTAGCCTTTGCTGGCGTTACTCCGAGAACCAATATTTTGGTAATCTTCCATGTTCTAATTTTATCGGGACTATCGAGTCGTCTTTCATCCTCTAGGATAAATATTCGAAGAGTAGGATCTTTGATAATGATTGACAGTACCTTTTCAACCTCTTCCCGCGATAAGTAAATACTTGACAGATACAGCCTCTTCCCACAATCATAGATCCGGGCACCATTATCAAGGATTATTGGCTCGGTAAGAGAAAGACTGTCAACCAAATCTTCCAACCAGTCAAGCGACCGCCCTGTTGCCAAAGAGAAATAAATACCTCTTTGCCGAACACGAATCACAACATCCACTATTTTGGGTGGAAGTTTTGGTGCGGGATACTCACTTGGTGGAATAAGTGTTCCATCAACATCGGAAATAATTGCTTTGTATTTCATGCCAACTTCTCAATAAGTTTTTCGACAGCTTCCTCAGGGGTTTGGACTCTTGTATACATCTTGTTTAGATATAAAGGGGTAAATCCTTCTCTCTCCATCTTTTCCAAAAGATGATAAAATTCTTCATAGTACCCATCAAGGATAATGAGAGGTTTTGTCTCTTCAATCTCATATTTCCGTTTCAAAGCAAGAATCTCCGTTATTTCATACAAAGTCCCGATCCCTCCCGGAAGGGCCAGAAATCCATCTGCAAAACTAGTAAGTCGCAATTGCCGCTCACGCAACGAATGAAATAGTTCTTTCTCTTTGAGGAAATTAGAATTCACTCTTCCTGCAATTTCCAGGCAAATCCCGATTGTATGTCCTCCTGCCTCATACGCCCCTCGGCTCACTTCATTCATAAGCCCGGGACCTCCACCTGAGACAACAGTAAATCCATGTTCGGCGAGGAGTTTCCCTGTTCGATACGAAAGGGAAAAGTAATACTCTTCTCGTTCTTTAATACATTCGTTTCCTGCAAAAATTACGATTTTTTTACCCATACGAAACAATCAATTATAGCAAAAGACAGGGAATAGTAGAAAAGATATAATGTCATCGGACTATGAAACAAAAAAATGCTTTTGAAATTCTCAAACTTGGGTACAATGTTTATTTAACCGGCGAAGCTGGATCAGGAAAAACTTACCTTTTGAATAAATATATCTCGTATCTTCGATCCAAACGAGCAGAAGTAGCAGTGACCGCTTCAACAGGAATTGCGGCAACACATCTGGGAGGTATGACGATTGATTCTTGGTCTAGTATCAATCTTCCTCTTCAAATTGCTGAGAATAAACCTTATCTTCGGAGACGAATCCAAAAGACAAAAGTCCTTATTATCGATGAGATCTCTATGGTACATGGGGAACGTCTTGACCGGATTAATACTATCTGCAAAAAAATCCGAGGAAATACTTTACCATTTGGCGGAATACAAGTTGTCCTCTCAGGTGATTTTTTCCAGCTTCCTCCAGTTTCTGAGAAAAGAGAAAACTTTGACTTCGTCTATAAATCTCAATCATGGAGAGAGTTAACCCCGCATATTTTGTATCTTGAGAGCCAATACCGTCAGACAGATCCGGAATTTAACAAGGTTTTATCAGATATCCGGAATAACTCTGTTACGAGTGAGACAATCGAACTTTTACGAAAAACCGTCCATCAGCCAATCCAAGGACCAATTACCCCTGCCAAACTCTACACACATAACGTCGATGCCGATGCAATAAACCAAGAAGAGCTGGATAAAATCTCCCAAGAATCTCATCAGTATGAAATGATTTCGTTGGGATCTGAGGGGTTGGTAGCGTCGATGAAACGAGGATGTCTAGCGCCAGTTCATCTTGTTTTAAAAAAGGAAGCACACGTCATGTTTGTCCGCAACAATAGTGAAGAAGGATATTCAAACGGTACCGTTGGAAAAGTTGTTGGATTTGATAGAGACGGAAATCCGATTGTTGAAACTTCTGATAAGAAAAAAATTCATGTCAAACCAGCACAATGGACGATTATTGAGGAAGGAAAAATACGGGCAGAACTTATTCAACTTCCACTTCGCCTTGCTTGGGCAATTACGGTCCATAAAAGCCAGGGAATGACCTTATCAGCTGCAGAAATTGATCTTTCCAAGTCGTTTGTGCATGGTATGGGATATGTCGCACTTTCCCGCGTCCGGTCACTTAGGGGCATCAAGCTTCTTGGAATTAATAATCTTGCACTGCAAGTTAACCCAGAAATAACTGAATTTGATAGATCCCTAAAAGAAGAATCAAGAAAAGAAGAAAATAATTTCAAGATGATGGGATTTTTCAAGAAGTTTTTTGCGCGACGAAAATTTGTGTACTTCCTTACTTCACGGTAAAAATATCCATATCAATTGTTATCTACCCTTGAGTGGCATTGTCCCCGTGATTGGATGAGTACCCCAGCGAGTTCCACGACCATGCATCTCTACCTTTTCGCCTAATGGAACACTACTTGGACTTCCGATCCCTGGGGGACGATAAACTATAGGCATATCACCCTCCCAAACAGTAGGTTGTGACTGTGGTTTTTTCATCTTTGCGCGAGATTTTTCTGCACGCTTTTTTTGTTCTTCTACAAGTTTTGCCGCCCAACCTTCTGACAAACCTTCTGCCATAAGATAAATTCTAAACCTATTCTAGGTTATAAGCAATAGAAACCATTATTCTAGACTTCGAAAGTAAGCTGAAGTAAAATACTTTCACTGCGGGATCGTCTAATGGTAGGACACGTCCCTCTGGAGGATGGTATCTTGGTCCGAATCCAAGTCCCGCAGCTCGCAGCCTTTCTATGAAAGGCTAAGATACCAATTGTGTCATCGAGTCATCGAATCGAGAGAATAACCTTTATGTCTTTTACAGTTTATATCCTCCGTACTTCAGCAAATACTCTTTATATTGGGCAAACGAACAATCTTGAAAAACGATTGGCCCAGCACAAAAATAAAAATCCGAAGGCGGCAAAATATACTCGATATTTCAATTCCTTTACGCTTGTATATACTGAAACCTACTCGACCCGAAGCTTAGCGATGCAACGAGAGTGGCAATTGAAACAATTATCCCGAGATAAAAAGGAGATATTGATTAGAGATAGTACCATCGCAGAAAAGAGTTCGAGCTTTTTCTGAAATTTATACGATGCCATTAAGCTTTTGTTTAAAAATAGCCACGACACCAAACATAGAGAGTGCAAATAAGACAATTGTGCCACCCGCGGGTAAATTTAAGTAATACGCTGCAAATAACCCGATTATTGTTGACAGAAGTGCAAAACCTATGGAAAAGTAGATCGTTTGCAAAAAACTTTTGGCAAATTGCATAGATGTCGTTACAGGAATAACCATTAGGGCTCCAATTAAAAGAATGCCGACGACTCGCATAGAAAGAGAAACCGTAATGGCTGTAAGAATTAACAAAATTGTGTTGACAAAATCGACAGAAATTCCACTTACCCGTGCGCTTTCCTCATCAAATGATGAGTAGAGGAGTTTTTTATGAAAGATTGAAATGACTATCATTGCCGCTATTCCCAGGATCAATACCAACCATAACTCGCTTTCTCGAACTGTTGTGATACTGCCGAAAAGATAACCAAAAAGATTACTGTTTATTCCATTGGCAAGACTAATAAGCACAATCGAAAGCGCCAGTCCCCCTGGTAAAAACATTGCTAGTATTGCCTCGCTTGGGATATTTTTGAGTTTCCGTAAGTGTTCTATGAGAACTGAGGCAAAAACTGTGAGAATAACGGTGGTAACCAATGGCTGAGTTTTCGTAAGTAAACCTATTGCCACACCGGAAAGAGCGATATGAGAAAGCGTGTCGGCAATCAAAGAGAAGCGCCGAATCACAAGGAAGCTGCCGATAAGCGGTGCAATCACAGCAATCATACTACCTGCAATAAATGCCCGAACCATGAAGCTATATTGAAAAATTTCAAGCATTGTTTGGTAAGCTCATAAATAGTAACTAGTGTCCATGGACGACAAATTTTAGGCCTTTTCCGTATAACGATTCGATAAAGTTACTCTTGAGAACTTCTTTTGGTGTTCCATGGCAAACCAGTTTGCAATTTAGGCAGGCGATTGTTTCTACTTCGTTTGCCACCACATCAATATCGTGTGAGACTAAAATTAATGTTAATTTCATCTTTTTATTCAAATCACGGAGTAATTGGTAAAATTTCGCTTGTGAATCAACGTCGACTCCCACTGTTGGTTCATCGAGTATCAAAAGTTCTGGATTTGATGCTAATGCTCGTGCGATAAAGACACGTTGCTGTTGTCCACCTGAAAGCTGGGTTAAGAGTTTTTTTTTAAATCTTCCCATGTTTACTGCTTTCAAAGACTCCTCAATTGCTTCTCTATCTTCTGATGACGTAAAATCAAATAGTCGACTCCCGTTGATCCTCCCCATGCCGACTGCTTCTTCAACTGTTATTGGAAAACGCATAAATGACGTTATAACTCTTTGGGGAACGTACCCTATTTTTGACCACTGTTTGAAAGACTTGATATTTTCACCAAACAATGTAACTTTACCAGTTTGAGGCGTTAAAAGGCCGAGAATTATTTTTAGAAGTGTTGTCTTACCACTCCCATTGGGTCCAATTATTCCAAGAAATTCACCTTTTTTTACTTGGAAATTGATAGAATCTAACGCTAACTCACCATTGTAGCGAAACGAAACGTTATCAATACTGACAAGTACATCATTTGCCATTTGCCTTTTGTTATTTTAGCACTGTAGCGCTGTTTTTAGATTTTCGAGATTTTCTCTCTGGGCAGAAAAGTAGTCTTTTCCGGCTTTTTGGTCTTCGTCAGATAATCCTTCGAGAGGATCAAATACCAGTGTCTCAGCCCCAATTTCGCTTGCTATAGTTTCGGCAAGTCTCGGACTTACCAACGTCTCAAAGAAGATGTACTTGACGTTATTGTCCCGTGCAAATTTCGCGACTTCTCCCAGTTCTTGTGGAGAAGGCTCTTGTTCGGGTGAAAGACCGGATATTGCAATTTGTTCAAGTCCGTAGCGGGAGGAAACGTACCCAAAGGCGGCATGAGAAGTGACGATGTTTTTCTGTTTACAGTTAGTAAGTCCATTTCTAAATTCCTGATCCAGACTTGCAAGCTTACCATCAAGGGTTTTTATATTTTCTTCATAGAAAGACTTATTTTGTGGATCAACCCTGATAAAGGCTTCACCAATTTTTTTCACTTCTAGCTTGGCAAGTACAGGATCTAACCATACATGGGGGTCAGTAATTTTTCCACCATCTTCTCCTGCGGTCACGACTGTTATACCTTTCCTTTCCAGTTCACCAATAAGTTTTTCGGCCCATGGCTCAAGACCAGCACCATTTATGATCAACATTTTGCTTAATTCAATTTTCACTATATCACCAGTACCGGGTTCAAATTCGTGAGGCTCTGCACCGGGAGGGGTAATGTTTGTAACATGTACTTTCTCTTTGCCTATTTCACTAGCAAAAAACCAGAGTGGGTAAAATGAAGCGACGACTTGCATTTTTTCCTCTAGTGGTTTTCCTGATTCACCCTTTTTGAAAATCCCAGCACCAAACAGGTAACTTATTACAACTACTGTCAAAATACCGAGAAGAAAAAGTTTGATTTTCATAGCCGTTGACAATTGCCACAAATACCAAAAAATTCAAGTGCATGCTTTTCAACTCGAAATCGGGATTGTTTCTTTATCTGATTTAAAAGCAATCCCTCCTCTACTTGTACGTCTTCGATATTTTTGCATTTCATACAAACAAGGTGGTGATGGTGACTAGCCCCAATAAGCTCGTATCTACTCGTTTTATCTTCAAGCTGGATTTTTCGTATGAAGCCTAGTTTTTCAAAAAGTTCCAACGTTCTATATGTGGTAACAATGTCTACTTGTGAACCATTCTTTTTCAAGAACGCAAACACTTCTTTGGTAGAGAGAGGCTTTGTTGTAGAAAGCACCTTAAGAATTTCGGTTCTCGGAGTCGTTAGCCTATATCCAAAATTTTGTAATTGGTTCGTATATTCTTTTACATTCATAACTGCAAGTAAGTTGCGTTATTATTGCAATTAAGTTGCAAATTGTCAAGCGTATGAGGATTGAACCAGTTTTTAGAAGAAGAAATTACTAAACACTACTCAATACCAAACACTATAGTTCCCGCTAGAGGTCTCAAACATGGCGTAACTTACCCCTTTTATAGTTTCTATAGAGTAATTTACAGCTATTCCGTTTTTTTTGACGCTTGATATATTCTCTCCTCCGAATGTTGAAGGTACCATTGCCATGAGTCCTGTCGAACCATCTCCCACTACCACATCAAAGGAAAGTTCATTTCCGGTCCAACTTGATATCGTAAGTGATGAGGTATTTCTTCCATCAAGCCATTTTAGAACTTGTCTTGCCGAAACGACAGATACTCCTCTTGCTTTCGCAGACGCAATAATTGCATCTGATCCTACGGAAGTTACTTTATCTGTATGCATATTGGCTGTAAAGATTCCATAATACCCTGTTGCGCCTAACGCTCTATCAAGGAGTGTATCAATCGTATATGGATACGTCTGACCTGATTCATCCGTCATCTGTGTCACCGCTTGGTAGACATCGATAACCGTCCCATCTACATCTGCAAATCTTTGGGGAAAACCTGACCCCGTAAACATGCCAGGTCGATTCGCTATCCAGCTCCCTGGCCAATAATAATATGTCGTATCGAGACGAATTCCGTACTTTTGCTCGGTTTTTGGCTGCGTTGCCCAATCCGACCAGGTGACACAATGGTTCCGCTCTGAGTTTGGTAACAGTATACTGGGGAACTTTGATTTAAACTGATTTAATTGGGTATTAAATGTGCTATCTAAAAATGCCGGTGTCCAATTGGCACAATTAGTATCAACATGAAGACCTACCTCAAAGCCGTCGTTTGTATATGATGCTGCCTGACTATCAGTCATAACAGTTGTTCCCCAAGGATAGAGATATGAACTACTTCTTATGCACTCCCAACGATCTACTAAACAGCCAACAGGGCTTACCGATTTATAATAGTCAAACCTTCCTGCTGTTCCACCTCTCCCATGGTCATCCCCTGTCATAAGAACTGCGGCTTTTTTACCAAATGGTAAGTACCAAAATTTTGGCAGTGGTTTTCGGTCTTCCATCATTTTATAAATAAGATTTACCAAAAAACGCTGTTGTTCATCTGCTTGTGGAATGGCAACTTTATTTAGATTAACCCAATCGGGAGAAGGAGAAATTACTGCATTCCCATAGAACAGATCATCGGACCGAATAATACCTAATGAATCGCCATCCCTTTCCTGCCCTGCCCAGGAAGGATTTCCTTGCCGCGTATACACCACAGATCGAGCAAGGTCATAGGAAAATGCAACTCCCTGACCACCACTCGTACCCACAGTTTTGAATGTAACCGCAGGGTTTGGAAGAGCTGACGTGTCCGAACTATAAAGTGTAGCGAACTTTGTTGTCCCAGCGTTTAACGTATACAAATCAGAACTACCGTGAAACTGAATTGTTTCACCAACAAGTCCTATGCCGGGCTTTTGAGATGTATCAAAAAGAAGATATCCGTCAGAGACTGTTGTTGGACCTTTGACAATTCCCAAAAGTGTGGAAAGTTGCCCATCGGGTTTCATGGCAATGAGCTTGCCGCCCTGTTGAACCCATGTGGTAAGAAGAGATACTTGACTGGCATTTAAACTCATTTCTCCTAAAATCGCTATATGATAGGTATTTAATAGTGTCGAATTGAGAGTTGTGATGTCACGACTTTCAAAGATATTCATTCCTTCAGCACGAAGAATTTCTTCATAATAGTTCGTGAAGCGATTAGTTGCGGATGTAATAATAAGGAGTGGTTTATTACTCATCTGTACTGTTGGGGTGGGGGTAGAAATTCGGGTGGGTGTTGGGGTACGTGTGGGAGTGGACGTAGGTGGTTTCGGTGTGGGAGTTTTGGTAGGAGTAACTGTTGGTTTCTTGGTTGGCGTTGGTGTAGGTGAATTATCTTTAAAAATTATATCTACCCAGTAGTTTGCTGATCGATAAGAGTTCACAGGAAATTTCGGCGTTCCCGTGTACACATAAAGACCGTTCGGACCATCAACTCCGTTTTTGAGGGCATGGATTGGTCCGTTGTCGACCCCTTGATTTAGAAAGTAATCAAACGTGTACGGATAATGACCTTGTATCGCATGATAGGAAACTATGTAGGTCGTATTGGCAGAAATGGTAATTGGAGTAGTAAAATTTGCTTTCTGCCATCCTGATGCTGTTTCATTCGTAAATGTCACTCTGCCTAACAGTATTCCTGTCTTTGTCCATAAACTCCCTACATGTGTCCCACCATTCCCAGCTCCTTTGTAGAATTTTATCCCGGTTACTTTCCCCGAAGTATCCACTCTGAATTTAACTCCTAATTCCACTGCCCTAGTGTCATTGGAAGTTGTATTTGTTGGGAGGGTAGAATTAGTCCAGATAGAACAGGGACACGAATAGGCGAAAGCGGAAGTCGGTAAAATTGAAAAGAGAAAACCTGCTAATAGCAAAGAAAAAAACTTCTTCACGTTTGTTTCCGAGCAGGCAAGTCTACAATCCTAACCTTATAACCTTTCCAAGTACCTGTCAATAGATTCTTTTGGTAAAATAGTTTAGCTATTCATAAAATGCTATCAAAGAGGAGAAACTACGTCAGTCAACAACTGATCAACTAGAGCTTCTTGGGATTGCGATTTAGGAAATTTAGCTCTGCTTCGATAATCGATTATTTCTCATCCACCACTTTTTCTGCTAATTTATCATCTTCGATAATGATGCGTACATTTCCAACTGGCATTGCAACTTCTTTGCATGTTTGAGTATCTTCTTGCCATTTCATGATATTTGACAGCGTCCAATTGGCAATCCCCTTTTCGGTTAAACAGCCAGAAACCACAAACGGTGCTTTATGATTACATCCCTCGATAACACCTTTCTGTTCTGTAAATATCGTAAAACAATTCCCCTCCCCTGAAATAAATGAGCCAATACCCGATCCTGTCTCACCAGCATTCTCTGTATAGTACTCAACGTCCACCTTTCCGTCTCTTTTTTGATTAAAGAATCGGTAGTAAGTTTTATCAATTTCCGTTCCAACTGGAAAAACATTGCCACTGTCGAAATGGACAGTCCAGGGCGCAATATAATACTTCCCAGTTATATCCGGTGGATTGGAACCTGTATAGATAGGAAAGCCTTTTTCTCCTAGAGTCGTGATATCCTTTTTGTCGAGAAATTCATTCACTTGAGAGGGAACTCCCCAAATCTTTTGGGAATACCAGCTGTACCCTATATAGAACGTTGCTACTCCAAAGGCGAGTATTCCCATCATGAGCGCAAGCCTAAGTGGCGACAAGCGGAAAACACCCTGTTTAGCTCTAAAACTAGAAGGAATTCTCCCGCGTTTCTGGGCAGATGGCATAGACTTATCTTCACTATACGCGCAAAATTCAACCGTTGTCAACAATTCAGTTAAAATAGCTCGTGTATGATTCCAGTTCAACCCACATGTTTATGGCGATACCTAAGCATTCAAAAGCGTGTCAACCGCAGAAAAATCGAAAGCCGCTTCTATCTTTCCTGGGAAGATGGGTTATGGGATATCGTCAGGTCATATCCCATCACAGATGGAAGTACAATTCTTGTCCCCTCTTTTTTCTGTCTTGATGTCATCAAGAATATAAAATCCCATGGACTTGTACCAAAATATTATTCTCTTGATGATAATCTGCAACCAGATGTAAAGATGCTCCAGACCCAGATCAAAAAAGAGAACCCAAAAATTCTTGTCCTTTTCCATGCTGTGGGTATTCAAAACAGATGCGTTACAAAAGCGTTTATTCGCAGATTACCAGGGAATCTTATCATCGTCGAGGATGCGGCTCATAGAATGATTGATCCAAAAGATCTTAAACTGTATCGGGAAAATTATTTTTGCATAACAAGTCTTCGGAAAGTCGTTCCATTGCAAGGAAGTTTCGTTTACGCAAGAAAGCATACCCTAGGGAAACTTATTGGACCTGAAAAAACTTTCAGATACTCATCCGGAGTACTTCTCCTGTGGCTTTTCATGCAGATTGCATTGATACTACAAAAATATATCCCTCTGAAAAGCATAAGCATTGCCTGTGGAAAAATTGCTGAATACTTTATGCAGAAGAGTTACGATCTTATTGGGAATAATATTCTTCCCGGATATTGTCCTTCCATTTTTGCCCGTATATACGGAGCTTTTGACTATATGCATATCAGAAATGTTAAAGAGAATCAGATCAGAATTTATAACAAGATGATTGCATCAGAAATGAAACAGGACCGCTCCCATTTCTCGATTCCAACATTTTCTCTTCTTGACTTCGGAAATCTTCGGGGATATCCAATTGTGCTTCCTTCCTCAACTGCGTCAAAAATTATCGCCTTTCTCAGATCGAATGGAATTCTTGTAAAAGTGGAACTTGAAGGAAGTCCCTGGACAAGGAGTAAAACGATTATTTATCTTTCTTTAGGACTCCATGTGGAAACGAGAGATATTACTACTATTTCCAAAATCTTTTTGCTAAGTGTGAAGAGATTTGAAAAAAGTCCACACAGATTGTAATAGATGTTTTATAATACTTCATATGATACGGTATGGTGCAATTGGAGCCCTTTTTGGAATTTTTGTGGGTTTTTTGGTGAATTTTCTTTTTCCAAACCTCATGCTGCAAGAGATTTTCTTTCGAATGTCTTCAAACCAAGCATTAGGTGATCCTCCCGGTTATTACTCTGCTCAAAGCGGATCAGTAATTGCAACAGGAAATCTTTTCCCGATTCTTTTTGGACTTTTGGGATTTCTTGCCGGAGTTATTATCATAAAAAGCAAAAAAAGCTCAAAATAAATTCTAAAACTCTTATTCTGCCAATGAACGATCCTCTTCAACCTGAAACTGACCAAACATACCAATTCACACCCCACTATAAAAAAGCAAAAAAAATAATTATCTTTGCAGCTGTGTTGATAGCGCTTTCTGTTATCGGAGGGGTGTATTTTTTGATACTTTCTACTAAAAACCAATATGCACTAACATCTTTTACACAAATCTCGACATTCACGCCAACTTCAATACCTACCCCATTTCCTTTTCGTGACATTACTATTCCTTACCTTCGAGAGAGATCCTACCAAAGCAGCTTAGGTGATCTGGAAAAAATATCTGAAAGCGGAAACTATACCTCATATGTGACAAATTACGACTCAGATGGTCTGAAAATTTCCGGACTTTTAACAAAGCCTTTAGGCGAAATGCCTAGTCAAGGATGGCCAGCAATTATCTTTGTTCACGGATATATCCCACCAAAAACTTACCAAACAACCAGTCAATATTCTGATTACGTTGACTACTTAGCAAGAAACGGCTTCGTTATTTTTAAAATTGACCTTCGGGGACACGGAAACTCCGAGGGAGAACCAAGCGGTGCATATTACTCCTCTGATTACATCGTAGATGTGCTCAATGCATACAACGCTCTTGAATCAAGTCCATTTGTAAATCCTAAAAAGATTGGCCTATGGGGACATAGTATGGCAGGGAATGTTGTACTAAGGAGCATGGCTTCTAAACCTACAATTCCCGCAGTTGTTATCTGGGCTGGAGCGGTTTATTCATATGTTGATTTCAGAGAATATGGGATTTCTGATGCAAGTTACCAACCTCCGCAAATGAGCTCTGAAAGAGTAAGAAAAAGACAACAACTTCTTGATACTTACGGTCAACCCAGCGAGGAAAGTTTCTTTTGGAATCAGGTTGCCCCAACAAACTATCTCTCAGAGTTAAAAGGTGCAATTCAAATTCACCATGCCGCAGATGACGATGTCGTAGATATAGCGTATAGTCGGAATTTAATTTCCCTTCTTAGTAAAACTTCTGTTCCAAACGAATTCCACGAATACCCTCAAGGAGGACATAACTTGACAGGAAGTAGCTTTACTCTTGCAATGGATAATACCATAGAGTTTTTCCGAAAATATCTCGATTCGAAATAACAAATAATGGTATAATTTCCGTATGCCGTATATCGAAAAAAGTGAACGTCCAAAAGTAGATTCACTTGTAAGTCCTCTCATTACCTACTTACAATCTCTTCCCGTGGAAAAACAGGATGGGACAGTAAATTATGCTGTCACAAAAATTGTGAAACATCTCTATCCGCAAAAGTACTTTCATCTCAATAGAGCGTTGGGAGTACTTACTGCTATTACTCATGAGCTATATAGGAAAATAGTTGGGCCGTATGAAGATACCAAAATCTCTCAAAATGGCGAGGTTGAGTAAAATAGTATGATGAAGATTTTTGTAGTAGGAATATTACTTGTAATTGCTGCGGGAATCTTTCTTGCAAAATCACAAACCAGGGTAAATATCCTCCCAGTTCCGACCCCTGTTCGCATTACGCAAATAACAACTCCTACGCAAACTGATTTGCAAACTCAAACTATTGCTGAAAATCTTGATACGCCATGGGCTATCGCATTTCTTTCCGATAAGAGTATGCTTATTACAGAACGTAAAGGCAGTATAAGACGTGTAAACGCTTCTGGAGAATTAGAAAATAACCCTATTGCCACAATTACCAATGCGAGAGAGATTGGCGAGGGGGGGCTTTTGGGAATTACCCTTCACCCCGACTTCTCTTCCAATCCCTATATTTATCTGTACTATACCTACAGTAACTCAGATGATGATACGTTAAATCGGGTAGTTCGGATGACATACGATAATGGAACTCTTTCTAATGAAACTATTATTGTCAATGCCATCCCTGGAGCTGCCAATCATAACGGAGGACGTATTAAATTCGGACCAGATTCTTTTCTCTATATAGGAACCGGAGATGCCCAAAATCCATCTCAAGCGCAAGATACTTCCACACTTGGTGGAAAAATACTGCGCGTCACTGACGAAGGAAAACCGGCTCCCGACAATGCTTTTGGCAACCCAGTATTTTCTTACGGCCATAGAAACGTTCAGGGACTGGCATGGAATAGCGATGGAACTCTCTGGGCAACAGAACATGGAAGATCAGGTGCATTGTCAGGACTTGATGAACTTAATCTTATTCAACTTGGAAAAAATTACGGCTGGCCGGAAATTCAAGGAAATGAAACTCGAAGCGGGATGGAGACTCCTTATAAAAATTCCGGTGCACAAACTTGGGCCCCAGCTGGGGCAGCATTTATTGGGAACTCTCTTTTTTATGGAGGTCTTCGGGGAGAAACCCTCTATGAAGCGATTATTATCGATAATGATGTGAAAGAAATCAAAGAGCATTTTAAAGGACAGTTGGGAAGAATCAGAGAAGTCATCGCAGGTTTTGATGGAATGCTTTATATCACAACGAGTAATAACGATGGACGAGGAAATCCGCATCCTGCGGATGATAAAATAATCAGGGTAAATCCTCAACTGTTATAAGACTCGCACCACCAAAGCGGCAAATCCTCCTAAACAGTAGGCCAAAGTGGTATAAGTAATGACAGGATATTTGAGAAAGTTTCGCCGGATTTGAAAGAACATGTAGAACGAAAAAAGAGCGATAAAAAGTGTGTAAATTAATCCCACAAGAACTCTATCGAATGCAGCATAGGCAAAGATGGCTAGGGAGTAGAAACAGGCATTAATCAATGCAATTGTCATATCTTTTTTCGTAAATTTTATATATTGCTTATATTTTTCCAAGAGAAGTATGGGAATAACCATAAGTGCTCCGCCGAAAAAGTAAAAAATATTTCCGGTGTAGTAATCGTTGAAGAAAAAGTTGCCGCACAGTTCCCCTTTCACTTCCCGAACATCACAGTAATTATTGAATAAGAAACTCGCAATCTCATGAACCCCATTGCCTGTTGCATAAAAGTACACCCCAATAAGAAAGAATAAAAAGAGGAAAAACCCTTTCTTTTCGCCGATAACGGCAAAATTTCCTGTAATTTCCCTGAGGATAAAAAACGGCAAAAGAACAGTAAAAAGGATCAGCGTTGTCATTTGTACTATTTCATGAAGACGGAGGAAATTATACGGTTGGAGAAGAATTTTCCCTGTAAAAGAAAACCTTTCAACGGTAACAAGAAGTACATTAAGGGAAGAAAGGGTAAAAATCCAATTTAGTCGTTTCATTCATACAGTATAATACAAAATCTACGCCGCATGCAGCTCCCGAGTAATCGGGAGCTGCAATAGAAAAAAACTATCCTTACCACATACCCATTTTCATAAAGATATGTCCCTTGAATCCGCCGAAAAGATATTTTACATCAATACCGTTTTGTTTAGCCCAAGACTCAAGATCCTGTTTTTGTGATTGAAAAACTTGACGTCGTTCATCTCGTGTCATATTCTTCCATGTTTCAATATTTGCTTGGTGCTTTGCTTGCAACTCTTGTCGCTTGGAGATAATTGCCTTTTTTTGATCCTCAGTTAATTTCCCATCTTTTACCTCCTGATCAAGCATCGTCACAAAACGAGTTTCCATCTGGCTTCTTCGCTCTTCAAATGCTTCATCAAAAACTTCTTGCACATCGCTTTCCTTCAACCCAAACCGTTGGACAAGTTTCTCTATGATAGATTGATAGCGAGTCGAAGTATCCTGAGCAAAAACTTTTTCTCCTCCAAAAAGCACTAAACCTCCAAGCGCAATAAAACTGATTATAATAAGAAGTTTACCTCTCACTCTATCACCCCCTTTCATGTCAATATACTAGATGATCAAACTGAAAAAATGCTTAAATATAAAGCAGAAGGAAAATTACTGCGGGGTCGAATCATTTCCTATACCACGAAAAACTGGATTGAGTTGAATATTTTCTGCAGTAATACTTCCATCAGGGTTTTCAGTTCCAAAAGCGGCTACTTTCTCACCTACTTTTAACTCTGTTCTTTCTACCTGACTGGTTTTATTAATTTCCGTTTTATCAGAAAGTAGAACAATTCTACTTCCTCCATCTTGCAGTTTCACTGTAATGGAGTTTTCATCTTGACGAATTATTTCTCCACTAACCGGTCGAGAACCCATCATTCGATTCTCTCGTTGTCCATTACCCAACATTCCAAATTGTCGAGTAAACGTAGGTTCCTTACTTTCCTGATACTTCGAACCAGCAAAAAACGCACCTACTCCCACAATGCAAACGGCACCAATGAAAAATGCCAAAGTATTTTTCTTCATACACTATTCACCTCCTACCTCATTGTTTTTCAGATATCTATCAAAGAACTCAACCGATCGACCCATGGCAGTACTGAAATTATTACTTATATTATGATCATCACCTGGATATAGATATAATTGACTCTCTCTCCCAACGCTTTTGAGCCCCTCATGTAACTTTTCGGAATATGTAACCGGAACGGACGTGTCATCTGTACCATGATGGAGCTGGATGGGACCAGATACATCTTTCAAGTAGGCATTTGCGGAAATTGAGTTCCAAAACTCTGGATTATCCTCTGGCTCTCCGTATTGATCAACCAGACTCTGTCGCCAACCCCTAGATGATCCTGTTGGAAATGAAGTCACGAAAGAAGTTCTTCGTCTCCAGTTATTGAGTAAATCAGGATAGGAAGCAACCACACCTGCCCAAATCACTCCAGCTTTTATATCTCGACTTACAACCATGGCGCGAAGAGTAATATATCCACCCAGAGAATGTCCCCACATGCCGATATTTTCTGGATCGACAATCTGCTCTGAATCTCTATCGGGATCTTTTAATCTTTTAATTGCAGAAACAGCATTAAGAATATCAACTGTGTATCCACTTGATCCGTAAGCACCGGTTGCTTGTCCCTCAGAGTTTCCGTGACCTCGATAATCTGATCGGAAGACGATGTATCCGTTCCTTGAAAACCCATCGGTATAGGCAATGTATCGCTCGGTCGTTTTATATTCTCTTGGTGGGATATATCCGTGATTGAAAATAATGACAGGATACCCATTTTTAGGTTTTTCACCAATAGGAATAGTAAGGAGAGCATAGATTTTCAACCCTTCCGATTTGTACGAAGCAATATACCGCTTGTAATTTGATCCCGGAGAAAGAGTTTCTTCGATTGTTATGTCACTTCCCGGATATTCTCTACTTTTTAAGTTTTTAATTGAAAGCGGATGTTTTTCTCCTTCAAAAAGTCCTCCTTCACCTTCCTGATTTCCGTAATCTGTTCCACCATCTACAACCTGATTCTTTTTCAAATCAACAATACTTACAAAAAATAATAAACCTGCCCCTAGGAGGACTATACTAATAACAATCTTTTTGAGATTTATGTCATTCATATCGTAATGCTTCGATAGGCTGTAAGTTTGAGGCTTTTCTTGCAGGGTACCACCCAAAAAGTATGCCGATTGCAGAAGACACAACAATTGCTAAAAGAATTGATTGAATCGAGATAATAAACGGCAGGCTGATAAATGATGAAAGTATGTAAGAAATGAAAATCCCTAGTATCATTCCTATGAAACCACCAACTATGGTAAGCATACTTGCTTCTATAAGAAATTGAGCAACAAGTATCCTCTTTGTAGCACCCAATGCTTTTCGAAGACCAATTTCGCGCGTCCGTTCTGTCACCGTCACAAGCATAATGTTCATAATACCAATCCCTCCCACAAGGAGGGAAATAGCTGCAATTCCAGAAAGAAGCGCTGTAAATGTCCCTGTTGCAGAGGATACAGTGTTAAGAATATCTTGCTGGGAAAATATCATAAAGTCGGCACTTCCCGGATCACTCAAATTATGACGGGATAAAAGAAGATACCCAACTTCATTTTGTGCATCTACCATAAGATCTGCACTCTTTGCCTCAAGACCAATGCTAGCTAAGTAATTGACGCCAAAAATTACCTTCTGCGCAACTGGAAGGGGAACATAGACGATATCATCTTGATTTTGAAATCCGCTACCTCCTTTTGATGTTGTCAGACCAATGATAGTAAATGTCTGACTTCCGATCCGCATCGTCTGTCCTACAGGATCAACCCCTTCACCAAATAGAGTTGACGCAACTTGTGGTCCTACGACCGCCACTCTTGAAAGACTGTCAATATCTCTTTGCGTAATAAAGCTTCCTGTAGTAAGAGTTATTTTATGGACTTGACTATATACCGGTACGACTCCGATAACTTGAGTATTTGTGTTATTTCCTCCTGTTGTTACTTGTATCCTTCGGGAAAATTCGGGGGAAACATTTTTAATTGTCGTGATTTGAGGTGATTCTGCAATAGCTTGCGCATCCTCGTTTGTGAGAGTTGTGACTCCACCAATTGCTCCACGCACGGCACCAGATCTTGGTGACCCTGGCATCACTGTCAATAAATTTGCACCAAGAGATTGAATCTGCGATGTCACAGACTCGGACGCAGCCTGGCCGAGAGATATTAGCGCAATAACACTTGCAATCCCGATCACTATGCCTAATGCAGCAAGACCTGTACGGAGTTTGTTTACCGTAAGAGTGCCTATGCTTTCGATAATTAATTCCGAAAAATCCATTGTCGATAAATTCTAATTTTTTATTTTTTTCTGTTTTCCGTTTTTTCCATCTGTCACAATCTTTCCATCTCGTATATGAATAATTCTCTTGGCATGTTGGGCAATATCATGTTCGTGTGTAATCATGACAATTGTATGTCCTTCCTTATTCAATTTTTGGAAAATCCCCATTATTTCTTCAGCTTGGATACTTGCAATATTTCCTGTAGGCTCATCGGCAAGAACAATTGCAGGATTCATGACAAGCGCACGGGCAATCGCAACTCTCTGTTGTTGACCTCCTGAAAGTTGGTTTGACATATGATGCAAACGGTTCCCAAGTCCTACCATTTCCAGATATTTTTGGGCCTGCCCTTCACGTTCTTTCTTGGGTACTCCACCATATACCATGGGCAACATTACGTTTTTTAGCGCTGTTATTCTTGGAAGAAGATTGTATGCTTGGAAAACAAATCCAATTTTCCGATTGCGGATACCTGCTAAATCATCATCAGAAAGTCTCGAGACATTTTCTCCATCAAGAATATATTCTCCTTGAGTTGGTAAATCCAATGCACCAAGAATATGCATAAGAGTAGATTTTCCAGATCCCGATGGACCCATAATGGCGACAAACTCTCCTTTTTTTATCTCAAAAGAAATATTTGATAGAGCCACAGTTTCAACTGAATCCATTTTGTAAACTTTGGATATATGGGAAATTTTGATCATACAAACTCTTGTGAGTTAGCGGACCATGCGAAATGCTCCACCGCCACCAAAACTGCTGAATGGAGATTGTGACTGATTCCTTTGTCCACCTGATGAGGTTATAGATGAAATACTAGTAACAATTGTTTCTCCTTCAGATATTCCCGACATAATTTCTATCTGAGTACCTGATGATAATCCCGTTTCAACAGAAACCTGCTCGATTTTGCCATTTTTTAATACTCGAACATACGAGCTGTCATTTTGTGTCTGTACTGAACTTGATGGTACAAGTAACACATTATCTTTCCTTTGGGTAATAATATTTGCCGATGCGCTCATATTGGAAAAAATATTTGCCTCCTGGGTATCGAGTTTTATGACCGCTGGATACGTTGTCACTCCAGAATTCACCGTCCCGATTGTATCGATACTAACGACTTTCCCTGTAAACGTTTTTCCAGGAAAAGCATCAAAGGTAAGGGTTGCTGAATCTCCAATTTTTATTTTTGGTGTATCAATTTGAGTTACATCAACTTGAATTATTGGAGAAGCATTAGTCTGAATGCTCGCAATTTTTTGAGACGCAGCAGTACCAGTTGTATTTGACTGAGAAGTCAAAACTGAACCAACCTGAAGTGAAAGACCTGTTACGGTACCTGAGATTGGAGCATACACTGTTGACGAAGTCTGCTGATAGGTTAACCACGATGCATTTACTGCTGTTTGGGCTTGAGAAACAACATTTTCTTGGTTTTTGTACTTCCCCTCAGTTGCCAACCAATCATCACTTGTACTGATAAACTGTGGAAGCTGACGTGTATCAGTCTTGGGAGAACCATCAGGATTTTGGTATGTAGAGCTTTGGGCAATGTCCACATACGATTTCCATTTCGTAAGCATATCTGATTGAAGTGTATAGTAATTTACTTTGGCCGTTTCTAGTGCATTTTTTGCGCTTTGGTAGTTTGCTAATGCTTGCGATGCTCTCTGTTTCCCTACCAAATCTAACTCGATATCCAAAATTTTATCTCCAGTTCTGACGACTTGCCCATTTTCCACATAAATTTTCCTAACGACTCCAGATGCTTGGGTGTCTATTTTTGCACTATTTGCCTCCAATACCTGTCCGGACACTGTTACAGACACGATGAGAGTACCTTTTTGGGGTTGGGTTGTTTGATATTGAGGTATCGAAGTGGTACTCTCTTTTATTCTCACTGTGGCAAACCAACAAATAGAAAGAACAGCTACTATGAGAATGATTTTTGTACCAAGGGAACGTTTGATAAACCATGAGGGTATCCCGAGGAATATATTTATTACGTTTCCCATAGTATGCATACTACCTTTCAATGTATCGCGTAAATCTGAAATTTAGCTGAAAGAAGACTGTTTTAGCGGCAGACGAACAGAAAATGTTGATCCTTTTCCAAGGATACTTTCTGCTCTGATTGATCCTTTATGGTTTGCTACGATCTTTTGGGCAATTGCAAGTCCCAACCCATACCCATTGCTTTCCGATTTGGATCTAGCGCTATCAGCTCTATAAAACCGTTCGAAAATAGAAGGTAAATCTTTTTTAGAAATACCAATCCCATGGTCTTTTACTGATACAAGAATGGATCCATCGGTTTTTTGAGTGTTGATTATTAGTCTACTTTTGTCCGGACTATATTTGATAGCGTTATCTAAAAGAATTACAAATAGATCAACCAAACTATACTTATTTGCTTCGATTTCAACATCTTGAATATTTTTTTCAATTACTATACTTTTCTTTTGTGCAACCAGCCTGACTTTTCGTATAGCTTCTTGGAGAAGAGTTGTTAAAGATAGTTTTTCAATATATAACTGTTTTTGGGAATTTTGATATTGCGCAAGCTGAAGAAGCGATTCAGAAAGAGATTGTAATTTATCTACCTCACCAATACTCTCTCGGATAAGTGTCTTTGCTTCCTTCATTGTTGGACGAGAATTCCTAAGATATACCTCAAAGGCGCTTTTTAATGAAGTAAGAGGTGTCTTAAGCTCATGAGATGCATCACTAATAAATCGATTTTGCTCTTTAACCATCTCTCTAATTGGTTTTAAAGTTCTTCCGGCAAGAGCGTATCCAAGTATCCCTGATACAATTAAAATTCCGCCATTTACCAATGTTAAGAGGAAAATGATACGCCTCCTTATTTCATCAATTAGCTCGGTATTTTCTGGAATTGGTATTTGTAGGTGAAAAGAGCGAGTATCGACAGGAAAAAGGTCACCAGTTTCTATTCTTTTCTCTATACGAAATCGCTGCGCTTTCTCAAATCTGATAACTTCACCCATGAGCACCCGGTAGATCACCATGCTAAACGTGATACTAATAAACATGATGATTAAGAGATACCAGGCTGTAAGTTTAAGTCGTGCTGAATGAAACATAAAGATTACTTTTCTCCGATTTTATACCCAAATCCACGTACTGTATGAATTAACGGTTTCTTCCGTAATTCTGGCTTATCTATCTTATTACGCAGATTCCGAATATATACCTCAACCGTATTGGGTAAGATATCGGCATCGTAGTTCCACACGTGACTAATAATTTGTTCTTTTGCAAGAATCTTTCCGGCATTTCTCATAAGATATTCAAGGAGTGAAAATTCTTTATTTGAAAGAATAATTTTTGTACCCCTTTGTTCAACGGTATACAGCTTTGGATCCAGTGTTAAATCACCAACAGTTAATATTGTTTGCGTGAAATTCTTCGGCCTTCGAACGAGAGCACGAATTCGGGCAAGAAGTTCTTCAAAGGAAAATGGTTTCGTAAGGTAATCATCAGCACCACTATCTAACCCTTCCACTTTATCCCGAATCTGCCCTTTGGCAGTTAGAATGAGTATTGGAGTATGGACTTTTCTCTCCCTTAACTTTCTACAAACCGTAAGTCCATCCATCAAAGGGAGCAGAAGATCGAGAATGATAAGATCGTAATCCTCAGTTACCGCCAAATCAAATCCTTCCTCTCCGTCATACGCTACATCAGCGGCATACTTCTCTTGCTCTAATCCTTTCTTTATTGTATTGGCTATACGATGTTCATCCTCAACAACGAGTATTCTCATAGATTCGTACGGGTCATGGTCTCAATTATATTCCGAAAGCTGAAAAATAGCTGAAAATTGATGGTTCCTATTTCGGGATTCCTTCAAAATATTCGTATACCGCCTTGGAAAGAAGAGCGATACGTTCCTCAGCTCCTTGGGGAGAATTACTCTCAGACAAAATAACAAGAATATAATCACTCTTTGTCCCAAAAACGATTCCTGCATCATGGGTAAACGATCCCAGTTCACCGGTCTTATGTGCCACAACTATATTCTCAGGCAGGTACTTTGGTAGTTTGTTATCTAATTTTTGATTTTTCAAGAGTTCCATCATTCTTTCTGAGTAGTGAGAGTTAATCAGTTGGTCTTTGTATAATTTTTCAAAAAATGAGGCTATATCTTGCGGAGTCGTCACTGGGGGTTCACCAAAAGATGATGAAGTGAATCCATTTGCTTTAAGAAATGTTTTTACATTAGCAATCCTCACTTTCTCCGAAAGGAGAAGAGCTGCGTAGTTATGCGAAATAGTGATCATCTTCTCAACAGCATCTTTTACGCTGAATGCAACTATTCCTTCTGTTAATTCTGCCGATTCCGACGCTATATGAAATACTTCATTCAATGATTGTACATCTCTTCGCAAAACTTCTTCCTCTTTCAGTTTTCCCGTTTGGATCTGCTCAAAAACTACTGCCATAACCCACAGTTTGTAAAGACTTGCTGACTCAAATTTTTTCTGTTCATTCAGACTATAGCTTTCACCTGTTTTTAAATTTTTTATAACTACTCCGTACGTCTCTTTACTCTCCCCGAGTACTTCTTCGATAATCTGGAATAAGGTCTTTTGTGATGCCGGTGCTTCGGGAATACGAAAAATGGACTGCGCAAGAGGAGTAAGGATTTGAGCCTTCGTGGTAGAGTCTCGGAAAATTACTGCACCTAATAAAAAAAACAGTATTCCACCTACAACTGCAAAAAGAAAAAAAATCTTCATTCATTCACTTTCAATTCTTTCATTTTCTACACTGATTTCTTAGAAAGTCAATACCGAGGAAATTTTCTTGAATATCCTCTTTCTTCCTTCTATACTAGTTATCGTCTATGTTTTTTCTCCACATCCTCACCTACATTTCCTCGTTTATTTTTATATGGATTGGTGCTGGTCTTATTGTTTCCTCGACAGATAGATTTTCACGAAAGTTGAGGCTCTCTACTTTTGCAGTTTCATTTATTATCCTTGGAATTCTTACGTCATCTCCGGAATTTGCAGTGGGACTTACTGCAATTGCAGAAAGTAATCCTGAAATATTTGTTGGGAATCTCCTCGGTGGTGTCCCAGTTATCTTTCTTTTTATCATTCCTATCTTGGCAATATTTGGGAATGGCATAAACCTGAAGCATGATCTTGATCGCAATACTTTGCTTGCAACACTTGGAGTAATACTTATTCCGTTTCTCCTTGTTATAGATAAGAAAATTACAAATCCAGAGGGAATACTTTTGATACTTCTTTATATCGTATTAATTTTTCTAATCGAAAGGAGACATGGAATTTTTGACCGGAAAAATACAGAGATACTTAATATAAAATCATACTCGTACCGAGATATTATTCGGGTTCTTGTGGGAGTCGGAATCGTTTTTGTCTCAAGTCAAATCATTGTTGACAAAACGATGTACTTTTCCTCATTTTTCAATATTTCCGCATTCTATATTAGTCTTATTATCCTCTCTTTAGGAACGAATTTACCTGAACTATCACTTGCCATTCGCTCTATCACTTTGGGGAGTAAAGATATTGCCTTTGGCGATTACATGGGATCGGCAGCGGCAAATACGCTTCTTTTCGGAGTATTTACACTTTTGAATAATGGCGAAATCCTGACGGTAAACAATTTTCTTTTTACCTTCGTCTATATAACCATGGGGCTTACGCTTTTTTATTTTTTCTCCAGATCGAAAAACAATATTTCCAGGACTGAGGGATTGATCCTCCTTATAGTTTATCTCACCTTTGTAATTGTTGAATTGGTTTGACAGGTAATAATAGTTGGCATATTCAATGAATCAAAAAGTAATTGACCATTTTCGCAAATATGATCCTATCATTTATTCATACG
Source organism: Candidatus Gottesmanbacteria bacterium (assembly GCA_016186795.1). GTDB lineage: Bacteria > Patescibacteriota > Microgenomatia > 2-02-FULL-39-11 > 2-02-FULL-39-11 > JACPKY01. Next base: position 605,928 of record JACPKY010000002.1, read on the forward strand.
CAGTAAGAATCGGTCAAGTACAAATAGATTCTTCCTCAGACCACTTCATAAATCTTTGCGAAAGTATCATTAATCAACAACTTTCAGAAAAAGCAGGAGCAACAATTTTCCATCGCTTCCAACAAGCTTTCAAAGGGAAAATCTCTCCAAAAAATGTTGCTTCTCTATCTTCTGAAAGACTGCGAAGTACGGGAATTTCTCTGTCAAAGATCGGATACCTGAAAGGATTAGCAAAGGGAGTCTTAGAAAAGAAATTAGTGTTGGAAATGCTGCTAGATCTTCCGAATGAGAAAGTAATTGAAGAACTCACGAAAATAAAAGGGATTGGTAGATGGACTGCCGAGATGTTTCTTATGTTTTCTCTTGGACGAGAGGATATTTTCTCGTATGGAGACCTGGGGCTGAGACGAGCTATTGAAAAACTTTATAAACTAGAAAATCCCTCAAAAGAGCATTTGGGGGAAATCTCTCAGAAATGGTCACCCTACCGAACGTACGCATGTATTGTTTTGTGGAGGAGTCTTAAACTATAGTCTATTTTCTTTCGAAACGTCACTTAATTCTTTTAAGATGAATTTACTCGATTCCAATGGCCCCATTTGTACATAGTTCAACTTATATTTTCTACAAATTTCCAGAATAAACGGTGTAATTTTTTTTAGCTTACTGCGCGGACAGTTTGGGAAAAGATGATGCTCTATCTGATAATTTAGCCCCATGTACATATAATCAGTCATCCAATGTCCATAGATATTTCGTGCGGTCATAATCTGATGCTCAAGGAATGAAAATTTCATGCCCCTTGCTATCTGGGGCATACCTTTGTGATTGGGCGCAAAAATATTGAGCATATAAAACCCGGCAACCTCATTCGTGAGAATAAAAAATAGAATCGCCTTCCAGAGGGGGAAAATGAGAAACGGCAACACATACCACACGAACATTCCCACGATTTGAAGTGTCATTGCAGAGAAAATAACAAGACTCATGTTGTCTTTGTAATATCGGAAAGCTTTAAACCGCATCGTAAAGGACACAAGAGACCCTAGAGGATAAAAAAGCCAGGCTTGGTATTTGCGCATGAATCGAACCGCAAGACCTTTTCGCCTCCACATCTCTTTTGTAAAAGAAATCGGTACTTCAAGATCCGGATCTTCTCCTTCTTCATTCGTATGAGCATGATGGGCATTATGCTTATACTGCCAAACAGCAAATGGAAAGGCAACCACTGACGAACACATATATCCGAAAAGATCATTTATCAAACTTGATTTGAAAATTGCGCGGTGTCCCGCATCGTGGATGAGACCTCCTATTCTTACGGTAAATATTGAAAGTAAAATGCTTGCAAGAGCTACAAGCCAGGGATTTGTTTGTACAACGAGAAGATAGACAAAAAAAACAAATCCGGAAATATCAATTATTGAAAGTCCAAGATAATAACTATAATCCCTGTTAAGAATTCCGGCTTTCGTCACCTGTGTTCGAAGATGCCCGTAGAGACGTGCCCCTTCAATTGGTGTTATTTTTCTAAGACGCAATACGTCAGAATTATTTCTTATTTTGATCGCCATAGGGAAAACAAAAAAAGGTATCTCATTATACCAGGATATACTACAAAAAAACTCAGGTTTTCACCTGATTTTTTCAGTATAGGTTCTACCAAGATAGGCAGCTTTTCTTTATAATACTATCGTCTTATGAATACCTCTCCCTCTGCAGTCAAAAAGGAGCTTCGGAAACTACAACATCCCAAAAAGGCAAGAATTCTCCAACGATTTTTCAAAACCGGCCCTGGAGAATACGGAGAGGGTGATATTTTCTTGGGAATTAGTGTCCCTCAAATTCGAAATACGGCAAAGAAATATTTTCACCTTGATCTTATCACGCTTACATCTCTTATAAGAAGCTCAATTCATGAAGAACGACAACTTGCCCTTATGATTCTTGTTGCGCAATTTAAAAAAGGAGATGAAAAAGAAAAAAAGAGACTCTATACCTTTTATCTAGACAATATTCACTCTATTAACAATTGGGATCTAATCGATGGGTCGGCAGAACATATTATCGGTTCATACTTGGAAAGTAAAAATAAAACTCTCCTTAAAAATTTCGCGTCATCAGACAATCTTTGGAAGAAACGCATTGCTATGGTCTCGACATTTTACTATATAAAACAAGGCGACCCAAAAGAAGCACTAAAAATCGCCACAATCCTTATCAAGGATAGACATGACCTTATACAAAAAGCGGTTGGGTGGATGTTACGAGAGATTGGGAAACGGTGTGGAGAAGATATTGAAGAGGCGTTTTTGAAAAAATACTATAAAGCCATGCCTCGGACGATGCTCCGCTACGCTATTGAACATTTTAGTAATTCAAAAAGGGAGTTCTATCTCGCCAAAAAAAATGGTTCGATGCGAAAATCCCCTTCCCTTGCTATAATCGAATAATATATGAAGAAACTAGTACCTCCAAAACCGCCAAAAAAGAAAATCTCTCCTTCATGGCATTTGCCAAATAGAGGCTATCTTATTGCGTTTATCTTTGTCGTAGTTATTCTCTCCATTGTTTTACTAAAATTGAAAGACGTCTATACGTCTATCTACACACCCAGTGGTGCTCCTCAAATAACTCAACCAGCGAAAAATAAAGATATATACACATTTCTTCTCATGGGATATGCCGGTGGGAACCACGATGGTCCGTATCTTACCGATACTATGATGGTTGTCTCTCTTGATACGAAAAAGAAAACGGTGCTTCTTGTATCAATCCCTCGGGATCTATGGGTAAAACTTCCAACACGATCAGGGCGGGATCTTCATACCAAAATAAACACAGTGTACCAGCGAGAGATTTTTGCAAACGAGACAACCGATCTTGACCCTGTGTACCTCGGCAATAAAGAGGACGCAACATTTACAAAATACGTGGTTTCGGAAGTTCTAGGAATTCCAATTGATAATTATGCGGCAATAGATTTTGCAGGATTTATAACTACCATTGACCTTTTAGGAGGAGTCGATATCCAAGTTCCCAAATCATTTGATGACCCCGAATATCCTATCGAAGGAAAAGAGAACGATATCTGCGGTCAAAATGTGGGAGATCTCCCCCGTCTTATCGAAATTGCAACCATTTCTGCACTCCAAGCATTCCCTTGTCGTTATGAGATTCTCCATTTTGACCAAGGTCCGAACCATATGGATGGAGTTTTGGCATTAAAATTTGTCCGTTCTCGTCATAGTAAGCAGGATGGAACAGATTTTGGTCGGGCAGAAAGACAACAACTGCTTCTGGAAGGCGTAAAAAATAAAATTCTCTCCATCTCGTTTATTCCGAAAATTATTCCGTTTATTGATGAAATGAAAAAATATGTGAAGACTGATCTAGAAATTCTTCAAATTCAGAAGCTTATTCAAGAGTCCGAAAAACAAAAATTGTATACCGTAATACCACTTGTCCTTTCGGATAAAAACTACGTTGATGTTACACAATCTGAGGATGGTCAATATATCCTAATTCCTAAGAGTGGAGTCGATAATTGGGATGTACTCCATAAAGAAATCAAGAGATTAACCGAGGATATTGGCAATACTCCTACACCACCTCAGAAGCCTTCCTCCTAGACGCTTTGTTGGAACTTTTCAAGAATTTGCTTTACTTTCTCATCTGTCACCTGTTGAAAATTTTGATAGTAATTACTGATGGAACTTAAATTTTGAGCTGTTACAACACAAAGAATCTGGTCAACATATCCCGAAATATCTTCTCGGGCCTCCTGGGAACATACAGGGCAAGCGAAAATAATTTCTTTCGGATGGTACTTTCTTATTGCTTTCACTGCAGCCAAAACCGTTGCTCCAGTTGCAACCCCATCATCAACAAGAACGACCACTTTTCCACGTATGTCTTGCAATTCCCTTCCTTTTCTATAGACGGAAACACGTCGCTCTAATTCCTTCTTTTCTTGAAATATAATGTCTGAAAGCTTGGATTTTTCGATATTCATTTGATTTAAAGCATCCGTATTCCAGTGTGTTTGTCCTCCCTCAGAGATTGCCCCAATTGCAAACTCTGGATTTCTTGGAGCACCAATTTTTCGGGAAATAATAACATCCAGAGGAAGGTGCATTTTTTGGGCAACTTCATACCCTACGATAACGCCACCACGAGGAATTGCAAGAAGTATGCGGGGTGTATCTTTATACTGCTGCAGCTTTTCAGAAAGCATTCTTCCGGCATCAGATCTATCTTGGAAAAATACTGTTCCATCCATATGAATACTTTCAACCTCTTACCGGAACTACCCGTATTGTATCACCTAACTGAAAACCGGATTTTTGAATAAACCCTTCCGGTGCTTCGAGGATTTTGGAGTACCGCGGATTCCAGAAATACAGTCTCCATGGAGGAAGAGACCTTTTTATCTTTATAATTCTCTTTTGGTTATCCAAGACAAGCACATCGATTGCAAATTTCATGCCAAATGTATGAATACCGTATCGGGTGGAAAAAAGTATTGGATAGCCTGTCTTGATGGAAAGATAGCCTGTGAGTTTATCAAAGAAAGTCTCTACTTTGTACGCTTTTATCACTTTCATTTTTTCTTGATGATGTCCAATAGATCCTGAATTTCCTTCTGTAACCCAGTCACCATAGCCTTAAGAACCATTACTTCCTGATGCTTCATCTCAGATGATGCGCTTTCATGAACTACCCCGCGATATCTTCTCATTTTCATCTTCAGTTTTCCTTCAAAGAAGCTCAATTTCTCCTGAAGTTTACGCAGTTTTTCTTCCTTATCTTTTTCTAAGCTCATTTTATCAATTGAGGGTAATTATTTAGTTTCTTGGAAACTTGGAGGTTATTTCTTGGATGATTTTTTGGAGCTTTTTGTTTTTGATATCTGCCCTTCCGTCTCTTCTTCTAATTCCTCATCAGCGGTCATGAGTATTGAAAAAAGAATAAAGCCCGCAAAAATCGGCATAATGAGGGTGAATCGAGTGACTTCATCGGGAACTTTCACTAGTACTGCCACTATTCCAACTATTGCAGCTACCCCGGCCCAAACGATTGCTTTATTCTCTGAATAAATCTTTTTCCACATACTAACTATCATAATCCTATGGTAAGCATGTATAATTGTCAAGAACTCATATATTCATTTTCATTTCTTTGCTCAGCCAAAGAAACGAAACAAAGAAAAGCTGGCCTAGTGCAAGTTTTTGTATTTCTCTACGCCTCGCATGGTCAGGGGGTCCCTCGGTTGATGAATCACCCGACACCCCACTTTCATGCTCAGTAAGAGAAATAAGCAAAAACTCTACAGACGGCAACTAATGAAAAGACTAATATCCTCGTTGAGAGTTTACATAGTTTTTCTTACCGAAATGCAAGCGTGGGGAAACGGCTGATCCTCAGCCGTGGGACCCCCGCAGTACATGAGGTTAGAAAAACAAGTAAACTCTCACTCGAGGCGCTTTTTCTTTCTCCTATTTCTTTGAGCGAACAAAGAAATAGGAACAACATCTATGAAAGCAGGATATGTCGCAATTATCGGTCGACCAAATAGCGGGAAATCAACGCTTCTTAATAATCTTTTGGGGCAGAAAGTGTCTGTAACCTCGCCGAAACCGCAAACAACTCGTTTCTCAATCCAAGCAGTTTATAAAGACGAGAGGGGACAAATTATTTTTATCAATACACCTGGCGTATTTGGGAAAGTGAAAGATGCCCTTTCAAAGAAAATAAATCCTATCACCTCGCAAGTTCTCGGAAACGATGTGGATGTCGTTATCCATCTTGTTGATCACACACGAGATCGGGATTTTGAGGAAAATAAAATATTAGGTATTATTCGTACGGTTGATAAACCGAAAATTCTTGCCATAAATAAAAGCGACATCCAAAAACCATCTTTCCTTCCGCACTACAAATTTATGGAGACAGAATACCATAAAACAATCATGATTTCGGCGCTATACAAATCGAATCTGAATTATCTTTTAGATAGCATTTTTGAACTTCTGCCAGAGCGAGAAAAGATCGTTGACGATGAAAATCTTCCTACTCCTGCACTCAACATTGATGGTAAAACGTTTCTCGCAGAAATTGTTCGTGAAAAAGCATTCCTCTTTCTTCGCAAAGAAGTACCATATTCGCTTACTACCAAAATCGATGCTGTGGAGGAAAAAGACGACAATATACTCTATATTAAAGGAAGAATTATTACATCTCACGATAGATATAAAAGCATGATTATAGGCGCAAAAGGACGGATGATCAAAGAAATCGGCATGGCAGCACGGAAAGAACTGGAAACAGCAACGAATAAAAAAATATTTTTGGATTTAACTGTTGAAGTAAACCCGCACTGGTTCGATGAACTACTTTAGACGCATCAGAGACGGAATACTTTTCCTCAAAGCAATCGATCGGTGACTGACACGATTTTTCTCACCTAGAGTAACTTGTGCATTTGTTTTTCCGAAAATAGGATTGAAAAAAATCGGATCATACCCAAACCCATTCGCGCCCTTCGGTTTATCGGTAATATATCCTTCATTGACACCTTTAAATTTTTCTAATTCTCTCGATACAGGATTAAAAAGAGCAACAACAGCAATAAATCGGGCAGTTCTTTGATCTTTTGGAATTCCTTTCAGTTCTATCAAAACCTTCTTCACTCGATCCTCATCACTCCCATCTGTGTATCGTGCAGAAAAAACCCCAGGACGACCATTTAGTGCATCAATCTCCAACCCTGAATCATCTGCAAGAGTCAAAACAGAAAATTTTTCTCCAACTTTCATGGCTTTCAGCGTTGCATTCTCTTCAAAAGTCATTCCTTTCTCTTCTATATCCTCGTTGAATGAGAAGTCACGGAGCGCTTGAATACGAAAAGGAACATCTTTGAGGATCTCCATCATTTCAGATATCTTTCCGGGGTTTTTTGTAGCAAGAAGGAGAGTCTTCATGCGGATATCGTTTGCAGCCTTGCAATTGTCTCATTTTTCCCGAGAATTTCCATAGATTCATTCAAGGGTGGCGAAACTTTCTTGCCTGTTATAGTTACTCTTAAAATCATGAAATACTCACTATTGGTAAGACCTGTAGCTTTTGCAACTTTTTGTAACTCTTCCCCGATCCGATCAGATTTCCACTGGGCAATTTGTATATTTTCTAATATATCTGCTGATTTACTAATCACGTCCTGATAGGATTCTAAATCGACTTCATACTTTTGGGGTCTCGCATGGAAAAAACTGGAAATCGCATCGTATTCCTTCAATGTACTTATTCGCGGGGAAACAAGCGGAATAACCTTCCTAACTTTTTCATCAAACTCAGGAGTCGTTCCATACGAACTCATTGTTCTCAAAAGCGTTGTAAAACGTTTTGGATCTAGGGTTGCAAGATCTTGAATGTATTTTTTATTGAGCCACTTCAATTTCTCTCTATCAAAAATAGGCGCTGTTGTTTTTATATCTTCAAGTTTAAAGTGCTTCACCATTTCAGAGAGAGAAAATTTGTCTCTCTCGTTAGGATCTGACCATCCCATAAGAGAAAGATAATTGATAAGCGCCTCGGGCAATATCCCTTGCTCTTTATACCATGATACCCACACCGGGTTTTTCCGTTTGGAAAGCTTACTTTTATCAGGATTTCGAAGTAGAGGCAGATGAGCAAAAACTGGAAGATCCCATCCGAATGCTTGATAGAGAAGTATATGCTTGGGTGTTGAGGAAATCCATTCCTCTCCCCGGATAACATGAGTGATTTTCATGAGATGATCGTCAACAACCACCCCTAAATGATATGTGGGAAATCCATCAGATTTAATAAGTACCTGATCATCAATGAGCTTATTTTCAAACGAGATTTTCCCCCGCAAAACATCGGTAAACTCTGTAATTCCCTCCTCTGGAACATTGAGTCGAATAACGTATTTTTCGTTCTTTATTTTTGCCCGCACTTCTTCGGACTTTACTCTCTTGCACGTTCCGTCATACATAGGTGGAAGGCCTTGTGCTATTTGCTTTTCTCTCATCTTGGTCAAACGTTGGGGAGTACAAAAGCAGTAATATGCATTTCCTTTCTCAACTAGATTCTGAGCATAATTTTTATACAGTGATAATCTCTCTGATTGCCTGTATGGAGAATATGGCCCTCCAATATCTGGACCCTCATCGTATGTCAATCCTAACCACTTCAGCGAAGAGAGAATTCTTTCTTCCGACCCTTTCACAAGTCGTGACCGATCCGTATCTTCTATCCGAATAATAAACTGACCGTTGTTCTTTTTTGCAAATACGAAATTAATAAGTGCCGTATACGCATTTCCGATGTGGAGATTTTCACCAGTTGGGGATGGGGCAATACGCGTTCGCACCGTCTTCATACGTTAATTGATTCTAGCACAGGCCATCATTTATACTCAATGTATATGGCAAATCTTACCGAAGTATCCGTTTACACTCGAAAGTTCTTCGTTTGGTTTATTATCGCCATTATTGCCTATATTCTTTTAAAAGGTATGGTTGACCTCGGTGTCACGTACTGGAAGATCACCCATCCACCGCCAATTCCACCACCTGATGCGAAATTTGGAAGACTTCCCTCTCCAAACTTTTCTCATGTTGCTTCATCTTCATCAGGGTTGACCTTTAGTCTTGTAAACATTGAAGGCCGGCCTCCAGAAACAACAACAGCAGCAAAAGTGTATTTTATGCCAAAAAAAGTTCCCACTCTTCTCTCCACTCAAAGGGCGAGAGAACTTGCCGCAAGGATGGGATTTACGAATCCGCCGAAGGAAAATACTCCTACTGAGTATTTTTATGTTGATCCTCTCGATACGTTACGGACCTTTGCTCTTAACACAACAACACTCAATTTCCGGTATAAATACGCATACGAAAAAAAAGGTGACCTTTTTGAGAGCAACACAATAATCTCGAAGGATCAAGCCGTGGGTGAAGTCAGAACTTTTATTCAAAGCTATGGATTGTTCGATGGATCGATACTGGATGGCAATATACAATCACAATACCTCACCTATGATTCAGGGGCAGATGTATTTCGACCTTCTGATAGTATCGCCAAGTCAAATAGCGTACGTATCGATTTTTGGCGAAAGCCAATAGGAGAATTTCCATTGGTCACACCGTTATTTTTCCAAAGTTATAACTATGCTCTCTATACGCGTGATCCTAGGGTAAAAATCGTTGATCTTTCTTATGCGTTTTGGCCGATTGCATTTGACAACGTTGGAACGTATCCGCTCAAAACTTCGGACATGGCATGGCAGGATCTTATTGATGGATATGCGCCTATCGTGAATATGGGAGAAAACAAAGGGAATACTGTTATCATTCGCCAAATATATCTTGCCTACTATGATAGTCCCGAACCACAAATGTATTTACAACCAATTTTTGTTTTTAGAGGGGATAATAATTTTGTTGCATATCTTCCAGCGATCCTTCCTGATTGGCTGGAATAATCTCATCAATTGTCTTCCATGTAAACGAGTCAAAAATCCATTGGATTAACTTTTCGGTCTCCCCAAATCTGTCTTGACTTCGGAGAAGAACGATAAGAACATTCCGCCCATTCTTTCGCACCTCAGAAACTAATATTTCTCCGCCATTTTGAGTAAATCCTGTTTTAACCCCGGAAACCCCTGGGATTTTCCCTAATAATTCATTGACGTTGGTAAGCGTATGAAATCGAGAGTAGGAAGTATCTGCTACCGTAATACTTCGAATTCCCACAGTCTTTGCAAATGTCGTATTTGCCAAAGCAACTTCAGCTTGTATGGTAAGATCTTTTGCTGTTGTATAGTTCTCAGGATGATCAAACCCGATGGGATTCGTAAAATGCGTATCGGAAAGACCAAGATCTTTACTCTTTTTATTCATCGCCTCCACAAATGCTTCAACTCCTTGCGGATAGTTCTGAGCAATTGCATATGCAGCATCATTCGCTGAGTGAATTAAAGCACCATCAAGAAGATACTCAAAAATCATTTTCTCTCCCTCAGTAAGTCCCATCGTCCTCCCCTCTTTCTCAACGAATTTGACTGTCAAAACATCGTCAGGTTTAAACTCCTCAAGCGCAACAAGCGCCGTCATAATTTTTGTTGTAGAAGCAGATGGAAATCTAACAGTTTCATTTTTTGTATAGAGAATTGCTCCTGAGTCTATATCTTTGATATAGACTCCCTCTGATGTTAAAAGGGGTGGAGGTATGTGGTTCGTATTTACTGGATAAGGAGGAGGTGAAGGAACAATATCCGTACTCAACGGCTGAAAGATACCTTCTGTTTTATTTACAGCGCGGAAATACCTGTTGGGGTATGGGAAAAGAGATAAAACAATGGTAAAAAGTAAAAACCAGACAATCTTCTCACCAATTTTTCGAAAAGAATGTCCTTGTATGGCAGGATGCTTTGTCATTTCAGACCAATTTTATTCCCAATTCCTTTAATTGCTCTTGTGATACCAAACTTGGTGCATCCATGACAGAAGCTTGTCCTTGGGATGTCGTGGGAAATGCTACAACTTCGCGGAGATTTATCTCATTGGTCAAAATCATAACAAGGCGATCAACTCCAAACGCACACCCTCCGTGAGGTGGAGTCCCAAATGAAAATGCTTCAAGCATGTGACCAAACTCATTATGGATCTGGGTCCTACTATAACCAAGAATCTCAAATACCGCCTCAAGAAGTTCTTTTTTATGTGAGCGAATACTCCCTCCCCCGACTTCAAAACCGTTGCACACCAGATCATACTGAGAGGTTAGAATCTTTCCGATATTTCTCTTCATCAAAACATCTTCAATGTATTCATCATTCGGTTTGGAGAAAGGATTATGTGTAAATGTCCACTTCCCTTCCTTATCTTTTTCAAAGAACGGAAAATCAACGACCCACGAAAACGCGAGAACGTTTTTATCTTCTTTTTCTTTTTGGGTCCGCAGATCAAATTTATCGGCTCCAAATTTCTCTATCGCCTGATTATAGGTATACACTGGGAAAGGTTTTTGCTGGATCGTCTTGCCCATCGCTTCACATACGGTTATCATCATCTCCTCAAGAATGTTCATGACATCTTCACGATCAACAAAACTCATTTCAACATCAATCTGCGTATGCTCAAATCCACGATCTGCACGAAGATCTTCATCCCGAAGGCACCTGGCAATCTGGAAATACCGTTCAAATCCTGCAGTCATCAGAAGCTGTTTATACTGCTGAGGAGATTGAGGAAGAGCATAGAATTTTCCTTTTTGGAGTCGGGATGGAACAAGAAAATCCCGAGACCCCTCGGGTGTTGATTTTGTCAAAAGGGGTGTCTCAACCTCAACAAAATCATTTTTGGTAAAAAACTCGCGAACATTTCTGACAAACGCAGACCTGACTTGAAGATTTCTCGCAAGTCTTTTTCTTCGAAGATCTAAGTAACGGAAACGCAACCGAACTTCCTCGTTAATATCATACCCATCGGTATCAATTTGAAACGGAAGTTCTTTCGCCTTTGAGAGACAAAGTACTGAATACACTTCAACTTCGACTTCTCCTGTTGAAATTTTTGGATTTACCATTGCCGGAGGTCGCTGTCTCACAACTCCTTTTACTTCAACGACATCTTCATCTCGGGAAGAAACTACACCTTTTGCGTCAACAAGCTGAACGATTCCACTTCTATCCCGAAGGTCAAAAAAAGTAATTTTTCCATGACTTCGCCTTGTGGCAATCCACCCATATAAGGTAATCTCTTGCCCGACTTTTTTGGAAGTTTCGATAATAAGGGTTCTGTTTTTCTCCATACTACTTGTTATATTTCCTTAATGCTAGACTTAGCAGTTCAACAGCACGTTCTAATTTTTTCTCCTCCAAAACATAAGCGATGCGTACCTCATCCTTCCCAAGTCCAGGCGTTTTATAAAATCCAGTTGCTGGCGCAACCATCACCGTTTCTCCATTATCAGAAAACTCGGTTAGTAAGTATGTTGCGAACCGATCACTATCGTCAATTGGAAGTTTTGGAATTATATAGAATGCTCCCTGTGGTGCAACACACGTCACTCCAGAAATTTTCCGAAGATTCTCAACAACAACATCTCGCCTTCTTTGATAGATTTCTTTTATCTCCCTAATATAAGAAGAATGATTATATAACATAGGTATAATTGCAACTTGCTCAACCGTTGCAACACTTAACCGCGCTTGAGCAAATCGAAGTATTGCACTCATCACATCTTTGTTCTTACTTGTAACACAACCAATGCGAAGCCCACAGGAGTTGAACCGCTTCGAGACACTATCAACAATTACGAGTTGATTTCTTAACTTCTCAAACGAATAAAAGGGAAGAACCTTTTTCCCGTCAAATACAATTTCCTGATATGTCTCATCCGAAATAATAAACAGATTATGCTTTAATGCAATATCTGCAAGCATTGTTACTTCTTTGTCTGTATAGAGAGTTCCTGTGGGGTTATTTGGATTGCAAACTACAATTCCTCTCGTTTTGGGGGTTACTTTTTTCTCGATTTCCTCCCGACTCGGCAGATGAAATCCATCTTCCACAAACGTCCGCACCGGCACTAATTTAATATTTCCCATCGCAGCAATAATTGCATAGCTTGTATAAAATGGTTCAAAAACTACAAGTTCCTCACTTGGATCTGCGACAGTTAGAAATGCAAAAATTAATCCTTCCGAACCTCCGCTGGTAACCAGAATATCACGCAGATCAAGTGAAACATCCTTATCTTGATAAAACTTCTGCCAGGCAGTCACAGTTTCTGAGAGGCCCGTTGACGGGGCGTATCCAATAGTCTTTTCACTAAATGTATGGATTTTTTTCAAAATTGCCTCTGGTGTGGGAAGATCAGGATTTCCAATGTTTACATGGTAGACTGCGAGTCCTTTCTTTTTCGCTTCATCTGCAAGAGGTACTAGTTTACGTATTGCCGATGCAGGAGTATGTTTTGCTCTTTGTGAAATAGACGTGTCTCCCATATATATCCTCCTTCAGATTGAAAAATATTGATATATTAGCCTAAACTTTTTCTAAGCATCCCTCCATATGAGAGAAGATTACTCATTTTTTTCTTTTCCTCTAAAGCTTTGAAAATCCGTCCAGAGAGAGCATAGTGTTCGAAATGAGTCCCTTTCCTTGGTCCCAATTCTTCTCCAATCTCTTTTTCCACTTCTTCAATATCTTCTAAGACCTCCTCCCATCCACCAAAGACGTTGGCAAGAGATGTCACATTCTCTTTATTGAGAAAGTATCCAGCTTTTATCATATCACTACGAAAATTCACATAAAGAGGTAATATCTCAGTCCAAATCCCTTGGCGTTTTGCCTCGCGTATTCCTCTTCCTGTACCAATAAGCTCGGGTGGAATACCAATCGAATATAACGCTGCGGTGAATGGAATGGCTCGAGGAAGTATTATGCCACCAAACCCACGAGAATACCCAAAAAGACCAATATGTTGCATTCTTTCTCTTCGTCTTGCCAACTGAGTACTTAAGGAGTTGATTATGGGCGCAAGTTTTTCAATCGACTGTTGATAATATTTTTCAAAAAATGGAATACTTTTTATTACAGCCTTCTTTTGACTATCATGAATTGATATGGGGGTTTTACCAGGTAAGTACTTTTTGAGAAATTCAACAGCATCTCGAACTTGAGTTTTTTCGTAGTCATACCGAAAAGCGCTTTGCAGGGTAAGCGTTGCTACACCGCGATATTCTTCCACTCCCGTCTCAATTGAACTAGGTGAAATACCCCCTCTGAATGGTAAAGAACCAGTTCCTACCATAGGGTAGAGCTTTACGCCTGTTTGACGTTCCAATTTCCGATATTCCCAAAGGGCAATTTTCAATGAAACGATTGTCGGAACCAGGCCGGAATTTAATGCGGGGTCGCTTCTTGCACAATACGGTCGAATATAGGCAGGAATCTTTCGAAAAACGTTACGATGAAGTACTATGTATCTTTTAAGTATTTCAGGAGATTCAACTATTTTGGCAACCTGCTCAAAAAGTGGAATGATCTCAATGGACTTCATAGATTCCCGCATTTTCAAAAGCTTGTGTTCAAGACTCACCAAATGCTGAAATGCCTCTTGAATGTCGATAATTTCCTGAGCACTTTCCGTCAAAGGAAGGATGGTTTCAAAAATAGGAGGATCGTCAAATCCAAGACTCTGCGACAGCTGACTACTTGTTATCATCACCATAAATGCCCGTGCCAAACGAAATTGTTTCTCCACACGCGGATTGGGAATTCGAAACGTAAGAAACTTGTCCCGACCAAGAGGATGTTTTTGAAAATATTCAAGATGCTGATGCAAAAGTCTATCAACAACAGCTTCGTCAACATACTTTCCCTCCCAATCCCAGTTATACTCATCAATTCCAAGATCGGAGAAACACAAGAAACACTCTTTTAGTTCGGCGGCTGTTGAGACAAATGCCCGACTATGCCAGTATGGCTTTCCTGCATTATCGGGATGCTGTGTCGCCATCCCTGTTGGAATTTTTCTCATAAACACCAAAAACCTCACCTCTTTCAAAGGGTGAGATTTCTCACGGTACCACCTTTTTTTATCCTCTTTCTGCTATTACGGGCTTACCCGTCGAGTTCTAAACCTCCCGTTAAAATTGGTTTCCTCTCGCAACGTCCCCGATTGAGTCGGAAGAATAGGTTTGTCATTACCTAATCGTCTTTTTAATTACTTTGGACATAATAACATCACGAAGACGAAGTTGCAAGTTAGAAGATCCGTTCCACGTATTCTTCATTACGGTAAAGGCGATATCGACATGGCTTCCGACAGTTATATCTCCGACATTTGCACCCATTCCAAAACCAATTGCTTCTATCTGCGATACAAAAGCCAAATCCGCGTATGGGTCACGAAGAAGAAGTTTTACATGGTTTCCATTTTTACCAACTAGTCGAAGTCTCTCGACAATAAGATTTTTTACAGCGAATATTGGCTCTGGACTCCCATTTCCAAATGGACGAAACTTGGAAATTAGATCGTAAAGATCGTAAGAAACTTGGGAAAGTGAAATAAGGGCATCAATCTCAATCTCTTTTTCTCTCATATCAGGTTTTTTCTTTTCGAGAAGTTTATGAAGTTTCTTTTCTAACTCGTCAAGGTTTTTCGTTTCTACGGTAAATCCAGCAGCCATAGGGTGTCCACCGACATCCACGAGTAATTCCTCTGCCTCCCGAATTGTTTCTACAATATTGACCCCTCGTATAGATCGAGCTGAAGCTTTCGAGTATTCCAAACCTTTAGAAACCACAATTGTTGGCAGGTGAAATTCTTCGGCTAATTTCCCTGCAATAAGACCAATAATTCCTTGATTGTACCGTTCATCTGCGAGAAATATCATCTTTCTCCCATTCTTTTTCTGATACGATGAATATGCCTTCACGACAGAACGCGCATGCAAAACGGATTCTTCTGTCATTACCTGTCGATCACGATTCATGGAAGAAAGTTTAGAAGCCAAAAGTCGTGCCCGTTCCTTATTGGGGGTACAAAGCAGACGAAGTGCATCAAGCGCATGGGAAAGTCTCCCCAGAGCATTGATTCTTGGTGCTAAAACGTGTCCTATCTCATACTCCCCTATCTCACCGAAACGAAGACTGCTCTCAGCGATAAGCGCTCTTAGACCTATACGTTTCGTCTTGTTTAATAGTTCAAGACCAAATTTTGCAAGTATCCTATTTTCTCCTCGCAACGGTACCAAATCCGCAATTGTTGCAAGAGAGACAAGATCAAGGTACTGTAAGATTTCCGCATCAAAGATTCCGCTTTTTTTCTGAGTCTTTCTTTTGACTTTTAAGAAATCGTACAAATACTGGCCAAAAAGAAACGCAACTCCGGTCGCACACAGTTTAGTTGAATGGATAAGCGCAAAACAGGGAAGTTTCTTTTCTGGTTTTAGATGATGGTCGACGACAATCACATCAATTCCTAAATTTCTCGCATAACGAATCTTCTCATGAGCCGTTACTCCATGATCAACGGTAATAATAAGAGAGGCATTCATTTCTTTCTTTACATGATCAATTCCTTTTTTGGATAATCCGTACCCTTCATCAACTCTATGAGGGACATGAGGAAGAACATGTGCTCCAAAACGGTAGAGTATTTCCCAAAGAATCGTCCCGCTTGCTATTCCGTCAACATCGTAATCGGTGTAAACAATGATTGATTCCTTCTTTTTGATTGCCTGAAGAATTCGTTCTGCTGCCCTTAGTAACTGCCTTCCATCAAGACCAATTGGAGCATACTTGATATCAGACAAAGAGGGGTGCAAGAATTTATCTTGTTCACTTTTGGAAATTCCACGGTTTGTAAGAAGTATCTTTTGAATATTAACGATACTTTCTCCCGCTTTAGACTTTGCTTGAATATTCCACTTCATCATTAAAATATTATCTGTATGGACTATAATAAGAGAGGATCATGACAACAATCATTTTACCAGAAGAGGTACAAAACATTCTTCACACTCTCAAGCGAGCCGGTTTTGAGGGCTTTGTTGTGGGAGGGGGAATACGAAATGCAATTTTGCATAAACCAACCGTCAACTGGGACTTCACAACGAATGCAAAACCGCAAGAAATCCTCACTCTTTTTAAGAACAGCTTTTACAATAATACCTTTGGAACGGTTGGGGTTGCCGTACAGTTAAAAAATCCTTTCAAAAAGAGTGGAAAGCTCTCAGTGATTTTTGAAATAACTACCTACCGAAGTGAGTTTGGTTATTCCGATCACCGTCACCCAGACAAAATAGTCTGGGGTGAAACACTTGATGAGGACTTGAAACGTCGAGATTTTACGATGAATGCACTTGCATTTGACGGAGTTCGCATCGTTGATCTTTTCGGAGGAATCAAAGATATCAAAAAAAAGATAGTCCGGGCCGTAGGTGACGGCCAAGCACGGTTTGCCGAAGATGCTCTCCGAATGGTTCGGGCAGTCCGATTTGCCACAGAGTATTCATTCACTATCGATCCCGATACAAGTAGCGCAATTTCCAAAAACGCAGCACTTATTGCATCAATTTCAGGAGAACGGATTCGGGAGGAGCTTATAAAAATTCTTTCATCCGACTTTCCATCCGATGGCATACGACTTCTGAAAAATACCGGACTTCTGTCTTTTATCTTACCGGAGCTGGAAAAATGTTTTGGCATCGAGCAAAAAAGTCCGAAGCGACACCACGTCCACGATGTCGGGACACATCTTCTTTTATCCCTTTCCCATTGTCCATCAAAAGATCCAATTGTCAGACTTGCGACACTTCTCCATGACGTCGGAAAACCAGCGACATTTCAAAAAACAGATGAGGGTATTATTACGTTTTACAATCATGAAATCATCGGTGCCTCAATCGTGCGTCATATAGCTGATCGATTGCACCTTTCAAAAAACGAAAGAGAGAAACTGGTAACACTTGTCCGCTTCCACCAATTTACTGTTGATGAAAAACAAACAGATTCCGCAATCAGACGATTTATAAGAAACATTGGAAAAGAAAATATCGATGATATGTTGGCTCTTCGAACAGGAGATCGGCTTGGGGGTGGAGCGCGTCAAACTTCCTGGAGATTAGAACTTTATAAAAAACGCCTCGAAGATGTTCAAAAACAACCATTCACTGTTTCTGATCTTAAAGTTGACGGACACGATGTGATGAAAGTTTTTGATATTTCTCCGGGACCAAAGGTAGGAAAAATTCTGGAAATGCTTTTCACTCAAGTAGTTGAGGGAAAATTGAAAAACGAGAAAGAATTGCTTTTGGAAAAAATATCGGAGTTTTCGGAGAAAAAAATAGTCTAGCGTTTTTTCCTCTCTTCCCAAAAAACAAGAAGTGGAGCTGCGTTAAAAATTGAGGAATACGTTCCAGAGACTATTCCAATAAGAAGAGCGACCACAAACCACCGTATAGATTCTCCCCCAAAGAGAAGTAAACTAAAAAGCGTAAAAATGACGGTCAAGGATGTTGCCAGAGATCTAGCAAGCGTCTGAATGATCGAAACATTGACGATATGTTCAAAAGATTGCGAGGGCATCTTTTGTAAGTTTTCCCGGATTCGATCAAAAACAACAATCGTGTCATGAACAGAAAATCCCATAATTGTTAAAAGGGCTGTAATAAATAATGTATCAATTTCAACGTGAAAAAAATGGCCAAAGATGGAAAAAATACCAACGACAACGAGTATGTCATGGATAAGTGCTGCAACGGCGCATATTCCAAACTTCACGGATGAATACGGTTTCGGAACCTGCCGGAATGCCAATGCGATATAGATAATAATAGCAACAGATGCAATGAGAACTGCTTTCATAGCGTTTGCCGTTGTCTCACTCCCGATCGTTGGACCAACTGTCTCATACCGTAATTGGGTAATATCCCCGTACCCATTTTTCAAAGCGTTCTGCAGTTCCCTATTTTTGATAGTATCAATGGGCTTTAGACGGAGAAGATAGGTATTTTCACCCGACTTCTGAATCGAGGCAATTTCCACACTCTCTTTCTCAACCACTTGCCGGATCGATTCAGCAGAATGTGTTTTTTGTGGCGAAATCTGAAATTCAAGAAGCGTTCCCCCGGTAAAATCAATTGCGGGGCGAAGACCCCAAAAAACGAGCGCAACAATACCGGGAATAATAACTAATCCCGAAATCAGAAAGAATATTTTCTTTTTCCCTATAATGTTTGGTTCACTCATATTTTACCGGTACAGAAGTCTTAACAGTGTCCGCGTTACCGTAATTGCGCTAAAAAGGGAAACGAGAATACCAATTGCAAGTGTTACAGCAAACCCACGTACCACTCCTGTTCCAAACCAATAAAGTATTGCACAAGTAATAAGAGATGAAGCGTTGGAATCACGAATTGAAGGGAATGCTCGATCAAATCCTAAACGCAGTGCAGTTTGATAATCTTTTCCCCATCTGAGTTCCTCTTTTATGCGCTCAAAAATGAGAATGTTGGCATCAACTGCCATTCCAATTGAGAGAATAAATCCGGTAATGCCAGCAAGTGTCAAAGTTACCGGTATCATCTTAAAAAGAGCAAAAACGGTAAGTGTATAAAGGATAAGAGCAATATCTGCAATCAGTCCTAACAGTCCGTACTGAATTATCATAAAAGTTCCCACAATGAAAAGTCCAATCATTCCTGCAAAAAGACTTTTTGTAACGGAAGAAACTCCAAGGGTTGCACCAACGTTTCTCTGTTCGATAACTTTCAACGGTACCGGAAGTGCTCCGGCATTTAATGCAATGGAAAGTTGTTTGGCCTCGTCAGCGGAAAATGAACCTTGAATAACGGCTCTCCCTCCAGATATTGCAGTATTCACCTGCGGAGCAGAAAGGAGCTCTTCGTCTAAAAATATAGCAAGTGTTTTGCCTACAGATCGTTTTGTAATTTCTTCAAAAAGGGTTGCACCTTCTGAATCAAACTCTAGACTGACTTCAGGTTTCCCGGTATTTTGGTCAAATGTTACTTCACTCCGTTTGAGATGTTTTCCGCTAAGACCTGTTGGGCTAGACCAAATGCTTTTGGCTGACGATGGTGTTGCAATTTGTGCAGACTTCGTCCCTTCTTCAAAAAATGTCAACTGTGCTGTTCTCCCAACAAGCTCTATTGCTTGATTAGCATCATCAATCCCAGGCATCTCAACGATGATTCGTTTACTTGATCCTATATTTGCTTTTTGAACAACAGACTCTGTCAGCCCATAAAGATTAATTCTTCGCTCCACAACATCACGAGCAGAATCAAATGCCTTCTCTTGATCGGTAGAAGATATGCCGGAGAGATCTGCCTCTAAGACTAAGTGAGTTCCACCGGAAAGGTCAAGCCCATACCGACCATTGAGATCATTTCTTATCTGCAAAGGTCCAACTGATACGTTGAGTGCCGGCCCAGAAATGGTGCGGTCGAAAGTCAAAGGGCCAAGAGTAAACTGCATACGGAGTTCTTTTGGTAGAGATACAATTGCTGATAAGACAAAAAGTATAGCAATAAACCACAATCGAAAACCGAAGTACTTCATGACGCTTGTTTTGAGGAGGGTAAACGGAGCTGTACAGCACCACTAAATTTTAGTCGGATAATGCCGGTGTCAACATTTGCCTCAACCATAACGGAATCACCCGCCTTAATTCCTAAGGCGTGAACAAACCGTGCAGGGATCGTAACTCCTAAGCTATAAGTACCACTTTTAACAACTTTTTGATGCATAGCTTTTATGAGACGAGCTCTTCTTCGTCACCAATGACCATGATGCGTGACCCCCGAAGAATCTCAAGAACAAATGGATCACGTCGTTTCTTTCTAAACTCAAACTCTTCCTCACTCATAACTGTGTAGTTAATTTCTCTCTCTCGCCGCACCTCTTCTTCTTTTACAATTTGTGAAAGTTCGGGAAGCACTATCTTTCCAACAACCAGAAGATCTACTGAGTTGGTTCCTTTCGTAGATACCCGAGCAAAACTCCCAGCAACCATTGCAAATTTAACTTTTCCAAGTCTTACCTTGTTTTTGATAATTTCCCCGCCCATCCCAGATGATTTTACAATCAACTCAAGAAGGTCAAAGTACAGTGGGTAATCTTTTCTGAGAGCATAAAAGAGTCGATTGGCTCTATGTTCTTTACTCATCAAGCCAATCTTTTCCAAATGAGCAAGCTCACGCCTCACGGCGTTTATCTCCTCACTTGTACGGCGGACGATTTCTCGAACATGAAATATTTTCCCCGGGGAAAGAAAAAATAGTTGTAATATCTTTACCCGGACTCGAGAAACGATAAGATCTTTTAACATTCTCCTCCTTTCTGATGGTTTTAACTTGCGTAGTCAAAATCCATCTTCTCCGGGCAGATTTTTCAAATACTAGATTAATAGGTTACCTGGTTTACACTTGGAATAACCTCAATCCATATAGGACCCTTATTGAACTTCACTTCTTTACCTTTCTCATCAAAATAGACTGTCCGTGCCGTTCGAGTTTTCTTACTCCATGTCCCTTCTATCACTTTCCCATCCTGAAAAATCAGTGCTTTCCCCGTACCAATTGTTCCGTAGAGTAAATGACCGTGGTCATCAACTGGTCCGGTGATCTTTGTAAGTTGGACGACAATATTTTTAGCAGAAAGTTGCTGTTGCGCTTCGAGATCAAAATGAGGAGCTCCTCCGCTTACTCTTTTATAGGTACCTTCGGTCGCATCGTAGTTCCATGAAACGTCGTATTTACTATATCCAGGAGAAAATATGATACTTACAGTATTTGTTGTTCCTCGATCTGATGATGGTGCGTCATCTTTAAATGTCCAAGATTTGAAATTTTTATCCCAAGAAATACCATCTTCGTCGACGTTTGTCCACTCTCTTTTTTGGGCAATTTTATAGAGATTGTCTGAAAAACATACCATGGTATGTTCTGTTGCGACAGGATGATCGAGTCTATCAGGATTCCTATAACAATCGGGGTAACCGATACCAAATTGGTCAAGATCTTTAATTCCATACTGGCCGATCTGACAGAGAGCTTTCGCACGTGGATCAACGGTATCATCTGGACATCTTCCTGCTCCTCCAACATGATTGTATAACGCATCGTATTCTGAAACCCAATCAAGAAAGTAGGTACGAGCAGAGCGAACAGGTGCAAAGGTAATATTCTCCATGGGCGTATTACAGTAAAAAACACCCATAAGCCGTGTAATCCATCCTTCTGCTAACGCTTCGTAGACAACGTCAGCTCGAGAAAGGCCTGATTGAGGACGAGCTTCTTCACTATTTTCAATCATGACAGCAAGAGGCCGACGTGTTGCCCAAATATCTTTCTCCTCCCCTGTATACATCATGCCATTCAAAGGACATACCTGATCGCGAGGGACAGATGGATCTACTTTATACTTTGGCTTTTGAGAGGGTGAAACTTTTGGAGATTCGGAAGGAGTAACACTTGACGCTCCACCTCGTAAGGCACTAAATCCAGCGTAGGATAAACCCGTGCTAAGAAGATAAAGGACAAATCCTGCTCCAAAGAGCATAATTTTTCTATTCATAGACCCACATTGTACAACAAAAGGATACTATCATTCTAGTTGGCATATTGACTATCACCTCTGGCTTTTTTTGTTTTTCCTTTTATCATGAAGAGATACTGCATCGCGTATTGCTTTCTGTTCCTCGGAAGAAAGCTGATGATCTTCTCCCTTTCCTCCTACAACGTTTTTTGCATACCACCGTGTCATTCCACGTCCATGAAGAGATGTTAATACAATTCCATTGTCTTCACCATCTAAAAGGGCCAGGATAAAACTCTGATCTCCCCCTGTATCTGCGAATGGATTAAACCTCAGTATTCCAACTTTCTGAATATTGGATCTTCCCGCAACGACAATCTCATCTAGCTTTGCATCCAAATCGCTTGAAACTCTTTTGTTTTTATCTAATTCCTGAAGAATTCTATCCAATACTTCTGATAACGTCTCTTTCTTACTACCTTTCACCAACTGATCATAATGGCGTTTCACTCTGTAAACATAGACTGACAACAGTACAAGCCAAACGACACCTCCGACTATCAAGAGACTGAAGAGTGTGGTATTCATTCACAAATGAGTACACTATGTATTCATAGTCTACTTACTTTACAAGATACTGTCAATATGTTAAGCTCACTTGACTTCGTATGCCAAGAAGAACAAGGAAAGAAAAACTACTTCGTGATATCCACCGGAAAAAGCTTTCCACTTTCTCTCATTTTGTCAAGACCCAAAATCAATCTCAGCCTCAAACAGTCCTGCCAGCCTCCACGACGGATTCACCTTATGAATTCCGTACCATCACAAAGCCAAAAGAAGTAAAATCAATCTCAGACTATCAATACGTACGACATGACATTATAAAAATTACTATATTTACAACAGCTGTGTTTTTTTTCCAGTGTATGCTATATTTCCTGCTACAGAGAGGTTAAGCAGATTTTGATGAATTTTTCATGTGGAAGGAGGTGAAAATATATGGCAGAAATGTATTGTGTGAAATGTCGAGCAAAAAGAGATGACCCCAACGCAGTGAAAGTTACCATGAAAAATGGTAAACCCGCAATGAAAGGAAAGTGTCCAGTTTGCGGAACCGGGATGTACAAAATTGGAGGCTAAATAAAAGTTTACCCTACAAAAATGAAAAACCCGGGGTTCTGTACCTCGGGTTTTTACTGCTTTACGGCAACAATCTTATGAACAATATTAAACGGCCCGAAATCTTCACGGGTTGTTTTAAATCCGTATTCATCAAAATATTTTTCGTTATCACGCTCAAGCCGTAAAGAGGTTTGAATACTGACGATTTTAAAAAGAGTTTGCGCAATTATGTTGCGATCTTTCGGCATTCCGCCGGCAATAATAATTATTTTCCCTCCTTTTTTCAGCACCCGCCGCATTTCCTCTATCGCTTTTCGAATATCTGCAATTTCTGCTAAAACAAACGTCATCACAATACAATCAAAGGTACTATCTTTAAAGGGGAGATGGTACACGGATTGATGCAAAATATCGATGTCATACCCTGCTTGTTTTGCTCGCTTCCTTGCCTCATATGCCATCCCGCTGCGAAGTTCAATACCGGTTACGGTATAACCTTTTTTTGCCATCCGAAGCATAAGTTTCCCAGGTCCGACACCAATTTCTAGAATTGAGGATCCAGTGATATCAGGAAATACACGCTCCTGCCATTTCTCCCACTGTCCAACAGAAAGAAGCTGGGTAATACCGTCATAAAAAAGAGGGAACGCGTGGTAGGCGCGATAGAAGAGGTCAAAAAGTTTTAAACGGGTCAGTCGCATAGAAGCGGCTAGAGGCGAGTATAGCACCCATTGACAGAGAAAGTAAAGATGTGTATATTCCGGGTATGAATATGAATCTCTCAAACCTTTCACTTCTCCTTCTTGGAGAAGGTGAATTCGTGGTTTGAGAGAATAGAAAAAAACAAACAACTGAATAATAAAATGACCTCTCAAACCAGAGAGGTTTTTTGATGCATGAAAAAACAAAAAATTTTTATCTTTGATACTACCCTTCGTGATGGCGAGCAAACGCCTGGAGCAAAACTCAATACGAATCAAAAAGTAACACTGGCAAGACAGCTCGAAGTGTTAGGCGTTGATGTTATTGAGGCGGGATTTCCAATTTCATCACCTGGTGATTTCCGCTCAGTGGTGGAAGTTTCAAAGGTAATTAAGAAGGCTACAATCTGTGGACTTACCCGTGCAATACCCAAAGATATCGAGGTTGCGGCTGATGCTCTACGATTTGCCAAACGTCCCCGAATACATACCGGAATTGGTGCATCTGATATCCATATCAAATATAAATTTAAATCTACCCGCGAAGAAATTCTCGCTCGAGGAATTTCTGCAGTAAAATATGCGAAAAGATTTGTTGGCGATGTAGAATTTTATGCCGAAGATGCGGGACGAGCAGAGAATGAATTTCTCGCAAGAATGGTTGAGGAGGTGATCAAAGCTGGAGCAACCGTTGTGAATATTCCAGATACAACCGGATACTGTTTCCCTGAGGAATTCGGCGCAAAAGTAAAATATCTTTTCGACCATGTGACAAATATCGATCGAGCAATTATTTCTGTCCATTGCCACAATGACATAGGCCTTGCGACAGCCAATACTATTACCGGGATAGCAAATGGGGCAAGACAAGTGGAAGTAACAGTGAATGGTATCGGAGAACGGGCTGGAAATACTTCCTTGGAAGAAGTTGTTATGGCTATATATACAAGACGTGAGTATCTCCCCTACCAGACAAATATCAAAACTTCCGAAATCGCCAAAACAAGCAAAATGGTTTCTCAAATCATGGGAATACCAGTCCAACCCAATAAAGCGATTGTGGGAGCAAATGCATTTGCACATTCATCCGGCATACACCAAGATGGGGTTTTGAAGAGGCGGGAAAACTACGAAATTATTGATCCAAAAATTGTCGGCTTTGACAAATCGCATATTGTGTTAACTGCAAGATCCGGACGGGCGGCTCTTCGGCACAAGTTAGAGACGATTGGAATAAAAATGGAGAAAAAAGAACTCGATATGCTCTATGAAAAATTCCTTCGACTTGCAGATATCAAGAAAGAAATCTATGAAGATGATTTACGATTTTTGGCAGGTCAAAAAGAAGAAACAAATCACAAAAAAGTAAAACTTGTACTTATCCAAGCAGTGTCAGGGAATAAAAACATTCCAACGGCAACAGTACGATTATTAATTAACAGTCAAACCCGAGAGGCAGTAGGTATTGGGGATGGACCAATTGATGCAAGTTTCAAGGCAATCGATGCATGTATTGGGAAAAAATATTCACTGGAACACTTTATGATTCAGGCTGTTACAGTGGGATCTGATGCTATGGCAAATGTCAATGTGGCACTTAAAAAAGGAAATAAAATATTTTGGGGGACCGGAACAAATACCGACACGATTGTTGCGGCTGTTCTTTCCTATATTGATGCACTGAATAAATTTCTATAATAATGAAACCAAAAACACTTTTTGAAAAAATCTGGGAATCTCATGTTGTTACGAAAGAAAAAGGTACTCCCTCACTTCTCTATATTGATGCCCATCTTATTCACGAAGTCACCAGCCCTCAAGCATTTGCGAATCTTCGGAAAAAAAATCTAAACGTACGAAGAACTGATAAAACATTTGCAACCGTTGATCATAACGTTTCCACAACAAGTCAAAGAAATATAAAAGATGCGCTTTCCCGAGTGCAGGTAGAAACCTTGGAAAGAAATTGCAAAGATTTTGGAATTGAACTCTTTGGACTTAATAGTCCAAATCAGGGAATTGTCCATGTTATTGGACCAGAACTAGGAATAACCAAACCGGGAATGACAATCGTTTGTGGAGATTCCCACACTTCAACCCATGGCGCGTTTGGAACACTCGCTTTTGGTATTGGAACAACCGAAGTAGAGCATGTACTGGCAACGCAGTGCTTACTCCAACAGCCCATGAAGATCATGGAGGTACGAATTGATGGAACTCTGGGAAAAGGAGTAACGGCAAAAGATGTTATTTTGACTATACTTTCTAAAATCGGCACAAAAGGGGGAATTGGGTATTGCATTGAATACACAGGATCAACAATGCAAAACATGAATATGGAAGGAAGGATGACCATCTGCAATATGAGTATTGAAGGTGGGGCTCGAGCCGGAATGATTGCTCCAGATGAGATTACATTTGCCTATCTGAAGGGTAGACAGTTTAGTCCTAAACAAGAAAAATGGGAAGAATCTTTGAAGAGATGGAAATCACTTCGTACTGATCCCGATGCACCGTATGATAAAACTGTCATCATCGAGGCCAAAAAAATTGCACCGTTAGTTACATGGGGTACTGATCCGTCTACCGGGATTCCGATCCATGAGAAAATACCACACCCAAACAAAATGCAGTCGAAAGATCAAAAAATAACAAGTGAAAAAGCACTTACCTATATGGCGCTTAAACCAGGGATGAGACTTGAGGGATTCCCTATCGATTATGTTTTTATAGGAAGCTGCACGAACGCTAGAATTTCAGATCTTCGAGAGGCGGCAAAAATTATCAAAGGAAAAAAAGTAAAAAACACTGTCACTGCATGGGTCGTACCTGGCTCCAGACAAATAAAACGACAAGCAGAAAAAGAAGGATTGGATAAGATATTCCATTCTGCAGGATTCGAGTGGCGATGGTCTGGATGTAGTGCGTGTATTGCCATGAATGATGACAAAATCCCACCAGGAAAATACTGTATATCAACCAGTAACCGAAATTATGAAGGACGACAAGGACCCGGATCTCGGACTTTCTTGGCAAGCCCTATTATGGCAGCAGCAGCAGCAATTGAAGGGAAGATTACCGATGTGAGGAATTATTTGTAGACCTATGAAGAAATTTCATAAATTATTTTCCACATGTCTTCCAGTTAGAGAAGAAAATATTGACACAGACCAAATAGTGCCTGCTCGATTTTTAAAGGTCACATCGCGGGAAGGGTTTGGAACGTACCTGTTCTATGATTGGCGATTTGACAAATCCTTCGGCGGTGCTCAGGATAAATCCAATACAAAATGTGTTTTTAATAATCCGAAATATAAAGGGGCAAAAATTCTCGTTGCAGGAAATAATTTCGGCTGCGGCTCCAGTCGAGAACACGCCGCATGGGCAATTGCCGAATATGGATTTCGAGTTGTGGTCTCCAGTTCGTTTGGAGACATTTTTTACAATAATGCGTTAAAAAATGGACTGCTGCCAATTAGTGTAAAACCTAAAGAATTGGAAATACTTTTCCAAATAATAGAAAAAAAATCCCAAACTGAAATTACTGTCGATTTGAAAAAGCAAAAGATCCATACTTTCCATTTCCCGATCGATTCTTTTCGAAAAACCTGCCTTCTTAAGGGCGTTGACGAGTTAGGGTATATTTTGTCTCACGAGGGTAAAATTAAACAATTTGAACAGAGGCAGAATATCTTTGTATGAAAAAAACAATTGCAGTACTACCGGGAGATGGAGTTGGACCAGAGATCATCGATCAAGCAGTAAAAGTTTTGCAAAAAGTTGCAAAGATTTATCATCATGAGTTTTCATTTGAATACGGCTTAATTGGAACAACTGCTATTGAAAAAACAGGTAATCCCTTACCTGATCAAACATTGAAACTTTGCAAAGATTCTGATGCAATTCTTTTTGGAGCAATTGGAGATCAGAAATATGATAACGACCCGAGTGCAAAAATTCGTCCTGAACAGGGACTTTTAGAACTTCGAAAATCTCTAGCACTCTTTGTAAACATTCGTCCTATTTTTGTTTTTCCCACACTCATCAATTCTTCACCACTCAAGGCAGAGGTAGTGAAAGATTCCGACTTTATTGTGATACGTGAACTTACCGGCGGAATATATTTTGGGAAACCAAGAATGAGAAAGAATCATGGAAAAACTGCAATTGATACATCGATATATTCGGAATCAGAAATTGAACGAATTGCCCGTGTGGCGTTTGAGATTTCCCGAAAACGAAATAAGAATGTTGTATCTATAGATAAAGCCAATGTTCTGGAAACTTCCCGCTTATGGAGGGAAACTGTGACGAAAACTGGGAAAGAATATCCAGACGTAGAATTATCTCATATGTTTGTTGATACTGCTTCCATGCAAATAATAAAAAATCCACAACAATTTGATGTTATTCTTACAGAAAATATGTTTGGAGATATTCTTACAGACGAAGCATCAGTTATATCCGGATCGATCGGCCTTTTGCCATCAGCATCCATTGGAGAAAGACATGCACTATATGAACCCATCCATGGAGCCTATAACAAAGCCGCAGGGAAAAATACTGCAAATCCAATTGCTGCTATTCTTTCTGTTGAGATGATGCTGAAATATAGTTTTCATCTGGTAAAAGAATGGAAATGCATCTGGAATGCTGTAGTAAAAACACTGGAGGAGGGATGGAGGACGAAAGATCTTGTGGCAAAAGAAACAGAGAAAGAAAAAGTCATCGGAACAAAAGAGATGGGAGATAAAATAACTAATAATATCTGATAAAATTAATTAATGGATAAATTAGTAACAATCTCCCAGATTTCTTTCAAAGATATTCCGCAACTGGTAAATATGCATCATGATCCTACGATGTACACCTATGATCCAGATACAGAAAAAGTTATTACTGAAGAAATTGCAGGGAAGTACATCCGAAAAGCTCATAAAATTTGGCAAGAGGGTACTACGTATGTATTTTCAATTCATAATAAGGAAAACGAATTTGTTGGATTTATTACACTTCGTGATGTTATCAAAAACTCGTATGCTAAAATAGGATTTGCTATTGCAAAAGAACAACGAAAAAAGGGGTATGTAACTGCGGCAATTGGCGAACTTATCAAATTTGCCACAGAAATTTTGAAACTCGATATTTTTGAAGCTTATGTAGCTGAAGAAAATATTGCTAGTTTAAAAGCTTTATCTAAAAACGGGTTTGTTACAATTGATCCAGAAAATAGTGTCGGAAAATTTAAACCAAGAGAGAATTTCATTGTCCTCCAAAGGAAAAAGAAAAACCTCATATAGAAGAACGAAAATTATGGCAAAGGTGTTTTTAGTAATTCTTACAGTCCCAATCATACTGTTTCTCAGTATTATTATACTTTGGATGAATATTACTCCCGGTTATTTTCAGTCGGTGTGTTGTAATGTACGGTATGTCTCTGATGATCTTCTGATTTTTTGCAAGCCGGAAATAAATGAATGCATGGAGCTTAATGCTGTAGACACAGGGAAATTATTCTTAGCTTACCTAGATTTTAATAGATGAAAGTTAATACACTATCCTCTTTGACTAGAGCAGTTTCATATTCTGTAAAATAGTCAACACGTCCTCTTTGGGGATTAATTTGTAATCGTACACGACGACTATATATCCTGTATTTGTATCGCCAATATAGTAGTCGAGGTCATTGTACGAAGAAAATATCGGGCTGTAACCATTCTTCTCGATTGTTTCCTTCTGTATACCATATACCCATCGAAAATAGTGAGGATATTTGATAAGAAAATATTTCTTCCCATCTGTGAAGGATAACTCAGACATGAAAACATCTTTTTCTCTATCAAGCTTTTGACTTTTTTCAGTGGGCATTAATTCCGACTGTACCAGGTTTTTGACTATCTGATTGGTCTCCGGAGCGGTAAAGTTTTTTTTAAGAAAAATATCCCAAATGATAAGAACCGATTCGTCCCCCTTTCGTATTTCGATACCACCACTATCAACATTTTCTACTTCTAGAGATGGCGGGTGCCAAATCTCAAAATACGCCGGCGCACCGCCTCGGCTACCTTTGGTAACAAACCACCCTTTCTTAAGAGGATAGAAGAGATTACTCTGATCAACACGCTTGATAATTGTGTCATTCCCTTGAATGAGGACGCAGTTAGTATTTTTTCCACAGTCGTACTTTGGTAAAGACGATACTATTGTCTCACCACGTACTTTTAAGGCAACACCAATTCCAGTTAGAAGTGTTACGAGCATTAATAGAACAATCGTGAGACGTCGATTGATCTTTTTCTTCTTCTTTTTCATAAAGACACTTTCATCATATCAAAATCAAGACATTAGTTTCCACTCGAATAGATTTTGGGATCGTAGAATATTTGCGGTTCGGGGTGGTATTTTACTTCTGGTTCAATTTATTTTTCTTGATCAATTTTCGCACGTATCCATGCGTCCTCTTTCGAATCCAGAATGGTCGCTTCTTCTTGGGAGTTCCGCGTATTTTTTTTGACATACTGTTAGTGGACCTTTTTCCGAGGCCTTCTATTTCGTCTCAGATTTTCTCTTCGCTTGAGGGAGTTTGCCTGTATTGTCTCAATATAATCCTTCCTCTCTTTGAGTTTACTTTCTACAATTTTTTGGCAGTCAGCATCCGGACAAATGAGCATTGTATATGTAATTTTGGAGGTTCCTATCTTCTCTTTCCACGATGTTGATCGTATCCGTTCTTTCCCACAGCGAATACAAGAAAATGTTTGCATAGATCTCTTAGAATCTGCGACCCCGATTGAACCGTGACCCTCTTCTGTCTATTTTTCCCCTGCCATTCGTATACGTTGATGTAGGGGTTGCTTCTTTTACAGTGATGACTCTTTCTTCGAAAGAGAATCCATTGAGTTTTTCAATTGCTTTTTGGGCATCCTCCTCGTTTGTCATTTCCACAAACCCAAATCCTCGGCTGGACCCAGTAAAATTATCCTTAATGATCGTTACTGTCAACACAGGCCCAACATCGAGAAATAACTTCCTTAAATTTTCTTCCTTTGTTGCAAATGATAATTTTGAGACAAAAAGGTTTTTGGCCATACTTGTAACGGAAAACCTGTTCAAATGAAAGGACTGAATTGGTAAGTATCTTTATCTGCCTTAGTAAAACTATGTCAGATTTAAACAGATTTATCAGTTTAATCTGTTAGAAGAAGTATACCACGAATTGCTGAAAGAAACAACCCTGAAATCAGGAAATTCTCAGTATTCTCCCTACGGATTTTCTTGAAAACAAGTATAATGCTGATATGTTTATTGATGAGGCCGATGTTACGTTTGTTGCTGGACATGGTGGAGCAGGGAAAGCATCATTTTATCCCGGTTACAAATCCGGCCCAGACGGGGGAGATGGGGGAAACGGAGGCAATATCTATATCTGTGCAACCTCGGATTTAACTACACTCAACCAATTTTCAAGTGTGAAGATCAAAAAAGCTGAAGATGGGTACCCAGGCCAACGATATAGAAAATCTGGTAAAAATGGAAATAATGCAACGATACTGTTGCCAATTGGCTGTGAACTAATTGACCAGGATACTAACGAAATCATAGAGGTAAACAATACTACTCACCCTATCCTTTTGTGTATATGTAAAGGTGGACAAGGTGGAAGAGGAACGTATGCGCTTGCTAACCCTTCCAATACAACACCCATCCATGCCGAACCTGGGCAACCTGGGCAAAAAAGACGAATTCACATCGAGTTGAAACTCATCGCGGATTATGGACTCATTGGTCTTCCAAACGTAGGAAAAAGCAGCCTTCTTAACCAACTTACAGCTGCAAAAGTCAGAGTAGCACAGTATCCTTTTACTACGGTGGAACCAAACCTCGGAGTGATGAATGGAAAAATTATCGCGGATATCCCTGGACTTCTAGAAGGAGCATCAAAAGGAAAAGGTCTTGGGATAAAATTTCTCAAACATATCGAAAAAGTACATATTCTTCTCCATTGTATTTCCGCAGAATCAGACGATGTTGTTGCCGATTATCAAATCGTACGAAATGAACTTCATTCTTTTAATCCGATGATGGATCAAAAGGAGGAAATTATTGTATTAACCAAATCCGATACAGTATCTGATACAGTAATAAAAGAAAAATCTAGCATACTTTCCAAATTTGGGGAAATACTTCCACTTTCTATTCATGATTTTGAAAAACTTCAAAAATTAAAAGAAGTATTACAGTAAAAATCAGAATAATTTTTTTTGTGCGTCTTTTGCTTCTATTTCCTCAATTGTTACGGGTACTTCAATAATTTTTTGTTTGGATGTTTCTCCGGACAAGATGAATATCTGAGATTGTGGCTTATTAAAATATTTTGAGAGAGATTGAATAATTGCGTTATTTGCTTTCCCAGAAACAGGAGGTTCTTTTACTGCTACGATAAAGTGGGTGGTATTCACTTTTTTGACATATGCTTTTTTATTTTTGGGTTTGGCGCGAATAAAGATTTTCATTCGGAAACTTCTTGTAACTGGTAATTATAATTGGGATTTATGATCCTTCGTATTTGTAGTTTGTGAGAATGAAAATCAACAACAAATGCGAGGGGCAAATTTTCTTTCAAAAGATACGCTGTCATCTGTTTATAAAACATTTTATGGTGGAGAAGATCTTTCCCTTTGGTATCCAAAAGTACTTTATCTTCAATAATAAAATCGATAACGTGTCTATCAACGACTTTTCCTAAGTATTCAAGCTCAACTTCTTCATCGCAGCGGAAATGGAGCCCTTTTTGTGTTAGCTCATCTTTTATTGCTTCACGGTACTGTTCATCATCAAGTGTTGGCCCACCCTCTTCGTGAATCCTAAAGCATATGCCAACAACCATGCGTACAAGAGTTGGTAAAAGAAGCATAGAGATTGTTAATTACAGTGGATATCCCCCAGCGGGTTTCTTATCTTGCATCCACATGAATTTGTACATATCGCGTATCTCAATTGATGGATGGTCGTCAAATTGGTATTCCTTGTGGTCTTCGTTGTAATACTGAAGATGCTCTTTTATTCCATAGTAAAGAATTCTCGCAGCCTGAGATCTATTATTTGAATACGTATAGAAAAGTTTCCGGCAATACGAACAGCGATACATGTAGTACATACTGAGGGTAGTATAGATGTTTTTGACCTAAAACCCAAAATGATCTCTCATGATAAGATTGTAGTAATGGGAAATACAATGGATTCTCTTCCAATTTCTCCCGATGAAATTGCTCCTTCTCCGTGGGCGTTTTTTCCTCAACTCCGAGAAGGAGAAATTCATGAATTGAATGATCAAAGAATTCCAGATGATACACTGACTGCCCAATATGAATGGGGAACAATGAAACGGGTATTTTTTGCACCGGCTACTTTCCTCGGAAGAGATGCTGCCTTGAAAGTCTATCGAGACCCTTCAAAAGAAGACCAAGCTCTTGATTTTTCCAAAGAGGATATTCCAATAATTATCCATCCCAATGGATTGGCTACCGAGGAACCACCAATTGGAACAGTGGAGCTCTCGCAATTTAAACGTGAGGCTTATTTACGTGCCAAAAAAAATTTTGGAGATCGAGTTCCACCTACTTCTTTCTTTCTGGCAAGGGACCATAAAAATATTCTACGAAATTGGGAAGCACAGGTATGGATACACGGTGACATTATTAGTCAATATGCTGGAATTATTCCATTTCTTGAACATGGGGCGAATTCATTTGGAACAATTATCCAAGCAGCAGAAACGATGCTTGAAGAAACAGGATATTTACCAGATTTTCAAGGGAATGTGCTGGATAACAGAAACATTATCTGCACGGAAGAAGGCGATTGTTTTCTTGTCGATACCGATGGACAACTGCAAATTGATCCAGATCTTTTCTCAAAAATAAAACGTGCGGGAGAAAAAATTGTTACTGCTGGAAAACTCCATCCTGAGATAATAACCTGGATGGAAAAGTCAGATTCTGACCAGGCCTTTCGTTGTAAACAACTTCTTCAAACCACAGTTAACTCAATTCAAGAAGCAAAACAATATCTTGTAAAAGCTTTGGAGACTCCTCAGCTTAATGAAGCAGCGCGTGATCAACTCTTTGTTCAGCACTTAGAAATCATGCCGATGAGTGTTTTTGATAAAGTAAATGTGCTGTTGGTATACAAAGGACTGCGAACAGCTACTACCACAGAATTATCATTTTTTGAATATGATGAGACATATGATGAAACGATGGGTGAACCCGATAGTCGGACAATGACTTTACGTCAAGCAGAAAAACTAGAGACTTTCTTCAAGGAGTTTTCTCTCCCATATGAACGACAAAAACTGTATGAAGATGAGGAAAACCTTGATCTCTTCCATATTGATTTTCTTATTGGAAAAGATGCTAAATCACTTGCTCAAATGAAAAAAGCTGATGGAATGAATGTCTTTGATCCACATCTTGATGAAGAATATGGTATTGCTTTGGGATTTCCAGAAACAGCAGCTCGAGCTCACTCTAGAGGGCAAACTATCCCTTTAGACGAATTACCTCCTGAAATTGCACAAAGTGAAGTACACCATTTTGCTCAATTTGATATGTCAAGAGATCACTGGAAAGAAGAGTTTAAGATAAAACAACTATGGGCGGATACAGTGAAAAGACTTGCCCCCAAAATTTATCAAAATCTACTTTCTTTGGAGCCATTACCTGAAAAATAACAAGTTACCTTTTCCAATTATTTCCCACGAAAAAGTAAAAGAGAGGATGTTTTCTACTCTTTACCAAAATTTGAAAACGTACATAGCCGCTATATACTATGAGTAATGAAGCAATTTCCGAAGCTGCTGTTTGCCATTATTCTTTGTGAAAGCGTTGGAATTCTGGCTACTCCCATAACTATTTCTGCCATTGAAAATTGGTACAACACCCTCAATAAACCTTACTTTTCACCTCCCAACTGGGTATTTGGCCCGGTTTGGACGCTCTTGTATCTGATGATGGGAATTTCTCTCTACCTTGTTTGGATGAAAGGATGGAAAAAGAAAAAAGTACAAGTTGCTCTTGTTGTTTTTCTCATCCAGTTAGGAGCTAATTTCCTGTGGTCACTCCTTTTCTTTGGACTTCATTCTCCTCTTTTGGGATTTATTGATATCATTTTCCTTTTACTTTCTCTGGGAGCCACCATCTACTATTTTTATTGCATTTCAAAAACCGCCGCGTATCTTCTCATTCCGTATTTTCTCTGGGTGAGTTTCGCATCGATTCTCAATCTCTCAGTTCTTCTTCTCAACTCATACTAACTGCCGTAAGATACATCTGCACCGAAAAAGAAGCCAAAGATGCGGGATTTGTGAAATCCAAAGATTGCGACGAATAATATATTTACACTTGACTATATAGTACTATATATAGTACTATATATTTAGTTGTATGACGAAACGCCAGAAGAGATTGAAAAAGCTCTTTACGAATCCAAAGTCTGTCAGCTTTGAAGAGTTGAACCGGGTATTATTAGACTTGGGATTTACCAAAAGGCAGCCAAGGTCAGGAAGCAGCCATCATATATACACGAAAGGTGAGATACAAATTTCGGTGCCGTACAAACGTCCATACGTAAAGGAAATATATGTTAAACACGTTTTAGAAATTATTGGAGGAATATATGAAAAAAAATCTTAACTATTATCTTGGCCTTGATTATACTGTCAGACTGAAACAAAATGCTGACGGGACGTATTTTGCAGAAATTGAAGAACTCACCGGGTGCATATCCGAAGGAGATACGAAAGAAGAAGCCTTATCCATGATCGAAGATGCAAAAAGAGCGTGGCTTGAAGTAGCATTGGAAAGAAAAACATACATCCCTGAGCCAACCACTGATGAATTCAGCGGTAAACTCAATATCCGTCTACCAAAATATATTCACCGAAAGTTATCGTATCGGGCAAGACAAGAAGGAATGAGTCTGAATAGTTTTATAAACTCTACTCTCTCTTCTGCAGTTAAATAGAAAATCAATATCAGTAAACGTCAAAGTGAAAAAGAAGCAAGAGACGCGGATTTACAAAATCTAAAGATTGTGAAAAGTAGATTCTTTTCAATTATTTTCCTAATAGTAAAAGTGTTTATACGCGACAAATTTTAAACTTAATATTCTAAGTGACCTGAAGATGTAAGCCCTTTGTTAGCTCACTTGAAGAAATTTTATATTTACGAGAGAAATGAGAAAATTTCAATCCTTTTTGTAATAATTTGGATCTTTCTACAGCTTTTTTTAAATCAAGATAAAAAAGTCCTGGATGTAATTTTATCCAAATATTTTTTGATTGTTTCGAGAAACTTAAATGATCTGATAATCTTTGTTTCTTAAAATAATCTAAGTTAAAACCATGTTCAGCACCTGTTAGAGATATTCCTAAATATTTTTTATTACTTAGTTCAACTGATATTTGTTGATATTGGTGTGCCTGGCCGTTCCTAATTAGGTCAAAAAGCATCGAAAGTAATTCATCACCTATATTATTATTCAAAGAAGGCAAAGAAAAGTCTTTAGTTTTTATACTAAGTCCACTTATTCGTGTAAAATATTTTGGCTCTATTTTTGATAATTCGCTGGCATACTCATGTAAGATAGTTTTATTATCTAGACACAATCTCGCTATAAACTCTAAAAGGATAGTAGCTAAAAGTGCAAACATAAAATTTCCCCTGTTGGTTGCATTTTGATTGTTCGCAATACAATTCCATGTTTGCTCAAAATCACCTGTAATAAAATTATATAACGTTTGTGGGGAAAGATTTGTATTCATTTTTAACTTGTCACGGCGCCTTTGGAGGCGCTGCTTACCAGTTTGGCGTATTTTGCTAGCACTCCCCTTTTGTATTTGAAATTTGGTCTTTTCCATTTTCTCTTTCTCTCTTCCAAAACTTTAGCATCAACATCAATATCTACTACTCTTCTTGTCAGATCAATAGTGATACTATCCCCTTCCTCTACCAATCCAATCGGTCCGCCGACGTGAGCTTCCGGCGAGACGTGACCGACCATGATACCGTGTGTTCCTCCGGAAAATCTGCCATCGGTAATAAGAGCCACGTCTTTCCCCAGTCCTGCCCCCATCAGTGCTGATGATGGAGATAACATTTCTCTCATACCGGGTCCTCCTTTGGGTCCTTCATTGCGAATAATAATCACATCGCCTTTTTTGATTTTCTTTGCCAAAATGGCATCGAGGGCATCTTCTTCCTTATCAAAAACTCTGGCAGGACCGGTATGTTTATCCAGCTCCTTTCCACTTAACTTGATAACGGCTCCTTCTAGTGCAAGAGTTCCATAAAGAACAACAATATGATGCTCTGGCGATGCAAATGGCTTTTTTACATGAGCAATAATTTTCTGATCCTCAGGAAAATCCGGTGCTTCTTTGAGGTTTTCTGCAACAGTTTTCCCAGAAACGGTAAGACAGTCTCCATGGATAAGGTCTTCTTTAAGAAGCATTTTCATCACCATTGGGATCCCACCAATGTTATCCAGATGTTCCATCATGTATGATCCAAATGGAGAAAAGTTTCCCAGAAGCGGAACATTTTTGGCAACTTCCGTAAAATCATCAAGGGTTAAGGAAACCTCGGCTTCGTGAGCTAACGATAATAAATGTAATACTGCATTGGTTGATCCGCCAAGGGCAAGGACAACAGCAATAGCATTTTCAAACGCTTTTCGCGTCATAATATCGCGGGCGTGAATTCCTTTTTCCATCAAATGGAAAAGCGCAGCAACACTTTCCATACAATCTTTCTTCTTCTTTTCTGAAATTTTATTCTCCCTGTCAACTGCCGGATGAGAAGCGCTTCCCGGCAAGCTCATACCAAGTGCTTCAATTGCTGAAGCCATGGTATTTGCCGTATACATACCTCCACAGGCACCGTTTCCCGGACAAGCATTACACTCTATCCGATGAAATTCTTCATCAGTTATTTTGCCAACTCCGGCTGCACCCACTGCTTCAAAGACACTGACGATATTTAAGTCTTTCCCATTCCCTATCCCTGGTAAAATTGTCCCGCCATAAAGAGTTATTCCAATCGAGTTATTGCGGGCAAGAGGAATAAGAGCCCCAGGAATTGTTTTATCGCATCCAGCAAGAGTAAAACTGGCATCCGTTGCATAAGACTCTTGCATCATCTCGATACAGTCGGCGATAAGCTCCCTTGAGACAAGAGAATATTTCATCCCTTCCATGCCCATCGTCTCTCCATCTGTGACAACCGGAGTCCCAAAAACAATGGGTTTTCCACCTTGTTTCTCAATTTCTGCACCAACAATTTTCCCAAGATCTTCGATATGCGCATTGCAGGGAGTGATGTTGATGGCTGGGCACGCAACAGCAATAAGTGGTTTGGTAAAATCTTCGTCAGTAAATCCAACTGCTCGCATCATGGCCCGGGCTGGGGCGCGCTTGATCCAGTCTTTTCCCCCGGGAGTACCAGTTAATTGGTTGCTGCGGTTTTTGAGGGATTTCATTTTTTCTTCCAGTTCTCAGGTCGAAGTTGTCTTACTTGTTTTCCTGCCTGCCACATCTCCGAATTGCCCATTTCTTGGAGCTCGCAGTTCAAATCTTCTCTATAGTTGGGCTGACTGTTTTTATCCAAGACGCGTTTGGCCTCTGTCCCATCTGCAACTTTTTGATAAAGTTTCTCAAATACCGGTTCGACTGCTTTTTTGAATTTGTCTTTCCAATCAAGTGCACCCCTTTGAGCAGTGGTACTTATATTTGCATACATCCAATCCATTCCTTTTTCGCCAACAAGTTTTATTAGACTTTGGGTAAGCTCCTCAACTGTCTCATTAAACGCCTCAGAAGGTGAGTGACCTTTTTTCCGAAGCGTTTCATATTGCGCTTCCATAACTCCAGTGAGAGCCCCAACTAAAATTCCCCTCTCACCTGTTAAATCACTAAATACTTCTTTCTCAAATGTTGTTGGGAATAAAAACCCGGACCCTATGGCTATTCCTACTGCTAATACTTTTTCTTTTGCTTTCCCAGATGTATCCTGGAAAATGGCATAGCTACTATTTATTCCTGACCCATCAAGGAAGTTGCGCCGTACTGAAAGGCCGGATCCTTTTGGCGCTACCAAAATAACATCAACATCTTTGGGAGGAATAACACCGGTTAGATTTTTATAAGTTATCGAAAATCCATGAGAAAAAACAAGTGTTTTCCCGTGGGTTAGATATTTTTGCAAAGTTGGCCAAAACGCTTTCTGTCCTGCATCGGAAAGTAAAAATAAGATAATCGTAGCTTTCTTTGCTGCAATTTCTAGATCAAAAAGAGTCTTGCCAGGAATCCACCCATCGGAAACTGCTTTGTCCCAGCTTTTGGAATTTTTCCGTTGACCAACGATGACGTTAATTCCATTATCCCGCATGTTCTGGCTTTGCCCCGGACCTTGAACTCCGTATCCTAAGACGGCAACGGTTTCCTTTTTAAGAATTTCTTTGGCTTTCCCTAGAGGAAATTCCTCACGAGTTATGATATTTTCCTTAACTCCTCCGAAATCCAGTATTGCCATACTTTTTCTCCCTTTATACCTTTGTGAGCCAATCTGAATATTTTTTCTGTTTTCCTCGAACGAGAGAAAAGAAAAGCTTATTTATTTTTTCTGTGATAGGGCCCATTTTCCCGGTACCAATTTTTCTCCCATCAACTTCTGCTACCCAAGCAACTTGTGCTCCAGTGCCAGTTAAAAACGCCTCGTCAGCAATATATACCTCTGTCCTGTCTATATTCCTTTCCTCAGTTGGTATATCTAAATCATGAGCAAGTTGGAGAATTGTTCTTCTCGTCATTCCCTCTAAAACATCACCATATTTAGGAGGTGTAACAAGAACACCATCGCGAACAATGAAAAAATTTGCTCCACTTCCTTCGGCGATATGGCCATCGGCAGACATTAGAAGTGCATCATCGTACCCAAGATTTGCGGCATCACCTCTGGCAAGAGACGAGTTTATATATCCTCCAGAAATTTTGGCACGTGAAGGAATCATATTATCATTTATCCTCACCCAATTGGAGATTGCCAGTTTCAACCCTTTGGTTATGGAAAGGTACTCTCCCAATGGAATCATGTAGAGAGCAAATTCAAATGTTAATGGCGCAAGATCTGGTGAAAGGAAAAAGTCACTCCCATATGCAAAAGGGCGAAGATAATAATCAGTTTTCGGCTGATTTTTCCTTACCAACTCAAGCGTCGTATGCATCAGTTGTCCAAGATCGTACCGGATAGATTTGTTAAGAATTTTTAACGAGTTGAGAAATCTTTTGTAATGATCCTCGAGCCGGAAAATATACGTATGCTTTTTATCTGATGACGTATATCCCCGAATCCCCCCAAATATGGCATTACCATACTGAAGGGCATTGGTCATGATGTTTACCTTTGCTGTCTCAATTGGGACTATATTTCCTTCAAAAAACGCAAATGGAAATGATCGTGTATCTTTCATAGTTACGAGCAGCCGCAGTTTCCGCCGCAACCACATCCTCCTTCTTCATGAGCCATAGGACGCGTAATATAGGCAACTGCATCTATTTCAACAAGAGCATCTTTGGGAAGTTTCGCAACTTGAACTGTTGCCCGTGCTGGATAGGGCTTTTGAAAAAATGAAGCATATACTTCATTCATCTTTCCGTAGTCATCCATGCTTTTAAGATACACAGTTGTTTTAAGAATCGTTTGTAAACTTCCGCCAGCCTCTTCCAAGACATACTCGAGATTTGTTAATGCTTGACGAGTTTGTTCTTCAATTGCCCCTTTGACAAACTCCTTCGTTTTCGGATCAACACCGATATGACCGGAACAAAAAATTAAATCACCCAAGACAATCCCTGGTGAATATGGGCCAATTGCCGCAACACCCTTTTTCGCAACAATTTCTTTTTTCATAAGCTTTTCTCCTTTCGGTGGTTTTTCACTTGATAATACAATTCGTTGTACCCAGCAACATATGCATTCATCGATGCCACTATTATATCAGGAGATGTTCCTTTCTCGACTACTTGCGTACCATTTTGCGCCTGAAGCACCATTGTCACCTCTACAGTTGAATCACTCCCAGTCGTTGGAATCTCAACGGTAAAATCTGAGAGTTTAAATTTCAACCCATCGTGTTTTGCGATAACCTTATTGATTGCAGAAATTGCTGCATCGACCGGTCCAACCCCATCACTTTGTGCATGATACTTCTTCCCATGCAATAAAACATCAATGGTTGCTTTGGGCCGTTTATTTTTGGTATCCCAAATTTGAAAATCGGTAAGTGTGAGATATTTATTTTTTGTCTCCTGCTGAATAATTCCTTCAAGAATAGACTGAAGATCTGCACGTCCTATGACTTTTCCTTTATCTTTTATAAACTGACGTAAACGAAGATATGTTTCCTCTAAATCTCGTTTGGGTAACTTTATACCAAACTCGTCTTTCACCACGTTTTGTATCCGACTCTTTGTAGGAAGGGAGGAAAAAAGAATTTTTTCTTTGTCCCTCACTCCTTGTGCACGAAGCGCAAACAGATTCCCAGAAATAACTCTTTTCACTTCCTTCTCATCTGGTTCAATCGTTGGAGGTTCGGCAAGTACCTTCAGAGTTGCTGCTGGATCTTTCAAGCCAGCTCCTGTTGCAACACAGACAACACGATCATCTCTTTGAATTGTTCCATCTCGTAACAGTTTCTTTAATGCAACAATAGTGGTTGCGGATGATGGCTCAATGTAGAGAGCTTCCAAATGAGCAAGTTCCTGCTGAGCTGCAAGCGTTTCCTCATCAGAGACCGAAACGACCATTCCATGTGAACGATTGAGCGCTTCTATAACCTTGACTCCATCAAGAGGATTCCCAACTGCGATTGCCGAATTTATGGTCTTTGGATTTTTAACGGGTTTGATAAAAAACTCGCTCTTATCTGTTTTTTGAAATATCGAATGACACCCATAGGCCTGCACTGCAATAAGTTTTGGAAGTTTTTCGATAAATCCTAAGCGGTAATACTCCCAAAACCCCTTCCAGATAGAAGCTAAATTTGTCCCCATTCCAACAGGAACAATGACCCAGTCAATTATTGCCTCCCAAGTACTTTCTGCCAACTCAAACCCAAGAGACTTCTGACCCTCAGACCGAAAGACATAATCTCCCGCAAGGTAATACCCGTATGTTTTGGCCGTCTTTTCTGCAAGCGTATTTGCCTCAGTGTATGTTCCACGTACCTGAATAACTTTGGCACCATACGATAGACTTTGTGCCAATTTTCCCCTTGGAGTGTTCTCGGGTACAAAGACAAAACACGAAAGACCTGCTTGAGCAGAGTAGGCTGCAACCGATGCAGCCATATTTCCGGTTGAAGCAACACAAACAGATGAGTATCCCAGTTCTTTTGCTTTATTGATTTCAATGAAACTTCCCCGATCCTTAAATGCTCCGGTTGGGTTAAGCCCTTCATTTTTAATAAATAGTTTGGGAATCCCGATTTTCTCACCAAGTCGTCGTGCCTGATGCAAAGGTGTTCCCCCTTCCTGCAGACTAATAAGATTGTCGCGGGTCTTTAAAGGGTAAAAATCAAGATATTTCAGTGTTTTTGATGGAGTATTTTTGAGTATGTATGCATTAACCTGCTTTTTCAGTTCGTCATAATCGTATGTTACATCAAGGGGGCCTCTACACGAGAGACAACGTGACGTAGTCTTTAGCTCATCGGTCTTTTTATGGCAAGCAACACAGGAAAGATAGTATAGATTCTTATTCATAAAAGAATTCAAATTCATTTAAAAAGAGCTGTTCTTCCAGTACGGACAAATTCAATAATGCGATATTCTTTCATATTTTCGTAAAAAGCGTCAATTTTTTCCTCTCCACCGGTCACCTCAACTAAGAATGTATCTTTGGTCATATGGAGAACCTTTGCGCGAAAGTGCTCTATTATTTTTAATATTTCACCTTTTTCTCCCTTTCCTTTAATCTGAATTTTGGCAAGAGCCAGCTCGCGACTGATAAGTTTTTCATCGGCTACTTTCTCAACACGTAAAACATTTACCAGTTTGGCAACTTGTTTACACATATTGGCTACTTGGTCTCCGTTCCCAGAGACGGTGATGGTAAATCGCGTGACATTTGGTATCTCTGTATACCCAACGGTAGCGGTTTCGATGTTGAACATTTTTCGACGAAAAAGCCAGAGAATTCGGAAAAAAACTCCGGGAGTATTTTCACTCCAAATGATAATTGTTGAAAGATTTTTTGCCATATTACTTATCCTTGGGAGAAACAATCATATCCGCAATTCCAGCTCCCGCTGGAATCATAGGAAACACGTTTTCTTCGGCTTCAACTACAAACTCTACTAAAAAAGGTCCTCTCTTTTTCCGTGCTTTGGAAATTGCCTCACGAGTTTCTTTAAATGTTTTTGCTTTTAAAGAGGGAATCCCAAACCCGTCACAGAGCTTTTGGAAATTTGGGTTTTTAAGCTTCACCTCAGAGTAATTCCCTTTGTAAAATAACTCTTGCCATTGCCGAACCATTCCCAAGAAATTATTATTCAGAAGCGCTATTTTTACTTCAAGTTTTTCTTGAACGATTGTTGCCAATTCCTGGATGGTCATTTGAATTCCTCCATCTCCTATAACAATCCACACCTCACGATTGGAATCTGCACTTTTCACTCCCATTCCGGCGGGAAGTGCAAATCCCATAGTACCTAGTCCTCCTGAAGTGATGTGAGTGTTGTAATCATTAAACGTATAATATCGAGCAGCATACATCTGATTCTGCCCTACATCGGCAACAATAGTTGCTTTATTTTTAGTTTGTCTCGATATTTCCGCAATCACTTGCGCGGACTTTAAGTGCGGAGCATGCAGTTCTTTCTTATACACTTTTTCCGTTTCCTCGCGCTTCCACTGATGAAACCGCTTGAGCCACTGGGGATTCCGACGTTTGGAAAGCTTTGGAAGAATCTGCTCAAGGACCATTTTTGCATCTCCAACCACTCCAAGTGTTGGCTTTACGTTTTTCCCTAACTCAGACGGATCAATATCGATATGGATTATTTTTGCCTGTTGTGCGTACTTTGCGACATTCCCCGTCACGCGATCATGAAATCGCATTCCAACAGCAAGAATAACATCGGCTTCATTTGGGGCCCTGTTTGCGGCAACATTCCCGTGCATTCCCGGCATACCCATAAACAACCGATGTGTTGATGGAATTGTTGAAAGACCAAGCTGGGTGAGTGTTACCGGAATATCTTGTTTTT
This sequence comes from Candidatus Gottesmanbacteria bacterium, assembly GCA_016186795.1. GTDB lineage: Bacteria > Patescibacteriota > Microgenomatia > 2-02-FULL-39-11 > 2-02-FULL-39-11 > JACPKY01. The sequence goes on from JACPKY010000002.1 coordinate 650,176, forward strand.
CTGCAATTTGCAAAAGTGTCTTCCCGTCACCTGAAAGAAGCATCCCATGTCCTGCGATAATAAGAGGACGAACGGCAGAATTTAACATGGATACTATCTTTTCAACTTCTTTTGGTGTTGCTTGTAGTCTTACTCTTCCCTCAAGATGTTTTTTGGGCAAAGGAATATGAAATTCGGCATAGGCAGTTTGCGCATCCTTTGTGATATCAACAAGTACTGGTCCGGGGCGCCCATGTGATGCAAGATAAAATGCCTCGTACAGACTTGGTGCAATATCTTCTGCTTTTGTCACCAAATAATTGTGTTTAGTTACGGCAAGTGTCACACCCAAAACATCAGTTTCTTGAAACGCATCGGTTCCTAAAAGTGGCGATGGAACTTGTCCAGTTATACAAACAAGAGGAACACTATCAAGCATGGCATCGGCAAGACCGGTCACAAGATTTGTTGCACCAGGTCCACTTGTTGCAAAACAAATGCCAGGTATACCGTTTGCCCATGCGTACCCTTCTGCAGCGTGAGCTGCTCCTTGCTCGTGACGAACTAAGATATGGTGGAGCTCCGGATATTTATACAAGGCATCGTAAATCGGAATATTTGCTCCGCCCGGATACCCAAATATTGTTCGGACACCGTGGCGAAGCAAACACTCACAGACTATATCTGCCCCTTGCACTTTTTCACCTTCTTTTAATCTGGTTTTTAGTTTCGTTTTTTGCTCCATAAAACAAAAAACCTCTCGTTTCTTGAGAGGTTTCAATCTTTATTCTTACTTTTATTTCTTTATTCTTGCCTTTATTACCTCCCAAGAATATCCCTGCACAATTGCAAGGACAATAACTGAGAGAATAATAAGGTTATTTTTGATCATGACTGGTGGAACTATAACAAAGTGATACTTTACTGTCAATAGGCATGTTTTAGAAAAGTTCTTCTTCCCTAGGTCTGTATTGGAGAGCTTCTGCAATAAATCTTGGTTCAACGATTTTTTCTTCCTCTAAATCTGCGATAGTTTGCGCAAGTTTTATTATCCGGTGGTAACTTCTCGCCGATAACTGTAATGAAACTACAGCTTTTTTTAAAAGTGATAGACACTCGGTTGATAAAGGAATAAATTCTTTTATTTCCTTTGACCGTAAATCACTATTACAGGTAAATGGAGTTCCCTTAAACCGTCTCAATTGTATATCTCGTGCTTTTTGAACTCGTTTCCGAACTATTTTCGATGAATCTAGTCTCTTTTCACCTGTCAACGCTTCGATTTTTACCTGTGGCAGATGTATATGAAGATCAATACGATCATAAATAGGACCTGATACTCGCTTTGTGTACCGTATAATCTGCCCGGCAGGACAGGTACACTTCTTGGTAAGATCTCCAAAATTTCCGCATGGGCATGGATTTGCTGCAGCAACAAGCATGAATTTCGCCGGATAGGTAATTGTTCCAGATGCTCGTGAAATAGTCACAATACCATCTTCAATTGGCTGCCGAAGAGCTTCAAGTACAGATCTCGGAAATTCAGGAAATTCATCCAAAAATAAAACACCGCGATGCGCAAGAGAAATCTCTCCTGGAATTGGACGAGCCCCTCCTCCAATAAGTCCAATTCGAGATGTCGTATGATGTGGGGCTCGAAATGGTCGTGACGAAATAAGCGAGCGACCTTGAGAAAGATTTCCCGTGATTGAATATATTTTTGTCACCTCAAGAGCTTCATTTTCTGTCAAATCGGGTAGTATTGCCGGAAACGCCCGTGCAAGCATTGTTTTTCCAGCCCCTGGTACTCCTTTGAAAAAAATATTATGACCTCCGGCTGCAGCAATCTCAAGCGCACGCTTCCCTTGCTCTTGCCCAAGTACATCAGAAAGATCAAACTCTGCGCTTTTTTCCTCATGAAAAGTATGAAACGAAACATGAGGTAAAGGAGAAATACTGCTCGTCCCTGTTATATGTCGAAAAAGTGCCAGAAGTGATTGGCACGGATAAACAGATATGTGATCAATAATTGCTGCTTCTTTCGCATTGATTTCAGAAAGATAAAGACCGGTAAATTTTTTCTCTTTTGCAAGGAGTGTAACTGGAAGAACTCCGTTGGTATGTGTAAGCGACCCATCAAGTGACAATGCCCCATACGCAAGTATCCGAGAATCTACTTTCGGAAGCTGGCCTGAGGCAATGAGAATGCCAAGAGCAATTGGCAAATCATAGGCCGGTCCATCTTTTGGAATATCAGCTGGTGCCAGATTGACGGTAATTCTATGTGGAGGAAACTCTGCACCGGAGTTTCTTATGGCTGAGCGTACTCTTTCTTTTGATTCTTCAACTGATTTTGAGGGAAGACCAACAATGGTAAAGGATGGAAGACTTTTGGTTGATATATCAACTTCGACAATAATTGGGATTGGTTCAAGACCGACTGTTGCACCAGAATGTATTTTTGCAAACATGTTTTTAGTGTACCATGTTCTTTTTGCCTCAAAAATGATATAATCAACGTGTCTACGGAAGCCGGATGACTACCCTGATTTATTCGGGGAGGAAAGTCCAGACTGCTGAAGACGAGGGACTCGCGGTAACGCGTGATCCCGATTTAATCGGGACTGGTTCCCAAAAGCGAAAGCTTACGGGCCGATCCTTGAAATAACAAGGTGAGAGAGCAACAGAGACGAACGGAGATCTATAAGTCGCAAGACCATGATCGACGAGTGAAACGAGGCAATCCCACCTGCAGCAATCTCCGAAAGGGCGATCCGCCAACTGGCGGAGACGGATGTCTTCCCGATGCCCGAAGTTTGAGAGCATCATCCCTAAAGGATGGCGGTAGTCGTCTTTAGGACGAAACCGAGAGAAATGGTCATCTAAAAACAGAATCTGGCTTACGAGCTTTTGTAGATATTGGAAAGTAAGAAATATTATCTTGATGTTTGAGGTGGTTGTTCCCGAAACTTCATGTATTCAGAAAAGACGGTTTCAATGGTAACAACTAATGGGACCGCAAGAACTGCTCCGCCTATTCCCCCAAGTTTTGCACCGACAAGAATAGAAAGAAGCGTCACGAGTGGAGGAAGTCCGACAGCTTGTTTCATAACATACGGTACTACCAGATTATTCTCGGCCTGCTGAATAACAAAATAGAGTGCGGCAATTGCCAGAGCATATAAAGGTGATACCGTTAAAGCAACCAGAATCGCAGGGACTGCGGAAATTATCGGTCCAATTGTTGGTACTATTTCAAGTACGCCCGCAATGATAGAAAGGGGAAGAACATACGGAAGACCAAGGAGTTGAAGTCCGATAAATGTTGAAACACCAATGATTATTCCCAAGGTGAATTGTCCACGAACCCAAGAACCGAGACGTTCCTCTATTTTTTTGATAACAACTAAAAACCTCTTTGCACCTTCTTCTCCCAAAAAAGTCTCCAGCTGCATATCTAAATTACCTCGCTCCATAATTAGATAGAAAGAGATAACAAAAATCGTAAGTACTCCGACAATATTATTAAAAACTCCGAGCGTCACTTTTAAAAGATTTTCCCCGAGCGGCGCGACCTGCTGAGTCAGTGCCTGAGGATCTATTGCAGCAAACGGTACAAATTCGTTGATATATCGGGGAAGATTATCTGATAAATGAATTGTTTGAGAGACAAGTGGTGGAAGAAGTGCAGTTAAAAGAGATGCAATCCCTGCAATAAAAAATACATAAATTGTGAGAGCCGATACCATCCGAGGTATACGCCATTTTTCCAGCGAATCAACCCACGGTTTTAAAGCCGACATAATAATGAATGCAATAAATAGAAGCGATATAACTTCTCTCACTTGAACAAGAAGCCAAAGGAGAAGAAGAAAGCAAACGGTAAAGATAATCGTTCTATGTGATATTTCTATTTTCGTTGGCATACAAGATCTGAACGCTCAATTGATTTTCATTGAGTATACCATGTCCTCACTGTTTCCTCTATATTTTCGATACAATGAGTATCTGACGGATTAAACCAGTGAACATCTCTTTCTTTTCGAAACCACGTAAGCTGCCTTTTTGCATACTGATGCTCTTTCCTCTCCCATAGAGAAATTGTATCCTCTAAAGATGCCTGTCCCAGAAAGAATTGTCGAAACTGCCGGTAACCTAATGTATTCATTCCTGGAGATTCCCAGGAAACTCCAGAGGAAAGCAGTTTTTGTATTTCCTCTCTCACTCCATTCTTTACCCTCTTCTCAACTCGATTATTTATATTTTGAATTCGTTGTTCAATTGGTACCTGTAAACCAATTTTTAAAACATCATACAATGGGAGTAATGAAGAAGGAGCTTTTTTCCCTCCTTTTGCAACTTCAATTGCGCGAATTAGTCTTCTGGGATTAAAACGATCTGACTGGTTCATCTGTCCCCACTTCTTTAAATTACTTTTCTTTAAAAGTACTTGCAAATTCTCAACCGACATACTTTGCAGTCTTCTTCGCAGGTGAACATTCGGAACCACATCAATGGTTTGAATCGGATCAGTCAAGCTTTTAATATATAAACCGGTACCTCCGACAATAATCGGCAGATGCATATGTTCATAAATTGTGTCGATGGTCTTGAGTGCAAGTGTGTGAAAGTGTGCAACACTCCATGAATCTTTGGGCTCAACCAAATCTACTAACCACACGGGAATAGTACCAACCGTGTAATACCCGTATGTTACCTCTATACCTTTCACCAGAAACGACTTTTTTAAAAGAGTAAATCGTGAAGATGCTGGAATATCTTTCCCGGTACCAATATCCATGCCTTTGTAGATTTGTCTACTATCTGCCGATACTATTTCACCAGCAAATCGCCGGGCGAGACGAAGTGCTACATTGGTTTTCCCGGAGGCGGTAGGTCCCAAAACTATAAGGAGTTTATTCATGTACCGAGATGATAACCGTTCTCTCTCGGGGTCCGTCAAATTCCATAAGAAACACCTCTTGCCAATTACCTAAGAGAAGCTTTTTATTCTGAAATGGTACTGAGAGAGACTGGCCGACAAGAGAGGATGCCATGTGAGACCATGCATGTGAAGGATCATGAGCATGTCGAAAATGAATATCTGGGATAATACGTTCCATTACTTCGAGAAAATCCTGATCCGTACCTTCGCCTACCTCTCCGACAGAAATCGCAGCAGTTGTGTGCCTTACAAAAATCGTACAGACCCCTTCTTTTCTATTGACTTTCTCAAGGATGTTCTCGATTTGTTTCGTAAAAGGAATAATTTCTTTCTTCTTATTCGTTTCGATTCGTATCTGATCTATCATAGTTGGTATACTTAATGTACCGAACCCTTTTGTCTTGGAGAATTAATCATTTTTTCCAAAATGAGCCATCGCCTCTTCTTCTCTTTATGCACTACATCATCGTGGAACACTTTATGTGCTGCAGTTTGGGGACGATCAGAATAGAGAGAAATATATGCTTTGTAAAATCCAACTTTTTGAACTAATTTACAAGTATCTTCAAATTCTTCTTCTGTCTCCCCACAAAATCCAACAATAATATCAGTCGAAAAGCGGACATGTGGAATTTTCGTTCGTATCCTTTCAATGAGAGAAAAGTAGATTTCTTTCGTATACCACCGATTCATTCGCTTCAAAACGGAATTACTCCCCGATTGAACAGGGAGATGAATTGAGCGAGTAATGTTTGGATTTCGAGAAATCACATCAATAAGTTTGTCGGAAAAATCCCATGGGTTACTTGAAAGAAAATCAATCAACTCAATTCCCCTAACATGCGCAATATCTTCTAACAGATAGGGAAAAAGTGTGGGAATACGCAGACGATTGAGATGTTTCACAAATACTGGTTCAATTTTCTTTCCACTCGGAAGGACAAAACCGGTTTTTTTGCTTTCGGAAGATTTTGGGAAATAGGTTTTTTCTAAATCTCGAAGTACATGGATATTACCTAGTCCCGAAACCAGATCCGCACCGTAGGAGTTAACATTCATTCCTAGTAGGGTAATTTTCTTATAGCCGGTCTTTGCAAGTTGCTCGCATTCGCCGATTACATCTGTATATGGCCTACTTATTTCCCGACCACGGGTAAATGGAACGACACAAAAAGTACAGAAATTATTACATCCATTGGAGATTGGTACCCATGCATGAGTTATCTCAGTTCGAAGTGGTGCATGATCAAAACCAACCTCCTCAATTGGTAAAAATTCATCTACAGCCGGCATTCTTTGCCGGATGAGCTTTAAAAACTTTCCCGAACTATCACGTAGCGCCATTCCTACCATACAACCAGTTACAACAATTTTCTCAGGGAGTCCTTCTCTTTTTCGAACGAGGGAGAGATTATGAACAAGCCCATACACTCTCGTCTCAGCCTTTTCTCGAATCATGCATGTATTGATCACAACGTGGTGAGCGCTCTCAATGCTGGAAGCTTTTTTCATTCCTTTACTTTCATATGCATTGGCAATACGCTCTGAATCCGCAACATTTTGTGCACAACCAAAGGTTTTTATAAAATATGTCTTTTGCATAGCGCGGATAATTGTATCAAATCTGAGAATTTATTCATTCTTTTGGCAGTATTTGCTTTGCAACTTCAACCATTAATTTTTCAGCAATACTTTGCTTTGACGCTCTAGCAAGTTTTACATGTAATCCCTTTTTGGTAACAATGTATATTTCGTTTTCATCTTCTCCAAAACCTATCCCTTTTCTTCCTACATCGTTTACAACAATAAAGTCTGACCTACTTTCGTCCAATTTTTTCATTCCAATTGATACAATCGCATCATCTGTCTCTTTATAAACGGCTTTAAATCCAATAAGCAAAACATGTGGATTCCAGGATTTCACCATGTTTAGTATTTTGGGAGTTGGCGTAAGACGTAGACGGAGAGGCCGACTACTGATAATTTTTCTCGAAGAGATTTCCCGTGGTTTAAAATCTGATACAGCTGCGGTATGAATGAGAATATCGATGTGGCTACTATACGCTTTCATAATTGAGGTAAGATCGTTTGCACTTTCAAAAATTTCTTCCTTTACTTTCAAAGATGCTACGGCAGATTTTGCTCTTATCAAAATAACCTCTGCACCAAAATCTTTACAGACTTCTGCAATTGCTTTTCCCATTTTTCCAGAACTTCGGTTGGTGATAACTCGAACCGGATCAATCATTTCCATTGTCCCTCCGGAAGTTACCAGTATACGTTTTCCTCGAAGTATTTGTTTTTTATGAAGTACAGCACCTATCGTGTTCTCAATTTCTGAAATAGATACTAATCTTCCAACTCCTCTATACCCACACGCTAAATCTCCACTGTCAGGATGAAGTATGGTGTATCCACGCTTCATAAGCATTGTAAGATTTTCCTGAACACGGGGATTTTCCCACATATGAGTATTCATCGATGGACAAACAATGACTGGTGCACGCGTTGCAATGGTAACTGTTGTCAACATATCATCCGCAATACCATGTGCAATTTTTCCGATTATATTCGCAGTTGCCGGCGCAATGACAAAAACTGATGCACTATCGGCAAGCTGAATATGTTGCACTTTCCGCTGCCGAAGAATTTGTCTGTAGTTAAAATGCGGAGGGAAAAGTGTAGAAACAACAGGATTACCCGATGATTTTTCAATTTGTTGTACGTCAACCATATTTATTGCATGCTCTGTCATTACGACCTGGATCGCATAGTTTTTCTGGCGTAGTCGTGCAATAAGAGCATTGATTTTAAACGCTGCAATACCGGAGGAAATGCCAATCAGAATCATTGTTTTCATAGCGCGAATCAACTTGAGGCAGATGTATAGGTATTGAGTGAATATCGCCAGAGCAGGAGGCTTGAAAGAAAGAGTGTCGTGCTCACAACCAGAGCAATTATAACACTTTCTACCTGTAATAATCCTACCAGTGCTTTCACGGGAAAACTCATCATGATCCCGACAGGGATGATAAAGGTAACAAATGATCGAAATGGCTCACCATACACATCGATTGGAATTTTTCCCATACTGGTAAAGTCTCTATAAATCATAATCGCATGATCAATTTCTGAGGTGAGAACTGCAAGTGAAAGTACAAAAATGTGGAAAGAAACTGCAATAAGGAGAGCATTTGCGATGAGTAAGATATACAGTATGACTCCCGGCAAATTAATGTATGGAATATGCGATACAGTAATGATAATAAAAACAACAAACGGTATAAGTGTTACCAAATCTAGAAAATCCGTCCCGCCAAAAAGGACACGGAAGAGTACATTGACTGGTTTTACCAAAAGCAAATCAAAACTACCAGAGACAACCATTTGTCGAAATCGATATACTTCGCGAAAAAGCATTTGTGTTGTTGAATCGATTAGATTAAACGTAAGATAAAAAAGTACGACCTCCCAAAGAGAATAGCCTGAAAGTACGCGTGTTTTCGATACAAGAAGATACAGAAAACCCAAGTAAAATATAAACCGTATAATTTTTCCGCTCAAAAATAAAATGGCACCAACGCGAGAAAGAAAAAATACCTGGAAGGAATTTACTGATAGCGCGAACCAAACTCTGATGTATTTCTCCATGATTTATTGTCCTACGGCAGTATAAATTCGAAGGCCCTTCCGCCAAATATATTCCATGACTCCAAAAAGCGCGACCACCCAAAAAAGGAGAATCAGGAAACCTTTGACAACAGAAATACCCGCTCCGTGCCCGATGAATAGTTTGAGTGGGAAATACACGAGATAGCTGAAGGGTAGGAACTCTAAAAATTTATAGATACTCTCAGGAAAGATATCTAGCGGAAAATAATTCCCTGCGAGAAATGAAACGAGAATAAAAAAAAGGAACCGAGGGGCCCATACGTCATTGACCCAAAATCCTAAGAAGGACAAAATCATGTTGATCTCAAAATACAAGATTGATGCACAAATTACCGCAAGGATAAAAAGGGCAATACTTCCCAAATCTCTTGCTATATACAGCGGTGGATGAAGAAGAAAAATAAGAATTCCCAACTCTATAAACGAGAAGAATGTATTGATGCATTTATCTGGCAAATCTCGAAAAACATTATAAAGAAAGTAATTTATCGGGCGGATTAAAAACCCATTGAGACTCCCTGAATTTATCTCCTCTGCCACTCTTGCTGTTTGAGTAGAAAGTACTATTCCGTTTATGAGGATCGTAAGCATTATGTACGTGAGTATCTCTTTTTGGCTGTACCCGAAAATAGAACCTTCATTTGGCATCACTGCAAGCCAAAGAAAATAGTTGATAAGCATGAAAAGAATCACTCGCATCCTCCAAAGAAGAAAGTTGAGCCTGTATGCTAAATAATCGTAAAAGCTATTTTGTGATACAGCGATGTATTTTCTCATCATGGTGATTTTTGAAAAACCATTCGGATGACATCTTCAATTTCTACATCTTCTATATTCATATCATCAACAGGTAATGTGGTAAGAACTTTTGAGGCTATACTCTTTGCTTCCTTTTTAGGAACGACTAAAACAATCTTCGTGGGGGTAAAAGATTTAAGTTGTCCAAAACTACTCACGTCACTTTCTTTTACTCGTCTATTGAACTCAATTGTAAGAATTTTTGTATCTGCATATCGTTCTATGAGCTTTTCGAAATCACCATCATAGACAATCCTTCCCTGATCGATAACTAAAATCCGTCTACACAGTTGCCGTACATCAGACATATAGTGGCTGGTCAATAAAATTGTCGCTTTGTATCGGACATTATAATCCGCAATAAAGTCACGCATTTTTTTTTGCATGACAACATCCAATCCTATGGTTGGTTCATCTAAAAAAAGTACTTTTGGACGGTGAATAAGGGCTGCAATAAGCTCCATCTTCATTCTTTGCCCAAGAGAAAGTTGTCGAACTGGCACACGAATAAGGTCAGATATTTCCAATAGTCCAGAGAGTTCATTGAGCGTTTCAGAAAATGCACTATCTGAAATATCGTAAATTTCCTTATTAAGTTTAAATGTGTCAAATGCCGGTAAATCCCACCATAATTGGTTTTTCTGCCCCATGATAAGACTAATTCTTTTTAGGAATTCATCTTTCCGTTCGTATGGAGTAAATCCAAGCACCGATATGTTACCAGATGTAGGATAGAGAAGACCCGATAAGCATTTCAACGTAGTTGTTTTTCCGGCTCCATTTGGCCCGATAAATCCGACAAGCTCACCCTCCTGAATAGTAAATGAAATATCCTCTACCGCATGGACTGAGATGGTTTCACGAGCAACAACAGAACGAAGAGAAGAAAATATTCCAAAATCACGCTTATATGTTTTGTAGATTTTTGAAAGGTTCGATACGGAAATTGTCATCATGGAGACATTGTATAGTATCTTTCAACTCACTGGAAGTAAACAGAAGAACTCTCTTCACGAACGAAAGAGAGTTCTTCATACGTAAACCTTCTCTTTAGCGAACAACTTTCTTTAATGCTTTCCCGGCGGTAAAACCAGGAGTTTTGCGGGCTGAGATATTAATAGGTTGTCCAGTTTGTGGATTTCGACCTTTTCTGGCGGCTCGAGACCGAACCATAAAGGTACCAAAACCAGTGACAACAACTTTGTCGCCTTTTTTCAATGCGTCAGAAATTGCTCCAAATACCGAATTTACAGCATCTTTCGCAGCTTTTGCTGTAAGGCTTGCTTTTTTTGCAACGTAGGCAATAAGATCAGCTTTGGTCATAAAGTTCATTTCACCTCCTTTTGTAATCCCGATTGAATCGGGACGGGCAGAAGATTTTTTTGTATTGTCAGAACAATCCAGAATTCAATGTATTAGATTTTTTCGTTGTTGTCAAGCCCCGTAAACTATATCAAAGATATGAAGAATATAACGAAATGGCGTTAGAAGAAGAAAAGACTAGTGAACTGTCTCTTGAATGCGAAGTTCCCGAATGAGAGTAATTTTGATTTGACCTGGAAATGTCGGGAATTTCTTCTCGATTTCCTCCCCAATTTTATGTGCCGTGACCGCACTTTGGGCATCATCAAGTTTTCCGGGATCCACAATGACGCGGAGTTCTCTCCCTGCCTGGAGCGCATACGCCTTTTCAATTCCAGGAAATGTTGTTGCAGTATCCTCAAGCGTTTTAAGCCGTTTCACATACTCTTCAATATCCTCATATCGAGCACCAGGCCTTGCACCTGAAATAGCATCAGCAATATACACAATAACTGCCTCAATAGAGGGGAACGGAATATCCTCATGATGTGCTGCAACGCAATCGATGACAGAGCTCGGCATAGCAAATTTCTTCAAATACTCAACTCCTAGTTGAACATGTGATCCATCTTTATCGGTAATGATTTTTCCGATATCATGGAGAAGACACCCAAGCCTCACAATATTGACATCAGCGCCTAATTCATTGGCGATGGCAATACCGATTTTTGTCTCTTCAAGTGTATGAACAATCATATTTTGTCCGTAAGAAAATCTATATTTGAATCTTCCAAGAAGTCCGATTAAGTCAGTCGGCATATTGTATACGCCAACCGCATGGCATAACTTTTCTCCCTCTGTGTACATTATTTTTTCTATCTCTTTCCTGGTTTGTTCAACGAGTTCTTCAATCCGTACAGGCTGGATACGTCCATCTCGCAGAAGTTTCTCAAGTGTTACACGCGCAATCTCCCGTCTGACTGGGTCAAACGATGAGAGACGAATAACACCCTCTTCATCGAGATCAACATCGACTCCAGTTGCCATTTCAAAGGCGCGAATATTTCTTCCTTCTTTTCCGATAATCCGTCCTTTAAAATCTTCATCACTTATTTTGATTGTCGAGACGGTATATTCCGCAACATAATCTGTCGCACCGTGTCGCATAGCATCGATAATAATCTCTCGAGCCTTTGTTTCTGCCTCCAGCTTTATCTGATCTTGTGCGTCTTTCACTTTTTTGGCAATTTCTTCCTTAAGTTTTTCTTCAACGGCCGCCAAAATGAGTTCTTTTGCCTCCTCCCGCGTGAGGTGAGCCACTTTTTCAAGCTTCATGATAAGATCTGAGCGAAGCTTATCGACATCTGCTAGTCGTTTAAAAACTCCTTCTTCTTTTCCTATTACCTGCCGTTCTTTATTTCCAAGCTCGGTAATTTTCTTATCAATACTTTCTTCTTTTGCAACGAGCCGCTGTTCGATATTTAGTGCTTCCTGGCGTACTCTTCTTGATTCTTCTTCAGCCTCACGCTTAATTCTCAGTGCTTCATCTTTCGCTTCCAAAATAATTGTTCGAGCATCTTGCTGTACCGTAATAGATGCATGTGGATCAGAAACTGGGGTTGTAGATTTCGCTGCCCCTTTCGGAACTCCCCCATCTTCCTTTGTTCCCAACTGTTTCTCAATTTTATCCAGTCGTGTGAGTATGACTTTTAGAACTTGTAACATAGGACCTCCTATAGAAAATCTGTGATAATACTTTCAAGGAAGAGTAACAAGAAGAATAAAAGGAGTACGCGCTTATGAACGCGTAGAAATAAAAAGACTGGCTTTACTAAAAGATGTTCGTCTCATCATATAATCCTTTTTATCCTTCTTATACATCAATCCTTACTCTTTATTGTATGCTTTTCGTTTAAGAGAGTCAATGATCTTCAAAATAACATCCCAATCAAATCCTCGACGGAGTAACATCCCAGATACTTTCTGTTTTACTTTCTGCATAGGTAGTTTAGAAAAAAGGTGAAGTTTCGGCTGAATAACTTTCCAAGCTAAATCCTCATCACCTTTTCCAGAATCTTTATTTGAAAGAACGAAATGGATGGTATCAGTATCTATTCCTTTCTCCTTCAACTCAAATGTGATAAGTCGATCCCCCTTTGGATTTGCGCCACGTCGCTGTTCTACCCACCAAGAAGCAAACTCACGATCGTTGATGAAATTATGTTCTCTGAAATATGAAACTGCTGCAAGGACAAAGGCTTGAGGAATTCCTTTTTTAATTGCGAATTGACTGAGTTTCCCTTTTAACTCTTTTTCGGATCGCGGACGGAAGGATAGAAGTTTGAATCCATAATCCTTCAATTGTTGAAATTTGGTGGAATCCATTAATCGTTTTCTTTTCCGACTACTTTTTCTTTCATTGGACCAGCTTTGTAGATTTTCCAGATAGCATCCAAAATCTCCTTTGCTACTTTATTGCTCTCGGCTAAATACATTCTTGCTGCTTCTCTTCCTTGGCCTAATATTTGTGAACCAAAACGTATAAATGCACCACTTTTCGTCAAAACGCTAAATTCCAATCCAACATCAATGATCCCCCCTTCACGGGATATTCCTGATTCCAGCACATCGAACTCGGCAATCCTAAATGGAGGAGAAACTTTGTTTTTTACTATTCGAACTCTATGTCTACTCCCAACAATTTTATCTCCATCTTTGAGGGTTTCAATTTTCCTCGTATCCATACGTATTGATGAATAAAATTTCAACGCCAGTCCTCCTGGAGTTGTTTCTGGGTTGCCAAACATAATACCAATCTTTTGCCGAAGTTGGTTTGTAAATATCGCAACCGTCCTTGACTTCGAGATGGCTCCTGTCAATTTTCGAAGAGCCTGAGACATAAGACGGGCTTGGACCCCGACCATGGAATCTCCCATTTCTCCCTCAATTTCAGCCCTGGGAACCAATGCTGCCACTGAATCAATGACAAGAACGTCCACTCCCCCTGATCGAATAAGAGTTTCTGCAATTTCCAACGCTTGCTCTCCGGTATCCGGCTGAGATACCAAAAGATCATCAAGCTTCACCCCAAGTTTTTCCGCCCAAATTGGGTCAAGAGCATGTTCTGCATCAATAAATGCGGCAACTCCTCCTGCTTTTTGGGTTTCGGCAATAATTGAAAGCGCAACAGTTGTTTTTCCTGATGCTTCCGGACCAAAGATTTCAATAATTCTCCCGCGAGGTACGCCTCCGATACCTAAGGCAATATCAAGGGCAAGTGAACCTGTCGGAATCACATCAAGACCAGACTTCGTATTTGCTTGATCACCCAATTTCATGATTGATCCCTTCCCGTATTGCTTTTCTATCTGTTCCATGGCAAGCCGTACTGCTTGCAGTTTGGGATTTACTGTCATAAAAACTCCTTTCGTGAGGCAGGAATTGGTTACCATTTTGTCACACCCTATGATAAAATACAAGGGTTTTATCCTTTAGAATAATCACAAAACGGGGATTGGCGCAGTTGGCTAGCGCACACGCATGGGGTGCGTGGGGTCGGCAGTTCAAGTCTGCCATCCCCGACCAAAAGAGAAAAAGAGTCCGTCGAGTTGGAGACCCTCCGTGCGCCGCAAAGTCCTTTTAGAGAAGAAAACTTATCTTTTGGGGGATTGTTTTCTGGCGCGAGCTTTTTGAGCAAATCCTGCTTTTCTTCTCTCCTTTGCCCGAGAATCCCGAGTTAGGAAACCTGCTTTTTTCAGAGTGGGTCGGTGTTTTTCTTTATCGAGCTTTTCCAATGCACGAGAAACTCCAAGTCGAAATGCACCAACCTGTCCAGAAAGTCCACCGCCAGAAATGATTGCTGAAACTGCAAATCGTCCTTCTGTTCCAGTTATCTGGAATGGTTCAAGATACATTTTTTTGTATACATCGCCAGGGAAATATTTTCCAACTGGTGTACTATTAACAACAACTTCCCCTTTTTTGATTACAACTCCTTTGATATGCGTTTCTTCAGAAGCAACATAGAGTCTGACTCGGGCAATAGCTTCTTTTCGTCTCCCAATTGCCTCATAGTACGAATGTTCCCCATGCTTTTTTGTATCTTTTTCTGTTGGTATTTCTACTTTTGTTGATTTTTTTGGCATACACTATTTTAAAATCTCCAATTTATACTATTACGATTGGAATTTTGCTCCATATGGATGATGAACGTCTGCGTAAATATATAATCGTTTCAACATTTCACTCCGTAATTTATTTTTAGGAAGCATCCCAGATACAGCTTCACGAACAATCCTTGTTGGATTCTCTTGCTTCAGTTGTTGAAACGTCTTCACTTTCCTTCCCCCGGGGAATCCTGAATATTTTTCGTACGTTTTGTTCGATGCTTTCTTTCCAGTCACTTCAATTTTTTGTGCGTTTATAACAACCACATAATCCCCACAATCGAGGTTTGGGACATAATAGGGTTTCTCTTTCCCTATAAGAATGACGGCAATATTTCCGGCAATTCTTCCTAGTATTTTCCCATTAACATCAACCAGATGCCAACTTCTTTGGATATCTGATGCCAGAGTGGGTTTGGTATACTTCATGCTTTTTTCTTCCTTTCTGGTCTTTTGGCTTTTCCCTCTGATTTCTTTGAAGGAGGCGTTTTTGATACGGTTTTCTTGGGTTGAGCTTTCTCCGCCAGAGCTTTACTCCACTCAAGAATCACTTCCTCACTGCTATCACCTCGTCGCATGCCTGTCCTTCTTATCCGAACATATCCCCCGATTGTATCTTTAAAGATTGGAGCGATTTTGTTTATAAGCGTTTCAACAGCATCTTTTTTTGCTAAAAATGCATACAACTGATGCCGAGCATTTTCGGATCCATCTTTGGCTTTGGTAACTAATTTATCAATAAGTCCATGAACAGCTTTTGCTTTTGCAACCGTCGTTTTGATCTTCCCGAATTGAATCAGTGATAGAATTAGGCTCTTAAATAAAGCTTTCCGCTCTTTACTATTTCTATTTAATTTTCTTCCAAAAACGTGATGCCG
Source organism: Candidatus Gottesmanbacteria bacterium (assembly GCA_016186795.1). Taxonomy (GTDB): domain Bacteria; phylum Patescibacteriota; class Microgenomatia; order 2-02-FULL-39-11; family 2-02-FULL-39-11; genus JACPKY01. The sequence continues at coordinate 665,916 of JACPKY010000002.1, forward strand.
CATGTCTTTATACAGTAAATGCTATTCCTTTACTCCGTAAGGTATCCTCAATCGTTGTAATTGATTTTGCTCCTAAGTTTTTGATCTTATAAAGCTCTTTTTTCGGAGTCCCCAAAAGCTGTCCTACTGTATCAATTCCGCCATTGTGAAGAGCGTTAACGATCCGAGTTGGAAGATCAAGTTCCTCCAATGTCATTTTTAGAATTTCTTCAGAAACTGTTGGTGTCAATGCTACTCCTTCTGTTGTCTTTGCTTTTGGTTCATAGAGTTGAAGAAAGTAGGAAACAAGAATTTTTGCAGACTGCTTCACCGCATCAAAGGGAGAAATACTCCCGTCAGTCCACACTTCAAGAACAAGTCGATCAAGATCTGTCATTCGACCTACACGCGTTGCTTCCACTTTGTAATTCACTCGTATAATTGGAGAAAATAGTGCATCAACAACAACTACCCCAACTTCTTTCTTTCCTTCAAACGCTTCAGCTGGTCGATATCCTGTACCTGTTTCAACGGTAAGTTCCATCGAAAGTTTTGACTTATTCGAAGTAAGCTCACCAAGATAAAGATCTTTATTCACCACCTCAAGTTCGGATGATTCTAAATCTCCTGCCTTTACTTTCTTTGATCCTTTCACCGAAAGAGAAATAATAACAGGTGATTCACTTGTTGTTCGAAAGCGGATCTTTTTGATATTCAGTAAAAGTTCAACAATATCTTCCTTCAGTCCTGGAAGAGTTGAAAATTGGTGTTTCACCCCATCGATTCGGACGCTTGTTACCGCTGCTCCAGAAAGCGATGTCAGAAGAACTCTTCTGATACTATTCCCCAGTGTATGACCATAGCCTGGATCAAGTGGTTCAATAAGAAACTTCCCGTACTCCGACGTATCAACCTCTGGTTTAATAGTAAAATTAGGCTCTCCCATTCTATCCTCCTTAGCGTGAATAAAATTCTATAATAAGTTGCTCATTGATATCATCTGTTATATCCACACGTTGAGGAAATCGTACCACTTTTCCGGCTGGGCCTTCTCTTGCTAACCACGGGGAAATATTTGGGTTTTTTTCCTCCAGAAGTTTTTTTACAACAGGAGTTTCCATAATTGTGGGACGAAGTGTTACTACCATTCCTTTTTCAACTTGAAACGAGGGGATGGTTACCTTTTTCCCATCAACAAAAACATGTCCATGTGAGACATATTGACGGGCTGAAGTCCTGGTTGGAGCAAATCCCAGTCGATAGATAACATTGTCAAGTCGTCGCTCCAAAAAACTTAACATTTGTTCCCCTGTGTTTGCTCTCTCTCGACTTGCTTGCAAAAAGTATTTTTTAAATTGGTGTTCGGCGATACCGTATACACGCTTCACCTTTTGCTTTTCCCGAAGCTGTCTTCCGTAGTCTGACATCTTCCGTGATCCCTTCTGTCCATGCTGTCCAGGAAGTATTTTGAGACGCCGAAGAAGTGCAGCGTGGGCTGCAGACCCAACGGTCTTTAGTCCTAAATCAATACCTTCTCTTCGAGCTAATCTATTTCTGGGACCTCTATATCGTGCCATAATATTTTCTACTACTTAAATACGCCGTTTCTTTTTTGGACGTACCCCATTATGTGGCATAGGTGTGACATCCGCAATCATACTAATATTTAATCCTGCGCTTTTTAAAGCACGAAGAGAAGAATCCCTCCCTGCTCCTGGACCCTTAATATACACTTCTACACTTCGGAGACCATATGTCGAAATGACCTTCTTTGCAACCTGATCAACCGCGGTCGTTGCAGCAAAGGGGGTAGATTTTCGTGTTCCTTTGAAACCAACATTTCCAGATGATCCCCAACCCAAGGTATTTCCTTTTTCATCAGTGAACGTAATAAGTGTATTATTAAAAGTAGCAGTTATATACACTCTCCCTTTATCAATTACTTTGGTTTGCTTCTTTTGCATCATACAGATTACTTTCCTTCTTCTTTCGTAGCAGGTTGTTCAAGTTTTGCCCGGATTTCTTTTCGAAGTGCACCGACAGTTTTTCTTTTGCCCCGTTTCGTTCGAGCATTCACCCGTGTCCGCTGACCTCTCACAGGAAGACCTTTCATATGTCGCAGACCTCTATAGCTTGCAATCTCTTTTAACCGTTTAATGTTTTCTGTAATTTCTGTACGGAGATCTCCTTCAACTTTCACTGATTCATCGATTACTTTCTGAATTTTTCCAACTTCTTCATCAGTCAATTCCTTCACACGCTTCGCCGGAGATAGATGTGCCTTTTCTATGAGTTTCCCAGCATTTCTCCTCCCTATTCCATATATATAAGTAAGAGCAATATCTAAACGTTTATGGTTTGGTAAATCGATACCTGAAATTCTCGCCATTTGCTAACTCCTTTCACCCTTGTCGTTGTTTATGTTTCGGATTATCACAAACAATATAAAGTTTCCCTCTCCGAAGAACAACTTTACATTTATTACACCTTTTTTTTACTGATGCTTGTACTTTCATACTTACAATCGAAAAATAATCCGACCTTTTGTCTGATCATATGGCGTTATCTCAACCCTTACTCTATCTCCAGGCAGGATACGAATATAATTCATTCGCATCTTCCCTGATAGATGACACAATATCACTCTGTCATTAGTTAGTTTCACCCGAAACATCGTATTGGGTAAAGCCTCAACAACCTGACCGATTACCTCTTGAGTGCCTGAATGAGCCATACTTTTATGTCAAAACAAGAGCACCGTGCGCGGTTTGGGCCACGGTCGCTTCAAAAAGTCCTGCCATTTTACCATCCTTGGTGACAATTGTCCACTCATCACTTCCTTTGTAGACAACATCTGGTTTTCCCATGGTATAAATAACTTCAATTGCAAGTACCAGCCCAGGAGTAATTTTAGGAGTTTTCTCCCTCTCTCCTTTGACATATCCTGGCACTTCAGGTTCCTCGTGGAGATTTCTTCCAACTCCATGTCCAATTAGTGATCGGACAACGCCATACCCGTGGCTTTCGACTTCTTCCTGAATAGCTTTTGAGATGTCATAAATAAAGTTTCCCTCTTTTACTTTTGCTATTCCTTTTCGAAGGGCAACTTCTCCTATGGCGAGAAATGTATCTACTTCATCTTTGGGACGAGAGTTATCGTTTCGAACTCGAACCGACCAGGAACTATCTGTATGAAATCCTTTGTAATAGACACCGCAGTCAATACCAATAACATCTCTTTCCGTTAAGAGGTAGTCAGTGGGTATTCCATGCACCACAATATCATTCACACATGTGCAGATCGACCAGTGGTATCCCTTAACCTTCTTAAATGAAGGAATAGCTCCAGATTCCGTAATGAGTTTTTCGGCATGCATATCGAGAGTTCGAAGAGATATGCCAGGTTTCGACATTAAAAGAAGTTCGCTCATAACAGATTTGAGGATCGCTCCTCCTATTTTCATTATTCCAATCTCTTTTTCTGACTTCAGCTCTACTGCTCCATCCATGTTTGAACTATTCGATAGATATCGTTAAGATTACTCCTAAAACGAGCTTTATCGAAAACATTTTTTATAACAAAATCTGCATTCAATTTTATTGTCTCAAGTCCCAATTGACTCCACTCATAGGAATCTCGCTCACGTGCCTCCGTATACGAGTGTGAACGACTCTTTCTTTCTTTTAAGCGCTTATACCGAATCTGTTCATCAGCCTCAAGATATAAAATGACAACGTGCGGAAGATGAGTTTTAAAAAAATCGGTCTCAAATTTACTTCTAACTCCGTCAACAATAACAATTCGATGGGTTTTTAAGAAATCTTTAATTATTGGAAGTACTCTCTTTGCATAAATTGCTAGACCGTACTGTTTCCGTAACATTATTCGTATCTTTGCTTCATGCTGCGGACTTTGAGATAGTCCGCGTTTTTTTAGTTCTTCTTGTGTCACCTTACCCATCTGAACCACGGGAATACCCTTTTCTAAGAAGAAGTCCGCCGCAAACGATTTTCCACTTCCAGGAAGACCAGCAAGAACCAAGATGCACGAGGTCATTTGGAAAAACCCAAACTGGTAAGTATTTTTTGAAACACTTCCTCAACGGTACCTTTGGCATTAATTTGGGTAAGAAGCTTCTTTTCTTGAAAAAATTTCAATAGTGATGCCTCTTTTCCCCTGTACGCTTCTAACCTTTTTTTTACTCTTTCTCTCTCGTCATGATTAATCGTACTTCCGGCAAAAAGCTTTCTCTTTCTTTTTGATAATCGTAAAATAGCCTCTTTATCAGAAATGCTAAGATAAATAACCCGGTCAAGATTGTATCCAGATTTCTTTATTTCCTTGAAAAGAAACTCCGCCTGACTTCTATTTCTCGGAAACCCATCCAGGATAAACCCTTTTTTCGCTTGACCTGTATGTAACTTTCGCTCCCACAAAAGAAACATTTCGTTATCGGGAACATATTTACCTTCAGTGAGCGCTTCTTTACAGACACGACCGAGTGGTCCTGTATCATGAGTTGCTGCCTCCCGGACAAGATCTCCTGATGTATATACAGGCACTGACAGTTTTTGGGAAAGTAGTTTTGCCTGTGTTCCCTTTCCTGATCCTTCTGGTCCGTAAATAACTATATGCACAAATTTTTCTATACCGGTTAAGGAAATTACCTTTGCAAGAAACCTTCGTAATTTCTCATGACAAGCTGAGCTTCAAGTTGTTTTACTGTTTCCAAAACAACAGAAACAATAATCAAAATGCTTGTTCCTCCAATTGTGAGTGTCGCAATTCCCGTAAACCCGCGAATAATTGATGGAAGAATGGCAATTGTACCCAAAAATATAGCTCCCGCAAGAGTGATTCGAGTCAAAATATAATTTAGGTATTGAGAGGTTGGCGAACCAGGCCGAATTCCTGGAATAAACCCTCCGTATTTTTGAATATCGGCAGCAATTTTCTGAGGGTTAAATGTCACTGCTGTATAAAAATAGGTAAATCCGATAACGAGCAAAAAGTATGTTATATCGTACGCAAGACCACCTGTTGCAAAGGTAGTTACAACATTTTGGGCAAAATCCTGCAAAAGTTTATTCGGTAGATAGACTGCAAAACGACCAAACAGAGAGGGAAGAAGAACAATCGAAACTGCAAAAATAATTGGAATAACTCCAGCTTGATTGAGGCGAAGTGGAATGTACGTTGACGTTCCGCCAACGGTTTTATTCCCCCTTATACGTTTCGCATAATGCACTGGTACTTGTCGCACAGCCTCGTTCACAAACACAATACCCGCAACAACGAGAAACCCCATAAGGAGAAAGATTCCCGTGTTTATCAGAAGTTCTTGATTAATAACAGTTACTGTTTGCCAGGCAACAACAGGCAATCTCCCAACTATCCCTCCAAAAATGAGAAGAGAAATACCATTTCCGATACCAAACTCAGATATGAGTTCTCCAAACCACATAAGGAGTATCGTTCCAGCCGTCATCGTAACCATCATTGAAAGAAGTACGATAGGCGATTGGATATTGATAATATCTTGGCTCTTCAAAAGTGCATACATTCCGAGTGATTGAATAAGTGCAAGGGGAATTGTCAGAAATCGCGTGTACTGGTTAATTTTTTCCCGTCCATACTCACCTTCTTTTGAAAGTTCTTCAAGTTTTGGAAAAACCATCGTTAAGAGCTGTAAAATGATTGAAGCATTTATGTACGGATTAAGCCCAATTGCCATGACAGAAAAATTTGCAAGAGTTCCGCCTGAAAAAATATCCAGAAGTCCTAAAAATTCACTTTGGGAAAATAAAGTCTGCAGTTTTTCTACATTCACTCCCGGAATGGGCACGTGGGCAAAAATTCTGAAGACCAAAAAAATAAATGCGGTGAAGAGAAGTTTTTTGCGAAGATCTGCAGTTTTTAAAGCCTGAATGAATGGATGAATAAATTTGTTCATGCAACCTTGTATGTAACTTTGCCACCGGCTTTCTCAATCTTTTTTCGTGCTGAATTTGAACAAGGTAATTCTACAGTAAATGCTTTTTGTATCGTTCCATCTCCAAGAATTTTAATCCCATAAACCTCGGCATCTTTTTTCTTCACTATTCCATGTTTTACCAGACTTTCCATATTAATAGTTGATTTCTCTGGTAGGATATGCAGATATTTTATATTGACAATAATAGGGTCATGAGAGATTGATTTGTTGCGGAGTTTTCCTCGTATAAGAGGTAACCTTCTTACGAGCGAAAGAGATCCCCCGGTAAATACAGACCGAATTTTTCCTCTTGCCTTCTGACCTTTTGTCCCTCGGCCAGCAGTTTTCCCTCGACCACTCCCATGACCTTGACCCAATCTCTTTTTCTTTCTCTCTGTTATTTTTGGTAATGAATGGAGTGTTGTCATATCTTTATGTACGAGACTTCAATTTTTGTAACGCCGCAAATGTTGCATATACATTTGATGCTTTATTGTCAGTACCGAGAATTTTTGAAACGATATCACGAACCCCTGCAGCCTCAACCACTGCCCGCACTGCGCCTCCTGCACGAATACCAGTTCCAGCTGGAGCTGGTTTCAATAGAATTTTTGCAGCTCCCATTTTAATACGTATTTCGTGTGGAATAGTTGTCTTAACCATTGGAACGGTAATGAGATGCTTCTTTGCATAGGCTGCACCCTTCCTTACAGCTGATGAGACATCACCCGCTTTCCCCAAACCTACTCCTACTCTTCCCTTCTTATCACCTACAATAATAAGAACAGAAAAACCAATTTTATTCCCTCCTGTGGTTTTTTTTGAGACACGATTCACTTGAATTACTTTTTCCTCAAACTCACCCGGCTGAGAATTTTGAGTGCTCCTCATATGGAAATATTTCAAAATTGTAATCCTCCTTTTCTCGCCCCCTCGGCTATGGCTTTCACTCGACCATGGTATTTATTCCCACCACGATCAAAGATGACAGATGAAATTTTCTTCACTTTCGCTTTCTGTGCAAGCAATTCTCCTATCTTCTCTGCCATTTGCGTTTTAGTGAGTTTTGGACTATTTTTGACTGTAATTTCTTTCCAACTCACTGAAAGAAGTGTTTTTCGTAAACTATCATCGATCAACTGTGCATAGATACCCTTACCTGACCGAAATACTGATAATCGCGGTCGATTTTTCCTCCCTACAATTTTTGCTCGAATACGCATTTTTCTTCTTTCAATATTTTTTGTATATCGTTTCATCATAATTATTTCGCGCCAGTTGCACCAACTGCTTTGGCAGCTTTCCCTAACTTCTTTCGAATATATTCTCCTTTGTATCGAATTCCTTTCCCTTTGTACGGTTCAGGTTTTTTAATTCGGTGAATCGTTGCGGCAACCTCTCCTACAAGATATTTATCTACTCCAGAAACAGTAATGATATTTTCAGAAACACCAAAAGAAATTCCTTCAGGTGCTTGTATTTTTACTGGATGAGAAAATCCGAGATGTAGAATAAGCTCCTGTCCACTTGTCTGCGCTCTATAGCCAACTCCTACCAGCTCTAATGATTTTGTCCAAGGAGTTGTAACTCCGGTGATAGCATTTGCTAAAATGCTTCGGAAAAGACCATACGTACTTTTTTCTCCTTTTGAACTTTTCATTTCTACGAAAACGTCTTTATCATTGACTTTTAGTAAAATATCTTGAGGTTGTCGAAGCACTACCTTTCCCTTTGGTCCAGAAATCAGCACATCCCTTCCTTCAATTGAAAAGGTAACAGTAGAATCACGTTGTATCGGTTTCATTCCAATTCTTGACATATGTTTATTACCACAATTTGCAAAGCAATTCGCCTCCAAGACTCTTTTTGCGAGCATCTTCTCCAGTGAAAATTCCTTGGGGCGTCGATATAAGGACCATTCCTAACCCACCGAGAACCCTTGGTATTCCCGTTTTTTTCACATAAACACGCCTTCCAGGTTTACTTACGCGGGAAACATTCGTCATTTTTGGTTCACCATTCTCATACAATAACTCCACAGCTAGCATTTTTGATGTTTCCTTTTTCTCTGATTTAAAACTCCCAATAAAACCTTTTTTACCAAGGATAGTTGCCATTTCATAATTAATTTTGCTATATGGCACAAGAACAGACTTTTTATGTGCCATGTATCCATTTTTTATTCGGATAAGAAAATCAGAAATTGTATCTGTAGTCATAGAATTACCAACTTGCTTTTACAACTCCCGGAAGGTGTCCCTTATGTGCCAACTCACGGAAACAAAGCCGGCAGAGAGAAAACTTTCGAATAAATCCTCGACTTCTTCCACAGAGCTGACATCGGTTCTTGAACCGAACTTGATATTTTTGCTTCTTTTTAAATTTAACGATATCTGATACTTTGGCCATATATTTTCTCTCAAGAGATCTGCATATTATACAGCTAAATCTTCCGAAATGGCATACCAAACGCTTGTAACAGTGTATATGTCTCTTTTTTATCTTTGCCGGTTGTTACGAATGTTATCTCCAAACCCCGAATCTTATCTATCTCACTGTAGTCAATCTCAGGAAATACAATTTGTTCCGATAAACCCAATGTGAAACTTCCTCTCCCATCAAATCCATTATCTGGTACTCCCCGAAAATCGCGAATTCGTGGAAGAACCATTCGAATAAGTTTTTCAAAAAAGTCATACATCCGTTTTCCACGAAGTGTCACTTTGACTCCAATCGCATCACCGCGGCGAAGCTTAAATGCTGAAATATCCTTCCGTGCTCGTGTTATCATTGGTTTCTGACCAGTTATTTGACTGAGTTGTTTCCCTACCTCATCAAGTACCTTCTTATTTTCCAAAGCTTCTCCAAGCCCGATGTTCACTACTATTTTTAATAGTTTTGGAATAGCCATGGAATTTGTTATTCCTAATTCTTTTCCAAGCTTTCCGGAAACTGTCTTCTGGTATGTCTCGTGTAAAGTTCCCATACTGTTATATCAATGCATCACACTTTCTGCAGTAACGCTTTTTCGTACTTCCGTCAAGTTTCATCCCAATTCTTGTCGGTTTATCACATTTCGGACAAATGACTGCGATATTAGCAACAGAGATAGGTCGGCTTATATCAATAATACCGCCTTTATGAGTACCTTCTTTTTTCTTTATATGACGTTTGTATATATTGAGTCCAGGCAAAAGTACCGTGCTGGACTTAAGGAAAATTTTTTCAATTTTTCCTTTCTTCCCTTTATCTTTACCTGCAGTTATTACTACTGAATCACCTTTTTTAAATTTCATAACACGTTAAATTACTTCTTCAGCCATTGAAGCTATTTTGGAAAATCCACGATCTTTCAATTCTCGTGCAATAGGACCAAAGATTCTCGTTCCCCTTGGATTTTTGTCTGCCAGTGTATCGATAATAACAACTGCATTATCATCAAAGCGGATATATGACCCATCATTCCTCCGTTTTTCTTTCCTGGTACGTACAATCACCGCTTTTACTTTCTCATGCGCCTTTACCATTCCGTTGGCATCTGCCTTTTTCACAACACAATTTACAATATCGCCAAGGTATGCGATTTTCTTATTTCCCTTTCCCATGACTTGGATGATTGAGAGTTTTTGAGCACCGGAATTATCAGCCACATTAACGTACGATCGAAGCTGTATCATGATGTAGATTTTTTTTCAATTACTTTATAATGCTTTTCCTTTGATAGAGGACGAATCTCGGCAATTTGCACTGTATCACCAACTTTGAACGAACTACCAGGATAGTCTACCTTATACCGCTTTGTTCTTTTTACAAACTTTTTGTACAAAGGGTGAAGCCGCTGTTGTGCTACTTCAACTACAACAGTATTCTTCATCTTCGTTGATACTACCTTTCCGGTACGTGTCTTCATACGCGTTCAAGCTCCTTCTCTTTCATAATAGTAATGATCCGTGCGACTTCATTTCGCTTTTTCCCAAGAAGCGACACATTTTTCATTTTCCCTGATTTCTGCGATATGCTAATCATGGTTATATCAGTTTCATATTCCTTCAAAAGATTTCTCAACTCTTCAACGGTTTTATCACGAAATTCATTTTTCACTTTCGGTTTCATACATTTCCTCTCTTTATATACTTTGTTTTCAGCGGAAGTTTTCTTCCTGATGCTTCTAATGCTTCACGCGCCATCCCCTCAGGAATTCCCCCCATCTCAAAAATAACTCTTCCTGGTCTTATAACAGCGACATATTCTACGACGTCGCCTTTCCCGCCACCCATCCGCACCTCCGGCGGTTTATCTGAAATAGGCTTATCAGGAAAAATACGAATCCATACTCTACCACCTTTTTGGGTATACCGAGTCAAGACTTTCCTTCCTGATTCAATTTGCCGAGAAGAGATCCACCCTCGTCCAATTGCTTTCAGCGCATACTCTCCAAAGCTAATCTCCGTACCTCGTGTTGAGTTACCCTTCATGATTCCTCGAAATTGTTTTCTATATTTTGCGCGTTTTGGTACTAACATAGTTATGTACAAATCCAAACTTTTACACCAATATAGCCTGACTTTGTCAGAGACGGCACATGCTCAAAATCAACACGTTCTCGAATTGTAGAAAGAGGAATACTCCCAACTTTATACGTCTCGCGTCTTGAAATTTCAGCTCCTCCTATTCTTCCTGAAAGGATAACTTTTACTCCCTTCGCACCTGAACCCATAACTTTCTCCAATGCGTATGAAACCGCTCGTTTATGTGGGAGTCTCTTTGCGAGCTGCTCGGCAATTTGAGATGCTACGAAATAAGCACTTAAATATGGTTCTTTCACTTGTTCAACACGAACTTCTAATTTTGTTGAGTTCTTCTCTTTCGGCGTAAGATTATTTTTTCGTATTTTTGCTATTAACTTCTGGATAAATGTTTTAATTTCTTCCATACCTTGTCCACCTCGTCCGATAACCATTCCTGGCCGAACAACGTGAAGAATAATATTTATTTTATTGATCGATCTTTCTATTTCAATCTTTGTAATACCTGCCGGTCGAAGTTTTGCAAAGAGTGTTTTTCGAATGACTGCATCTTCCACAACAAAAAATTTATACTGCTGGTTATTTGCAAACCACCGAGATTCCCATGTATAGAGTGGACCGAGGCGAAAACCTTTTGGATTAATTTTTTGACCCATTCGTTACTCCTTTATCTCCTTCTCTTTTTTATGAGATTTATCGTCTTGTCTCACACTCAAGATTATCCGCACATGTGTTGTTCGACGCTTTATCTGATGAGCCATTCCTCTTGATACAGCTCGCCAACGCTTGAGATGTGGCCCTTTCAATATCTGGATTGATTTAATTTGGAGTCGTGACGGCTCAAGTTTATGCGTATTGACCGCGTTGTCATAGGCAGACTTAACACTTTTTGCAAGAAGCTTTCCCATTTTTCCCTCCATTGCCTGCAACCTCTCAATTGCAGTCATTGGACTAAGACCTATCGATATATGTCCAAACTCCTTCATTTTTTTGGGTGATACATGTAAATATTTGGAAACAGCGGTAACTTCCATATGCATTATGTTTTCTCCAGTATTCGCTTTGTAACCTGCCCGTGTCCTCGAAATGTTCGTGTGAGAGCAAATTCTCCAAGCCGATGACCAACCATTGCTTCGGAAATAAAAACTTCTATAAATTTCCTTCCGTTATATACACCTATCTTATGACCAACAAACTCTGGCGGGATTTGGCAGGCGCGTGCCCATGTTTTAATCACGTCGCTCTGTTTTGTTTCTTTCTGTTTTAAAACTTTCTTTAACAATTTTTGGTCTATGTATGGACCTTTTTTTAAACTTCTACTCATACGTTACCCCTTCCCTCTTTTCCTTTTTTGTAAAATCATCACATTACTATATTTCCCACGTTTTCTCGTAATAAGTCCTCGAGCTGGTTTTCCCCAGGGTGTTTTCGATTGTTTCATACCCTCTCCACTTCGGCCTTCTCCTCCACCATGAGGATGAGATCCAGGGTGTTGTGCAGTACCTCGAACCTTTGGCCGAATACCGAAATGTCTCGAACGACCTGCTTTTCCCAGAGGCTCTGATTTCCATTCAATATTTGCTAACTGTCCAACAGTTGCGAAACACTCTTTGTGAAATTTTCTTACTTCCCCAGATGGTAGCTTCACGTGGGCAAATTTACCTTCTTTTGCAAGAATTGTTGCGAGTGTTCCTGCTCCGCGGACAACCTGTCCTCCTTTTCCCGCGTGTATCTCAATGTTATGAATTGGCATTCCAATTGGAATATTAGATAATGGAAGACTGTTTCCAGGCTTTGCCTCAACATCATACCCTGCAAAAATATCTTCACCAAGTTGAACCTGAGATGGACGGAGGATATATCGTTTTTCTCCATCTTTATATTGGACAAGAGCTACCTCAACATTTCTGTTTGGATCATACTCAAAGGCAACGACTTTTCCGGTAACATTCAATTTATTTCGCTTAAAATCAATCTCTCTGTAAAATCGCTTTTCTCGACCACCGATATGACGGGCGGTTATGTGCCCAAGATTATTTCTACCGGATGTTTTTTTTAGTATCCGAAGAAGCGGCTTTTCTGGTTTCGTATTGCTGATTACTCTCATTTTGTTTCTCCTACCTCAAATGCATCAATTTTTTCTCCTTGTTTTAATCGCATATATGCCTTCTTTATGTCTGGAAGCTTGACCTTCATACGCTTCTTCCCTGCAACTTTCACTTTCCCTTTTTTTATCAGTGTCTTGACACCCATCACATGCACGTTGTAAATACGCTCTATACTTTCTGCGATCTGCTTTTTGGAAGCGTCTTTTGCCACTTCGAATGTAAACACGCCACGACGCGCATCAGAAAGTGTTTTTTCAGTAATCATAGGCTTTTTCACAACAACTCTTTTCATACTTTTCTCTCTTTTAATTTTCCCTTTCTTTTACCATTGCTTTTTTTTCCATAGTTCGCTTTTTCACACTTCCTTGGAATTTTTCTTCCACTTTCACGCTTGATACATTTTTCCTTTTATCTTTTTCTTTCAAAAAATCAACTGCCTCCTCCATCATAATAAGATGTTGGGCATTCAACACCTGAAACGAGTACATCTGTTTTACTGCAGTTATAGAAAATCCCTCAATATTTCTTCCCGCCAAAAAAACATTTGGCAATATCTCTGGAAGTACAAGTAATGCATTCATCTTTTTTGTTAGTATTTTTATATTTCGAAGAATTTGAACCATCTCTTTCGTTTTCGGCGTTAACTGAGTAAGTCCTCTAATAATAGTAAGTTTTCCCTCTTGAAGTTTCTGTGATAATGCACCAAAAAGCGCTTTTTGCTTCAGTTTCTTGGATATGCGAAGAGAAAAATCGGTTTGTGTTGGACCATGAGCCACCCCTCCACCAATATAAATGGGTGCTTTGCTGCTTCCATGTCTTGCTCTCCCTGTTCCCTTTTGTCTATAGACTTTCCGAGTTGAACCTGAAACATCTCCTCGCGTCTTTGCTTTTCTTGTGCCTCCCCGCTGATTTGCTAAATAAACTCGAACTACTTGCGATAAAAGACGAGGATCTACTTTTACTCCAAAAACTTCTTTTGGGAGTACAGCTTTCGCAACAACTTTCCCCTCTTTATCGACAATATCGTGCGAAAAAGAGATTCTTTTCGAGGGCACTTCCTTCTGTGGTGATAATTTTTTTACACGTGCCATAGGTATTACTCAGAAGTTTTTTCAATAATAACCAACGCATTTCTTCCCCCAGGAATTAGTCCCTTTATTGAAACAATATGTTTTTGGGTATCAACTGACACAACGCGGAGGTTTTTTACTGTCACTTTCTCACTACCCATTCTTCCAGCCATGCGTTTCCCTTTATACACTCGTCCAGGAGTTGTCGTTTGACCTATAGATCCTGGAGCTCTCTCTCGATCTGATTGGCCATGCGTCCGTGGTCCGCCCTTAAAATGATGACGGGTAACGACTCCTTGAAATCCTTTCCCTTTGGAAATACCAATAACTTGTACTCTATCACCAGGTTTTAATACATCGCTTACCTGAATCTGCGTCCCTAGTTTGAGTACGTCAAAATCTTTTGGATCGGAAATAGATACTTCCCTAAAAAAACGGGGAGGATTTTTCTCCAACCCCGCTTTTTTTACATTTCCCAACTCAGGCTTCGTAAGAGTAGCTGTACGTCTCGTACCAAATCCAAGTTGCAATGCATTATACCCGTCCTTTTCTGTTGTTTTGATGCCTACAATCCAGCACGGACCCGTAAGAATTTGGGTGACAGGAATCCGTCTCCCTTTCTCATCAAACATCTGAGTTTGAACCGTTTTTGATCCTAATAGTGCATTTACCATAAAACAAAAATAGCCCCAGATAGGGGCGTTGAAAGATCCCAATATCCGTTTTCTAAAAAATAGAGTGGTATTTTACCATGATGGAAAATAAAATACTTCCACTGCCGTTAAAATTTTTCCGTCCTTCCTTCGCTTCCTACATTTTACATTTTTACCTCAATGTCCACTCCTGCAGGAAGTTCCAAATGCATCATGGAGTCAATTGTTTTTTCCGTAGGTTCTATAATATCGATAAGCCGCTTATGTACCTTAATGATAAACGCTTCTCGACTATCTTTATCCGTAAATGGCGATCGGTTGACAGTAAAATGTTGCTTATCGGTAGGAAGCGGAATCGGTCCCACCACCTTTGCTCCGGTTCGAATCGCCGTATCCAATATTTTTTGACAGGAATCATCAATGATTCTGCCATCATAAGCTTTTAGTCGAACTCGAATTCTTCCTTTCGGCATTTTCCCTTTGCGTAATTGTCTTTTACGCGATACGTTTAATGTGCAAAACGATTACTTGATAATTTTCGTGATGACACCGGCACCTACTGTATGTCCACCTTCACGAACCGCAAATCGCTGCCCTTCCTCAAGCGCCACCGGTACAATAAGTTTAATAGTCATTTTAATATCATCTCCGGGCATCACCATTTCTACACCGGAGGGAAGGGCTGCTTCACCGGTGACATCTGTTGTTCGAATATAGAACTGCGGTCTGTACCCAGTGAAAAATGGTGTATGTCGGCCACCCTCTTCCTTCGTAAGGATATAAATTTGTGCCTCAAATTCAGTATGAGGAGTAATTGATCCGGGTTTTGCAACAACCTGTCCACGTTCAACCTGATTTTTTTCAAGACCTCTTATGAGAAGACCGACATTATCACCTGCTATCGCATCGCTTAATGTTTTTCTGAACATCTCAATTCCGGTTATAACGGATTTCTGTGTTGGTTTGATCCCAACAATTTCAATCTCATCATTCACGTTAAGTTTTCCTCTTTCTACTCTTCCTGTAACCACTGTCCCTCTCCCTTTAATAGAAAATACATCCTCAACGGGCATAAGGAATGGTTTTTCTGTGTCTCTTGTCGGAGTTGGCACGTATTCATCAACTTGCTTCATCAATTCCTCAATCGATTTTATCCCTTCACTATCTCCTTGAAGTGCCTTTAGAGCGCTCCCCCGAATGATTGGAATTTTATCTCCTGGGAAATTGTATTTTGTGAGAAGTTCACGAACTTCAAGTTCAACAAGATCTAACAGTTCCTTATCAGAAACCATGTCTACTTTATTTAAGAAAACGACGATTGCGGGAACATTTACTTGTTTTGCGAGAAGAATATGTTCTCGGGTCTGAGGCATCGGACCATCTGGGGCTGAAACGACAAGAATTGCTCCATCCATCTGTGCTGCCCCAGTTATCATATTTTTGATATAATCTGCATGCCCTGGAGCATCAATGTGCGCGTAATGTCTCTTTTCTGTTTCATACTCTGAGTGATGGATGTTAATTGTGACTCCACGAGCTTTCTCTTCTGGGGCGTTATCAATTTCTTCATATTTGAGGGCTTTTGCAAAACCTTTTTGTGCAAGAACATGCGTAATTGCTGAAGTTAACGTCGTCTTTCCATGATCAACATGACCAATGGTTCCGATGTTAATATGAGGTTTCGTCCTTTGGAAAACACCTGTTGCCATATTTACTCCTTTCGAGTTATTCAATAAAAAAAATATTTCCCAAATGCAAAATTGGGCAAAGGAAATTATACAATATCAGTATCTTATGCGCAAGAGGCTTGTTTGGAAAGATATTTCTGGACTAAGAAACAGTCTTTGATACTATTTTTTCAGTTATGTTTTTGGGAACTTCTTCATAGTGAGAAGGCTCCATATAGTATGCTGCTCTTCCTTGTGAGAGGGAACGAAGTGTTGTTGCATATCCCGAAAGCTCGGCAAGCGGTACCATTGCAAGAATGACAGAGACATGACCTCTCTTATCTGTTCC
The DNA here is from genome assembly GCA_016186795.1 of Candidatus Gottesmanbacteria bacterium. Classification (GTDB taxonomy): domain Bacteria; phylum Patescibacteriota; class Microgenomatia; order 2-02-FULL-39-11; family 2-02-FULL-39-11; genus JACPKY01. The sequence goes on from JACPKY010000002.1 coordinate 682,243, forward strand.
CAAAATTTGTGCTCGTTTACTCGATAAGTCTCCAATCACGGTCCCCATAAATTCATCTGGCGTTGTCACCTCAACTTTCATAATTGGCTCAAGAAGAACAAGTCCCGCTTGTTTTGTAGCTGCTTGAAGCGCCATACTTCCTGCGATCTTAAATGCGATATCAGACGAATCAACATCATGGTATGTTCCGTCATAAAGTATCACCTTTAAATCCACAAGAGGAAAGCCGGCAAGAATTCCTTTTTCTGCTGCCTCTTTGACACCTTTCTCAACTGAAGGAATAAACTCATTTGGAATTGCTCCACCTTTGATTGCATCAACAAATTCTAATCCTTCACCACGACCTACCGGCTCAACCCGCAAGAAACAGTGTCCGTATTGACCCCGACCACCAGTCTGTTTTATATATCTTCCTTCTCCTTCAGCCTTTGCGGCAATTGTCTCTTTATATGCAACTTGGGGTGCGCCAACATTAGCGTCTACTTTAAATTCACGGCGCATCCGATCAACCAAAACATCGAGATGGAGTTCTCCCATGCCCCAAATGATTGTTTGACCGGTTTCGTGATTGGCTTTTACCCGAAATGTAGGATCTTCCTCGGATAATCTTTGCAGTGCAAGGCCCATTTTTTCCTGATCTGACTTTGTCTTTGGTTCAATAGCAAGAGAAATAACTGGCTCTGGAAAAGTAATTTTCTCCAAAACAATAGGATGCGACGGATCGCAAAGCGTATCTCCGGTACCGGTATCTTTAAATCCAACAACTGCAACAATCTCTCCTGCATACGCCTCTTGAACCTCCTCACGTTCATTTGCATGCATGAGAAGAATTCTCCCTATTCTCTCCTGTTGGTCTTTAGTTGCGTTGAATGTGTATGATCCAGAGGTTATCTTCCCGGAATAAATACGTATGTAGGTTAGTTTCCCAACATGAGGATCAAGCTGAATTTTGAAGGCCAGTGCTGAAAATGGAGCATCAGAGTTTGTTGGTCGCTCTTCCTCACCGCCTGTTTTCTCATTCACTCCCTTAATTGATGCGATATCAAGTGGAGATGGTAGATAATCGACAATTGCATCAAGGAGAGGTTGAACACCTTTATTTCGAAGTGATGTTCCACAAAAAATCGGGACGAGTTTATAAGCGATGGTTGCCTTCCTGAGAGCTTTTTTTAACTCTTCAAGTGTTGGCTCATATCCACCGAGATATTTTTCTAAAAGTGTATCATCCTTTTCACAAATCTGTTCTACAAGAAGATGTCTATATTTTTTAACATCCTCTTCCATCTCTTTTGGAATCTCATCTTTGACGTCATACTTCGCTCCTAATTCTTCACCTGACCATATGAAGCTTTTCATCTCAAGTAAATCAACGCACCCTACAAATGAAGATTCGCTCCCAATGGGAAGCATTATTATCGCTGGATGTGCACCAAGTCTCTCCTTAATCATTCCCACAGTTCTTAAGAAATTTGCTCCCAGTTTATCCATTTTATTGATAAAACATACACGCGGAACATTGTATTTATCAGCTTGATGCCACACAGTCTCTGATTGTGATTGCACACCTTCCTCTGCATCAAGAACTGTTACTCCTCCATCAAGTACTCGAAGAGACCTTTCAACCTCTGCTGTGAAATCCACATGTCCAGGTGTATCAATAATATTAATTCGGACGTCTTTCCAGAAAGTAGTAGTTGCAGCTGATGTAATTGTGATCCCTCGCTCTTTCTCTTGAGGCATCCAATCCATTTGTGTCGTTCCTTCATCGATATCTCCGATTTTGTATGTTTTACCAGTATAATAGAGGATTCGCTCCGTCGTTGTCGTTTTTCCTGCATCAATATGGGCAATAATACCGATATTACGGATTTTATCTTGAGGAACATTCCGATTTTTCGTAATAGTTATATTTGCTGGCATAAAAACAAAAATTTCCACTGCAACAATGAAACAATGCCACAATGGAAACGTTTCTTTCCTACCTTACATTACATTGCACTCATTGAATATTGGAAAAATGTAAAATTTCCTTTACCACCGGAAATGTGAAAACGCGCGATTCGCTTCTGCGTTTCTTTGCATAATTTCACGTTTGCGAATTGCCTCACCAAGATTATTATTTGCATCGATAAATTCTGCAGCAAGTTTCTGCGCAAATGTATGGTACTGTTTATTTGACCGTTTATTTGCGGATTGAATAAGCCACCGGATTGCAAGCGACATCCTCCGTTCTCCCCGAACTTCAACGGGAACCTGATAGGAAGCTCCTCCTACTCGCCGTGGACGAACTTCTACTTTTGGGCTTACATTTTGAATTGCAGATTGGAAAATAGTCAACGGATCCATCTTTTTCTCTTTGATAAGAGTCAATGCGGTATAAACCTGTTTTTCAGCAACACTTTTTTTCCCATCTCTCATAACACGGTTAATAAACCGCTGTAAAACTTTATTTCCATATAATGGGTCACCTTCAACGACTCTTTTTTTTGTTTTCCCTGACCGTGACATATTTTGAGATTGAATGCGAAATGCTCGTATTATGCAGGAGGTGCGGCTGTCGGTACCTTTGCTCCACCTCCACCTCCACTTACTTTGGTACCGTACCTTGATCGTCCTTGTCGCCTCCCACTCACTCCAGAGGTATCGAATTTCCCTCGAACTATATGGTATTTCACGCCCGGCAAATCTTTCACTCTTCCACCTCGTATAAGAACAATTGCATGCTCTGTCAACTCATGCCCGATTCCCGGAATATAGGCGGTAACTTCCTGTTTATTTGAGAGCCTTACTCTTGCAACCTTTCGAAGAGCCGAGTTTGGCTTTCTCGGCGTCATAGTTTTTACAAGAGTCACCACACCACGTTTAAACGACGAAGGAACAGTTTTCATCTGTCTATCTTTGGCATTAAAGTATTTTCGAAGAGCTGTTACTTTGATCTTCTTCAGAATTCTCTTTCTTCCTTTTTTTACTAATTGATTGACTGTAGGCATATGAAAAATATCTAGTGAATTTCCTCCTAAAAAATCTTAATGGGAAAATTATGATTCAATCCGCGCCCGTTCGGAAATAACCGGAATGAGCCGGCCGATTATAACATTTTCCTTAAGACCCAACAAGTGATCTTCCTTCCCTTGCAAAGCGGTATCTGTCAAGACACTCGTAGTCTCCTGGAACGATGCAGCAGATAACCATGATTCTGTATATAATGCAGCTCTTGTAATGCCGAGAATAACGACTTGAGCAGTTGCTGGCTCTCCACCTTCTGAAATAACTCGAGCGTTCTCCTCCTCAAAGTATCGCCTATCAACAAGTTCACCGGTTAAAAATAACGTATCACCAGATGACTCAATCCGAACTTTGTCACTCATTTTCCGAATAATCACCTCAAAATGTTTATCGTGAATTGGAATACCCTGTGATTCGTACACACGCTGAATTTCTGCAAGTAAATACCTTTGTGCCCCAAGTAAACCACGAATTTGCAATACTTCCTTAATATCCAATGGACCGAATGTGATCGGATCCCCAGATGCAATAAGGTCACCAGTTTTTACACGTAATTCATAGGCTGCAGGGATGACATATTCTCTCTCTTCAATAGGTTTGATTCCAATACTTCGTACGGTTACTGTATACCCATTTTCCGTTTCATCGATTTTCGCCTTTCCAGCAATTTCAGAAATTGGAGCATAGACTTTTGGAGTTCGTGCCTCGAATAATTCTTCCACTCTTGGTAACCCTTGAGTAACATCAAGTCCAACAATTCCACCAGCATGACGGACACGCATTGTTAATTGGGTCCCTGGCTCTCCAATAGATTGCGCAGCAACAATTCCAACGGGTGTTCCAATCTCTACAAATTTTTTACTTCCAAGATCGATTCCGTAACATGTCGCACACATACCATACTTCAGCTCACACGTCAGTGGAGACCGTACGGTAACTTTCCCAACATTTTTCAAAAGCGGAAGTTTATCCTCTGTAATAATATCCCCTCTTTTGAGGATGGCTTTCTTTCCTTTTTGCGGTAATACATCCTCTGCAATTACCCTTCCCATGACTCTTGTCACAAGAGGTGTTTGACGATCTTCTGAAGAAACAATCTCTATACCATTTTTCGTTCCGCAATCTTCACTCCTTATAATAACATCATGCGCTACATCAACAAGTCTCCGTGTAAGATATCCTGCATCGGCAGTTTTTAACGCTGAATCTGTTAGTCCCTTCCTCGAACCACGAGTAGATGTGACGTATTCAAAAATAGATAAACCTTCCCGATAATTCGACTTTGTTGGTAACTCGACGATCTTTCCGAGTGGATCAACGACAAGACCTTTAATTGCACAAAGCTGCTTTAACTGATCCTTTGACGCTCTTGCGCCTCCTGAATTAATAATGATCTTCACAGGATTTGCTTCATCCATTGCTTTCCATGTCGCATCTGCAAGTTGTTCTGTTACCTCAATCCATAATTCATTCTCAAGACGTTTTCGTTCCTCGTTTGTAATAAGTCCTTGACGGTAATTCTCTTCTACTTTCGTAACTTTTGTTTCGGTTTCGACAACCATCTTCTCTTTTTCAGGAATAATTATGTTATCAAAAACAGAAACAGACATTCCACCAGAAAGAGTCGCGCCCAAAAATCCAAAATCTTTGAATTTATCGATTAAGGAAGCAGTTTCTTCTTTTGAATACAGATCAAATACCCGTGTTAAGAGTTGTTTGATAGTTGCCGCTTTTACCGGTTCGTTAAAAAATCGTAAGTCTTCCGGAAGATTTTCATTAAAAAGTATTCGCCCAACACTTGTTGTAAGGACTTTCCCGGCAATTCTTACCCGAATTGTTTGGCGTATATCAATCTTTCCTGACTGATAGGCGTATATCGCTTCTTTCTCATCGGCAAAAAGTTGCAATGTGTCCTCTTGAATTTGTTCACCAGACTGACTTAATGTCGTGAGATAATAACACCCCAGTGCCATTTCTTTATTTGGAATCGTAATGGGTGATCCATCAGCAGGTTTTAAAAGGTTATTAACAGGAAGCATAAGGTCTTTTGCCTCTTTTTGAGCTGTTTCAGACAGTGGCACATGAACAGCCATTTGATCTCCGTCAAAGTCGGCATTATAACCAGCGCAGACACATGGATGAATACGAATTGCTGCTCCTTCGATGAGAATCGGGAAAAATGCCTGGATACCAAGTTTATGAAGAGTTGGTGCCCGATTGAGAAATACAGGATGATTTTTCGTAATCTCCTCTAAAATATCAAATACTTGAGCCTGTTTCCTCTCTAAAATATTTTTTGCGCTTTTCACATTTGGTGCCAACCCCCGAACAATAAGTTCACGAAGAACAAATGGCTTAAATAGCTCCAGTGCCATTTCTTTCGGAAGACCACACGTTGCAAGTGAAAGCTCTGGACCAACAACAATAACAGATCTTCCAGAGTAATCGACGCGCTTACCGAGAAGATTTTGTCGAAATCTTCCCTGCTTCCCACGAAGCATATCAGAAAGGGATCGAAGTGGTGAGGATGTTACTGTCCTTCCAGTCGTCCTCTGGCTCGCATCAATAAGAGAATCAACAGCTTCTTGAAGCATTCTTTTTTCGTTTCGAAGGATAATTTCTGGAGCACCTAACTCAATGAGATGCTTTAACCTATTATTCCGATTAATTACTCTCCGGTAAAGATCGTTCAGATCGGACGTGGCAAACTTTCCTCCTGTCAATTGTACCATCGGCCGAAGATCTGGAGGAATAACTGGAAGAATAGAAAGTATCATCCAAGATGGATCAACACCAGCTTTTTTCAATCCTTCGACAACTCGAAGTCTTTTTGCCACTTTTATCTTCCGAGGGCCAGAAAGTTCTTGAGCTTTCTTCCGAAGCTCAGCTGTGAGTTTTGAGAGGTCTAGTTTTTTCAAAACCGAAAGAATACACTCAGCGCCCATCCCTGCTTCAAAAAACGATTCCACGTCATATTCACGAAGTTTCAAAAATTCATCCTCAGAAATTATGGAGAGCGGTCGAAGTCTGGTGACCAAACTCGAAATTGTCGTAAATATTTCCTTTGCAGTTTCCTCAACCCGCTGGTTTTCTTCGGCAATAACAGTAATTTGCTGCTTTTTTTTGTAGGATAATTCCTCATATGCTAAATCTTGTGCTTCTTTATTTTTTATTTTCCCCTCTGTCTCCTTTTTCGCCCGAACAAATTCTTCCTCGATTTCTTTTATTTTCTGCTCCGCTTGTTTTACCCGTTCAGCTTTTCTTTTCTCAAATACTGCTTCAAGTTCAGCCTGCGCTTTCTTTTGAGCATTTTTGTCTACATCAATCACTAGATACGAAGCAAAATAAATAACATTTTCCAAAGATTTTGGAGCTAGGTCAAGAAGAAGTGAAAGTTTAGATGGGGAACCCTTAAAAAACCAGACATGGGACACGGGGGCGGCAAGTTTAATATGCCCCATTCTTTCACGACGCACTTTACTTTGAGTGACTTCAACACCACATTTGTCACAAATAATTCCGCGGTATCGAATTCGCTTATATTTACCACAATAACATTCCCAGTCCTTTGTCGGACCAAAAATTCTTTCATCGAATAACCCGTCTTTTTCTGGTTTTAATGTCCGGTAGTTAATTGTTTCTGGCTTAGTGACCTCTCCATATGACCACAACAAGACGTCATCCGAAGATGCAAGGGTTAGTTTCAACCCCGAAAAGTCAACGATCTGGCCAAAATTTCCTTTTTTATCCATACACTCTCCTCTTACGACTCTTCCTCCTCAATAACTTTTTCTCCAGAGGCTTCTGCAAGATCGTGAGCTTGTTTCTCAACTTTTTCCTCCTCTATAGCTTCCTGATCGGCCATCTGAGCAACACTTTTTTGTGATGCGGTTACCACTCCAGTTGGAATTACATTAAGACCTAACGATTGCAATTCTTTTACAAGAACTTTAAATGACTCAGGAATAGTGGAGGCTGGAATATCTGCCCCCTTCACAATTGCTTCAAAAGCCCGAGCTCGACCAATCACATCGTCAGATTTGATCGTTAACATTTCTTGTAACGTGTTTGCGGCCCGGTGTGCTTCAAGTGCCCATACTTCCATCTCTCCAAGCCTTTGCCCTCCCATCTGTGCCTTTCCACCAAGAGGTTGCTGTGTAACTAGGGAATATGGACCAGTGGAACGTGCGTGCGTCTTATCTTCTACCATGTGAATGAGCTTCATAATGTATCCTGTTCCTACAACGACACGTTCCTTTAACGGTTGTCCAGATCTCCCATCATAAAGCGTTGCTTTTCCTGAAGAAGAGGGAGAATGTTTATCAAGTTCCGAAATAATATTCTGTTCTGAAATTCGCTCAAAAACCGGTACCGCCACCTTATAATTTCCCCATGTTGCAGCCCAACCTAAATGAGCTTCAAGGAGTTGTCCGAGATTCATACGGGAAAGAACTGAAAGAGGTGAAATGATAACGTCAACAGGTGTTCCATCCTCAAGATATGGCATATCTGCAGCTGGAACAATTTTACTAATGACACCCTTATTACCATGCCGACCAGCAAGCTTATCTCCAACGACAACTTTTCGTATTTGAGCCACTTTTACGATAATCTTTTTGATTGTCCCTGGTTGCAGTTCATCTCCACTTTCTCTATCAAGAATTTTTACTTCCACAACCACCCCTTTCTCACCGTGAGGCATTCGCAGAGATGTATCTCGGACTTCTCGTGCTTTCTCTCCAAAGATAGCCCGAAGTAATCTTTCTTCCGCTGTTAACTCAGTCTCGCCCTTTGGCGCAATTTTGCCGACAAGAATATCATTTGGATTTACTTCTGCTCCAATGACAACAATTCCTCTTTCATCCAGATTTGCTAAAGCTTCCTCCCCAACGTTTGGAATATCTCGTGTCGTTTCTTCAGGTCCAAGTTTTGTATCAACAACCTCAGTTTCATATTCTTCTATGCTAATTGAAGTAAGGAGATCCTTCTGCACAAGTTTATCTGAAATAACAATTGCATCTTCATATCCCAACCCATCAAATGAACAATAAGCAATCGTCAAGTTTTGACCAAGTGCAAGCTCGCCATGTTCTGTTGCCGGAGCATCAATAAGAGGACGTCCTTTTTCTACTTTTTCATTCAATGAAACGAGAGGTCTTTGGGAAAAACACGTATTTTGTGACGTTCTTTTGAATTTTTCAATTTTATACGTATTTTCTTTACCATTTTTTCCTTTGAATGTAAGTTTTGTTGCATCTACATAGGTTATTTTTCCGTCATCAGGGGCAATAACTTCTCTCCTCAATGCTTCGGGAATGACATGCTCCATTCCCGTTCCCACCACAGGAGAAGCAGGTTGAATCAGAGGAACCGCCTGGCACTGCATATGCGTACCCATAAGCGCTCTATTTGCTTCATCATGCGCAAGGAATGGAATAAGTGACGCAGACACCCCTACTACTTGACGTGGAACAACATCCATATACGTAACATTATCTGCTTCAGTTTCGATAAATTCCCCTTTGTAACGGGCAGGTACTCTTTTATCTTTCATGTACCCATTATCATCGAGAGGAATATCTGCATGAGTGATGTAATATTTTTGTTCATCATCTGCCGTAAGATAAACAATTTCTTGTGTTGCTTTTGGTTTCCGTGTTTTCGTCTCCTTGGCAACTTTTCTATACGGAGCTTCAAGAAAACCAAATTCATTTACTTTTGCGTAAAGTGCCATGTATGTGACGAGACCGATATTCGGACCTTCTGGACTTCTGACAGGACAGATTCTACTATACTGAGAAGCATTGATATCGCGAATGGAAAATGAGGCACGTTCTCTGGAAATTCCTCCTGCTCCCATAACAGTTAACCTTCGAAGATTATCAATCTCGGCAAGAGGATTTGTTTGATCAAGTATAGTGGAAAGTTGACTCGTTCTGAAAAAATCATTGATAGCAGCAATAATCGGCCGTGCATTAATTACTTGCGACGGAGTAATCTCAATTTGAGTTCCTGCCAAACTCATCCGTTCACGGATTGACCTCTCAAGTCGAGAAAGTCCAATTTTAAATGCGTTCGTTGCAACAAGTTCACCGACTCGACGGATCCTTCTATTTCCCATGTGGTCAATATCATCTCGATCGCCTTTCCCAAATGTCAGGTTGATCAGATACTTCATAATTCCAATAAAATCTTCTTTTGTAAGGATCCAATTCTCCTTCTCTGTTGAAAGGGCAAGACCTAATTTTTTATTGATCTTATAGCGACCAACCGCACCCATGCTGTACCGTCTTGGATTAAAAAAGAGAGAATTCAATAGCTCTTGTGCGTTTTCAACAACTGCTGGTTCTCCAGGTCGCATTTTCCGGTATATTTCAATAAGTGCTTCTTCTTTTGTCTTCGTGGGATCTTTTTCAATAGTATTTGCGATATACGGTAGTTGTTTCTCGGTACCAGCAAAAATCGCCAGTAGTTCTTCGTCGGTTTCAATACCAACCGCTCGAAGTAGTGTTGTTGCCGAATATTTTCTTCTTCTATCAATTCTTACTGTAATAACGTCGTTTCGAGAAATTGAGAAATCAAGCCATGATCCGAAAAGTGGACGAACTTCAGCTACATAGAGTACTTTTCCAATCACGGGATCAATATCTCCGGTAAAATACACGCCAGGAGACCGAACAATTTGGTTCACAATACATCGTTCAACACCGTTAATAATAAACGTCCCATTTTCGGTCATGATTGGAATATCTCCTAAGAAGACTTCTTGGCGAGTTTCCCTTCCAGTTTGTTTATTTGTAAGTATTGCTTCCACTTTCAAAGGAGCATCAAAGGTTAACCCCTTATCCAAACATTCTAAGGGGGTATAGCGGGGAGAATCAAAGTAATGCTTTCCGAAAACCAAATTCCAGTTTTTGCCGGTAAAATCTTCAATGGGAGAAAGTTCCGCAAGTAGGTCACCAATACCTTTTTGAAGAAACCACGCATAGGATTCCTTCTGAACTGCAGTAAGGTCGAGAATGGGAAGATTTGAAAACTTTTTGCCCCAATACAATCGTTTCTTAGCCTCAGAAGAATTTGAGTTGTTGATTTTGGACATTGGGATTTTCTTTCTTAGGAAGACAAAAAACGACAAAAGAAGCGTACGTAATACCTGTACGCCTATTTCCGCTTTAAGTTTCTCACATTATACGCACCGCTTTTCACCTTGTCAAGTATGAAACCGATGATTCTTTTTTTCCTGCATCAATAATATTGCACACTCCTCTACTGTGTGCTATACTTACCTTTGTTTTTGGAGTGAATTAATGGTGGGACATCCCCACCAATTTTTTAATATGGCAGTAACAATCCGTACTGAATTTGCTCTTGCACTCAATCAGGTAGCTACCGAGCGAGGACTTGATCCAAAAATTGTCCTTGAAACTATTAAGGCCGCAATACTTGCGGCTTACAGAAAGGATTATGGTGGAAAAGATGTCGAAGAGCTCGAGGTAGAAATAAATCCGGATACAGGAGAAGCAAAAGTTTTCAAAGATAAAAAAGATATTACTCCACCAGGATTTGGAAGAATTGCCGCCCAAACGGCAAAACAAGTAATTCTTCAAAGAATCCGCGAAGCAGAAAAAAAGGCAATTATTGCTGACTACTCTATGCGTGTCGGTTCAATTGTAAACGGTATGGTTTTACGATTTGACGGTCCAAACATCATCGTCGACATTGGGAAAGCTGAAGCAATCATGCCCCCTCAAGAACAGACGCCAACGGAACATTATCGACTCAACCAACGGCTCACATTCTATATAGAAGGAATACGAGAAACAATGCGTGGCGATCAAATCATTGTTTCGCGAGCACATAAAGGTCTTATTATAGGTCTTTTCCAACGAGAAGTACCAGAAGTTGCCAATAAAGCAGTACAAATTAAAGAAATCGCCAGAGAACCAGGCCATAGAACAAAAATCTCTGTCTATTCAAATCAAAGTGGTGTTGATCCTGTTGGAAGCTGTGTTGGACAAAAGGGAATAAGAGTGCAAGCGGTTATCAATGAGCTCGGTGGTAGTGAAAAGGTAGATATAATTCAATGGAACGACGACCCGGTACTCTTTATTCAAGCAGCTCTTGCTCCAGCAAAAGATATTGAGGTTATTCTTGATGCAAAGAAAAGGACTGTCCAAGCGCTTGTTGATGATGATCAGTTATCGTTGGCAATTGGAAAAGAAGGACAGAACGTGAGACTTGCAGGAAAACTTACAGGATGGAAAATTGATATAAAATCTAAATCCGGTACTAGTCCCCAACGACCCTTACGAGAAATATCAAAAGAACAACGACCAAAAACTTCAAACAAAGCTGAAGAGAAAGAAGCCAAAAAAAAGAAAGATGAGAAATAGAACTCGCTTGAATTGTATTACACCGTAACGCAATGTTTCGAAGTTTGTTTATTTCTTCCTATGCAAAAAGGTACTCATATACAAAATACGTTGGTAGTGCGTCCACCCATTGTTACAATCCTGGGACACGTCGATCACGGAAAAACGACACTTCTCGATGCCATTCGTAAAACGAATATTGCAGCTTCTGAATCTGGAGGTATTACTCAACACATAGGAGCCTATCAAATAACCACCAAAGCAAGTGAGAAGCAATCCGAACAAGAAATTACGTTCATTGATACACCAGGACACCAGGCATTTTCCAAAATGCGTAGTCGCGGAGCAGATGTTGCCGATATTGCAATTCTCGTGATAGCTGCAAACGACGGAGTCATGCCACAAACAGTCGAATCACTTTCAATGATTCAAACTGCAAAAATCCCCTATATTATTGCTTTGAATAAAACTGATCTCCCTGACATAAATGTAGGCAAAATCAAACAACAACTGACAAAACTAGGTGTACAGCTTGAAGAGTTTGGAGGTGACGTGCCAACTATTGAACTTTCAGCAAAGAAAGGGCAAGGTATTGAAAAACTCCTCTCAACAATTCTTCTCCTTAGTGAACTTGCTCAAATTCGTGAGGATCAACCTGGAGTATTGAGGGGTGTTGTCATTGAATCTACTCTCTCAAAAACGCAAGGAGCTATGGCGACGGTAGTAATTCGAAGCGGCTCCATCCGCATTGGTGATGAACTCATCTGCGGCGCATCGGAATTCAAAGTTCGAGCACTTCGAAACTGGCAGGGTCAAAGCTTACATGAGGCAAAAGCGGGTACACCGGTTGAAATACTTGGTTGGAATCAAGTGCCTCCAGTCGGATCTGTCCTCTACAAGAAAAATCAACGAGAATTACCTGAGTTCCACCCGATAAATACTGAAAAATTAACTCCTCCAATTTCCTCTACTCATCCTCTGGAAGTATCTCAGGATACATCGATTAAATTTATTATTAAAGCAGATACTGCAGGAACACTTGAGGCCATTGTAACAGCTTTAAAAGATAAGAAAGACATCATAACCATCTCAGCAACGGTAGGTGCTATTTCCGAATCAGATGTTCTCTTTGCCAAAACGACAGGTGCGATTATCATTGGTTTCCATACCAAAATTCCGGAAAGTGTTTCCAAACTTGCAACATCCGAAAAGGTTATCATCAAGACGTACACAATTATCTATGAGCTTCTTGATGAGATGGACGAAGTTATTGAGGCAATAAAGAAAGGAAACCTAGTAACAGTACTCGGTGAGGCACGCGTACAAGCTCTTTTCCCTATCAAAGAGAATGTTATTGCAGGTATCAAAGTTATCTCTGGTAGGATAGCTCGAGGAGATCAGATAAAACTAGTACGTGGGGAAAAGGAAGTGGGACGGTCAAAAATTAAATCGCTTCGCCACGGAAAAGAGGATATAACGGTTGCAGATCAAGGGAAGGAAGCAGGCCTTATCCTTTCGCAATCACTGGAAATCTTGACAGGTGATAGTATAATATCTATAGGCTAAAATTCCCCCTTAAGTGGGGGTTTTTCTTAAAAAGCCCGACAAATCTTATGAATACATCTTTGGAACAGATCCATCAAGTACAAGCGACGATCGATCAAGCGGAAGAGATTGTAATTGCAATTTCGAAAAATCCATCATTTGATGCAATGGCGGCTGCATTATCGATCTACTTAACACTCTCTTCCCAAGGGAAGCGGGTATCAGTCGTTTGCCCAAATCCACCAACTGTTGAATTTAGTCACCTTGTCGGAACAGATAAACTGGGAAATGCCATTAATGGCGCGAGCGGAAGAAATCTCATTATCTCATTTCCCTATCAAGAAGGATCAATCGAAAAGGTTAGCTACAATATTGAGAACAATGCTTTTAACTTAGTTATCGAACCTCGAGAGAATTTTCCACGGATCACACCAGAAATGATGAATTACTCCTATAGTGGAGGAAAAACGGATTTAATTATTACTGTTGGTGTTGCCCAGTTAACCAACTTAGATACTCTTTACTCCAGAAATGAATCACTGTTTACAGAAAAGCCAATTGTAAACATCGATATTTCTTCTCAAAACCAACAATATGGGAAGATAAATATCGTCGATTCTACCACCACAACACTCTCTGAATTGGTCACAACGCTTCTTACACAGATGGATTTACCTATTGACCAAGATACAGCAACAAATCTGCTTGCAGGAATAACCGCTGGAAGCAACAGTTTTTCATTAGATTCAGCACAAGCATCAACATTTGAGACTGTCGCCTTCCTACTTCGAAAAGGAGCCAAAAGAATAATTGTTACAACTCAAGAGTCTACTTCTACCTCCATACCGTTTACACGACCACCAGTGAAGCCACAGGGAGGAATAAAACCTATCCAATCGCAATTTACTAAACAACAATTCCAACAGCGAAATCTTCCACCTCGTCCGAAACAATATCCACAAACTCAACAGCAACCGCAGCAACCCAAAAATGAACAGCAGGGGATATCTTCCAAACCGCAGAATAATGAAACCCCTCCTGATTGGCTAAAACCGAAAATATATAAAAGCTCGACACTTCTATAACCCCCATTGTCTTTTTTATCAAGCTAGAGTATAATTATTCATCTTGTTAGCTTTTTGTATTATATATGGCACCCCCCGCAGATAAGAAAAAGATTATTGATGAATTTGCAATAAAAAATGGCGACACAGGAAGTCCAGAGGTGCAAATTGCCCTTCTTTCTTATAAAATAGAGAACTTAGTAAGCCATCTGAAAAAGAACCCAAAAGATGATCACTCTCGTCGAGGACTTCTTGGTGTTGTATCGAAACGAAGAAGACTCTTATCCTACCTGCAGAAAAAGGCAGAAGACCGCTATAAAACAATTATTAAAAAACTCGACTTATCAAAATGAATTTTTCGAATTCTCTTCTTGGGTTTGATAATAAAAATTACACATACCCCAGAACTCATTTACACATACATTCCCGCCCATAATGAAAATCGTTACAAAATCTGTTGAAATTGGTGGTCGAACACTCTCTCTTGAAGTTGGAAGATTTGCTGAACAAGCAACATCTGCAGTATTAGCCCGCTATGGCGATACAATGGTTATAGCAACTGTTGTTGCTTCCGCCCAAGAATCTTCGCTTGATTATTTTCCGCTATCTGTTGAATACGTCGAGCGATTATATGCAGGTGGAAGAATCAAAGGAAGCAGATGGGTTAAACGTGAAGGAAGACCATCCGATGATGCAATTTTGAAAGGGAGACTCATTGACCGCACTATCCGTCCACTTTTTAATAAACTCTACCATCATGACGTTCAGGTTATTGTAACTGTTTTGTCCGTGGACGGAGAGAATGAACCAGATATTCTGGGCATTATTGCAACATCAGCTGCTCTTGCAATCTCCCCTATTCCATGGAATGGCCCTATTGGATCAGTCAGAATTGGATACATACCCCCCAAAAATGGTGAACACGGATTTTTTGTTAATCCCGGAGAAAAAGAGATGGCATTTTCGGAAATGGACCTTGTTGTCTCGGCGACTCCGGAAAAAACTGTGATGCTTGAGGCCGGAATGAATGAGCTCGATGAAAATATAACAATGAAAGGTATTCTCTTTGGGAAAAAGGAGATTAAAAAAATTATCGACTGTATCAATACGCTTATAAAAGAAATTGGTCAGAAAAAAACACAGATTGAAATTGATGAAAAGAAGGAAACTCTTAGAAAACTACTCGCAAAAGACTACAAAGACGAAATAGCCAAAAGCATCAAGGCGAGAGTAGCAAAAGAACAGGAGGGAAATGATCTTTCTCTCCTTGCAGATACCATATTCCAGACGCTTAGTGAAGAATATGACAAAAAAGATATTAAAGAAACTTTAGAATATCTCTTCAACCAACAGATACGAGAAACAACTCTTACTAAAAATGTCCGTCCAGATGGAAGAAACCCGAAAACAATTCGAGATATCAGCGGTGAAGTTGGTCTTCTTCCTCGAACTCATGGATCTGCTATGTTTAAACGAGGGCAAACTCAGGTATTAACCGTCGTTACTCTTGGTTCCCCATCACTAGAACAACTTATTGAAAGCCCAGAGGGAGAAACTGCAAAACGCTATATGCATCACTATAGCATGCCTCCTTACTCTGTTGGGGAAACAGGACGTGTTGGTTTCCCATCTCGAAGAGAAGTTGGTCATGGTGCATTAGCAGAAAGAGCGCTACTTCCCGTAATTCCTCCGCAGGATACGTTTCCCTATACCATTCGTCTTGTATCTGAGGTTATGTCATCAAATGGATCTACATCAATGGCATCAGCCTGCGGTTCAACTCTCGCCCTCATGGATGCAGGAGTTCCTATCAAAAATCCAGTTGCCGGTATTGCAATGGGACTTGTTTCAAATGGGAAAAAATATGTACTTCTTTCAGACATCATTGGTCTTGAAGATTTTTCCGGGGATATGGATTTCAAAGTCGCCGGAACAAAAAATGGTATTACTGCCATCCAATTTGACACAAAAATCGATGGATTGACAGATGAGATGATCGAAGAAACTCTCAAGGAGGCACAAGTTGGTAGACTTCACATTCTCAGTAAAATGTTGGTAACTCTTCCAAAATCACGCACAAACCTCTCAAGGTATGCTCCTCGAGTCGTCATGCTCACCGTTCCACAGGAAAAGATCGGTGAAGTTATCGGCCCTGGAGGAAAAATAATCCGACAAATTATCGCAAGTACAGGATGCGACATAAATATTGATGATAAAGGTCAAGTAACAATTGCAGGGACGGATCCTGAAAAAGTTGAGATGGCTCACAAGTGGGTATTTGGTATTATCAAAGAGGTAAAACCGGAAGAGGTATATGAAGGAATAGTCAAACGCATCCTTTCCTTTGGAGTATTTGTAGAAATATTACCCGGGAGGGAAGGTATGGTTCATGTTTCACAAATGTCCACTGAATATGTAAGTGATCCAGCAAGTGTCGTTTCTATTGGTCAAAAAGTAACGGTTCGAGTCATAGACATTGACGATCAGGGACGGATTAACTTATCAATGCTTTTCGGAGAAGATGCGAAAAAGCGGCCACCTCAAAAAAGAGAACCAAGATTTGACCGGTCAAGAAAACGATTTTGAATACAGTTAAATAATAGAAGGATCTGGAAGAGGTAGAATAAATTTTCCTCTATATCCCTTATTTCTCAACTTCTGAATTAATTCATCTGCGATATGCCAAGAAAAAAGAAGGGCATAGTCTGGCGGTGAATGAAAAAGTAGTGACTCTTCAACGACGGGAATTCGCGTTCCGGGCATATATTTTCCGATTTTATACGAACCATGGATTTCTAAAACACAGTCAATAATATTTTCATCTAAACCAACATAATTAATAAGTGTACTTGCTCGCGATGGAGCTCCTATTCCATAGATGCGGTTTTTGTTCTTTTTGATTTTAAAAAGAAGCGTATAAAGCTTTAATTTAGAAAGCGTTATCTTTCTTCTAAAATCATGTATCTTTTTAGAATCTAAATCATGCTGTTTCTCATCACGTAAAATCCTCGACACGCTTGTCTGAATAGTTTGTCTTCTTGTATTCCGACAAGCATAGACTCGAAGAGATCCTCCATGAGTAGGTATTTTTTTAGCATGAAAAATTGAAAGGCCATATTTTTTAAATATGAAGTTCAAACTTTGGAGGGAATAATACCGAAGATGTTCATGATAAATAGTATCGTACTGAAGCGATCTAATAAGTGAATAAATATAATGCGATTCTGTTATAAAAACTCCATCCTCACCAAGTAAATC
The DNA here is from genome assembly GCA_016186795.1 of Candidatus Gottesmanbacteria bacterium. Lineage (GTDB taxonomy): Bacteria > Patescibacteriota > Microgenomatia > 2-02-FULL-39-11 > 2-02-FULL-39-11 > JACPKY01. The sequence continues at coordinate 699,488 of JACPKY010000002.1, forward strand.
CAACACATTTTCCATAACAGAATGTACATCTTCGATATGTGCAAATACATTTGTTGCGGTAATAATTTTTGCTCGCCCTTGTTTTCTTTTGATTTTTTCAACAGCTTGTTTATTAAAAAAGGTGATGAGTGTTGGTATCCCACGTTTTTTTGCCAGGACTGCTGCATTTGAAGGTTCAACTCCTTGCACTCTGCAAAAGTTGGAAAAATTACTCAGGAGCGTTCCGTCATTTGATCCAATGTCAACAACGAGATCATTTCTGTCAAGGTGTAATAGTCTTCTGCATTCACCAAAAAGTTGAGTAAAGTTATCGCGTAATATTTTCGTCGTTCCACTCGTATAAGGATATTCAGGAGGAAAGAGAATTTTTGGATCGACAATAGTGCCTAATTGAAAAAGCTTACATACCGGACATTTGAGAAGGAGTGCTGGGTAGCTTGACTCTTCCTGTGGTTTACTCCCTACTTTCGGCATAGAATTTACTGGAGGGAGATACCCAATAAATACTACATCGTCTAATTTCAGGTAACCGCAGATTTGGCATTTATCAACAACGATACTTTTCCCTGTCCCATACGCTCGTTTTATAGGAACTAACTTATTTCTCATGGTGAACGTACCATTCTATCACGGTATGTATTCCTTTCGTAAATGATACTTTCGGAATAAATCCTAATGCTATCATTTTTGATATATCCGGACATCGTCTCTTCACACTCCCCTGAGGTAACTTCCCTTGCACTATTTTAATTTTTCTCTGAAAATACTGCCCTATAAATTCAGCAATTTGCCTTACTGTAATTTCTTCTTGGGTACCGATATTATAAATTTCCAGATGATTTGCTTTTTCAATTAATTTTACTATCGCCGCCACTGCATCACTGATATAGATAAAAGCCCTTCGTTCCTTCCCGGTACCTTGTATAGGAAAAGAAATGAGAGTTTTTTCTTTTCGAAGAAGCGACAGCATTCGAAGAACAAACTGTGGAATAACATGTTCTCTTCCCATGTCGGGGCCATATACATTATGCGGGCGAAATATCACCATACGCTGAAAATATTTTTTCCCATAATGAATACCTAGAAGCTCACTTATTATCTTTCCACCGCTATAAGAAAATCTTGGGTTATAGATATCAGGAATAACAAGGGGAACATTTTCTGGGGTGGGAATGATTGAAGACGAATTATAGACTTCAGAACTGGAGGCGGAAAAAAATTCAGGAATATTATGTTTTATACACCCTTTTAAAAGATTCATCATCCCCATGACTGATATTTCCAATACTTCGTCTGGTCGTGTGTAAAAAAACTCTGTTCCATTAATAGAAGCAAGATGAATAACACAATCAATATTTTGGCAAACTGATAAAACTTTGGACTCGTCTCGAATATCTGCGTTTACGTATTCAATCTCATGGAAAATTTTTTTTATTCGGTTTTCATTACCGCGCGAATTATTATCCAAAATTCGAACTGAAAAACCTTTTTGAACCAAGACCAAAGCAAGATTGCTCCCAATAAATCCAGTACCTCCGGTGATGAGAATTTTTTTCTCCATCATGCTTTTAAAAACTTTTTTATTAAATGACAAACAAGTAAGACTTCATCATCGGTCAAGGTAAATGCTGATGGCAACCACACAGCCTGAGGGGATAAACGAGTGCTTTGAGGAAATCTTTGATCTGACAGTTTGTATGGAATTTGTGTGTGGATCGGGAACCAAAATTTACGACAATCAATATTGTACTGTAACAGATATTTCACAAGCTTGTCACGTTGACGAACCAACGCATCGGTCCATAACGGTATTTCTCCTCCTTCAACGTCACATGAGAATACTTTTATCCCGCCTATATTCGACAGCTGAGTTTTGTATATTTGATAAATTTCTTTTTGTCGCTTTAGTCTTTTTGATAAAGAGTGCAATTGTCCTAACCCCACAGCTGCTTGGAGGTTCGTAAATTTAAAATTATATCCAAGACTATTATGGTGATCGTTACCACCAGTTCCTCCTGTTTTTCTTCCTTGATCTTTCAATTCTTTTAATCTCCAGTAGAGTCTTTCATCGTCGGTAACGACCATCCCACCTTGTCCTGTCGTGATCGTCTTATTTGGAGAAAATGAGAAACAACCCAAAGTTCCATACGTTCCAAGAAATCTACCATGGTACATAGAAAGAAATGCTTCGCATGCATCCTCGACAATAAAAATGTGGTATTTTTGGGCGATTTTTTTAATAACAGTCATATTTGCTCCACGTCCGCTTATATGAACGGGAATAATAGCTCGAGTTTTTTTTGTAATTGCTTTTTCTATACTCTTGGGATCAACTAGTAATGATTCAGGATCAATATCAACCAGTACCGAATTTGCTCCTGTTAACGAGACGGCATTGGCTGTTGCAATAAATGTAATATCAGGAATAATAACTTCATCACCTGGACCAATTTCAAGAGATGCAAGGGAAAGAAAAAGCGCTATGGTTCCACTTGAGGTTGCAACAGCGTATTTACTGTGTAACAACAAAGCGATTTTCCGTTCAAATTTTTCCGTCATATCTCCTTCATTAATAAATCCACTATCTAAAACATTCTTTACATAGGAATACTCATGTGGGGTGATCTGGGGTTGCCACCAATGAATGTATTTTTTCATAAATCGTATTACCTTATCGCTTTATACATATAGACATGATCTATGTAATGATTTTTATAATGAATACCTTTTGGTAGTATTCCAAATTCTATAAATCCATGCTTCTTGTACATCTGCCGAGCAATCTGATTACATGCAAAAACTCCCAAAGTCACTATCTTGAGCGTTGGTAAAAGTAATTTTGCCTCTTCTAATATAGTACTAAGAAGAATAGTTCCAACACCCTGTCCTCGAAATTCTTTTGCAACTGAAATCCCTAAAATTCCTTCATGAGAACAAGCTTTTTCTTTCATTTGGATATCGGAAATTCCTATGAGCTTTTTTTGAGAAAAGGCCAAAAGAAGAATTCCTTTTTTCCTATGGATGTTTCTGATATTTTCTTTAAGGAAATCTCTTTCTTTCTTGAGAGAAATATATTCCCCTTGAACAAGAACAAACGTTCTTTCACGGGAGAGACTGTTTATATATTGATGGGTAGAGGAAGCATCATGATGATCAGGATACCGAATAATAAGAGGTAAATTATTCTCTATTTTCCCTTCAAAAACAATTTTTTTCCTTAGTGGATTACTCTTCACTTTTGACAACTCCCCATAAATCAATCAACACCGCTTTTTTAGGAATCACTAGATTTTTGTATTGCCGATGTGGGACTCCAATAATGACTATGTTTGAATGTTTTAATAATTTTTCTTTGGTAACAAACGTTGAATCTTTCACATATTCATCTGAATACAAAACGTTTGCTCCATGAAACCGCAATATTTTTCCTAATTTATATGATAAAGAATCCCGTGAATCATCACTATCTGCCTTGAAGGCCATTCCTAAGATACCAACTATTATTTTTTTTAGGTCATAGTTTTCTCTCAACTTTTCAACGATGTAATTTGGTAAACCCTCATTTACCATTACTGCTACATTTCCTAACGTAAAATTATTGGTATTAAATGCCGCAAGTTGAAGGGTATCTTTAAGTAAACATGGCCCTGCCGCAAACCCTGCAGTTGGCAGACTTGATGCCCGACCATACCCTTTTACCATTGCCTTCCTTACTTTATTGAAATCCACTTCGAATTCATTTGCTATCATATAGAACTGATTAGCAACTGCAAACTGAATATACCTCCATGCATTGGAGAATAATTTTGCAAGTTCCGCCTCATCAATTGTCACTTTCACAATTGACGGAGAAATTTTTTTAAAAAGATAAGAAGCATCACGAATAGACTTTTGTGTTAGTCCAGCAATAATTTGAGGCAGTTGTGATAATTCTATCAAGGCTTTACCCTGAACAATACGCTCCGGACAATACGCAATATGCCATTTTCCCTTTCGTTTTGAAGACAAAAAAGTAGAAATTTGAATACACGTTCGAGGATAAACGGTACTTCGAATAATAATACATTGATGATTATCAAGAAAAGGTTGGAGATCTTTAAACAAGTCTGTTAATGCTTTCAAATTTGGATTTAAATGATCATCTACGGGAGTTCCAATGGCAATAATAATATATTTTGCTTTTGCAATTGACTGTAACCTATTTGAAAGCCATAATGATTTATTGAGAACTTTCTTTAATATTTTATCCGCACCAGTTTCTGCAAATGGAAGTTTTCCCTGTGCTATTTTTTCTAAGGTGTTTTGATTGGTATCGTATAAAGTAACTTGTAAATTCTTATTTGCAAAAGCAAGTCCCAAAGGAAAACCTACATGACCTCCTCCTCCCACTATACAGATATCAACTTTCCCGGCAGGTAATTGAAAAGGGGATGAGTCTGTCATTTCGTTCCTATAAGAAGATCTTGATAATCCCATGTCTTTTTTCTGCTACTCCAAGAACCATAATGAATGAAGGGTCTTTTTTTAAAGCCTGATCTTTTCAGAACTTCTCCGATAAAATCTTCATTATATGCAATAGCACATTCAGGATTCGTTGGATCCAACAGTCGAAAGTCGGAATATTTCGTAGGAAATACTATCGCTGTTCTCTTATGAGAAAGCGATGAAAGAGAATACTTATTCAGAAGAAAAAAGGTCAGAAAACATTTCCCTCCTTTTTTTAAAACTCTGAAAATTTCTCTCACATAGTTTTCTACATCTTTTGGCACCATATGAGTAAATACTGAAAGTAGAATCACAAAATCAAACGTACTATTTTTATATGGGAAGCGAAAACGATGGGCCCTTACTCTCCCACCAGGATTATAGATTTTATTAAACACATCAACAACGGAGAAATTGAAATTTTCCCTTAACGGTTTAATGTTATTCATACACCAATTTATTTCCTCCCTATTCACATCCATTCCTTGATACAAAGCGTCGCTACTTAGAAAGGATAGAAGTTGCGAAGCCATCTGACCGCAACCGCATCCAATCTCTAAAATATGAGCATTTTTTTTGGGACGACAAAATTTTAGAAAGAACCGAAACCGAGAGTATCCCTTTCCCCGATAATACCTTGGACTCCAATAATCTCCTGCTTTTAACCGAATGGACATAGGCGGAGTTAATGAATGATTTTTCCTTAATAAGACGTCCAATAAATCCTCGCTCATACCTTGGGAAAAAGCTATTACATTTTGTAATCGCAATGGAAATTCTTTCACAAAATAGATGTAATACTCTTGTAATGTTTTCATCTTTGTATCGTTATAGAAGCGAATTTATTCAATACGTAATAATTTACGTATTCTTTTTGTATGATTGGCGTTACAACTTTTCTTTTTCCAAGAGGAATAGAAATTGTACAAATACCTACAAAATAACCCGCGGTCCCATAGAAAAAAGGGGCAAGCGACCCTTTTTTAAAAGGAAGGAAAAAAAGTGTCATCATATCTCTTATAAGAAGTAGCGGAATATACCAGAGAGAAAAATGTTTTATTGTTAACCAAACAAAATTTCTAAACATTAGATAATACATGAGTTTCCGAACTTTCGACCAATTATCGAAATGACGTATTTTAATCAGAGGATCAAATATTGCAAAATAACCGGCATTTCTGATTCTTATGAATAAATCATCCTCATGCATCCAACAGAAAAATTTTCCATCGTAGTAACCGCTTTTTGAAAATATTTCCCTTTTAAAAAGAGTCCCTCCAATTGTCTGATTATAAAGTGCTCGAGTAGGATTTTTGAGATAATCCTCATGATAATATTGACCAGTTTTGGGATTATAACTGTTACAGCCGACAACACCTATTCGCTTTGGTAATGTTCTCAATCTTGTATGGGCTACTTCCAAGGTATCTGGCAATATAGATGCATCGTCATCAAGGGCAAGAATATATTTACCAGTACTTTGCATAAACCCTCTACTGAAACCTTCTATTCCTCTATTCGATTTCATATCAATATAAATCGCGGTGGGAAATTCTTGACGGATTCTTTTTTCTTTTTTGGGAGTGGAACCATTATCCACCACGATAACTTCAAAGCTTTTTGACGTTGATTTCATTACTGAATCTAGACAACGGAAAATTGCCGCATTCCTTCCTGGGGATGAAAGAATGATAATACTAAAGAATGGCTTTCTATTGATATTAGTGATCATTTTTATCTGCCAAATCTTAATTTGAGACTCCCGTGGTAAAGAAGTGGCAAGATCTGACTATCGTTAATTTTTCGTATTCGTTGAATATAAATCCGTTTCTTTAGGGTATCGACTAAATAAAAACCATTCCATCCTATTGCACGAATAATTGCAATACAAAGGTCGAAACGGAATTTACGAACGTGATAGCCCATTTCAGCGCCAAGAATACATATATAAAACGGCAAATATATACAAAGTGATTTTAGACTATAATTTTTTAGCATTGTTCTTAAGCAATTTCTTTCACTCCAATATCGTTTTTGAGCTCTATTATAGGTCTTTCCCAATGTTGCATGCCCAAGATGAGACACGTACGATCCTGCATGATAGCAAACTGTATACCCTAATAATCGTACTCGCCATGACAGATCAATATCGTCATGTAAAGCAAAATATTTTTCGTCAAATCCGCCCAATGTCTTAAAGATCTCTGCTCGTACCATAATTGAATTCCCATATACACAGAACACTTCCTCCTCACGAGGGATCTCCTTTCTCTTCTTTCCGTAATGGAGTGGCCAGGTAAAACCAATAACGTCCATTTCAGCTCCTGCATTCTCAACAAATTCCTCCTTTTGAGTTCGGTTCGCCGTCAAAGAAACTGAAGTACCAAGTCCTACTTTGCCATTTTTTTTAAATGCTTCTTCGAGAACTTTTATACAATTTTTATCCATTCGAACGTCGTTACTCTGAAATAAGAATAACTCACCAGTAGCATACTTTGAAGCGATATTTAAACCCAAAACAGCTCCCGTATTGTAAGAATCTTCTTTTATTATTCGAACGTTAGGATACTTTTTCCTTACAAAATCAAAACTTCCATCCACTGAACAGTTATCAAAGAGTATTATTTCATCCGGAGACCGTGTTTGAATATTTACTGAATCGAAGTAGTCCTTTAGAAGATGTTTACCATTATAGTTCAGGACAATAAGGGAGATTTTCATTTTGTCTTGCTGATTATATATCTTTCGATACGGCATTTCTAAATGAATTAGCCATGATATAATCTCAACGGTTTTCTCTTCCATGAAAAAGTCTCATTTGATTAGTCTCATCGTCCCAATCTACAAACAAGAAAAAACCATTCTAGCAAGTATTAATGGACTTAAGTCCGTACTTGATACAATCCGATATTACTATGAAATCATCGTGGTTATCGATGGAATTGTTGATAGATCGTATAAGAAAATTTCCACAGCAAAAATTCCACATATTATATGTATTGCCTACCAGAAACATCAAGGAAAATCATTTGCTTTAAGAATGGGCATGCGAATGGCAAAAGGAAAATATATCATGTTTATCGATGGAGACTTGGATGTCGATCCAAATAGCATCTCAATACTTTTGGAATATATGGAATGGCATAGCGCAGATATCATTGTAGGGTCAAAAAGGCATCCCGCTTCAAAAATCTCATATCCACTTTCAAGAAAAATCTTAAGTATCGGTTATTATCTTATTGTAAAGATACTTTTTAACGTACGGATACATGACACCCAAGCAGGTATTAAGGTTTTTAAACGGAATGTTCTTAAAACCGTTCTCCCCTACCTTGTTGAAAAAAAATTTGCGGGTGATCTGGAAATGCTTGTTGTTGCTGACTCCTTAGGATTTATCAAAATTTACGAAGCCCCGATAAAAATACAATACACGGCAGGATCAATAACGTCGGCTGCAACTCTTCGATCTATCTTTGGAATTCTTCTCGATACGTTTGCAATATTTTACCGATTAAAGATTACTCATTTCTATGATAAGCCCCATCGAAGCATATATTTGTCAACACCCTTATCAACTCTTTTGCACAATCGATAAATGATTCAGCGTACCTTCGGTATCATAATTCCGGTAGAGAAAATATCACCTGGACTTTCAAAAACAATACGATCACTCGTTGCACAGACCCAGGAAAATTTCCATATATACCTTATACTTACGACTCTTTCTCAAAAAGCTATTCCAAAAACAACAGTTGTTACCCTTCCCCAGTCCAAAAATAATCCTGCGTTAAAAAGAAATTATGGCTTGAGTCTTTCTCAACATCAATATCTCCTATTTCTTGACGATGATATAATTCTTCCTCCTTATTGGCTAGAAGAGGCTTTGAAGAATTTAAAACAAAAAAATGTTAGTGCTGCCGTTGGACCACTTCTGACTTCACCCGATAGTTCAATTTGGAAACAGATAAGTGGATATATTTGGGAAAGCAAGCTCATGAGTTTACGTTTCTCACCACAAAAAACAAATTATCAACAAATTACCAATGTTTATGATTATCCATGTGCGGCTCTTGCTATAAAAACATCTGATTTTATTGCCTGTGGTGGATTTAATGAAAATTTGTACCCAGGTGAGGATACAAAGCTATGCCTTGATATAACGGAAAAACTCAAAAAAAAAATCCTCTATGATCCATCACTTATTGCTTTTCACGACCGAAAAGCTTTCCCTATGAAATTTTTACGTCAAATCTCTACATATGCCACTCAGAGAGGGGTATTTGTCCGAAAATACCCACAAACTTCCCTTCATCCAATATATTTCCTCCCTCTCTTATTCTCGCTGTATGTTTTTTCATCAGCTTTTTTTTTATTTTTAGGAATGTATAAAATCTATATGATCATTCCTCTTCTTTTATATATTATTCTTCTCACTATCGATTTTTTGCATACGTATGCACGGTCAAAAAACATATTTGTCTCAATAACAACGTGTGGAGGAATCATTATAAGTCATTTTATTTACGGAATATTCTTCTTACGAGGATTAATTAAAAGGGGTGAGTAATGAAGCCAATTTCAATATCAGTTTGCATTCCAGTCTTCCAGGGATCAACCGTATTAAAAGATGCACTTCAAAGCATTATAAATCAAACAGTATCACCAGTTGAAATTCTCATTCTTGATGATAACTTTCTTGCAGATAAACAAGAAATTCTAAAAACAGAAAAAATTATCTCTTCATTTGCGGATAAAAGGATTCATTATTATAAAAGTAGGAATAACCATGGATCAGCAAAGACTATCAAAAAGCTTGCAAATTTAGCTAAGAACGAAATTCTCTTTTTTCTTTGCCAGGATGACATCTTAGCTTCTGGAACACTTTTAAAAATCCAAGAAGTCTTTCAAGAATATCCATCTGTCGGTGTTCTAACGCGACCATTTTTCTGGTTCGAAGAAAATGTAAAAAGGCCAATTCGCGTTGTGACACCATATGATTCAAATCAAAACACAATTCTCACACTTTTTGACGGCAAAAGAGCTATTGAAAAAATTTTTGAATCAGTTGGTCAGATATCGGGACTTGCATACCGAAAGAAATATATTGATTTTCCTTTTATAAATGATACATTCACCGGACATATTTATCCTTTCGCTTCGGTACTGAAGAAATACAAGTGTATGTTTCTGAAAGATTATACTGTTGCTGTAAGAGTCCGTACCAGCCAAACGAGGCATGTATCAGAAATCTATAGTAAATCTCCGACTCTCTCATGGGTAGAAATGTTCCAGACAGTATTCTCTGAAAAACAATTTGAACATGTTCGAACTATGGGAACAAAGCAGATAACGAAACACTATGTTGGACTCATACAATTAAAAAATTATGCCAACTCCAGTATCTTAAGGAAGGAAATTACCATTCTGGTAAAATCCCGATGGCAAAATATCTTCTCTCCGAGATTTTGGTTTTATGTACTTATCACAAGTATTATTCCAGCTTTTCTTCTTCGAAAAATGACTGATGTTTATAAAAGAAATATTGTCTCCAAAACAGTAAATACTATTTATTTTCCAAAACCCTAATCGTAATGAAATTTATACAAAATATTCTCTTTGAAAAATTTTTCCAATTCAGTCTAATTTCTTCAGTAGGGTCCGTTCTGAGTGGATTAATCAGTTTTGGGGTATACCTTCTATTAATACGATATTTAACATTTGAAGAGTATGGAATCTATACCAGTTTATTTGCAATCGTTGGACTGATTACTTTTTTCTCTCACAGCTTTTCACTGTATTTCACAACTATTGGATCATTGCAAAAAAATGGTAAGATCTCCTCTCGGGAAGTCCTGAAAATCCTCAAGGTATTCTCAGCAAAAGTACTTATCTCAGTTATTCTATTGTCTGTTCTATTGTTAATCCTAAAAGAAGAAATTCTTCTATATTTTCCTCAATTTCCGTTCCAATATTTTTGGTTTATTCTCCTCCTCACTTTCATCGCGCTCCTTCATCCAATGATTGATGGACTACTCCAGGGGTTACAACAATTCGTACAACTTACTGCACTTTCTCTATTCATTACCCTCATAAAAGCTCTGGGAATTTCGCTTGCGGTCATTTATTCACTCTCCCTTCCATATATTCTCTTAGCAGTAATATTTTCTATCTTCATTTTATATGTTCTTTCGTATCTTTTATATCGGAGGTATCCTACGATACGAATAAGAAAAAATACTTCTAAGAACGTTAGTCTTTATCTGCCCGGTATATGGACATATGCCGGTATCACTCTTTTCCTTGGGAGTTTTTTTAATACAGATATTTTGATTTTGAGTCATGTCCAAAATCCTCTTCTCGTGGGACAATATGCAGTTCAGATGAATATTGCGAAGATTGTTCTTTTTGGAAATAGTATACTTCTTCCAATTGTGTATTCTCTATCAAGTCACTTCGCAATACGGAAAGATTCAGGACATAAAATTCCATTCCAAGCAATCTTTTTCTCCCTATTTTTCAGTGGATTGATGATAATTCTCATAAGATTTTTCCCTCAATTTATCCTCCCTCTTTTTTCCAAGAAAAATTTTAGTCCCGCAGAAAATATTTTAATAATTATGATCTTGACAACAACTTTTTTCTCACTTTCAACAATCCTACTCCATTATTTACTCTCTTATAGACAGACAATCTTCCTTATACCTTTAATATTTTTGAATATTCTCCAAATAGCACTTCTTACTCTCTACCATAATTCCTTTTTCGAAATAGCAATCTCAATGTTCATCATCCAGTTAATACTACTTTTTATTGCATTAACCTTTTTCCTTACGTATATCTATAAACAATCATGGAAGAAAAATCTATCCACTGAGTTTTCAAAACAATGAATTTAATTCTGAAACGTATTAGGTATCACACATGAAGATGCTCGATCTAACGGTAATAATTCCTGTGTATAATGGTGCAACAGTCATTGAAGATGTGCTTGGTAGTTTAGAAACTCAGGCGTATCCGATCCGAAAAGTTATTATTGTTGATGATAAATCAACTGATCAAAGTCTAAAAATAGTACAGAAATACAAAAAAAAATCTCATTTGAATATAGCACTTATTTTACACACGAAAAATCAAGGTTTAGCGCAAAGCTATAATTCTGCTTTAATAAAGGTTCAAACTCCTTATGTTGTAACTCTCATGCAAGATTGTGTATTATCTTCGGACAATGTTATTGAGCACCTTATAATGCCTTTTTTAAAAAACAAAACCCTCATCATTTCTTGTGCTAAAACGATAAACCCTCTTTCGACATGGAAAACATATAATTTTTGGCTGAAATGTTTAATGGAAAGGCATGCCGGTCGAATTCTCTCTGGAAAAAATAACTCATGCTGCTGTTATTCTTATCGTACGTTGAAAAAAATTGGGTTTTTTAATACCAGGTTTTATCGAACTGCAGGAGAGGATACAGATATATTTTATCGGATGAACCAAATTGGAAATATTCTTGAAGTGAACACATTGGTGAAGCATATCCATAATCGAAATCCACAGTTTGGACTAACCGACTATATAAGGAAAGAAAATCAACGAGCAGAAGTATGTGGTGTGACATTTTCACATATGAAAGATCTCGGCTTTATAAACATTCTTCGGATCTTTGCACGACCTTTTATTTTACTAGGTTTAATAATACCCTATATGAATGTCGTATCTTTACTGCTAATAGTTTCATATGCATATCTCTATACCGAAAAAGTCTACTACTATGAAATTAGGAATCCTCGTATAATCTTACTTCCATTCATTAACATATTTCTTTTTATAAGTTATACGTGGTATTTTTCGCGTGGATTTATAACAAAAAAACAGATACTTTGAACGTATGAATATTTTGGGGATTACTGCACCTCTTTCGTGGAATCAGGCATGTGCAATCGTAGTAAACGGGAACCTTGTTGCTGTAGCGGAAGAGGAACGGTTTAATAGGATGAAACACTCCCCCCGAATACCGCCATATCGAGCGACCGAATTCTGTCTGTCTCAATCAAAGATACATCCAAATGAAATTGATTATCTGGCAATTGGTTATCGATCGCCAATGATCGCGTATCTACTCAGTACTATCGAGAATATCAAAAATAGAGATTTTGAAAGAATCGTACGTGAGGCAGGAGCGTTTGCTGAATACTTTATTGGTCTTGTCCGATACAAAGAGTGGCTCCAAAAAATTGGAGTTGATTTTTCGAAAACAAAACTGTCTTTCATTCCTCACCATCTTGCACATGCGGCTTCGGCATACCGATCATCCGGTATGACCAATGCCAACATTCTGACTCTTGATGGCCAAGGCGAAGATGATGCAGGAATGCTTGGGTTTGGAACGAATGGCGTTATTCACCCACTTGCGAAAATCGGGCACCATCAAGGGTTGGGATGGGTGTACAGCGAGACAACTGATCTGTTAGGTTTCAAAAGCCACTCTGACGAAGGAAAGGTCATGGGTCTTTCAGCATTTGGTAAAAAATCTTACAAAAAAAATCCTTGGCATGTAGAAAACATTTCCTATCAGCTTTTTCACAACTGGAATACACAATTTTGGCGCCAATATGGACCCAGAAGATATTCTCACGAACCATTAACAGCAAAACACAAAATATTAGCCCGGACAACTCAGAATTTTGTAGAACAAGCAGCATCGGCGCTAGTAAGAAAACTGTATTCTCTCTCTCAATGTAATAATCTTGTTCTGGCAGGCGGAGTAGGGTTAAATTGTGATATGAATGCAAAAATTGCATCGCTCCCTTTTATTAAAAACCTTTTTGTATATCCAGCAGCTGATGATGCTGGAACTGCAGTTGGCGCAGCACTTGAAGTTGCGGCAAAATTAGGAGAAAAAGCCGACTATGAAATGAAAGATACGTACCTTGGACCTGCGTATTCGAATAGCGAAATAGAAAAATCGTTAAAAGAGGCGAAAGTTCCACATAAACGATACAAATCAACTGATGAAATCGCAACACTTCTTGTTCAGGGAAAAATAATTGGGTGGTTTCAAGGGAGAATGGAATTCGGCCCACGTGCACTTGGAAACAGAAGCATCCTCGCCCACCCAAATCTGTACGGTATGAAGGAAAAAATTAATGCCAATGTGAAACATCGGGAAACCTGGAGACCTTTTGCACCGACTATTCTTGATGAAGATGGACCTCGTCTTTTCAAAAACTATTTCTACAGTCCTTTTATGACGGTGACGTTCCATACAACCTCTTATGGGGAAAAACTACTCTCGCAAACAATTCATGTGGATCATACATCTCGTATCCAGAGTATCAAAAAAAACGATAATCAGAAGTTATATTCTCTATGGAAAGCATTCAAGAAACAAACATCTATCCCCGGGGTTTTAAATACCTCCTTAAATGACGATGGAGAACCAATTGTCTGTTCTCCCAAAGATGCACTACGAACGTTTTTCGCAACAGGTCTTGACTATATCATCTTGGAAGATTATATAGTCTGCAAATGAACTTATTGAGATTTTCGATTCTCAATTTCATCAAGTTTGACAAGATTTCCCTTCGCTTGTACAAAATTAGGATCAAGCGTCAAAGCCTTTTGCAGCATCTCACGAGCCTTCTGATACTCCCCTCGCTCAGTGTAATAAACTGCCCAACTGTTATAGACGATAGGAGAATTCGGGCTCAGTTGCAAAGATCTTTCCAATAATGATTGTGCCCTCTCATAATCACCTAGTTCTATGTATGCAGCTGCTCCATTTGTCATAGATGCTAGAAGAGTCGGATTATAACGCAAAGCTTGTTCAAAAAGAGCTGCTGCTTTTGTGGCGTCGTTTGTAAGCAAATACGTATTCCCAAGATTATGGTACGCCTCCGCATACTTGGGACGAATTTCAATAGCTTTCATAAATTCTTCAATTGCTTTCTCTCTTTGGCCATGCCGAATATAGAAATCTCCCATATTGTTATGAGCAAGTGAAGAAAATGGTGAGACTGCAACTGTTGCCGGCCATAATGTATCTTGACTATACCAATCGGCGTTTCGAATAATCGTCCGAAGTGTATAAAATGTAAAAAGACTCAAAAAGAGAATCCAAAAGAAATTTTCATATTTTCTCCAAACCCAAACAAATCCAGACGAAAGAACCATTATTAACCCTAAAGAGGAAAGGTACATATACCGCTCGGCTACAATCCAGCTGATTTGAATCGGTAAAAGGGTAGGTATAAGTCCCCCAACAAAAATGATAAGTCCAAAAAAAATGAGTTTATTTTTGTAAAGAGAAAAAACCATACCCATTGCCAATAAAACAAGGAAAACAAGGAGAAAAAACTGAAGCTGCTCTGACACAAAAAATGATTCATGGTATAGTGTCAACGGTATCGGCCAAAGAAAAAGTTTTATGTAAGACATAAACGCTAACGGAACTTGGATAAGAGGGTTAAAGACAACAGTACCACCGGTCTCTGGAGGATTGACAGAAACAACTCTTTCTCCAAATCTGCCAAAGAGAGAGAATAGAAATAAGAATGTGGCTAAACAAACCGGGACCATAAAAGGAATACTCCGTTTCAGAGAGGAAAATAAGAGAAAATACGAACCGATTAAAAGAGGAATAGCAATCGCTTTTTCTGATGAATAAAATGATAAAAGTAGAAAGATAACAGCTGGAATAATCCATACTTTTCCGAGAAGTTGTTTGTCAACTGCAATAAAAAAAACCATTGAAAATAGTCCGAAAAACGTATAGAGAATATAGGGCAATGCTGATATCCAAGTAACCGCTTCTGTATGAAGTGGATGTACTGCAAAAAAGAATGCAGATACACCTGCAAATCGTCTACTTCCGGAAACAAGAAAAAGCATGAGATACACAAGGAGAGTTACACCGAAATGAATAAGTATGTTGTTAATATGAAAAACAGATGGAATTGGACCAAAGAATCTATAAGTAACAGACTCAAGTAATCCTCCCGAGCCTGATTTTGCACTAAGCCAAATATCATGTATTACTTTACTTTCAACAATAGCTCCAACATCATCAGATACAAATGTATTTGGTATGGCATTTGCAAAGCTTACGAGAACAGAAACGAACAAACCGATGAGAATGAGTTTTTCTCGAAGAATTAATCTTTTGAGATAAGAAAGAGTATTCATTATATGCATTATACCCAAAACTGTACTATGGTTGGAACAGAGAGATCTTTATGGTATATTCGTTGTGACAAAATAACATGAAACCGCGAATTGTCATCGGTTATCCTCCACTTCCATCATTCAAGGGAACTCCACTTCTTTCACAAAATAGACAGTTCCAGTACTTTCATTCCCCAACGTATATTTATCCAATGGTTCCCGCATCTTCCGCTACCCTTCTCTCTACACACTCATATGATGTCCACTGGATCGATGGAATAGCTGAAAATCAATCATACGATGAGTGGATACAATCGCTCGGAGTAGTCAACCCAGATATATTGATGATTGAAACGAAATCACCGGTTATCAAAACTCACTGGGAACAAATAGCTCATCTAAAAAGCCTTTTTCCTTCTTTAAAAATAGTTCTGGTGGGAGACCATGTCTCCTTCTTACCGCTCGAATCGTTTGAGAAATCGAAAGTAGACTATGTCTTAACCGGTGGAGATTATGATTTTACAATAGTCGACCTTGCCAACCATATCTATCGGAATAAACCTCTTGGAGGTGGAGTTTACTGGAGAAACGGCAATGCCTCTCTCCACACTATACCTCTCAATCAGCACACTCTGCCAACTGGAGAAATAATCTATTCCTCGGGTCCCCCAGATCTCAAACATAACCTCGACACACTTCCCTTCATTGATCGACGACTAACAAAATGGGAACTCTATGCATACCATAACGGGAATTATAAATACAAACCAGGAACGTATATGTATAGTGGGAGAGACTGTTGGTGGAATAGGTGCACATTCTGTGTGTGGGTCCATACATTAAATCCAATCCGATCATACAGAACATTTTCACCAGAACGGCTTTTTGCCGAAGTAAAACATGTTGTGGATACATTTGGAGTGAAAGAAATATTTGACGACGCAGGAACACTTTTTATCGGACCAAAACTCGAAAAATTCTGTAATCTTCTTATTGAAAGCGGCTATAACAAAAAAGTTCGGTACGGATGTAACATGCGCTTCAATGCTCTGCGAAACCAGAAGCAATATGACCTTATGACGAAAGCCGGATTTCGTTTTATTTTATTCGGCATGGAATCAGCAAATCAAAAAACTCTCGATAAGTTGGATAAAGGCATCAAAGAAGAAGATATTATCAATGGAGCAAAAATGGCAACAAAAGCTGGCCTTGACCCTCACGTCACCATCATGCTTGGTTATCCATGGGAGACATACAAAGATGCTAAGTACACAATCGATATGGCGAAGTATTGTTTCAAAAAAGGATATTTCAATACAATGCAGGCAACGATTGTCATTCCTTATCCCGGAACACCTCTTTGGAAAGAGTGTAAAGAAAAAAACTGGTTACTGACCCAAGACTATAACGCCTATGACATGAGAAAGTCGGTAATGAAAATTCCATTCTCTCAAAAGAAGCTTCTTAATCTTATCCAAGAACTCTACTCAGCATTTTTCTCTCCCCAGTATATAGTTCGTCAAATACTTCAAATTCGAACAAAAGAGGATATTCTCTTTTTATTCTCTGCAGGGAAAAAACTACTTGGCCATTTTGTTGATTTTGATCCAAATCAGACAAAAAGCTATTTCGCATTTGACTCATGGTTACAAATGGGAAACAAATTTATTTCTCACCTTTTGAAGAACAAAACGGTAATTGAGAGGTCACACGATAAAATCCTGCTTTTTGACAAAAAACCTGTAGCATCATGAGATCTCCTCTTGTATCTGTTGTCGTTTCTACAAGAAATGAGGAGCAGAGCATCCAAAAGTGTTTAGAATCGATAACAAATCAATCGTATCCCAGTAAAAGTATTGAAATAATTGTTGTTGATAATTTTTCCACGGATAGGACAGTCTCCATTGCTAAGAAATATACGTCATCTATTTATCTCAAAGGAAATGAACGTTCTACGCAGAGAAACTACGGGATTAGAGAAAAGGCGAAAGGGAAATATGCACTTTTCCTAGATGCTGATATGAGATTAAGTAAACATGTCATTCGATCATGTGTTGAGAAATTAGAACAAAAAAATGAGATTACTAGTCTCTATATCCTCGAGGAAATCGTCGGAAATTCTCTTTGGTCTAAAGTTCGCAATTTTGAACGTAGTTTTTTTACTGCTACTCCAATCGACGCTGTACGTTTTTTTCGCAGAAAAGATTTTATTGCAATCGGTGGTTTTGATGAAAAACTTCGAGCATTTGAAGATTGGGATTTGACAAAACGATTAAAATTACTCGGCCAATTTTCTCTGGTAAAAGAACCACTTTTCCATGATGAAACTTTATTTTCTTTCCAAACGTATATAAGGAAAAAGATCTCTTATGATAAAGACTATTCCTTATACGTAACGAAATGGGGAAGAAATGATGCGGACATCAAAAAGCAGCTTGGGCTTTTCTATAGAAGTATTGGCGTTTTTATTGAAAATGGTAAGTGGAAAAAGATAGTTTCTTCTCCTTATTATTTCTTAGGCATATGTATCCTTCGAAGCATATTATTTCTCTGTATTGTAGAAAGTCGACTATGGAGAAAATTATAGTCCTCCAAAATTGTATATTGTTGACCAATTCAGTTAGCGGTGGAGATATTATCTTCCCCAAAATGTCTCCGTACCTTACAAAACAATTTGAAGTGCATGTCGTAGGAAATAAACTCACCAAATCAATTTGGACTACATATGGCGCTAAGACATCGTTTCATCTCTATCACGATATATTTTTTGGATCGTCTCAACGCCTCCTATTTGGACCATTGAAATATCTTCTCCGTACGTACCAATCAACAAGGATGCTTCTTTCTCTCATTAAGAAACTCGATGGAAGGATCATCATCTACTCATCAAGTGATTATTTTCCAGATATTATCCCAGCATTTATTGCTAAAATTTTTTACCCTCAGAGTCTTTGGGTAGGTAGAATTTACCATCTTATTCCTCTCCCTTGGAAAAGAGAAAACCCATTCCTTTATTCACTATTTAGCTTCCTTTCTCAACGAGCAAGTTTTCTTCTATTGAGATTGAAAGCAAATAAAGTGTTTGTTTTGAAAAATGCATATAAGAATGTAAAGGGAATCTTTCCAAGTCATCTTCTGAAAACAACATCAGTTGGGACAATAAGTCGTAAAAAAAAACAAGCGAGAGAAATTCTTTATGACTCAATAAGTATAGGTACTATTTCTCAAAATCGGGGGGTTTTTGACCTAATTCCAATTTGGCGCCTTGTTGTAGATGAGCTACCGAATGCAAAACTTGTACTCGTTGGTGGAGGATCTTCCGAGTATATACAAAAACTAGAATTGAAAATACGAAAATATCATCTTCATAGAAATATTTCTTATCTTGGGTCTTTGAGTGAAAAGCGCCTTCATTCAGTCTTGAAAAAAAGTAAGCTTCACCTCTCAACCCGAAGAGAAGGTGGCGCCAGTATTCCGACGCTTGAAGCTGCAATATGGGGAGTTCCAACAGTTGCTTATGCATCATCAGCTTTCAAAAAAAGAAACATTCCAGGGTGCATACTCGTTCCTACTGGGATGCATATGCTTTTCGCAAAAAAAATTATTTCTTTAATTTCTGATAAAAAGCGATACCATGAACTTGCAAAAAAAACCAAGAGAGCATCAAAACAACCAAGCTGGAAATATATCACGGAAACGTTTACGAAGGAGATTGAAAAACTTACGCTTATACAATAATCACTAGCATCCCCTTTATCCCCTGCTATAATGATTACATGGATGTGACTCAGAAACCTTTGGATACTGAGGAGTTAGCGAAACTTCGGAAAAAAGTTGCCGAGGCGCCCCTTCCACCAGAGCTCGCGGAAAAGGCTTCAACTCTTATCGATCGAACATTCTTAAGTCTTAAATATGGAGGACAAATTACCGGATTTGATCTTGTTGCCAACTACATTGATTGGATTACGAGTCTACCGTGGAATGCGCGAAGCGATGACGTTTTGGATATAAACCATGCCAAAGACATCCTCGATAAACATCACCATGGGCTCACTGAAATAAAGGATAGAATTCTTGAGTATCTTTCGGTTATGAAACTAAACATCGAACAATCGAAAACTCATCCTGATCAGCCGAATCATAACTTCATGCGGGCACCGATACTTTTTTTCGTCGGTCTCGTTGGTACGGGAAAAACTACAATTGCTCAAGCAATTGCCGAGGCGATGGGGAGAGCTTTTGTTCGTATTCCCTTTGGTGGTATGGGATCTGCACTTGATCTTCGTGGTGAATCACGCATCCATCCTGATGCTGAAGTAGGTCTCGTCATGAAGGCATTACGAAGAGCAAAGACTAAAAATCCAGTCATCCTTCTTGATGAACTTGATCGTGTTACTGACCATGCACGTGCTGATATCATGGGTGTGCTTATTGAACTTCTCGATCCAGAACAAAACATCGCATTCACCGATCACTACATTGAGTTTCCTTTTGATCTATCCGAAGTTTTATTCATAGCTACAGCCAATAATACTGGAAATATATCAACAGCAGTTATGGACAGACTCGAACCAATCCAGATGCCATCCTATAATGACGAGGAAAAAATTATTATCGGAAAATCATATGTATTTCCCAAGGTGAGAGAGAGTGCTGGACTGTCATCTCAACAACTTCAAATCAATGATGATGTTTGGTCTCTTATTGTCCGCCCTTTAGGATTTGATTCAGGTATTCGGACATTAGAACGAACAATTAACGGAATTTGTCGAAAAGTTGCGCGAATGATCGTTGAAGGTAAAATTCAAACTCTTCAAATAACTCAAGAGAATGTGAAACAATATCTTCCCACATGGTAAAAATAGATACCATTCTGGGTATTTTGTCTAGACAAATTGCTTCTTGCAAACGGTGCCCTTTATACAAAACTGCAAATCATTCCGTCCCCGGAGAAGGATCCTCTCAATCATCAATCGTATTTGTAGGTGAAGCACCTGGAAGAAAAGAGGATGAGACAGGGCGGCCGTTTGTAGGGAGAGCAGGTAAACTTCTCGAATATCTTTTACATTCAATCAATCTTCGTCGGAAGGATGTTTTTATCACAAGTATTCTGAAACATAGACCACCGAAGAATCGGACTCCGAAACCTCAAGAAATAAAAGCATGTAGCTATTGGTTTGTAAAGCAAATTGCAATTATTCAACCGAAACTTATTATTCCACTCGGACGGTTTGGACTTGAATTTTTCCTTCCTCATGCAAAAATCACTCAGGTTCATGGTACAATAAAAGAAATACCGGGGAATCGGGGTTTACGTATTTTTCCGATGTTTCATCCAGCGGCAGGACTGAGGAGTTTAAAGCGAAAAAAAATTCTATTTGACGATTTTCAAATTCTCAAACACGTTCTTGATAATGAGCATTTTTCTCTCTCCCACTAAGAAACCAGACGAAAAAAATCCATCTTCCTACCTTCGACTTATCCCACTCGGAGGTGTTGGAGACGTGACAAAAAATATGTATGTGTATGAGTACTGGAAATCTCCACGTGAATTATCAGACATCCTCATTGTTGACTGTGGAATTGGATTTCCCGATGAGTTCATGTATGGAATTGATCTTGTCATTCCTGATATTTCATATCTTCGAGATAAAAAAGAAAAGATACGTGGAATAGTATTGACTCATGGACATGAAGACCATATTGGAGCACTCCCCTATATACTTCCTCACCTGAAAGTCCCGGTATATGGAACAAAACTCACAGCGGCTCTTGCTGAAGTGAAGCTTAAAGATTTTGGTCTCCACACACACGTTTCGACTGTTGATACAAACAAAATTCTTCCTATTGGTCCATTTTCCATTGAATTTGTCCATGTTACTCATTCCATTCCAGATGCAACAAATCTTATTCTCCGAAATCCCGTAGGCACCATCTACCATGGAAGTGATTTCAAATTCGATTGGACACCAATTGATGGAAAACAAACAGACGTCGGCAAAATCGCCCGAGCTTCTTCTGAAGGAATCTTATGCCTCCTTTCTGATTGTGTACGAGTTGAATCACCCGGATACACGCTTTCTGAGCAGGTTATTGAAGATACGCTTGAAAAAGAGTTGAAAGACTGCCCTGGAAAATTTATTTTTACCACACAATCATCAAATATTTCTCGAATTCAGCAGGCGATTAATGTTGCACTCCGAAACCAGAGAAAAATTGCATTTTTAGGAAGATCAATCGTCAAAAATGTTGATGTTGCCAAAAAACTCGGGTACCTCGAATTCCCAGATGTATTCATTGTTGAGGAAAAAAATATCAAGCATCTTCCTCCAAAAAATCTCATGCTAATTGTCACGGGAAGTCAAGCTCAACCAAACTCAGTATTATCGAGAATTGCTGAAGGGGTGCATAAATTCGTATCAATTACTTCCGGAGATGTCGTTGTTTTTTCTGCAGATCCCATCCCTGGATATGAGAACTCTGTTCATAATCTCATCGATGTATTAACTGCAGCTGGTGCCAGGGTTAGTTACTCGGAAATTACTGACGAGCTGCATGTCTCTGGACATGGTGCGGCAAACGACCTTGCGCTTATGCTCGGACTTACAAAACCGAAACACATTCTCCCAATTGGAGGAACATTCAGGCAAATGAAGCACTATGCCGAACTTGCGAAGAAAATGGGATATAAAGACCATGCCATTCTCCTGCCAAATGGAGGAAATATCATTGAATTTCGAGCGAATCAAACGGCAAAAATTTCAGGAAATATTGAGCTAAAAAATGTCATGGTCGATGGTCTCGGAGTTGGAGACATCGGAAATGTTGTCCTTCGAGATCGACAAACGATGGCCAATGAAGGAATTGTTGTCGTTGTTGTTCCTATTGAACAAAGCAGTGGAAAAGTTACCGCAGAACCAGATATTATTTCCCGTGGTTTTGTTTATATGAAAGAATCTACAAAGTTGATCGAAACGGCAAAGAGAGTCATTATAAACTCGTTGCGGCTCAGAAAAGGGAGAATTATCGATTGGCAGTTTGTCAGAAAACAAATTGAGGGGAATTTAGAAGAATTCCTTTATAAAGAAACTCACCGAAGACCTCTCATTATTTCCGTTGTCATAGAAGTATAACGAGCTTCAACCCTTCCAAATCTGCTCGTTTTGCCTTCCTCTTGATTTTTCTGATATCGGAAAAAGAGATGTTGACAAAGTAGTAATATTACTATAGGATATAACGGTGCTGTAATCATTCGTTAAACTTGCTATAATAAGCTACTGCCATGGCGAGACGATATAGAAGAAGACGACATCTCCACTTCAAACTTAAAAAAGAAACGGTATTTACGATTGTCGCAGTTCTCCTAATGGGAGGTGCAGCACTTGTTGGTATTTCTTATTTTCAAAGTGGCACGGCACTTATTTTCATTAACGGTTTAGTTGGAGAAAAGTTTGGTTGGGGCGGGATACTCCTTCCTATTGTTCTTCTTTCTCTCTCGACTCTTTTTCTTGGTATCAAAACCTCATTTACCAAACCGAACGTTCCTCTTGGACTTCTCCTTACCTACATTACGCTTCTGGCATTGACCCAAAGTGGATTTATAGGCCTGAAAATTTGGAATAATTTTGCCACACTCGTTTCCGGATTTGGCGCTTTCGTCCTTCTCCTTGGAACGTTCTTCATTGGGCTTATTGTACTCTTTAACACATCAATCGATGAAATTATCACAGGATTCTCACAACTTTCGTCAGATTTTCTAGGGATGTTGAAAAATATTCCGATCTTTTCTTTTCTACAGTCGAAATCCAAACCTCTCTTTGTTGAAAAACTATCCCTGAAAACTTCAGGCGATATGAAAAAAGATGAAAAAGTAGATGCTGGATCAAAAAACATCCCAGAGAAAAAAACCCCAGCCTCTCTTTCGGAACAGACGAAAGAACTCATTTCCGCAAACCTTATTTCAAATACTTCTGCTTCAACGGTGTGGGAATATCCTCCTTTATCACTTCTAACAGATTCTGCCGGCCAAAAAGCTGACCGCGGAGATCTGAAACAAAATGCTCATATTATTGAAAAAACACTTGAAAGTTTTGGAGTAACTGCCCGCGTTGCAGAAGTAAATTTAGGACCTGCAGTCACACAGTATGCTCTGGAGATTGCTATGGGAACAAAACTCTCCAAACTCACAGCTCTTTCAAATGACCTTGCGCTTGCCCTTGCTGCGCCAACTGGCCAAATTAGAATCGAGGCGCCAATTCCAGGAAGGAGTCTCGTTGGCATTGAAATTCCAAATCGCTCTCTGGAGTTTGTAACACTTCGACACATGCTATTTTCTGATACAATGCGAAAAAGCAAAGATAAGCTTTTAGTTGCACTGGGACTTGATGTTTCAGGATCTCCAGTTACAGCAAATATCGCAAAAATGCCTCATGTTCTTATTGCAGGGACAACTGGAAGTGGAAAGTCCGTCCTTTTAAATACATGGATCTGCTCTCTTCTTTTTCGCACAACACCTTCAGAAGTACGACTTATTCTTGTAGATCCAAAAAGAGTCGAACTAACGGTCTATAATAGTATTCCCCATCTATTAACACCTGTTATTGTTGAACCAGACAAAATTTTGTCTGCTCTCAAATGGTCCCTCTCGGAAATGGATAGGCGGTATAAACTATTTTCTGAAGTAGGTGTAAGAAATATCGATGGGTACAACGAACTTTCTGGCTTTCAGGCCCTCCCATACATTGTCATTTTGGTAGATGAACTTGCAGACCTCATGGCCTACGCACCGGTTGAGGTCGAAGATGCAATCTGCAGACTTGCTCAAATGGCACGAGCAACTGGTCTTCACTTAGTGGTGTCGACACAGCGACCATCTGTTGATGTCATTACTGGTCTTCTCAAAGCCAATATTCCAGCAAGAATTGCTTTCAATGTCTCCTCAATGATTGATTCTCGCGTTATTATTGATATGCCGGGGGCTGAAAAACTCCTTGGACGTGGAGATATGCTTTTTATTCCTCCGGATCAAGCAAAACCGACTAGAATTCAGGGTGCATATATTTCAGAGGCTGAAGTTGGAAGGCTTGTTGATTTTCTAAAGTCAAAAAATATTCCCGTACAATATACGACTGAAGTCACCTCTATGCCCCAAACATGGAAGAAGTCTGGCGGGAGTGGCATATCACAAACTATAGATTCAGGAAGAGATAATCAGTTTGAGGAAGCTGTTCGAGTTGTTTGTCAATATGATAGAGCTTCTGCATCGCTTCTTCAACGTAGACTCTCTATTGGCTATGCCAGAGCCGCAAGAATTCTTGACCAGTTGGAAGAAGCAGGAATAGTGGGGCCAGGAGAGGGATCAAAACCGCGTGATGTTCTTGTGAGAAATGCAGAAGAATTCTTAGCACAGCAAAACCAACCTGCCGAAACCTCCCCACAAAACTAATGTCTCTATGAAAACTGTTGGCGAAATATTGAGGAAAGCACGCCTCGAAAAACATCTTGACCTCGAACTGGTTGAAAAAGATTTACGAATACGGAAAAAATTCTTGCAAGCCATTGAAGATAACTCATGGAATAAACTCCCGTCACTCCCCTATATTAAAGGGTTTTTAAGAAACTACAGCCGCTATCTTGATCTGAAACCAGAGGAAATGGTTGCAATCTTCCGTCGACAATTTCGTGATCAGGATAAAGAAGGTATTCTTCCAAAAGGACTTACCAGTCCTCTGAATGATCCTATTATTCGTTTGACACCTCAAATTGTCGTAGGAATAGTAACTCTTTCTTTACTACTTCTTCTTTTTGGATATCTCTTCTTCCAGTATAGACTCTTTACAAGCCCTCCTCCACTTACTATTTTGCAACCTGAAGAGGGGAAGATTGTCACGACAGAAAAAGTTGATGTTGAAGGACAAACTGACAGCGATGCAGTTGTTTCAATCAATAACCAAAAGGTTGTCGTATCCGCAGATGGAAAATTTCACTTACAAATTCCACTATCCCCAGGTATTAATACCATCATCATTGAGTCTACAAGTAAGCACGGAAAAAAGAAGACGATTACACGAACTATTCAACTGCAGAACCCGTAACATAACAGAATCATTTGTTGACTCTCTATCCTATCTTTATTAGAATGGTATGATCTGCCTATGATTGAGCCGACTCAAATACTTCTTTTTACTATCATAGCAATCCTTACTATTATTCTCCTTTTCATTGGTTGGCAGATTTATCAGATACTTGAAGAAATTAGAAAGATGCTAACTAAGTTTAATCTCATGATAGATGATGCTAGAAACTTTACAGACACGATTGGAAAATCTGTCCATAGTCTTAATGGATTTACTGAGGGAGTTCGAGCAGTCTTAAAAGTATTGACCACCTTTAAAAGGGATAAAACGAAAGATGGAAATCGATCAAAGTAAACGCTTTTTAATAGGATTTATTTTCGGTAGTATTTTTGCGCTATTTTTTATTCTCTTTTTCGGATCAAAAAATGGACGCAGCCTTCTTGAGAAGCTTCTTGATGATGAAGAAGCGTTCGAAAAATCTTTGAGAGGAAAACTTTTGGAATTTCGTAACTTTGGTAATAGACGTATCCTTCCTTCCGATCATATCCAATCTCCTCTTAACGATCTTTCGAAGAACGACAGTGCATTTATGAAGAATCTATCTGCTGATTTTCCCCAGTCCAAGGAGGAAAAACGGCTCTCGTTTACAAAATCAATGAAACATTTTTTTAAGAAAAACGGGAAAATCCTCACTTCCTAGGAAGTCTCGTTTGGAGTTCTACAATCGATTCATCCATAACTCTCAATATCTCCTGAATGATTGATTCAGCCTCAGAGAAAGAAAGTGCTCGGAAGTTATGAGGGAAATAATGGAATACGAGATTTCTCCCCTGTTTCCAAATCGACCACATGCGATCGGCCAGAATTCTGTCGCCTGTTGCTTCAACAACCTTGTCATAAATAGATTCCCATCGAAGATGTTTTTCTAAGTGTGGGTTTAAAGCTCTCCCAATTCTGAAGTGATCACCACCATACTGTTCCTTCGTAATAAAAGAACAATCAAGAAATAACTGTTTTAGAAATCCTTCATATGCCTTGGCAAATGGAAAAACAACGTAGGAATAATCGGATATTTCTAACCGAGGATGTTCAGTTATGTCGTGAAGGAGAAATAATCCTTCCTTTATCAATCCCTTTTGATTCGGAGAAAGGTATTCCCAAATACGTGCGTTTTCATCTATCTCAACCATATTTGTCGTGCTTTCCTAAATCTTTCGACTGAAATATCCGAATATCCACCAATTCCATTGTATCAAATGAACAATTACGCAAGGAGTTTGGAAACAATATGGGGAAGCGTCGTTCCCTGAACATTTCGAAGAAATTTTTCCTTTGATGGAAGAATATTTTCTGGATCTTTCAATATATGCCCAGTAAGTACACCGACGACAACATCACTCTTTTTAATGATAGTTTTTTTAACGAGCTTTTTTATTCCGGCAACACATGTTGCCGATGCTGGTTCACAACCAATACCAGATGTGTCAATTATTTTTTTTGCTTCAAGTATTTCTTGGTCGGTAACCTCTTCAACAACTCCATTGGTTTCCAAAATTGCCTTCTTTGCCCGTAAGAAACTCACTGGATTTCCAATTTTGATTGCAGAAGCAAGAGTGTCTGCATTCATTGTATGACGATACTTAAAATCTCCTTTGTAACTTCTGTAAAAAGGATTCGCTCCATGGGCTTGAATAACAGCAATACGTGGAAATTTATCTATGATCCCTACCTCTTTTAAATCTTTAAGCCCTCTCCCTAGGCTTGAGGCATTCCCTAAGTTTCCGCCAGGCAAAACAACCCAGTTGGGAATTTTCCAGTTAAGCTGCTGTAGAAGTTCGTAAACAATTGTTTTCTGACCTTCAAGTCTTAATGGATTAATAGAGTTAAGTAGATAGATGTGAAATTGGTTACAGATTTTCTCAACTATACTCATTGCTTCGTCAAAATCACCATCAATTTCTATATTTGTTGCACCATACGCAATCGATTGCGCAAGCTTTGAGGAAGAAACTCTTCCTTTTGGTAAAAAGACAAAGCATGGGATCTCGGCTAGTGCTGCATAGGAAGCAAGCGAAGAAGACGTATTTCCAGTTGAAGCACACGCAACAGCTTTCACTCCAAGAAGTTTTGCGTAGGATATTCCAACCGTCATTCCTCGGTCTTTAAAACTTCCTGTAGGATTTTCACCTTCATGTTTCAAGTATAAAAAATCTACATTCGTAAATTTTCCGATTTTGTTTGAAATCGATTTCCCCACATTGTAAAGATTTGTATTCCCTTCAGGACGAGTAATAATATATTTTCCATCAATTGGGAAAAGAAACTCTTTATATCTCCAAACACCACTCTGATAAGGAAATTGGCGACTCTTCCATCTTGTATCAAAAAGTTTGGTAGAAATTTTTCCTTTCAAAGATAGAAAATCACTCCGCTCAACTTCCAGAACTTCTCCGCAATCACAACGGTATCTGATTTTGCTAAAATCAAATTTTTTATCGCAAGAAACGCATCGAAGAAAAATGATCATATCACTCTTTTATAAGATTAACAAAATTCTCAACGTCAAAATTATTTTTTCTCAGTAGAAAGTAATCCAGTGTTATATCAGCAATTCTTTCATATTCCTTTCTTCTATATGCCAACAGTTTGGGATAATTCCGCTTAAGAGCTGATATATCGGTCTCATCCTGCCGTTTATTAAAACTTTCACCCCACACGACGGGCTTTGGTTCTTTGAGATAGGACGTATACATTTCGTCTTGAACTTTGTATGGAGTATCCAAATATATAATTTTTGTATTATTTTTCAATTTTTTCAAAATAGTAAAACCCGTATATATGACACTTCCTGTTGTATCTATAACAACAGCTCTATCAGCATAATCACTGTTTACTTGATCGATGAATTTCTCAAGAGATTCTTTTTCAAATTTTAAATATTTTTTACTATTGCTTTGATATCTTTCCTCATATGGTTGACCTAGCCATTTTGAAACATCTGAAATACCCCTATAGCCTAATTTTTTTAGAACACTTCCTAATTTATATTCTATATAATCATCACAGCAGAGCTTAATATATCCATATTCCTCCAATTTCTCCGACCAAAAGGTTTTACCTGAATTAGACATGCCAATAAGAGAAAGCTTCATATATATCCTTTATTTACAAGTAATTCTGCCAAAAGTATTGCACCACCTGCGGCACCTCTAATTGTGTTGTGTGACAAGGCAATAAATTTCCAATCAAAGTGTTTATCTTCTCGTAGTCGACCCATGGAAATTCCCATACCGTTCTCCAAATTACGATCGAGTTTACTTTGAGGTCTATTTTCTTCTTCAAAGTAATTGATAAATTCCCTGGGGGCGGATGGTAAGTGTAACTTCTCTATTGGATTTTTATAATTTTTTATTGCGCTAAGTAGCTGTTTCTTTGATGGTTTTATTCCAAAAGAAACAGAGACACTTGTCATATGTCCATTTGAAGAAGGTATGCGGATACATGTTGCCGATATCTCTGGTTTTTTTGCCAGTGCAATTTTATTGCTTCTTATTTTCCCCCAAATTTTAAGCGGCTCTTTCTCTGATTTTTCCTCCTCGCCGGCAATATTGGGAATAACATTATCAACCATCTCCGGCCAACTATCAAACGTTTTCCCAGCGCCTGATATAGACTGCATGCTGACTACATGGACCTTTTGAGGTTGAAATTTATGAAGAGTGGTAAGTATGGATACATACGACTGGATAGAACAATTGGGTTTAACAACAATGAATCCTTTTTTCCAACCGCGATTTTTCCTTTGAACATCGATAAGTTTTATGTGTTCAGGATTAATTTCCGGCATAATCATAGGAACATCTTCTACCCAACGATTGGTTGAATTATTGGAAACTACAGCCATATTTTTTGATGCATAATATTCCTCAATCTTTTTGATCTGATTCTTTTCCAAATCCAGAGCAGAAAATACCAAATCGACACGCCTTACAATCTCATCAATATCTTCCTCAACAGATTGGATAACTACATTCTTAAGTGTTTTTGGAATTTCTTTATCAATTTTCCATCTTCCTTTTACAGCTTTTTGGTATATTTTTCCTTTTGAGGCAGGTGATGCTGCTAAAGCAACTACTTCAAACCAGGGATGGTTGGCCAAAAGAGTAGCAAACCTTTGACCCACCATACCTGTGGCGCCTAATATACCGACTCTGATTTTTTTCATAGCACTCCTCCAATAGTTAATATGTCGCCAAATACTCCAGATGCAGTCACGAAAGGACCAGCACCGGGGCCCTTAATCACAAGAGGTTGAGATAAATAATATTTGGTAGTAAAGATGACTATATTATCTGGTCCCGTCAGAGTCCCAATATCATTCTCTTTTTCTACCTCTCGTAGTCCTATTGTGCAATTTTTTTTAGAAATATCGGCTACAAAACGGAGTACTTTATTTTTCTTTTTAGCTTTTTTAAATTTTTCAATATAAAGACTATCAAGTCGAACTATATGTGTCATAAATTCATCTACGGTAAATTTTTCATACTCTGGTGGGTAAAGCTTTTTTATTTGTATATCTTTCATTTCTATTTTTTGTCCAATCATCCGGGCAAGGATGATTACTTTCCTAGCCACATCATTTCCTGATAGATCCTCTCGCGGATCAAATTCGGTGTATCCAATCTTTCGGGCAATTCTGACCGACTCAGAAAAAGACTTTCCTTCCTCTATTGATGAACAGATAAATCCAAGCGTCCCACTGAAACAGCCAGTAATACTAATTATTTCATCGCCTGTAGCAAGGAGTGTTTTTAACGTTCGAATAACAGGCAGTCCTGCCCCGACTGTAGTTTCATGAAGTATTTGATTGGGTTTAAAAGAATGTAGCAACTTATATTGTGTATATGGACCTGCAAGCGGCCGTTTGTTTGCAAGAACAACTGATGCCCCTTTTTGCAAAGCGTGATAGAGAAATGGAAAAGTAGCATCGGATGCGGTGAGATCTAAAAGAATAAATGAGGAATTGACTTTATTGATAACATTCTTTATTTCTGCATTCATTTTTGCTGGAAAATTTCGTATTTCTTGATTTGATAAACCGTTATCGGAAAATATTCCCCCTTTACTGTTAAATAGACCATAGTAACAGATATCAATGTTGAATCGTTTTTTAATACCATTTTCCCCTCGAGTGATTTGACCAATGAGTGCTTTGCCGACATTCCCTACTCCTAATTGAATCAGTTGAATTTTTTTCATGTCTTATTCCCTTGCCAAATTTTTGTGCCAGCAAGTTCTGGCCTGAAGGTATTTTTCACCCAAACCACTATTTTTTTGTCAATGATAGGCTCCAGGGCTTGAGGATGAAGAACTTTTGCACCATTCTTTGCCATTTCGGCTGCTTTTTTATAAGAAATTTCCGCTAAAAATCGTGCGCTTCCATTCTTTTTTGGATCAGCAGAAAAAACTCCATCTACTTCCTTCCAAAGAATAACTTCTTGAGCATCAAGAACGTGGGCAAGAATTGTTGCGCTGTAATCGGAACCACCCCGGCCAAATGTTGTGATCCGACCGTCAAGTGTAGCCCCAAAGTAACCTGTAAATACAGGAATAATTCCCTGAATAAGCATTGGAAGAAGTACACGCTCTGCCTGGTTACGCGTTTGGGGGATAAGTACCCGCGCATCACCAAATTTGTCAGTTGTGACAATGACCTTTGAGCTTTCAATAGGTTTTGCCGTAACTCCTAGGTTTTGTAATGCGCATGCAACGAACGTGCTACTTATTCTTTCACCATAAGAAACAATATGGTCGAATGCTTCTTTACCATAATCTCGGTGGAATGTTACATACGCTGTCAGTTGAGCAAAAAGTTGGGAAAGAGAATCAAAGAAAGAACACGGACCATTCTTATTTTTCTGAATTTCTCGTGCAATATCAAAGTGAAAGTCATGTAAATCCTGAAGCTCCTTAACTCCATTCTCAATTTGATTGGCTTTATAATTCTGATATATTGAGATGAGACGATCAGTCACTCCTAAAAATGCCGAAACAACAATAATAACTTTTTCCTCACGTGCAAAATTTTTTATAACACCTGCAACGTGATATATTTTTTGAGCGTCAGCAAGGGACGCTCCTCCAAATTTCATAATTTTCATACTTGTTTCCTTTCAATCAGCTTGCACTAAAGCTCCAGCAGATTATGCACCTCTGCATTCTCTCATCGGCAAGAGCTGCATAAAAAAACCTCCCTTTCAGGAGGTCTCATTTGCATCGACAATTATCTTATCGCATTAACTACGAGACCTCCTTTGTGGAGGTAGTAGTGGTAGTAACAATAAGATTTCGCAAGCGACGTAAAACCATATTTGGTACGATTGTATAGAACCTATCCTTCGTTGTCAACAATGTACTTATCATATATACTATCATATCAATGCAAATCTATATACTATGACCCATAAAGAAGTTAGAAAAAAATTTATCTCGTTTTATAAAGGAAAAAGACATGTAGAAATCCCATCGGCTTCCCTTGTTCCCGAAAATGACCCTACTACCCTCTTTACGAGTTCAGGCATGCAACCTCTTGTACCCTACCTTCTTGGGGAAAAACATCCTTCAGGTACACGTATTGTTAATAGTCAAAAATGTTTCCGTGCACAAGACATAGATGAAGTGGGCGATAACAGGCATACAACATTTTTTGAAATGCTCGGCAATTGGTCACTTGGAGACTATTTTAAGGAAAATCAACTCCCTTGGTTTTTTGAATTTTTAACGGATGAATTACATCTTGATCCGAAGAGACTATATATAAGTGTTTTTGAGGGAAATGAATTTGTCCCAAAGGATAATGAATCCATTAAGATTTGGAAAGAACTCTTCTCCCAGGTTGGAATTGAGGCAAAAGAAGGAGAAAGAATTTTTTCGTATGGTGTAGATAAAAACTGGTGGTCCCGCTCAGGTACACCAGACAAAATGCCTCCGGGTGAACCAGGAGGTCCTGACAGTGAGGTATTTTATGACTTTGGAATTGAGAGAAAATTCCATGAAAATTCTCCATGGAAAAATAAGCCTTGTCATCCAAACTGTGAATGTGGCCGGTTCTTAGAGATTGGAAATTCTGTATTTATGGAATACCAAAAACAACAGAACGGAAGTTTTAAAGAATTACCGCAAAAAAATGTAGATTTTGGTGGAGGACTTGAGAGATTAGTTGCTGCAACGAATGATAATCCTGATATGTTTCAAATAGATTTGTTTTCAACCGCAATTAAGACTTTGGAAGCTATTACCAAGACGCCTTCAAATTACAAAATACATCCGCGTCCTTACAGAATAATCTCTGATCATTTAAGAGCTGCAATTTTTTTGGTTGATAGCGGAGTAGAGCCTTCAAACAAGCTGCATGGATACGTTTTAAGACGCTTAATAAGACGGGCAATGATCCAAGCAAGAGAATTAGGTATGATGGGTGATGAATGGCTTTCAAATGCAATCCCTGAGTTTATTTCCCAGTATTCTCAAATATACCCATCTGTTACGAAAAATACACCAGAAATCAATCAAGTCATTACTGCAGAAGTAGATAAATTCAGAAAAACTATAGATCGGGGCTTAAGAGAATTTGAAAAACTAAAAGATAACCAGCTTACTGGATCAACTGCATTTAATTTATACCAAAGTTATGGATTCCCTTTAGAAATTATAAAAGAGCTATATTTACAAAAAGGAGTGACTCTGAATGAACTAGAATTTAGCGAAGCGCAAAAAACTCATGCTAATCTATCAAGAAAAGTTACAAGTAGACTTTTTAAAGGAGGACTGGTTGATCAAAGCGAAGCTGTCGTAAAACTTCATACGGCAACACATCTGCTACAACAAGCATTAAGAGAAGTATTAGGTAGTCACGTACGGCAAAAAGGCAGCAATATTACAGCAGAACGTCTCCGTTTCGACTTCACTCATCCGGAAAAAATCTCAAATGAAACTATTGAAAAAATCGAACATCTCGTCAATAAAAAAATTGATAAAAACCTGACAGTGTCGGTGGAAATCGTCCCGCTTAATAAGGCTATTGAAGAAGGAGCCCTAACCGTTCCGGGCACAACATACCCTGAACAGGTAAAAGTCTACTCTATTGGGAACTTCTCAAAAGAGGTCTGTGGAGGACCTCATGTTGACTTTACAGCTACCATAGGTTCGTTTAAGATAGTAAAAGAAGAGGGAATTTCCCAAGGTGTAAGACGCATATACGCCAAAGTATCTTCTGATCATGTCAATACTAGGAAAAATCATGCCCAGTAGTGAGTCGAAGGAGTACTTCCTTATTCTTGGCATGGAAGAAAGGCGGATTACTGCAGCCGTTGCAAAGCTTTCTGGAAACGAAATTACAATTCTCGGAACAGGCGAGGGTGAATGGAATAAAGGAGATAATGCATCAGACGTTGCAGATATTGCTATTTCTGCTGCAGAAAAAAATCTAAAAGAGAGCGTCCTTCTTGAAAAAGTTATTTTTGGACTTCCCATAGACTTTCTCGAAAATGATGCTATTAAACCGGAACATCTCGTAACGCTAAAAACAATTGCGAAGGAACTTGATTTAAAACCGAGTGGGTTTATTGAGTATCCTCAAGCATTTGCATACTACCTTGAATCAAAGGAAGGTTCTGCTCCAACACTTCTTCTCTTTTCAATAGGATCTACGGATATTACTGTCTCTCTTATCCGGGTTGGCAAATTAGAAAAAAATAGTACGCAACCTCGAAGCGAATCTTTCACTGACGATATAACCCGTATTGTCAATACTTTTAAGGATGAAATTCTTCCCTCTCGAATACTTATTTATGATCGGACACAAAAAGAGAATGTAGAAAATATTCGGGAGGAGCTATTACGATTCTCCTGGCATAAGTACTCATCATTTCTCCATACCCCAAAAGTTGAGACACTCCCTGAAAATGTGGGAACTCTCGCTCTCGTTGAAGCAGCGGGAGGAAGTATCTTAAAATTGATGCAAGAGGAGATTGAGGAATCTCCTCCAAAAGATGAAAATTTCGGGTTTGTAAAGCATGCAGAAAAAAAGGGCACGTCGGAGAAAGAATTGGAAACTGAAATCGAGAAAAAAAGAGAGCCATTAAAATCTTTGCGAAATTTGCCTCTCCTTTCGAATCTTTTGGGAAACATCTCAAAAATTTCTCTCCCTAAACTGGCTCTCTTTGAATCTTTTTCAGGGAGAAAACTCTTTCTTATTATTCCATTCATTGTCCTTACTCTTTTTCTTGTTGCAATTGGAATGAGAATTTTTTTCTACTCCCCAAAAGCTGAAATTCATTTCATTACATACCCTATTTCGACATCAAAACGTATTGCGGTCCTGTTTACAACTGAATTGAATCGTTCTTCTGAATCAAACGTCATTATTGCAACTCCGATAAACGTTGAAACAAGTGGTGAAAAGGCTGTTGCAACAACCGGAAAATCAAAAATTGGAGAAGCCGCCAAAGGCGAAGTAACTATTTATAATAAAACGCTTGCAGGAAAGACTTTTCCAAAAGGAATAATTCTCACAACCGACTCTCTACAGTTTAGCCTTGATCAAGATGTAAACGTCGCCTCTGCATCGGATACCGGAGAAGGACTTACATTTGGCAAAATAACATCGAAAATTACCGCGCGTGAGATTGGCCCGGAGGGAAATATACCGGCTGGTCGGAATTTTACATTCAAAGATTTTCCTGAATCACAATATTATGCAAAAAATGTGGAAAAACTAACTGGTGGCACAAGCCGTGAAGTCTCAAGTGTGTCAAAAAATGATCAAGATGGACTCCTTACAGCTCTTTCTAACGAACTTATACAAAAGGCGAGACAGGAAATTACTGGTAAAATTCACCAAGATGAAAAGATACTTGATGCTTCAATGAAAGAAACCGTTAAGAACAAAAATTACAACAAAGATGTTGGTGCTGAAGCAAAAGAATTAACTCTTCAGGGAACACTGGAACTTTCCGCACTTGTTTACAAAAACTCTGATATAACAATACTCTCGAGTACAAATCGATCGGAAATCCCATCAGGGTATACACTTGATACTCTACGAACTACTGTCCGAATTGGTGACGTAACGATTGATAAAAAAGGTGATTATACAGGAGAAGCCTCGATTACTTCCTATTTCATCCCCTCGTTTGATATACCTTCACTCAAAGCGAAACTTGTTGGAAAATCTTACACGGATGTCAAGTCATTCCTTGCCTCTGTGGAAAACGTCGCTGGCTTTGAAATTGTTGCCTTTCAAACGCCACCGTTTTTTGGAAATAGACTCCCGCTCCGAAGAGATAACATCTCCATCTCTGTAGTCCCTCGATAATATGGCACTGTATAGTTATAGAAAACAGTCAAGAAGAAGACTTCGGAAAGTCATTCGCACTGTCTCTTTTGTTTTTATTCTTTCAGGACTTGGTATTCTTTTGTGGGTTCTTTCTCCGATTATTTTTTTTGAACTTGTCTATGCACCAAGATTTACTGGATTACTGCGCCCAATTCCAGAAACCATTATAGAGGATACACTCGCGTCCACTCTCCCAATTATACTTCCAAGCGAGCGAATTGACTATACGAAAGCACGGGTTTGGTTTCCAAAAGCAACGAATATTTCCCTCCCCCAAACACCAACTGTCTATACTCTTTCAATTCCAAAAGTTGATATTTTTGACGCATCTGTCACCGTTGGTGGTGATGATCTCATGAAGAGCCTGATTCATTTTGCTGGACCTCTCCCTGGACAAAATGGAAACCCAGTCATATTGGGCCATTCAACGCTCCTATGGTTCTACAATCCTCGTGATTATAAATCTATATTTTCAAAACTCCCATCACTCAAGATTGGAGATACAATACAGGCCCGCGTTGATTCAATCACATATACTTTTAAGGTGTATGAAATGAGTATTGTTTACCCTGATGATCTTTCTGTGCTTCGCCAACAGAACGACAATTCGTATATTACCCTAGTAACATGCGTACCACCGGGTACATACTTAAAACGACTTGTCGTTCGAGGAAGGCTTGAAAAAATATGAATTCCCGTTTGACTAAAGATAACCACTCAAAACAATCTCTGAAAGCGCTTGACGCTATTAAGAAGAAACTACTTGGAAAAAAACTGAATTATCGCGAGATCTACACTCTCATGGATGAAATATCTCATGAGCGTCTAGGACCGATACTTACCACATATTTTGTTGCAGCTGGTTTTAAAGAAGGATTCTCTCAACAAGAGCTTTACCACCTTACTCAGGCGATGGCAGAAACAGGCGCGCGACTCCACTTTAAAGGAATAGTTGCCGATAAACATTCTACCGGTGGACTTGCGGGAACTCGAACGACAATGATTCTTGTACCGATTGTTGCTGCGGCAGGATTTACTATCCCAAAGAATTCATCTCGCGCTATTACGACACCATCCGGAACCGCAGATACAATGGAAATTTTAGCTCCAGTTGTTTTTACGCCGAAAGAAATTCAGCGTATTGTGCAAACAGTAGGAGGATGTATTGTTTGGGGAGGCCATTTGGGACTAGCTCCTGCCGATGATGTTATTATCCAAGTAGAGGAACCACTCTCTTTCGAATCATTTGATAAAATCATTGTCTCAATCATGGCGAAGAAAATAGCCTCAGGGGCTACTCATCTTATTTTGGATATTCCTGTAGGGAAAACGCTTAAGATTAATCACTTTAAAGATGCTGAAATAGTTGCCGATAAATTTGGCTACCTTGCAAAGCGGTTTGGTATAAAACTTGCCGTTGATATCAATCAGGCGTTTGAACCAGCTGGACATGGTGTTGGACCACTCCTTGAGGCAAGAGATGTTCTTAAGGTTCTTGAACAAAGACCAGATCGCCCTTTTATGCTTGAGGCAAAAACTCTTCGCCTGGCAGGAAAACTGCTAAATCTTTGTCTTTCCGATAATAAGAAAAAAGATACCGGGAAAAGTGGCGAAGAGTTAGCAACAGAGATACTAACGAGTGGAAAAGCATTGGAAAAAATGCAACAAATCATCAGGGCTCAAGGAGGAAACCCTCACATTAGTGTCGAAAATTTACGTATGTCACAGATGAAGTACGAAGTTCTTTCATCTCAAAAAGGCATCATCACAACCTTCAATAATAAAAACCTCACGATCATTGCGAAAATTCTTGGTGCACCCACAGATAAAAAGGCAGGTGTATATCTCGTCCGTCGCATTGATGAACGTATTGATAAAAATGATATACTGTGTATACTATATTCGTCCGACAAATGGCGATTGAAAGAGGCAGTTGAAACACTCCAACATGTGCCGATCTACCAGTTAAGTTAAACGAATGAAGAAGAAATTCTTTGTCCTTCTCATTATCCTCTCATGTTTCTCTTTGGTCGTATTTCTCTGGTGGTATCAAGCAGAAAAAGCACCAAATCCGAAAGACACGGCTATGACCATTTTTTCTATTGAAAAAGGCGAAAATATTAAAAATATTGCTGATAGATTGGAAAAACAGGGGTTTATTCGATCTCCTCTTGCATTTTTCCTCCTTGCTCGGTTTGGAGGATTTTCACAACGAATTCAAGCTGGAGACTTTCGTCTGAGTACCTCAATGGATCTTCAAACAGTAATCGAATCACTTACGCATGGAACCGTCGATACATGGATTGTCATTCCCGAAGGATGGAGGAGTGAAGAAATAGCTCTCAAACTTGCAAGAGAATTAAATATTCCAGAAAGAGAATTTCTTCACGTTGCAAAAGAAGGATATATGTTTCCAGACACGTACTTATTTCCGAAAGATGCAACAGCAGGAGCTGTAGCAAAAACTATGATGGATAACTTCGATAAAAAGGCTGATGAGAGAATTCGTACTCTGGCAAGCAAAAAAAATCTAACACTTACTGAGCTAATCACTATTGCATCACTTGTCGAACGTGAAGCAAAATTTTCGGAAGACCGTCCGCTTATAGCGAGTGTAATTCTCAATCGCCGTGCTATCGGGATGAAACTTGATATCGATGCGACAGTCCAATACGCTTTGGGATACCAATCTCAGGAAAAGACATGGTGGAAAAAAGATTTAACAACAGAAGACCTTCGCCTTGATTCACCGTACAATACATACATTCATTCCAATCTTCCTCCAACTCCAATTACCAACCCTGGAATTGCTGCTATCGAAGCTGTTGTCACTGCACCTTCGACATCATACATTTACTACATTGCTGATAAAACGGGAAAATCTCACTTTGCACAAACACTTGAGGAACACACCGCAAATATTGCCAAATATCTCAACTAAAGAATTTCTTCCCACCTTCTGACTCTTGAAAATCTTTTCTATCTATATCATAATAGTACTTTCCCATTCATATGAAGAAAGCTGACCTCATTGCCAATCTTCGAAATGATGTATATTGCCGGATGAAACCATCCCCAATACATGGAGTTGGTGTTTT
Source organism: Candidatus Gottesmanbacteria bacterium (assembly GCA_016186795.1). Classification (GTDB taxonomy): domain Bacteria; phylum Patescibacteriota; class Microgenomatia; order 2-02-FULL-39-11; family 2-02-FULL-39-11; genus JACPKY01. The sequence continues at coordinate 738,703 of JACPKY010000002.1, forward strand.
TGCAATCCGAACTATTCCGAAAGGAATAAATATCTTTAAGGGATCACAGGAGAGCTTTTATGATTTTACAAAAAAAGAGCTCCAAAAAATATCTAAACCGGTTCAAAAGCTCATCTATGATTTTTGCTGCATCGAGAAGGGAAAAGTGTTTATACCCAAAGCGGGATTGAATAGTATTGACATATCATTTTTTGTCAATCATTCAAACAAACCGAATGTGAGATTTGATGAGGAACAAGGCTCATTTATCACGTTAAGAAAAATCAGTTCAAACGAAGAACTTGTTGTCGATTACTCCGATTTTGAAAAAAATGTTCAAACCTAAAACCAAGATTTCTTCTTTTTTCCTTCTTCTTCAAATTCATTCAAGAGTTCTTTTTGATGGGATGTCAGTTTTGTCGGGATGCGTACTTTTACTCGCACATACAAGTCGCCTCTCCCCCCTCCATGAATGTGTGGGATGCCTTTTTCGCGAAGTCGAATGAGAGCATGGGGTTGCGTTCCAGGTTGAATCTTTACATTCAATGGTCCATCAATTGTTGGGACGGAAACAATATCTCCGACCGTGGCTTGAACGATACTTGTTTCCACGTCAGTTATCAAATCGTATCCTTCTCTTTTAAACCGTGAATCTGACTGTACTTCAACAACAATATCAAAATCGTCAAAACGAATTCTTGACCCGCTATCAACTCCTGCCGGAATCTTAATTTTTTGGCGCTTTCCACCGAGGTCAACTGTTTTTTCAACTCCTTTCACAGCCTCCATAAAGTCAAGCGTTAGACGGTAAATAGGATGCTGTTTCCCTCGTCCTCTACCAAACGGTGATCCAACACCGAAAAATTGTTCGAAAATCTCAAATGGATCGGAAAATCCCCCAAAATCTCCACCGCCTTCAAATGGTGACCCCCCATATGTTGTGTATGTATAGGTGAACGGCCCGTATCTTCCGGTTTGCTGTCCTTCAAATGGCTCACGACCTGCTCCGAAACCACCCCCTGGCTGAAAGGCTGAGTCACCGTATTGGTTGTATACCTCACGCTTTTTTGTATCAGAGAGAATTTCGTACGCTTTATTGATTTCCTTAAACTTTTCGGTCGCTTCTGTTGATTTGTTTCTATCCGGATGCCACTGGAGGGCTAACTTTCGATATGCACGCTTGATATCACTTTCTGTTGCGTTTTTCGATACTCCGAGTACCTCGTAATAATCTCTCGCCATAATATTTATCTTCGGAATATGGGGTCTTTATTTTTTCCTGGAATCATTGGAGGAGAGTAACTATCCAATCGCTCTTTCAACATACCATTACTCCACTACTTCCCCCTCTTGCACATCTTCTTTCTTCGACTTTTTCTCATCTTTTTTCTCCCCGTTCCCTTTCTCCTCTTGTTTTGTCTCTTTTCCTGTTTGAGGTTGTTGTTGATACATCGACTGACCTATCTTTTGCAGAGAATCTGAAAGATCTTTTGTTTTTGCCTCAAGATCTTCTTTTGTACCAGTATCAAGTATTGATTTAAGGGCTGTAATCTTTTCCTCTACCTCTTTTTTGATATCGGGAGATACCTTCTCACCTGCATCTTTAACTGATTTCTCTGCAACATAGATCATGTTATCAGCTTTATTGCGCACCTCTATCATTTCTTTCTTTTTCGAATCCTCCGATGCATGGGCTTCCGCTTCTTTCGTCATCTTCTCAATCTCATCTTTTGAAAGACCGGTTGAACCGGTTATTTTAATACTCTGAGATTTCCCTGTCGCTTTATCTTTTGCGGAAACACTTAATATTCCATTGGCATCAATATCAAACATCACCTCAACTTGGGGAATCCCACGAGGTGCAGGTGGAATACCATCAAGAATGAATCGTCCAAGTGATTTATTATCTGCTGCCATTGGTCGTTCTCCTTGGAGCACATGGACTTCAACCGACGTCTGGTTATCCGCAGCAGTTGAAAAGATCTCTGATTTAGATGTCGGTACAGTTGTATTCCTCTGAATAAGCGGTGTCATAACTCCACCAAGCGTTTCGACACCAAGAGTTAACGGTGTAACATCAAGAAGCACAACATCTTTCACGTCTCCAGTGAGTACCCCTGCTTGGACGGCAGCACCAACTGCAACAACCTCATCTGGATTTACCGATTTATTTGGTTCTTTCCCAAAAAAGTTCTTTACTACCTCGGTGACCTTTGGCATTCTGGTCATTCCACCAACCAAGACAACTTCGTCAATATCGCTTTTTGTAATTTTTGCATCTTTAAGAACCGCGCCAACCGGTTCCAAGGATTTATCAATTAGACCTCCGACTAAGCTTTCCAATTTGGAGCGGGTAAGTTTTTTCACCAAATGGAGCGGTCCCTCTTTCCCTTGAGTAATAAAGGGAAGATTTACCTCTGCCTCAAGTGCAGTTGAAAGCTCTATCTTTGCCTTTTCGGCTGCGTCTCGAAGCCTTTGCAGAGCCTGAGGATCTCTCCGCAGATCTACTCCGTTTTCTTTCTTAAATTCATCCGCAAGGAAATCAAGAATCACTTTATCAAAATCATCTCCTCCGAGATGTGTATCTCCATTTGTTGCTTTCACTTCATACACACACTCACCAAGTTCAAGTACTGAGATATCAAACGTACCACCACCAAGATCGTACACCGCAACCGTATGCGCATGTTTCTTATCAAGACCGTATGCCAAAGCTGCAGCTGTTGGTTCATTCAGAATCCGTTTGACAGTGAGTCCCGCAATTTCTCCTGCTTGTTTGGTTGCTTGTCTTTGAGAGTCATCGAAGTATGCAGGAACAGTAATAACTGCTTCAGTTACTTTCTGACCAAGATACCCTTCGGCATCTGCTTTAATTTTTTGTAAAATCATGGCTGAGATCTCTTGAGGAGTAAACGTTCTTCCCTCAACCTCAACAACCGCCATTCCATCTCGACCCTCTTTAATAACGTATGGAAGCCATTTTATATCATGCTGTACTGATTTATCGTTAAACTTTCTCCCCATGAGTCTTTTGATAGAAAATATTGTCGACTTGGGGTTTATTACCATTTGCCGTTTCGCAACATCTCCCACTATTCGTTTGATTGGATCAACAACAGATGGAATGACGTTTCGGCCCTCAGAGGAATGGATGACTTTAGGATTTCCTCCCTCCATAACTGCTACACAGCTATTCGTTGTACCTAAATCAATACCGATTATTTTTGACATATATTTTCCTCCTTACAAATGAATGAATGGTTCATAATTTAATTTGATGATTTTTCAGATACTTCTGCTTCCTTTAATTCGTCTTTTTTCTTTCCAACGATTACTTTTGCCGGTCTTAAAAGTTTCCCTCTATAAAAGTACGCTTTCCCAAGTTCTCCTAAAACTTCATTATCTTTTCCATTTTCAACTTCTCTCACCTCAATACACTCCATCGTATGCGGGTCATACATTGTTCCAACGACTATTTTATGCGTGACACCGTATCCTTGCAGTACATCATGAAATTGCAATCTTACTGACTTTAACCCTTGATCTTCTCTATACGGGTCATGTTTTAGCATCTCATCAAATACATCAATAATTGGTAATAATTTCAAAACTAGTTGTTCTTCTAACCGATTTGTTAATTCTTTCTTTTCTTCTTGTACTCTTTTTTCTAAATTTTGATAGTCAGCGAGTGCCCGAAGATATTTTCCTTTCCAGACATTTTCTTCTTTCTCACTCTGAAGAGCTTTTGAACCGTCGTGCTTTTTACTTTGTATTTTCATCACCAATTTGCCGCAACTTCATTAATGAGATTTCCCATATACCGAACGAGTGGAATGATTTTCGGATAATTTAATCGAGAAGGACCAATGACACCAATGACGCCTTGATGATGTGGCGAAGAAATCTTGGTAAATACTCCCCCACATTGATTGAGAAACTGCCGCCCCAGATCGTCACCGAGGAGTACTGAAAGAGGTTCTTCATTTGACGTTATAGAACTTGCGACATCCCACCAAAACTCATACTCATCAAGAGTATTGAGTAAATGTTTGGTGATATCAATATCAAAAAATTCCGGCATATCGAGAATATTTGATATACCTGAGGAATAAAGATGGCCCTCATCAGTTGCTGCCAGTGACATCGTTTTTGTATTTTTTGCAAGAGCCCGTGTTGCCTCCCTTAAGAGTTTATCCGTTTCTTCTCGGTAATCCCAAATTTTTTGTTTTACAGTCACTTCCTCTGTCACCGAAAGTTCCTTTGTCTTCATGAGCTTCTCAACATACAATCTCATTGCTTCAGGAGTGGGCGATCGACCAGCTGAAGTATAAGGCTGTTTTAAATATCCATACTGGGTAAGCTTCACCATCTCATTACGAATTGTAGCCGGTGAAACACCAAGGTTATACTTTTTATCCAATGTTTCAGATCCCACGGGTTCGGCGGTTTCAATAAACTCTTCTATAATTACTCGCAGTATCTGAAGTTGTCTTTCACTCAGAGAATTCATAGATCATCACTGGTCACAGATTGTAATTAGCACTAAGATATCATGACTGCTAATCATTGTCAAGAGAAGTACTTTTTTCTTTTCACACTTCGATTTCCATGCTACGATGGAAAAGATGAAACATGCAGTCTTTCTCATCATCTGCATAGTTGCTCTGCTCGGACTCCTTTCAACACAGGAAAAAGTTCGACAATTTCTTTCAATAGCAGCACCCACTCCAGCAAATATTACAATTGATGTACAAAATAGTAAACAGCCTCTCTTTCTCCCGTGGCTAAATTTTGCACAGGGAGGTGAAGAACCTACTCAGATGCTTTCTCCAGCCATTTCAGCTATGCAGCAACTGCGTCCCCAATACGTACGAATTGACCATATCTATGATTATTATGTTCAAATGGCGAAAGGAAATGATGGCTATTCATATGATTTCACCCAACTTGATAAAACAGTTGATGATATACTGACGATGGGCGCGCTCCCTTTTTTCAGCCTTTCATACATGCCAAAGATTTTCACTGAAAACGAATCAGTCATTGATCAACCTTCTAATTGGCAAGATTGGTCGAATCTTGTACAAAAAACCATCGAACACTATAGTGGAAAGAAGTTCAAAAACCTTACTCATGTATACTATGAGTTGTGGAATGAACCGGAACTTCCACAATTTGGATCATGGAAACTCTCCTCTCCAAAAGATTACCGCATGCTCTATTACTACACTTCCATTGGTGCACAGAATGCGCAAAACGTCAATGAATTTTCACTCGGCGGCCCGTCAGTTGGATCCTACTACCCTTCCTGGGTTTCTGATTTTGTGGCGTTTGTGGAACAAAATAACCTTCGACTCGACTTTTACTCTTGGCATAGATACGGTACAAATCCAGAAATATTTGTGAACGACGCCAAAAATATTCGGTCTAAACTAGCACGGTTTCCCACGTATAAAGATATCCCACTCATTCTTTCTGAATGGGGATTAGACTCTGACAATACTGATCGGAATAATTCCGATGCTGCGGGAGCATTTACAATAGCAGCTGCGAGGAATTTCATAAATCGAATTGAGAAAGCATTTGCGTTTGAAATTAAAGACGGTCCTCCCCCTAATGGTGGAAAATGGGGACTTCTTACCCATGAGAGAACAACAACACCTCTTTCACGAAAACCGCGATACAAGGCATTTCAAACCTTAACGAAACTTTCGGGAGAACTCCTTCCACTTTCTGGGGAAGGAACATTCGTATCGGCAATAGGAACAGTCGAAAACAACGCATATAAAGTTATTATCAGTAATTATGACCTTGCAGGAAAAAATGCTGAAAATGTACCAGTCACGTTTTCGCGTCTTGCCCCGGGACAATACACCCTCACCTACACGTATCCTCTTTCTGAAATTACTGGTCAGTATGACGATACAACAACAACTGGTGTACTATCTCACTTGTTTCCACTTCAACCGAACTCCCTCTTATTTCTTCAATTGACTCCGGTATCACAATTTGCAGACCGCTCTCAAGGCGCAAGTGGTACATCAGATGATTTTTCGCTCCCTCTCACTCATCTTGAAACTTCGCTTATCTTCACAACACCAACCTTTTATCTCACTTCCCAAGGAAGTGTTGAATTTGACCTTCAGGTTTTATGGGATGATAACAATGGAGCATTTTATATATTTGAAATCCCCTACACAGATTCAGGAGGATCTATTAGAAAACTATCACTTGTTAAACAAACAACGGGAAAAAATCACTTCCTTACTCTTTTAACTGAAGAGGGAACCAGTCAAAAAATTACACATCGAATTGATTCGTGGGAGAAAAATTCCTGGCATCATATAACTGTTAAATGGGATAGCAAAGATATATCCCTTGAAGTTGATGGGAAAAACGCTCTAGAATTTCCCCTTCGTCTTACAATCAATGAAGGCAAAACACTTACTTTTCCAGCCTCTCCAATAGCTATTGATAACCTTATTATCCGAATGAATGGGAAAATTCTTATAGAACGACACTTCAACAGAGATATAGACTCATAGAATGCTATAAATCATTAACTATCTCCTCTGATGTATCAATAAGCACATCTTGTCTTTTATGACGGATGTTTGCGGCAATTCGTGTCAAAATTGTTACCTGTGGTACTTCCAGAAACCAAGCAAGGAAAAAATATACCGAGAGTCCCATCACCGTAGAAATACCAGTAAGGAGAAAGAGGTTGATAGTCCGAGTTGTGTCAAAGACTAGCTGGTCAAAAAGTTTTATCGGGATATAAAGTGCCACACCAGTCACAATGCCGGAGAGAAAAATTTTAAGAGTGGGCATAAGAAGTTCATATCGATTAAATGCACCTATTTTTCTATCCAGAAGAAATAAAAGAAAGACCATGTTTACAATACTTGCGATCGATGCGGACAATCCCAAAGCCCATACTTCCCATCTATATACTTTAATAAAAATGATAGAAAGAGCTGTATTCATTAAAACGCTCACCGCTCCGACAAGTAAAGGAGTTTTACTATCATGGAGGGCATAAAAGCTTCTCGCAAGGAGATGAATGATCGCTTGTGCAAAGAGAGAAATACTAAAATATGCAAGTGTTCTACTCGTCTCAAAAGTCGTTGTTATATCAAAAAGAGAACGTATACCATAGACCAACCGTACGACTGGAAATCTCAGTACTATTAAAATAGCCGATAGCGGCACTACAAGAAACAAAATCTGATGGAATGATGATAAAAATATTTTTTTGAATGTTTCAATATCTTTCTTGGCATGAAGGGAGGAAAGAGAAGGAAAAGTCGCTTGTGCGATACTCGCCCCAAAAAGTCCTATTGGTAACTGCTGGAGATGTTGAGCAAAATTAAAAGCAGTTACCGACGCGGCTCCAAGAAGTGTGGAAAGAACCAAATCAATCGTTGTATCGATCTGAGAGACGGCAAGTCCCACAGTTCTCGGAAACATAAGTTTTCCGACTTCGCGTGTACCAGGGTCCTTCGTGTCGAATACAAACCGATATCGATACCCATGAGCAAAAACAATAGGTATTTGAATCACTGCAAAAAGAAAGGCTCCTAGCACAACTCCCAAAACAGGTCCATACAATCCCACATAAGGAGAAAGAAATACTATTCCAAGAATAATACCAACGTTGTACACAATTGGAGCAATAGAAGGGAGGAGAAAATTGCGAAATGACTGCAAAATACCTGTAAAAAAATTTCCGATGATAAGGGGGAAAACCTGAGCAACAATCATTATTTGTGTAAACGATGCCATTTGCACAATTTCTCCTTCTGTAAAACCCGGTGCAAGAATATGAGATATCTCTTTGGCAAAAATCACCATGGGCAAAGAAAAGATAAAAAAGAGTAACGTACCAATTGTAATGATGGAAGATGCCATACGGAAGGCAGCTTCTTTCCCTTTTGTATCAAGATGTGCAGTAAAAACTGGAATAAACGCAGAAGAAAGCGCACCCATAACCAGTAATTCAAAAATCATATTCGGAATCCGGAATGCTGCAATGTAAACACCAAGTTGGGAGGGAGTAAAGTGTGTTGCAAGCAACCAATCTCTCACAAGCCCCAAAACACGCGACAGTAAAACGGCAACCATAATTACTGTTGCTGCCGATATGATGCTTGTTTGACTTTTGGAAAAGAAACGGAATGTATGCTTAAACAGCTTGACCATTGGCCCTGTTCCTAGTATACTACAACACATGCCAATTACAGAAGGCGCCAAGAAAAAGCTACGACAGGACAAGAAAAGAACCGAGAGGAATTTACGGAGTAAAAATACATTAAAACAAGCGATAAAAAAACTGAAAAAAACTCCTTCGCAAAAAAATCTCTCTCTTGTATTTCGCCTCCTTGATATTTCAGGAAAAAAGAATATGTTTCACAAGAATAAAATCAAGAGGTTGAAATCAAAATTCTCCCAAATTTCGAAAATGAAAAGCAGTAAAAAACAAGAATCAGTGACAAAAAAGGGGCAAAACAGAGCAAAAAAATAGAGAGCAATTTCTTCATTCTTCTCCTTTTTTCCACTCGAAGTCCTTCATCACTCGTAGTATGATAGAACTATGCCTGCCCGCCATAAGCCTGTCAATATCAACCTTATCATAAAAGATGAACTTGGAGAGTCTTTTTCTGGACAACTTCTTAAATGGGCACTCACCTATGGAAGATATACTATTATCATTACGCAGATCATTGTCCTCTCTGTTTTTTTCCTCCGGTTTAAATTAGATAGAGATCACACAGATCTAAAAGAATCGGTTGCCCAAAAACAGGCGATTGTTGAATCTGTCACAGACCTCGAGGTAGAAATTCGAAGGGTTCAAGACCGTCTCGCAAATATCAAGAAGTTGTCTCAAAATCAGGAAGTCCCATTGAATGTCATCCTTTTTTTCCAGGATCAATCACCGTCAGATACTCTCTTTGATTCTTTCAATCTCAATGGGAATAAACTGGCATTTTCTGCATCAGTTGCAAACCTTCGCAGTTTTTCATTTTTTATGAATGTACTGCAAGAAAATAAAAGCTTTTCTGAGGTAACGCTCAGCGAAATAAGTAGACGTCCAAATGGAAGAGTCGAATTTAAAATCGATACAAAAATTAATCCCATTCAATTCCAATGAAACAGTTAAACTTCCATCAACCGCTCTTACGAAATACATACAAACGATTTTCTCCTCTTATAACCAATAGAAAAACCGCCTCTTATCTTACTCTGACACTTACTCTCCTATCGCTTTCTTTCTTCGGAATATTTGCCGTTCGCCCAACACTTATAACAGCAGTATCCCTGTTTCGCAGCGTTTCAGATTTAAAACAGTTAAATACTGAATACGAACAAAAAATCGGAGATATCATTCGAGCCCAAGCTGAGTATGAAAAAATTCTGAATGATATACCTGTGATAAATGGATCTCTTCCACAAAATCCTGCATTCAGTCAAGTTGCTGGAAATATTGAAAAATTTGCTTCTCGTGAAGGATTTACTATCACCCAACTCCAAATCGACAATGTTCCCATATCGACACCTTCAAGTACGAATCGTATCTCTGAATTTGGGTTCCGAGTAATTGGTACGGGTGACTATCAAACGGTAATGGCTTTTTTTTCTCACCTCTTAAACTGGAGGCGAATTGTTTCCATAAACTCATTTGATATGACTCCTGAAGGAAGTACAAATAGTGGGACCTTAAGACTCTCACTACGAGCGCTCACATACTATGAACCATAAAGAATTTGCAATTCTTGCCATTATTCTTTTTCTCTCCGTTTTTGCGTGGATTTTCTTTGGAATTTATCACGCACGAACCACCTCGACTGTTTCTCAAAAAGAACTCCACCAGGTAGTTCCGTTGACACCTAAATTCGACAATGACATAATCAATGTACTCAGAGGCAGGGAGGAGTAGATGTATCGAAAGGAAAGAAAATTACCAACGCTTATTGCCCTCTTTTTACTCTGTCTTGGATTTGGTGGGATTATCTATCTTGACAAACAGATTCCCCAAACGATCACCTCTGCAAAATCGGCTATCCTTCCTCAAGAAATTCACTTTACGAATATCTCGGATTCATCACTGACGGTATCGTGGGTAACTGAGAAAGCGGAAAAGGGAAGTGCACAAATAAAAGTCGGAGAGAAAACGTTTACTTATTTTGACGTTAGTGATGTCGATAACATATCACGTGCGCGTACAACCCACTATATTACGTTCAAAAGTCTTAATGAGAGTACTCCCTATACGGTAAAAATTATAAGTGGCGACCCACGGTGTGATCCAAAAGAGGTATGTCCTTCATTTGAAAAAAGTACAGCGAAAAAAATTACTCCTTCTACCAATCTTTCTCCTGTCCGCGGCACGATCGTTACTCCAGATAATCAACCAGTGGATGGATCTATTGTCTATCTCGTCATTGGGCAAAGCCTCCCTCTTTCTGGAAGAACAGATACTTCCGGACTCTGGGTAATATCTTTACAAAATCTACTCATGACAAATACTGAAACGCGATTAGAACCAAAAGACACCGACCCTGTTGAAATAACGGCAATTCTGACACCAGAGAAAAAAACTACACTCACAACTACCTTTAAAGCGATCCGGGAAAACGGCATCATTCCAGTCATGATGATTGGAAGATCGTATAATTTCCCCAATTCTCTTGGCTTAGAAGAGGGAAATTCTTCCACCAATACAACACTTGGAGCATCTGATGAGAAACTACCACAACCATCCGGAAATGGGAATATTCAACTCTACTTCCCCGTAAAAGAGAGTGAAACAACAACCGATACAAACCCTCGTTTCCGAGGAACTGGACTGAAAGGTACCCAACTTCTTATCACCGTCAACTCTACCCCACAGACGGCTAAAATTACTGTTGGAAACGACGGTACATGGTCATGGAGACCTCCAAAATCACTCCCACCTGGAGAACATTATATTAGTGTCGAAGGGTACGATGAACGTGGAAAACTCATTTCTGTAAAACGGAAGTTTATTGTATTAAAAAGTGGCGAAAGCGTCTTAGGAGAAGCAACCTCTTCGGCAACTCTTACCCCCTCACCTATCCCTACTGATAGTCCTACTCCAACACCAACAATCTTTACTACCCCATCCCCATCTCTTTCCCTCACCCCAACTCAAACACTTACTCCAACAGCACTTCCGAAAGTAGAACCCCCTCCCACAGGAAGTTGGCAGTATTTAGGAATTTTATTAGTACTTGGGACGACACTTACAGCTTTTGGGGTTCTCTTACTACTCTAAAATAATAGAGTATCCCGAAATATTTTTATGTCCGCAGTGAAATCTGCACAATCTCCAAAAAGATGTATGGATCAAGACTTGCTTTTCCTAATAGAATTCCATCGATTGCATCCATTTTTAAAAACTCCTCCACGTTTTTGACTGTTACACTCCCTCCATAGAGAACATATTGTAGCGGATGAGCCTTTTTCACCACCGATGCAACTTTGTTTGCATTTTCGGGTGAATCCGAAGTTCCTGAACCAATTGCCCAAACAGGCTCGTAAGCCACATATCTGACTCCGATAGGAATAGGTGTTTCCTCGTTTTGGATGCAGTAAAGCGTTTCAAGGTGTGCATTTTTCGCAAGATGCACCTTTTCGGTAAGCGTACGTTCCTCTTCCCCAAGAAGCTTTCTCCGTTCAGAATGCCCAATAAGGACGTACTTGGCATATTGCGCAACCATTTGAGCTGTTACTTCCCCCGTGTACGCTCCGGAAGGATATGAAGAAACCGTCTGGGCACCAATTGAAAGAGGAAGCCGGAAATGATCTATCAGATGTTTTGCAAGCGACAGGTAGATAAACGGAACAAAAAGAATACACTCTACACTGTGACTTTTTTCAAAGCTATCCTTTTTCTGTTTTTCGGCAAACTGTTTAAACCAGTCGTGTACATCTCCCTCTGATTTATAAGACTTCCAATTCCCTGCGATAATTTTTGTCTTTCGTTCCATATCCTACTTACTATGGTAATATAAAGTATTATTTTATCATGAACTTTCCCCTTCTGAAAGATTTAAATAGTGAACAGTTTCGCGCCGTTGAGGAAAACGAAGGGCCAATTCTTATCCTAGCAGGTGCAGGTTCTGGCAAAACCCGTGTCCTTACATTCAAAACTGCATACCTGATTCAGGAGAAAAACGTTGATCCCGGAAATATTTTTATGGTGACGTTCACCAACAAAGCAGCAACCGAAATGAAAAAGCGTATAGAGATGTTACTTACAAGAAGTCAAAAAGAATCCTTTCGTACCCCATTTGCAGGGACGTTCCATGCATTCTGTGCTCGAATACTTCGAAGAAGCGGAGGATCAATTGGGATTCCTCCAAACTTCAGTATCTATGATACGCAAGATAGTAAAGAAGCTATAAAAGAGGTTATGAGAAAATTAGATCTGGACCAAAAGAAATACAATCCAGCTTCAGCAGCTGTCATGATCTCACAGGCGAAAAACGAACTTATCTCAGAGATAGATTACTTCCACTATGTACGAGGTCATTTTCAAGAAGTAATTGCTGGCGTATATGTTGAATACCAAAAATTACTCCGAAAAAATGGAGCGTTAGACTTTGATGATCTCATCATGGTAACTGTCACACTTCTTCGAACTGATACGTCATGCGCCACCTACTATCAAAGTCTCATTCACTACCTTTTAGTTGATGAATATCAAGATACAAACCACGGCCAGTATGAATTGACAAAACTCTTATCATGGGGAAGGAAAAATATTTGCGTCGTGGGAGACGCTTCACAAAGTATTTATGCATGGCGTGGTGCAGATTTCCGAAATATCATAAAGTTTCGAGAGGATTATCCAGAGGCCAAAATATTTCATTTAGAACAGAACTATCGATCGACAAAAAAAATCCTTGAGGCGGCAAATAGTGTCATATCGAAAAATACATCTCATCCGATCCTTACTCTCTGGACAAAAAAACCAAGCGGATACCCTATTATGGTTTACCAAGCGAGTAATGAACACCATGAAGTCGACCTCATTGTTATGGAGATTAAAAAAGAACAATCATTCCACAACAGACCTTACTCTGATATTGCAATTCTTTACCGAACCAATGCACAAAGTCGGATCTTTGAAGAAGCATTTCTCCGAGCAGGAATTCCGTATATCCTCGTTGGCGGAATACGTTTCTATGAACGGAAAGAAGTAAAAGATGTCCTTTCGTACCTACGACTTTTGGACAACCCGAACGACTCGGTATCGCTAACACGCGTACAGAAAATAGGTAAAAAGAGATCCACTCAGTTTTTGGAATTTCTCTCGGAGTTTCAATCATCAACACGTCTTCAAAAGATGAGCACAACTGATCTCCTCACGAAAGTTTTGGAAATAACAAACTACCGTGCGTTATATAATCCAGAGATTGAAGAAGAACTTTCTAAACTTGAAAATATCCGTGAGTTAAACTCTGTTGCTACTGAATTTCCACGTCTTCCTGATTTTCTTGAAAATGTTGCACTGGTCGAACAAGAATATTTCCCAAACTTGCCGAGTAATCGTACAAAACAAACCGACGCAATCACTCTTATGACTTTGCATGCCGCAAAGGGACTTGAATTTCCTCTCGTTTTTATGGTCGGCATGGAAGAAGGATTATTTCCTCACGCAAAAACACTTTTTGAACCACTGGAGCTTGAAGAAGAGAGAAGACTCTGCTATGTGGGAATGACTCGGGCTATGGAAAAACTTTATCTAACCTATGCAAATCGTAGACTTTTCTTTGGCCAGAAAAATAGCAATCAAATTTCTCGTTTTCTTTTTGATATCCCTGAGCATTTACTTCAAATGGCTCTCGGCACATTCTAACAACACATCGTATAATATACTCACAGTATGCAAATCTTAGAAGTTTCTGCATCATACCAGAAATCATTTAATAAACTCGCTACTCATCCTCTTCAATCCTGGGAGTGGGGCGAGTTCCGGCAAAAAACTGGAGTACGCGTTGTTCGGCTTGGTAAGTTCAATAATGGTGCGCTTTCTGAGGTTCTCCAGATGACAATCCATCAATTACCTGGAGGATTTACTATCGGGTACGTTCCAAAATCACACATCCCCAGTCAAGCATTGTTTCAGGAGCTTTATAAAGTTGCAAAATCCAATTCATGTATATTCATTAAATTTGAACCGAATGTGATCGAAAATCCAAAACAAATACATCTCTTAGGAGAGCTTAAACTTATTCAATCACCTCATCCGCTATTTACCAAATACACATTTCAATTAGATTTAGAACAGTCGGAAGAAACACTTCTTAAAAACATGCATCCGAAAACACGATATAACATCAAAGTGGCACAAAAAAATGGTGTTGTAGTAAAGGAGGAAACATCAACTCGTGCCTTCCAAGCATATTTGGATCTAACATTCGCCACTTCAAAGCGGCAGGGGTTTTTTGCCCACAACCGAGATTATCATGGCAAAATGTGGGATACTCTCCGACCTTCAGGAATTGCACACTTATTGTGTGCAGAATATGAAGCTTTGGGACAGTCAAAAATTCTTACCGCCTGGATTCTTTTCCTCTTCCACAATATATTGTACTACCCGTACGGCGCATCAAGTTCTGAATATCGAAATGTTATGGCATCAAATCTTATGATGTGGGAAGCAATCCACTTTGGGAAAAAACAGGGAGCAAAGCTTTTCGATCTCTGGGGATCACTCGGTCCAAATCCAGACTCCAGTGATCCTTGGTATGGATTCCATCGTTTTAAACTTGGCTATAGCCCAAAGCTTATCACATTCGTTGGCAGCTTTGATGCAATAGTTAATCCATACGCGTATAGAGTGTATACCTCTATTTATTTTCTTCGAGAAAAACTCCTTACGTTGAAACGAGTTCTTACTCCATAATCTCCATGAATGACATTCGTCAAACATCACCGTTTGCCCAGTTTATGTCCGATCTCGGCTGGGATGTCGACTTTATTGAAAATCAGCATATATTTAGACGCCACTTTCCCTTCGTTGGGAATTTTGCCAAAATGCCACGGCCGAATTTTCCCCTGTCTATTTCAAAATTGAAAAAATATATGAAGAGTCAAAATGTTTTCCGTTTGAAGCTTTCACCTTTTCTACAGACTCGATCAAGAAAATACGTACAGGCAAAAAAATCATTATCCTCAAACGGATTTTCCATTGATGCAAACCCATTCAACCCAACAACTACCATTCAGATTAACTTAGAACGAGAAACTGAAAAAATCTTCCAGTCTTTTTCAGAAGCAAAACGGCGCGGTGTGCGCCGGGCTTTAAAACATGGAGTACAGATTTATGAAACATCAGATATTTTCTCTTTCATTGCAATTCGGAAACATCAGTATAGACCGCTTGGATTTCTTATAACACGAGAAATGCAATGTCTGTGGGAGAATTTTTTCCCAGAAAAAGCAACGCTTCTCTTGGCATACACAAAAGAAAAACGAGCGATTGCTGGGATTCTGCTTCTTATATCAAACAAAACAGCATACTATTGGTATGCATCTGCTCTCACTGAAGGGAAAAAGTTATTTGCACCAACTCTCCTTGTGTGGGAAGCATTGAAAGTCTCAAAGAGAAAACGCTGTTCTATTTTTGATTTTGAAGGTATTTACGATGAACGGTTTCCGAAAGCATCAAAATCCTTTAGGGGATTTACAAAATTCAAAGAGGGGTTTGGCGGGGAAAAGGTAATTTTTTCGGAAAACTTTACTATATAACTTCACACATCATTGGGAACATCCAGCCATACAACCTCCATACCAGAAAATTCACGACCTACTTTTTCCATTAATGACTTTATTCCTAGCGTTTCTGTTGCATAATGACCTCCAGCAATCATAGAAATGCCGGCTTCCCGGAACAATTCCCTATTCCATTCATGAACTTCACCAGTAATGTAAAGATCAATCTCCTGATCTAGAAGTTCTTGCATTGAGCCTGCGTATGGCGCACCTTTCCCAGAAAGAGCAACAACCCGAGTAATATTTTTAGATTTAAATGGGTAGATAACTGTTCTTCTACTCATATATGCCTTCATAGATGTGACAATTGAACGCAATGTTTTCCTTTTTTCAAAAAACCCAATCCATCCCCAGGGATCACCCCGATACCTATATGGGTACGATGGTTTTGCACCAATGATATTTAGAATTTGGACATTATTTCCGAATTCTTTGTGAGCATCAAGGAGGAAGTGATACCCAAATAAAGAAAGATTATTCTTAATAAGAAACCCAATTCTTTTTTGGAAAAGAGAATCATAGGTACTTGCTGAGGGAAAATTCAATGAGTGATGGACCACTAAGACATCACAGGAAGTCTCTTTTGCTCTTTCAAACAACCGAAGTGAAGCAGAAACACCAAATCCAATTTTTTTCACTTCGTTTGTCCCTTCTATGACTAAACCATTTGCCATAGAAGGATCAACTCGAGCCGTATCGATTTCCTTCATAGCGAGAAGTGATGTCAAATACTTTGCCAATTCTTTAACAGAGATCATTCGATTTCCCTTTATTCCATATTATATATACCACAAAACATCTTGTACTCACATGAGACGCAGAGCATGTTGCCGCTACAGCGAAAATCAGATGTTTCAATCGCATGTATCCATTTCCATAAATTCCTCTTCTCAAGATTTAATTGCTCTGTACTTCTTGTCGTTGATATTTTTTCTTGACTGTCGAAATAGTATAGTGTCAATACAATATCCTCAACCTTCCGTTGAAAAGGTGGTTCACGTATCTCGGTCGCAGCAAGAGCATACATAGAGAGTTGTAAATTCGTGTCTACCTCACGCTGAGTCGGAATCCTTCCTGTTTTATAATCTATTATCTCAATCTTCCCCTCTCCTAGATCGTCGATTCTATCAATCCTTCCACCGATTTTTACGACTCTCGAATCAAGAGTAATAGTGGTAGTAAATGGCTGTTCTACAACCAGTATATCTACGTTCGGATCGAATTCTTTGGTAAAGTAATTTTCTAAGTAATTCTTCCCTCGTCGAATCATTTCCACTTCGTACTTTTTACTGGTATATCCTTCCCGTATCCAATTTTTCGTAAGTAATTGTAACAGTATTTTTTTTGAGACTTTTTCTCCTTGCTTCACCATCTGGTAAAAGTCTTTGAGAGTCGTATGGATGCTTGAGCCAAATGACAACGCAGGCGATACTGGAGGACGAATATTGAGTATGTAGTGCAACTTATAGTGAAGAGGGCAAACTCTGAAGGAGTCGATCTGTGAGTATGAGATATACGATATTGGTTGAATGTTGGTTTTACTTTTTTTCTCTTCTTTTTCATGCTTCTGCCAGGCAAGGAGAGATAGCTGATCTGACGTTTTTACCTCTTTCTTAGATGCAACAACGTCATCACCTAATGCTTCATATACAAACGGTGACACTTTTGCCTCTCTTTTTCCTTCACCGTAGTAATTTGAAGATGTAAAGTATAGTTTATCGCAAGACCGAGTCATTCCTACATAAAAAAGCCTCCGCTCTTCTTGCTCATGATAGTCACCTTGTGGCAGTTCTTCTTTAATAAGTTTTAAAGGTATGGGAAGTTGTTCTTTTTTTTCAATCGAAGGGAATCTGGATGAAGTAAGGTTTACCATAAACACAACCTTAAATTCCAACCCCTTTGCGCTATGAACTGTAAGAATATTTACTGCGTCATTGAAAAACCAATCTGTATCGGTAGCTTGTGGTGATTCACCCAATTCTAGAGAAAGAGTAATCCAATTGAGTATTGCGTTGACTGAAGTATCTTGATGATCAACCTCGTATGATTTCAATTTCGAAAAAAATTTGGAAATATTATTTGACTGTTTTTCGTCAAGTGGAAATCTGTATTCGAGAATATTTTTTAACATACCGGTATCTTCAAGAAAATAATAAAGAATCTGTCCAGCCGATTCGTGCGGAATGAGTTTTAAATGACGTATAACCATGTCGATTATCTTTTCTAATTTTTGATAAGAATCCTCAGAGATTGTAGGAAATCTTATATTTGGGACATTTCTTTTTCTTAAGACGATTTCGCAGGATTCGAAAAGACTGAAATTATATTTCCTGCCAACATTTGCGATAGCTGCTAAATCCCGTGCAGAAATATCAAAATACTGCATAGATAATACTCTATACAGTGCAATGTTATCTTCGAAGTTATCCAGAACATGAAGATACGATATGAAGTCTTTTACTTCCGGTTGACGGAAAAGTTGACCGGGACCAAGGAACTGGAAGGGAACACCATGGCGCAGGAATGCTCGTATAAAAGGCTCGGCATAATTATTTGCCCGTAGCAGTATTGCGAAATCGCGGTACGCATAGAGATTTTCTCCTTTTTCATTTTTTCCATTCCCAACAAGATTCTCGATCTCTTTTACGACACTTTCTGCCTCATTCTCAACCCGATCATGATAAAGGAACCGAATGGGGTCACCCTTTTCCTTCCGTATTGAAAGAAGTTTTTTCGTTATTCCCTCCTTTACCTCTAATCTATCTGGATTATTATGCAATATAAGTCTATATGCCTTATCAAGAATCTCTTGAGTAGAGCGATAATTACCCGTTAAGACAATGAGTTTTGCTTTCGGGAAGTTTTTTCGAAAAGAAAGTACATTGGAAACCGCAGCTCCTCGGAACTTATAAATTGACTGATCATCATCGGCAACCGCTGTCAGATTGGCATGTTTACCAGCAAGTAAAAGCAGTAGCTCGTTTTGGGAAACATTTGTATCTTGGAATTCATCAACGAGGACAAATTTGAATTTCTCTTGATACAATTTGAGTATATTTTTTCTTTCCCGGAATAGATACAATGTATCCGTTATTAAGTCTCCATAATCCATCAATCCCTCTTTTACTTTTAGTTCTTGGTACTGTTTATATGCATGTGCTAACTCTCGAGTTTTTTCTACTTCTAATTTATCTTCTCCATGTTTCATTTTATGAACGTATTCAAGATACTGAGGTGGAGTTACATCTTCATCTTGTAGTCTGGCGAAATGATGTATCATTCCTTGAATGAATTTTGTTGGATTTCCGAGTGGACGAAAGTACTTCAAACGAAACTGAAAAAGATTTCTTCTTATAAGAAGTGTTGCATCTGTATCAGATAGAAGTCGGTATGTCGGGGAAAACCCGATATGAATTGCTTCCTGTCGAAGTACGCGATCACAGAATGCGTGAAAGGTGGAAACCCACATCTGTGTATACCCATAAGGCATAAGGACATCTACCCGTTCTTCCATCTCACGGGCTGCTTTTTGAGTAAAGGTGAGTGCGAGAAGTTCTGACGGTTTCGCCAGATTATTTGTAATGAGCCATTTGATTCTTTCGGTTATTACCGTTGTTTTGCCTGTTCCTGCCCCTGCAATGATAAGAAGTGGCCCCGCTTCATGTTGAATTGCTTCTCGTTGCTCGGTGTTTAGTTTCATACCCTGGTTGTCCGGTGAAGAATGTTAGTTTTTGCGGATTAAATTATTCTTCCAATTCTTTCTTACTATTCGTTTCGAATGAAGTTGTATTTGTAAGTTTCTGACCCAATAAAGTAAAGCTTGTAAAAACATTGTTCATTTGGTTATACGCGTTGTTGATATGTTTTTGAAGAATACCCATATTCTCATCTACTTTTAGATAATCTTTTTGAACTGCTCGAATTATTCGTAGTATCTGTTTTGCTTGCTCCTCAATTTTTTGCCCTTCAAACGACATAAGAATGGCACGAAGATATGCGTAAAATGTCATCGGAGAAACAGGGAGTACTCTTTTTGACGAGGCAAAATCAAAAACATCTGGATTGTTCACAATTTCGTAGTATACCGCCTCACTAGGAATGTACATAAGAGCATAATCAACGGTTCCCTCCTCGGTGACTATATATTTCCTCGAAATATCATTAATATGTCTTTTCACATCATCAATGAAATCTTTTGTAACTATTTTTCTTTCTCTGTCATCTTTCACAGACATTAATTTGCGGAAATTTTCCATCGGGAATTTTGAATCAACTGAGATAATTCCATTCCCTGTCTTAATGGCAGCATCCACCGTAACACCCGATTTGAATGTGTGTTGCAGATAAAATGATTGTTTCGGAAGCATCTGACCCAGAAGTTCTTTCAAGATTTGCTCTCCAATGTTTCCTCGGAGTTTTGGACTCTGAAGAAACTCTTGTAGTTCCTTCATCCCTCTTCCTATTTCACTCATTTCCCCGATGTTTTTCTGCACAGCTGCTATAAATTTCGCAGCATTATCTAAGCGATCGTTCATTGCTTTTGTTGATGTTTGTAACGTTTCGACAATGTTTTTATTTTGTGCATCAATTCGTGCGTTCGTACTTTTGAGCCACGCGAGAATTTCATCTGTTGGATGACTACGTTTCTCAATAGAGTGAATCCATGTACGGAGAAAGAAAAAGAGAGATACGAAACCAACAAAAATAAATAATGAGATAAGAAGAAATGATATATCCATAGCGCAAAAAAAGCGTTTTTATTCTACCATGAAACATCTTACAATAGTATGATGATCCACCAAAAAAAATTTGAGTTCACTCATCTTTTCGTACCGCTTACTCTCTGGGTGATCTTCTGTCTCTATACACTTCTCATCCCTCCTGACTCAATTGTGTCTTTTTTGGGTTTCTATCTTGTGCTTTTTCTTGCACTATTTCGATCACTCCGGTTATTTTTTCATCTCTCTCTTGCTCTACCAGTGAGTTTTTTTCCACTGTTTGTATTAGGTCTTTTTCAATTTCAGCTAAACAATAGTATAAATTTAAGCCTCCTCGGGGGTCTTTTGATAACGATTTTTTTCTATTTTAGGAAAGGAAAATAGACAACGACGAAACTGGGAATATATTCATAAGTCCTGGCCAAAGAGAGTTCGTTCTTGCTATAATACGCTTCATGGAAAAATATTACATAACCAGCGCTATTCCGTATGTAAATGCTTCACCACACATTGGGCATGCGCAAGAATTTATCTATGCGGATTGTATACGACGGTACCAATTGTTAAAGAAGCAAAAGGTTTTCTACCTCTGTGGTGCAGATGAAAATGCATTAAAAATTGTCCAAGCAGCAGAAAAAAAGGGAGAAACACCGCAGGTATTTTGTGATAAAAATCAGCAGGAATTCAGAAATCTTGCACAAAAACTCAACGTTTTTTTTGACGCGTGGCAAAGGGGAACAGATAGAAACCATTTTGTTTCTTCGCAACATCTGTGGAGTCTCTGTAAGAGAAATGATGATATATATAAGAAATCCTATTCTGGTCTTTATTGCGTGGGGTGCGAAACGTTTTATACACCGGAGGAACTCGACGAGAAAGGCGAATGTTTTGAACATCCTGGAAAACAACTTGATAAAGTTGAGGAGGAGAACTATTTTTTCAAACTCTCGAAATATCAAAGTTTTCTTGAAAATTTAATTGAAAAAGACAAGCTCAGAATTATACCGAAGAATCGTAAAAATGAGGCATTATCATTCATTCGAAGAGGTCTTGAAGATTTCTCAATTTCGAGAAGTCGGAAACGAGCAAAAAACTGGGGAGTACCAGTTCCAAATGACCCCGCCCAAATTATGTATGTCTGGTTTGATGCTCTCAATATTTACCAAAGCGGGATAGGGTTTGGATGGAATACTCCTCTTTATAAAAAATGGTGGCCACAGGATGTAATGGTTATCGGAAAAGGAATTCTTCGTTTTCATGCGATCTATTGGCCAGCAATTCTCCAATCGGCAAATCTTTCGCTTCCGCGCTCACTCTTTGTCCATGGATATCTAACGGTCAATGGTCAAAAAATGTCTAAAACGTTAGGAAATGTCATTGATCCGAACGTATTTCTAGATGCCTACGGAACCGATGCTGTACGATACTATCTTTTACGAGAGATCCCAGCATACAGTGATGGAGATTTTTCCGACCGACGGTTCAAAGAGGTTTATAATTCTGACCTTGCAAATGGATTAGGAAATATCGTAGCTAGAGTTGCAAAACTATGTCAAACCGATAATATTCCCGGAATCATCAACTATTCAAAAGACCTCGATAATCTCCAATCCGCTATCCGGACTGGAGGATATTATGATTCTCTTGAACGATTTGAGTTCAATCTCGCATTGGAAGAATTATGGAAAGAAATAAAAAGCTTGGATATTAAACTTGATGAAGAGAAGCCTTGGGCGAAAACGAGAGAAGAGAGACACGAATTTCTCACTTTTTACGCTAAACGATTATTAAGCTTGGCACACGAGTTGCAGATATTTTTACCCATAACAGCAAAGAAAATTGCTGATCAATTTGTGAATCAGGAAATTAAATCCCAACCACCACTATTTCCAAGGATTGTATAGACACTTTGTTTCTCATAGAGAAGTGAAAAATGTTTGTCGATACCCACTGTCATCTTAACTTTCATGCATTTACAAAAGATGTCGCAGATGTCGTTGAACGAGCCCGAGAAAGAGGTGTTCGAAAGATCATTATTCCAGGAGCAAAAATTGATTCAAGTAGAAAAGCAATTGAGATTTCCCATAAATTCCCAGAGTGCTTTGCTGCGGTTGGAATTCATCCGCATCACTTCATTGATTTACAAAAAATTTCAAAACAAGTAATCTATCAGGAGCTTACAAAGCTTGCTAAAGAGAATAAAGTTGTCGCAATTGGTGAGGTTGGATTCGATAATCACCGTTATCGAAACTACCCTCCTCTTACAAAAGACGATAAAAATTTACAGCGCGATCTTTTTGAATTACAACTTGCTATTGCCAAGGAACAAAATCTCCCCCTTGTTATTCATAATAGAGAAGCTGAAATGGATTTTCTCGCTCTTTTCAAAAGTAAGATGCTTTCTTTCAATGTAAGAGGAGTATTTCACTGTTTTGAAGGTACTCCTTCGTTCCTCCATACAGTACTTCACCAGGGCTTCTCTGTTGGATTTGATGGAAATACTACCTATCGGGAGAACAATTTTCTACGGGAATTGGTAAAAGTAGTTCCGCTAGACCAGCTACTTCTAGAAACCGACTCTCCCTTTTTAACTCCAGAGCCAAAAAGAGGAAGCCGTAACGAGCCTTCATACCTTCCATATCTAGCAGAAATTGTCGCACGTATCCATAGTATTCCTCTTGAAAAACTTGCTGATCAAACAACGAGGAACGCTTCTTCTTTATTTAGGCTTTCCGAACGAGTGTGGTAAAATACCCAAGTAGATGTATGATGCGGATCTTTACACGCAACCCTCACGAAATGAAACGGTTGCTCGAAATCATCTTTCCTCTTCTTACGTGGTCAATTATTACACTCCCTGTGTGGCTATCTCCTTTCCACCCAGCAGTAGTTGCCTACTTTATTCTCACTTTTAATATCTATTTTTTTTACAAATCCTTTTCAGTTGCATTTTTTTCAACACTTTCATTCTTTCGCCTCTCAAGACTCTCGAAACATAATTGGCTTGAACAGGCAAAACTACTTCCTGAATATCGCAAAATGTATCACGCGATCATCATCCCAAATTATAGGGAAGGTATAGAAAAGGTCAGAAGAACTCTTCAACAACTTACCATGCAGGACTTCCCTCTTAATCGAATACTTATCATTTTAGCAATGGAAGAAAGAGAGGGGGAAACTGCAAAAATACGTGGAAATGAGTTGGTTGAAGAATTCGGAAAAACATTTGGATATTTCTCAGTAACATATCATCAAGATCTTCCAGGGGAAGTAAAAGGGAAAGCAAGTAATTCTGCCTGGGCTGGTAAAATGCTCGAAATCATCCTAAAGAAAAAAAAGATCAATGAATCGTATGTTACAGTAACTTCATGCGATGCTGACTCTCTTCTCCCTCCAAAATACTTCTCGTACTTAACATATACGTTTTTAACGGACGATAACCGTACCTATCATTTTTACTGGGCACCGGTACTTCTTTATAGTAATTTCTGGGAGATCTCATTGCCAATTCGCTTGCAGGCAACAATTTCCAGTATCGTTCGACTAGCCTGTCTCTCACGTCCTGATTCACTCATACAGATTTCTACGTATAGTTTGTCGTTTGCTATGCTCAAAAAAATTGGGTATTGGGACACGGACATCATTCCTGAAGACTGGCATATTTTCTTGCAAGCATTCTTCCAACTTGGGGAAAAAGTCCGTACGGTACCGTTGTATCTTGTTATCACAAGAGATGCTGTCAACGGAACAAATCTTCTAAAAACACTCCATTCACGGTATGAACAAGAAAAGCGATGGGCATGGGGAATTACTGATATTCCTTATGCGGTACATAAATTCTTCACAACTCCTCATATACCAATTCTTCCTAAATTTTTTCGTGTATTCTATGTCATAGAAAATCATATTCTCTGGCCTGCCTCTTTTTTCCTCCTAACGTTTGCCGCATCAATCCCTGCTCTTATAAATCCTCAATTCTCTCGCACGGCACTTGGTTACAATCTTCCAAAGATGTCAGGAATTATTCTTACCGTCACGCTTCTATTTATTGTTGTATTAATCGTACTTGATAGTAAATCTAGACCGAAAAGACCATCAACATATTCAGTTGCAAAAACACCTCTTTTAATTTTCCAATGGATTCTTCTACCTGTGGTATCTTTCTTCTTTTCCTCCCTTCCAGCCCTTGAAGCTCATACGAGACTCCTCCTTGGCAAACGATTGGAATATAAGGTTACTGAAAAATTCTAATGCTCCAGTATATCCTGTATCATACACCGCTTTTTTACTTCATCCAGTCAATCTGGAGAGACGAAGCTTTCTCCTATTTCATGTCATTACCCTCAGCTTTCTCTATCATCCAAAACACAGCCCAAGATTTCAATCCACCTTTTTACTATCTTACTCTTCATTTTTGGATTGCAATATTTGGAAAATCTGACATTGGACTTCGTCTTCTATCATTTCTGCCACATGTCGGAAGTACATACATAGCATATCTACTCTCCCGCAGATTTTTTTCTAATCGTTTTTCTGTCTTTGTTGCACTCTTCACATTTTTTAACCCAATGCTCCTTTACTATGCATTCGAAATACGCATGTATTCATTCTATGCACTTTTTACATTCGCAAGTATTTATTTCCTAATCCAAAAGCAATGGAAATGGTATGTTTTCTCTGCTGTACTTGGACTTTATACACATTCATTTTTCCCTCTTGTTATAGTTTCGTTCGCGATATATTTTCTCTTCGTGAACCATTCTGGAAAAAAGATTTTCCTGCGCATACTACAACCACTTATATTCTATCTTCCTTGGATGCCAATACTTCTTAACCAATTTATCAGATCAAAAGATTCCTGGATATTTCCCGTTGATTTCCAACTTGTAAAATCTGTCCTTGGAAATATATTTACTTCCTATGAAGGAACTCCAGGTGATATATGGCATTATACTGGACTACTTTCACTTTTTATCTTTGCATTCTTCGTTTTTGGCATCATGAAGAAACCAAAAACGGCACTATTATTTTTCATACCAATTGTTATTCCTCTCCTTCTCGTTTTGACTTATTCATTTATACGCCGACCTATCTTTGTTAACCGATATCTCATCTTTGTCGCTGTTTTTGAAATCTTGGGGGTTAGCTTCGGAATTTGGGTAATAAAAAATCGGATTATTAGAAATATTGCTGTCGCAGCTTGGTTCTCTTTGATCCTTCTCATCAACCTATTTCTTCCACCTTTTCATAAGAAAACTGATTTCAAAATGACATTTGCAGAAATAAATAGTTTTTCAACGAAAAATGATTATGTCTATGCAAAAACTCCAATTAGCTTTCTTGAATCTGCATATTATTATATCTATCCAGAAAATGTATTTATTTATAATCCGAATGACATTACCATCCCAAGCTACATTGGTACCACTGTTGTCTTCCCATTAGCCTCTCAAAAAACTTTTCCTCCGGCTCCGTCTCGCACTTTTCTGATTGCTGATGATGGTACTTATGACATCGTTATAAGTCGATAACACCATGCCATGCTTGAACAGACAAATACTCCCTCTCTTTTGAACGATCCAATCATACGAAAGTCATTTTCTGCAACGCTTTTTTTCTTCCTTCTTTTTTTTCTTCTCTTTATCTGGAAATGGTCATCCTTTCCATCTGAACTTCCTCTCTACTATACTCGACCTCGAGGACCAGAGCAGCTTGGCTCTATGTGGGAGCTTTTACTCCTTCCAATACTTTCTCTAAGCATCTTTCTCATTCACTTTTTTATTGCCTCGCGCTTATTTAAGAGAGAAAAACTCCTTTCTCAACTTCTTATGATTTCCCAAACGGTTATTATTGCACTTCTGTTCATTACCTGTGCACAAATAATTTTTTTAATAACCTAAATGCTCATTCTACTTTTGCTTTTAGCACTCATTCTTTCGGCGTCTATTACATATCTCACGACTCCTTTTGTTATACGCCTGGCAAGAAAATTACAACTTGTTGACGATCCGTCGCTTCGACCACATCCTGCTCATACACATAAGGGGAAACTTCCTCGGGCTGGTGGTCTTGCCATATTTAGTGGTATTTTTATTTCTCTTTTTCTTGTTTCAGCACCTCACACAATTATCTTTGGGATTTTCATAAGTGCAGCAATTTTGGTTTTAGTCGGTATTTGGGATGATCGAAAGGACCGTTCACCATATATCCGCTTTGCAACAAACTCTCTGGCAACACTTCTTGTTATTATTGCGGGAATAAGCATTCCTTATATCACGAATCCTTTTGGAGGTATTATTCAGCTTGACGCATTTCAAGTTTCTTTCACATTGGTAGGACTTCCTCTGACGATTACGGCAGCTCATGTGGTTGCCTTCTTGTGGATTGTATGGATGACCAATATTATTGGCTGGTCTGGTGGAGTTGACGGTCAACTTCCAGGATTTGTATCTATAAGTGCATTTGTCATCGGTCTTCTTTCTCTACGATATGCAACGGTTGATGAAAATCAAGTTCATGTCACACTCTTATCGTTTGCAACCGCTGGAGCATTTTTGGGGTTTCTGCCATGGAATTTTTATCCTCAAAAAATTATGCCTGGATATGGAGGAAAAACGCTTGCAGGTTTTCTCCTTGCAGTACTTTCTATTCTTTCTTTTAGTAAATTAGGAACTGCGCTTCTTGTTCTCGTAATTCCTTTTACAGATGCAATATTTATTCTTTTTCAACGACTCCTCTCAAAACGGTCTCCGATGCATGCATCATCGAACCATCTCCACCACCATTTACTTGCACTCGGCTGGGGAAGACGAAAAATTGCCGTCTTTTATTGGATTATCTCAGCATTAACTGGTACCGCCAGTCTTATTCTGAATAGTAAACAAAAAGTATTTGTGGTGCTTCTGGTACTTGTTTTGACAGCAGGATTTATACTGTGGATCAATTTCCTGATAAAACTACCACATAAGTGGCGGGAAGAAGAGTACTAATTAATTCGCTTTTTCAGCGTATCGAGAAGAAACCCACCCCTCCTTATTTGTCTGGAAGGAAATCTTGTACCAACCTTGACTTTCATCAAGTAAAGGAAATTTTTCTCCTGGTTTCACTTGCCCAATTTCTGTAGCGGAAGTTGATGCGCTTGATCGTACACGAAGAAAACCTGTAGGAGTGTCTTTTATAAGAATTGATGGACCGGTCGATGCCTTACTATCAATAATCCCTGAACTAGAGGCGATGGTTGGACTGGGTGTAATTGCTCCGCCTGATAATGCTAACTGAAATTGCACCACAACTTTATATCCCGCTGTCGCTTGAATCCTTGTAGTTCTACTCACAAATCCAGCAGATGTTACAGTAACATCATGGTCTCCGATAGTTACAGAAAAAGTCGTTGGTGTTATCGCTTTTTCTTGACCATCAAGCAAAATTGTTGCAGCATCAGGCTGAGAAGAAACAGAAACCTGTGATTCACTTCCGGATATTTTTTCGAGAGTGAGCACTTCACCACTTGATGTTAATTCGCTTACACCTAACTGCCGGTTTACATACGTCAAAACAGATGGATAAATAGAGATGTTCCCTTGCCAAGAAGACGATTGTGTCGCGGCATCCTGCGGTATGAGTTTCAAGATATACTTGCCTGCTCGTTGCTTATCTTCAATCGGAGTTTCCCCAACAAGTTTATCGTTAAGAAATACAGATGTTCTGGGTGTTGATTCTACACGCAATCCCCCAATTGCTGAAGTATTAAGGGAAAGAAATTTAAATCCCCCAATTGCAGCAACAAGAACTACAATACATACAATGATAAGCGCTTTCTTATTCATATGCCCACTATATCATCCTAAACCCGCTTTTTCAAGGAAAAATGAGAGAAACCATTGAGCTTTCTTCAACAAAAAATCCCGAGGAGTCCTCGGGATTTTTTGTTCATTTTCATTGTTAGTACTCACCCATACCACCCATGCCACCACCGGGAGGACCAGCTGGTATGTCTTTCTTTTCTGGAATATCAGTCACGAGTGCTTCGGTCGTCAATACCATCGTCCCAATTGAAACGGCATTTTGAAGAGCAGATCGAGTAACTTTTGCCGGATCAACAATTCCGGAAGCCTGCATTGGACCAAATCTCATGGTCAAAGCGTTAAACCCGTAATCAACCTCTTTTGCTTCTTCTACCTTCCGTAATACCCATCCAGCATCTGCTCCTGCATTTTGGGCAATTTTACAAACAGGCTCTGAGAGTGCCCGATAGAGTATATCAACTCCCGTTTTCTCATCATCATATTCCAGTTCTTTTTTAAGTTTTTCCAAAACACTTCGTGCTCGAAGAAGTGCCACTCCTCCGCCAGGAACGATTCCTTCTTCAATTGCTGCTTTTGTCGCCGATACCGCATCGTTGACTCTCTCCTTCTTCTCTTTCATCTCAACTTCCGTCGCAGCACCAACGTTAATGACCGCTACTCCTCCGGAAAGTTTTGCAAGTCTCTCCTGAAGCTTTTCTTTATCAAACTCAGAAGTTGACTCATCTATCTCCCGACGAATCTGAGCAATACGGGCCTCAATTGATTTCTTATCACCTTTTCCACCAATAATGCGCGTATTCTCCTTATCCGCCCAAACTTTATCTGCCCGTCCGCAGTCCTCAATAGTCACACTATCCAGTTTTCTCCCCAAATCTTCTGATATAACTTTCCCACCTGTGAGAATTGCAATATCATCAAGCATTGCTTTTCTTCGATCTCCAAATCCCGGTGCTTTTATGGCCAATGCATTAAATGTTCCCCGCAATTTGTTGACAACGAGAGTTGCTAATGCTTCTCCTTCTATTTCATCGGCAATAATAACGAGATTTTTCGAAACCTTCACAAAGTTCTCAAGGAATGGGAGAAGATCTTGGATGGAAGTAATTTTCTTATCAGTGATAAGAATATACGGCTCATCGATTTCTACCTCCATTCGATCAGCATTTGTGACAAAGTAGGCAGAGGCAAATCCTTTATCAAACTCCATCCCCTCTTTATGATCAATCTCCATCTGTAATCCTTTTCCTTCCTCAACAGTCACAACTCCATCTTTTCCGACTTTCTCCAAAGCATCAGCAATAAGAGAACCTATTGCTTCATCTGCAGCAGATATTGTTGCTACCTGCGCAATTTCATCTCTTCCCTTAATTTTTTTGGCCATTTTCTTAATTTCTTCAATAACTGCTTCCATTCCGCGATCCAATCCGTGCTTTAAGATCATTGGGTTTGCACCGGCCGTAATATTTTTTACTCCGTCATTAATTATTGCCTGAGCAAGAAGTGTTGCTGTTGTCGTTCCATCTCCAGTATCATCATTTGTTTTACTTGCTGCTTCTTTAATAAGCTGTGCCCCCATATTCTCAAATGGATCTTCCAATTCGACTTCTTTTGCAACCGTTACTCCGTCATGGACAATTGATGGAGCACCCCACTTTCTATCAAGAGCCACATTCCTCCCTTTTGGCCCAAGTGTCGTAACAACAGTCTTTGATAAAATATTGACACCTGATACAAGTTTTTGCCTAGCGTCATCGGCGAATTTAATTTGCTTTGCCATAAAATTTCCTCCTTTTTAAAATATATAAATTATTCAACAATTGCGAGAATATCTTTTTGTTCAACGAGTAACCACTCTTCATTTCCGACTTTGATTTCATTCCCACCCCATTTTTTATACATCACTGTTTGACCAACCTTCACCATCATAGGAACCTTGTCACCTTTTTCATTTGTTGTCCCAGCACCAACTGCCATAATTTTTCCCATTTGGGGCTTTTCTTTTGCTGTTTCAGGAAGAACAATTCCTGATGCTGTCTTTGTTTCTCCTTCCAGTGGTTTAATGAGAACATTGTCAAATAGTGGCTTGATTGATTTTGAACTAATTGTCATATCAACCTCCTTCTTTAGATTTTGGCACTTGAATAATGTGATTGCTATTTTAAAAGGAGAGAAAAAACTTGTCAAGGGGGGTTTTCATATTCGATATTGAAAGCCCTAAAAGGTAATTTGAGATTATACCTTCTACATTTTTCTTTGAATAATCTCAATATTCTTTTCCCTGCATCGTCTGGATGAAACTGAATTACACCATCGCGTATTACCTCTGACGTTCGTTTTTTTTTCATGTATCGAAGCTGCAAGTGCTTGAAAAAATATTCTATTGGAGAAATAAAACTATATCGGTTGTTAGTAAAATCCCGATTGAAAAGGAGAGAAGATTGCCTCAAAGTCCAAGCGTTCGGTAAAAATTTCCTCACCCAACTATTTTCCTTAAGAATTTTGCGGAATGTATCATTCCTTTCCCAGAGTATTTTCATTTGCATCAGTTCATACGCAGTGTAAAGATTCTGTTCTTTTGTGAGAATCTCTAAGTGCTGAGTATCAAGATACATATTCAGACAAAGCTTGCCGCTATAGGATTTTTCGTTTGGATGACGACGGATACCCAATATCTCATAAAGAACGGTCATAAAAAATCGTGTTGTCCAGATATACCCTGGTTTGGTTACAATGAGTAAATCAATATCATCATTCTTAGTCCCAAATTCAACTGCAAGGGCACCTGTAAGCGCAACCAATTCAACAGTGGGAACGATACGAAGTATGCGAGTATATTTTTGAGCAAGTCGAATCTTTTCCAAGGAGTATTTCTGTCGTATTTTTCGCTCCACAATTCCGCTAATACTTCCTTTTACAAAGTAATACTCGTTTTTCTTTTGAACACCCGATATTTGTCGTAAATTCTTTTTGAGCTCATCTTGCCAGTTGTTATCTGATAGTTTCGTCAGAATCAGCCTTGTTCGTATTTCACCAATCGTGAGAGGATAACGGAAAACGTCACTATAGAGAAGCGTTGCGAGAATGCTTTGCTTTAAAAATTGCATGGTTACTACACGAATTACTGAATGGCTGAAGAAATGTTAAAGCGGGAAAAAACTTGTTGAAAACCATTATCAGCAGTTTGCAGTGCAGTCTCAGGGCTAACACCTTGTGATAGAGAGTTTACCGCGTCTTTCATGTATTTTATAAGAGAGGTATTGAGTCCAGTCTCTCCATCTTCTGTTCTCGATGCTAACGGAAATGATTTCATCGTTGGTGCCATTTCTAATAATGGAGCAAGAAGCATATTATCCTTCAATGTGTTTGCTAAATCTACACGAGAGTACGGCTCTCCTAGTACTTGTCTTACTTGAATTTGCAAACCGTAGTATTTTGTCATAACTTCCGGACTTGATAGATATTTTAAAAACTGCCATGCTTCATCTTTATTCCGACTCTTACTTGAAACTCCCTCAACCCAATATGATGCCCAATTCACTTGTGGGCAATTCTGACTACTACAGGGAAGTTGTGGAACTTTTGCGGTTTTAAAATTCAGGTTCGGATTTATAGCTCGAATTGCATCGATTTGCCAACTCGGAGCAAATATTATCGCAGCATTACCTCGGGCAAATGCCACAATTGAATTCTCCAGTATCCCATCCCAGGTATTATTGGGGGCTTCAATAAAACGGTGATAAAAAGTCAATGCCTCAGTTGCACACGATTTAACCTGAGAATCAGCGCATGAAAAAAGTGACGTATGAAGATTGACTCCGTTTTGTAACATCATAAGAGCTAATATGTCGCTGAAGTGTCCAATATTTTCTGCGCCTCCTAATGCAATACCAGCAGTGACAATTCTTTCATTCTCTTTTACAGTCAAACGAGGAGCAACATTTTGCACGTCTACCCATGTAGTCGGAACAGAAACATTCGCATTTTTAAGTATATCCTCGTTATAGAAAAGCATTAATCCATCTATCTCAAGAGGTATTCCGTAGAAATTTCCGTTCACTTTAAGATCCGAGGCGGCAATCGGGAAAAAAATTGAGGTGAACTCTCCATCGGAGTATATTGTTTTTGGAACAGGATCAAGCTCTTCAACAAACATTGGGACCCAGGTATTGTGAAAACGAAATATATCAGGTCCTTCGTTACGGGCAATTGCTGCTTCAACTCTCTCCCTATACTGTTTCGGATCTTCGTTTACGTAGTTTATCGTAACATTGGGATGGGCTTTTTTATAATCGTCAAGAATAGGTTGTATAACTTCTTTTCCCTCCCATAGTCCCCAGTATGTCAGTGTTACCTCCTTTGGTGCGGGTTTTGATTGGAATAGTAACCGCACAATAAAAAAAAGTGCCACTACGAGTACAATTCCTGCAATAAGAAACAGAAGTACTTTTCTTTTTTTGTTCTCCTCAAATGGAGGAGGTGGGGGAATAGTATCGGAGGGAGATTCTCCACTTGGTTCCGGTTGGAGCTGAGATGATTCTTCTTCTTGTTCTGGTGGCTGCTCAGATCGAAGGTCTTCCTGACTTCTGGATGCATCTTCAACTGGCGCAGAAACAGCTTCCTGATAACTCGATTCTAAAGGGTTTGAAAATATTTCACCCGAGGAAGCTGTCGTATCTGCCGTTTTATCAGAACTCTCATCTTCTTTTTTTAAATTATCCATGCTTATGTTATGATAATCGACGCTACATCCATGGTCAAGAAAAAAACACCCCAACAAAATAATCCTCCCCCTTCTATTTCACGACTAGTTTTTCTCTCTGTCGTTATAGGAGGAATTTTAATAACAATTCTTTCCACATCGCTACTGGCTCGATTCGAGAAAACATATAGCAACGTGAGCTATCCAGGAGTACGACTCGATGGAGTTTCTGTTTCTGGAAAAACAAAAAACGAGATTGAAACGTATTATGCCCAAAAAAGCGAACCTCTTTCCAGTCTTACTCTCACAATAACATATGAAGATAAAATTGCATCAATCTCAGGAGAAGACCTTGCTCTTTCCTTTGATGGGAAACTAGCTGCAGAGCAAGCATTCCGTATTGGAAGAAGTGGAAATATACTTTCCGACACGTATCAGAAATGGAGAGCGTTTTCCAGTGGAATCAATCTTACAAGTATTCTCACGATGAAGACTGACGTTATTGATGATACACTTGCTAATCTTTCCATCGCAATAAATATTGAGCCGCAAGATGCGCTATTTCAATTTAAAGAAGGAAAGGTGCTTTCTTTCCGTCCTTCGAAAGATGGAAGAAAACTTGATAATGAAGAGGCAAAGAAACATATCCAGAAGTCAATACTTTCGTTTACTCGCCAAGAAAATTTACAATCACCTCAAATCACTCTTGACCTGCCAGTTCGTATTGTTGAACCAAACATTACAACTGAAAATTCAAATAATTACGGTATTAAGGAACTCCTTGGAACAGGAAGCTCAAAATTTCGAGGTTCAATTCCTGGAAGAAAACACAATATTGATCTTGCATCAAAGAAATTAAGCGGCCATTTAATTCCTCCAGGAGGCGAATTTTCATTCAACACCACACTTGGAGACGTATCCGCTTCAACTGGATTTCAACCTGCTTACATTATCAAAGAAGGGAGAACTGTCCTGGGTGATGGAGGGGGAGTTTGCCAAGTCTCTACGACACTTTTTCGAGCAGCTATTCAGGCAGGACTCCCGATTACTGAACGACATGCTCATTCATACCGCGTCGGTTACTATGAACAAGATTCTCCGCCCGGTATTGATGCTACAGTGTTTGCACCTTCCTATGATCTGAAATTCAAAAATGACACATCTCACTATATACTCATTCAGTCTCGTGTTGATCTAGTGAACGAAACGCTCGAATTTGATTTATTTGGAACAAAAGATGGAAGGGAGATCGAAATAACAAAACCAGTTATTTATTCTCAGACTCCTCCTCCACCCGATCTCTATCAGGATGATCCAACCATTCCAAAAGACGTTATTAAACAAGTAGACTGGAAAGCATGGGGCGCAAAGGTAAGTTTTGACTATAAAGTGAAAAAAAATGGCAGTCTCATTTTTGAGAAGTCATTCTTTTCTAATTTCCAACCTTGGCAATCAGTATTTTTACGCGGCACAAAAGAGTAACAATCATGACAAAAATTCTTTCTATTGCGCAAGCAGCAACATCTGTACAGAGAATAAAAAACCAAGGAAAAACTGTTATTCTTGTTGGTGGATGTTTTGATATTCTCCACGTTGGACACGTAAAATTCCTCAAAGCTGCAAAACAAAAAGGAGGACACCTTTTTGTCCTTCTTGAAAGTGACGAAACCGTCCAGAAAATTAAGGGGAAAAATCGACCATTTTTCACACAAAGAGAAAGAGCTGAAATGCTTTCTGAGCTTCAAAGTATCGACTTTGTAATACTCCTTCCACCGCTTGGAACAGATGAGGAATATCATACGCTTATTTCATCACTCAGACCAGATATTATAGCTGTTACTCCCAACGATCCCCACTTAGAAAAAAAGAGACTTCACGCCCATCGTGTCGGTGCAAAAATCGTTTTTATCCCTCATATAAATCCATTTTCTACCACTCGTGTCATCAATCACCTGGGAATTGAATAATTCGTATGAAAATTTTAGCAATCGAATCGAGTTGCGATGAAACTGCGGCTGCAGTTATTGAAGACGGAGTAAAGATTCTTTCAACGGTTGTATCCTCATCTGAAGATCTTCATAGAGAAATCGGAGGAATAATCCCAGAAACAGCTGCGCGGCAACAGTTACATTCTATTTTGCCAGTTATTGAAAAAGTTATTGCACCATTTTCCATCTCTTCCCCTACCGCAAAGAAGAATCCCTCTAAACTAATAGAAGAGATTCAAAGAAATATTGATGGAATTGCGGTAACAATTGGCCCTGGACTTATTGGCTCTCTTCTTGTAGGAGTTGAAACCGCAAAAACACTTGCGTACTCAACAGGAAAATCTCTCATTCCGGTCAACCATATATCTGCCCATCTTTATGCAAATTGGCTAGATCGGAAAAAAATTCCTGAATTTCCTGCAATTGGACTTGTTGTTTCTGGCGGACATACTGAACTTTTCTTTCTAAAAAATCATAGAGAATGGAAATGGCTCGGTGGTACGCGTGATGATGCAGCGGGAGAAACGTTTGACAAAACTGCACGACTTTTAGAGCTTGGGTACCCGGGTGGACCAGCTATTGCCGCTGAAGCTGAAAAATTAACAACTCTTGATTCTCAACTTTCAATTAAACTGCCAAGACCAATGTTTGACTCAAAAGATTTTCAGTTCTCTTTCTCAGGTCTCAAGACTGCAGTTATCCGAAAAGTCCAAGAACTACAGAGTACCAATCAATGGGACGAACAAATAGTTATACAACTGGCGCATGAAATTCAAGAATCTATTACCGATGTTCTTGTAAAAAAGACGCTTGATGCTGTGAAAAAATATGCTGTCAAATCA
Source organism: Candidatus Gottesmanbacteria bacterium (assembly GCA_016186795.1). Taxonomy (GTDB): domain Bacteria; phylum Patescibacteriota; class Microgenomatia; order 2-02-FULL-39-11; family 2-02-FULL-39-11; genus JACPKY01. Next base: position 774,538 of record JACPKY010000002.1, read on the forward strand.
ATACTCTTAGGCGGAGGGGTTGCAGCAAATAGAAGACTTTCAGAAAAGTTTAATCTTCAAATTTCATCCCGATTTAATCGGGAAAAATCGAAAATTAATCTTCATGTCCCTCCTCCCTCACTTTGTACGGACAATGCAGCATACATTGGAAGTTTTGCCTATTTCTGTGGAAAACCTGCTTCTTTATCTGAGGTTAATGCAGAGCCAAATCTTGAACTTGAAGTATAAAAATGTGAGTGTATAATCCGAATATGATTGACAAAATCTATACGCATCAAGATATTGAACAAAAATGGTACAAAGAGTGGGAAGAAAACGGATATTTTAAGCCCTTCCTCAATTCTTCAAGAACTCCTTTCTGCATAATTTTACCTCCCCCGAATGCAAATGCAGATCTCCATATGGGACACGCAATGTATGTTGTCGAAGACATCTTAGTTCGATATCACCGGATGAAGGGGGACGCGACACTGTGGCTTCCAGGAGCTGATCATGCAGGCTTTGAAACCCAGTTTGTGTTTGAAAAACAGCTTGCAAAGAAAGGGGAAAGTCGGTTCGATTTCCCTCGTGAGACATTGTATACAATGATCTGGGATTTTGTTCATACAAATCGTGGCAAAATGGAAAACCAGTTACGTCGATTAGGGTTTTCACTGGATTGGTCTCGTCAAGTTTTCACACTTGATCCGAAAGTAGTTTCAATTGTCTATAAAACATTTAAAAAACTTTACGATGAGAAACTTGTCTATCGTAGCGAGAGACTCGTAAATTACTGCACACGATGTGGAACAGGTTTCTCTGATCTGGAAGTAAACTATGTCGAACGAAATGATCCACTTTACTTTATGAAGTATGGATCATTCGTTATTGCAACAGTAAGGCCAGAAACGAAGTTTCGTGATACTGCACTTGCAGTAAATCCAAAAGACAAACGGTATAAACAATATATAGGCAAGACATTTGATATACAGGGACTTTTAGGAGTGGTGAAAATGACGATCATTCCTGATAAAGAAGTCGATCCGAAATTTGGAACTGGTATTATGAAAGTGACTCCTGCACATGATCCTCATGATTTTGAACTTGGAAAAAAATTCACCTTGCCGGTTACCCCTATTATAGATTTTAAAGGAAGAATGGATTTTTCTTGGTTTATAGACAAAAAGGGGACAGATCAGAAATATGTGGAAAGAGCCAAAAAATATCATGGCCAGAAGGTCCTTCAAGCGCGGAAAATGATGGTTGAAGACCTTAAGACAGATGGATTGCTTCTTAAAACTGACGAGAACTATACTCATCGCATCGGCATCTGCTATCGATGCGGCACAGTCATTGAGCCTCTCCCGATGAAACAGTGGTTTATAAAAATTCAACCGTTGACTCAGAAAGCAGTACGTTCCATAAAAGAAAAGAGGGTGACTTTCACTCCAAAACGATTTGAAAAAATAGCAATTAAGTGGCTGACAAATTTCCATGACTGGAACATAAGTAGACAAATTGTGTGGGGTATCCGTATACCAGCTTGGAAATGTGTTCGCTGCGCTCAAACTCAAAAATCAAAAATCAAAAATCAAAATGAAAAAGAATGGATCGTAACAAATGGAAAAAAACCAGAGAAGTGTCCTACATGTGGGAACACTCAATTAGAGCAGGATACGGATACGTTTGACACGTGGTTTTCCTCTGGTCAGTGGCCTGTTGCTACTTTAAAGGTGAATAACGAGAAAGATTTTGAGACATTCTATCCTACCTCAGTTATGGAAACAGGGTATGATATCCTTCCTTGGTGGGTTTGTAGAATGATAATGCTCGGTTTGTATATGACAGGGAAAGAACCGTTTAAAATAGTATACCTTCATGGACTGATAAGAGATGCTAAGGGGCAAAAGATGAGTAAATCCAAGGGAAATGTAGTAAACCCTTTACAAATGGTAGATACATACGGAGCAGATGCGCTCCGTATGGCACTCATTTATGGAACAGCAGCAGGGAATGATCTTTCTCTTTCTGAAGATAAGATTCGAGCTATGAGAAACTTTTCTAACAAACTCTGGAATATTATGAGATTCATATCTTCTTTTTCTGAAAATTCTCCATCGACCATTCTTGGTGAACGGAAGGAATTACCAAAATGGATAAATACTCTTGAAAAAGAAATACTTACTTTGATCAAGAGAACCACAACACTTATTGCATCGTATAAATTTGGTCAAGCGGCTGAGCTTCTATACGAGTATATTTGGCATACGTTTGCTGATAAGCATATTGAGGAGTCAAAAAGGTGGAAAAGTCCAAAAACAATGGAACAGGTTCAGAAAGCTCTTTCATCAACCTATCTTACGTGTATTACTCTTCTCCATCCTTTCATGCCTTTCATTACAGAAGAAATAACAAACCATCTAGGAAGGGAAAGATCTCAACCACTTATCGTGTCTCCGTGGCCGAAGGGGGATGACTTATCTACTTCTCAACAATTTTGACGTTTTCAATAAGAATTGGGCTTTGGGGTTTTGATAACTCCCTTTGGGCATTCTCTTCAACAGGTGTATCGGAAATTTCATCAATGACATCCATACCATTTGTTACTTTCCCAAAAATAACGTACTGCTTCGGTAGGTTATAATCTTGATGCATGATAAAAAATTGGCTACCATTCGTATTTGGTCCATGATTTGCCATTGCGACTATTCCACGTGTATAGTCTCTATTTATCTTCTCGTCGGGAAAAGTGTATCCTGGTCCACCAGTACCGTTGCCCTCTGGATCACCACCTTGAATCATAAATCCTTTCATGATTCGATGAAAAATGGTGTTCGTATAAAATCCGTCTCTTGAAAGGAATACAAAGTTGTTTACTGTTTGTGGTACTTCATCTGTAAAAAGCTGAATTTCAAAAGAACCTTTTGATGTTGTTACTTCTGCGGTATATTTTTTCTTTGTGTCAATTGAAAGTGGCGGTGGTGAAGAGTATGTTTTTGCTTGATTTTGGGATTGAGAGGTAGACTTAGATGTCTCCTTTATATTCTTACTATCTCGGGAAAATAGAAATAGGCTCACGAGAATCAAAACAATGATTACAGCTATATAAAGGAAAAAGTCCTTCAGATGTTTTGGCTCACCAGAAGACATAACGACTTAGATGTATTTCTTGACGTTTGCGCCTTTACGAATTTCATCAAACCATTTATCAAATAATTCTGAAACTTTCTGCTGTTTCAAAATACTTTTTACCTCTTCACGAAGAGCAGCTGGATCGGTTGCATTCTTATACGCCTGTGCATTTTGAGCAATGTAGTCTTCAACCTCACTCGAAGAAATGGAGGCTTCGCTATCAAACATTCTATCAATCGAGAGTTGAATTTCTATCTGCCTTCGAAACTCCTCTTTTGTCATTCCCTGTGCGAGTAGCGCTTCATCAAGTGTTGCTCTTCCCTCGAGACGCTTTTCTATATCGGCAACTTTCGTATCAATATCTTGGGCTGTCACAATGATTCCTTTCTGACGTGCCGCTGCTAAAATAAGTCGTTCATTGATAAGATTTTCTAGCATTTGATCACCAAATTTCCTGACAAGTTGATCATTCAGTTGCCACCTGGATATTGGCTGACCATTCACCATCGCGGCAATAAACGATCCTTTGAACTTCCAGAGAAGAAGGGCAAGAAGAAGAATAGAGATGAGGATAATGTTTTTGAGTGTAAATATTTGAGGGGAAGAGCGTTCTTTCAATGTAAGCGGTGTTTGCACTTCAGCGGGTGAAACTAAATGCGTTTTCCGACTTGTGTTTCTGTTTGTACTTCTTTTTTTCGGCATAAGATGACTTACTATACACTACCGAATTCTTATTGGCAAGCAGTATGTTATGTAGATTTCTGTATTCTCTCACTAACTAATTTCGCAACAAGCGATCCATTGGCATTCCCTCTTACTCTCGCCATTACCCGACCTATAATTTTCCCTACGTATTGCAAGTCTTTCCCCTGCATCACTTCTTCTTCAATAATTTTTCGTATTTCTCCCTCAGTCATTTGCGCGGGTAAATATTTTTGAATCATCTGAAGTTGTTTTTCCTCATCATCTACCAAATCCTGCCGATTTCCTTTTCTAAAAAGCTCTATCGCTTCTTTCCGTTTTTTTAGTTCCTTCTGAAGCACAATTTTACATTCCTCATCGGAAAGATTTCGGCCTTTTGCAATTTCTTCATATTGTATTTGAGAGAGAAGAAATCGAAAGACTTTAACCTCTGTCCCCTTTCCTTCCTTCAATGAAGCTACCACGGCTTTTTGAATTTCGTCTTTTAGCATAATTTATCTACTCTACCAGTCTAAACGGTAGGTGTAAAGATTATTTGGGATAATAGATAAAGAAGAAGTATAGAAAGAGACAGAGCAAGAATAAGAATTAATTTATACGAAGAATAAAAATTTGCCATACTCTTACTACCTCATCTATCTTACACTGTTTTGATAAATCTTACTATTTCCCGAAAAACAAATTGACCTTTACTGCCATAGAGGAGAGAATTTCTTCCTGTTTGTTCTCCGCCGACCAACCGTAATTCGGAATCCTCAAGAAGAGAATCTACTACAAATCCACAGCGTCTTATCTCTGAGAGTATTGGAAGAAAGTGCCTTTTTCCTTCAAGGAAAAAGGCAGGAAAAATGATGATAACTTTTCCATTTTTTTTCACTATTTTTGAAAATTCGACAAAAGCTGAGGTGTAGAGGAGAGAAATTTCATGCTGTATTTTTTGAATCATCGAGGTATCCGGCTTCCCCACCATCGGAGGACCTAAATATGGCTCTGTGACGATTGCGTCGACGGTTTGGTGAGACAACCGCGCACTCAGCCGTACCACATCAGTCAGAAAAATTTCCAATCGTATCTCTTTTTTTAGAAGTTGAGGATAACGCTCCTGTAACCAAGAAATGTTTCTTTTGGTATCTTCAATAGCCTTTTGGCTCTTGTCCGAACCGAGAATATTAGTATGTCCTAAAAGAAGGGCTTCTTGGAGAATTGTCCCACTTCCACAGAAAGGATCAAGTAGAATTTCTTCACTTCCCATATCTGCAAGATTTACTAACATCCGAGCAAGTTTTGTGGGAAGTATACCGGATTTCTTATCAAGGTAGGGTCTACCAATATCACGTTGACTATATTTCTCAAAATCTTGAACTGTATATGTTTTTCCTGCAAGAAGTGAATCTTTTGCTAGAAAGAGAGCGATCTCGACACCTTGTCGCAATAACCCATTTTTAACAACTGACACAGAAGTAAGGTATCGTTCTTTAACTCGCAAAAATCCTACCCGAATACCTTTTTTTTTGAGATTGTCCTTGACCATAAAATTTATCGCTTGGAGGTTGTTCTGTAGTTTTTTCAAAAGCTGGTAATTACCACATACATCATAAAGACTTATTCCCAAATGAGTCTTCTTGGGGATATTGGGCAGATACTTGGCAGTAATGTTTTCATAAGAGAATATACTTTCAAATCCACTGTTTCTTGCATCAAGATGGACCTCATCATATATCTCACCTGCTTTCACTATACCTCCTAATCGTTCGATAAGAGTAGGGATAGGAAGAAGTTTCTCTGTTCTACAAATAACAGCTTCAGACGATATATGCTCAAAGACATGAGCTTGAGAAATTGTTTTTATGACAACTTTTAGTTCAGCAAGTGAAACAGATGGATATCTTCCGAGGATAAAAAAATAGCGGTGCATGGAGTTACATCATTCAATTACTTCTTCATCAAATCCAAGATCTTCTTCATCGGATGTATTTGAATATGTAGAGGTATCGGGTGCTAAAGTTGGTTCAATAAATTGAAATGATGTAGTTACCATCTCAAAAATTTTCCCCCAATATTCTCTATCTTGCAGATTGCTATCAATTTGATAAAGATATCCATCCCGATACATTGCGATGGTAATCTTTGACTGGTCCCCTGAGACAAATCCTTTCTTTGCATCCTCCCCACCAATCGTTGTATCAATAAGATTTTGAACCTTCGCTTTCGTAAGATATCCCTCAAGATTCCCAGATGGAAGATCTTTCACCCATATAATGATTCCCCCAGGATGATCGGAATTTTTTAATTCAACCTGAGCATAATTTTCTTGGTCTTCATCATGTTTATCAATTTCTATATTTTTCGGATAGTCAAATTGAAATTCAGCCTGATCAACCCATGTCGTTACCTCTAGATATGGAGATGGTGGAATTACCATCGTCTCGGATGACTCTGATTGATTTTTCTGTGAAGAAATCATGAAATAGTAGACAGAAATACCGCTCACTAAAAGTACTGTCGTAGCAAGAATGATAAAAACTATTTTGGGTATTTTCATGCGTGTAGTATAGCAATAAATATTGCCAATTACCACCTATTTTTGTACAATACGAATATGAGGTATCGCCTTGTATCAATTCTTGTAAGTGTACTGTTCTTTTCGATACTTTTTTCAACTCCACTTCATGCAGCGAAAAAGTTTGTAAAGAAACAATCTGCTTCAAAAAGCGCAGGAGGAGCAATTCCGGCAATAGTGAAATACAGAAGCGATAAACTTGGACTCCTTTTCTCCTTTTCGAATTTTCGAGGGATTGAGTCAGTATCCTATTCATTCTCGTATACAGCCAATGGAATACCTCAAGGAGCTGGGGGTACAATTACCGCGGGGAATAATCCATCCATGCAGCGGGAACTTCTCTTTGGAACTTGTTCGACGGGTGTATGTACCTACCACTATAATTTAAGTGGTGCCAGACTTATTCTTACCGCAAAACTAACAAATGGTAAAACAGTCACAAAAAGTTACCGCATCAAGACGTATCAGTAAAATTTTTTTTCCCAGTTCTCCGTTTTCCTAATTCTTCATAAATTTCTTGGAGCGTAATATTTTTTGAAACTAATAAAACAGTAACAATGAAAAATAAATCAGCAACTTCTTGAATAGTTTTATTTTTCCTCTTGTCTTTTGCCGCAATAACGACTTCAACCGCTTCTTCCCCCAACTTTTGGATTATTCTATCTAATCCTTGCCGAAATAAAGAGACAGTATAGGAATTCTTGGGCATCGCTTTTTTCCTTTCAGCAATGATTGAATAAAGATTCTCGAAGTTCATAGTATTTTTTGGTAAAAACAGCTTTTATTACCAGTATGACATACATTGGTACCAATTAATTCTACTTTCACAAGTACCACATCACCATCACAATCAGAATACATTCCTTTTACTTTCAGTTTATTTCCTGATTCTTCTCCTTTCATCCATAATTTCTTCTTGCTTCTGCTCCAAAAATATACCCATCCTGTTTGAAGCGATTTTTGTAACGCCTCACTATTCATATAGCCAAACATAAAAATATCTCCAGTCGAATTATCCTGGATTATTGTAGGTATTAGGCCATTATTTTTTGTAAAATCAATAGAAACGCTCATATTAATTTCTCACTGATATATTTTTTGACGCGAGATAATCCTTCACGTCTTTAATCTTCAATTCTCCAAAGTGAAATAGAGATGCCGCAAGGGCTGCATCTGCTCCTCCTTGGGTGAAAATCTCCGAAAAGTCAGAAAGTTTTCCAGCTCCACCTGAAGCTATAACAGGAACTGAAACTGTTTTCGAAACTTTCTGCGTTAACTCTATATTGAAACCTCTCTTTGTACCATCTGTATCAATACTTGTTAATAAAATCTCTCCTGCTCCAAGCTCGACAGCTTGTTTAGACCAAGTAACTGCATCAATTCCCGTATTAGTTCTTCCACCATTAATAAAAACATTCCATCTATTATCGCCAACTTTTTTTGCATCAAGGGATAGAACCACACATTGGCTTCCGAACGTTTGCGCGCACTCAGTTATTAATTCCGGCCGTACAAATGCCCCGGTGTTGACTGAAACTTTATCTGCTCCTGCTTTTAAAATATCCCTCATTTCATCGACACCTCTTACTCCACCTCCAACTGAAAAAGGTATGGTTACTTTTTTTGCAGTTTTCTCTACAACATCAAGAAGGATAGACCGATTATCAACGGTTGCCGTAATATCAAGAAATACTAGTTCATCAGCACCTTCTTCGTCATACACTTGAGCTAAACTAACCGGGTTTCCAGCATCTCGGAATGATTCAAATTGAATACCTTTTACAACTTTACCCTCAGTCATATCAAGACAGGGAATAATTCTTTTTGTCACCATAAATTCCTCCAGTTCTTTAGAAACTTCATCCCAACGCTCCCACTTTTTTCCGGGTGAAATTGTGTTGCGACAATATTATCTTTTGCAATAATGCTTGCAAAATTCTCACCATATTCCGTTTCTCCAACAACCAATGATTTATTTTCAGGATTACAATAATAACTATTTACAAAATAAAAATAACTTTTGTTAGGAATTTCCCAAAAAAGTTTTCTATAATTTTGTTTACGGTTATCTGTTATCTGTTTTCTGACTTCATTCCATCCAATTTGCGGAATTTTTTTTTCTTTTTGGAATTTTTTCACCTGACCTTTCAAAACTGCCAGACACTTTGTATCCCCTTCTTCACTCGTTTCAAAAAGAAGCTGCATTCCAAGGCAAATTCCTAAGAATGGTTTCTTTTTTGCAATCTGGCTTTTAAGGCACTTTATTAACTTTCCATTTTTTAAATTCTCCATACCCTTTCCCGCAGCACCAACTCCGGGAAGAACGAGCGCATCGGCCTTATGAATTATGTCTGGATTATTTGTGACAACCGATGGAAAGTTTAGTTTGTCGAAAGCATTTCGAACACTACCAACATTGCCTATTTTGTAATCAAGAATTGCAATCATAAAACTCCCTTCGTTGATGGAATTTCATTCTTTATCCGATTATCTATCTCACAGGCTATACGGATTGCGCGGGCAATTGATTTGAAAATTGCCTCAATTTTATGGTGGTCGTTTCTACCGTTTTCTACTTTAATGTGCAAACTTACCCTGGCGTATTGCGCAAAAGCATCCCAAAAGTCATAAACCAACTCTGTTGATAAATCATCAACTTTTTCTCTTACAAATTCACAGTTGAACTGAAATGCATATCTTCCGGAAAAATCAATTGCTGCTGTTGCCAACACCTCATCCATTGGCAAGATAAAAAATCCATACCGGCTGATTCCTCTCTTTTTACTGAGAGCTTTTGAAAATGCTTGCCCTAAAACAATTCCGATATCTTCCACTATATGATGTTCATCAATGTAGGTATCACCTTTTGCTTTTATCTCCAAATCAAGCAACCCGTGTCTGGAAAAAAGTTCAAGCATATGATTAAGAAAACCAATGGGAGTATTGACGGAATAAATTCCTTCGCCGTCAATGTTAAGTTGTACAGATATATCTGTCTCATTGGTTTTTCGTTGAATTGCTAGACTTCTTTTCATATAGCCACCTCTATTTTTTGTCTTTTTTTAAATCTGACTAATTTTGTATACCCCATTTTTTTTGCCATTTCTATTGCTTTACCAAGATTTCTACCCACATTTTCCGGTATATGAGCATCAGAGCCAATCGTTATTGGTATATCTCTTTTTTGCGCCTCGTAGATAACCCACAAGCTGGGATACTGTTCTTTGCATTTTTTGTCTAGTCCTGCTGTATTTATCTCAACCGCCAATCCTGTTTTTTGAATACAATCCAAAGCTTGTTCGACTACTTTTCTGTACCAGAGACTTGACTGATCAAAAAGATCTCCTCCATTGAATTTCTTCACCAGATCGAAATGTCCTACTCCATCAAATAGTCCCGATAGTGCCATACGGCAAATCTGGGCATAGTATTTTTTTATAAGTACTTCGATACCCCCGTAATACGTTATTCCGTTTCGAAATTCCTCTTTCGTGTAATCAAGTGCAAAGTTTCTCTGTCCAATCTCATCCTTTATTTGACCCAAGAAATGTACCGACCCGATGCAATAATCAAAATTCCACCGGGTGATTTGTTTTTGTGTCCATTCCTCATATTCCGGTAACCAGTCAACCTCTGCTCCTCGTAATACTTCGATCTTCGACTGATATACTTTTATATTCTCAGAAACTTTCCTTTGATATGTTTTATACTCCTCCATTACCATTGCGCACGTCTTATCCGGTGTAGGATCTATAAACTCTGACGGAAAAGGGTAGTGATCTGTAAGACATATCGCAGATAAACCTTTTCTGATTGCCGACTCAATCGTTTCTGACAGACGTAAATGTTTTCCTAGTCCGTGCTCCAAACTTTGCGTGTGATAATCAAATAACTTCGTTTTCATAGTACCTCCGAAGTAACATCGTTAATTTTTGAGCATCATCATCCATCATGATGTTTATTCGAATACAATTCTCAAGAAGAGGTTGGTTAACTACTTTTACAAGGATTCCATTTTTCTTCAGAAAAGATTGCAAATGTTGAGCAGATTTTTTTGGTTTAAATAAAATATAAGCTCCTTCGGATGGAAAAACACTAAGCTGAGGAAATTTCTGCAACTTTTCGATAAGTGCTTTCCTTACTGCTACAAGTCTATCTACAATTTGCAAAAACTCCTTTCGATTACCTAGAACATATTCTGCTGCTTTCTGTGCAACACTATTCACATTATATGGGGATTTTATTGAGAGAAGGATATCTGTAACTTCCGGCCTTGCGATTAGATATCCTATTCGAAGTCCTGCAAGCCCGGCCCATTTACTAAAAGTCCGCAAAATTACTAGATTAGAATACTTTTTAAGAAGTGGCAAAGCGCTTTTACCACAATACTCAAAATATGCCTCGTCGGAGACAATAATTGCGTCTTCTTCCAGTAAAACTTCAATATCTCTTTGTGGAACTACGACGGATGATGGATTTCCCGGAGAGTCGATAAATACTATTTTTGTTTTTATTGAGATTGAATTTTGAATTTTTTCTATATCAAGGGAAAAATTACTTCTCCGAAGTATGGGAATAATTTTTGCCTCTGATAATTTTCCATAGAACTCATACATCGGGAATGTTGGAGGACAGATAATAATCTCTTCTCCTTTTGAAACAAATGCGCAAGTCAAAAGATTAATGAGTTCATCAGAGCCATTACCACACAGAATCCACTCTTTATCAATTCTTACGTAATCTGAAAGCTCTTCTCTCAGTTGAATACAAAGTGGGTCTGGGTAGGTGTAAAAATTTACACCCGAAGCTAGTGCTTTATCTTGCAACGTCTCAACATACGGATTCTCCCCTGAATCAAGCTTCAGAATGTTTTCCCTTTCAATATTTATTTCTTTGCTAATCTGTTCAAGTGTTAGCGATGGCTTATATGTTTGAAAGGTTTGCACGTTCTTTCTGATAAGTTTTGTAATATCCATACATTACTCCCTCATAAATCGAATACTCGTAGCATTTTTGTGCGCAGGAAGTTGTTCAACATCGGCAATCGTCTCAATTGTTTTTTTAATATTTTTCAAACCTTCCTTCGTACATTTTTGCACCTGCATCCATTTACCATATGCTTCGACTCCAAGCGGAGGGAACATTTTGGCCATGCCTCCCGTTGGTAAGATATGATTAGCTCCGGTTGCGTAATCTCCACTTGATTTCGTTGTCCAATTACCTAAAAATACCGACCCTGCGTTTTGAATTTTCCTAGCAATTGTTAAAGGATTTTTTGTCATAATCTCCAAGTGCTCTGGTGCGTACGTATTCGTAAATGTAATTGCCTCATCAAGTGTTTCAACAATAGCTATCAGTCCATACCGTTTTAATGCTTCACTTGCTCTCTCTCTTGTTGATATTCTTCTTAATTGGTTCTCAGTTTCTTTCCTGGTTTCCTCCGCAATAGTTTCTGACGTTGTCAGAAGAACACAGGCAGAATCCTCGCCGTGCTCTCCATCTGCAAGAAGATCAGCTGCTATATAGGAAGGGCGTGCGGTTTCATCAGCTATGATAAAAATTTCAGAAGGCCCTGCCGGCATATCAATAGCAACAGTTCCGAAGGCAAGCATTTTGGCAACTGTTACATAAGAATTGCCAGCACCAAAAATCTTATATACAGAAGGAATACTTTCTGTACCATAGGCCATTGCACCAATTGCTTCTGCTCCGCCAACTTTGAAAATTTTTGAAAGTCCCACCATATCAGCTGCAACAAGTGTCGCAGCAGGAATTTGTCCGTTCGCTCCAGCTGGAGAACACATGACTATCTCTTTACATCCGGAAATCTGAGCAGGAATGACACTCATAAGAACTGATGAAGGGTAAATTGCTTTCCCCCCTGGGATATATAATCCGACTTTTCCAACTGCACGCCATTCTCTCCAGACTGTTATTCCTTTTTCAGAGTTCACAATAGTATCAATCTTTTTGGGCAATTGAGCTTTATGGACGGAAGTAATATTTTTTATCATCTGCTTGAAAGCTTTCGTACAATTTTTATCGGTTTTTTTGTATGCTCTATCTATCTCCTCTTTTGTCACTTCTATCGATTTGTATATCTTGCTTCCATATCTCGTCTGATATTTCTTTAAAATTGCCTGATCTCCTTCGTTTTTTACCTGCTCCATAATTTCTCGTACTTGAGGAATAATATTTTCATTCGTTCCAAATGAACGTTTCATTATCCGCAAATAATCTTTTTTCGATAGATTCTTAAGATCTATAACTTTCATATATCCTCCTTTTTACGTAACTATTTTTTCAATCGGTAAGACATATATTTCTGGGACACCTTTTTGCTTTAGAGTTTCAACTGTTTTCCAAAAAAAATCTTCTTTGATAACAGAGGAAATTGTTACCCATCCAACTTTTGTAAAGGGAGAAATAATTGGTGGTTTCATATTCGGTATGATCTTTTTCAGTTTAGGTAACAAATTTTGTGAGGCGCTGAACATAATATATTTATAATTTTTTGCAGAAAGTACAGCTTTAAATCGAGTGACGAGCTGTTTGAGGAAATCTTTTTTACCGTTTACCAATACTTTTTCATTTGCAATACACACTGCTTCTGAATCATATATGGAAGTAAGTATTCGAAGGTCATTAAGAGCAAGAGTGCTACCAGAAGATGTAAGATCAACAATTGCACTACAAACTCCTAGAGCTGGTGCGATTTCTGCAGAGCCGGAAATCTCCACGATTTCTGCTTGAATTTTCCATTTTTTCAGAAATGCTTTTGTCGAAACAGGATATGTTGTGGCTACTTTTTTTCCTTTAAGATCTTCAAGTTTTTTTATCAAAGATTCTTTCGGAACTGCAATAACGAGAGAACAGAATCCATAGCGCAAATTTAATAGTTTTTTTACTTTGGCTTTTTGCTCATATAGTAAATTTTGGCCAACAATACCTAAATCGACAATACCTTCGCCAACATATCGTGGAATATCATCGTCTCGAACGTAGATAATTTCTAGTGGGAAATTTCTACACGTTGAAAAAAGTCGCGGTTTTCGACTTTCAAACTCAAAACCACATTTGCACAAGAATTCAAGCGTTTCATCCGTCAAACGCCCTTCTTTCTGCACTGCCAATTTTAGATTTCCATTCTTTAATGTATTCATGTATTTTTCATGTAACTGATAACTTATAACTAACAACCTACAACTATTTTATGGGTGGCTGACGGGACTCGAACCCGCAACTCCAGGCTCCACAGACCTGTGCTCTACCATTGAGCTACAACCACCACGTAATAATTTTGCTTCTCAAAATTACACGTGGTAGGAACGTTGAAATTTTCTTCCAGAAAATTTCTTACGTTCCACCACCAAAAACCTCCCGCTCATTACCCACTAGTCAGTTGGACTAATGAATAAGGAACGAGAGGTAATAAAAAAAGGACCTCCCGCGGTCCCATCCTTTTTCCATAAACCGGATTTATTCTGGTTCATGGCGCTTTGGCCGGCTCCGCGTGGGCGACACCGACTGTTGAGTTTATACGGTTCAACTTCCGTAAGGTATTTTGACCTTCAGCTCCTGGATCGTGACTCCAGTTAAACGCTTTTATTAAATTGTCTCTTTATTATAGCAAAGCTTGTCAAATTTTATCCAAATATAATTCAGAATTTCTACACTGTAGAATAGGCAGAAAGAATTTTTTTATATAGACCAACTACTTTTTTAATCTTTGATACATATACATATTCATTTTCTTTATGGATCACCTTTTTATCTCCAGGTCCCAAAACTATTACATCTATCCCACTCTGTACAAATTGAGAAAAATCTGTTGAACCAAGTGATATAGAAAAATGAACCTTCGGCAGGATTTTCCTGCAAATTTTTATTATCATACTGTTGCCTTCTATAAGACCCGGTGAAGCATTTCCTTTCATACCGGATATTTCTGCATATTTACCAATCGTTTCTCTAAGTAAATTCTCTAAATTTTTATGAAGCCCTGGTGTTGTTCTGATATCAAGAGTTGCCCAACATTTGTCAGGCAGTGTATTGATGAATTCTCCAGAGGTATACAATCGTGTAATATTCATATTCGGTTCGCCTAACGTCGTATGCTTATATTTCTTTTTCCATACACTGAATACCTTTTGAAGTCCATTAAGAGCTTTCAACATCTTTTCTACGGCTAAATCACTCCTGGAGTATGTTTTTGCACCATGACCTGTAATTCCATATGATGTAAGCTTAATGAATGCATTACCTCTATGACCGATTTCAATATTGGTCAAATTCGTTGGCTCTCCAATAATAGCGGCTATATGTTTATAAGATAGGTAATATTTTGTTTTTTTGAACCATTGTAGAAACTGAGCTGTTCCAGATCCATCTGTCTCCTCAGAGCAAACAAATGTAAACCATAAATCACAAGGTGGATTATTAACTGATTTAGCAAGTACCATCATCGAGGCAATCGCCGCTTTATCATCACTTGCTCCTAATCCGTATATCTTTCCATTCACAATTTTTCCTGCTTTTCTCCCAATTGGAGGGTATTTCCATTTTGATCTGTTCCCAACACTTACTGTGTCCATATGAGCATTAAAAATAAGAGCTTTCGATTTATTTTTTCCATGAAGATAGATAATGACATTGTTATTTTGGATTTTGACAGGTAGATCAGTATCGTTACAATAATCCACTATAAAATTTATCAATTTTTTTTCATTGCCTGAAAATGATGGAATCTGTATTAGTTTCTGCAAAAGTTGAATAGTATCCATAGAATCTTTCGTTAAATACTGTTAATAGCTTCGCAAGTTTCCTCTTTCGCTGAATTGATCTTATGCCACCCGTTTTTTATCCATTCTGAATGAGTAGTAGACATTTTCTTTCTATCAGTAATCATCTTTTGCATAACCTCCGATGCAGCTCCTCCAATATGTTTCCTTTTCATTACAGCTTCAAACGGATTCAATACATTTTTTAATTCCTTATCGATTAGACCAAAATTAATATCTTGCTTCTTACCCCTCTTAACTAATTCTTTTGCAGATAGATGAGTTAAAGCTCCCTTCTTAGTAATTTTTCCCTTAACAAATGCGCCTACTAATTTATAAACTTTTCTATACGGCAGTTTCTTTTCTTGTGAAAGATAATCTGCCAAATCTGTTGATAATGAATAATTTACCAAGACATTTTGATACATTTTCTCTTTGTTTATCCGCATCGTTTGCAATACTTGTGTTAAAGACTCCAGCGCATTTTCAACTTTGGTAAAACCTAACTCTATATATTCTTTCATTTCTCTGGTATCCCTGTTATAACCCATAGGTAAACCGGAAAGAAGATTGGCAACAATTGACTCATATCCAATCACTTGTGGAGTAACACTTCTTAAAAGTTCCAGTACGTCTGGATTTTTCTTTTGAGGCATAATAGAAGAACCAGTTACCGATCCCATGTATTGAGCGGTAGTATCTGACAATGAAATATAACCAAACTCAAATGTCGTAAATAATAGAAGATCGCTTGCAATTTTACTTATTGTTATTGCAATATCTTTCAGTACGCCTAGATAGGCTAACTGAGGAAAGCCACGGGATGATATAGCTTCCTGAGGAATTTCCCATACATTAGAAAATCCTAACGACTTAGCGGTGTAAATCCTGTCTATATTCCACGATGTTCCATAAGATTCAACCGAGCCTGCCGGGCACAAATCATATTTACTATAAATATGTTGAAGTGTACTAAAACACTTGGTAAACATGTCATGATACGAAAGAAACCATTGACCGAACGTTGTTGGCTTGGCAGGTTGCATATGTGTATACCCTGGCATAATAGTGGTGATATTTTTCTCTGCTTTCTCAATAAGCAAAATAACTATCTTTAGCACTTTCCCAGAAAAATTTAGAACTTTCTCCCTCAGATAGAGCATTTCTGCTGTCATAACCTGGTCATTTCTACTTCTTGCTGTATGCATGAAATACCCGTCATCGCCAATTTTTCCTATCACTTTTGCTTCAATTGTAAGATGCAATCCTTTATTTGCATCAATCATAAATTTTCCTTGATTGAACTCTTTCTCGATTTCAGTAAGTGCTGCTAGAATTTTTGTCGCTTTGATTTTGTCTATAATTTTTTGTTTTGAAAGCATAAGAACGTGGACTTCGGTTGCCCAAAGGTCAAAAGGGACTATATTCATATCCAGTGATTGCTGAAGTTTCGAGACAATAAATTCATTGGTTTTCATATTTGTCTATTCCTCCCAAAACAAAAGCTAAAATAGCCATCTGTCCCCACAGTCTGTTCTCTGCTTGATCAATCACAAGGGAATTTTTCCCATCCATTACTTCATCGGTTACTTCAACATTTCTTCTTACTGGTAAACAGTGCATAAAATATGCATGATTAGTAAGTTCCATTTTCTTTTGACTAACGATCCAATTTTTAAGTTTCTCTTTCATCTTTTTTTCCTCCTCCCAACTTCCATAAAATTTGGCTGCTCCCCAACTCTTAGCACAAACAATATCTGCTCCTTTTAATCCCTCTTCCATGTTATTAACAATAGATAAACTCCCACTTGCCAATTCGGCTTTTTTTCCCATCGTCTGTACTATCTCTGTGTCAAATTCCCACCCTTTAGGATGTACTATGACCACATTCATCCCCAAATCACAGGCAGATAAAATTTCAGAAATAGGAGTAGCCATTGGAAGAGCTTTGGGATGATAAACCCAAGTAAGGACATATTTTTTCCCTCTAGTATTTCCAAGCTTTTCTTTTATCGTCATAGCATCACCGAAACCCTGACAAGGATGATAGACGTTCGACTCCATATTGATAATTGGTACGGACGCATACTCCATAAAAGTCTTAATAACTTTATCTTTCGCGGCTGTCTCCCAAGAAGTCACCTCAACACTATCTTTTGACGAGGTAATAAGTTCACTTGCACGAATTGCTATTCCATCGCAATATCTTGAAAGTACACTGGCTGCTTCTTTGACGTGTTCAATCGTTCCCTTGTCCATAACGACACCTCTTTCAAACTCAAAAGTATAACTTCCTCCTTCTTTGATTGGTAGGTCTAATGCCAGTCCGCCTAACTTTTGCATGGCAACTGCAAACGAAACTCTAGTGCGAAGCGAAGGATTGAAAAAGAGCATGGCTAAAGTTTTCCCCAATAGTTGTATCTTTTGTTTCCCAGCTTTTATCTTTAGAGCCAGATCGATTAATCTTAGGATTTCTTCTTGTGAGAAATCTGCTGTGTTATAAAAATGTATTACGTTATCCTTCATAGTTTTCTCCATAAATAACTGTCCCGTAAGTTTGTTTTATTAAAGCGTCAGACCATTGACTATACGTCTGAAGCGCGCCGACAATGTGCACATTTTCAATTCCACTCTTGAGTGCAACTTCTACGTTTTCTATCTTCGGTATCATTCCATCGGTAATTTTTTTACCCACTATCATTTTTTTTGCCTGTTTTAGTGTTAACCTTTGAAAGTATTTTGTTGAACCTTTTTGTTTGAGAATACCATTTACATCTGTAATAAAAATCAGATTACTTGCTCCGATTTGACAAGCTATCGCAGTTGCCAATGAATCAGCGTTAATATTAAAAATTTGACCTTTACCATCTACTCCTAAACAAGCAATTACAGGGACATATTTTCCTCTTAATAAATATTCCAACATATCTTTATTTATAGTTAGTACGTCTCCAACATAGCCAAAATCGACTTTTTCAGTTGCGCCAGTTGCCTGATTAACAACCAGTTTCTTTGGCCGTTTTGTAACCTGTGCTAGTTTTGCATCGACACCTGATATTCCTACAGCCAGTATCTGATGCTTCAAAGCTTTTGCAACCAAATCTTTATTGACTGATCCTGCATAAACCATTTTGACTACAAAAAGTGCATCTACATCTGTAATCCTTCTTCCGTTTATCTTTTTAATTGGGATACCCATCTTTTTTTGCACGTCATCAGCTTGTGGTCCTCCTCCGTGTACAATTATGATCAATTTATCCTTGTTAATAAGGAGTTTTATCACTTTCATAAGCGACTCAACCCAAGTATTATGTAAGAGAAGTCGCCCACCAAGCTTAATCACCCAAATATTATTCTTCATAGTCACTCCTTCAAAACACTACTCAACGTATTAAGAAATATCGCCACCTCTTTTTCTGTGATTGTAAGAGGTGGCATAATTCTCAAAACATTAGGATTATCTGATGTTCCGGTAAGTATAAAATTGGCAAGTAGTTTATTTTGTATATTTTTCGCGGACAAATCCAACTCTATTCCCAGTAACAATCCTTTTCCATAGACACCTAAAACATGAGGCAGCGAATGAATTTTATCTTTAAGTTCATCACCATATTTTGCTGCTTTTTCTGGAAGTTTTTCTTTTTTAATTACATCAAGTGTAGCTAAAATTGCGCTACATATAACCGGTCCTCCACCAAACGTACAACCTTGATCTCCATTTTCAACGCTTTTAGCAATTATTTTCGACACCAGAACTGCTCCTGCTGGTAGTCCTCCGGCTATACCCTTTGCCAAAGTCAGTATATCTGGCATAACACCAAAATGCTGTCCAAAAAACATCTTTCCGGTTCTACCTAATCCTGTTTGAACCTCATCGAATATAAGCACTATTTTATTTTTCGAAGCAAGTCTTTTTAGATCTATATAAAAATTAATATCTGCAACATTTACTCCGGCAATGCTTTGAATTGTCTCAACTATTATGGCTGATGTATTTGAAGAAATAAGTTTTTTAACACTTTCAATATCTCCAAACTTGGCAAACTTTACATGTGGAATAAGACTCCCTACATGTTTCTTATATTTATTGCTACCTGTTACACTTAAAGCGCCAACTGTTCTACCGTGGAATGATCCTTCAAATGAAATAATCTCATCCTTTCTCGTAAATTTTTTAGCAAGCTTTAGAGCTGTCTCATTTGCCTCAGTACCAGAATTACAAAAAAATACCGATGAGAGATATTTTGGAGCAAGACCAACTAATTTCTTTGCAGCCTGTGCTCTTTGTTCGTTGTAAACCACGTTTGAATAGAAGATAAGGCGACGCAACTGTTTTGATATGGCATTAATGACCTGGGGATGACAATGACCGATTAATGCCACTGCATGACCACCGTAGAAATCAAGATATTTATTGCCTTTTTCGTCAAACACATACACATCTTTCCCTCTATTAATAACTAAGGGAAATTTTTGGTATGTAGGTAATTGATATGTATCTTCCATTTGAATAGTATTCATACGTCGCATTTTCTATGGATGCATGCCAGGAAATTCTAGTCCCATAGTTTCTGGTTGATTAAACATAATATTCATATTCTGGACTGCTTGCCCGGCAGCACCCTTTACTAAGTTATCAATAGCTGAAGTCACTATTACTTTTTTATCCTGAACATAAATCCCAATGTCGGCATAATTGGTTCCAGTAACGACTGCTATACGTGGACTTTCTACTAGACGAATAAATGGCATATTTTTATATGTTGCTTTGTAAAGTTTGCTCATTTCCTCTTGCCCGTATGGTTTTTTAAGAAAAGCATATACTGTTGTAAATATTCCTCTTACCATTGGAGCTGAATGTGCGGTAAATACTATATTTAGATTACTATTTGAGAATTTGGTAATTTCTTGTTCGATTTCCCAAAAGTGGCGATGGGTAAAAATGTTGTATGCCTTAAAATCACCCGCTCTTTCTGGATGATGAGTTATATCTTGTGGTTTTATACCTACACCTGATGACCCTGTCTTTGAATCAATGATGATATTGCCGGATAATAGTCTTGCTTTGGCAAGAGGATAAACGGCCAAGAGTGCGCCAGTTGGAAAACAACCCGGACAAGCCACCAATTGTGCTTTCCTTATTTTCTCTTTATATGCCTCTGATAATCCATAAACAGCAGTTTTTAGTTTATCTGGTACTACGTGTTTAACTCCATAAACATTTTCAAAGAGGACACTATCAGACAATCTAAA
Organism: Candidatus Gottesmanbacteria bacterium; assembly: GCA_016186795.1. GTDB lineage: Bacteria > Patescibacteriota > Microgenomatia > 2-02-FULL-39-11 > 2-02-FULL-39-11 > JACPKY01. Next base: position 794,944 of record JACPKY010000002.1, read on the forward strand.
ATCTGCTCCTAAATCAATAACTTTTGTTTTATTTATGTTAATGTCTTTTATCTTTGTCTGACTCACCCCATGCGGTAATGCCATAAAAATGACATCAGACTCTTTCGCCAGTTTTCCGATATCTTCTTCTTGAAATGATAAATCACAGACACTGGTGAGGTTTTGATGGATTTTACTTATTTTTTCACCACTATGTGACTGGGAGGTAACTCCCACAATATCGACGTTGGAATGAAATAGAAGGAGTCTTAATAGTTCTCCACCAACATATCCAGAACCACCAATAATAGCTGCTTTAATCATGTTTAATTACTCCTTTCTTTTCCAATACTTTCATCAATTTTGATTTGTCGTCTCTTATATCCGCTGATGGAATCTTTAGTATTTGTTCCAAATAATCAGTCCCTGCAGTATTATTTGTTACCGGTCCAGCAAAGAAATCAGAAACTAATCCTTTCTTTTCTAATAAGTCTTTGGCTCCAACGGCTCCTACAAGATCGTGAGCGCAGATAATGGTGAAAGAAACTGATTGTATAAATTCTTTATCAGTTAATAACTTTTCAACCCCATACCAACCAACAATCCCATCACCTAGCTCAACAACAATTATTTCTGGTCTCTTTTTATTTAAAAGATTAAGAATCGTTTTTGTTGCCGGCACTACACTATCATGGTTATTGAGAGTCGAGGTAAGACCTACGTCATGAAATGTTAAAGCCTGCATTGCACCCACATCTTTCATCGCAAGAATATCTCTTTGTGTTGCCACACCTGTCAGTTTTGCTGCCGCTACTTTTAGACCCTTTTTTTTAACTAACGTATGAATTAACTCTGTCGCAACAGTGGTTTTACCCACTCCCATAGCAGTACCCAACACTGCAATAATTGGAATTTTATTTTCTAGTTTTGCTTGCGGTTGTAGGGAATAGTTATGAATATTGACTAGCTTTTTTCCAACAACAATTGACCCCAAAACCTTCACATTAATTGGCGATGAGACGAAATCTTTATTCCAAGATACTGCAGTTCCAATAACTCCACCGAGATTAAGAATATTTAAACCATCTCCATATTTAATCTTTTGGGGGATGACTCCTACAATCCCCTCAAGTGCTTTCCTTTCTCCTAATGCTCCAGCAATGATATCCCCTTCACGCATCATCGCCATTCTTCCATCTGTAAGCTCAAGTTCTCCATATTTCCTTTGTGCTCCTAACACTTGCACAGCAATAGCTTCCCCTTCGATGGCATCGATCATTGGGATAGATGTTATTTCGAACGAAAGATTCACGTCTTTCAAAACTGAACCAATTTTGTCGAGTTTAATTTTTGTTTTTTTCATATTCGTCTCCGAATTTCATAGCATTTTGAGCCAGAATACTTTGTAATCCATAAATTCTGGAAAATCCTGCCGCCTCAGCCCCTGTCCATAAAGAATTTTCTTCACCATAAATTGCGACTTTAGGATTCATTAATGAGTAAGGACTTTTGTATCCTTCGATAAGTATGTTTCCTTTGTACAGTTTGATCTTTACATCGCCCGTTACTCTAGTTTGGCTACTATCAAGTAACGCTTCTATATCCCTCATTACCGGATCAAAATAGAGTGCTTCGTGGAGCAAATTACCGTACACATCGGAAAGTACATCTTTCCAGAATAATTGCGAGCGGGTTTGTACTAATTTTTCAAGTTCTTTATGAGTTTTTATAATTATGGTTATAGCAGGAGCGGCAAAAGCAATCCTACCTTTTATTCCTAAAATAGTATTTCCTAGATGAATATTTTTTCCAACTCCATGTTTGCCACCAAGTTCTGTTAAATATTCCATAATTTCGACCCCACCCATTTCCTTGTCATTTAATGCAACCGGCATTCCTTTCTGGAATGACAAAGTAAGAATGGCGGGCTTATTTGGAGTTTTCGCAATTGGAGTAACACCTGAATAAACATGATCTGGGGGAGTTCCCCATGATCCTTTTGTCTCCTTACCTCCAACTGTTACACCCAGCATTCCTTTATTTATTGAATAAGATTTTGAGACCGGAGGAATGGAAATATTATGTTTTTGAAGAACCTCTATCTCATCTTCCCTTTTAATACCTAAATCACGAATGAGTGCAATTATTTTTATCTGTGGAACCAGTACTTTTAAAGCGATCTCAAATCTCACTTGATCATTCCCTGCTCCTGTAGAACCGTGAGCTACAGCTTCTACTTCCTCTTTTTTTGCTATCTCTGCTAGTTTTGTAGCAATAATCAACCTTTCTGGTCCAGCACAAAGAGGATAGACATCTCCGCGAAGAATATTTCCTTTGATAATATAAGAGATGACCTTTTGGTATAAATCTTTTTTTCCATCAATATAATAATGCTTGATACTACCAAGTAGACGAGATTGTTTTGCGATATTTTCTTCCTCTCTCTTGGTAAGTCCTCCTGTATCTACAGTTAAGGTAATAACCTCATATCCTTGCTTTTTCAGCCATAAGGCGCAAAAGCTTGTGTCCAAGCCTCCTGAGAAAGCTAAGATTACTTTTTTGCTTTTCATACAAAAACCGTCCTCTCATCCCGATACGATAGGGACTAAGGACGGTTGCCTACGCCGTTTGTGGTGAGCGTAGTCGAACCATGGTGCCACCTTAATTCTTAACTGTTTCTCTTTGCAAGAAAAAACCTCTGTGTAAGCCTTGACAGAGTACAGTTAACTCATTTGTTGAGCCTACTTTCCTTGCGGATTTTTTCGGCTCTTGGCTCCGGGGCTCGAGGTCCAGATTAAATCGGGACTTTCCCCATCAACGCCATATTCAGTTGTATTTTGTAGTATATCATAAAATGTCAAATTTTTCCCTGGAAAATAATCAACCAAACGTAAATGCAAAAAGTGAAATGCCTTCTGTTTGAAACTCCAAGCGAAGAATATGTTCTCCGTTTGCTCCTTGGAGATTAATAAGTTCATATAACCTGTCACTATCAATAATAATTTCTCCATTTTCTACATCACTTCCACTATTTGTTTGATCGACACTCTTTCCATCAATATATACTTTCACCTCTCCTTGTATATTCTCGTTTGGTGGTCGCATGACTAAAAAGACCTTCTCAGCAGTGAAATGGTATTCAAGAATTGCATCTTTCCCGGCCATTGCGTACTCATCAGTTATTTCCCAATTCCCTCCCAATGTAAAAGTATTTAAAGGAATAGAAGATGAGGAAGTAAAGAGTTTTTGTGTACCATTGGCAATATGACCTAAAGGATAGTAGTACTCCATTCGAGCCGCGCCGAGATACGTTTCTGGTGAAATACGTTGCCTTGGAGTCTCATCTGGCCTTTGTGAATAATTATTGGAAACATCCTCGCCTCGCTCTTTCAAAAGTTTTTGTATCATCTCTTCCGTTTTTTGATATTCTCCTTCACCAAAATGGGTATAGCGAATTTTTCCTTTACTATCGATGAGATACTTGGCCGGCCAGTACCTGTTTTTATACGCTTTCCATGTCGCATAATTGTTATCCTGCATAATGGGATAAGTAAGGCCAAAATCTTTAATCGCTTTCTCAACATTTTCCGCATCTTTCTCAAATTCAAACTCAGGAGTATGGACGCCAATAATCACTAAACCATTGTCTTTATATTTCTCATACCAGTCCTTAAGATATGGAAGTGTGCGAATACAGTTGATGCATGTGTACGTCCAAAAGTCTATAAGAACGACATTTCCTCGAAGCTCTCGAAGAGTGAAAGGTTCGCTATTGAACCATTTCCCGCCAGCAATTAACTCAGGTGCGGTTCCAATGTTTTCTTCAATGACATCACTCATCGGTTTTCCAGATTCTATTTGGATACTCTCTTGTGAGGATTTTGGTTGTAAATTTTTCAGTGCATTTTGGATTACAGAATTTTCTTCAAATCGTGTCAACCCTACTCCATATTGAGGAAATGTCTCCAGAATAAACGCTTGGAACGTTCGATCGACATTAAATTGAATACCAATTGCAGTTACAATCATCAATATACCGAAGACTTTTTGGATACGTCCAGTATTTTTTGTAAGCCATGGCGTCTTTGAGAGAAGTTCTCTCCCCCCGTACGTAATACCAAGCATAGGAATGGCAGTTCCCATGGAAAATGCGAGTGTTATAAAAAAAGCCTGGGCAGTTACTGATCCAGTCAAAGCAAGTGATATGACTGATGCAAGGATGGGGCCCACACAGGGAGTCCAAACAAGACCAAGGCTTATTCCGATTACAATTCCTCCAATAAATCCGGTCTGCTCTCTACCTATTGACACTACACCACTCAACCTCGAAAAAAGTTGTTCGAGAAGTACCTGAAATTTCGGAATAAGAAGACTAAGTCCAAATGAAAAAACAACAACAACAGAAACGGTGCGAAGAGTATCTGCTGGTATTCCTGTTGCACGTACGATAAGAGAAAGAAAAAGAGTAAAGAAGGTAAAACTTCCTATAAAGCCAGCAACTATTCCAAGTGGCCTTTTTTTATCACCTGAAACCGTCCCAGAGAGAACAATTGGCAAAACGGGTAGAATGCAGGGAGAAAGAATGGTTACAAAACCTGCAATGAAGGCGAAAATAAGAAGTAGGATCACGCTTTTTTATTGGACATTTGCTATTAACGTGTCTATTCCACCACCATTCCACTTGGTAAGTTCGTTTCCCACCTCGTCTACCTGGACAAATGTATGTTGATAGGTAATACCGTATTTCTTTTTGAGATCTCTCTCAGTATCATAATCAGTTTTGAAGATAATAATATCATTTGGAATTTTCTCACTGTTTTGCAAAAACTCCTCATTGGTAGCTTTACATGTCGGACACCACTTCGCGTGAAAGAAGTATATTCTCTTTTTACCTGCTGCCGCATCAAAAACTGTTTTACTATACTCAACATATTGGTTTTGCACTCTCGATGGCGCTTGCATATCTTTTTCTGTCTCGTTTTGTGGAGTACTTTGCAATATTGAAGGTTTCTCTTTTTTACCGACTGTAAATATGACAGCCCCAACAATAAAAATTACCACAACAGGAATGAGAAGTAATTTACTCATATCTTCAAGGATAGAAGTAATAACGAAGATTGTCAAAAATTCATTCGTAAATTTTCTGGGCTACTTTCTGGCATATCCTTTCTCCACCAATATTTTCTGGACAAAGAAATTTTGCTTTTTCCTTCTGACTTTCTACCGCAGTAAATACCCAATAAGCTCCAGAAAAACAAAAAGTTCTATCACTTTCCTCCCGAAAAGCACTGCACTTTTTTTGCACACCATCTATATCAAAATTTGTTAATTGACCTATGGCTCTTCCTATACCTGTGAGACACGCTTCATATATCTCCTTATTCAAAAAGCGACAATGTGTACGAAGTTGTTTAAAATCTGGATCAATACTTTCGTTCCACCATTCTCCTAGTTCGAAATAACACGAAGCTTTGTGCTCAAGAGGAATTTCATCACAGGGGGCAAACGGCTTTGTCACATCTTGTGTACGTCTCTCACTTGTACTCGTATCAGTTCTCTCTGAGGAGGGAAAATTGTACTCCATAAAAACTCCCTGTGTGCATCCAAGTATTGACGGGGTTTGAATTTTTTTGCAGGTGTCGAGCGCTTGAAAAACAGCCTCAATACTCAAATTTCCTAAATGTTCCAGCACTCCATGCCCGATACCATGTCGGCAACCTGTTTCGTTCACTCCACCTTTTTCAATACATTGTGTATTTGCCTCTCCCACTATATCCAACCCCTTTTCCTGAATTGCATTGCCGAAAAATCCATGGAAACATCCGTATGCATACCTACTATCACATATCAGTATTCCGGGAACACCATCAAAATTATAGAGGAGTTCACCAAAAATATGAGCCGCAAGATGTTGACTTCTATTATATCGACTGGGAATACCAGTTAACTCGCTATATGCCTTCTCTGAACTAACAGTTTGAATTCTCTCAGTCCAATACTGTGTGAGGAGTGTTTTCTCATCTTGTATTCCTTTTCTACTCTCTTCAACCAGTGAAGGTTCGCTTAAGACCATTGAACTTGATCTCGTTGAACTCCTTCCATTGGTAAAAAATACAATAACAAAAAATAGGCTAATAAACATTAATACTAATATGACGAGAAAAAAAGTCTTATGACGATTCATGGAGTAAAACCATTTTACTTTTATTTAAGAAATAGTAAATTTTACGTATAATGCAAATACGTGTATTCCCATGAAAAAGACCTCAATCGGAGGAGTAATCCTTACATTTCTTCTCTCCCTTGCTGTTTATACCGCCACTCTCCCTCCCTCAATTACATTCGGAGACTCAGGAGAGTTTGTAACCGCCGCTTACTTTTTAGGTATACCTCATCCCCCAGGAGCACCATTCTGGGTTATTCTTTCTCATTTTTTTACGTATATTCCTTTTGGCTCAATTGCTTGGAGAGTAAATTTTTCAAGTGCATTTTTTGCATCGTCAACGATCGCTATTCTCTATATCCTCATGTCAAACGTTCTTGATAGAAAGAAAAAATTTGTCCTATCAGAAATCTTCCTCATCATGTCTACCGCACTAACGTATGCATTTACAAGATCATTCTGGGCTCAAGCGATTATTGCTAAATACTTTACTCTCAATACATTTCTTTTTGGAATACTTTTATTTCTTACATACAAATTTACCGAAACAAAAAAGCCTCTCTTTTTCTACCTTTTCTTTTTATTGACAGGATTTTCAATTGCGACACATTACCTTATTTTTCTTGTCATTCCAGTTCTCCTTTTATGGATATTTCTTGTGAATCGAAGAGTCATTTGGAATAAACGAATCCTTTTTATTAGTTTCATTTCTTTTGTAGCAGGTCTTAGTGTTTTTCTCTATCTTCCAATTCGTGCCAATGCAAATCCTCCTATTAATTGGGGGAACCCCAATACGCTCTCGACATTTCTGTATCACGTAACTCGGCAACAATTTCAAAGAAGTTTTGTCTCTGAGGCAACAAACTTAGGTGTGTCACTTCCCATTGCATCATTTGCAGGTGAAAAAATCTCCTTAAGAATATTTACGTCCGCCCATGCATTTGGTGCCGCCGTAATTTATGAATTCCCATTCTATATACTTATCTTTACTATTGTGGGGGGTATATTTCTTTTAAAAAACTCCCGTACGAGAAGCTGGGCCATCCTTCTTTTTCTTCTTTTTCTGGCAAGCGGTTGGGGATTTGCGTTCCTTACGAATGCTCCTATCCCAAACCCTTCTGACAAACACGCCGAATACTTATACGCGTATCTACTTCTCACTCTATTAACAGGATATGGAGTTCTTTTTTTATTCGAGAAAGTACGTAATCGGTTTTCCCACATATTCGAATATCTATTTCTCGCATTAATAGCCACTTCCCCATTTCTCCTTTTGATAAATAGTTTTAAAATAAACAATTGGAGCAATAATACGGTTGCGTACGATCATGCCATCAATATTTTGAAAACCTTGGACCAAAATGCCATTTTGATTGCGGATAAAAACAATTGGGTATTTCCCCTGCTCTATGCATCGAAAGTCGAGCAAATAAGACCTGATGTTACCATCTATGATAGAACTGGGAATCTCTTTGAGAGAGTGTATAACTTTACGTCAAGTCAAGTACATTCATTTGATGAACTAGAAACTTTTAGAGAAAAGGTAGAAAAAAATATACAAGAAAAATATCCTAATCGCCCATTTTATTTCGCTGCTGACAAAAATTTTGAGAACTATCCGCGAGAAGTTTTGCAAGAAGGAATACTCTACAAACAGCGGACTTTTCCTCCGAAATCAATCGACTTTCCAATTTTCTACAAGAATATTTTGGCTATCAATACGATCCCATATGACGATTTTGATAGTACGTACATGAGCGCGTATTATCACTTTCGGTTTGCCGATCAGCTCATTTCTGAGAATAAGAAAGAACAAGCCTTAGAAGAATTGGAAAAAGCAAAAAAGATTGGGAATGATAACACACTTGTTTTGACAAACGTTGCAAAATATTTAGGAGAACTTGGAAGTAAAAACGAAGCAATTGATATATATAGAAATCTTATTGACAGAAACTCAGCAAATGATGTTGTCCACTTTAACCTTGCAGTACTTCTTGAAGAAAAGAAAGAGTATGATAAGGCTTCCGCGGAGTATAAGAAATCTATAGATATAAACCCCAAAAACTTCCAGGCAATTTTTCGCCTTGCACAACTTTTCGAACTTGGGAAGAAATATCAAGAAGCCCTTGACCAATACATGTCCTTGGTAAATTTGAACTATGTGACTAATTACACGATTGAAAAAATAGTTGCGCTCGCTACACGAACAGGTCAATGTGATCTTGCAGAAATGTTCTATGGAAGATTAAGCATTACCTCAAATTTTAAAGTGTTTGCAAATAATATCGGTATTTGTTGGGCGCAGAAAGGAGAATATAATAAAGCAAAAATACAGTGGGAGAAAGCACTTGAAATTGATAACTCGTACGATCAACCGAAGGAGAATTTGAAACGGTTAGAGAGTCTTCCTCCTACCCTTAGGCAAAATTGATACGAAATTCATTCTATGAACTACATTCAAGTAATAATTCTGTCATTTATTGAAGGAATATCAGAGTTCCTCCCCATTTCATCAACAGGTCATCTTATCTTGACATCATCACTTCTGGGTATTGAGCAGACCGAGTTTCAGAAAACATTTGAAATTGTCATACAAATGGGTGCAATTTGTGCCGTAATACTTCTCTATTGGAAAACGCTTCTCTATGATTCCACCATATGGAAAAAAATAATCATCGCGTTCCTCCCCACTGGTATAGTGGGGCTTATTCTCTATAGAATTATTAAACAGTATCTCTTAGGAAATCCATGGATAACAATCGTGTCTCTTTTCATTGGAGGCATCATCCTTATTGGAATTGAAAAGGCAAACTTTGGCAAGATAACAAAGATAAAATCACTTGGGACTCTTTCATATAAGCAAGCATTTCTTATCGGTCTTTCTCAAACAATTTCGATGATCCCTGGAACATCTCGTGCTGCTGCAACAATCATTGGAGGACTCCTTGTAGGACTCAATAGACCACAGTCTGTCGAATTTTCATTTCTCCTTGCAATACCGACAATGTTTGCGGCAACAGCTCTAGACCTTTTGAAAACTGGATTTTCATTCACCTCTCATGAATTCCTACTTCTTGGTATGGGACTTTTAGGATCGTTTATAACGGCTTATTTTTCAGTGAAGTATTTTCTGAGATTTGTTCAACTACACACACTTATTCCCTTTGGCGTTTACCGAATTGTTCTTTCACTTCTATTTACATTCTTTCTTCTCAATGTGTAATCATATTATTTCTTTGCATGTATATAATGGGGAAGATGCCTCGTAAATCTCATCTTTCCCAAACCTTCAAACATTTCTGCAAAACTCACCCTTTCCTTTCTCTCCTTATTACCATCATCATTTTTTTTAGGATACTCCTTCCAATTCGTGGGGGACAATTTGGACCGGATGAATCATTCTTTGCCCTTCGTGCGTACCAATTTTTTCACTGTGTCCATTCCCCTGAGCAAATGGTTATAGATCCGCAAAAAAGACAAGTAATCCAAGATCTCACCCAACCTTGTGGAGAATTACCATTGAAAGGACTGGTCGGTAGACTTGGATTTTTCTATGGGCCATACATCTCCTATATTCTTACCATTCTTTATGGGCTCACCCAGTTTCAATTCTTTTTCCTTTTTCTTCTCACCAGTGTACTTTTTCTTATGCCACCACTTCTTCTTGCTTTTTCCTTAAATAGAGTCAATAAACATGTGGCAAATAGAGAAACCGTGTGGACATTTCTTTTGGCAATCACATCACCTCTTGCGGTAAAATTTTCTCTTGAAGCTCTATGGGACACACCCTACTTGATGATTTTCGCAACTCTTTTCGTGTTTATTTTTTTCCTAACAATCTCTGATAAGATAAAGTTACCATTCTTTGGACTGATCTTGGGAACAAGCCTTGCAAGTCACATCCAAGCGTTACCGTTCATCCTTGGTTCTACTTTATATATATTCACCCACATACGCGAAAAACGCATAACGCGTATATTTCTTTTTGTATTCTTTTTCCTTCTCCCTCTTTTTCCGTACCTATTGTCTCTTTTTTTTGCAAGAAACTCACTTTCATTTCGATTTCGTGTGGTTGGCCAAGAAAACGTATTGCCAAATATTGTCCTTTTACTATCTGGTATTTTCCGATTTTTTGGAATGGACTATCCGCTCCCAGCACTAAGCGATTGGTTGAATGTCTCCTATTTTCTGAGTATCACCTTTTTGACAATTTGTATTCGGTTAAGTATTTTTCTCCTTACAATTCTTTTTCTTTGGCGATCTTACCAAAAAAAAGAGAATATTTCTCCGATTATCTCTCTTATAGCCCATATTATCGTTTTTTATCTACCACTCTCACTCATCACAAATCTCTCATCTCATCCACAAGAGTACATGATGACGTGGTGGTTTTTCCCTGTTATTGCTCCAATTGTTCTGTACCACTCTTTCAGAAGGAAAATTGCGAATATACTTCTTGGAATTTTCTTGGTATTAAATATCCTCACAATCATACTTCAATACACACCAAGATTAATTAAGGGGACTCAACTTGTTTACCCACATGGGCCATCATGGTGGGTACTACAACAAACATCTCGCGACCTTTGCGAAATTGCTCAAACGTATAGAAACACCTTTGGAGAACCGTTATTTGTTACAATCTCACAATCTCCTCCAGAAAAGAACTACCACACGTATTCATTCATTTCCATGATTGCAATTCGTCACCCAGACTGTGTTTCAAATATCCGATTTAATGAACGAAAAAATGATTCACAGTATCTTATTTTACCTGATAAAAACGGACTGAGATTTACTCTGCGAGAAATCAGGAACTCTCTGAAGGAGTAGTGGGAGCGATACTCGTTGCAATTTTCTCCGCCCATGTACGAATAATTTGAGTATTTTTCTCTTGATCAAAGTAGAAACCATCAATTCGAAGAGGATCACCAACAAGTACTCCACCGAGATCCTTCACAAAATTCACGAGGTTATCGACTGACCCACAAAAATAGGTATAGGATGTATCTCCTAAACCGAAAACTGCGAACTTCTTTTTCGGGAACGTTTTTCCCTTCATTTTTTCCATAAATCCTAAGTACTGTTCTTGCACCTGCCCTTGTTTCCCATGATAATCCCAGGAAGGGGAACCAAATACTACCAAATCAGCGGAAGATAACTCGTCGAAAGATACCTCAGAAACATTTTTTAGTGTCGTTGAATATCCGTACTTTTGAAAAACAGACGTTATCTCCTGACTTGCTAAAAGTGTACCTCCAGAGTTGGTAGCGTAAACGATCAGTATATCCATAGGAAAATGTAACGAAAAAATATTAATCGAAATATGTATCTATTGCAACTTTTATTTTTGTATTGAAAAAAAATTATTAGAACAATAAATACTCAAAACAACAAACAAGAACGCCGCAAATAAAACGATAGTTGCCCCAGATGCGATATCAAGGTAGTAACTTATATACATCCCAGCAAAACTGCAAACTATCCCAATACCAACAGAGAGAAAAATCATACGATGAAAACTATTCGTGAGAAGCCGTGCGCAACTGGCGGGCAACACTACCATAGCAGCGACAAGAGTCACTCCCAAAACTTGGATCGATACAATAATAGAAGCTGCAAGAATAAGTGAGAAAAGAATTTCCAGTTTCTCTACTGGTACTTTATACGCTCTGGCTATTTCTTCATTAAACGTCAAAAAGAGGAATGAACGGTAAAAGAGAAATATGCAAAGCAGCGTTATCGCAAAAACCGAAACGATCACAGCTATATCAAGGGGTGTAACACCGAGAACATTACCAAATAGTGCTGCTTCAATATTCCTTGTAAAATATGGAATTTTACTGATGAGTGCAACTCCTAAGGCAAAACTTGCCGTCGTAACAATCCCAATTGCAGCATCAGCACCCAGTTTATTCTGAGAAGAAATTCTACGTATGAGAAGTGAAGAAATAAAACCCCAAAGACTTGCACCAATGTAAAAATTTGTATTGAGTAAATAACTTACTACCGCTCCTCCAAACACAGCGTGTGCTAAACCATGTCCTATAGAGCTCATTTTCCGAAGCACAATAAATGTTCCTAATAGGCCAGTCGTAGCACCAACAAAAACAGCTGCAAGTATGCCATATACAAAAAATTGGTAATGGAATGGTTCAATAAAAAATGCAATCATACTTTCTCGAATCGTGCTGTAAATGGGTAGTGCGATGCCTCTGCAACCAATTTTAGATCACCCAAGACACCCGTATGTTGAATGATTGTAAGCGGTGCATCATAAAGTTTACTCAGAATTCTTTCTTTAAAAACCATATCCAATGGTCCTTGAGCGATAAGTGTTTGATTCAAACATATAAGCCAGGGTAAATGAGCGGCTACTGAATTTAAATCATGTGTTGTAAGAAGAATCGTCATTCCACTTCTATTTAAATCCGCCAACAGATGCATTATGTCATGACGCGCTTTCACATCTAACCCTATTGTTGGTTCGTCCAAGAGTAATAATTTCGGTTTACCAACAAGTGCCCGGGCAATAAAAACTCTCTGTCTTTGTCCTCCTGATAGTTCACTAATATGCCGCTTACCAAATTTTCCAAGCCCAAGCATTTTCAGAAGTGAATATACCTCCTGTTTTTCTTCCTCAGTCGTCCACGGAATTGACATTCTAGTACTTCGAATTCCCATGAAAACAATTTGCTCAACGGTCGTAGGAAAATTCCAATCAACTGTCTCCAGCTGAGGAACATATCCAATAGATCCAGGGAATACATCATGCACATCTTTCCCACCAATTCGTATCATCCCTTGATTTAGTGGAATAAGTCCAAGGAGCGAGCGAAGAAATGTTGTCTTTCCTGCACCACTTGGCCCAACAATACCAACAAACTGTCCGGATTTTACTGAAAGAGTAATATCTTTCAAGACCTCTTTTCCCGAAAAAGATACAGATACCTGCAGACATTGAATATATCGTTCCATACCGTGTTTTCGTTATGAAAACTCATTAGAAATGAATGAGTCGATAAATCCCATGAAATGGACTGTTCCAAGAAAGTATAGCAAAGAAAGAAGAGAGGAGGCACATCTGAAACCACTCAAAAGATCAATTGTCTTTCCTTAGCTCATTTTTATTGGTGTTGTCAGCTGAAAATAATTCCCATCAACGTCTACAAATGTTGCGAGAGTTTCTTTTGGATCCTCTTTTGGATGATACGGTTGAGCAATTACCTCAGCTCCAAGACCTTCCAATCTTTTCGTTTCATTCTCGACATTCTCGGTCTCGAGGTTGAACATAATTCTTTCAGGGTTTGCATTTTTTCCATGGACTTTGTCATGTGGCCCAATAACCATCATACCAACTCCAACATTGAAACCTACAAATTCACCGCCACTCCAATCCGGTTCTCTCTGAAATACCTTTTTATAAAAAGCGGTAAGATTTGCAGGATTTTCTGAAAAGAGAATAAGAGAATTTAAATTTAACATAAATAGTCCTCCTTAGTGGGAAAAATATAATTAGTGATCTGTATCACATAATAATCTATCTAATCCTTCCTTTCAAGGGGAATTGCAAACAGTGTTACATTCTCGTACACTACAAGCGATGGCACTACCAACAAATATGATGGTAAAGGGCCAAAGATACATTCCTGGTATCGTTGGGGGTGTTGGGCCACTATCCCATACTGACTTTGAGAAACTCCTTCTTCGATTGAATCGTTCAGCAAAGGCAGATCAAGAGCATCCTGTGTACCTTCTTGCAAATGCCACCGTAACTCCAAATCGACCACAAGCGGTCATGGAGGAAAATAAAGGGAATAAGATACCGGCTCAAAGAGTAGAAAAAACACTTATCTTTTTTGCAAAGCTCCTAGAAAAGGGTGGAGCAGATTTCCTTATTGTTCTTTGTAATGGAGCTCATTTCTGGTATAAGCGAGTCTCTGAAAAAATTACGATCCCATGGATCAGTATGATTGAGGAAACTGCTCAGTATCTAAAACGACAATACCCGACTCTGAAAAGAGTTGGAATTCTGGCAAGTGACGCAACACTTCTGGGGAAACTCTATCACAACGCCCTCTCTCGTGTCGGATTACAACCAATTGCTCCTGCTGTCGGATCGCCACTACAGTCAAAGGTTATGAATGCCACGTTTTATGCAACCTATGCAATAAAAGCAACAGGAGATTCGGTTTCTCCTCAAGCCAGAGATGAACTTATTCAGGCAGCACACTCCCTTCAAAAAGATGGGGCTGAAGCAATTATCACCGGCTGCACGGAAATTTCTGTTGCATTAACTCCTCAATACTACTTTGCAATACCACTTGTTGACCCACTAACTATTGTCGCGAAGACTACTCTTGATCTTTCAATGGGAAAAAGGGAAATTCCGCAAATTAAAGAAGTATAAACTTTTACTGTTTTGCATCTTTTCTTTCAAAAAGAGTCAAGTAGATAATTGGAAGTATTCCTGCGCTATTGAGAATAAGAAGAGCAATAAACCAGTTCCTTTGGTTATGTCGGGCTGCCCTCCAAAGTGCAATTCCTTTAAAAAGTAGATCTATGACTACAAAGGGCAATAACCAGTAAATATTGAAATTTTCAGGTGTCATAGTAATCGTGATTGCTCTTTGCTAACCTCTCTTAGTTTTTTTTCCTATCTGTTTTTTTACCTCTGTTTTTTGACTCAAATTTTTCACTTTTTGAATCTCTTTCCTTATTCTTCCAACTTTTTCCTCTCCTTCTTCCAGTAATTTCCCAATCTCTTTCTTTGCCTTATCACGTTTTGTTTTATCGGAAAAAATAACCGCTCCAGCACCAACTACTGCTCCAAGCACAGCTGCCGTGAAAGCGATCAATCCTCCTCCTGATTTTTTATCCCCCATACAATCACCTCCTTTATTCTTTTCCTATATTATATAATTAACCATACTATGATTGTATTTTCTATAAGGAGAATCCTATGAAGAAACAACAAAGAACAAAACAAGAATTTGCAAAAACGAAACTCACACCTGAGCAGTATGATATTTGTTTTCTGAAAGGAACTGAACCACCATTTTCGGGGAAATACTACAATACTCGTTCAAAGGGTGTTTATGAATGTGTTGTATGCAACCTTCCACTTTTTTCATCTGAGACAAAGTATGATTCAGGAACCGGATGGCCAAGCTTCTGGGATACGGTCAAGACGGAAAATATTCTTTTCCAAGACGATAGAAGTTTGGGGATGGTGCGAACTGAAGTACTTTGCAAAAAGTGTGGTTCACATCTTGGGCATATCTTCGATGACGGGCCGAAACCATCGGGAAAACGTTACTGTATTAATTCTCTTGCACTCTCCTTTAAGCCAGAAAAGTAACATTAGTTTACAACATTCGATGGGTCGAGTCCGCGCAGGCTCTCAATAGATCCGCCAAGAGGAATTACCATCTTCTCCATATTCTCGATCATCATGCCGATATATGTATGATTCTGTTCGGTCCCCTCTCCTGGTAGATCGTCATCTCGTAATGTGGAAATAACCTTCGCACCTCCCTCTTTTGCGATCTGGTTAAGGACTTTACTTGGAAAGACTTCTGAACCGAAAATCGCTGGAACATTTTCTTTCCTTAGTTGATTAATAAGAGTTGCTACCTCTTTCGGATTTGGCTCGGTAAAATCTGATGGTTGAATGGCACCAATAACCGTCATACCATATCGTTTTGCAAAATAAGCAAATGAGTCATGATACGTAAGAAGTTTTCTGTTTTCTGGCGGTATCGTCTGAATAGCTCTCGTAATTGCACGATCAAGTTCATCAATTTTTGCCATAAATTTTCTTGTATTCTCTTCGTATTCTTCTTTATGCTTTGGATCATGTGAGACGAAAACATCTCGAATTATTTGGACATATTTCTTCACGTTGTTAGGATCCATCCAAAGATGAGGATTAGGATCCCCTTGCTCTTTGGGAAACGAAAAGTCATATATCCATTCATCCTCTGAAATTGTTTGATCGCCTAAACGGACGACCAGTGCTGTTTTGGGTGCGTTTGTCTTTGCTATCTTTTCGATTGGAGTTTCTAAATGAAGACCATTAAGAAATACTATATCTGCTTTCGAGAGAATTTTTGCATCCGATGGAGCAGGTTCAAACGTATGAGAATCAACTCCCTCTGGCACAATTCCATACAGTGTAATATTTTTGCCCCCGACGTTATAGACAATATTGGTTAAAGGAGAAACAGTTGTCACAACGAAAAGAGAAGAGGCTTTTTTGCTGTCACTTTGAAAAAGTCTATAAAACAGAAGAGGCGAAAGAATAAGGAATACTATTCCAATAATGAGAAACTTCAATCTCTCCATATCTGTTTTCTCCTAAACTCATGCGTTATACCTGATATTGAATGACTTGACAAGTAAACGATCGTTTACTATACTACCAATACTATGACCCGCTCTTCTAAAAAAATATTCTCTCAGGAATATGTACGTTGGAAAAGACAACTTCGCGCCCTGCGGAAAGGAAAATATTCTGTTGTTAAAAAGCTTGCACTTGAGGCTCAGAAAGATCTTGAAATGAAAGCACTTACCAAACAGCTCAATTTATCTCTCCCAAACTAGATTCCCATGACGATTGATTCTGCCACAAAAAAATTACGATTGTTTTTCCGAGAACAAAGTCGACTCCCGTCCTATCAAGAAATGTGTATCCTTTTTGGATTTGCTTCAAAAAAAGCAAGTTTTGAACTTGCAAAGAAGCTTATTCATGCTGGTGTCGTCGAAAAGGATGCTTCAGGAAAACTTCGCCCGAAAAATCTCTTCTCACCCCTTCCAGTACTCGGATCAATCCAAGCCGGTCATCCGACTTTTGCTGAACAACACCTCCTTGACACGATGTCGCTTAACAATTACCTCGTTGAAAGACCAGATCATTCGTATATTCTTAAAGTGACCGGAGATTCAATGATTGAAGCAGGTATCTATCCAGGAGATATGGTAATCGTCGAAAAGGATCGGCAACCAAAAAACGGAGATGTTGTTGTAGCATTCATCGATAATGGTTTCACGCTAAAGTATTACAGGGAGGAAAACACTCATGTCTACCTTGCACCTGCAAACAAAAAGTATCCTCCTATGTATCCTCAAGAAGAACTTACTATTTTTGGTATTGTTGTTTCCGTTATGCGTAAATATTACTAGACGAAATCTCACTATGGTAGAATAATTGACTATGCCAAAATACCAGAAATACTATCAAGATATGATTGATCAGAACCTGAAGATGTTCTCTTCATTTCAAACACTCCACGATAACTATGAGAAAAATCCTACCCTGTGGCAGATTCAATTCAATAAAGAAGGGGGAAAAGTTCTAGAAATTATCCGGGAATGGGAACGAAGACTCTGTCAACACTCGGAACGAGGACAGTATGGAAAATATTCACAACTTTTGGCAGAAAAATTCTGGAATACGATCCGTCTGGACTTTCCAAGGATTGATTTTATCGGAGTAAGTCAGACCTAGCAGGAACTCTCACATAAAAAGAGCTTTTCCGGATCATCTTTATTATCCCTTTCGCAAATCTTGACGCAAGAAATACATTGCGCAAATCGTTGGTTTTTCATTGCAACGCACGATCCATTTTCTTCCCCGCATGAAACGTATTGTCGACACCTATCTCCAAGCATATAGATCTCTGTACACGCATCAGGTGGATTATATCCGCATGTTATATCCATGCCATGACAGTTTGTCACCTGACACTGTTTTGGAGAAAAAGGATTTGGAACGAGGTTATTCTCTTCTTGCCAATAGTTGTATCCGGAGTAAAAACCGATCCCCAAAACTATCAATCCAATAAAAAGGAAGAGAGAAAGCACGCTTGATGAGTTACTCTTCTTCACAATCGCTCCCAAGTCCCCCAACACAGTGTTCTGTTGGAGGTTTGCCGCGTTCAGGACATTTCTCTGAATAGATACATGCTGTATCTGAAATAGAATCAATTTGTTTCGCAAGTGCAGTACCACTTGTATCTCCAAAAGAAATAAGGATACGATCAAGATCAACAGGTTTATATGCGCCAAACTCTGGGCTTGGTTTGCCGTTTATCAAAAACTGAAGAGTATTTTTTTCACTTGAGCAGTATTTTTCATTTTCACTAAGTGTAAAACAAGTAGGAGTAAAACCAATTCCTAAAGAAGAAAAGAAATCTCCGATAGTCATTTCTTCTTTGTGGAGATGGATAATTTCGCCATTACCATCATGAAGATGAATATTCTCATTTAATTCATTTCCCTCTTTTGATTGATATTTATCTTGACTAAAATCAACTGTTTTCCCCAGTATGTAAACTTTAAATGCCACATGAGCATGGTACTTCTCTGTAGGAGAAACAGTAATAGGAGATTTAATAATTGCAGCTTTAATCAGTGTTTGAAAGTCTTCGTAACTTCTGGGGTTTTCAATCTCTTCGCCGTTTATATAAAATGTCGGTGTTGAGTTAACACCGAGAGCAAAACCATCTTTCACGTCTTGATCAATTTTTTCCTTCACAGGAACAGATTCGATATCTTTCTTAAACATATCACTATTCAATCCAAGAGACTGTGCGTATTGCAGAGCTAAATCTTGTGCACTATTTGATTCAGACCACTCATTTTGTTTCTCAAATAAGATATCATGCATTTCCCAAAATTTTCCCTGTAGTCCTGCAGCTTCGGCAGCAGATGCTGCCAGAGAGGCATTTTTATGCTGCTGCAATGGAAAATTGCGAAATACAAATGTCAAATCAGTTGCAAATTCATTTTTGAGACGGGTGAGAATCGGATAATATGCACCGCAAGCGGGACATTGGAAATCTGCAAATTCGACCAACGTCACAGTGGCAGATGGTGAGGAAACTTTCTGACTATCTGCACGAACAAGAAGTGAACTATCCGCTTTTTGTGGTTGCGTTGGAGTACTTGAGGAAGAAAAGAAGAAAATTGCTGCAAGGAGAATCATTCCTGTAGCAAGAATGACTCCAATAATAACCTTCACATCGTTGGTCATAAACTCGGCAATTATATCATAGATGAGGGAAAAACAGCCTATTTTCCACCGATGATCTGGAGAATATTGTTATCAGGGTCGGTAAAAGTAGCAAAATACTTATCAAATGTCGGAGCTTTGAAAGGACTTGCGAGAAATACAACATCCTTCGCTTTCAACTCCTCGTATGTTTTGGAAACAGACTTAACCACAAAATTGATCATATGTCTATGTGGATCTTGGTTTTTCCCTTTCACTTTTGAGTGCTTCCCTATCCATAGATAGACAGTTCCTACCATAAATCCAACGCCAGTATCGTTGGGATGGTGAATCTCTTCAATTTTGTTAAGATGTAAAACATCTTGATACCACTTCGCAAGCTTTCTGTAGTTATCTGACCAGATAAGGACTGCTGAAATAGTCTGAAACATGTACCACAATTATACCAAAAGGAGCATCCGTATTGATGCCGCAAACATTCGTAATAAAACCCGTATATAGACAGTTCAGGAAATAAGATAGAATCTGGATACCAAAAAAATCCCTTTCGCTGTAAAATAACACTGTATGACACGAATTTCACCTCATCAAGTCACTTTTCACACCTTCGATTCTCCTTTGGGAAAAATTCTTATTGCCATAATGAATAAACGTGTTTGTATGACAATGATTGGAAATAAAAAAGAGGTGCTTGAAAAAGAATTTCTTGGGAAATATCCGCAAGCCAGGATTCTTTCTGCAAATAAACTACATTCTTCTTACCACAATTCTATTCTTTCCTTCATTTCCGGGAAATTGAAAGTAATCAAGGTTCCACTTATCCTTTATGGGACTAGTTTCCAGAAAACGGTTTGGAGAGAACTTCAGAAAATTCCATATGGAAAAACCTCTACATATAAAGAAATTGCGAAACGGATCGGCTTTCCGAGAGCTTATCGTGCCGTTGCCAATGCCTGTGCCGCAAATTCTTTGGCACTACTTATTCCGTGTCATCGAGTTATTCGAAGCAACGGAAGACTTGGTGGGTATCGTTGGGGAATCGCTCATAAAAAAATGCTTTTAAAACTCGAAAAAGAACATACGGAAGCTCGCTTATAATTCTCCGACAAAATTTATTTCAATAGTAAAGTATAAATGTCGGGTAATCCTCTACATTTATGAATTTTTTTCCAAGGAAATTTTCGATCGTTGGTAACCGTGGATATCCCATCTCCTCTTTTTTTCGAATAGCAATACGTATATCGTTTTTTATAAGATCACTCACAATCGTTTCTTCGTATTGTGGATAATAGGAGTCGATGAGGGGAAAATACAAAGGTAAATATGTTGGTGGCAAAACATCATAATGGAGATATTCAATCGTATGATTATTGAGAATATAGAAACGACGATTCTCAATTTGAAAGTGACTAAGAAGTGGATAAATTTTCTGTGTGTCAATGAATTCCTCTCTCTGGGGAAGAGAACGAAGTGTCCGATACAAGTGAATAGTCTTTCGAAGTATCAAACCTGTGTAGAAAAATAAGAAGCAGAGAAAAAGAAATCTTCCCGTACCCTTCATTGATTTAAACGACCTACCATAAACAAGGAATGCAAATGTGATAAAGGGGAGAAAATGGAGTTTAAGAACGTTCGTGAGAAGAAATACTGTCGATAGGAGAAGTGTCATTATTAAAAAAGAATCGTTTTTAATCGTTTTCTTTCTTAAAATTTTAAAAATAGCAACAACGAGTAAACCCATTCCGAAAAGAAAATATGCCGTTAAGTCAGTACGGACTATACGATCATAGTTAAGGAAAAGATGTCTATTGAACGTAAAAAGAGAAAATACAAGTTGGGAGAGACTGTTTTTATAACTAAAGTACAGGAAAAGGAGTTCCCACCCTAAAAGAATTATTAAAAAACTGTGAATTCTTTTTGTAAAAAACAAAATTGGAATAAAAAGTAAACCAGCCGGTGGTTTTATAAATGAGGCAGAAAGAGCAACGAATCCTAAAGCGATGCTTTTT
Organism: Candidatus Gottesmanbacteria bacterium; assembly: GCA_016186795.1. GTDB lineage: Bacteria > Patescibacteriota > Microgenomatia > 2-02-FULL-39-11 > 2-02-FULL-39-11 > JACPKY01. The sequence continues at coordinate 816,110 of JACPKY010000002.1, forward strand.
CCGGCAGTTACTTTCCCAAATGTTATTGCATACGCAAGAAGAAATAGAGTCGTGATGACAACTTCATACCATACAAAATTTTCAGAAATAAAATAATTCATTAGGACAAATAGGAACCCAACAAGAAAAAATGTGCCCTTGGATGAAATTTTCCGTAAAATGGAAAGAAACAAGAGAAGATTAATCGATTGGAAAAGAAAGTATATCCATTTATACGCAGAAAATGAGAGATCATTTGCAATTGGAGAAAATACGAAGTAAAGAAGAAAACCGTGATGATCAAAAAAATCCCTGTATGGAAGGAGACCTTTCTGTATGAGCCAAGAGAATAAATATATTTCCGGAGGCACCTGAATATTGGTAGTCAGAATAAGATAGGATTGAATAAAAAAATAAATAATACTTATGAGGATAATCACAGTATTTTAAGAGCAGGATTTTTGTACAAGATTCGTTAGTACGAACTTCGACAATTAATTTCTTGAGGGATTTTTTCTACAAAATGAATTATTTTCTTTTATACATATATTTTATCCACTGCTGTTTGAAAAATGAAAGAGTCAATGTTGAGAGCATGAAACCAACCGATGGAACAACAGCGTTCAACCACGGATCTGGAATTTGGATTATCTGAAGATAAATAGCGATGGCAATATAGGTAAAAAGAGCTAGAAGAGATCTTCTTGCCCAACTTGCTTCCCATGCTTTATCAGTTTCAACATGTGCATTTCTCCTTTTAATTTTCTCCACCTCTAGACGGAGTTTTGAAATTTCCTCCATGGATGTATTATACGATTCTTTTTGAAAAATCAGGAAGACTTGCTAGACTTTTTCGCACGAGAGGCGCTCTTTCTGGTGGCTCTATATGTTTCTCTCCGTTTAATCGATTTCCTTTGTATTTCCTCTAGATTTTCTTTCTTCTTCTTTAATTGTGCATCAACAATTTTTTGGCACTCAGGATCAGGACATACATTTAGAACGAACGTGACCAATGAACTTCCCACGTATTCCGTCCATTTCTTGCCCACAATACGTTCCTTTCCACAGCGAATACATGCCGTATTACTCATGATTTCCTGTTGATTCAGGCAGAAAAGTGATGATTAAAACCGGCGGTTACTATTCCTACGACCACCGAATCCTCGATGATCTCTTCCCCCACGACCATTTGTGTATGTCGGTTTTGGAAGGGCTTCTTTTACGATAATTGTTCTTCCTTCAAAATTGTATCCATTCAATTTCTCAATCGCGGTCTGTGCCTCTTCATCGGTGCTCATCTCGACAAACCCAAATCCTCGGCTATTCCCTGAGAATTTATCCTTAATAATATTAACCGACTGGACTTGGCCATGTTGAGAAAAAAGCTGACCGAGTGCTTCCTCTGTAACAGAGAATGGAAGACTCCCTACGAATAAATTTTTTGCCATTATATATAACTCCCTTCATCCTATCTCTCACAAAAGAAACAGGGAAAATGCGTATAAAAAAATTTAAGCGAATAAATCTGCCTAAACGAGAAGTCGTCAAAGGGGAAAAGATACGAAGAAATACTATGGGTATCTTTATCTTGCCTTTAGAACCAAATCCAATTTAAACAGATTTATTGGTTTAAATCTGTTAGTTTAACTAATCATATCAAATTTACCTCAAAAGGTCAATAAATCATATGAGGCACGATCACGGTACAACCGCAAAAGTTGCCTTTTTAGGTGTATGATAAAAAAATGTCAGATACTCTACTTATGAGAACACTTCTTATCATATCACTTTTGTATTTTGTGTCTGGTTTGCTACTTCTTCCTTCCTATCAACATCAACTCAATCCGGACACGATCTCTTACATAAATATTGCCCGTAGATATATCGTACTTGATTTTAAAAATGCTATTGATCCGTATTGGGGACCATTATTTTCATGGATGTTAATTCCACTCATGGTAGTCCACATTGAGCCAACGATTGCGGTAAAAATTACGCAACTTCTCATAGGATTTCTTGCCATCGTTGGAGTAAAACTCCTAATAAATCAACTACGTTTTCGGAAACACCTGCAAATATGGTGCCTCCTGACTGTAGCACCGTTAATACTGTATTTTGCCTATAGTGTAGGAACCCCTGATCTATTAGGGGTTACAATTACCCTATTCTATCTCTCGTTCGTCATTGATAAAAATTTCTTTCTGGGAAAAAAATCAGGAATATTTCTTGGCATTCTCGGTAGCCTCATGTATTTTTCTAAGAGTTATTTTTTCTTTTTTTTCCTTCTTCATTTTCCTCTTATGAGCGTTCTCCACCTACATGGAAATAGAGCAAGGAAACTTAAAAAGTCTATTGCTACAACAGTTGTATATGCCTTCATCGCCTTTTCCCTTCTCTCCGGTATTTGGATAATTGCGGTAAGTATGAAATTACACACATTTTCAATTGGTACTGCAGGAGAATATAATTATCGTCTGGTAGGACCTCTTTCTCGTGGTCAACCAATGCACTATCAGGGATTTTTGAGTCCCCCTGCAGGAATTGCCACAAGCGCATGGGACAGTCCGAGTGATCTAATCCTTCCTTCCTGGAATCCATTCGACTATCCACTCTACCAAGTATTTCTCCTCCAGAAAAATCTTGGGTTGACCGTTTCGTATTTGCAAACATTTTCTTCTTTTTCTCTTGGGGTACTTCTTCTCTACTTCGTACTGATACTTTCAATTTACCGACGGGAACACACCTTTCCCTCGCACCTCTACATTTTTATTACTTTCATGCTCTCGATTCTTAGCTATATAGTAATTTTCCCGGAAGAACGGTACCTCTGGTTTGCCTTTCTGCTTCTTGTTATTATGGCAGCTCATATCATACAGAGTGCTACCGATCTTCCATTCTTTGCATTCTGGCATAACGTGGCACTCCTTGTCTTTCTTGCTATTTCTTTCACTATTATGCCTACACAGCATCTTTTCCAAGGTAGAGATACCGGCAAAGATGTATACGAGCTAAGTCAATTCTTAAGGCAAAAAGACGAAATATCGGGAAATATCGCGTCAAATTCCAACTGGTATACTTCACTATATCTTGCATTCTATTTCGATAGTAAATATTACGGGGAAAAAGGTGAAATCCCCCAAGACTCTATCGCTGACGCTTTGAGAGCCAATTCTATTGATTATTACTTCTACTGGTTAAATAGTGGAGAAAAAACTGACACAACTTTGAATAATTACAGTGATTTATATGTTGAATTACCGTTTCTACGAATTTACAAAGTGTCCAAAGAATAAAATATGCCTCTTGATAATCCAAAAACTTCTCCATTAACCATGCAAGATAGAAGACTAGAAAAGGCAACCCTTGCAGGAGGCTGTTTTTGGTGCATAGAGACAGTGTTTCGAAGGATACGGGGAGTAGTCTCCGTAGTCTCCGGATACTCAGGAGGATCAATCAAAAATCCAAAAGACAGCGATATCTACAGTGGAAAAACGGGTCATGCAGAGGCGATACAAATTACATTTGACCCTTCCGTTATTTCGTTTGAGAGACTCCTGTATATCTTTTGGCATATGCATAATCCGACAACACTCAATAAGCAAGGAGCAGATATCGGAACACAATACCGATCAGTTATTTTTTATCACAGTGATGAGCAGAAAAAAGCTGCATTTGACTCAAAGCGCAAAATAGAAAAAGAAGGAATATATGAAGATCCAATTGTTACGGAAATTATACCGTTTAAGAATTTCTATCCTGCACCGTCATACCACCAGAACTTCTATGAGAAGAATTCCTACCAACCGTACTGTTCAATAGTTATTGATCCGAAAATTCGCCAACTTGTAGAAAAATTTGCGAAAGATATGAAAGACGAATATCGATAACCATATTGTTCCTCTGTAAACTATCCCACAAACCAGGCGGTTTCCATCACGAATATCAAAGTTCACTCAACTTGACATGTATATTCTCTCCTGTCACACTGGGTAGTAGATTATTTTCCTAGTTTAAATTTAAATAAGGAGGTGAATATGGGTAAAAAACTCATTGCTGGGTTTTTGGATTTTCTCATCGCTTTTATAGGAATCGGCTGGCTTCTCACTCGAATCTCGGGAAGAGAAGGAACGGTCAGTCTCTATGATATTTGGCTTCTTATTTGGGTGGGATCGGTGGTTGCGTATTTCCTCCTAACGAAAAAATATTTAGGCCAGACATTGGGAAGTAAAATCATGGGAATCCCTGTTAAAAAGAAATAGGTTAGAACTTTTCTTTATTCAATGAAAACTGTCCTGCGGTTACTCGCAAGTCTTATCTTTTTCCTCTCATTCTTTTCGTTTCTCCTCTTGACAGCATTTAAGACGAAACTTTTGACTCCAACCTTCTGGAGTGCTCCTTTACAAAAAGCAGACGTGTATATCTACATTGAGAATCAGATTAAATCACTGCCGTCAAATCAATTAGGATTTACCGTATCTTCAAAAGAATTACAAGATACGATTGAAACAAATATTGAGAGACTGATTGTGTACTTTTCCAAAGGGGAGAGAAAACTCACTCTCTACATTCCGATACACCAGTGGAGACTCCCGCAACAACTTCTCACCCAACCTCCCTTTTCGAAACTTACTGAAGAGACAGATTTTGAAACATTCGCAAACCTCATTCTTCCAAAAAATCAGGTGAAAGAGATTCAAACGTATCTCAATCTTACGCAACAGATTGTTTTGATTCTTCCGATTATGCAAATTGTCCTCTTGATTGTTGGAGCTATTTCAATTGCTTCAGTGTATGCACTGGGGAAGGACACAGCAGGAAAAATACGAGGTACATTTGAACTGGTCTTCGTATCGGGACTTTTCACAACGCTGGGAAGTTATGGGGTATTAAAAATACTAGAAAAGATCATAAATGGTTACCCCGGAATGAATCCATATCTTAAAGAAGTTTTTAGCGATTGGATCAGCGATTTTTTAAGTATCGGTCAACTTGGAGGACTAACTGCCCTGATTGGAGGACTTCTGGGAATACTTTCTGTTTCATATCTGGTACGCACGGGGCATGTACACGTTGAGAAAGAATCCGAGCCACAGACAAATCAAAAAGGTGCAAAAAGCAAGAAAAAAATCATCATTGCAATTTTGGTATTTCTACTTCTTGCTTTTGTCATATCAAAAGGCAAATTCACCCTAACCATGACAAGAACTGGTCAAGATAGCCAAATTGCGCAAGATCAGAATATTAATGAGGAACAGAAAGAGAATAAATCACTCCAGAAAAATCTCATACTTTCAGATGCGCCGTATGTGAGCCAATTTGGCTGGTCAATGAAATATCCCCAGGGGTGGTCTATAAAAAAACACGATCCCTCTCAAACAGTCCTCATTCACAAAACATCAAACCAGACTGAAAGAGACTGGGCGTCACTTGCTGTTGAACCGTTCGATCGTGTAACAGGCGTAAAAGACGATGAATTCTTGAAAGTGTTATCAGATGTTATCTCAACAGGTCGACTTGAACGACATCCCAACTCAAAACTAGTTGGAACACCAATGGAAGATGAATGGAATGGTTTCAAACGGTTTATTGCACAGTTTGATTATACTGATAAGGAGTCTAGTCTTGCCCTTCGCCAACTCAGATGGTATTTACTACCTATCCAAGAAACCCGGCAAGGGTATTTACTCTATAGCACTTCACCGGTTACGAGATTTGACTCGTATGAAAGCATCTTGAAAAATGCAATGAGTAGCTTCAAAATAGATCAGTAAACATAGTTGGTAAATCAAAAAGTCTTTATTACTACAAAATAATATGGAGAAAGAGTTTAGTCGTAACAAAGAGAAATTGGAGGCCGCGTACCAACTACTTCTGGAACCTACCACAACATTTGAAAAATTTGAAAAAATCCGAACCTTACTCAAAGGAATAGACCCAACAATTGATAAAACCCTTACATCGTGCTCAAATGTCATAAAGAAACTCAAAAAGTTACAGAAAGGGGAAATTATCGAACTGGCTGTCGAGGCACTCCCAGACAACACCGAAAAAGAAAAAAAGAGGAAAAAATATTTACTTCTCTTTCTTTCCACCTGGAAGGACTTACGTTCCGAAGTGAAACGGGTAAAGGAACTTTCTCAAGAAGGACAAACCGATGGAAAAGCCACCTCCCAAGGACAGGTAATGACGCTTGGGAAAATATTTGCTCTCGCCAAAGGACCCCTCGGGGTAATTACTATTTCCGCAGTCGCAATTGTTGGAGTAATACAAATTCTTGAATCATCAGCAGTATCAATCATGATTAAAAATCGGGGATGTACTTCTCTTATGCCTATTTCCGAAATATCTCTCCCGCCAATTCCTGGGATAAAACTACCAAATGAAAGTATCCCTGATGGCGGAGATGCAGAAGCAAAAATACCACCTCTTGAGGTTACTATTGATGGGACGAAGAGAGGGTTTGTCAAACTCTCTGCTTTAGGATTAAGTATGGATTATAATCTTCCTGGAACCAATGTAGATTTTCTTTTTAATAAACAGTCTCTTATAGGGAAACGCACCACCATAAGTTTGTCACAGTCTAAGGAGCATGAACTTGTAGTTCGATGCTTTTAGGAGAATCTCTTCGTTTTCCGGGCAATAACAAGATCCTGTTCGTGAACTGTCTCTTCCGTTTTCTCCCTCCCGCACCAGTAACCCCAGACGATTTTTTCGATTGTTAATCCTGATTTCTTATATACGTTCTTCAACCAGCTTTCTTTCACCGCAATAATTCTCTCTTTTATAATTTTGTCACGAGACCAATAATTTCTATACTCATAATTCAATAAATATTTTTTGCCCATACGTAACTCTTTTGAGGATAAACCTTGTCTATCAAGCTTGAGCGATTGATTATTGGCAATGAAATAGGTCGAGAGGACTAATGCTTCGTCTTTTAATACTCTATGAATTTCTAGTAAGTAGTTTTCTATCTCTTTTGGCCGAAAATGTGTAAAGATTGAATTGAGAAATACTATATCAAATGACTCATTTTGAAAAGGGAAGACAAAATTTTCTGCTTTTATTTGCCCTTTCGGGTTGTAGTAAGCATGGTAAATATCACGATGAAGGAATTGAAAATTCTTTTTCTTTACGTGACTTTTTAGATAATCAACAAACGATTTATTCACCTCAAATGTTGTGTACGACCCCTTTTTTAGGAAACTCGCAAGAGCTGAAGCAAAACGTCCATCACCGCATCCAATATCGAGAATGTGACTTCCTGGATTTGCCGACCCATATTTTCGAACTATATTAGCCTGCAGATTACCTGTTTCGATGTATGTTTCTATATCTTTCCCTGATCGCCGTAATTCAAACGGAGGAATAATTCGTGGAAAATATCTTAGTCTCTTAAGATAGTCACGAAAAGCTGAGTGGCTCTTACTCATAAAGCGAATAATCAACGGGATCGGAAAGGATAAATATTCTCACAATCGTATCAGCAAAAATACAACCGTTCAAACATACCAAGAAGAATGGAGATAAGTGATTAAATCTTGAATCTAACTATTTATAATATGATCGGATTTGGAAAAGAATGTACAGAGGAAGTAGCGCTCCAAGCAACAGATTGCCGAGATTGTACGACAGAAGGTGCGAAACGATTCCAAGAAGGGTAGCGTAAAATACCAAGTTCCATGCTGATTTTTTCCGCTTCATAAGTCCTGGAATAGCAAGTCCCTCAAGAATAAGAGTACCAGCCAAAATGACCAACGAGATCGTATACGTCGTACCGTATTGAACTCCGCCCATGTAACTAAATGGCATAGCCAGTGCTCCAACTCCGAAAAGAACAAGAACTGCAGGAAGACTCAAAAGAAGAAGAACAAGTGTAATCCACGGAGCATATGTAACTAAGGCCTCTTTTACATTTCCGGGAAGCTGAGGGGCTTTCTTCCCCAAGTATTCATTCAAGACATCCTCAAGGGAGGAAAGGTTCAATTGTGGGGATTTATTTGCCATATTTTTATGCTATGGTATGTTGTTCCCCCTTGTCAAGAACTTCTTTCGTAGAAAAAGAATGGACACGTGAGGATTCTACCTTTCGTCAATCACAAAAACTATGATCGTAACTCCTGCTTTATCCAATTTTCTACTTCCACCGTTGTTTGAATGACTGGGGAGGAGAGTAAAACAAACGTTTTGTAACTGTGAATTTTGGCTACCTCTTTTCTGACTTTTTCAAAGTTATCACGTAGTGAATCCATGATAAGTAAGACTTCCTTTGAGGAATTCCGTTTCCCTTTCCAAAAGTATGAAGATGAAACAGGAAATCTCTTGGCACAGAAAATGAGTCTCTTTTCCAACAGAGTTCGTGTTATTTTATCTGCCTCCTTCATATTGGTACAGGTTAAAAAAAGAATACAAATTTCCATTGCTAGATTATATCAGAGGGACGTTTGAGATGGTAAAATGGATTGATGATACCAAAGAACAAATACTGGTCAGGAAAAGTCACTCGGACAAGTTTCGCTCCCAGAGAAAATTGCATCAAGTCTCAAGCGCTCAGCGGAAAATAGTATGAGAAGAAAAGCACCCCCATTTCAATCCGCGATGAGTATGCTCAATTTCTACATTAATCGTGCAGGGAAAAATTTAAATCCAGAAAGGAAAAAAATACTCCAGAAGGCAAAAGATGAACTGAGAAAAATGTTTCACAAATGATCAACTCCGATCGTAAGTAAAAAAAACCAATCGGAATTTGACCCTATTGACAAAGAAAAAACCTATCGCTATGCTGATTCAAAACGAAAGGAGGTGAAGAAAGGATGATTAAAAAATTTCTCGTTGGAATATCTGCAAGTGCAGTGATACTTGGTTCGATGGCAATTCCAGCTTTTGCGGGAAACTCCGGTGATGGTTCTGGATATGGAACTCAGCCTGGATATGATGTATCTGCAAGTCATACTGAATGTCAAGGTCATGGATCATTTGGCTATTTTGGTAAGAACTGGAATCTTGGAAATGAACAATCAGGACACTACCCAGGAGTATCTTATCCTGGACCAGGAGCAGATGGTCAAGCAACCGGGTACAATAACAGCCACCTTTGTGGCAACCCACAAAATTAAGTTTATTTTAAAAACAACCCATCAAGAAAAAGCGTGATGGGTTGTTTTTATATTGTGTATTACATTCTGAGAAATTTCAGTAAGCGTCCGTTTAGTTTTAGCTGAAAAATCATAATCATTTGCATTGTAGTCTTTTTGGACGTACTCATCTTTGTGCTTGATAAGAAGCCAGGAGTTTTTGGGGCCAAAACCCCGAGTTTTGATGAGTGCAAAAGAGCCTTTGAGTTTGCTACCAAAGAGTTGAAATTTTAGTTCTCCTTTTTTCATTCCCTCCTTCATCACTTTTTGCGCTACCTCCCTATCTTTCACAAGTTCCCGTCTCCCCTTTTCCAATTCAATTTCCGGAATATACGCACCTGTATCCCAAATCATCACAGTACCAGCACCATAGTTGTCCGGAGGGATTATACCTTCAAAATGTCGATATGTAAGATCATGATCCGGTGTTTGCATCGCCAGGCGTTTAACTGTTGGATCCAATGACGGACCTTTGGGAATAGCCCATGATGGCATAACGTTCCCTATCTGCAAACGGAAATCATAATGCAGGCGTGTTGCTGCATGCTTATGTATGACAAACACAAGCGAATCAGATTTTTTCCCGATGATAGCAAGTTGTTTCATGAGGCTTAGGACTTTGTGTCTTAACTAGTTGGTTGGAGCATACTTATTAGATTACCCTCAGTATCATGAAATGAAACATACCATCCAACGCCTGGAATTTCCATAGGTTTTCCAAGAATATGTCCACCAGCACTCTTTACTTTTTCAATATGTGCGTTGATATCATCAACTTGAATGACAACAGATGGATATTTACTTGGATTGTCAACTGACTTTGGGAAAAATCCTCCGTTAATCGCTCCTGGTTTTAATGGGCCTTTTTTATCTGATTCAGTTGTCATCACAACGACATAATTTCCCATTTCCGGACCCATCTTGTTGCATTCCCATCCAAAGACATTGGAGTAAAAATTCACCATGCGGTCTCTATCCTCAACAGGCATCTCAAAGTGGACAACAGGATTCATTTTCATAATTCCTCCATTTTTTTTCTTTAAATATTAATAATTACTTATGAGAATATTTTATCATATTGTGTGATATGCATCACAGGTTAAGTGATTCTCGTGCCATGCAAAATCCCTCAAATTTTGATGTTGAGGAATTTTGCGAGTTTTTTCACTCTTATTGGATTACTAGTTTCGAAGAGTAATCAACTGCCCGTAAAGAATCTCTGGTGGGTGAAAGATCCTCAGCCATTTTTTTGACCTGTTCCAATTTCTCTTTGGGGGCTGCGCTTTTTACATAATGAGTCACTCGGATATTTTGGAATCCAGGGCGAATCTTCCCAGGTTCTGGTAATGCCAGCATTCCCTGAAGATCGACATTGCCGGTAACCACAACTTTCAGACTATCGATGGGAACACCGAGACTGGCACCGTATGTAGCCCAACCTGAAGCGATGCAGTGGCCTAAACTTGCTAAAAGTAATTCAACAGACGTTGGCCCATACCCACTACCTAAAAGCTCTTTCGGATGATCCCCTTCGACTTTAAAGGTTTTGCTGTGTGCAAGTTTTGCTCCACCAACAGAGAAGTTATTTATTTCCGCAACATTTCGGAAACCACTCTGCCAGTCGGTAGAAGCTGCAAAAGTTGCATATGCCGAAGCTGGATTTGCCTTCACACCCTCAACCATAGCAGTTATGTTTTTAACTTCTAGTCCATTCACTTTTGCCATAATTATTCACCTCCTTTTTTTGCTTTAATGATAATTGAGTGAGCTTTATACTGGTTGGCTACTTCTTTTGTATTTTGGGAAGGGCTAAAATCAAAATAGTTTACTCGCTCAATAACTTCGATATCTTCAAACCCCGACTGTTTTATCATTTCTATGTACCATACCTCTTGAGTTGCTCCAACAATACATTCTGCCCAAAGTTGAGGATCTTGCCGGGACTTTTCTGAAATTGCCTTGCCTAATACTATATCGGCAAAATTAAATATGCCATTCGGTTTTAAGACCCTAAAAATCTCTCCAAAGACCTTTTTTTTATCAGGGATTAAGTTTATAACACCATTGGAAATGACGACATCAAAGGTTTGGGTTTTAAAAGGTAGATTTTCTGCATCTGCTTTTATAATAGTAATATTTGCAAGTCCATTCGTTTTCACTCCCTTTTTTGCCTTTGCAATCATGGCATCGGTTATATCAATACCACTCACTTTGCCTTTTTTGCCTGTAAGTATTCCTGCAATAAGTAGATCTGTTCCTGATCCAGAGCCAATATCCAAAACTGTATCCCCTGGCCCAATTGGGTTGGTTTTGAAGTGATATGCAACTCCGGCAAATGACTCAAGGCAGTAGGGAGGAATTTTATTTAAAACATCTTTGGGGTAGCCTAAGACCTCCGCAGCAGTTTTGCCTACCGGGAAGTGAAAGGGGAGATGGGGATGTGTTGAAACTTCCTCATACATCTGACAGACTGCTTGACGGATCTTTTGTCTTAGCTTTTTTTTGTCTTTCATTTGCGCAATCATTACCATAGGTTTTAAATATGCAGACGAAATTTGTTATAAAAAAGTTCCATTAAAAGCTTTTGAGAAGACTATCAATTCTTTTCACCAGTCTTTTTGGTGTCTTTTCTTGACCACTTGCCTTCTGAAGCTTCTTTTTTAATAGCTCTTCAAACTCAAATCTATTACAGCAGTCACGGCATGTGGAAATGTGACCATCGAGTTCTTCTTTCTTTGTACGTGTAAGTTCTCCTTCAAGAAGTTCAAAGATTCTCTTTACTGCTTCATAACATGATATAGTCTTCATATGTACCGCCTCTCTTTGCCATATTCCCAAAGTATCTTTTGCAAAATTGCTTTGCCCCGATGCAATCTTGATCTGACTGTCCCTACAGGAAGCTTTAATATTTTGGCAGCCTCCTTATAGGGAATATCCTCAAGACAACATAGGGTTACAACTTCCCCGTAAGCTTCGGGAAGACTATCTACGGCTTTTTTTAAATCGATTGAAAAAATTTTGTTGAGAAATTCTTTCTCAGGATTGGTATTATAGAGAACGAATGGAGATGATAACTGCTCAAAGAGGGAAAAATCTTCATTTTCTTTCAGAAATTCACTTTCATATATAGGCTCAGGCGTAGTTTTTGCTTTGCGATAATGACTTATATACGTATTGGTGAGGATTCTTAATATCCAGGATTTAAAACTTTTGTGATCCCGAAGATTCCCGAAACTTTTCCATGCCTTCAGACAGCTTTCAGCTACGAGATCCTCTGCTTTTGACTTCTCGTTTGTCCGTCTTAGTGCTACTCTGTACATGACATCCATACAGTTTCTTAAAAGAATGCTAAATTCTTCCTTCTTTTTTTCCATAATAAGATTGGCTCATTATACATAAAGACGCAAAAGTATAGAAAAAGTTTCATCGACAGACTCCTCAGGAATTTCAGGAGAATATCAGCTTTAGTGGAATAGATTTTTTCAATTTTTCCGTTCACTAATTCTTGGTGGGGAAACGGTAACGAGTGAATCAAGAAGTTTTTGAGAATCGATGGTTACCTTCTTTACCGCTTGATTAAATGCTTTCTCATTTACTTTTGAAGGTTTTCTAAAGCCGGAAATTTTTCTTACAAATTGGAGCGAAGCTTCGCGAATCTCCTCTTTGGTTGCCGGTGGGTCGAAGTTAAACAACGTTTTGATATTTCTACACATTCTTTGATATATTCGTTTTACTTCTCTATTTCTTTTTGCATACTTTGAGGAATTGGGCGACAGCCGCAGTTTTTGGCATGAGCTATGTGCCAGGCAATTCTTTGTTGCAGTGTTGGTCCGCCAGCTGGCGGATTGGGCATCACATTCATCTTGTGCCACTCTGCATTTATCTTCATATGGAGATTATATCAAAAAAATAAACTCTTCTATACTATCTATGATGCTATCATCTCTTACTTCCTCCAAACTAAATCTTAACCAGCTCGCCTACAAAAACTCTAATTTAATCTTTTATAGTCATTTTTTAGCCTTTGTGTTCTTGGTGTCATCTTTTACAGTTTGAACGAACGTTTGTAAAACTGATTCGTATTGTGATTGAATAGAGTTCAGTAAAAATTTTATTGTAATCATTAATAGTAATATAAAAATAAGTGATTCGATTGGTCCATGTTCATATAACAAAATAAAAATTATCACAAATAATCCTAATGATATATTGGCCCAAAAAGCAGCTCTTTCAGAATAATGATTGATTACGTGACATGAACTACTATTTCTTAAATAATTATCCATTGCGTAAAAGACATCTTTGGTGAAATCATCTTTTAAATCAATTCCATTTATTGATAGTTTTTTTACAGCTTCTTTGTAAATGGCGGAATTTTGTTTATGTGTCTGTATATTTTTAAATATATATTCGTTTATTACTCCGCCTTTCAATAATTTCATTACCCCTTGCCCAAAAAATCCTATGAAGAGACCAAGAATGATAACCCAAAATATTTGTTGACCATCATCTCCTGGAAGGCTTTGTAAGTTGAACCAATTCATCTTTAAGCTGTCTAACATTAACAGAAAGATTACTCCAGGAATAACGTTGTAGAAAAAAGCAGTTAAACCCCCTAAAGAATTCATGGGCAAATTTTACGCCTTTTGGGGGATTTTAGCTAGAATTAGCCTTTTATTGGATCGAGAGTTAAACAACCAGAGATACTTGTTTCATCGTAAAGTGATTGATCTCCTGTGTAATCCTCCCAGGATTTAAACAGGGAACCAATTTTTCCCAGCGTATCCGTTTTGATACTTTCATCTAGATAGGCAAAAGGACAAACATGCTGAGGTTGCTGGCCACCTTTTAAAATACCTATTTCTACTACACCAAATCCAGGAGGTGCGTTATTACCAAAATTACCAACCTCTGCAATAACTTGTCCTGCAGTCACCTGGTCACCTACTTTCACTTTCGGATTTCTCACGTGTTCTGTTTCATAGACCCACTTTTGCAACTTTCCATCGGTGGTAACTTGAATGGAAACATCTCCACTCCAAAGTGTGGGTATCGCGGCGACTACTCCATCAACTAGAGATCTGACTGGAGTACCTAAGGGAACTATAAAAGTGGGTTGGGGGGTGGATTTTGCTTGATTGTTACTAGATACGTTTGCTGGTATCACAAAACCAAACCCCATAAATAAACGATTAAATTCTAATTTTTGTTTGGTAAAGATAAAATCCCCGGCTTTATTTGTTGTGGGGTCATAGTAATCCAAGTTTACCCCAATACTTTTTAGTTTCAGTGGGGGTTCATCTGGATTGGGAGGAGACTCTGGATTATTGAAAGCAGTTTGAAGATTTTGACTTTGAGGAGATTGTTTTAAAAATAAGAATCCTGCTCCTGCTACTAAGGAGATTAGGATAATTACCAAAACTATACTAAATCCCTGCCTGCCGGCAGGCATGGCTTTTTGGTTCATGGATATTCTAGCACTCCCGGGCAATTTTTTTCTACCCATTTCTGTTCTTCGGCAGCTACCGGAAAAGTCTTTCCATTCCAATAGACGGTGGTAGGTTTGTCTTTTTTTGTGATCAAGCGCTCTGGGCAAGTGTTTGGTGGTAGCACCCGTACTGAATTTGAAGAGTCTTTATTTTTATGTAAACCACGGTAGGAGTTGTGCAAAACATAAATTTGGAAAGCAAAATACCCAAAAACTAGAATGTTTATTAAAAGTGTAATCAAAATGGCATTTCTGATACCTTTCCCTCCCCATATTTTATCTACCCATCTAAAAATAAAATATGGGACTAATGTAAGAAGAACCCAGAAAGTTGATGTAAAAACTATTGCATTAATAAGTGTCGGCCGTTGGTCTAGCGGGGTTAATGTTTGTTGCTCCAATACCCAAAGAGCGGCTCCAATAGTCCAGGCAACAGGCCAAAAAAATACTCTAAACAGTACCCAAATTACTGTGCCAATTATTAGATAGGCGAAGGGTCTATGGAGGAGTCCATCACTTAAACTCAAATCTAGTATATGAAGTTTGTCAGGACCTTCCCCGCCTAATCCTGGCCCAAATAAATAAGTCGGCAAGGCTGGAAACTGTTCTCCCAAAAGAAAGAACATAAGGACAAAAAATATAATAAAACTAGCTGGTAATTTGTAATTACTTTTCCAAGTCATTGAACTTTTCCTTTATAATCTCCACTGCAAATGTCTAATAATATTGCCAGACCAATAATTTTAACTATTTTAGACATCAATTCTACTGTACGCCTTTTGGGGGATTTTGGCTAGATTTGGGTGAGAAATGCAACTGTAAAATAATTGAATTACTTTATAAATTCATCAATTGGACTGGGGATGATATAGAGGATGGGAATAAGAACGTATATGAGTAAGCTGATAAAAGGATTAAAGAAAGATACAACAATAGCGATGAAATAACTCATGGAAGCAAGAAGAATAATATTTAACGCCTTTTTGATCATATGATCATCAAGACTATCATCGATAAAATTCCTTTTCCGTGCAGCGTACCACCAGATGGTGGCAAATAATATTCCTACGATAAGGAGTGTGAGTCCATAAATTAAAATTGCTGGTTGTGCATATCCATATTCACCAAGTAACGCTGCGGGGAAAGGGATAAAAGATATCACCATAAGAAGAAAAATATTGAGCCAAATCAAATTCCTATCTATTTTCTTAATATATTGAAACAAGAGGTGGTGTCCAAACCAAAAGATGCCTATTATCGTGAAACTAATTCCAAAACTTAATACTTTCGGAAAAAGAGCAATTAAGCGGTTGGTCAACTCTTCGTTTAGATGTGGACCTGGCATAACTTCAGGCACTGCTATACCAAGTACGAGCAGTGTAATTGCTATAGCAAATACACCATCAGAGAAGGCATTAAGTCTTTCTATAGATAAGCTTTTTAAAATATTTATTTTTTTGCTGGCCATATTAGCTCGCTTTATATTGCAGGTGAAAAACAGGATTTATCTCGGTGATATTGCCATCTTTGTCTAATCGAATTCCAAAGAATGTTTCATCTATTAGTTCTACCCCTTTTTCTTTTATTAAATCCTCAATGATACGAAAAACTTGGGCGCCTTCATTATTTTCATCTACGACTCCATTTTTTATTAGGTTTGAAATAGTCAGTGGCGTGTTATTTTGATATAAAACAGTAGCCTGGTCTAAGCGTGTTTTTTCTTTCAAGTAGACATCGAACCGTTTTTTTGTAGCTTCAGAAAGCTTTAAGTCTATAGCTGCTCCTTTAGTGTGATAACTGATACTTGCAGCAAGATAACCTAACTTTTCCTTAAGAAGAATTTGAAGTTTTAAAAAGCGGGTTGCGGAGGAAATTTCAAGAACATCTTTATAATCTTTAAGTTTTGGATCAAGATCGGTACTAATAAAGTTTGCAAGCTCGCTTGTAACATAGGATTTTTCAGATATTTTTATATTTTGAGTTTTTACCTCAACAAGCGTTCCTTTTTGAATAGCGCTGTTTATATCATCTTGTGTTTTAAAATGATTTGATATATCGGTATCTGGAGGAAGTTCTGCAGAGGGTTGTACCTTCTGGAGAGTAGTAACGACAATCTGCTTTTGTTTTTTCAAGTTCTTCAGGTGTATTTGCCTGGACTAAAAGGACTTCATTCCAAATAAGATTTAATTCTTCTTTATCAAAATTTGTAGTCAGGTAATGGACTCTCCATGGTTTCCCCCACGCGCCTAAAAATGCTTGGTACAATTCTACTTTGTCGGTTGGAACTGATAATGGCGCGACACCTTGATCTTGAAAATATTTTAAAACGCGCTGTGCAAGAGCTGGAAGTTTCTCGCCCCACTTCTCGCGAGGGATTTCCAGTGTATTTTGGGGGAGATCATCGGGTGTCTTGGTGGGAAAGAGAACATCCGCAAGTGGCGTGATTACCTGGGTTGGCTCTCCTTTAGTAGGTAGTGTGATTTTCTTTTGCAGCATTTTTGAGGACAAAAAGAAGAGAAGTAACCCTCCGACAACTATTATAAGAAGGCCAAGCAATGCTGTTCTCATAAAATGGATGCCTATTGTAGCACCTTATACTCCCTTTTTATGTGTATTTCAAGGCTTTGGAAAAAAGGCATGTGTTAATGCTTCATTTAGTTTCTGGTTGGCAACGGTGTAATTTTTGTTAAAATCAGCTATATGAATGACAAGAAGTATATTGCTCAACTTATCCAGAAACGAAATCAATATCGGAGAAAGAAACTATTTGATGAAGCGGATCAAATACGTAGTCTTTTAAAAGAAAAAGGCGTACTTCTCGAAGATACTACTCAAGGAACGCTATTGAAGCAATTGGAGAAGAAAAAGCATGTAACCAAAAAAAATGCTTTTCTTCTGTTGTTTGGTTCAGGAGAGATCTCTTCCGTTGGAAGATCTATTCATGAATTCATATTTAAACAGATAGGACACAATATAAATGTCGCCATAATTTCTACACCCGCTGGTTTTCAACCGAACGTTAAAGTCGTACATGAAGAAATTGCTGAGTTTTTCAGAAATAAATTAAGAAATTATGTTTCGAACGTACACATCATATATGCAAATACTCATAAAGATGCTGATAATCCCCAGTTAATAAAATTTATTGATGAAGCGGATTACATATTTCTTGGTCCAGGTAGCCCCTCATATGCGGTGACTATCTTAAAAGATACGTTACTTTTTAAGAAATTATTACGTCTTGCACAAAAGAAAAAAGTGACTATCGGTTTATCATCTGCGGGAGTTGTAGCTTTTTCCAGTTTATGTCTCCCTGTATATGAAATCTACAAAGTGGGAAACCCTTTACATTGGTTACCAGGCTTGAATTTTTTCTCTACCCTATATAAAGAATTAACAGTAATTCCTCACTACAATAATAAAGAGGGAGGACCTAAATTAGATACATCCTTTTGTTATATTGGGGAGGTGCGATTTAATACAATGTTAAAACTTATAAAGAACAAACATATCGTGTGGGGAATCGATGAAAACACATGCATCATAGTTGACTTGAAAAATAAATCTTTGACTATTAAAGGGAAAGGAAACAAGCATTCTATTGATTATTAAATTTTGAAAATAGGTCTTTGGGATGGAAAAATTTAACGAGAGAATGGACATAAAGTACGAGATACTACTATAATATTGATAAACATTGGTGGAGAGGAAGACTATGAAAAAATTGATTGATATCGAGGCGGAAAAGGCGAAGGTTAAATCGGTAATTGATCAGTTTCAGCAAATCTGGGAAACGAAAGATATGGAATTACTCTCAAAAATCATAGCCCATGATGCTGAGATGGTCAACTTTGGCACAGACGCTTTCGAACATTTCGTCGGCTGGGAGGCATTAAAAAAGGCCGTAGAGAAAATGCTACCGTCTTTTGAAAACATCAAAATCGCAGTAAGAAATCAAGTTGTCAAAGTCCATCCCTCCCGTAATGTCGCTTGGTTTTCACAAGTATGGGATTGGGGTCTGATGGTAGAAGGTAAACCAGTCCATAGTGAAGGCCAGAGGTTTACTGGGGTTTTGGAGAAACGAAATGGCAAGTGGGTATTTGTACAATTCCACAATTCTGTTCCTGTATCAGGATAGCCCATTGTGAGGAGCTTCTATTCAAATCTAGTAATCTCGACGCAATCAACCGTTATCTTATCGTACGGGTGAATTTTTTTAATCGCTGCAACGACATCTTCTATTTTTTCCTTTGGGCATTCCATTTCAATTTTCACTTCATCAACTTTACTTAATTCTCCTACCGTTCCAATTGTGGGTTTTGCACCAGGTAACGGATACCACGTGCCATATCCTTCTGTAATAAATGCGCAATGAGTATAGTTACCTACAATTCCTGCTCCTTCCCTGGCTGCTGCATCAATAATTGATTGAATAATTTTTTCATCCCTCGGAGCATAGATAAAAAACTTAAACATTTTCAATACTCCTTTCCTGCAAATATTTTTTCTTTTAAAAACGTATATTTCTCTAAAAGTTTTGCATCTTTCAATGCTTTTTCCCTAAACTCGTTTGCTAAAACAACATAATATGTAAAATGTTCAGCAAAATTTTCTGCTTTATTTGCCGTAGCGTACAGAGATATATACCCTTGCGAGAGTGTTGCTGGCGGATATTGAATCCCCTGCATATCAAATATGCGATGATACTCTGATGCATACTGTTTAAACTGCGGATAGTTCTGATCGTAAATACCTTCTATACCATGATAGCCTACGATGTGACCAAATTCATGAATTGTGTTGTGTATCCCCAGTGGATGTGTAAGAATAATACCCTCATTTAAACCCTTGAGTGTATCCAGGTAATCTCCGTTAAGAATAGTATACGGTCGTTCATTCAGAGTACTTATATACATCGTTTTTCCTTGCATCACAGTAAGTACTGAGTCGGGAATACGTTCCAAAGCATCAAAAACATTGATAACGTATTCAATTTTTTCTAAATCAATATGATCTGTAGCAGGATCGTACTTGTTGTAATACAAAGAGTTGATATCTTTTGTAACGCCTTGCAATGTAATACCATGCATCTGTGCCCAAGCGCGAAAAGTTTCGAGCTGTTTTTCTGTTGCAAAGACATTTAAAAGAGGGGGTGTAACTGACTCACTATACAATTGCACTGGGCTAATAAATGAAGTAGTTATTTGAGATGAGGACGGTGGCGGAGGTGAAGGTGGAAGAGGTGAAGTTTGGGGAGAAAATGGAAGATACGAATAAGACGGAACAACTGAAATATACTGTATTGTATATACAGTAGGTTTTCTCGTATTATTTGATACGTATTGCATTCCTGCAAATGCTAGGGAAATTCCCAGAAGGAAAATCGCCAGTATTAAAATAAATAGACGAGGATGCTGAATTTTTGCCTCTTGCGGTGCGTTTTCTGATACTTGCGGCAAAGGATTTTGCTGGTTATCGACCACACCATTTAGTATTTCATGAAACTCAAAACAACGTCAAATTTTTATTGGGAAAAAAAGGATCGATATAACGGTCCATTCTTTGTTTTGCAATAAAACTATTTGTCTAATTGATTTATTTGTTCCTGAATTTGATTTTCACTTTGATCCCCGTACGTAATTAAGGCTTTATCTGTTTCTTCTATTTCTCTCGTTAATAAATCATCAGTTTTGATTCCATTTAAGTAAAAACGTAATGTGCCTTTTTGTCCAGAACAAAAAGTTTCTTCAGTACCTGTGGTTAAGCAATCCTTAGTTAATTTAAATGGAAGAGTTTTGAAAAAGTCATCCCAAGTTATCCCTTCTTTTTTGACACGAACTACATTGGGACTGTCACCTTGAATATACACATCTTCTGAAAGATTCAGATACATTGAGGCAGTGAACACTCTAAAAGTGCCATTGGTGTAAATTGCAAATTTAGCAGTTTTATTAACAACGAAAGAAGTGCTTTGGGTAGGTTGCACCTCGAGCGTAGTTGTTTGCTCTGTTATTCTTGGAGTTAGGGTAGAAAAGCCATACCAGCCTATTATTGCTATAGCTCCCAAAGCAACAAGTAAGAATAAGAAGGACTTACTCATACATTAAGTATATCAGGGGTTCTAATCAGTCTCTGAGTCTAAAGAAGTTTGGATTGTTGCTGCAATAACCTGCTCAGGACCGATAAATGATATTAGAACGTATTACTTAACTATATTTTATTCTAAATTCTCTCGACCTTTTGGTCATCGAGAAATCGGCAATCTTGTCTCTTGAAGGAAGGAGGGAAACGATATTCTTCCATTGTTTTTTTATTTTTCCTATATCTGCTTCTTTTGGCGAAAACTGTAATCTGGTATATCTACTTGGGTTTGATTCTACTTTTATTCCTAACAGGCTTAATTTATTAATAATTTCTTCAGGCAGCTGAAAATCACCCTCTATCATCTGGTCACAGCAATCATTTACAAAACCGGATAGATCTGTAGAATATCCTTTTCTGTTCATTTCTAATACAGCCTGACGTACCTGTGGTTCCAGTTCTTCAATAAAAACGCCTAATCGGGATTCAACTTTATTCGGATGAGGATTTATTCTTTCCCTTTTTTTTAAGGCTATTAATCTTTTTCCGTCGATGCTTTTTTTTAATGTGGAATATTTTTTTTGATCAGATAAAGTAGAAATATGAATATAGGTATTCATTTTAAGAAGACTAATTTCAGTATACTCTTTTTAGCTGACAAATGTCAGTGCTTTCCCACGTTTGTTAGCCCTACCGGTCCTGCCGATCCGGTGAATATAATCGGTATATGAAACCGGCTCATCAAAATTTATGACATGGGATACATCTTCAATATCCATGCCTCTAGCAACAACATCAGTTGCCACCAAAACCTGCAATTGGTTCTGCCGAAAAAGGGTGAGAGCTTTTAATCTTTGATTTTGAGTTTTATTCCCATGAATGGATGCAACTGAAAAGCCATTTTGTTCTAAATGTCTCGATAAACGTTCTACTCCCCATTTTGTCCTGCCGAAAACCAATACCTTTTTAAATTCCTCCTGACGCAATAAATTCTGCAGTTTATTGATCTTTTCTTCTTTATTTTTAACATGAATAACATCCTGATCAATACCCTGGGCAGTTTCTCTTACTTTCACTGAGATGGTCACAGGGTTATGCAAAAATGTCTGAATGATTGTATTAACCTCCGGTGCAACGGTTGCCGAGAAAAAAAGAGATTGCCGATTCGCTGGCAAACGAGAGATAATAAATTTAATTTCATTGATAAATCCGATATCTACCATCCTATCAACTTCGTCAAGAACTATACTATGGAAATGTCCAAGATCTATAAATTTTCTATTAACCATATCTTTTAATCTCCCTGGAGTGCTAATAACAAAATGCGGGTTTCTCTTCAGATCAGAAATTTGGCGGTTCATACTATTGCCGCCAATGACCAAAGAAGAGTAAATATTAAGTGACGTTGCAAAGAACTTCAGCTCGTCTTGTATCTGCACGGCAAGCTCCCGGGTAGGAACAACAATAAGTACCTTTTCACTTCTTTGATGAATAATTTTATTCAGAAGGGGAATAAGAAAAGCGGCTGTTTTGCCTGTCCCGGTGTTAGCAATGCCAACGACATCTGCACCTTTTAGGATATGAGGTATCACTTGGTCTTGAATCGGAGTGGGTTGCACGTATCCTCGACTTGATATATTTTGCTTTAGAATCTGATCAATTGAAAAATCGTTAAAACTGTTTTTTACAGGAAGATCGCTTTCGATGGGTGAGGAAATTGCTCTATTGATATATTTTGAAGAATGGATACCAGACTTTTTCCTCTGATTTCCACGATGAAACCTAGATCCTGTCGAGTGGAAGTGATGGAATTTACGTTTGGAAAATGACCTATTGAACATACTATCTATTGAAAAATTTAAATGAATAAATCTGCCTAAATCGTGAAGTTGCTTTAAAAAAGGGAGAAAGACACACGTGGAAAAATTAGGGTATCTTTATCTTTGATTCGTTAAAACGAAATCCAATTTAAACAGATTTAATCATTTAAATCTGTTACAAACAAGTATACCATAAACGTATCTTCCCGTCAAGATACTATAGGGTAGCCAAGCGTGTGAATTCAATCGTCAAAAGCGTTCTCTAATCTTCAGTGTTCGAGGCTATTTTGTGATGTAGCTTTCTACTTTACTTTTAAATTCGTCAAGATTTTCCATGTATCCTACACTATTGCCATTGACAAAAAATTGTGGAATTCCAGATATATTTAGTGCCTCCGCATCTTCCACATCTCTTTTTATCTTTGCCTCAAACTTATTGTTCTGAATTGACTCTCTAAATCTCTCAACATTCAGGTTTAATTCTTGCGCGTAACGAACAAAAATGTCTATGGCAGTTTCGCTTTCTTCCCAGTCCTTTTGTCTTGAAAGTAAAAGGTCATGCATCTCCCAAAACTTCCCTTGCTCACTTGCAGCTTCGGCAGCTTCTGCTGCAGTCTTCGCATTTTTGTGTTGATTTTCCAAAGGCCAATATCGAACAACTAATCGTAATTTACCTTGATTATCTGAAAGGAGTTGTTTTACTGCGGGGTGCATATAAGCACAAGCCGGGCATTGATAATCCACAAATTCCACTAGAATAACCTGCGCACTTTGAGATCCAACAGTAGGACTATCTTCTCTTATAAGTAAATCTTGAGATGGAGCGCGAGATGGATTTTGTGCAGATTGCGATCTATAGAAGAATAACGCAAGGGCAAGTACGATAACGATGCCAATTACAATAAGAAGTTTTCCCCCAAGAGGAGAAGCTTGTTTTGCAGTGACCATTAGTATAACGATACATACAACTTATCTACTTTACAAGAGGAAAGCCAAGCACTTTTGCTCTCCTGAAGTCTTCTCTCTATATTATATGTCTATATTTTCTGAAATGTACTCTAAGATTACTCTATACCAATTCCTTTATAAAAATAATAATATGTCTCCGCCTGGAAACTCTCTATCCACCTTTCATCCGGTGTGACGGTTGTTCTGGTAAAACCACTCTTTTCATAGAAACGGACTGCCCGTGGGTTATCTTTGGATACATCAAGAATAATTTTTTTCACCCCTTGTGCTTTGGCTTCTTTTATAAGCTCTTCAAGTAGCTTTTGTGCAATACCTATTCCTCGATATTTTTGACTGATATAAAACCGTTTCATAAGAGCATCAGTCTTTGATAAAAAAAATAATTCCTGCTGTTGCGATAATCCTATCCTTTTCTTTCACGGTAAGAAGTAAACCTCCATGTGGAATATGGAAGAGTTTATGAGGCTCATCCATGTAATCAGATGGCCGTTCACTCCATCCCAATTCAGCAAAGATTTCCCGGAAGAATGCGGCAACTGAGGTACTATCTTTTTTATCATAGTGAACTATTTCCATAGGTCAATTATACAAAAAGTTTCAGTCCACATAGCTAAAGATAACCTCATGATATAATTTTTGCATGAAAAAAAGTGCTATTCTTCTTGTCAGTTGTCCAGACCGGAAAGGAATTGTAGCAACGGTTGCCGATTTCCTCTATAAACATAATGCAAATATTTTACATGCAGATGAGCATATTGATGCGGATTTTAACCTATTTTTCCTCCGTGTAGAATGGGATCTTACCGATTTTGATTTGCCGAGAGATCAATTTGTGGACACCTTCAATCCTATTGCAAAGAAATTCCAAATGGAGTGGCGAGTGGAATATTCGCAAGATATCCAAAAAGTCGCCATATTTGTTTCTCAAGAATTGCATTGTTTGGAAGATCTTCTTTACCGCTATAGAAGTGGAGAATTGAAGTGCGATATATCACTGATCATAAGTAATCATTCCCATGCAAACGAGTATGCAGAATTTTCTCATGTACCCTTTTTCGAAATATCTCATACCGATAAAGTGACTGCAGAAGAGAAGATAACTCAACTACTTAATAAAAATAATGTCGATCTAATTATTCTTGCTCGATACATGCAAATACTTTCACCAATGTTTGTCAAAAAATATTCAAACAGAGTTATTAATATTCACCATTCTTTTTTGCCTGCATTTGTCGGCGCACGCCCGTATCATCAAGCACATGAGCGAGGAGTAAAAATAATTGGAGCAACGAGTCATTATGTCACTGAATCTTTAGATCAGGGACCTATTATCGAACAAGATGTAATAAGAGTATCTCATCGGGATGCTGTTGCCGATTTAATTCAAAAGGGGAAAGATTTGGAAAAAATTGTTCTTTCTCGAGCTGTCAGATGGCATTTAGAAAATAAAATACTGACGTATGCGAATAAAACAGTAATATTTGATTGAGGGAATAGTTTCCGGATAGTATCCGGACTGTTATCTCGGGTCATCTAAATAGACTGATTTATTATGGATTAAAGAATACTCAATAAATGGTTTAAAATATGAATATAATCCTTGAAATAAACCTTTTTTAAATCTTCTTCCTGATACTATAACTGGTGTATTTCTTATAAATATAACTTTTCCAAACTTTTTTACTTTTTCACCTAACTCTATATCATCGTACGTATTTAATTCTGAATTAAATCCTCCTGATTTTACATACACCGATTTTCTTATGGCAAAGTTAAAACCGCTTAACCAGTAGTATCCAAATAAAACTCTGTGCAAAATCATTCCAAACGGTTGGAACTGGTTCATAATAATTTTTGCGAACAAAGAGCAGTCTTCAAATTTACACGTCCCAGTCACAGCAACGACATTGTTATCATTGAATTTATTGGCTAGCTCCTCTACCCATGTGGGTGGCATTGTGGTATCTGCCTCTGTACCAAAAATTATATCTCCTGAAGCTTTCTGAAATCCCTGGTTTCTTGCAGCTCCTCTTCCTTTTTTCTTCTCGATAACTACTTTAAGATTTAATTTATCTTTGAATTTTTGTACTACCTGAATAGTATTATCTGTAGAATTATTGTCTACCACTATGACTTCCAACTTTTGACTGGTTTCCTGATGGGCAATTGATTCTAAACAATTCGAAATATATTTTTCTTCATTAAAAGCCGGAATAACTACTGAAATCATTTCTCCTATTCTATCATCATTTGAATGATACACGGAGCACAAAAAAACCTTGCATGAAGCAAGGTTTTTTGTTTCGCTTTATCAACAATATTAGGCAAGTTTTACATTTTTTGCACTTGGCCCTTTTTCGCCTTCTACAACGTCAAATGTAACGGCTGCTCCAACTTGAAGCGCATCAAAAGTAACACCGTTTAAATCTGTGGAGTGGAAAAAAAGATCTTTTGTTTCTCCCTCACGAGAAATAAACCCATATCCGCGATCTGTTTTTGTTTTAATTGTTCCGCTCATAGTATTTTTTAATAGATTTATTTATTAAATCTACTTATACCTCCTTTCATTCTTTATATTATACTATTTCAGTCGATAATTATAGATGTTTAACAGAATGATTACCAACTCATGCTCCCCAACGTTCATGCACTTCGAACGCTTTTTTCTAGAGACGGAGGAGAATTTTGAGCCGATATTTATATATCTGCATAGTCGGAGATATTAGAAACTACCTAATTTTAATGACAACTTTCCCCCGTGGATGAACTTCTTCCTGATAGGTAAACGCTTCCTGAACTTTTTCCAGTGGAAATACTTTATCAACATGCACTTTTATTTTCCCGCTATCGACAAGTTCTGCAAGATGATTTAAATGAGCTGTGTCTGTTTGAGTTCCTTGTCCAATGGCGGAAACTCCATATTTTTGTGCTAGATCTTGATTGGGTTGTCCTAACATTGAAACAAAGATGCCTCCTTTTTTGAGAACTGCAAAAGATTTGTCTGTTGTTTCGCCTCCAACCGTATCAAACACCGCATCAAAGTCTTTGAGTATATCTTCAAACTTTTGTGTTTTGTAATCAATGACCTCGTCTGCACCAAGATTTTTTACAAACTCCATATCCTCTGTTTTTACTGTTGTTACAACATATGCACCAAGTACTTTTGACAATTGGATCGCTATGTGACCTATGCCACCTGCTCCACCATGGATAAGAATTTTTTGTCCACTTTGCAGTTTCATATGCTCTTCTAAAGCTTGCATCGCACTGACTCCAGCAAGCGGCAACGCTCCTGCTTCCTCGAAACTTGATGTGTTTGGTTTAAGAGTAGTATTTGTAGCGTTTGCCGTAACATATTCTGCAAATGATCCAGAGCCACCATTTAAAATAATTGCTTGTCCATACACCTCATCACCTACATTAAATTCGGAAACACCCTCACCTCCTTCTGAGATTTTACCTGCAAAGTCTCCACCGAGAGTGACGGGTAAAGGAACTGGTGCCATTTTCTGTAAATATCCTGCACGGAATTTCCAATCAATGGCATTAATACTTGCTGCAAAAACTTCAACTAACACTTGTCCCTGTTTTGGAGAAGGCTTGGGGATATTTTTATTTATTTGTATAACCTCTATCCCTCCATATGCGTTGATTTGTGCAGCTTTCATAGGGTTACAATACCACCAAAATTATAGCGCGTAAAGAAGTTAAGAAAATAAAGTGGAAAAAGTTAAAAATTGTTGCGCCCCCTGTGGGATATTATCCGAATAATAGAAAAATCCCAGCAGGTTCTATTAAGAAATAGTATTATCAGACTTTATATTTATCCCAAATCATTAAATAGTTTGTAAGCAACTACTATTCCGAGGATTCCACCAATAGCATTACCAAATAGTGATGAAAAAGATAATAAACTTGCGCCAAAAAATACAGGAATATAGCCACCTATTAATGAGCCTATTATCAGACCAATCATTACCCATGATTTAGTAGACATATATTTAAACAATCAAATTAAGCTATACAAAATTAGATATTTCTACCTAAATTATATCAGAAGCTCTAACCGTCCAAAGGGGTTTATCCTGAGCGCAGTCGAAGGACTAAAGAAGTTTAGATTATTATGCTAATATGCTCCCCTTGATAAACGCATTTAAGAACCGAGAAATAGAATTCGGGATCAGTCTGCAGAACATACAGACTGTATTCGAGACGTTCCAAGTACAGCCCACTTCATTTTACATTTGCGATCAGTTCTCAGCTCACCGCTTTTTTCACGAGTGCCTTGATCTTTGCCTCTTCGGTAGCAGTCAACTCCTTCAACGCGAAGGAAGTCGGCCATATGGCACCTTCGTCGAGGTTAGCCTCGTCGCTGAAGCCGAACGTCGCGTACCTCGACTTGAACTTATACGCGCTTTGGAAGAAGCAGACGACCTTGCCGTCCTTGGCATACGCGGGCATCCCGTACCAAGTCTTTGGTGAGAGTGTTGGGACGCTAGTTTTGATGATCGTATGAAGCCGCTTGGCCATGGTGCGATCCGGTTCCGGCATCTCGGCGATCTTCGCGAGCACGGCTCTTTCTCCGTCTTGTCCGCTAGCTTCCGCCTTCAATTCTTGGGCGCGCTCCTTCATCGCAGCCCGTTCCTCGTCTGTGAATCCTTTGAACTTCTTGTTGATCGCGGTGGCGCTCTTGGCGGTCTTTTGCGCGTCCTTCTTTGAGCTCATAGAAACCTCCTTTTATTGCTATGAATGTTGTTCATACTTTTATAATATCTGCCTACAATTTCTTTTTCTTCTCTGGCTTTGGCTCCCCAAGCCTTGATACATTATACCAGCCTATTCTAGATACATTCTCTAATAAAAGTTATATGGGTGAGCTAAAACAAAGATGGTTGGAGATTAAGAAGCTACAGAATAGCCCCCATAAACTTTACGGTATAATACCTTAGGAGGAGGTGAATTTCGTATGAAATGGGTCACTAGAGAAAAAGCAAAAGTTGATCGAATTGCTTGTCCATGGTTAATAAAAAACTTTATTGACAAAGAGGCAGAGTTTCTATTTGTTCCAGCAGACCAAGTTCTGACTGTTGCGGAAAAAGAACAAGCTATTTCCTTTGATGCTCCAAATGCAAAATTCAAGCACACAGTAGATGGCAACTGTACCTTTGAAGTATTAGTTGAACACTACAAAATAGATGATCCTGCAGTACAAAAATTAGCAAAAATTGTACATGGAGCAGATGTTCCAAAAGATGTTACTCTTACACCAGAGTCAGCAGGGTTGCAAACCATTGCAGAAGGTTTTAGATTGATCTCAAAAGACGACCATGACAATATGGCAAAGCAATTTGCAGTATATGACGCACTGTATGCCTACTTTAAAGAGCCAAGCGAATAAGTATGCTTACATGGTTATCAAAAGACGGAAAAATCATTTTTGCAAGCAGAGCGATTCGATCCTTTGCATTTGGGTTTATCAGCATCATCATCGGTATTTACCTGAAGGAAATTGGCCTCTCTGTATCTTATATTGGTATTCTTTTAAGTTCGTCTATTTTTGGTGGAGCACTCTTTTCAATCCTTGTAGGTCGTTATGCAGCAAAGCATGGACTAAAAACAATGTTTCTGCTTTCTTCTTTAGTAAGCTTAATAGGAATAACCTTCTATATACTTACCAATAACTACGTAATTCTCGTACTTGCCTCACTCATTGCATTTATCAGTCCAAGCGGAAGGGAGATGGGCCCGTTTTTATCGCTTGAACAAGCATACTTGTCTTTTACAAGTAAAAATAGAGCAAGAACATTTTCTTTTTTTAACATTACCTCAAATCTGGCTATAACCTTTGGAAGTCTACTGGGTTTTTTACCCTCTACCTTACAAAACTACAGTCATATGAATATAGTTACCTCATTTAAGACAGTTTTTATACTCTATCTTCTGCTTAACCTTATTACGCTTTTCCTTTACAGCAGAATATCAGAAGTAAAATTTGAGCAAGAACGAATAAAACTTTCTGATAGAAGCAAGAAGGTTATTACAAAGTTATCTCTGTTATTCTGTGTAGACTCTTTTGCTGGAGGGTTCGTTATTAGCAGCATTATCTCCCTTTGGTTTCATACCAAGTTTAATCTAGCATTGTCAACAATATCTGTGATTTTCTTTGTGGGAAATTCTATTGAGACAGTATCGTACTATTTATCGGGAAAGTTGGCGGAGCGACTTGGACTTATTAACACAATGGTTTTTACCCACATTCCCTCGAGTATATTTTTAATTCTGATGTCATTTATGCCAAGCGCCTACCTTGCTTCTTTATTTTACTTCTTACGATTATCTCTTTCTGAAATGGATATACCTGCTCGTCAAGCATATGTCGTTTCCATTGTTGAACCTCAAGAGCGATCGCAAGCCGCATCTATTACCACAACTGCAAAACTAATAGCTTCCTCAATCAGTCCATCAATTGCCACAAGAGTGCTCCTTTTACCCTTTTTATCGCCCTTTGTGATAGCAGGAGCATTAAAGATTATCTATGACCTAACGCTTTTCTATAACTTTAAGAAGATAAAACCAACTGAGGAGTGAGTTTATCTTATTTAGATTGTTACGACAATCTAAACTATTTATTAGCTCCCCCGCGTGGATTCCCTTCGGTAAACTCAGGGTAAACTTCTCATCCAGAGAGAAGAGCTTCGGCAAATTCAGTACAGGCATTGATCCCAAGTCTTCCATCAACTAACATCTGCTTCTTTGCTCGATTCCAACCTTTTAATTGCTTTTCTCGCTTTGCTGCTTCACTTTCTTGAGCGTATTTCTCACAATACACTATCTTGATTTGAGAAAACTTTTTGGTAAAAAAAGAATTTTTATTTTTGTGCTGTGCAATTCTTTTTACTAAATCATTGGTGATCCCGATGTAAAAAGTTTTCTCATCGCAAAGAAGTATATATACAAACCACATTGTATTAGTATTTTATAATATGTGGCCTGCATTGAGCTTGCCGAAGTGCTCGCTAAATGGGACGATTTTAGACAGACGAATTGGGATGAAATTATAGAATATCCTGAAGAAACACTAAGACAAACAAAATATCTGCTTTCGGGTATATCTGCCTAAATAACTAACTTATGGAATAATTCTTTTTCCGGTAGACTTTTTAGTTAGTCCTATCATTTCTACTAAATATCCCCTGAGCGATAACATTCAAAACTATATAATTTTATTTCCTATTCCAGATCTTCAATTTTGATCACACTTACTTTTACTTTTATTAACTAATAATTTGAGCACCACAACTAGGACAAACGTTAGATCCAATAAGTATGCCTATACTTGTTCCACATTCGCTACAAACTATATTCGGATGGACTTCGTTTATTGATTCTGAAGGCGAAGGCGATGGAGAGAAAGATTTAGAGGGGGAAACAGAGGCATTAGCAATTCCAGAGGCTGTGGTAACTGCAGTTCCTAGAGTCATATTATTAATCGTTTCATTAGCGAACTTTTTTAACTCAAGTTTAAAATCCTCAAGATTGATCTGGTTCTGTTGGAGTTTATCTAGTTTGTTGCTCATATCTTCTAACCGAATTACCTCTCGATTATCTGGAAACATTTTCTCTACCATTTCAAACCAATTATCTCTTGCCTCAATAATTCTTTTCCTTTTATTTGGGTCATTACCGAATCTTTCGTGACAATTGGGACAAAGCGGAGCCGCGTTACTTATATCATTTGATCCCCCTTCTTTTTCAGGTTTAATATGATGAACTTCAATATCAAGACTTTGACAAAAGCAACATTTAAACATTGCTTTTTTTCTTATTACTTTTTTTGTTTCTTCTGTAAAATCCATATTGTTGTCAACTACGAGTTCTTAATTAATTCTCTCATCAGCGCAAAATCCGAATCGCTGAACCATACGGTATTAAGAGACCATCGAATTGCTCTACCAATTTTACCTCTAGGGTGGACATATCCCTTACGATATAACTGTTTGACGATTGCTCCTTCTGATTTTCCCGATACCGTTGTCTCTTTATTGGGACTGTCTGCGATTTTAAGCAGCAGACGTATCTGATTGAGTGGCATAAAAGTGATTTTTTCTCTCATATTTATTACCTATTCCAATATAATTTATATATTATATCATACTACAGCTTCTATTGCAAGCACTTCATACGTAATAATCTACATCCACGACATCCATTTAGTGAAATGTTATAATGCTAACAAACAGAGCGAGAAAATACCTTTGGCGTGGTCTTGAACCCTGAAAGGGGGGCTTCTCGTAAGGGGACGGTTCTCAGCTACTGTTTTGATAAATTCTACTTTTTCCAAGGAGACTTTTTGAAATAATCCTTCAACATTTTTTCTATCTCCTTCTTACCATTTCCTCCTTTTAAATAGACTTCTCTTCTTTTTGCATCTGATTCTATCAAAAATGCTTCGTAATAAATAAGTGTAAGAGGAAGACGATGTTTAGTAGAAAATACAAATCCGTTTTTATGCTTCTTAATTCTTGTTTTTAAATCCTGGGCATATCCTGTATATAATTTCCCATCTTCACAATGGAGAATATAAACGTAATACACATAATAAGTATAACAATAATAAAGCCCCGTTAAACGGGGCTATATTTTTCAGTAATGGCTGTGCGCTTAGCGCACTATCGCCACGCTGAGCGTGGCTCCCCCGCGTGGATTCGAACCACGAACCTTCTTCTTACAGAAATCCTCTTGTTACCAAAAGGGCTGGACTATCTTATTACCGACTAGGTCGGTATCAGGTATATAGTCTCTACACATTTATTCCGACAATACGTCGGAAACTTAGCTCGGGATTACCCCACATAAAATGTAGGAGTCCCCCGAATTAGCCTGATTTTCGATACGCATTGCTGCGTAAAGCTGCCAATAAAGACAGGAAGCCGCTCTACCGTTGAGCTACAGGGGAATGTAAATGTACGGATGGCATTTTAGCACCAAACAACGCAAAAATCCACCCTATAATTCGCCTATGAATTTCAGAGTCATTCACTCGAATTGCAAATACACCATATTGGTGAATATTTTTCCGAATTTTTTTAGAATCTTTTTTGTCGGAGGCAATATATGTTTTATAAAAATTTTTCCTATCAATACCAGTTAATTGCGACCAAAATAATTTTGCTTTTTTCTCATCTCTTCTTTCATGCAACCATATAGCTCCTCTATATTTAGAATTTTCTATATCACAATATTTTCGAAACCATTTCATCATAAACCTAATAAGGGTCGGATTTGCATTTGAAAAGCCTATTTGACCATCTGTCTTATCACCTTCTCCTGCATACAAAGCAACTCCAGCTATAAACTCTTCTCTACTATTTAATTGTCCAATATCCTGTTTAGCTCTTTGGTGAATACTAGCAATTTTTTGATGTCGCCTGCGCCGTTTATTATCTGCTGCAATTATTGATCCACGACGCTGACCTAAATTTCTCATAGAGATAAGCCTTTGTTTTTGAACCACTGAAAGTTCAATATCTTTACACCAACGACTAATTGTATCTTTGGAAACATGAATTTTTTGCAGAATTTCCCCATAAGATAGGCCTTTTTTACGTAACGATTGCGCAATATTTTTCTCATTTAACTTTCCGAAATATCCCATACTTCTATGCTAATAATCAAACCTACAATTGTCAACTATTCATCTATCTATTCTTTGTTTGGTTTATGTTAAAATCGTCTCGCTTCTTTCACTCAATTTGACTTATTGATGTATAATTGCCATATGAGACGGCTACTCGCAATGACTGCAGGAATCTTCTCCGTATTTGTTTTTGGAATTTTCCTTACCGGATATGCCGGAGCCGTGCCGAACCTTTCGAATGCCCAGTTACAAACTCCTGGTACCTCACGGACACTTACTCTTCCCCCAGAAGCAGACCACTCTTCAGTTATTTCTCTTGGAACGGCTGTAGATCCGGGAACAGGAAAAAAAGTTGAAGGGTACGCAATCATTCACTACAAAAACCAGCCAGCGAAACCATCAAAACCGCCTCGGGGAGGAAACACTCAATGCTATTCATTTTTAGCCCAAGGAGCAAAATGGAAGACAGTTGAGCCATGGATTGTGAATCTTTCCAACATTGATGGTCTCTCTGAACAATTTGTCGCAGATAATCTTGCCACCGACATCACCAAATGGGAAGATGCAACAGATGGGATACTCGGGAATGGAACAAGTGGTGACATTCTGGGAAATGGAAGTACAACCAATGCCGTATTAATAGCAGATACCACTTCTCCTGATAATAATAACGAAGTGTATTTTGCAGACGTATCTTCAAGCGATGCAATTGCAGTCACAATCGTCTGGGGAATTTTCTCAGGACCACCGTTTGGGAGAGAACTTGTGGAATGGGACCAAGTGTACGATGATGTCGATTATGACTGGTCAGCTAGTGGTGAAGCAACAAAAATGGATTTTGAAAATATCGCAACACATGAACTTGGGCATAGTGTCGGACTTGCGGATCTTTACGAACTCTCTTGTAGCGAACAGACGATGTACGGCTACGCAGAAAATGGGGAAACCAAAAAGAGTACACTTGAGTCTGGAGATATCGCTGGCGTAAACGCCTTGTATTAAACGGTTATTCCAGATAATCTTTTAGTTTTTTACTCCTTGAGGGGTGGCGTAATTTCCGTAGTGCTTTTGCCTCTATTTGTCTGATTCTCTCCCTGGTCACACCAAATTCCACACCGACTTCTTCTAGTGTTCGAGGACGACCGTCTTCAAGACCAAATCTAAGTATCAGGACGCGCTTTTCTCTATCTGAGAGCGTTTGGAGAACCTCTTCCAGATGCTCTTTGAGAAGTTCTCTCGATGCAGAATCATATGGAGATGGCTGCGATGTATCTTGGATAAAATCACCAAGGAGTGAATCCTCATCATCTCCAACAGGGGTTGCAAGGGATGTTGGCTCTTGCGATACTTTCATAATTTCGCGGATTTTGGTGACATCCACTTGCATGGCTTTGGCCACCTCTTCAGGCATCGGCTCACGCCCCAAATCCTGCATGAGTTTTCTGGAAATCTTTAAGTATCGATTGATCGTCTCAACCATATGGACCGGTATTCGGATTGTCCTAGCCTGATCTGCAATTGCCCGGGTAATTGCCTGTCGTATCCACCATGTAGCATAGGTTGAGAACTTATACCCTTTTCTCCAATCATACTTTTCAACTGCCCGTATTAACCCTTGGTTTCCTTCTTGGATAAGATCAAGAAGAGAGAGCCCGCGCCCTATATACTTTTTGGCAATGGAGACGACAAGACGAAGATTTGACTCGATCAGTTTCTGTTTGGCCCAGCGTTCGCCTTTTTCGTAGTGCTTGGCAAGACTTATCTCATCTTCAAATTTTAGAAGAGGGATTCTCCCAATTTCTTTGAGATACATCCGTACTGGATCAGAAATTCCCCCTTCGTGGATGATAGCAAGAGACTCAAGTTCCTTTTCTAGTTCGGTAACAGTTTTTTGGGCATCCCGCTCCTCCTCATCTGAGAGGTTTTCAAATACATCAACCTCAGCTTTAATAAGCTGCCCATACAGTTCATCTACTTCTGTTAAATGTTCCTCGGGTTTGGGGAAAAGGACAAGAATATCATCTTGGGTAATAAATCCATTCTCTTTCCCCTGCTTGATGAGTTCTTTGACAGTCTTGGATACTTTGGTCGTCATAGCCTTCATATTGTACTTTTACCGGAGTGCTTTATCAACCTGGGAAAGACCCACTAATAGGTCGCGAAGTTCTTCTTGGAGTTTCTCATTTTCTTTCCCTTCTTCCTCCGATAATCGTATCTTAGTCGTAAGATCTGCTACTCTCCTTCGGAGTGCATTTTTCTTGCATTCGTAAAGACTTTTTGTGAGTTCGTCATGGTAAAGTTGAGGATTTTTTAAAAGAACATCAAGTCCCACAAGATATGCCCGATCGAATGTTTCGGAAATCTCAGGAGTGAGGGTTTTTTCAAATACTTTTACATCAAGCGTTTCATGTGATTGGAAATACGCATTGAGAAGTTTCATAATTTGGGCAACAGGTGGTATAGAAAAATCACCTGTATCAACTATTTCAAGTGCGTGTAAGAAAGCTTCTTTGGGATTTGCACTTTGAAGGATAAGAGAAAGAATATGTTCTTCCAAAAGGCCACTTCTGTTACCTACTTTTTTTTCATCGAAAACGACGTGTTTTTGTGGCCGTTTCTTGACGTGAAGATCAATTGCTATCTCAATTGATTCCTCCGTTACTCCCAGTTCACGCGCTACAAACTTTACGTAATGAGAAAGAACAATGGGGTTTGTGATTTTCGAAAGAAAAGGAATAATTTCATCTCCAACTTTTTTCTTTGCCGAGACATCATCTTTCCCGTATTTTTTGATGGCAGTCTCGATGATGAAGTCATAGATGGGAAATGCGGTACTTACTGCTTTCTTCCATGCATGAGGCGCTTCGGAAATACACTCTGCCGGATCTTTCCCTTGCGGAAGTTGTACAATCTTGACTGTTAACCCTGCATTTTCGGCAACTTCAATTCCCCGTCTTGCAGCTTCGTTTCCTGCAAAATCACTATCAAGAGCAAGAAGGAGTGTCTCGGTATATCGCTTCAACGTCAACACCTGTCCTTCTGTAAGAGCTGATCCTTTGATTGCAACAACATTCGTCACTCCGGACTGGAAAGAGGCAAGAAGATCGAACTCACCTTCCACAACAATTGCTTCTTTTACCTTTTTAATAGAATCTCGTGTTACATCTAACCCGTAGAGATTATTTCCTTTGCTATATATGGGCGTATCTGATGTATTGACGTATTTTGCCTCTCTGTCATTTTGGGGAGGGAGCTTTCTTCCGGAAAATCCCAAAACATTTCCTCTTGGGTCTTTGAGTGCAAACATGAGGCGGCCTCGGAATCGATCGTAGTATCTTCCCCCATCTGTTTTGATAATAAGTCCTGCGGTATAGATCTCATCAGAAGTGTACCTTTTTTTTAATAGAAACTTGTGCAAACTGTCCCAACTATTTGGGGAATATCCCAAACTAAATGTTTTAATAGTTTCGTCTTTTATCTTTCGATCTTTGAGGTATTCTCTTGCCTTATTCCCTAAGTTGTGGGAGGTAAGAATGTAGGAAAAAAATTCAGAAGCCAAGTGATTTATTTCATAGAGCTTTTCTTTCCTTCTTCCTTCATCTGTAGGTGTGTATCGGGAAAGCGTAACTCCGGTTTTGCCTGCCAATATTTTGAGTGCCTCCAGAAAATCGATATTTTCCCACTTCTCCAAAAACTTCACTACGTCTCCGCCCTCTGCACATGCCCCAAAGCAGTGCCATGTCTGCCGTTCAGGAGAAACAACAAATGAAGGGGATTTTTCACTATGAAATGGGCAAAGCGCTTTGAAGTTTCTGCCGGCTTTTTTTAGCTGTATATAATCGGAGAGGAACTCAACAATATCTATTTTTGATTTTACAAGTTCGACATCTGTCATGCACTGGTATTATACAGCTGCCTTCCCCAAACGATAGAGGCGATAGTTTCCTTGTATATCCCAGGTTTTTTCTATAGTAAAGGCACCAAAAGAGGTAACTTCAAAAAGTTGAACCTTCGTTAAATCTTCATGAGATCGCGCTACGACATAAAGGTGTTGCGGTGTGTCATACTGTTCAACTGGCAATGGCTGTTTCCCCCAAACGGTAAGGAAATATCGTAGGGGATACCCCTGATTTTCAGCATCAACCAGCATAACAAGATTAAAGTCGGTAACTGTTACGTCCTCGAAAATAATTCTGCTTGCTTTCTCTACTCCTGGTAAATTCCAACCTGGATCCATTGTCCAACCATTCACATCGCCGAATCCATAGGAAGAAAAACTAATAAGGAAATACATCATGGCAAATAGAAAATACGCGAAGATTCTCTTACTTGAATACAAGATTCTATCGAGAACGGTAGAGAATAAAAGAGCAAAAGGAATTACCGCATTAATGATGTAATGAGGAACTGTTTGGCGAACGAAGAAAATAACAAAAAGAATAGTACCTACTATTTGAAGCAAGAATACCGCTTCGTTTCTCGTCAGTCTCTTTTTTTGTAAGTGAAGAAAAAATAACAATAAAGAAATTGCAACAACGGTCAGAATTATTTTCCCTCCGAAAAAATATTGACTCACTGCATCAACAAGATATAAAACACTTCTTCCAATCTCAATAGTTTCGGACTCACCACGTGATATATGAGCTACAAGCATTTTTGTATTGAAAAACTCATGGCGGAATTCAAAAAGGAGCAGTGGAAAAAATCCTACAAGAAAACCGATTAAAAGAGTCAGGAAATATGTGGTTTTTTGCCTCGTCGTAAAAAAGAATATCGGAAATAACGCTGCAGCGACAAAAAGTGACAGTGTGGAGTAATGAACTTGTAATGCTACTCCTAAAATAAAACCGAGAAACGCAGCATAATACCATCTGTATTGCTTCGCAAGTAATAATAGTACATAAAGGCTAACTGCCGAAAAAATCAATGGAGAAAATGCGAGAAGATTTTGGCGGGAAAATTTTACAAGGAGGGGAGATGCTGCGATAAAAAAGGCAGCAAGCAATCCTACCCGAATATTTATAAATCTCCTCCCAATACGGTACGTAACAAAAACCGCACTCAAGGATAATAGAATTTCTACTATTCCCCCTGCAATGGGATTGTAATTGAATAGATAAAGAAACGGCGCATATATGTAGTACATAACAGCTCCGTTCCTTACTTCGGAAATTGATGTCTTGATACCAATGAGTGTAAATTTCCCTTGGAGAATTTTCGCTGTTGATAGTAATTCTATGGCCTGATCACCACGGAAAGTCGCAAGTTCCTTTAGACGATACGTCCTTAGGGTTGTTCCCAAAAGAAGAATGGAGCTAATAAGTATAATTCCTACATACTTTTTCACCGTTTCATTGTATCATTCGCGTGAGTTAATGGATTGGGTCGACTAATACACTATGAATGAAGGAAAAGCAGTTTCTCCGGCAAGTATAAGTTTCATTTTCAAAGTATGTAAAAATAGGCAAGGCGAAATCGTAGGTTCAATCGGAGTTGGGGCAACAATTGATAAATCGGTGATGGTTGCGGTAAAAAAATCCACCCAATTGTCTGTGTACTTTAATGGGGAGAGTATTTCTTTCCCAACGGTGGAAACTGTAGTCCAAAAACTTACAAAGAATCCTGTTGAAATCTCTGTTACATCAGAGGTCCCACTTGCTTGTGGTTTTGGTGTAAGCGGTGCATCAAGTATTGCGACAGCCTACGCACTCAATGCTCTCTTTCAATTGGGAAAAGATCCCGATACTCTTGCCAACATCGCACACACGGCCGAAATAGAAAACCGTACAGGACTAGGAAGTGTCGCAACTCAGATAACGGGTGGCTTTTTGGTGAAACGCGCTCCGGCAATTCCAGTTGATGCCGTGAAACTCCCTCTTCTCCACACCCCGTTGTTTGCATTGGTTTTGGAAAAATACGAAACAGCTAAGATTCTCAATGATCAACATAAAACATCCCGTATAAACCGGGCAGCAGAAAAAGCACTTCGGACAATCACTTCTATTCAAAATCTTGGCATATCGAAGATTCTTGATATAAGTTATGAGTATGCAATAGAGAGCGGAATTTTGGAAAACTCCGAAGTTCAGCTCGTCATTGAGAAAGTAAAAAGACAGGGAGGGCATGCAACGATGGCAATGATTGGTCATACAGTTTTTAGTACCATTCCCCCACCGGACTACTTTGGAGGAAACGTCTATTCACTTCGCATTTCAAAGACAATCGCACATATACTATGAAGATAGACAAAAACCATCCCCGATTTCTCGCTCTTTCTGTCCGTGAACGGCTTGTTGATGGTGTCAAAAAAGGAATCACATCTCATGCCGGACTTATCGCCCATGGGAGAGGAGAAGCATTCGATTATCTTCTTGGAGAAAAAACACATGGGTTTGCCAAAGAGTCAATTACTGCTGCCGCCTGTTACCTACTTCTTGCAAAAAATCCGATACTTTCTATCAATGGGAATGCTGCCGCACTTTGTGCCGAAGAATTTGTGAAAATTGCAAAATTTCTGGATTGTAAAATTGAGGTCAATCTTTTCCACTATACGAAAACGCGAGAGAAATGTTTAGAAGCGTGTCTTTCGAATCTCGATCCCTCAGTTATCCTTTCATCGAAAGGTCGGAAAACGCGTATTCTTCCCAATGTAGCAAGTCCTAGAAAAATTATCTTGCGAGATGGAATCGGAAGAAGTGATACTGTTTTTGTTCCCCTTGAAGACGGCGACCGCTGTGGTGCACTTGTCTCACTTGGGAAAAAAGTCATAACCATTGATCTTAATCCCTTATCCAGAAGTTCACAAACAGCAACAGTCACCATCGTTGATAATATCACCCGAGCAATGCCGAAACTTCTTTCGGAACTTCGCCGACTCCAAAAATTCAAACCGTACCAAAAAAAAGAAATTGTTCGCGATTTCGACAATAAAACAAATCTTGCTCGCTCGTTTGCTACAATTCAGAAAAATCTTTCACGATTGGCCATTCCATAAGACTCCTGTGATATCATGGATATGATGAAAATCCTGAAACGGCTATTCCTTATTGGCGCCATTTTGGGCATTGGTGCTCTCGGAGTTGTGTATACTGGAGTATTAAAAAACCAACCGATCTTAGAGAAAAATATTACCATCAATCCCAATATTTTGGGAGAAAATATTTCTCTAGAACCCACAATGAGCTCGCAAATAAATCAATTTGTAGGGGAAACATTCCAATCAACCAAAGAAACTGTTGGCCAAAAGGTTGAGGAGGTAGAAAAAACCATTGTGAAATCTGTCGAAAAAGAAGTTACCAATCTCACACAGTCGCAAATCACTGTGCTCCAAACCAAGATTTGTCAGGATTGGGGAATCATCACTCCAGTTCCAACCTCAAATCCGTAAGTATACTACTGGTTATTTCACCTCAAGAGTTTGTTCATCACCCCAGTAGTTTTCGCCGTTGATGATGGCATGTACACGGTAATAATAGGTACCGGCTGTTGTAAATTTTGGAGTATTTCCAACAAACCGAAGTGGAATATTGTACTTGCCGTTTGAAAACTCAGTCACTAGATCTTCATATGTCGTATCATCAGGTTTTACATTTTTCCCTAATACTCCAGGATTTGACTTGGTTCCAAAATGAACTGATGTATGAGGAATGGTTGTTGGAGGACCATCAACAGTCCAGGTAAATGTCACAACACTCCCAACCCCTACTTCTTTTGGAGAATCGACAAGAGACACTTTGTAGCCTGGAACAGAAACATCGAGTGAATACTCATCCGTCCAGTAGTGTTTGTCTTTTATAAACGCATAGACTCGATAGTAGTATTTCCCAGTTTGAGTCAATGAAACATTTCCAACAAATGTCAGCGGAACTGCATAGTTGCCGTTGGAGAAGTCTTTCAAAATCTCGGTATACTTGGTATCAGATGGCTGGACTTCTTTTCCCAACTCACCGGGAGTTGATTCTTGGCCCAAATATACTTCTGTTTTGTTTATCGTTGTCGGAGGTCCTTCCACCTTCCAGGTAAACGTTGCCGGAACTGTTGTTGTCACGTCCTTTGGCGCATCAACGAGCGATACTCGATAATCTTGCGCAGGAGATAGGAGCATTTTCAGGCCAAAAAGTCCAACGACGAGAAGAATAACCGCACCAATGATCCACAACACTTTATTCTGCGAAGCATCGAGTACTTCCGTTTCTTGGGTTTCTTTTCTATCTTTATCATTTTCCATAGATTCCTCCTCTTATGAATGTGTAACAACTATACTCTCTATAATACCAAAAATTTCCAAAGTGCAATAGCCCATTTGAGAGGAGCTGTGACACGAATCACAATAATAATTTGACAAAGATTACCTCCGTTCACTATAATTCCCCTACCATTCTTATCTTAGTGGCATTGTGATTGATAAAAAACATGGATACGTAAACCTAGTTTATTACAAAGAGGAATAAACGGAATGTTATGCTTGAAAAAACTCAATCCCAAGAAACTCCAATTATTCTTCGACAAAGCGTCATCTGCCTCTCTATTCGTCTTATTGTGCTACAACTTCTTTTTACTACTCTCTATATTCTCATCCTTCTTCCCGTGAATATACTCAGTTTATCCCCACAAATTCGACTTCTTTCCTACCCAGTAATTAGTATTGCATTTATCCTAGTACTTGTATTCCAACTCTATCTGACATTGAAAATAATCCTTAATTGGCTCGGCGAATACTATATCGTCGGATCCAGAGAAATAATATTTCGAACAGGTATTATCGACCACAAAGAAAAAATCTATTCTCTTTCCCACATCGAGTCTATCACCTACAATCAGAACTTCTGGGAGAGACTGTTTAACTACGGGACTATAAGACTTTTTAATCCCGTCCTGAAACAACATATCCATCTTGACTGTATAAAAAATCCTGGGAAATATGTCCGTGTGCTTGAACAGACTATGCATGATATGACAAAAAGACCTGCAGATATACTATTCACGCGAGCATAATCTATGACCGGACTACTCATAATTATTCTATTTGGTATCGGATTTGCGTATTTTGCCACTCAAAATACATCAGGGGTCACAATCTATGCGGATAGCTATGTTTTTTCAGATATTCCGCTCTATGTTGTCATTTTGGGCTCCCTGCTTCTTGGTATACTCCTTGCTTCAATTATTAGTGTTGTGAACTCTCTCTCGACATACTTTATCCTTCGCAAAAAAGAAAATACGGTCAAAGAGCTTAAACGGACAGTTGCCGAGCTTATTAAGAGAGTACATCTTTTGGAGCTAGAAGGTGAAAAGAGGAAAGAGGGAAATAACCAGAAAGAACTCGATGAATCTCGTGACACTCTATGACTGGTGTTCTCTACAAACTATGGCGGATGTTGCATCTTCCAAAGGATACGCAAATCTCTTTGATGCGGCTCCTCCAGAACCAGTTTCTTATAGGGGTCACCGGACTTATCTTTAACGAGAGCGACCAAGTACTTTTATTTAAACACACATATCGCCAGACACCCTGGGGGTTACCTGGAGGGTATCTGAAAGCAAAAGAACACCCTATTTCTGGATTAGAAAGAGAAGTGGAAGAAGAATCCGGACTTATTATAAGCGTTGAGGAACGACTGAAAATCAAACTGGATAAAGACCTGTCGTACCTGGATATCTGCTACATTGGTACATTTATTGGTGGAGAGTTTAAGCCAAGTGACGAAGTCTCCAAAT
Source organism: Candidatus Gottesmanbacteria bacterium (assembly GCA_016186795.1). GTDB lineage: Bacteria > Patescibacteriota > Microgenomatia > 2-02-FULL-39-11 > 2-02-FULL-39-11 > JACPKY01. The sequence continues at coordinate 858,935 of JACPKY010000002.1, forward strand.
ACGGTTTATTCTCTTTACATACAATGCCACTCCTTCCAAAAAATCAACTACATCTTATTATGGAAGCGTTAAAGCAGAGACAGCTACACCGAAAATCATCAATAGTCCCCTATCTTGAGGAAACGCCTTATACCCCAAAAAGCTTTTTTACGAAAGTACGACAGTTCATCACCTAGTAGAAAAGAGGTGGTTAGGAGACTTTGTTGGACGTACGGGTAGGTATTGTATTTACAGGATGTACTTGCAATAATGAATTGAAAAGGGGGTGAAAATGCATGAAAGTTTATTCTTTTGGGCAAAAAATAGCCTTATCGGCATTTGTTGCGGGAATATCTTGGTTTCTCTACGCATATTTTTTTGTCATAGCCCGAGACACTTTAGTAAGTAGTTTAATGCTGACTCTCGCCGGTCTTGCCTCCCTTGAAGTATTCGTTGGGCTATACATTAAGCTGAGAGATATTGACCAAGGATGGGCACTGATCGCCCTGCTTCTCGGAGTAGCAGGAACACTTGGCACAGCCATCCATGGCGCCTATGATTTAGCAGTTGCATTAAATCCGCCACTTACTATCAATGTGGATTTACCAAACCAAGTAGATCCCCGAGGATTTTTAGCTTTTGGCCTTACCGGATTTGCTCTTTTAAAGATCTCCTATCTTATGTGGGTTGGTAAAAAATTTACACAGAACTTGAGTCTGCTTGGTTTTGGTTCTGGCGTACTCCTTATTATCATCTATCTGGGTAGACTCATCGTTTTAAATCCAGCTGAACCGATATTAAAATATCCCATATTAATTGAAGGATTTCTTGTAAATCCGTTGTGGTATTTGTGGATTGGTTATCTATTTTGGACAAAAGCAAAAGAGTAAAACTCAGGTGAATACGATCGTATAACTGGTGGTTGCTGGTTGACTATGTGGGAACACCAGCTTTCGCTTTTGTGAAGTACTTTAACTCCCATCATTCTTACTCAGCCTGACAAGATTCTATCTGACAGCGTTTACCTCTGAATGGACCGGTAGATTCGCGTCCTCCATCACAACCACGCCACTCATTTTCAAGAAATTTCACGTAATATGTTCCATTCATTGTTTGATAATCAGAGCTTAAATCAGCTGAGATGTCCACTTTTCTGCCTTTACGATAATCATTGTCAAAAAGATTAAGATGTTTTCCGTCATATTCTCCGGTAAAGCGTACTTTCTCATCATAGATTATGGTAGCAGACACATCTATAGGTTTACCTTTCAGGAATTTAATTGCGTATGAGTCAATTTTAGTACTATTGTCCCCCTCCGATAGTTTAAGACAATAAGGTAGCCCATAAGTGATGACCCACGCATCACAACTCAGATCAGCCGGGTTGCAGGAAGTTGAAGATGAATCAGAGTCTGTATCTTCTTTTGACTGGCTTTGAGAGGAATTACCAAAAAGGGCAGACAACTCTCTTTCTCTATCTTCTTCCGGTTGGAGAAACCAAAGAATCATCCCTATCACACCCAGGAAAAATACGAGAACCAGAATAAGAAGAGCTATATTCGTAACCCCTAAATTTTGCTTGGGTATTTTCATGAAATATCGCCCTCTATAATTATATTCAATACCTTGTATGAAAATATTGCAAGTATAGTGGAAAGAAATCCCGCCGTCGCTAAAGCCATGGCGGGCGAAGGCGGGAACCGGAGCGGAAAGGACGATTTTCCTTCGATTTCACTCAGGATGGTGAGCCTGTCGAACCACAAGTTTTTCTTTGGCGGCAAATTCTTTCAAAAAATCCCGTTTTCGTTAGGCGAATCTTTCAGCGCCTCCTGCGACGCCTCCCATTCTTCTACAATTTTACTTCCTTCAAAAAGGAAAATATGGATAACGGAAAATATTTTATCGGCTGCAAGCGTTACCTTCCCGTGTACGGTAACAAGGTCGCCGTCTTCAAGCATGCGCAAGGTCTCGTATTTTTTATCGGGAAATTGCTTTGCATTCTCTTCCATGCCAGCCAAAAGTGTCTCGCGATCTCCTTTGTAGTAGGCGTTGTGGTGGATAAAATTTGGATGCACATATTTTTCGTACGCCTCGCGCACTTTACCGGAGGAGGCAAGTGTTAAAAACGATGTTGCGATGTCTTTTTTGCTCATAGTCTAAATTTTAAGCCGATTTTGTTCTTTGGCGGCAAATTCTTTGAGTTCAGAAAGCTGCGCCTCAAGCTCCAACAGTACCTGTCTTGACTTTTCCAGTTCGTTTGTAATTGACAATAATCACTCCGGTTGGAGTAACCGAACTTTCTATTAATACAAATGCTGCCGGAATCGTGCCATTGTCAAACAACTTTTTTCCTTTACCAAGAGTCAGCGGGTAAATTTTGAGCCAGAGTTCGTCCACTAAATCATTCTTAAGTAGCAGCTGAACGAGCTTACCGCTGCCCCAAACTTGAATGTCAGAACCTTCTGAATTTTTGAGCTTTTCGATATCTGCCAAGCTTTTGAGGAAAACTGAGTTTTTCCAATCTGACTTTCTCATGGTCTTGGACATGACGTATTTTGTGACATCATTGATACCTGGCCATGCATTTTCATGCTCTGGCCAGTAATTAGCAAAGATCTCAAATGTTTTTCTGCCCAAAAGAAGGTCTGCAGGTTTCATCTGTTTTTCCATGACCTTACCACCAACATCGTCAAAATAAGGCGCAACCCAACCGCCATATTTGAAACCGCCCGATGTATCTTCCTCAGGTCCACCAGGTGCTTGCATTACTCCATCTAATGTAATAAATGATAAAACAATTATTTTTCTCACATATTGATTTAATTATTTTACCAGTTTTTCTTTGGCGGCAAATTCTTTTGACAAAGAAGGGTTTTCAAATCTCAAAATGTTTACCAACAGCTAGCGGCACTAACTCATTCATAAATTCATCAGCCAAAGCATTTACTGCTCTCCAACCTGTACAGTGGCCAGGAGCAATAAGCGCAAGATTGAATTTCTTAAGACCTTCCATTGTTTCGGAGATTATCCTTTCGTTGTTTCCTGCCAGGTGCAACCCTCCGCATATTCCGTATATTGGGATTTCGGGGAAAAGATCACGCGCATGCGTGAGAACATTTACGACGCCTGCGTGGGAGCATCCGGAAAAAACAAAAATCCCTTTATCTTTTATATTCACTGCCACAAACCGCTCATCCATAATGAGCGGATCCGGCTGCCACGAATCTGTACCAGGCTCTCGTCTCATGTGGCCAGGGAATCCCGTTTCGTATTTGGTCACGCGGGGGATCTCTCCGCTGATATAAAACATACTGTCAGAAGTCAGCTGCGGATCTCTGGAATTTATGACATTTGTTCCGGCCTTTGTAAGCGCGTTTGGGCTAGGAACTGATTCAAACCTGTCTATCTTCCCATCCGGTTTCATCATCCCCCGTTCAGCAAACATATCAGGATGAACAAAACAATCTACTTGCTCATGCCCACGCTCCTTGACACATGCCTCAATCGCAGGCACAAGGCCGGCACCATGATCCCAGTGACCGTGAGAGAAAACAATAGAGTTGATAGAAGCATGGTCTATTCCGAGTATCTCGGCATTTCTCAAGTACGTTGATGCATCAGGACCAGTATCAAAAAGCAAAGAATGACCGACGTCACCCTGATGAGTGGTAATCAGTAGAGAAAGCCCATGATGAGCGCAGCATGTGGCTTTACCAGACAGCTCTGTCAATCGGCCTTTCTGTTTAAGATATTTCCATTCAGATGATACGTTGTCTGGATTTGAGGACAAGCTATCAGTGGTATTGTCTACTAACACTAACACCTCAAGGCGGTCTATCTGTTTGAGATTATGTTTCTTCATGTTCATTTGCTTCATTTCCCAACTGGCGGGAGACCATATACAAAGTTAGAACCTATTTTGCCTCCCTTAACTGCAATAACTAAGCCTTTATCCAATATCAAATCTAAAAAACCTTTCTGTAGTTTTTCCACCACTCTTCTCATAAAAATGATGAGCCCTTACTAGATCATTTCCACTATGTAATTTTATTACCTTAATGTTATTTTTACGGCAATAATCTTTTATTGAGGAAAATAAAAATGTTCCAATCCCTTTACCACGAGCTTTTCCTGTAATGAAAAAATCTTCGATATGTCCTCTTTTGAGACCATGTCTTATATTTGGTAAAAGATAAAAAGTTGCCAATCCTAACAATTGGCCCTTTTCTTCGACAATAAATATCTTTGTGTCAGTTCTACTGATTATTTCATCAAACATATAACTGCCAACTTTTGAAGGTATATCTTTGGCTTTTATCATTAAACTAAATTCATCAAATAATTTAAGAACTTGAGTCTTATCATTCGATGTTGCAACTCGAACATTCATAGAAGATTTTATTAAAGGTTATAACTTGATATATTTTGCGGAGGGTACAGGACTCGAACCTGTAAGGGATTTCTCCCGCTAGTTTTCAAGACTAGTGCCATACCATTAGGCGAACCCTCCGGAGCCCAATTATAGCAAGTTTGAAGGGAAAAAAATAGAAAAAAGGATTACTTTGTTATTTCGTTTTCGACTAGACTTTTTAACTCCTCTGGTCCGGCAAGATTGAGTTTCTTGCCATTTAAAAAAAATGTGGGAGTGGCGTTTACTCCAAATCTCCCACCGTCTAACATATCCTGAGAGATTAACTCTTGTGTTTCATTACTTTCGAAATCTTTCGTAAATTGCTCTTTTCCCAAACCAAGGATTTGAATCGCGTCATTGAGAAGATCATCAGATAAACCGTCCTGATTGTCAAAAAGGAAGTCATGCATTTCCCAGAATTTCCCTTGTTTGGAAGCTGCTATTGCTGCTTGGGCAGCTTTTTTCCCAAATGGATGTTGAAGGAGCGGAAAATGACGGTAGACAAAATATATTTTGTCCTGATTTGTTTTGACAATCCTATCTACAATTGGGGAAAATGCTCGACATGCAGGACATTGGAAGTCCGAAAATTCAACAAGGTACGTTGTTGCAGTGGCTGAACCTGTTGCAGAGAGAGTAGCTTTTGGAATGAGTTCATCTTTTGAAACCGTCGGCTCGGGTAGAGAAGAAAGAAAAAAAGCAACCCCAAAGATTGCCAGAATTGAAATAAAAATACCAATAAATAACTTTGTTTCTGCGGTGATTTTCATAGGAGTTTACCTATCGTATTTATGTAGCTTTTGAGGGTAAAGGAAAATATAACCATCATATTTAGAGCAGAAACTGCACACCACGTGCAGATAGCGCCAATAATGAAAATTTCTGTAAGTGTAAACCAAGAAACAAACAATATACCAAAAGTCGAAACCGCCAGTATTCCCAAAAGGAGTTTTTTATTGGAAGACATTGTACGAAGAAACGCTAATAGCGCAATGATTGAATAGCCTACTAGTCCGAATGTCGGCACAGGGATTCCGAAGATATAACTCGATGGACTTTTCCGTACAACCTCACATCCCGTATTAATACAAACAATTGACGTTTGCCGAAGAAAACTTTGCAAGACATAAATTGCAATAAGTACTCCAATGACAGAGAGGACAAAAATAATTCGATTATCCCTATCGCTTGACGATTTCCTCATAGTATTTTTCTTTGACGCTTATTATAATCGAAGCAGAGCCATATTCTGTGATATACATCACTGTAGTATATTCATCGTACGCTACAATACCACTATGCCTATACCACTAAATATCCTTGAATATCTCAAAAATAAGAAACAGAAATTTTGTACCCTTGCAACAGCAACCGCAGATGGAAGACCGCACGCGAGTATGTTGAAATACGCCATCATGGAAGATGGAACTCTTATCCTTGCCACGCACAAAAATACGAAGAAATGGTATGACCTAACGGAAAACGGCCATGTAGCACTCGTTATAGGAACATCTTTTGAAGAATTAAACGTCCAAATACATGGCAATGCTACTATTGCAGATGAAAATGGCAAGAAACAGATCGAGGCATATACTGCTACCCATCCATATCTTGGGGAAATTAAAGATAATCCAGATGTCGTGTTTATTATTATTCAACCAACATGGATACGAACAACTGATTTTTCCAAGCAACCACCGGAGAAAACGGAGGCAACAATTCCTGTCTAAATCGTATGTGCTTTACCATACCGGCACGAGTCCTAAAATCGTCTCATAACTTGGTAACTGTTGAAGGAGGAAAAACAGTTCTATTAGGAAATGACCTCACCGTTAAAAAAGGTGAGTATGTCCAAGTTGTAGGCAATATGGCGGTTGGAAAACTCTCGTCACACGAAGGACTACGCATAAGAAAACTTATTCGGTCTCTAAACCAATAAAATGACAGATACGATAAAGCGGGGTTTAGTTTTTGCACTTTTTGCGGCGTTCATCTCCGGATTTTCCATTTTTTACAACAAGCTTATTATTGTCAAAGGTATTGATCCACAGATATTCAATATTCTCAAAAATGGCGGGGCTGCAGTGGTTCTTTTTTCTTATCTTTTGGCGAGTAAAAAAATAATCTCTCTCACCAAACTTTCAACATCCTCTTTCGGGAAACTTCTTTTTATTGCATTTATCGGCGGAAGTATTCCCTTTATTCTCTACTTTGAGGGACTGAAAACAACTCCGGCGCTGACTGCAAACATTATCCAAAAAAGTATGTTTCTGTGGGTTGCAATTTTTGCAATTCCAATCTTGAAAGAAACAATCAACCGGTGGCAACTGATTGGATATTTTCTTGTTTTGGGAAGTAATTTTGTAATCGGTGGATTCCAAGGATTTGCAGGAAATGTTGGTGAACTTCTTATTTTTGCTGCTACTCTTTTCTGGTCTTTGGAAAATATTATTGCAAAAGATGTACTGAAAAATGTCGATGCAACTGTCGGAGCGTGGTCGCGAATGTTTCTGGGGGCTCTTATTATTGGAGGATTTGTGGCGTTTCAGGGAAAACTTGGGCTGCTCTTTTCTCTAACACTATCTCAAATTCTGCCGATTTTCGTAAGTATTATACTCCTCACTTTGTATGTCACAACCTGGTATAAGGCTCTGAAACTTGCTCCAGCAACAGCTGTAACCGCTATCCTTATCCTTGCAACCCCCATTACGAATATCCTCACAATGATCTTTATCACCCACACACTCAGCGGTGAACAGATGATCCAAGCAGGAGTCGCTTTCCTTGGAGTTATTTGTATAGCACTTCTTTCATCTCGTGTGATAATACCGATCCCGACTCGTCTTGGACACACATGAACTACCAGGGACTGAAACTTTGTAGCAAATATGCATTCCCCCCTAACTCTCTTTCTCTTTGCGGACCCCAAAAACAATCTGAACTTTCTTGGTATACAAAAATAGGAAAAGTAGATAGAGGTGTAAAAGAAATTCTAACTCAATTTTCTACTCTCTATCCGTATCTTTGTCTCATCGCCCGCGAAAACAAAATCAAAGACCCTTTTGACTCACGTGTCGTTGAAGCGTATTGGCTTGGAAATACACTCCTCCATTCTATTCCAATCTCACATTTTTCAAATCATATAAAAGAAACGCTTGGTCTAAAGAAAAGGATAAAAAGGGCTGAATTAGAAAAAACGCTGCAAAAACTTCCGCTTGGTGCACTTCCCCACCATGCATTTCACGTCATGAATATTTATATCCGCACCGGACATCTGGGTATACCACACACTATTGAGACAATGGATGCATGCCTTATCAACTGGGGGAAAGTTGTCGATGTTCATCCGACCTTTGTAATTGTTAATACACAAGCACTTATTGAATCTCGTGGTAAATTACATTTCCAGAATGGGAAAAGAAGAAAGATCCAAACATATTCCCGTTCTTTTGTAGTTGGTGATTTTATCTCGTATCACTGGGGGTGGGCATGCGAAAGACTAACTGCTGCAAAACTTCGTAACCTTATTTTCTACACGAATCGTTCTTTTGGACTAGCCAATATACCGTCCCTCCAATGAAAAGAATCATCCTTGTTGTAGGCAACGAATTTCTGCCAATGGATAATAAACCGATAAAACTTTTGCCCTTTTTGGGGAAATTATTTCCCGAATTTCATTTCCTCCACTTCGATCCTACAGAGGAGCTGCCGGAAAATATCGGAGATTCTCTTGTTTGTATTGATACGGTCTCTGGAACTACAAATGTGAAATGTATTACTTCGCTTCAAAGTTTTTCTCAACCCCCTCGAAACTCTGTTCACGATTTTGACCTCTATACCCAACTATCACTTTTACAAAAAATGGGGAAACTAAAAAAACTGTTTATCATTGGAGTTCCTCAAAAGGGAAATTTTGCTCGTATCAAAAAAGAGATAAAAGAAATTTTTACTTCCAGTGGATTTTAAGGAAATGAGAGGCGCAACTCATACAAGGATCGTAGGCTCGAACGATACGTTCTACTTCGTATTCTATCTTCTCTTTTGAATCAATATTTGCAATATTTTTTTCCAGGAACTTTCGAATACTTCCCTCGATGCTTATTTGGTTTTGTCCGGTGGGCACAACAATTCTCCCAGTTTTTATTTTCCCGGATGCATCCACTTCAAGTTTATAATAGAGTGCACCACGGGGTGCCTCAATAACTCCTATGCCAGTTCCTTCTTGTCGTTTAATTGGAAGTGGTTTTTCGGGTAGTACCCTCAAATTTTTTAAAATATCAATCGATGAATCAACCGCATGGAGAATCTCAATTGCCTGAGCAAGATTGTTATGAAAGATATTCTTTGACGGAAAAACCTCGAGGTATTTCTTTGTGCTCTCCTTCGTTTTCGGATGTAAGTATTGTTTTGCCAGATTGAGCCGTGCCAGGGCACCAACCATATAGACGTTCCCATCGAATCGGTACCCTGATGCATGCGAGTAAGGAATAACAACGTGTTCAAGATATTCTCCATATTTTTCTGAATCGACACTTTCTCCATCGCTTCGAATAAGATTTCCGTAAAGGAATGAATACTCACTATCTACAACTGCGGCAAAATCCAGATCGTCAATAATAAGTGTTGTATCTTTTTCAAAAAAAAGTTTAATTAGATCAAGAATACGCGGACGAGTGGCTTGAAGCTCTGCCAACGACTTTTGCAGTTCTTCATGAAGAGGAAGTCTCGTAAATCCTCCTACTGTAGCAAAAGGAGCATGAACAGATCTCCCTCCTACAACAATACTTAGGTTATTTCCCGCAGCCTTTACCGCAAATGTATCATCAAGATACTTATGTTCCAGGCTGTTTTGCACGTCAAAATCTAAGATTGAATCCTTTCCGAAAATATCAGGCAGAACAAACACATACAGGTGAAGCCCATGATCTCGAATGATGAGTCCGAAATTGAGAAGTTTCCGTAGAAGTATTGTTTGCAAAGTGGGTTGCAACTTTAACGCATTTTCAACTGCTTTTATCGCACAGAGAAGATGTGCGTTGGAGCACGTACCACAGATTCGTGCAGTAAGTTGGGGAAGAGCAACAACATCTTTCCCTCGGATCGCCTGGGTATAGAACCGTTTATACTCGGCAATGGTAAACTTCACTTCTTCAACGTTTCCTTCTCGAACTTTGATATCGCACGATGCTTTCCCCTCTATTTTGGAAATATCAGCAATCGTTAGATCAAGTGTATGCATAGAGAAAATCCCAAACGAAAAATCTTCAACCCACAATACCAAATTCTTTTAGATACGTATCCAAAACCGAAACAAAAACTTTCTCATCCATCGGACATCCAGGAACATTCGCATCGACAGGAACAACATCACTCACTTTCTTTACTCTTTCAGCATACTGGAAACGAATAATTAACTCTTCTATTTCTTTTTTTAACTCTTCAGGAAAGAGATTTCTCTGCATCGATGGCATCCCGACACATGCACACGCACCAATAGCGACAAGTTTTTTTGCTTCTTTTCTGATCAAAAGAAGCTGCTCTTCTTGTTTTTTTGATGTTATTGCTCCTTCGATAAAAGCAACATCGAGATTTTTTATTTCACTTTTTTTCTGCAAAACTATGGCTGAGCAAAATTCTATCCTGGGTAACCACTCTTTGTAATGCTCGTTGAGAAGTTCTGTAAAGAGAATCGTTGAGTCCTCACAGCATGAAAAGGAAAACCATCCAACTCGGAGTTTCTTTTGAATACTATCCCTCATACGTCACATTATAGTACAGTATTTCTTTCGGTTTTTTGGTGATTTCTCTCACGTTTGCTATACTCTCACCATCTATGGAACAACCTGTTTCAAAAAAGTCACACGATTTTTTCTCATCATTTCCACAACTTAGTATCAAACGGGGAAGGATACTCATTCATCCATACGACATTTCTAATATCATCTATTTTGTCGAAACTGGATTTATACGCCAGTATATTATCTCAGAATCGGATACGGAAGTAACTGTTAATATCTTTAAACCGTTCTCCTTTTTTCCCATGATGGGAATCATTACCGATTTAAAAAATAAATACTATTTTGTTGCAGCTTCTGACTGTCGAGTACGACGTGCTCCGGGTAGTCAGGTTCTAGAATTTGTCAAAAAAAATCCGGATGTTTTATTCGATCTTTTGAAACGCGTGTATATCGGAGTGGATGGGCTCTTAACACAACTGGAACAGCTTATGTCAGCCGATGCCGAAAAACGCATTACCACGCTTCTTACACTTTTGGGAAAACGCTTTGGAGAAAAGGAAGAAAAAGTTGCTGGAAGACTCAAAATCCGCTTCACACATCAGCAACTTGCATCTCTTACGGGACTTTCTAGAGAAACAGTTTCCCGACAGATGAAAAAGTTAGAACGCGAAAACTTTTTTAAGATTTCTTCAGGGTATATTTGTCTTCTTCCTCCATCATTTCGGAAGAAACGTATTCTCTCGTAAGAATTTCGCAACAGACTCTGCAACAATCCTCGTACCCTCCGCATTGAAGTGTGCGTCAATGGGAAAAAAGGAGTAACCATTGTCTCGATTTTTATCAAACTCGGGAAAAAGATCAAACACCGAGATACCTTCCTGCAAGAGAGTTTCCTTAATCCGCTTTTGGATAAAATCTTCATTTCCTTTTTGCGGGTACCACTTCATCCCAAACCGTGAATATTTCTGGCCTGACTCTGGATAGAGTTGCACATCAACCGGCATCAAAACAACAATAAACTTGCTGTTATGTTGCTCTACTAATTGCTTCATGGCTGTAATAAGCGTATACAACTTCTGTTCTTCAGGGCCGAAGAGATGAATACAGTCTGGGTGCAATACACATCCCATCATTAATTCCCCTTTTGTCGACAACTGTTCAGACCGTCTGAAAAAAGGGAAATATTTTCCCAATGTATCAGAGAGAAGAATAAAAAAATGCGATTCCCGTAAAAGCGGGTACCGGTATTTAAAATCAATGACTTTATTTCGGAAAATCCGCTCGTCAACGACATGGCAACAGGACTCGATGCGTTCCGGAAGACCGGAGGTATCTACTTTTTCCCAACTATTTTCGGCAATGTCAGATATATCGTTCCAGACGAACAGATTTAGAATTACAATATCCGGCTTCAGCTGGATTCCGCTATTTTTAAGATACACATAGAATGTGTCAGGACTAAGTCCTCCGACGTATCCCCCATTTATCACCTCAACATTGGAGTTTCCAGTGCTTTGTAAGAATTTCTCAAGTAAGTATGGATATGTCTCTTCATCACTTACTCCCCACCCGAATGTCATAGAGTCTCCGATTATTAAAATCCGTGTCGACCCTTCCCTTTTTTCTTTCGTAAACTCGCTATTACGGTACCCAAGACTATTTAGGGTAGCGTACGTATCGAATTCTCCTTGCGAATTTGTCATGTGACAGTTATAGCTTTTCCCGAGAGTAAACGGAATATTTGGATCTTCTGCGTAACAGTCGATAGAAAGTTTTACCGCCTGAGAATATGTTATTTGCGGAGAGAACGTGTGAATCAAAAGTTCTAGAACAAAAAAAGTAAAAAAACAAGTAAAAATCGAGAAGAGGAAAATTTTAAGAGTTTTTTGCATACTGGCCTTTGCTATTTCTATTATCGATCATAACAGTATGCAAAAAGGCAGGAGACCATATACAAAGTTAGAACCTATATATCCTATTCAATTTCCCCTCAATATATCATCTCATGTTAATCCCGGCGAAGAAATTTTTTTAAATTTTGTCCCCAGCTGCGAGAGCGTATCCGAGCTATTTGCTAGTTAAAGCTTCAATAATCATTTCTTTTGGTGGATAATCATATGTTTTTCCATGATAGAAATATGGTCTACAGGAACTGACCGAATACGATTTCACATTTCTTGCCATCGGATCAACATCTATCCCATCAATAAGAATCGATGGAGAACCGTTGAACTTATACGCTTTTGCCTGGCCTTCTGTATCTATCAATATAACCTCGTACTTAGCCGCCAGTCCCTTCGTTTTCAACGCCTCTTCCAGAATAGAGAGACTTTCTTTCCAAGCATGACAATCTGCCGTATGAAGAAGTTGTATTTTCATATGTCTATATTACTTCAATCCTAAAGCCTGATCAATTTTCTCTTTATCAAATCCAAGTATTTTTACCTCTACACCATCATCTTTTGTAATATGGGTACAAGGCACACCCATTGAACCGCATGTATCAATAAAAGTCTGCATCTGGTCAGGATTTTGATCAATGAGTACATCTTCAAACGGGATGTTTTTTTCCGTAAGATATGACTTAAGCATTTTGCAATACGGACATGTTGTAGTCGAATAGATCTTTATTTTTGCCATAATATCACCTCCTATCTTAATTTATCATTAATAAATCTCTGTATCCGGATGAAATGCCGCCCAAGCAAACCAGAATAGACGAATAGGAATAATCTCCTCTCCTGTTGCTGTGTTGGTCACTGCAATTTCGCCATTTGTTTGTTTTTCCAGCGTGACTGGAGTACCTCTAATCGTGTCAGAGATCCTGTGATTTTTTTCAAAAACATCTTCAGGATAAGCCTTGGATGCGTCTCCAAGCTCAACTCCGTAAACCACTGACTTTATATGTAAACTTCTGTTTAAATCTTTGACGCCGAAAAGGAGCTTTTCATCCTCTTCATACGCACCATAGGGATACTGGTCGTAATTTCTGGAAAAGCCGGTGTTTCGGGAGAGTACTTGAGTATCAGGGTATTCTTCCTTCCACTGGCTCCAATCAACGGTAATGATAGGAACTTTGACTAGTTTCTCATTACGCCGTGCCGCAGGTCCCACAATTGCTTCTCCTGTAATTTGTTGCCAAAGATTTCCTTCATACCGGTCATACATCACTAAATCACTATTATGCAGTTTTCCTGACACACCAAACTCCGTAATGATACCGTCTACTTTTCGTTCAAAAGCAAGAGCTGACCCGCATAGAGGACAGAAAGTAATCGCTACTGGATTACCATTTATATTGTCATTTACAATTTCGTGCCAATTTAAGATTTTTTGAGGATAGGCTCTGATGATTGATTGAAAATTTAAGGCAAAAACCCGATCATCCGGCGCAAGCCACGTATCAGCATCCTGAGCAGTTTCAAATTTGGGATTGTTTATTGAAGGAATGCAGTCTTTGCCGAAACAACCCTGCAGTAAATCTTCTTTTGCTACTTTGGCTCCGGAAAAATCATCCTGTAAAATGACATCTTTGACAACTGTTTGCCCGGGACTTGCTTTTTGCATACTGTTTTTTCCTCTCAATTGCGAAAGCTGTGAGTCGACATTGACAATTTTTTCGAATGTTGTGGCAATTTGAGTCCAAGACTGCGGCAGATTTGAAAGTGTCCATGCTTGCAAGCTTCGGTCAGCTCCTGTCCAGATAAACAGAGCGGTAGCCATAATCACCAGTCCGAAGACTTGACGGATTTTCAGGTTTTCTTTTTTGAAAAAGGTCAATCTCTGCGAAACAGAACTTCCCCCTTTGGCAATAAAATAGAGGGGTACACCTGTTCCTAAAGCATAAGCCAGGGTAATAAATACAGTTGATAGTGAAAAGGAACTCACAGCAGCCAACGTTGCCACTGCCGCTACAACCGGTCCAATACACGGAGTCCAGACGATTCCGAGACTTGCTCCGGTAATAACTCCTCCTGCAAATCCATTATTTTTGCCTTGGGAGGGTTGAAAATGCCAGTGTGTTTCTATAAAATACTGTATTTTTTCCCAAACTGCCGGGAATACCAGGCTTGCGCCAAATATGATAAGAAGGGCAACAGCAAGAAGTCTCACTGCATCAGCAGACATACCCAATACCCGAACAAGAGTAGCAAGCAAAAGTGAGGCTATCGTAAAACTAAGAACCAGTCCTGCGATAAGCCCTTTGATTCTTTTGCCGTTTCCATCGATACCGCTTGCTAAAACTATAGGCAAAATAGGCAAAACACAGGGTGAAAAGACGGTCAAAACACCTGATATGAAAGCAATGGGAATAAGCAGTAACATATATTATGTTGCCTCCACTTCCTGAAAAAGCAAATCAAGATTACCTCCGATCCACCTTTTTATCTCATTTCCCTTTTTATCCAAAACAATCAGAGTATGTTGCTGAGTTACTCTATAATTCGACTTCATTTCGCTATCATTGTCATAGTCAACTTTCAAAATAGTCAAATCTGCCGGGATTTCTCCAATACGCTGGCGTATCTCTTTGTCCAGCTCCGAACAGGTTTGGCACCACGTTGTTGCTGCAAAGAATAAAACAGTTTTTCCGAATTTTTGGGAATGCACTTTGTTTGTGTCTGAATAATCCAAATAAGCTATCCTATTTATCAGTTGTTGTCGATCAGACCAAGTCAGGCTGGGATCCGCATTTTTAAGTGCGTCTTTAAGGAAAATAAAGCCAGCAGATATACCAAGTACTGATAAAATAATAAATATATTGAACGGTTTCATAAATATTATCCGATGCTTACCTCATATTAGGAGCACGAGTTTACTATACCTTGCTCCTAATAATAGACGAGCATCACTTTAGATTGGCAAGGAGTGTCTTTATACCCTCGCCACCACTATTCCATCTGGTTATTTCTTTTCCATCACTATCAACTTGAACAAACGTATCCTGCATAGTGATGGCATACTTTTGTTTTAAGTCTTTTGCAGTATCGTAATCTACCTTAAGTATTGTTGCATCGCTTGGGACTTTCTCAAAGTTGGCTTGAAAATCTTTATCGGCTTGCTGGCAGGACGGACACCATTTGAGAGCAGCAAAAAAAAGAACTGCTCGACCGTTATTTGCCGTTGCTTTTGCCAGATTATCAGATGAGTAATCTAGATACCGTGATAAAATATTAGTCGCTTTTGAATCCTTTGTATCGACATTTGTGATACTAACTTCAGATGGTTGTTGTGAGGTGGATGCAGATTGATTTTTGATATAGAAAAATCCTCCTCCCACAACTAGTACTATGAAAGCACCCAAAATGACGTGTTGAGACTTCATATGATCACCTCCTTTCAAAGAAGATAAATCAAGACAATCGTTACAAACCCGGATCCCTTTCATAACGCGATAATAGATCAATTAAGAATGTAATTCTGTCGTGAAGGTGACAAATCAAGAAGTCAAAGATTCAAGTTTTGAGGAAGTAAACTGAAGCGACTTTTGTATCCGGGTGATAAGCCCTTTTTTCTCAAGCTGGTTAATAATAGTTGTTACCGTCTGGCGGGATATTCCAAGCATTTGTGCAAGCTCCTCATGGGTAAATTTTTCTGATACTTCCATAGAATCATCTGCTTTCTTTTTCCCCAAACTTAAGAGCAGTTTTACAAGCCTCTGGAATGCACTATCTGTGGCAACAGATGACATACGCTTTTCTACTTTCAAGAGACGGTAAAACAGTTGTTTCATAAGTTTCTCTGATAGTTCCGGATACTGACTTATCATCGTAAAAAACCTGTCCTTTTGAAGTGAGCAGACATATGAATTCGTTGTTGCTTCAACAAATGTTTCACCTTCACCTTCTGTTCCCAGATCGCCGAATATACTTCCGGGAAGGAGTCGTTCAATGATAACTTTTTTGCCAGAAGGACTCAGCTGATAGAGCTCCACCTGTCCTGTTTTTACAATAAAAACCTTATCTTTATCTCCTGGTTCAAATATAACCTCACGTCTCCCATATTCTTTCATAAAAATGAGAGATTCTATTTGTACTAGTTTCTCTTTTGTAAGTTCCTTGAATAAATCAAGTTGCTGGATATACCAGAGTTTTTTAGTCATTGGACAATTGTATCATCCAGCTATTAGTGAAGTTAAGGGTTCTTAAAGTGGTAAAAAGACTTAACAGTCGTGCATTGTTTTTCAACTATAGTATATTTGCGGAAGGGGAGGGATTCGAACCCTCGAGGACGTTTCCGCCCTACTGACTTTCCAGGTCAGCGCCATAAACCAGCTAGGCGACCCTTCCATCACTCGTTTTTATATTTTCTATGAATTTTCTCCCGCTCCCTTTTCCACCAATCTTGACTTGAAGTCGTCATTATATCACGATAGAACTTCTTTGAGCTGGCAAGACGCAGTCTTTCACTATTCCCATCCAACCACTCCTTTGCATGTGTATTTCCTTTTTCCACCAGTGTCTTAAGATACAAACAAAGAGCCAAAACGTCAGCATCGTGGACGACCTTTGATTCAATACTTCCCTTTTTTTCAAAATCTTTCAAAAGGGTCACTATTGTCTGACGAAACGAAATATTTCCTACTGCATCGGTAAGAGCTTTTTTTGAGTCTGCATGAATATAGAGATCTGAAAGTTTATATACATCTCCAATCCTTGTTTCTGAAAAATCATGGAAAAGAGCCAAAAGGAGTACCTTTTCTCTATTAGCACGCTCTTTATCAGCAAGGACAAGACTTATCATACAGACCATAAATGTATGATCTGCAAGCGATTCTTTCCCGTCTCCGAGAATTTGCCAGCCTGTTCGTTGAAGACGCGTAAGTGATAGGGCTTCGAAAAGAAAATTGACATTTTCCTTTATTGACTGTGATTTCTTCATAATAAGGTTCTCGAGAGGTATTCCCGCCTTTGGCGGGGAAGCGATTAAGCGACCTGTAAATTTTCCTCTGAGAAAAATTTATGACTGCGGGACGTAAAAAAATTCTGAAGGAATTTTAACGTCCCAGCAACGTTGAAATCGCAAAGCGATTTCTTACGTTGCGCGCCCGAGAGGACTTGAACCTCCAACCGCAAGATCCGGAATCTTGTGCTCTATCCAGTTAAGCTACGGGCGCAAACTGTTAAATATTTTCAGCGCTTCCTTAAAGGCATTTTTGTCTGATTTATACGATAACCTCTTCTCTACCTCCTCTGTAGGTATCCACGACACAGCTGACATCTCATGATCATGATCTTTGATATCTCCCGAAACATATTCCATCAGAAAATAATAAACAGTCTTAAATCTTTTATCTCCTTTCCAGACATACCAATAGGTAGCTGGATTCCCCAATTTGATGATAATTTGCCCTTCAACCCCAGTTTCCTCTTTCACTTCCCGCACTGCTGTCTCCTCACTTTTTTCTCCCTTAATATTGTCGCCTATTAAACCTTTGGGAAAGACCCAACCTTTGTGCTGAGAATGCTGACAGACGAGCCAAAAAACGTTTTTTGTTTTCTGTTTTTTAAAAACAATTCCACCTGCTGAAAATTCTCTGGTCATACTTTAATGTATGTTCACAATTTCTTTTACATCTTTAATGAATTCTGAAATATCCAGAAAAAAATTTGGATACGCGCGTCTCAATATAGCTAGTGGCCCGGCAGATACTAAAACTGGTTCAATTTTTTTACCTTTCACTGCTTCAGCTTCTACATCGCCATAATCTTGGATTGCTTTTTCAAGCTTCTCTCGATTATATGGTATGATTTGAACCGTTTTCTCAAAGGAATTCAGTATAATTAGATGGTATGACCACCCTTCGCCTTTTTTATTAATTTCTTTTACGGCAGTATAGAAACCACCCATTTTTTCCAAAGCACCAATTTTTTTTTCTATTTGAGTTACCAATTGGAAAATTTCATCTTTCTTTTTGCCCTGATGACGTGGTAAAACATTAGTTTTTTCAATACTTGCAAATGCAGAAGAAACAGTAGCAAAAAAATCCAACCATTCTTTATCTCCCTGGCGCGACTTTAATGCTTGCCCAAGGAAAGTACCCATTGTTTCAACAGCTGTTGCCCATGTATGTTGTAATTTAGTCCTTACTTGTAGTTCTATCCTTAACCCGTTGTACTCGGGTGCATTACGATTGCTATATTTGTACATTAGATGGATACTTCTATACCCATCTATATCTCTTGGTTCTTTAATATAGTCCTTTTGGTTATATAATTCATGTGGAAGGCGCTTATTATTTTTATAATCCGTGACTAGTTTATAAACATCATCTATTGTTCCTAATACTGCACGGACACCACCTATATCTTGCATCGTTGTTAGTTGCATACTAGGTTCTCGCCCCAATTTATCAATTATAGTTGGCATACGTTTGAGTCGTTGCGCAACGATTGGATCATTAGGATACGAACGAACTTTTGTTCTGAGTGTGGCCTGAAATGTATTAATTGGATAAGAATGACATGCACGCCATTTTTCAGCTATTTTCAGAGCGTTCGCAAATTCGGAAAAATTGGGACCTTTTCGAAGAACTAGTCCAGCTTTATTGATTTGTGCCTTTGAAATATCAGGTACTTGTGCAAAAGCCATATTAAAGTTTCTATGAAAAAATAAAACACATTAAATATTGTTTAAGTGCGGAGGGGGCGAGATTCGAACTCGCGTGAGTCTTGCGACTCCCAAGGTTTTCGAGACCTGGCTGATCAACCTCTCCAAGCACCCCTCCAATTTGCGCGCCCACCCAGAATCGAACTGGGATCAGTTGCTCCGCAAGCAACTACTCTATCCGTTAAGCTATGGGCGCAACGGAATAAATGTCGTAGCTTCGTATTATAGTATGGAAAATGGGATTTCTCCACTTGGCAGACATTACACTGTTGTCTCAAGAGGGAATTTTTTCGAAAGCCAGTGGGAAAACGAATCTGTCCAGCTTTTGGGGGGCTTTTCCATATAGAGAAGGTATTTCCCAATCACATCTTTTATTTTCTGTTCGGATACATCACCTAGTACAGCTCTCACTTGTGCAGGGAAAGCTAACCGAGTCTGGATGACAAGCATCTTCGATCCCCATTTTTCCTCAAACCAGAAAGCATAACATTGACCCCAGTGGATAAGTTTCTCTGCTTGCTCAAATCCAAGAGGAGTCACCTTATGACTGACCTCAATCGGTTCAACCGTTGATGTAACATAGACAACAAACGCAATCGAGAGAATAACTCCGATAAGCATAAACTCATGGAGGAAAAAGACAATAACAACAAGAAGGAATGTAATTGCGGCAACCGTTTGATAAAATACTTTGTTCCTCTTTTTAAACGGATGTGATGGACTTTTCCAGGAAAGTAGAATCTCGTTAAGATTCTCCGTAGGGATAGGAGATGAAGATTTTGTAGGTGTGGCCATAGGCAGCTGATACTTCCATTATATGAAACAATGAAACGAAAATAAAGAACCGGACTTCTCAAAAAACTCCCTCGAGATTCAACCTTATATTATCACCATGATACAGCCACGTATGCAAGACACCAAGAAATAAATTCTGTGATGTATACTAAGAAACATGAACGCCTCTATTATTACAGAACTTGGAAATGCTGCAGCATTTCAATCTCGTTCGGTTGAGACTCCACAACCGAAAAAAGATGACGTTTTGATAAAAGTTCTCTTCTGCGGAGTGAATCACTTAGACGTCTTAATCCGCCAGGGAAAACGCCCAGGGCCAAAAATCTTTCCTCATGTTTTGGGTTCAGAAATTGTAGGAAAAATAGATGGCGAAACTGTCTGTGTATACCCATGGACCTTTTGTGGAAAATGTAAGCAATGTAGAGAGGGTAATGAAAATATTTGTGACCATGGTGGAACTCTTGGAAGAACTCAATGGGGTGGATACGCAGAATATGTGGCCGTACCTGCAAAAAATATTGTAAAACTGCCAAAAGGAATTGATCCAATAGAAGCAGCATCGATACTTCTTGCCGGAACAACAGCATATCATCTTATCAAGCGTGCCGGTGTCAAACCAAAAAGTACCGTCCTTGTAACAGGTGCTACCGGTGGCGTCGGAACAGTCGTTTTGCAACTTTTAAAAAACTTCAAATGCCGTATTATCTGTGCAACATCCCACCCAGAGAAAAAAGTAAAATTACAATCGATGGGAATAGAAAATGTTGTTTCTACAAAGAGTTTGGTTGAAGACGTTCACTCTCTCTTTCCCCAAGGGATTGAATATGCAATCGATATTGTCGGAGGCACAATATGGTCGAAAGCGCTTGAAGCTCTTGCGAAAAAAGGTACGCTTGTCTTTTGCTCAACATCACGTGATGAACCGGGGATTGTTCCCATTGCAAAAGCATTCAATAGAGAACTTACTATCTTGGGTTCATACGGCGGAACAATAAAAGACATGGAGTCAATTCTTACGCTTGTATCTCAAAAAGTGATCGTGCCAATCGTTGATTCTGTATTCCCATTATCAGAAGCACAAAAAGCACACGAACGAATTGAAAACCAAGCTGTTTTTGGGAAAATCCTGTTACAAACTACGTAAACATTAACATCCGAGTTCTCCAACACGACACGGGGTCAATGTATCTTTTATTTTCGGCTTACCGGGATCTTTACCAGAAACAATGTAATCCTTTCCCTCGGTTAGCGTCTCACTATCATGGTTCCAAAGATTCCAGAAGTAACGCCATTCGTTCCACCCTATATTAAGATGTTTCACAAATATTCCGTTTTCGGCAAGAAGCTTTCCAATTTTTCTGCCGGTCATACACGGCATACTATAGCAGTAAACGATAATATCTTTCTCTTTGGAGAGTGCACGAAACTGTTGGATAATTCGATCCTTCTCTTCACGCTCTGTATCAACAGAAATAGAAGTATTCGGATCTTTGTAAGTTGGAATATTTATTGCGCCGATGACGTGCTCTTTCTCGTACTCTAGACTACTTCGAAGATCAACAAGAATAAAATCACTCACTCCTTGATCCATCTTCTTACGAACCGTATGGGGGCTTACATGGACTGCGTTTTCCGTAAGATAATAATCTCTGATGAGATCTTCCTTTGATGGATTTTGGGATCGCATAAGACTATATGTTGTAACGCTTCCAACAAGCGCGCCGATAATTGAACAAAGGATGATTATTACCAGACTACGTGATACAGCTATCTTTAGTATTTTATTAGGTTTTTTCATATTAGTCTAATACGTAGTGGATGATTCTACCAGTTATTCCCTGTTATTACAAAATAATACGGGTTATAAGCTGAACTAAATTCTCAACTCTCTCCGTAATACGTCAAGAATAATTACTGCATCTTCTGGTGCGCTGAAGTGATCTTTCCCGTTATAGGTTATTAACTCCGCACTCAAATCTTTCGCAATTGAGACTCCTTGAGAAAAAGGAATTGAACTATCATCTTTGGAATGGATAACAATAAACTTTCCACCCAACTGTTTAATTTTTTTCATATCAATACGATGGGTAAAGAAATCGGGATATGCCTCTCCATTATGCCTCTGGGTGTTTTCAACTGCGTTGGCAAATGCAGCGATGAGAAATACTTTTTCAACGCGTTTTTTATATTTCTCTAGATACAAAAGAGCGGCCCGAGTTCCTAAACTATGCCCGACAATAATTAATGGCTTCTTTGTATTATTTATTACAGAATGTAAAACACGCAGCCACTGAGACGCTTTTGGAGATTGTCTTCCAGGAAGATCAGGAATTGCAAAATCTACATGTAATTTTTTCAGTTCCTTTGCAATAGCTGGATACCAATCCGATAGTGATGATGCGGTATATCCATGGATGAAAACGATTGAGAAGTTTATCATTGTATTGTAATAATTTGGTGTCTCCTCATAAATGCTCTCCCTGAACCGGATTTAGGTATTATTCAGAAATTTACTAAGTAGTGTTTTAATCGTTTTTCTTCCATAACCTCCCTTTAAATACTCTTCCCTGTTTTTCGCATCAATCCTATTTTGGAAGGCTTCGTAAAAGATAAGTTTATAGGGAATATATGGTTTTGTGGCGAGATTATTTCCTGAGTTATGTTTTTTAAGTCTTTTTCGAAGATCTGAAGTGTAGCCGATATAGAAACTTTTATCTTTGATACTTTGGAGAATATAAACGTAGTAGAACATTGGCGGGACGTAAGAAATTTATGAAATAAATTTCAACGTCCCAGCAACGTTGAAATTGCTATGCAATTTCTTACGTTGCGGAGAGGGTGGGATTTGAACCCACGGCCCGGTTTCCCGGACGGCGGTTTAGTAAACCGCTGCACTAGGCCACTATGCGACCTCTCCTGTTTTTTGGATTATATCATTTGGAGGACTATTCCAGTACTTTGTACACTTCTACTTCGCTATTTTTAAAAATACTTTTGAGGTATGGATTATTACTGCCGGTAAAACCGAGATTTCGTTCTTCCCATCCCACGTATATATAGGAAATGTTATTTTTTGTCAGATACTCATGAGCTTTTTCAAAGGAGAGGTTGTTGGAGAAAAATTGATGTTTTTGGATATCTCCCTTATCAATAAAGTCTAACTTATTTGCGTTGCCGGATAACGCAGGAATATGAAACGATGCCTCCTTTCCGGCAAGGACAGTTGTTGCAAATGGCGTATTCCGCTCTAAAAATGCATATGCATTATACTGTTGTTTAGTCGGAAAGTAGAGCGATTGGAAATAGGATAGATTTGAATACGTGTATAAATTCTGGCCGTATGAAACATAGAGTGTAGGAAGTGTTACGAGGAAAGAAATACCGGTAATGATTCCTACCCAAATGTTTTGAGAGATACGAACAAAGAGTATCCGAGAAAGAATCTCTAGATGCTTCCCAGAGAAACGAATGCTCTCAACCGCCAAGACTCCCATCGGTATGTAATATAACCCTTGAAGAAACCGGTACTGTTCAATCCCTAACAAATTACCTCGAAGAAATAAGCCACTTTGAGCAATTACCCACGCAATACACACGATGTACCATTTTCGTTGGACGTCTGAATGGATAACCTTCCAGAGACAGATAAAAATTCCAAAGAATGAGAAAAGCGCCAACGGGCCAAGAGCAAGAAAAAGATCAGAAAATGTAATAAGACTATTCCCGATGAAAAACTTAAAAACGTTCGATATCTCTCCCCAGGGGTATGCTGTAAGGAGTTTTTCATAGTACAAAAGAAGAGGAAGGTTACAAAGAAATAGAATAAGAGTCAGAAAAACATCTTTTACAAAATCCATATGTGAAACGGCATAGACAAGTGAACGAAATGAGAATCTTTTCTGCTTAACAGTTTTATGAAGAACCATAACTACAGGAGTAAGGAAAAGATAGAGAGAAAGCGTTGCGTAAAAAATGAGGCTGTTGACGGGATTGGCATAAATAAAAACAGACGTAAGGAAAACCAAATATATTATTTTTTTCATAAATGGCCCTCGAAAGGAAACAAATACCCATACGGCTGGAATGAAAAAGACGAAACTAAAAAGATAATGCGGTAACCCTGTCGCCCGGGTGAAGATATTGAGTTGTTGGATCCAACTTAAGTAGCGCGAAAAAGATGGACTATCCATCTGGTATGTCGTCGGAAAACCGGAAATCCAGAAAACAAAAAGAAGGCCAAGAAATGTCCAAATCTTGCTTTTGAACACCGACTGGTAAAAAAACATCAGAAGAAAAGAAAAAAGTAACCCAAGAACAAACCGGTCAATATGGTAAATGACAATAGAATTTAATCCTCCAAGAAATCCTAAGATGTATCCAGAGATTGTATATATCCCATGAATCCACGCTGTATATGAGGTAATCGAGTTCATCAAAAAGCGTTCATCAAGATGTCCACGCACACCATTTTCAACAAATGAGAGATAGACGAAATAGTCAGAATCCCACCAGTGGATTCCAGAAAAGATATGGTCGGGAGGAGTCTTAACAAGAAGTATTATCCACGGAGAAAAAGAAAAGAGAAATGTGGCAAGAACAAACAACGGAAGAGCTAAAGTTCTTATGAAAATATTGAACTCATTTTTCATCGTTAATGTTTAACTTAATCATATCATTGAGAAAATGTGGGTAAAATCTCTATAATGGAAAGATGATTTATCCACTGTATGTTCTCCTTCTCGGGATGCTTGCCGGTCTACACGCAGCTTGTTACGGCGCATATAAAGATAGCCCATACGAACGCTTTAAATTGAATCGATTCGTCCGGGAAATAAGTATTGGAGCAATTTCCGCTCTTTTTATTTTCTTCAGTACAGAAACCAGAAATGTACACCCGGCAATTCTTTTTCTTTCATTTGTCGCCTGTTCACGGATTTTTACAGAATCATACAAATTATTTATTCGTGAAGAATCCCAAAAAAAATATAAAATCCCCTCCATGCTCCATATCTTCAAAAACGTCCTAACATCCCGACTCCAAAGAATTCTTATTGGTGTTGTTGCGTATGTTATTTTTGCAGGATTTTTCGTGCTTGCATTCAAGATCTCCAGTATTTTCTCCATCCCTATAAGCGGCGTACTGATTGGACTCATTACTGGATTAATAACAGGTTTTGGAGGTGCATATAAAGATGGCTTTTTCGAGGGTTTTCAAATTCGAAAGTTCTTCAGAAGTCCGATTATCGGAGCTCTTTCAGGATATCTCCTATCGTATTTAACAGCAGAACCACTTTTCCTTCTTTTATCATCATGGGGGTTGGAACGGATGATCGTAGAATTCTATAAAGGGTTTGTAAAAGCAAAATATGTACCAGGGAAATTTAATTTCATAAAAGCTCGGTACCCAGAGTATTTCCTCAAGCGAAAACGCATCATACCTGCTTATGTAGCAACATGGTTCACCCTCGTATTTCTCCTTCTTTATAGAATATAATTTTTTTCCACTCCAATGCCGCCAGGAGACTTCAGTCGTTTTCGTTCACGTCTTGCAAAATAATTACCGAATCATTTTCAAAAAGTGTCATAAATCCTTCACGCGCGGCCTTTTCCAAAAAATAGTGATTGTAGGGTTTATGGAGAAAAATAAGAGGTTTATCCCCAAGCGCTCGTCTGTCTTCAAATGCACCTGTTCGTTCATCGAAATACCGATACAGGGTATTAAGTTGGAATTGAGGGTCTTTGCCGGTTTGTCTGACATACCCAGGACTTGCGATATAGACATGTCTTTCAGATAACGCTGGAATATAAATCGGATCATGTCCGGACCTTTGTGGATCAGTATACTGACGCGGATCGATAAGAATGACTGCATTTTTTGGTGTATTCTCTTTGAGAAAGTTAATTGCCTCCATTTCATTCATTCCAACAGAATCCACCGTTGACACTAATTTTTCATAGAGATACTTCATATTAGTCGGAATAGCCAGAAGAATACTTACAAAAATAATCGCCGGACCAAGAATAGAGCGGTTTATCCTCCTTGGGAAATAGTAAAACTTCTCAAGAGAGAAAGTGGTTAAAACTCCCAAAAGAACAAGAGCGTATGGAGTGAACTGGACAATATTGTAGGATGTAATGTTGAGGTTAAATAAAAGTGGGATAGAAAAACTTACAAAGATACTCCATGCAATATACCAGATCGTCAGTTTCGACAGTCCAGTTTTTACTTTCCGGTTGACCAATAATAAAGCAAGTACGGCAACACCTGTTATTCTCACACCTAAGTTTCCTACGAGATAAATAGTAAACTCAATACCCTTCAGCTTTAAAAGTCCAAGGGTATTACCGATACTCTTGTAGTAGCTTTCGATCTCCCCGAACTTAACAAGATGAAGCCCGTCATTTTTCGTCATCATTTCTGTCAGAACCCACCCGGGGTAGAAGTTGAGCGTGGCCTTTTGGGGCTCGGTAATATAGAAGAAAATGGGGAGGAAAAGCATCCATATCATGGGTATAATCCATAATAATTTCCATTTCCTCATACCGATGCCGAAAGAAAGAATACTGAAAGTCAGTGCAGAAACCATCGTAACGGCGGCAAAAGATTTGAACCCATAGGACGAGCCTGTAAGAAGAACAAGGAGAAGAACCCATCTCCATTGGATCTTTTTTTGTGCATCAATGACCATTGATAGGATATACGTGCTGAAAAGGAGAAAAGAAAATGCAAGTACGGAATACGGATTCACAATTTGACTAAGAGGTTGATCTACAAGAAAGGTGTTTCCTTCCCAGTTAAAATTCCAGCCATACCAAAGTACAAGGAGGTATGATATGCTCCCGCAGAAAAATCCCATGAATATCGTCAACCCTTGGAAAAAATGACTTTTTGTGAAAAGAGTGCTCACTGCATACAAACTTAGTCCGAAAAGAAGTGATACTAGGATGGGCATGAAATGAAAATAAAGATCGATGAAATTGATATGGGTTATCCGATGAGCTGTTGCGACAAAAAGAGGATAAAAATAATGATTGTTTTTCAGGGGAAGACCAACCATGGCAGGGTTTTGTGGTGGAAATCTGTCTGATAACTCAACTGAAAGGGCAATTCCCCACATTGTATCGTGCATAAAAGGGAAGAAGTATCTATCCTTCCCTTTCATACCGCCTGGAAAAAGGATAATAGTCTGGGAAATAACTGCAAGTAAGAGCACCAAGAGAATGCCTTTATTCGTAATTCGTACTCGCGTAGGTATCTGCCATTTTCTTAAAACCTGAAAAAAGAGAAAGAAAATACTCACAACAGGTAAAATCCACAGAATCCAAAACTCAAATCCGAAAAATCGGATAAGAAATGTAACAAGCGTTAACTGAACAATACCGATAATAAGCAAAAGACCAGTACGTATGAGTTTATCTTCAGGAAGTTGTATCTTTACTAGCTTGAAAAGGAAAATCGATGGAAGGATAACAAAAAGAAGGAGGAAGAGAAGAAAAGTTACAATCATTTTCAACGCAGTCGGGACTACATGGCGGAGAGGGTGGGATTTGAACCCACGGTCCCCTTACGAGGACAGCGCATTAGCACTGCGCCGCACTAGACCAACTATGCGACCTCTCCAAAATCAACATATTATATCAAAGAGCTTCTTATCCATGCGCGACAACAATTGCCCATACAATTTTTACACCATTTCTTTTCAACACTTTTGCGCATTCGGAAAGTGTTGCCCGGGTTGTACCGACATCATCCACTAATCCAAGACACTTTCCTGTCAGTTCCTTCTTAGATCCCACAATAAATGCATTTCTGGTATTTTTCTTCCTATCTTCAAGCGATAAATCTGCTTGAGATTTCGTATTTTCTACTCGCTCCAAAGAAGTTGGAATAACTGGAACATGAATCCTCTCCCCTAATCCTTGAGCAAGAAGAAGACTTTGATTGAACCCTCTTTCCTTTTCCCGAGATGGATGAAGCGGAACAGGGGTGAGAAAATCAAATGGAGGAAGAGATGAAAAGAAGGAAATATCAAACATTTCTATAATTGAGGGAACGATATCATACACATGTTGATACTTCAGAAGATGTATTGCTTTTTTTATAGGACCCCGGAAATACACTGCCGCATACATACCATCCAAACCATAAGAAGTGAGACATCGTATGTGTGTACGACCATCGAGTGCAGGGCGAGCGCACACGGGACAAATCTGCTGAGAAATACGCTCAATATGTGCGACGCATGATTTGCAGAAATAATTCCCAATCTTCCCACATCCGACACATCGAGGAGGAAAGAGAAGATCAAGAATGTGCATAAAATCCCGAGGGGCGAAGTGTGGAGATGTCCGGTATTGAGCCGGAGTCCGAAGTAACAATTCGAAAATGTCTACAAGCGTAGTCAATACTATAAAAGCGTGGTCTTTATTGACAAAGACGATTCACGACAGTGTTGGTCTAGAATCCTCCGAAATCAACCGACCAGTTGATTTCTGACGTCCTGACTGTGTTTACACCGATACCTCTCCATCAGGAGAGAGAACTACCGATGCATGCTGAGGCGTAAGATTTACGCGTAGGCATGAGCAAGTTGTCGTCCGCCGGTTAAGGCATCGAGAGCAACAAGCTTTTCTGCTGATTCATTAGCAGGTATGTTTGGTAATGTTTTACGGCTTTCTTACCACCGCCGGCTTGCAATTTTCAAAGTGCTCGCTTCGTCGAACGAAGCATCCCCTATTCTAAATTTTCCCTTTTACAATTCTTTGAATATCTCTTTCCATATCCCGTTTTTTCAAGGCTTCCCGCTTTTCGTACTGCCTTTTCCCCTTCCCAAGACCAATTTTTAGCTTCACAAAGCCATGTTTAGTATAACATTCAAGAGGCACAAGTGTCAAACGACTTGATGCTAATTTTACCTTGAGAGATAGGATTTCATTTTTATGCATCAGAAGTTTTCGAGTCCTTTTGGAGTCATACCCTTCGGGACGAGCGTAAGGATACGGAAAAATCTGCGCATTCACCAAATATACCTCACTCCCGGTAATTTTTACAAACGATCCTTCAAGAGACATTCTCCCTCCTTTTATGGATTTTACTTCCGCACCCAATAGGTGAATACCTGCTTCAAACGTATCCAGAATAGTAAAATCGTGGTGAGCCTTTTTGTTTACAATTTTCATGAAGAGAAATTACTTCATATCTATCGCATATATTTTATTGCCGGAGAGGATGAACATCTTCTTCTCTTCCTCAGATGCGATAAAATCATCCGCACTTTTCAGCCCATCCCACTGATATTGCGAGTGATACAATCCATCTTTATCAAAGACAATAATTCTACTCGTTTGTTTGTCTAAGAAATAGACGTACGTATCTGTATCACTTGTGGAAATATCTTCAATTCCTGCCATACTCTCAGGAAAATCTTTCGGCACAAATGGATTCCCATTTCCTTGAGTCAACCTCACGATATCTCCACCCGTTGAGAAAACCCAGACAGAGCCGTCAATAACCAGCTCTTTTGCTTGGGAAAAGTTGACTGAAACTCCGCGATTGACATAATTTTGTGCTGGTAAATATCCAACTTCCTGTGATATATATTTCCAAATGCTATTATTTGTCCTGTCAAGAAGATACAGATTCCCTCCAAATGCCGTAAGAGCTGTAATATCACCCCATTTCTCATCTCGCTTAATAACAATATCTGCTTTTTTTGTATCGATATGGACTGAAGAAACCCCTTCATCACTCACTATGTACACGAATTTACCATGAATGGTAATGCCCTTGGCATTTTTTACTGTATCACCTCCTGCTATAACCGATGCCTTTTTCGTTTTTGAATCGAAATAGTACACGGTATTATTTTTTGTATCGAGAATTGCTTTACTTGTCTCGAAACTCGCAATTTTATTACCCGTTCCTTCAGCTTTAATAAAACTTATATCAAAGTAGAGAGGCACTGAGGTAAATGTATAGATTTTATATGCAAGGAGTTCCTGTTCTGATACCTTAGTAAGCCATTCGTTTGCTTCCCCGTATTCTTTTGAATCTTTGGGAAACTCTTTCAGAAGCGGTGTTAAAGCTACTTTACTATCGGAAAGAAGAGTTCTAGATCTTGCGGGATTGAGTTCCAAGAGGCTCACTGCTTCTTCGTATTGATGCGAAACAAGATCAAGCACTCCGGCCAGTTTTTCTCGACGCTTCGTTGATTGCGTTTGACTAATATTTAAAAAGATACTTGCGATAAGAAGACCGGTCAGTATAACAGCGATTGTCAAAAACATCTTTTTCTTGCGAATAGTCTCTGGATCAAGCTCTTCTTCTTCAACTTTTTTTAGACGCTTCCAAAACATACGTAATGATTCTTTCACTTTTGCCCTGTCAATCTTTCTTGGTTGTTTACTTTCTTCTCTTTTCACCACAAGAAGAGAAAACCCATGAGGAGAAGGAGAGGAAAATTGAATTTCTTCTTCCAATTCTTCTTTTTGAGTCTTCGTTTTTGAAAAAATTTCATATCGCCTCTCTCTCGAGGTATGTTCAATTCCTGTTCTTCCCATAACAAAAACCCTATCATTTTCTAGCACACCCCCTGAAACGATATCCCCCGATGAGGCAATTTTTCCAATTTTTCCTTCTCTTTCCAGAAGGACTTCGCCGCCTCCAATATTTTTTACAGAAAGCGAATCTCTCGATAGAAGTCCAATTGTTACTGAAGAAAATTCCTTTCCGATGGTAATTTTCTTTAATTGGCTCATGTCCTTTTGAGACGCATTCTCTAATTCTGTGACTAATTTTTTGAAAATTTCCTCAAATTCGTTATCCGACACGTTTGGATCGACTAACTCCGCATAAAGAAACAAGTCCTCACGGATAATACTCTTCGCTTTGGCGGGGACGCTCTTTTTCAATGAGAAGGTGTGCGTCTCGATAAGGGCGAGCATAGGATAAACTGCCAATTAGAGAAAAAGAATAACCCAAGTGAATACAAGGATTGATGACAGAAGATGGATAAGTGAAAGAATAATAATGATCGGAGAAATATTTGCGTGGACTACCCGTGTCATTACTTGTGTCTGACGTACGACAATAATGGAGAACAAAAGGTGAAGCACGAGGAAAGAGAGTGCGATAAACTTGATAAGAATCTGTGGGAAAAAAACCGCCAGATCAGTGAGGTTCATTCTCTTCCTCCTCTTTCCCCATCAATTGATTAATGATTCGTACTACCCGATCTGGATGAGGAACAGCAAGAAACTCAAACTCCAACTCAGTCCCAGCTGTTTGTACATAGACATCGCCGTAGTCGAAAAACGAGCGAATAAATCCCTGCGTACTCATGGTGACATCTTCAATTTTGGCAATTCTTGTTTCTGAGAATCTCTTGTTTAAAAGATTCACAAAATCGATATCCACGACACGCTCTTCCGTAACAATCGACACAGTAAAATACCAGATTAAAAAATTTCCCAACATGTAACTAAACGTCAGTAAATACCAACTTAAAATGAGGAAAAAGAGAAACTGCCCAGTGGTGCCTGTTGGAATTGATCCCGAAAAAAAGAGTGCCGGAAAAAGGATGGGCGGAAGAATGAGAAGAATAAAACTGATAACAATCCAATGGAGATTCGTAACCCAGTGTTTGCGTAAAAAAAGAATGATTGTTTCATCATCTGACTGTGTTTCAAATGTAATACCGGTGGGACGCACCATGT
Source organism: Candidatus Gottesmanbacteria bacterium (assembly GCA_016186795.1). GTDB lineage: Bacteria > Patescibacteriota > Microgenomatia > 2-02-FULL-39-11 > 2-02-FULL-39-11 > JACPKY01. The sequence goes on from JACPKY010000002.1 coordinate 890,183, forward strand.
ACGAAGACAAAACCTGCTTCATACCTTCCATAATTGGCTTCATCGGTGCGGTTGCAGACGGCTTTGGATTCTGGGGAGAAGCTGGTGAAACAAAAATATCCGGCATTATCTTTTCTCAATATTATATAACGGACCTACAATTTGGATGTTTGCTGGAGCACGAAGGTTGAAGAAATTACTAAACTCTGCTCCGTCAAAACTTACGCTTCCTCCGTCTCCGGAAATATTGACACGTGTCGTTTTCCCAACCCCTTTATCCCACTCGATTGAAACACTGGAAACACTTTGTAAGGGATTCTCACCACGGCTTTGAAGTTCTTGTCGAACTCGACCTGCATCCCATGTATCAACCCCGTCGGGATTTGGTTTATCTACTTGGGAAAGATGTTTTTGGGTCGATCCATCCTTCTTTGCAAGCCGTAGGACATTGACTATGTCAGCAAGTTCATCACTTTTAAGCCAGGCACTCTTTCCGTACTGACTTCGAAATCCCTGTGCTGCATAAAAACAGGGAGATTCACGATCGTATGAACGATCGGCAAGGTCACCAAAACTCCCAATATCACCAGAAGTATCTCTCATCCGTTTTGTATATGAACGGTTACTTCCCCACACATCACCTGATGTAAAGGTGTACCCGCCAAAGGTCGATGCGTACCATGCCTTTATCGCCGCTCCATCTCGTACCATCACTTCTCCCTCTGTTTCTTTCACAGCTTTTTCCCAATTTCCACCTTTATTACCACCTTTGTAAACCTGACAGGCTTGGGTCGTGCAGATTTCACTTGCGCCATTATTGGTATACGCAAGCGCATATGATCTAGCAGCCACAACTTGTGCTTTCAAAGCTTCCAAAGGCCAACTTTCCGGCATTTCATAGATACCTAAGAGATAATCATCTAAGTCTTTTTCTCCATGACCCTGAACTTTAATTTTCATATGGGGATCCTTTTTCTCGTAGGAAATACCATCAAAGTATGCACCAAGTATATCTCGGTATGACTGTCCGGCTTTGGCCCTTCCATATGCTCCATACTGATTCAAACCAACGCGATGAGGAATACCATAAGTAAATGCTGCAAACGCTGGAGAAAATCCAGGGTCAATTTTCCGATCATCGGTACAATAGAGAGGACCTGCCCCAAGGCTCGTTGGAAGATTTAAACTTCCGAACTTTTCGGCGAGTAACTGCTGTTGTTTGGCAGAAAGCTGGGCAATTTGTGTCGATAAAGCAGTCTGATACTTCTTTGCTCCGGAAATTTCTTTTTCCAAAAATCCGGCTTGCTTATCCGTTTCCTCTCTAATTTTTGCAAGTCTTGCCTTCTCATTTTCTAACTGCTGTTTTTTTTCTTCCAGACCTTTGACATACAAAACAATCTGGACAATGGTATCCCGGTCGTTTTGTACCACTTTTTTCTGGTATCCTAACACCCGGATAGTCTGTGGTAAATTTTGGCTCATAAGAAGGAAGATGCCCGGAGAGGAAAACGAAGTTTTTGATTTATACATTTCCCGTACTTTTTGCCCCAAAAGCTCAGAGGCGGTTACGAGAAGTTGTTCTCCTTCTGCAACGAGTGCTTCTTTCCGCTTCACTTCCTTTTCTATTCCATCAGTCCGGCGTTTGATATCCGCAAGAGTATCTTTCAGCTTAGAAAGACTGCCTTCAAGTGGAGTTGTTGCAGCAACAGAAAGTTCAAGAGCATGCTTGAGATCCGAAAGTTGCTTTTCCACATCGGCGAGTTCATCAGCGTATACCCGGGTCTTGGGTGAAAAGATAGAAGCAATGAAGATGCTTATTAAAACAAAGAAAATAAAAAGTTTTTTTGCGGACAGTTGGAAATGCATACTGCGACCTAAAAATGGTAATACTTTGAGTCTTTCCATTATACAATAGCGAATTGTTTTGATACACTTAAAGTACTGCCCATGAGAAAAGTACTCCTATTTGTTTTTTTACTTTCTTTTTTCCTCTCTCCACCTCCAATTTTTTCGGCAGTCACCCCAACAACATCGGCAATTAGCCCGCAGCCATCGTGTGATCTCTGCGGTTGGTGCAATCAAGCAGTAAACCCCAAACCTTCTAATTGGGATGCATGCCAGGCATGCATCGCACAACCCCGCGGATATTATACGGTTTTTGGCTGTTTCTCAACCGATCCGACAGGTGCTCCATTTGTCCAGGCAATTTTAACGCTTGTAGTGGGAGTTGCAGGAGGAATTGCTTTCTTGGCATTCTTAGCTGGCGCTGCAACGGTACTTACATCAACCGGAAACCCAGAGAAACTATCTTCGGGAAAAGAAACAATTATTTCCTCTCTTATCGGGCTTCTTCTTATACTCTTTTCTATATTTTTACTTCGGGTCGTCGGAGTTGACGTATTACAAATTCCTGGATTTGGGTAAAAATACATGAAAAAACCTATATATTATGCATTTATTGACAGTCAGAATTTAAATCTCGGTATTCATGATTGCGGCTGGAAACTCGATTTTGCCAGATTTTACGTTTATTTAAAAGATAAATATAAAGTTGCAAAAGCATTTCTTTTCATCGGATACGTCGCTGGAAACGAAGTGTTATACACTTCTTTGCAAAAAGCAGGATATATTGTTATCTTCAAACCTACTCTTGAATTTAAAAAAGAAGGAAAAACCTATACTAAAGGAAACGTAGATGCAGAATTGGTGCTGCATACGATGATAGAGTATCCAAACTATAACAAGACAATCATCGTATCAGGAGATGGAGATTTCCATTGCCTTATTGAATATCTGGAGAAGAAAAATAAACTGTTTCACATTCTTATTCCGAACCCCCACAAATACTCAGCACTTCTTAGGAAATTTCATAAATATTTCATTTATATTTATTCGTTAAAAAGAAAACTAAGCATAAAAAAGAGAGGGAGTAACCTTCGGACGAAACCTTAGGTGTGCCCTCTCATCGTGATTAAGTTGGTATTATAGTACATAATATGCAAAATATCAACTGCCAAGTAGACATATTACAAATTCCTGGATTTGGGTAGAAATATTATTATGAATGAGTTTAGGCTAAAATATCAGATAGTTTCTCACGCAGTGAATCTGTCATACCTCGTATGTGGAAGTCGCATTTTAATTCGCGCATATAAATCCTTTCTAGTCTTGTTGACCTCAGTCTTATTGTTTATTGTTTCCTCTTTTTCCCTCTCCCCTGTTTATGCAGCAGCAAATTGTGGAGGTTTTACTTTCAATGTAACACCTGCCGAATCTAAAATAGGAGATCATACTATTTATTCTAATACCACTAACATAGAAATTGGTTTTGGTCTCAATCATCCTCCTGATGCCCCTGATCCTGATCCTGCTAACAACGGATTTGTTGTAGCTGCTGATGGAGGCGGCCAAAACGATTACGTTTCCACACCTCAGCTTATTACCGATACGCAACGTAGTGTGGGACATTGGGATATATACGTAAAGATTGACAATAACGATAAGTATTCTGCTCAATTTCAGACCCGTTCACACGCTCTAAACCTTTATCGTGTTTCTGATTTGGTTCCATTTGATACTTCAAAGCGGCCTCCGCCGGATGTGCTTGCAGGCGCAATCCCTGTTTGCACATATACTTATCAAGTCATCCCACTTCCAACACCTACTCTGGCATATGTTCCATGCAATTTAAATTTTCGTATGCAAGACTCTCGAGGAAACATTTTGGATAAACCGACACTAGATGCTGTTTATTGGGTAACGGGAACTATCTCAAATATGCCCGATAGTCCAATTACTTACGATTCCTCAGGTAATGCTTGGAGTAGACTCTATTTTGGAGACCTCACTGTAGGTAATCGATCTACAGAAGAATATACTCCTGCAGACAAACAGACGATTTTCAAGTATATTGGTACATTTCCTCAACCAGGTTCTTATAGAGTTACATACGACATCAAATCCCAGACAGTCCAATGTATCCCAACGGACGAGTATGGTGTCGGAGGAGGGGTAACCTGTCCCAGAGACAAAACTGGAAAAGTACCAACGGATATTAACGGGCATTGCGAGGCTACCATAAATGTTGATGAATCCGGAGGATCTATCGACATTCCAAAAGTTCCGCCGCAATGCATACGACAGGGTGGTCCTGATACTGACCCAGAATGTACATATCCTTACTGTAATGACAAATGTTCTTCTTGTCCCTGGTGTACAAATGTTGCACCAGGCATAAAAATTCCTAATTTAAAACCTCTTTGTGACCAATTACCAAGATCACCAGTAGACTACCAATCTGCCTGCAACACTTGTGTAAACAATACAGATGAAACAAAAAAAGGGATCTGGACCGGAATAGGGTGTATTTCCACAAATATGAATACATTTCTTGAAGAGTATGTTTTTCGTTTCGGTCCGGGAATTGCAGGCGGAATTGCCTTTCTCTATTTCCTTTATGGCTGTTTCCTCATCCTGACCTCGGCAGGAGACCCGGAAAAAATTGCCCAAGGAAAAGAAATAATCGTCTCTGCCCTCTCAGGACTTCTCCTTGTCATCTTTTCTGTCTTTCTCCTTCGTACGATCGGTGTTGATATTCTCGGTCTTCCTGAATTTACTAAACCGTAACTATTCACAAGGAAACTATGGTACCATAAAGAAAATCTATGGAACTTGCACAAATATTAAATATCCCGGGCGGAAAGGTTCAGGGCCCACTGCCTACTATTGATGCTACGGGGAACACCCGTTTTACTGACCTTGCCTCTTTTGTCACCAACCTTCTCCCTTACATCTTTCCAATATCCGGAGTATTCTTACTTTTTTATCTTATCTGGGGAGGTTTTAGCTACCTCACGTCAATGGGAGACCCGAAGAAAGCCGCAGCAGGACAAGCAAAAATCACTAACGCTATTTTGGGATTCCTCCTTATTTTTGTCGCATTTCTCATTGTCCAAATTGTGGATTACCTGTTTGGACTAAACCTCTACTAAGTCATTTCTCAAAAAACGCAGGGGATGATCCGCCGGGAATGACGCGGACGACGTTTAACTTGGCATTATTTTCCAATGTATAAAGAGTCAACTGTTGTGTTCCGCTTTGGAGAGGATTTGGCCGAACTCCGAGAAGCCGAAAGTCGTCAACCATAAAATCATCTTTTTGCAATGCATTTGGACCAATGATCTGCACGGAGTTTTGACCAAGATCGTATATGCCAACGAGTGGAAGGTTCGCACTATATTGGTATGGGACAAGAAGTTTTTCCGCATTTAGAAACCAGATAGCAAAGGGTAGAAATCCTTTATCGAGCGTAGATTCAGGAAGATTTGTGGTACCCATATCAACCAGTGTCGGTTTGGAATTTAGTACTCGTTGCCCTGTTCCATCTATTCCCATAATGTAAAGGTCGTTTTTTTGACTCCCGGTAACACTATAGAGAATCTTGGTCTTGTCAGGAGATACCGACATTGCCGAAATAGAAGAATTGGCAACAAGAAGTTTTGCTGATGGGCTTGCAGGATTGACACTGCTTATCCCATCAGACCCCCGGAAAAGAACAGTTTTTTCATTCACCCACTCAACTTGAGAAATAGAGGGAGACCGCTTCAGAAGTGAAGTTGCAACTGCCGAAACTGAAGAAACTTGGTAACTATCCAGATTATATGTGGCACCTTGCGTCAGAAAAACGAAAGAATCGAAGGAGGGAGACCAGGAATAGTCAGCAATTGCTGCAGAATTACTTTCTGGGTAGTAGTAAAACGTTTTTTTCTCCCGATCGTAGACTGTCAATTGGGTCAAATTCCCTACTTTGGGAAGCCAGGATAAGTATCTTCCTGAAAAAGACCAGGAAAGATTTCCTCCCGCTGGTGAAGTATTTTTGGCCAAAAGTGTAACAAATGAAAAATCACTATGGTAAATATCACCATCTTTAATAAATGCTAACCGTCCTACCTCAACTGGCGTGATAGTTGCCGATACCGATGCAATAGGTGAAAGCGTTGGTTCAATTGTGGCAGTTGGAAGAAGAATTGGCGTTGCAGAAGGCCTCGGAGGAGGGGTTGGAGTCGCAGATTTTTTAGATGCCCCCCCTACAAAAAGGAGAAATCCTCCAAGAATAATGATAAGAAGAAGTAAACCCCCTATGATAAACGGAAGAAACTTTTTCAAAGGATTGACACTTTCTGGAAATTGAGGAGGTGGAGTCTCGGGGGGACCATCAGATGGAGGCGCCTCACCCTGGGGCACGTCTACCGATGGGGTTTCTACTGGAGTTTCGGAGGGTACATCTTGTGGAGGAGCCTCCTGGGATTGGGCAGTTTGATCCATACATTTATTCTACCAGATTAAACGCAGTCGTCTACTTGGCAAATCTCACTTTTCTCTCCATTGAGTAATTGCTTGCTCGTACGATTTGGGAGTTCCAATGTCAATCCACTTTCCCGCAAAGAGAAACCCGGTGAGTTTCCCTTCTTGAGCTAAGGTAGGGAAAATATCTTCAAGATGTGAAACGGTTCCATGTGGAATATGTTCAAAAATACTTTTTCTTAAAACATACAAACCGCTATTTACCAGTTGTGACGTCTGCTTTCCCTTCTGTGGCTTTTCCCGAAATTGGGTAATTTTTGTCCCGTGCAGGACGACTTCACCGAAATTTGATGTGTCAACAACAGAGGTGAGCGCAAGGGTGGCAACACTATCCTGTTCATTGTGAAAAGCAACAAGATCAGAAAGATTTATATCCGTAAGAATATCTCCGTGAAGAGCCAAAAACGTATCACTGTGAATGTGTTTCTTGGCAAGGAGGAGTGCTCCACCTGTTCCCATTTCTTTTTCTTCCAGTACGTAGGTGATTTTCACACCAAACTTCTTGCCGTCTCCGAAATACTCACGGATTTTTTCTCCGAGGTGCCCTATGGAAAAAATAATATCGACAATGCTATGGTTTCTTAATAGGTCAACAATGTGTTCAAGAATTGGTTTACCGGCAACTGGAAAAAGCCCTTTGGGCATTTCAAACGTGAAAGGCCGCATGTTAAGTCCTTTCCCACCGGCAAGTATGACGGCCTGACGAACTTGAGGAACAAGGCTCTGGGTTATAAGATATTCAATTGCGTGGGATCTGTTTCTTATATTTACCCCATCAATGATACTGTCAATTTTGGAAAGTAAAGATTTTTTGCAGGTAATAGTAATTCGTTCCCGATCCATAGGCTGATTCTATCAGGAATACTCTGTGATGCAAGAAACTTACGTTCCGAATCGTCTTTTCCGGGTGGAATAATCGGTAATTGCCTCAACGAAACGCTCAGGAGTAAAATCTGGCCAGTACGTTTTCGTAAAGTAAAGCTCAGTATACTCAAGTTGCCAGAGAAGAAATCCAGATAACCTCATCTCCCCTCCGGTCCGGATAAGAAGATCAGGGTCTGGCTGACCTGCCGTATCTAAAAACTTCTGAAATTGTTCCATTGTTACATTGTCATATTGTTGCATTGCATGATTTATGGCTCGTACGATCTCATCACGCCCACCGTAACTTAAAGCAAGATTTACCGTCATCCGGGTATTATCTTTTGTCTTTGCCATCCACTCTTGCGTCTTTTTTTGAATATCTTTAGGAAACAGTGAGATATTACCCAGAATGTGAATCTTTACGTTCTTTTTATGGAACCTATCTATTTTTTTATCGAGATTTTCCCGATAAAGTTTCAGAAGAAATGAGACCTCGGTTTTGCTCCGTTTCCAATTCTCTGTAGAAAAAGCCCAAAAGGTCAGATAGGGAATACCAAGTTCCAACGCTTTATCGACAATCGGCTCAATCCTTTCTTCTCCTTTCTTATGCCCTTCAAACTCAAAGAGTCCTTTTGCTTTGGCCCATCGTCTATTTCCATCCATAATTATGGCTACATGTTTGGGTAGCGATAATTGATTTTTTTCCATATGAAATATTATGTCACGCACTATTGTCAAAAAAGATGGTTGTTGGTAAGACGTGCTCCTTTTGCCGGATTATTGACAATTATCCTTTGTACCTCTTTTTCCGATTTCAAATTCGCAAGTAGCGTTTCTTGATTTTTTTTCTCACAAAAAAGATGAATATCTTGACCGGTATTGAGTGTAAAAAATACTGGCAGTCCTTCACTTCGCCATATTAATACCCTTTTTAAAAGAGTAATTGTTTCACTTGTAAAGTAAAGAAGTGGCGGTTTCGATGTAAGCATAACCGCATGAAGCTCGAGCGCCTCCTCTTCCAAAGTTTTCCCAAAGGCGAAAAAATCTTTTTGCTCTATATACGATTTCATCTCCCTAATCTTTTGTCCTATATGAGAAAGTCGAGTCGGATAAAATACACTCGTACGCGCATACTTCTGACCCTGCGTTGAAGAAACTTCTTTTTTTGTGGTACTGACAACTACCACAATATCGACGATATCCCAGTGGTCCGGTGGAAATACGGAATATGCATATGATGACTCATGTGAACTTCCGGCAGTCCACTCAACAAATCCGTCAGGAATTGAACGGCAGGCAGATCCTGACCCGAGTCTGGCAAGGATCGATAGCTCTTTTTCGGAAAGCTCAAGTCCTGCTGCGCTTGATGCAGCAAGCGTTAATGCAGCAAATCCAGATGAAGAAGAAGAAAGTCCTGTTGACGTTGGAAAAGAATTGTGACTTACAACTCTTGCTTTTGCTTTTATGTTGGCACGTTTTCTTATCCGATCGATTTGTTCAAGCACACGACCCACAGCGTGTACATCTTCAATTTCAACAATTGTCACCTGATCTTTCTCGTAGCTATCATGAAATTCAACCGTTGTGGTTGTGGTAAGACTACTTAGATTAACTGAAATACTACCATTTTCTGGAATACGAAGAGATTCATCAATTCTTCCCCAGTATTTGATGAGACCTACATTTGCTGGTGCAATTGCAGTTGCTTTCATAATTGCCTCACTCCTTTGGAAGAAAAGTTTAACGGTACCATTGGTATTCCCGCTTTTTTTAATGTTTCGTACATAATTTGTTTAGAGTTCTTCCAGCACAGAACAATTATACAATCTCCTCCACCTGCTCCTGATAACTTTGCACCCAACGCTCCATGATGTTTTGCAACAAAAATCATCTCGTCCAACCGATTAGTGCTTACGCCAAGCATGGAAAGCATTCGTTGATTCTCATCCATAATGCCGCCTAAACGTTTCCAATCTCTGTTATTAAAAGCCTGAATCCCTTCCTTAACTAAATGACCAATCGAAGAAAAAATGGCGTCGATTCTTTGTGATTCTCTTTCTTTTTGCTCAGAAACCTGCTCCACTAATGTCGAAGTATCAGCTTTCACGGTACTAAACCCAACAAGGAAGGGGAAATCTTTGATATTGATTTTTTTTACTTGTTTTGTTTTCCCATCAAAAAGAATAACTCCACCATAAATCGTTGTTGCCACATCATATCCTGATGCTTTTGGTTGGATTTTCTTTACCGCCTCATATGAAAGGTCAAATACCTTTTGTTTCGAAAAAGAAATCGCATAAAACTGCAAAAGAGCGGTAATTGTTGCTACTGCCACTGCACTTGATGAACCCAAACCATATCCTGAAATTTCACTTTTGATCGTAATGTGCATAGGTACTCTCCGAACGGCATTTTTTTGAAAAAATACATCCTTTGCTACGCGGATGAATCGATCGTCTGAAACACTAGATGTCACTTTGTCGGCTCTTAAACCTTCCGAAAGTTCAACGGTTACTCCCCTATCTATGGCAAATGAAATACATGGATACCCATATACCACAGCATGTTCCCCAAGAAGCATGAGTTTTCCTGGAGCAAAAACGCGTATACTGTTAGTCTTTTTCATCTATTCTTATTCCTTCTTGCCCCAAAACGACTGGATAAAAAGGAATGGAAAAACGCTTACTAATGGTCTCTATTCTAGAAGGTTTTTCATGAAAACAGAGAATCATTCCACTTCCTTTGGCAATCCCGCCTGCACCGGAAATTTTTCCTACTCCTCCACTCTTTTCAAGTTCCCGAATTATGCTTTGGGCTTTTTTTCCTACCACTCCAATTTTTTCTAAATTTTTCTCCCCTGAAAAAAGTGCGCTTTTCATATCTACAATATTGCCTGTCTTCAATGATAAAAGAAGCTTTTTCGTCTGATACTCCTGGTCTGCGAATATACTCTCGAACAATTCTTTCTTTTTTTTATAAGATAAAGCAACTTGTTCTACCATCTCTCGTGTTGGTTCCTTCGGTTTACCGCTGTGGAGAAGGAAAAATTTGGGAAATGTATATGAGGAAATCGGAAGAGACCAGATTGATTTAAGAAATTCAAACTCTTTCCGAAACCAAACCAACCCTCCAAAAACAACCGTTGTATTATCAGCTCCTGACGGATTTCCATGGGTTATTTTCTCAATACTATAGGTAAATTCATTTATTTTGTTTGGATTCCAGGTATTTTTAACGACGTTGAGATATGCACCGACAAGCGCTGCCGAAACTGCAGCAGATGACCCAAGTCCTGATCCAATTGGAAGATTTGAACGAACAGAAATATTCAATTCTGTTGCCTGGGGAAGAGGGAATTTCTCTTGAAGAAAAGAGGCTATTTTTTTTATAAATTGTCTATTGTGAGAGGCATCTATCTGAACAATGCTTTGTTTTTTGGGAGAAGTTTTTCTTTTCACTGTTACATACGTCCGAAGATTTATCGCGGATAACAATGCTGGTTTTCCATATACAACAGTATGTTCTCCTAAAAGGTGAACTTTCCCGGGAGCTGAAACAGTGATTGACATGCTATGAGTCAAGAGGCTTACATTTCACACCGTATGGAATAACGCCTTCAAGTCCCGGATCCCTGGTCTTTCGTAACACTGTCACAACTTTTTGTCCAAGTCGCAGATGTCGTTCCTCCCAATCAACAAGTTGTGAAGTTAACCTTTTTTTATTTGAAAACTCGGCAATAACAACAATGTAGGGGGCATGGGATTTAAATCCGATTGGTGGAACGTGAATTTTCGTCCAAGAGGTAATAATTCCGGAAAGTCCCAGCATCGAACGGACATATTTCTGATTTCGCCAAATCTTTACGGGAGAGACGATCATAAAGCCTTGTATTACGACTGTAACGCGAGAATATGAATAACTGCCGTTGCTCCACTTCCCCCCACATTATGGGTTAATCCAACTCGTGCACCTTGGATCTGCTTTGGTCCGGCAATGCCCAAAAGCTGCTGATAGGTTTCAACAATCTGTTTCACTCCTGTTGCTCCAACTGGATGACCAGAGGCTTTCAGCCCCCCGGAAATATTCACAACCAGCTTTTTCCCAATTCGTGTTTCCCCTTCCAGAATGGATTTTCCGGCAATTCCCCGAGGGAAAAATCCTAAATCTTCCATGGCAATAATTTCTGCGATAGTAAAACAATCATGAACCTCGGCAACATCAACATCTTTCGGACCAATTCCCGCTATTTCATACGCATTGGATGAGGCGCGGACTGCAGATTGTAATGTTGTCAAGTCATGTCTCTCAGAAAGACCGAGTGTATCTGTAGAAACAGATGATGCAACGATAGCGACATGTTTTTTTGATTTCGGCTTCACCGTACTTATAACGACAGCTGCCGCTCCGTCTGAAATTGGTGAACAATCAAGAAGCTTTAAAGGGGATGCAACAACAGGGCTTCGTAATACTTTTTTGATTGTTACCGGTGAGGTAAAATGGGCGTGCGAGTTTAGTGACGCATGATAATGGTTTTTTACTGATACAGCTGCCATTTCTTCTTCGGTTGTTCCATACTTTTCCATGTGAGCCCGGGCAATGAGTGCATAGAGAGCAGGAAACGTTGCACCAGCTTCTCGCTCTGCCTCAGATCCGGCACCCATAAGCAGGGACGCTACCTCTTCCGGTTGATAATCTGTCATTTTTTCAACGCCAACAACCAACACATTCTCATAGCTTCCAGACAATGCGGCAAGGACACCGGCATGCATTGCCAACCCTCCAGACGCACACGCACCTTCTACTCTCATAGCTGGAACGATCATACCTAATTCTTCAGCAAAAAATGCGCCTAAATGTTCCTGATTCCCAAGCGCTCCCGAGAGCATATTGCCAACAAAAATTGCTTGAATATCTTTACTATTTAACCCGGATTGTGTGAGCGCGTCATTCACCGCATTCCCTACAAGCGTTCGCGGGGAAATATTCCATAGTTCTCCAAATTTCGTTGTTGCAGCTCCCCGAAGGTATACCTTCATATTTTCCCTCCCATACGAAGATATTCAACGTACGATATATATCGTTTCTTTTTCATAAAATCAGATACATGTGGAACTTTCCCTCTTTTTTTTGTAATTGCGGAAGTTGTCTCAAAAACGAAAGCGTCAGATCCGGCTCCAGATCCATATGACGCCATAAAAATCTTCTGTTTCGGTTTCGCAATATCCAAAACCGCAGATAAACCTATAAGGGATGATGCAGAATACGGATTTCCGATAAAATCAACTGTTAAAGATGGCGCAAGTTGCTTCTCACTAAATCCAAGGCGTCTTGCCACATCGCGAGGAAACTTCCCATTCGGCATATGGAATACACAATAATCAAAATCCGAAGCATCAGTTTTTGTTTTGGAAAAAAGCTGACGTGCTGCCCCTTCCACATGCGCATAATATGAAGGTGTTCCGGTAAATCTCCCTCCGTGCGTTGGGAACTTCACTCCATCTCGTCTCCAAAAATCTGGAGTATCTGAGGAGTATGAGGTCCAATCAAGAAGTGTGGCAATTGCCTCAGGTGAGTTTCTCCCAATTAGATATGAAGAAGCAGCTGATGCTGCGGTGTATTCCAAAATATCATGCGGTTTTGCCTGTGCAGTATCTGTACCGATACAAAGACCTACCTCTGCCTTTTTTGATTCAACGAGCGCCGAGATTGCGATTAACCCTGTTGTTGCTGCTTTACAGGCAAACTCAAGGTCGGAAGCCAAGTAGTTTTTCCCAATACCTAAAAATTCTGCAACAATTGTTGAAGTAGGATTAACTGCATAGGGATGACTTTCAGAACCTACAAAACATACATCGACCCGTGATGGATTGATATTCGCATATTCAAATGCATATTTTGACGCCTCGTAGGCAAGAGTAACCGCATCCTCATCATACCCGGCAACAGATTTTTCCCCAACAGAAAGTGAACTCACAAGTTCCCTCGGATTTTTTCCCCAGACTGAGGCGGTATCGGCCGTTTTCACCCGATACAATGGAATATAGACACCGTAGCCTAAAATACCAACATTCATACCTTATTTTCCGCGAGCAAATTTTTGGTGGGAAGAGGCTAGACTACCAACAGAGAGAGAGGCAAGAAGAGATATTTCTCCTGCCAAAACTGCCCCGCCGACAATTTCAGCAAGGGTAGCTGCGTTTTTTCCGTTTTTCCCTCCCGCAACTCCTAAGATATCTAACGCTTCATTTTGTGCAGGAAGGGATGTTCCTCCTCCAACAGTTCCAATAACCAGGCTTGGCAAATAGACAGATAGATATAATCCTTGTTTCGTCATTTGAGTCGTAGTAATTCCTAAACTTCCTTCAACAACATGAGCTACATCTTGACCTGTTGCAATAAACAGCGCCGCGACAACATTGGCAAAGTGCGCATTAAAACCCAATGACCCACTCATCATGGATCCATAGACGCATTTGGCTAACCAAGTTTCATAGAGTTTTTGGGCTGTCGTTTTCAGTACGGAGGAAAGTACCTTCTCGGAAAGAATGACTTCTGCCCAAACTTTCCATCCACGATTCTCGATAAAATTAAGCCATGCCGCTTTTTTATCTATATCGAAATTGCCTGCAAGCGATAGGCATTTAAATCCTGTTTCGTGTTCAAGAAACTCAGCCATTTTTTGTGTGGCAATCGTGGCCATATTCATTCCCATCGCATCCTGAGTATCGAAGGAAAAGCGGACAAAAACGTGTTGGCTAAGGGTGTTCACTTTTATTTTGTCCAATTTCAGATGATTCGACGTCTCTTGAGCTTCCTTTCGTAATCTATCCCCATGAGTTTTAATCCAGCGATAGAGCTTCTCACTATTTTCTATTGAACCGGTATAGAAAACTGGGCCACGAGTTATTCCAACACGGTGACAATTAACAATTCCTCCTCCGCTTTGAGAAATCGCTTTGCAACCACGGTTTATCGAAGCAACAAGGGCTCCCTCTGTCGTTGCCAATGGGAGATAAAACGTTCCTTTGGCAACAGATCCTCTAATGTGAATCGGTCCGGCAATACCCAGAGGAATTGATGTTGCACCCACCATGTTTTCACAGTTATGGGACGACGCCACTTCTAAACTCTCTGGGTAGGTTGAGACAGAAGAAAAACTCTTTTTTGTTATCGTCTCCAACAGCTTCCGACGTACTCTCACAGTCTTTGCATCTTGCAGTTTCATACGTTAAAGAAACGGTACACGAAAGATTCGCAGCATATAAAATACTGTCGATAATCCAACAATGAGAGGAACAACAAGAAGCGTAATGAGTCCGATTTTTAACAGATCCAAGCGGAGAGCAAATCTGAGAGTCAAATAATACAAAATTATTTTCCAAAAGAAAAGGGAGAGGGTGAGAGTGAGAAAAATAACACTAAAAAGTTTCCCTAAAAACGCTTCGGTTCTTGGGGGTGGAAGAAAAATATAAAGAAGCGAGGTAAGAAAAAACCAGATCGTTGTAGGAAGAAGGCTATATGTCCAAAGAATTGTTAACGTTTTTACTGATCCTTTCCCTCCTAAGAGTTTTCCAAGTGTTATAAAAAAAACGATCATGGTAGTAAATCCAAAAATAAACGCCGCAAAAAGGACGTTGAAATGAACTGAAAGCAAGAATGGGTACGACTTCCCGATACGAATAAAACTAGCAAAGATAAAATAGGCAATAACAAGAAGGAATACGAAAAGAAAATGACGGTGATCAGTTTTTTCAACAGAAAGCCTCCGATAGGTAACATACGGGTTATGGAATGTTCCAACAGCATTTGTTACAAAAAGGAGAGAAAGTTTCACGAGGGTGGTTACACGTATCATGGAATTTTCCCTTAGAACCCAAACTGTAGAAGAGATGCAATTTTCACGACCGTTGAACCAAGGAGGAAATATAAAAATACACTCAAGAGAAAAGAGAAGGTTACAGTACTTCTCCACGGGGCAAATTTCAAATACGGAACTATCCGTTTGTACGCAAACGTCAACGGCCCTAGTGTCTGAGGGGGAACAACTGTCATCTCCTGCATCTTGGCAACTAAAAGCTCATACACTCTATCGTTTTTCATACAGAATATGCAAGAACGAATGCTCTCCGTGCCCGGAAAAGCAAACTTTCCGCACTTTTAAATGAAATAGCTAACTTTTTAGCAATTTCTTCAACAGAGTAGCCGTAAATATACTTCAACCGGAGTATCTTACTCTGGTTTGGTGCAAGCTTTCCGAAGGTTTTTCGAATTTTCTCCCGAAGCAACACTTCATCAAGAGTACTTTCGGGTCCAAGAAGCGTTGAGAGAATCGGTTCGATCTCGACAAACTTGGAAAATACTACCTGTTTGATCTTTTTTTTCCTGTAATAATCAATGATTTTATGGACTGCAATACTACATATAAATGTATAGAGAGAACTCCGAAACGAAAAATCACGAAGCGCTTCTAGCGTTGCCAGAAAAACATCCTGAAGAATTTCCTCAGCGTCATGCTCATTTCCAACTTTTGCTCGTATAAAGGAAAAAAGACGTGGCTGATATATATGGTAAAATTTCCGAAGAGAAGGCTCATCTCCTGAAAGGATGTGTGTTACGATCTGTTTTTCGTCCATATTTATACCTATCTTAGTCGAAAAATCCAGATCTTTCATGTAATTTAGAACTCGTTTCAAAACCTCATTTCTACTGCAAACGCCCATATTCAGCTACACACGGTTCAAAGCTCCTAGAAGTATCACTTCGTGTATACTCCGTCGTCACTTTTCACCGTGTTCGCATGAATATGAACATTTTCGCGACGAAAGCAGGTTTTGAAATGAGTTCTAGTATTGTACCCCTCCTTCCCTCGTTTGACAAATACTCAAAAACTCCCCTACACTACAAGTAGTATGTTTGCAAAACCAGTGTATGCGGTGAATGTCTGCGATGTTTGGACCTTTTGTAATAATAAGAATTTTGCTTCGCTTGGAAGCATTGTCTCGTTCTTCCTTCCCAAACTTATCCTGGCTGGGGCTGTCATCTTTTTTATCCTGATTATCGTTGCCGGAGTTGGAGTTATTTCCGGAGCAGGTGGTGATGATGCCAACGCCAAAGAACAATCCAAGATGTTTTTGACATACGCTGTCATTGGACTTCTTCTTATTTTTGGGGCATACTGGATACTGCAGATTCTCAATTTTATCTTAGGTGGATCGCTTGGCGGATTATTATAGTACCAATGAAAAACTTCAACTTTTTGTTAACTATGGCTTTCCTTTTGGCTTTTGGTGTTACTATCCTTTTACCAGTTCAAGAAGTCTTTGCACAAACGAATCCTATTGGCGTCATTATTGCACCAACTGGAGGACTGCTTGCAACACCTGCAATTGATGCGTCAGGAAAGCTTACCGGGGTTATTGCTCTTTTAAATTCCATCCTGAGACTTATATTTATCACTGCAGGGCTCTGGGGATTTATTAATCTCCTTATTTCGGGATTTCAATTTATGACTGCAGGAGGCGACCCAAAAGCAATTTCGAAAGCTTGGGAAAAAATTTGGCAATCATTCTTGGGGCTTCTGATTATTGTCACGTCATTTTTACTGGCAGCAATTATCGGTATCCTCTTATTTAGAGATCCTGTTGCCATTCTTCAGCCTTCACTATGATGAAACAATTGTTCATTATCCTAATTACTGGTATTTTTTTCTTTTCAACACCTGTGCTTTCCGTCGATTCTTCAACGGGATTAGGATGCAGCGGTACAGGGAACCCTTTTGGGCCGCTTGCGAGCTTCCTTTGTGAATTTAGTCCTGGTGCTAGTGAAGAAAACACAGCAGCTGTGGGAAATAAATTAAATTTCACCTTAAGTAGAATCATAGGCTTTTTAACAATTGTTGCAGCACTGTGGTTTATCATCCAAATTATCACCGGCGGCTACCAATGGATTTCATCAGGAGGAGATAAACATGGAGTGGAAACGGCACGCGATAAAATGACGTGGGCATTTATTGGCCTTCTTGTTGTCGTTTTGGGATGGGTCATTGCTGGAGTTGTAGGAAGAATGCTCGGACTTGATATACTAAATCCGGGAAGTCTCCTGCCAACACTTGGGCTGTAAAAAACTATGAATCACCCGATACTTCTTGCACAAATATCGCCAATAACAAATCCGGTTATAACCAACATTGCGCAACGAACTCCGGATGAGGCGCCTGTTGTCTTTGCGAAATTTTTTGCAGCTTTGGTTGGCCTTCTCCTTACCGGGGCAACGCTTTTTGCGTTGATACAACTTTTTATCGGAGCTCTCCAATGGATAGCATCCAGTGGAGATAAAACAGCACTAGAAAATGCCCGTGAACGGATTATCCAAGCAATTGTCGGTCTTGTCATTACTTTTGCCGTATGGTCAATTTATCTTATTATCCTTCAATTTTTGGGGATATCACCGATTGGAACAGGAGGATCATTTAATATCGTCATTCCCTCTCTTTTATAAAGATATTTGCTGTTTCCCGAATTCATGGATACTCTTGACAAGATGAAAAGTACATTCCATACTAGGAGTATGAAGAGACTTGTATCTTTTGGCGGCGGTGTAGCTACGGTTCTTCTTGCCTCATCGTACACATTTGCAGCCGAGACAAAAATAGTCGTCTCGCAACCTCCAAATCTGAAGATTACTAATTTCGGCAAACTCATTGGAGCTGCGATTGGGGTTGCTCTCGTCCTTGCAACCCTTGCTGCATTCTTCTTCCTTCTCTGGGGTGGTATCCAATGGATCACCTCAGGAGGAGACAAAGCGGGGGTTGAATCGGCACAACATAGAATCCAGGCAGCACTTCTTGGTCTTCTTATCGTCTTTTCTAACATCTTCCAGTTTACGATACCCAGTGCTGCAACGATTACTAATCCTGCTCCCTTTCTTCCTCCTGGTAACCCTGTTGACAACTATCCTAACGAGTAGAAACAGGAATCTCGACGACTAGTGGAATAGAGGGTAAAAACTCTACCCTTGACAAGTGAAAAAGAACATACCATACTATCTATATTATGAAAAAGTTATTTGCTACTTTAACCGGTTTCACCTCAGTTTTACTCGCATCTTCTCCCGCATTTGCCCAAGATACAACAATTACTATTTCAAGACCCGCAAATTTAAACATTACTGAATTTGGCAAGCTCATCGGGGCAATTATCGGCGCTGCCCTTGTCCTTGCAACCCTTGCTGCATT
This sequence comes from Candidatus Gottesmanbacteria bacterium, assembly GCA_016186795.1. Lineage (GTDB taxonomy): Bacteria > Patescibacteriota > Microgenomatia > 2-02-FULL-39-11 > 2-02-FULL-39-11 > JACPKY01. The sequence goes on from JACPKY010000002.1 coordinate 908,622, forward strand.
CTTCTTCCTTCTCTGGGGTGGTATCCAATGGATCACCTCAGGAGGAGACAAAGCGGGGGTTGAATCGGCACAACATAGAATCCAGGCAGCACTTCTTGGTCTTCTTATCGTCTTTTCTATTCCTTTCTATGGAAAATTGGCCAGGCACGAATATCCCCTGTATTCTTAAGATAGACGTAGGAGGAGGGAAAACCGTCGATGTCCCCACCTTTAAATGCTTAGAAGCAATATTTTCAAGAATTCTCCTCGTTGCCATGTCCCTTGCTCTTCTTGCTCTTTTTGTCATGCTCGTTATTGGAGGATTTAAATTCCTCACTTCGGGTGGCGACCCAAAAGCAACGGCATCTGCCCAGCAAACAATGACGTTTTCCTTTGCCGGTATTATTCTTATGGCCGTTGCCTACGTCATCTTTCTAATCATCAAAGCATTTACAGGGATTGATGTCCTTAATTTCACCGTACCAACAGTCATCGGCCCCTAATCCAAAAGCTTGACTTTTCCTTTCCTGAAACGAATAATAAAAGAGTATGCACTTTTCTGCCCGGCTATTTTGTTTCGTTTTTGTTTTTCTTGCTCTTACCCTCTTTTCCTTTTCCAAAGCCGTACCAATTCATGCTGGACTTTTCGGTGCATTTGAAACGAGCGCAACGGATTGTGATAAAAAGATTGGAGATGATTGGCAAGAAACTCAGACAAACCCGAGTGGACCAACTAAACTTTATGATTGCAAATCGGGCTATAAGGAAGTAAGTAATGCTCTCCAAGCATTCAACTGGCAAATTCTGGGATCGACAGATCAACGCTTGTACGAGGCCGGAGAAAAGGGAGCAGTTTTTGCATTTGCTCAACTTAACGACTCAATGATTGATACTCCTCCAGCAAGCGGTCTTGCATACACCGGATATGTCCTTGCAAATATAGGGATTTTCCCAAAAGCCTACGCTCAGGGTATTGGGTTTGTCGGGCTTCTTCCCCTTTTCCCTCTCTGGGCGGCATTTCGAAACATTGCCTACTCTATTCTTATTATCGTCATGGTCGTTATTGGCTTTATGGTAATCTTTCGTATGAAAATTGACCCAAAAACGGTTATCTCAATTCAAGCTGCGATACCAAAAATAATTGTTGCACTCCTTCTTATCACCTTCTCCTATCCAATTGCAGGATTTCTTATTGACCTTATGTATCTTGCCATGGCTATTGCCATCAACATTATTGCAACATCTCTTCCTGAAGCGACATTTCCTGACTATATGAGAGACTCAGCAGATCTCCAAAATCTCTTTATAACAGGCGGCTGGGGAGCGCTCTGGGGTTCTGTCTTTAACTTTAGACTCATTGGAGATTTCTTTAAACAAATATTTCTCGGGTCCTCACTCAATACCGGAGTTGGGATAACAACTGAGCTCCTTAGCGCAATCATTTCAGTGGGATTCGGCGGCGTAGCAGGTGCTGCAGCTATTCCATGGGCTATCGGAGGACTTATCGCACCAGTTGCTATCCTTCTTCTTATCATTGGACTCGGACTCCTTTTTACCGTTATCCGCATCACCTTCTTACTTTTGAATGCCTATATTCAAATTATTCTTGCGCTTATTTTTAGCCCTATTCTTCTTCTTCAGGAAGCAATTCCCGGACGTTCTGCATTTGGTCAATGGATACAGAATTTAATTGCCAACCTTATTGTCTTTCCGGCAACTGTTCTTGTCATCTATGGAAGTTGGATTCTGACAACATTTGCATGGAAATCAAACCTGTGGTCTCCGCCTCTCACCCCCGTCGGCGGTGGAGGAGACCTTGGCGGGTCTGGAAATCCAATTGCTGTACTTTTAGGGCTTGGAATGATTTTTATGACGCCAAATCTTATCGCATCCATCAAAAAAGCTTTCCACCCAACATCTCCATTGCCTATTTCTGCCGGATCTGCCTTCTCGCCTTTGACCGGTGGAATTTCAACAGGGATGGGGGCAATGAGCCAGTTCTACTATATGCAACAACTATGGGGAGCACATGGCCAACCAGGACCGTTACAGGCACTTGTTGGGAAAGTTGCTCCATTCTTACGAGGAGGTCGTGGGGACCATAACAACCCAAGTTAATTTACTCTTTCACATCCCTCTTATTGACAGACTACTCCTATTTCCCTACTATTACCCCTATGACAGATATTGTTGTGGGGGTAGATAGCGGAGGGAGTAAAACCGTGGCAATTGCAGGAACTAAAGATGGAAAAATTCTTGGCCGGGGAACAGCAGGCGCAGCCAACCCGCTCTCGGTGGGAATTGAAAGAGCTCTTGAAAATATTGTCACGGCAATAAAAAACGCCACATCAGATATTTCCGCCCCAACAATTGTCAGTCTATACGTAGGAACAGCGGGAGGAAAACCGAAAGCCCTCAAAGACATGCACAAAGCAATACGGCTCACCTCTCTTCTGAAAATCACAGGAACTATTACGGTTGATCATGACCTTCGTACAGCGCTTTACTCAGGACTTCCCAATGGTGATGGTATTGTTCTTATTGTTGGAACTGGATCTGCTGCCTTTGGAATTGACAGGAATAAGAATGAAGTGATTGTTAGCGGCTGGAACCACTGGTTGGGAGAAACGGGTGGGTACGAACTTGGGATAAAAGCAATTATTGCTGCAACAAGAAGCTATGATGGCCGAGGACCTAAAACTATCCTTGAAAAAGTCGTCGCGGAAAAATTTGCCCTGAAACAGTTTGAGGATATTTCATCACTTATCAAAGCGCCCTTTGTTGATAGCCCAAAAATTGCATCACTTGCGCCTTTTGTTGCGGATGCTGCAAGAAATGGTGACAAAATCGCCATGAAAATTATCGATGAGATGGTAGAAGAGATGAACTGCACAATTTCCGCCGCCGCAAAAAGAGTAGGTATCAAAAAGAATCTCAAAGTGGTACTGGTAGGAGGAATGTTTCGGATGAAAATAAATATTGTGGAAAAACTCAAGATGAAACTCTCAAAATGGGCAAAAAATGCCAAGCTTATCTTTCCCAAGGAGGAACCTGGAATAACCGCTTTCAAATTTGCCCTGAAAAATATTAGTGGGTAAATAAAAGTTTTGCTGAAGTTTTTCTACCATCCATCTCAACTGCATATTTCCCTTTGTTATTCAGCCATTCCTGCATATGAGTTGCCGCCTCGTTTAGAGAGACTCTCTTGTATGGATAAGTAATAAGCGCTTCAAGTCTTTTGGAAGATGTTTGTGCAAGCCCGTCACATAAAAGGAGTGCTGATATTTCCATTTTATTTTTTCCTCCGTATGAATGATGTAATTTCTTTTCATTCCCTACCCCTTTGAATGGATCTTTCTGTCCTACTTGCCCTGCTGCCCAAACAATTACTCTACCACTCTTTTCCACAACGTCACCATAATCTCGAAGTGTTGGAACTTCAAATGTAGGAATAAGAATGTCAAATTTCTTCATCCTAGTAATTACTTTTCTCAAAAGCTCATGTCCGTTTTGATCGTCTCGTTTCCCCTCCTTCAGACAGATTATTTTTCCTGGGTTAAGCGCATGAATTGCTGTTAGTTTCTTGTCGGTTCTGCCAAGAATAACAATTGTAGCATTGGGGAAAGCAGTGGTGGAAGTCAAGGCAAGAAGCGCCGCATTTGGACCATCTCCAAGGATTGCAATTCGATCCACTCTCTCTCTACTCATAAATACCGGATGAAATGCCTCAATACAGCAACTGAGTGGCTCCATCGCCACAAGAAGTGATTCTCGCTTTTTTGGGTCTTTAGCAATCCAGGTATTTAATGTTTTGGGGACAGGTGAGAGCATATGGTTGGGATATGGAAGACCAAAAGGAGCATGATAAGAAAATCCTGGTAATTCCATGTGTCCTGGTACTCTTTTGCGTGTATGACGTCCGGCAATATCTCGGTGGCACTCAAGTGCAAAGCCGTTTTTGGAAATTTGCCAATGGTTGTCACAGCGAAGCGAAGCGTCAATAACGACTCGATCTCCTTTTTTTATCTTCTGAAAATCAATCTCTAAAACGTCATACTTTAGTCCGGTAATACTTTTTTTATCTTTCGAAAAAACGGGAACAAAGGCAGCAATTTTTCGGGGTTTATCTGAAGAATTCGGAGTTACCGAAACAATAACTCCGCTCCCTTCATGGTTTGGTATCTGTAAAATTTTCAGTAACGTTTTTTTATCTCCCCCTATACCATGCGTTTGCAAAAGAGCGAGATTTTCCTCCAATTTTTGTTTTTCCTCAAAGAGATCTTTGTGAAATCTTCCCCCCCAATAATATCCATGAGGGCCACCATCACTTCCACAGGGAGCAGAGTACGTGATTTTAATATTGGCAAAGCCGGAATGCGGGATATTTGCCATATTCAGAGACGACTTAACGTATTTAACCGCAAAACCATCCTGAGGAAGGATTCCTTTCGGAGAAACAGAAAGATGAGAAATTATTTGTTTTTCCACTATTCGTTCTATTGAGATACCTATTGTTGGGTCGCCAACGCCTGCGAGGAACCTGTATGTGAAAATAGTACACCTCTATTACCGTGGTCAATAATGATCTTTCCTGATGTTGACCTATCCATTTCTACCGGATAGCTTCCCCGTCTATCTATCCATTGCTGCATTGCAGCAGCTCCTCCTTCCATACTCATATAAAAATAGGGGTAGTTCAAAACCGCCTCCAATCGTTTTGGATGTAATTGCGAAAGAGTCTTCATAAATTCAAGCGCTGTCCATTCTGCCTGATTCCATCCTCCATATGAATGGTGAATTTTATCTGGATCACCCACACCTTCAAAAGGATCTTCCTTCCCTACCTGGTCAGCATTCCAAACAATGACCCGACCTTTTTTTTTGACAAGCTCTCTATAGTTCTTCAGAGAACCGACATGAAAGGTTGGAATAAGAACATCAAGTTTCCTCCCATCAAGCCTTTCCCGTATCTCTGAATGTGCATGGCGTCCTCCTTCCTTGTCCACATAAACTCCATGGATCTTCTTGGGATTTATAGCCTCAATTGCATTCACTTTCCTTCGCGTATGTCCGGTGACATAAATCTCTGCTTTGGGGAAAACAGTTGTGGAAGTCAAGGCAAGAAGCGCAGCATTTGGACCATCTCCCAAAATTGCAATTCGTTTCGGAATAGATTCAGTTTTCATTTCACCCTGAATACCCATCAGAATCGGTTGAAGCGCTTCAAAACAACAGCTGAACGGTTCTGTGGATATAAGAATAGGAAGCCGTCTCTCGGGGTCTTCCTCAATCCATTTCCGCAACTCAACTGGAACTTTGGTTAACATATGACTCTTGTACGGAAGTCCGTACTCTGCAACACTTGAATCTCCAATCATTTCGCTATGCCCTGGTACCCGTTTCCTATCATGGCCATCATCAGTTTTTCGATCGCATTTATCCGGAAATCCTGTTTTGGGATTGATTTGCCAGTGCTGATCACACCGAAGAGCAGCATTAGTAACAACCAAGTCTCCGGGCTGGAAATCCTGAAAATCTACATAAACCACCTCATACCTTGCGCCGATAACCCTTTTTTTATCACCAGAAAGTACAGGAAGAAAAGCGGCAACCGGACGCAGTCCATCTTCTTTATTTGCCTTTGTTGCCATCACAACTCCAAATCCTTCATGATTTGGAGTATTGAGTAATGCTAATGCCTGAGCTTCCTCTACTCTCAACCCTTCCTCTTCCATAATAAAGGTATTTACCATCCGCTTTACCATTCCCTCTGCAGCTGCGACTAATGCTTGATATTCTTCTGCTTGATATTCTTCCTTATCAGAGGGTGTATCCGATGGGAAAACCGGATGTCCCAAATCTGCATGAGCCCGCCCTCCAAGATAATATCCACCTCTTCCCCCATCACTCCCACATGGAGATGACATTAAATTTTGAACGTAAGAAATCCCTGGAGGAGGAACACGCAACATTTCAACAGAAGTATGTGCTAAAGATACCTTAAATCCCTGTTCAGGAGAAGGTCCATTTGGAACAACCTGTAAGTGGTCAACCGTTTGCTGAATATACTGTTCAGATTCAACCATAAGCGATTATTTTTCTTCAAATGATAGTTTCCAGTAGTTTTTCGGATTTACCAGGCAATCTATTTGAACCATTTACATTCTCTCTAATCCACCGTGCTGTAGGGACGGTAAAAATCCATACTGGGTAAGAGGTACCCCTTCAGGATGGAGGCCGTTATTAAAAGGGTAGCCATCAAACGTACCTCCGGAATGAGGATCTATCTCAAGTAAATTTCCAACCACAAGATGAGCCCCTGCATTATAAAGTTCTTCTCGTGAAGCATGACCCGTCTCCAAACCTATTGTCCAAAATCCCGCATTTCTTCCTCCTTGAATATCCGATCTAGGAGAATCACCTACCATTACAACTTGGCTCGGTTGTAACCCAGGGATATCTCCTCTTACCATGTTGTATGCAAAATCAAAAGGCGCACGATCCGGCTTGGATCTCTCTGTTAAACCGGCTGTCACAACATAATCAACGAGAGGTCTCAGATCAAAACGGTTTACCAATGCAGCTATATAGCCAAGATGGCCGGAGGTAAGTAAAATTGTTCGCATGCCCTCTTCTCGAGCTCCTTCCAACAATTCCCGTGCGCCAGGATTTAAATTTAAATTTGAATTAGGACTTCGCACGATTCCTTCTACAATCTCTCGACGTTGCCTTTCGAGGGTATAAATATCTTCGGGCAACCCTAAATAATCTTTTGCCAGCTGAATAACATCTAATGGTCTTAATCCGACACGAACATCAGGAATTTCAGTAACTGGAGTGCCGAACAGCTGTTGCCACGTCGGTCGATGGACCGTTTCTTCTGAATCTCTCACTAGCAAATCATCAACGTCTTTTATGAGAACTCGTATCATAATACCGATAAAAAACCACGGATGCTACCGTGGTGTATTTTGTAAAAATCTTCTCATGGAAGCTTACGTTTATGGATAAAAGCCATATAGATCAGCCTCATATTCATACTTTATCATACTATTAGGATAAAAATCAAGTCGGGGATAATTATAGGAAGCTTTTAAAGCAACTTATAGTGATTGAGGCTCATTCGTTCCAACAATACTCTGAAATTGGGCATACTGAGGCTCTAAATCTTTTGATGTATCAATCGAAAAACTCACATTGGGGTATTCCTCAAAAATCTTCTCCTTCACCTCAACATGGTGTTTATAATCGACAATGCTATCAGATTTTCGAAGCCGAACTCGTTCGTCCATACGCTTTTTACATTCGTCTTCATCGCACACTACCTTCACAACGTAAACCGGGACTCCCATCTTTTGAGCAACTTCTTTTGCCATTTCAATATATTGAATCTTCTGAAATGTCGCATCCAAAATCACATTTTTTCCCTGCTGGAGCATCAGTTCAGCGCAATAGAGCATAATCCTATAGGAAAGGAGAATTTCGTCTTTTGAAAACGGCATGAGAGGAACATTAGCACACTGATACGCATTGCATCCTAGAATATTTCGTCGGATATGGTTTGTCCCCAACACAAGTGCACCGGTTATTTCTGAAAGCTTCTGTGCCAATGTCGATTTTCCTACTCCTGGAAGACCATGAAGAATAATAAGCATAATAAATTAGTATACTATTTTTGGTTCCATCCCCCAAAGTTGAATTGCTGCGGCAAGCGCACTCTTTGGGTTTTTCTCTGCATACTCTTTCACGGTCATACCCGAAGATACTGCTTTTCGAGCCTCAATTGCCGCCTCCACTCCCCGCTCCACTCCCTGTGGATGACCCAAAACTCCCCCTCCCATTTGGATATAACAGTCTTTTCCAAGAGTTGCCACCACTTGGTCAAGAACTCCTGGATGAAGACCACCTGAGGCAACCGGCCAAACCGTTTTCATCCCAAACCAATTCTGACCTAAAGTGCTGAATTTTTCATTCGGAGGTGTTTGATCTGTTGTTAAAACCCGCATCACCTCTGCACTTTCCCCATAATCCTCCATTTTTGCTTTCGGTGATCCTGAGTGAATACTATCAACTCCCAAAAGTCGAAAAATTTTAGCAAGAGCAACCATAGAAATACTAAATCCTTGTATTTCACCAACTCCTTCAATTCCATCTCCACTTTCTCTTGTTATAAATGCATGCATCGCCCGATGCGCATGAATAACAAGGCCCGGATTTTTGAGACGCATGGTGTGCACTGCGGCAAATCCGGTCGTCACAACATCAATCATCATACACCGACCACCTGTCTCTTTGATCCAATTTGCTCTATCGATCATTGTATCAATATTTGAATGGGTAAGATTGCACAGGTAAAGTTTCTTTTTTCCTGTTTTTGTTTCCACTTCTTTTTGAACCTCATGAACCAGTTTTGCCCGTTCCTTAAAATCGTTGAAAAAAAGGCTTGTCAGATTCTCGTCATCCTTGAGAAAATCATATGTTCCATCTCCTGCTGTCCAAAGTCTTCTTGCAAGGATTGCCTGTTCCTTTGCAGTTCGTCCAACCTTCGGTTTTGGTACCGTTCCAATAATTGGCATCGTGCGTTGGCTTTCGTCTTGATCCAAAAGGTCCCGTACACCTTCAATTCCGTATCTGGGACCGGGGAAACTTTCTACCATTTTACGGGGAAATCGCATATCAAAAACACGAACTCCGCAAACCATCTTCATGCCACCGATATTTCCAACAGGACCTGCTAAAAATCCTGACATATTATCCACTTCAAACAAGTCTGTTTTATACGCAACCTTAAACATCCGGTTTTCCTCATCGAGATCATAGGCCATTGCTTTGTAGTCATCGGCCATTTTAATCCCTGAGTCTTGTCCTTCATCAACCTTTGTCCACGTTCCAGTTGATGATTCAGCAGCAACGGAAGCAGCTGCCTCAGGAAATACACTTTTATCTATACCACCTGCTAGCTCTATCTTAAATTGCAACAGTACATAATTTTCGTCGGGATTTTCTGGTTTCCAAGAAGGAGGCGCAATGTAGTTAAGTTGTACTGCCATATCGTATGTGGAATCTAAAAAGAGGGACTAATCACTTGTGATATATATTAGTTGTATATAACACCATAAATCCTTCAATCTGTCAATAAACCATTTTTAATGGTGACCCCCTCCCCCACCACCTTCTTCCTCTTCATCTTTTGCTGTCAATGCCTGATACATCATCAGAACCCATGCCATCATAATTCCAAGCGTTATCGCCTCATAAAGAGCATGGAATTTGGTTCCTCCTATCTCTTCCTCAAGCTGATGAACTGAGTAAGCTAGTTCCGCACCCCCAATATAATCCGCATGCTTCCAGGGAAGAAGATTTTCTGCTCCAAGTCGGTGTGCAAATTCATATAATTTATTTGCATCCCAAGCAGCCCCTGCTTGACGACTGCTTACTTTCTGGGCAATTGAGCTATCGACACCCAAAGCCACAAGTTTACCAAATATGCCAGTTTTACTCGCCCACCAAGCTTGTTTAAAAAACTTAGCTGTTGCCTCTGCATGGAGGGCAATTTTTTTCTCGGAAAACCATTTATCATCTTCCTCATATGCTTCAGACATCTCATGGAAACTTTCAAAAATGGCTTTCATATCTCCACTCGTACTTAAATTTCTTGTTACATACTTCATCTCTGCTTTAAGTCCCTTTGCGTGTCCTTCAAAATCACCACCACGCCTTGCCCATTGTCTATACCCGAGATTAATAAGTTCCATTTTGTCCCATACGACGTCTTCGGTACTAAGAAGATACGGGTTCTTTTTATGTAATAGTTCTTCTGTGAGTTGAAAATAGGGGGCAGAAGTGGGATCTCGTCTGGCAGCCTCATGAGCCCGCTCCAAGATGGCATTTATATGCTTTTTCGGATGTCGATGATGTGCATCCCACACATTGTCCCAATTTAATATAAGGTTTTTTCCTTGACCATTCTCGCTATAATGAAGTCCTAATGCTTCCATCCATTCCCGTTCTGACCATGTACCTAAAATTGCCTTTTTTGATTTCCGAAAATATTCCCGTGCACGAGTTTGTCGAAGAATTGTCTCAGCCCGATCCTCCACCCAATTCCCTTGGGCATCTTGCCGGACTGCCTTAATTTTGTCAAAGTCACTCTCATACCAAACGCCATTTACTTGTTCACGAACTTCACGAATCGCTCTTGGACCCTTTTCATCGTACAACGAGGCATGGGCAACAATATCAATGTCTCCTTCTAACACTCCGATCTGCTCTCGAAGCCACCTTTTGTGCGTATTGGTAATGTTACCACCAACATCAAAAATATGCTCGAAATCAAGCCCTGGGAACATTTCCTCAATAATCTTATCTCGAAGTGATTTTTTCCGCAGTTTCCCGTGATACTGTTCCATAACGTATGTGTTCCTCGCCACAATATGCGGACTTCGAGTGGCCATCTGCACCCAGGTAAACGTATTATAGATATCATTTACTTCTTGAGTCAGTTCTTCAATGGCATGAACCATGGGTTTCCCGTGCTCTGTAAGTTCTTTCCACTCTCTACGTACATCTGCGGTATAAATTCCAAGAAGCGGCTCCTCGTTTTTCCCAGCTTTCCGCCACTCTCTTTCAAACCACTCCATATCAACTGCCTGACCATTTGGTAATAAATAATCTCCTTCCCGTACGTCTCCCATTCTCCGAAGCTTTATTTTCCCGGTTGAAATAAGTTCATATAAAAATCTCTCTTTGAAATGTCTCTCGACTAAAAATTCTTTCACGTCTTCAGTTGCCCATTTCTTGTTCATAAAAGATAGCCGTATCGAACCGCCAAGGTACTCTCTCTCACGATCAAGCATGCCTATTATCGCATCGTGCACTCCCCATGTACTCCATGGACCAAATCTGCCGGAAAACATCCCGTAGGCATACTTTTGCATGAAAGACTCAGCCTTATCACCGAATTCTTCTTCAAAAGTACCATTCACTATCGCATCAAATACTCTCTGCGGTTCATTAATATCAAACACTTTTCCTTTCTCGCCTTCTCCTGCACCAATAATAATATTCCAGTACGCTCTAAATTTATCATCGGCAACACGCCATTTCATAAATAAGTGAAGGGGGTTTATAAAGCGGGACATTCCTTCATAGGGAACGCTGGAAAATACTTTATCCTTATCACTCCAATCAGGCATATCCTGAGGTATCCATGCAGGAACTCGCTGGAGTGCAAATATCTCAAGAAGTCGGGCGCTTAATAGTCCAAACCCTTTTGCCTGCTGGAGAGCGGCGTTTAGTCGCCACTTCCCTTCTCCGTCAAACTGGGAACGGCGGACAGGATTTTCTCTATCCCAAATAACTCGTCTTCCATCTCTATCTTTCATCACTGTCCCATCGGGATTTCGCATTGCATCATGAATAACTCCTGCGTCAACCATCTGCATAAATCTGTCATAAACCATCTCATCCCAGAGCGAATCTCCGGCAAACCGACCGTCAGCCGTTGGCTCAACAAACTGGGGAGGAATTCTCCCGTTGAAGGTTTTTAATACGTCCCACAAGACTCTTTCGTATAAATTGATGAGCTGCTCAACAATTGGATCTTCCATCATATCCATGGTGAAAGAGTTGCGTGAGAATGTTGTTAGAACCTTCCAACTCTCTTCATTTCCTTCGGGGTGAAGAGCAATAACAACCGCATCGTGTGCCGCAAAGATTCCATACATTCTATTCGTTAACCTGCTTGAGAGTTTGTATCCCCCTTCATACTCTTGAATCATCTCCATCAGTTCATTCATTGCTTCGGCTTCGTACAAACCCCAAGCGTCACGATGTTGTTCTGTGGCTTTGGCAAGAACACGCCTGAGAATTTTATAAAACGTTTGCTCAAAGATGACTGCTCGTTTTTTCCCTTCATCAACTTGACCGGTAACCGAATCAAGAAGTGACCGTAACTGGACCTCATCAATATCAAACATTGCAAGCGTTCGGGATTCCTGATACCGCTCACCTCTTTCCTGAGCAGCTCTTGCTTGCATTTTCCGTTTGTGCTTCAAGATATGCTGAGTGAACTGCCACGAGTTTTCCATTGTTAAACGATCTCTTTCTGGTAATGCCGCTGTATCTCTCATAACATCAAGTATTTTCCGATTAAATTCTTCAAGAGCTACTTCGTACTTTTTCTTGTAAACGATATGCCCTAGCCTTGATAGATTTGTGTCTTCTTCAGCAGAATCAGACGTATCTGTAAACTCATTGGGGTTTGCAGCTATTCGTTCTTTGAGATACTGGTAGACTCGCTTTTCTCCAACTGATGCATTTGGATCAATTGATCCATACCGGCCGGTAAAATCAAGCGGAGTCACTGGCGTTCTTGGCCTTCCGATTTCTGCTCCTCCTCTTTCTGGTGGAACGTTTGCCTCATACGCAGTCCGTGCATTTGTCAAATCCGCATTGTAGTCGGCATTTCGGATGTCCGGTAAACTCAAATTATGAATTTGCTGCAATCGAAACTCGATCCGCTGTCCAAGTTGTTCTAAACTTCGTAAATCCCTGTCGTTTTGAGGAAGCGGTGCAATCTCCTGCTGCAAGAAACTGACATCTCTTAACTTCTTAAGAAGAATATCGTATGTTGCCGCATCTTGAGCAAGGTGAGGAGTCACACTTCTAAGTTCAACGATGAGATTGACAACACCCGGATTATTCGATAATGTCTGCGGGGTAAAGGCAAGACCTTGGAGAAGATGCCCAGCTGGAAGATTTCTGAGCATTTCCAAAACTTCTTGTGCCCGCGCTTCGCTATATTTCGGATAATGCTTCTTTGATTTGAGTCTTCCCTCAACCTCTGCACGCTGTAGAATTCTTTCTGCTGCTAGTCGTGCTTCCAAAACCGGATCACGAACTTCGGGAGTTCCCCCTCGTCCCAATGCTCCTTGAACAAGTCTCGTCAAGGTCTCTAAAAACGCCATACTTTTACTATCTCATACCCTCTTTTGAGACGCAATAAAAATGCACGAAAAAAGAATCGTCGACAAAAGAATAACTTAAGAGGAGGGAACAAATGTATAAGGAGTCAGATGTTTGAATTGATTCGCTTTATAGCGAAGAAGAACTTTTTTGACAATATCAGGAGAAAACCCGCTTGGAATAATTTCTTTCTCTGTTTTCTTCTTATCATGGAGTTGGAATAAAATTCTATCAGCATCTTCATACGAAAAACCAAATTCGGTCTCGTCAGTTTGCCCCTCCCAAAGACCCGCGGTTGGATGGATTGCAATAATTGCAGAGGGAATACCTAAATACTGGGCAAGTTTTTGTATCTGCGTCTTGTAAAAGTTCAAAAGCAACTCTACATCCGACGCTTCATCTCCAAACCTTGTAAAGTATCCAAGAAGATGTTCTGTTTTATTTTCTGTCCCTAAAACAAGTGCATTACGCATCTTTGCTTGATCAAAAAGACACATCATACGAACTCTCGCCATCACGTTTCCTTTCCGTACACGATCTACCGAGGGATCAGTTGAAACGTACTCATCGACGATTGGCTGAATATCGATGCGACAGACATTTTCGTAGGGAATGTGCAACCAAGAAATTACTTCGCTTGCGTATTTTTCCCCGGACTGATTAAACGCACCATAAGGTAAAAGGTGTGGAAAAACATTTTTCTCTCCAATTGCCTGGACTGCAAGGGTAGCGGCTACTGTCGAGTCAACTCCCCCTGATAAACCGATAACAAATCTGGGTCTATCAGTCTCTTGAACTATTTTCTTTATAAAAAGTTTGATTTCTTCAAGAGTTTTTCCCCAATCGAGTGGTCCCAAATCATTCATAAGGTATTAGCGGTAAAGGTTGCGCATTCTGATGTAATTTTCCACCTCCGGGAAAACTAATCCAGAAATTGTTCTTGCGGTGCCAACTCGTTCTCTTATCATCGAAGAAGAAATATTACTCAAAAGAAGACTTCCTTCTATCCGATGAAAGCCTTGCGGAAGCGATTTAATGGGATAATCTTTCCTGGGGAAAACAAGAAACTCAATCATTCGTGAAAGTTTTTTATAGTCTCGCCAGCGGGAAAATTCACCCATCACATCAGATCCCACAATCCAGAAATATCTATTTGAAGCATCTCTAACTAATTCTTTCACCACATCAATTGTGTAGGTTATAGATTCTCGACTTATGGCAATTGTTGAAAGTTTAATTCTTCCAGTTTCAAGATAATGGAGCATCTCGATTCTGTCAGAAGGAGAAGCAACAATTGATTTAAAAGCATTGGAATAATCCGGAAGAAGCCACACTTGATCAAGTCCTTTCACATTTTCCAGTACCTGCTGAGACGTCCAGAAATGCCAGATGTGGGGAGGATCAAATCTCCCTCCTAAGATTGCTACATTCATGTCTTTCTATCCTTGTGAAATTGTGCAATTGACACTTCAACAAACTTTGTAAAACCTAGAATTGCCGGAAATGAAAATGCTCCCTCGGTTTTTATCCACTGACTAAAACTTGCACATGATGGACAACTATGGAAAGCTGCGTAGAGAATTAAATCGAGAAGAAGTGTCAATGGTAATAGTAGCAAGGCAAACGTAAGATTTCTTTTATTCATCGTATTTAGAATTTTACCACGATTGACGTACTTTTGGGGAAATACTTACGTTTTTTTGATGTAGGTAAGTGAGGCAATCAGAACAAAAAGGAGTTGTCCCTGTTGAAGAGTGATAAGATAATGATCAAAAAGTCCTAGAAAAAGAAGAAGGAACAAAAGGAGTGGACCAAAAATAGATCGATTACTTTTTTGGTATAAACCGTAAAGTGCAATAAGGAAAAAACAAAACCCAATAAACCCAGTCTCAGAAAGAATGAGCATGTAAATATTATGAACTGGCTGAAAAATAGAATAGGAGGAAATATTTGTAAGAAGTGATGGTAAATTCACTAGGAAGTTATTGAGTCCTACACCAATAAATGGAGAGAGTGATACCATCTGCGTTGCTGCCCAAAGTAGTGTTCCTCGCTCCATCCAATGATTACCTCCCATGGTTAAAAGTTGGGGGAAAAAAAGAGGAATCAGAATTGAGGAAAGAAAAGACATTCCCAGAATCCAGAGAGAAACTGAAATAAATACTGGCGGCAGACGCCTTTTCATGCTCTCGACTCCCAAAAGAAAAATGCCCAGAATAAATACAATCCATGCGGCACGGCTTACTGTAAGAAGAAGTGCAACCATTCCGATAACGCACGAAAGCGTGAGAAATATCTGTTCGTTTTTTTCAAATAATTTCTTAAGGTAAGTAAGTCCCCACAGAAGCGCTACAATTGAAAGAGCCAAAAAACCACCAAGCACATTTGGGTGGGGGAACGTCGCGTAAGGCCGAAGATATAATGCTCCATCGTATGAAAATGTTGTGATCCCTGGAGTAGAAGCATAGAATGATCTTTCTCCCAACCACCAAAGACCAAATCCAATTGAACGACCAAGATAAAACTGGCCAAAGGCGATGAGTGACTCAAAAAATACCCCTACTCCCAAAAGGAGAAGAACAGTTTTTATATTCGGTCGAATCTGTACGATTGCCCATCCCAGTAACAAAAATTCAATAATTTTCACCCATTTATACACTGCGGCGCCAACATTAACAGACATAAGACTCGTTGCCAGAACGTACGTAACTCCTACTAAGAGAAATACAAAACTTTTTGACTGTATAAAGCTCGTAAGGAATTTTTTTTGCGTACAAAATTTGTGGTATAAAACTCCCACAACAATACAAATAACAAGTAAATCGGTAAAATAAAGCGTTGGAATAAGATAATCAATTGGAACTCCCTCGATCTGAGAAAAAGGGAGGAAAAAATGTAACCCTAACTGTGTTGGGAGGAAAAGGACCAACAGATAAAAAAGAGAGGCAGCCATCCTCATGACAACTCCATTGTATACCATACCAAGGAAAGAAGAAAAGAGGGTATTTACCGAGGCTTAATGGTAACTCGCCGTTCTTTCCCTTCACCTGTAGATTCGGACGTCACTTTGGCGTTTTCTGTAAGAAGAAGGTGAACAAAACGCCGTTCAAGCGGCGAAAGATATGGAAGCACAACCGGTACACCCGTTCCCTCCACTTCTCCTGCAATCCGCTCCACCATCTCTTTCAAACTATCCTCTCGCATTTTTCGATAATCACCAACATCCAATATAACTCGAACCCATTTCCCGAATTTTTTATACAACATTACACCCAGAAGCAACTGGAGACTATTAATACATTCCCCATGTCTCCCTATAAGTAACCCTGTTTCCTCCGTTTCAATTCGCACTGCAAACTGATCTTCCTCCTGTTTTTCAATAGTTGTTGCTGCTTTAATCTCTAGAAGAGTAAATATCTGACTTAAAAGAGAGGAAATTTCTTTCTCAACATTCTTTTTTTCTTCTTTTTTTTTCATACATTACTTTAATTTGTTGGCTATTTGACGCTGTTGGATTATACCAAAGACCGTAAACGTATTCCAGTAAAGTGAAAGGCCAATCGGGAACGTGTAGGCAAAAAATCCGATCATGAGAGGCATCATAATTGACATTTGTTTCTGCATGGTGGTACTCATATCCTCTTCTTTTTTTTCACCTGTCTTCTCAAGAGATTTTCCCTCCATAGGTGGAGAAACGGTTGGTGTCATTGTTTTTGTCTGCCAGTACTGCAAAAGTGCAGTCAAAAGAGGAATCGTGAGAAGAAAGATACCAGCAGTTTGCCAATCGGAAGGCTTTTGCGCAAGATTAACTCCAAAAAACGAGAGATCAAGAGATTGAATGGTAAGAAACGGTGCATAAACAACCCTATTTATTCCGTCAACGACAGAAGAAATATCAGCACCGTTTAAAAGTTTGAAAAACAAGTTATAGAGGCCAAGAAGAATTGGCATTTGCAATAAAAGAGGCAAGCATCCTGCTGCAGGATTAACACCTGCCTCTTGATAAAGCCTGAGTTGTTCTTGGCTCAGGCGCTTTTTATCATCTTTGTGCTCACGACTTAGCCTATCAAGTTCTGGTTTCAGCTTTGCTAGTTTATGGGTATTTTTAAGTTGTGTTGCCATGAGAGGATTGAGAAGAATACGAATCACGATTGTAAGGAGAATAAGAGAAAAACCAAAAGCGCCAGGCAAATGCAAGAAAAGAAGCGCTTTATAGATCCCGATAAGAAGATTCAAAATTGGGATAAGAAGAAGAGTGTCAAAAATTGATTGAGTTTCAAACATAGATTACGTCACCGGATCATACCCTTTTCCACCCCAGGGATGACACCGAAGGATACGAAGAATTCCCCGCGTGAATCCCCATATTGTACCATATCGGATTATTGCCTCATACATATATGAAGAACATGAGGGTTGGAACCTACACGGTGATGATACTCCCAAAATACGGAAAAGATGCTTTGATGATTTTTGATACGTCGTAACTAAAGAAAGCACACTTTTTTGGAAAATCGAAAGAGGTTTTTTCCTCATGCCTTTTGTATTGAAGTAAACGTATTTTCCATTAAATTTTTTAATTCGCTTTTCATCTGTGTAAACGATGTATCTTTTGAAAATTTGTGCACTCTTATACAGATATCTTTGTGATTTTGTGCCTGAAGATACTCGGTTCGTATTTCTTCCTCAAGAAAACGACGTATCTTGTTTCTGAAACTCGCACGTTTATCAACTGATTTGGGAATAAGGATAACGAACCGAGGGGTGTTTCGATGAGACTCTTTAGAAATAACAGTAAGGTGCATCGTAGTTTTCTTCCGAGAATATTTCTTCGAGTGGAAAAACTCAGGAGCTTTAATACGAAACAATTTTGGAAGCATGAGGTTAAATACTTTGTCGCTTTCTTCCTCGTGCGATCCTTCGTTTAATTACCTTTCGACCGTTATGTGTTCTCATTCTTTGCAAAAACCCATGAACTCTCTGGCGTTTCATTTTTTTGGGCTGATACGCTCGTTTTGGCATGCGGGTATCATAGCATATTTTCCTTTTTTAGAAAACTGATCCGGTGGGTATACAGAATGTATTACTTCTGTATCCTTGACAATTGTGGATAACTTTCTTAGCATGTGGATAATTCACCCCCTCCGTAGTCTCGATGCAATCGGGACAAAGGAGGATCTATTATCTTATGGACACTCAAACGCTTTGGCAAATCGTCCTTGCTGACCTTGAGGTGCAAGTGGGGAAAGTTATGTTCCAGACGTTTCTTTCTCAGACCAAACTTCTGGAATTATCTGATCAAACCGCAACAATCGGTTGTACTCAGCCATTCCTTTTAAGCCTCATTGAAAAACGGTATTATCCTCTTATTAAAAAAACGCTCGACTCCTATACCAAATTAGATACAACGCTTTTGTTTAAACCCATTTCAGGACCTCCAAAAACAACCATCGATGGGCCTCTATTTCATGTAAAACCGCAGCAAAACATGTCCACGTCTCGCGTTAGGCTTCACCCAGAATACACCTTTGAAAATTTCGCGGTTTCTTCTTCAAATCAGATGGCATACGCAGCAGCAACCGCGGTATCACAAAAACCAGCCGTATCGTATAATCCGCTCTTTCTCTATGGTGGGGTGGGCGTTGGAAAAACTCATCTTATGCAGGCAATTGCTCATATTATGATCAAAAACCGCTCTCAAACGAAACTCACGTACTGCACAGGTGAAGAATTCACCAATGAAATTATTGAAGCGATTGGAAACAAATCAACGGTTTCGTTTAAGAAAAAGTATCGAAATCTCAACCTTCTCCTTATTGACGATATCCAATTTATTGCTGGAAAAAATGCCGTGCAGGAAGAGTTTTTCCATACGTTTAATGCAATTCAACAATCTGGCGGTCAAATCATTCTCACATCAGATAAACCCCCTGAGGAAATACCTAGACTTGAGGCCCGTTTACAATCCCGTTTCGAAGGTGGGCTTAGTATCGATATTGGGCCTCCGGATTTTGAGCTTCGGACAGCAATCCTTCTTATTAAAGCGAAACAGCGAGATGTTGCGCTTCCGATTAATCTTGCAAAACTCATTGCAACAAGCGTTGAAAATCCTCGAAAACTTGAAGGCGTACTCGTCCGAGCTCTTACTGAATCGCAAACACAAGGTGTTCCTTTGGATGAGGATTTAATCAGATCAATACTTGGTAAAACCGCAAAGAAGGTAGAAAAAACTGCCGTTTCTCCGCAGAAGGCACTCCAGGTTGTTGCTTCATATTACCACCTTACACTCACTCAGCTTAAAGGAGCAAAAAGAGATCGTGCGGTTAGTCTCCCTCGACAAGTTTTATACTACATTCTTAGGTCAGAACTGAACGTACCACTTGTCGATATTGGAAATATTGTCGGCGGACGAGATCATACAACAATTCTTTACGGTGTTAGAAAAATCTCAGATCTTCTACAGGTAAATAAAACAATCAATGGGGATATTTTAGGGATAAAGCAACAACTTCTTGAATAAGTATGAATAGTATCAACTTATCCACATTTTCGTGGTAAATATCCCCAGAACTATCCACATCTATTGGGGGTCTTTGTACACATGATAAACAGATGGTTTTTCTCATCCTTGACTGCTTTTTTGAAATTGCGTACACTTATCAACACTCTCTATAACTAATAATACTATTTACATCTTATGCATTTCTTAGTACTGAAAGAAAATATCCAAAAGATATTGACAATTGCAGGTAGAAATATTTCGAATAGACCACAACTTCCTATTCTTTCAAATATTCTTCTTAAAACAGAAAACGGAAAACTTACCCTTGCAGTAACAAATCTCGAAATAGGGGTGATTTTCACTATCCCAGCAAAAATTGAAAAAGAAGGAGAAACAACCATTCCAGGGAAACTTCTGACCGAATTCGTTTCACTTCTTTCAGCTGAAAAAATAGAGTTTTTATTGGAGGGGACAAATCTTCGCGTACTAACAAATAAAACAAAAGCGTCATTTTCAACAACTCCCCCAGCAGATTTTCCGCCGTTTCCGAAACCCCCAGAGATAAAAAATATGTTTTCATTTACAAAAATAAAAGACGCACTCACACATACAGTATTTGCAGCATCACTTGACGAAGGAAGACCTGTTTTAACCGGAGTGAAAACTGTTGTTTCTAATGGGAAACTTACTCTCTCGGCAACCGACGGATACCGGTTATCGATGGAAAACGTTGATATTCCCGATAAAAAAGAAGAATTTACCCTGATACTTCCCTCCCAAACATTAACAGAAGTTATGCGTATTGCAGCTGATTTGAAAGTTGAGGATGTCGGATTTTCAATTATTGAAAATAAAAATCAAGCAGTGTTTACTTTTCCACAGGTTCATGTTTTTACTCGCCTTATTGATGGAGAATTTCCAAACGTTGAGAAAATTATTCCAACCATGTTTAAAACAAAAGTGACGGTTGGGAGAGAGGAGCTTTTGCAATCGGTAAAAACAGCATCACTTTTTGCGCGTAGTGCTGCCAATATTGTGAAGGTAAAAGTTGAAAAAGAAGGTTTACGATTAAGCGCCGTAACTCCGCAGATTGGTGAGGATGAAGATTTCATTGAAACAAAGGTTGAGGGAGAGGAGGGAGAAATAGCGTTTAACTACCGGTTCCTTATGGATCTTCTCAATAATTTCCCCGAAGAAGAAGTGGTGTTTGAGATGTCTGGACCACTTAATCCTGGGGTATTTAAACCCGCATCCGGAAAATCACCATTTCTTCATATTATCATGCCTGTCCGGATACAATCGTAACAACATTTCTCAACGAAGCGTTACTTGTTGATTTGGCGAAAGATAGGTTTGGGTAAACACCGTCCACTCGGCCTCTTTTGGTGAAGTACGAAGTAAAAATGCGCTTTCAAACGTATTCCAGTTTGAGGATTGGACTGAGGAGATAATTTCTGGGTCAGAGTACGTGTTGCTACTAAAAAGAGACGTTCCTCCTATAACAAGGAGAAATGGGAGAAGAACAGCTCCGCTAACAATTCCACCAATGACAAACTTTAACACTTGATCACTAAGACCTCCTGATAAGAAACTAAGAATATCTTTCGCAAGGAGTGCTTCTCCTAATCCAGGAATCGCTTTTCCAGCAAGATTTGCAAGCTTGCCTAATTTCCCACCAAGACGTCCAAGTTTTGACAACATTGAGCCTTCTTTTCCAAGCCCAAGGAAAGAGCCTACTCTCTGACCAGCCTCTCTGAAAGCACCGCCGAGGCCTGACTGCGAGATTCCAGATGAGATTGGGTTTATAAATGAGGATATTCGAGATTGAATATTTGCTATGAAATCCGACCATCCTTTTTGTAGATTGGCGATAAAAGGGTTTTTTGTAGGTGCTGGACGTGCCACCGGAGGTGGATGAGCGGTTGGTGCTGGATGAGTAGTGGTTGTCGGTTGTCCGCCTTGGGGTTGTTGTGGTTGATTGGGGGGCGGAGGACCCTTTTTTGGTGATGGATATTCTCGCTTCAATGTTTCTTTCACCTTTAGTCTTGCCATGTCCATTTTCGCGTTTTCAACGTTTCTGACGTTTTGTGTTTTGGCAACAAACTGAGAACCTTTTTCTTCATCCAATGTTTTTACTCGTTCAGCAACAAGCTTCTCTTTCTCTTTTTTGGGCAGATTTTTTGTCGTTGGGTCTTTTTCAATACCATCGACAACTTGTTTTTGGAGGAATTGTTTTCTTGCTTCAGTTCGCATCGCTTCTTGGAGAGAAATCCCTTCTTCTTTTGCGGTTTTTAGTGCACTTTCTGTTACTTTTTTCATTTGCTCATCTGAGAATCCATAGACTGACCTCATTCCTTCTGAATAGGATGGAGCAGATGTTTTTCGAATATTGTCTTTTTCGCTATCAAAAATAGTAATCGTTTTTAGTGCTCGTTTTGCTTTAGCAACTTCTTCCTTTTTATTTTTACCTCGCTGAAGGATTCGTCCGTATCGATCGTGAAGTTGGACGCCGCGAATGACTCGTTGTCGATATAGTGGATCTTTGAGAAGTTTTTCAGGGTCAATATTTTCAAGAAGTTTTCCTGCGTCGTGAATTTCTAGTCCATGGGTTGCAGCTCCAAATGAGGTGGCTAGAAGAGCGAGACCTGAAATTTTGTTTTGCTCACCAAACCCCGATTGCATTGCCTCAATTTGTGCAATTTCCCAGTCAGTTAAGCCTTTATACTCTTCCTGTTCTTGTTCTGACTGTGCTTGTGGAGGTGTTGCAGACATAAGGAATCTTTTTGTTTATTTTATTATACGCTGAAATACTAGAGATGCTCAAACTTATGGAGTCGATGGTGTTGGAGAGGTTATAGGTGCAGGTGACGCTTGACTTGGTTCTGGTTTAGTTGGCGGTGGAGATTGTGGGAATTGGACGTTACTTTCAAGCGTTACAGATGATTGTAACGATTGAGGTTCAGAAGTTTGTTGAGTTTCATAGGATGTTTCTTGAGTTTCCTGAGGTTTGGATGTAGCAAGATGATGTTCCTCAGATGAAGCAATGACTTGTATAGCAGCATGGGCAGTTCCGGCAAAGAAGAGTCCTTCTCCGACGTTTGCAGAAAGCAAGAAATGCTTTTCACCACTTGAGAGGTAGAATACCTCAGCAAGTTTATCTATCGCTGCAGACGATTGTTTAAGGAGGATTTGTAAACTGGAATTGGTGATGATTGCTTTCCCATGATCGGTTGAGAGAAAATCTTCCACATCCTGAGTGATGGTTGTTACCCCCAAGAAATATTTTCTTGCCCGTTTGGCAATGCCATAGAGAAAGGTTGCAGAGTCTGGGTGTTTCATAAGATACCACGCCTCATCAACAACGAGGATACGCTTCTTAACCGACCGTTTTATCTTGGTCCAGATAGAGTCTAGAATAATATACATTGCAATTGGACGAAGCTCTTCCTCAAGTTCACGGATGGAAAAAACAGTTAAACGATTTTTCAAGTTCAGATTGGACTGTTGGTTAAATATTCCCGCAAGGCTTCCTTTGACGAATTTTTCCAACCGTTCCGCTAAATGTTTTGCCGTTTCTTCCTCCATTCCAAGGAGTGTTTTATATAAATCTTCAATAAGGGGCGGTTCATTTTTTTGCGTTGCCGGATCTGGAGTAATACCTTTCTGTTTGTAGGTAAGGACGAGCGCTCGATCAAGGAGAGCATCTTCCGCAGGGGTCAGTTGCCCCATGACGACTCGCATCAGGCCGTGGAGGGAAAGAATTTTTAGTCCTAATTCATTTTCTCCCTCCTCAAAAATTCCCGAAAGGTCGAAAGGGTTAATTTTTACAGGAGAAGTAAAGGAAAATTCAATAAGTTCTCCACCAAGAGCGCGTGTTAGCTCCTTGTATTCACCTTCAGGATCGATAATAAACACCTCTGTTCCAAAAAGAAGATGCCGCATCGTTTCAAGTTTGACAAGAAAACTTTTTCCGCCACCAGATTTACCAAAGACTACTGAGTTTGAGTTTTCCAAACTAAAGCGGTCAAAAATAACCAAACTTCCATCATGTTCGTTAATACCGTATAAAATTCCTTCGTTGGCAGTAAGAGATGCTGTTGTAAAGGGAAACGTCGTTGCAAGAGATGTAGTATCCATGTTTCTGGAAATCCCAAGCTTGTCAACCCCCATGGGGAGTGTTGAGTGGAAACCATCTTCTTGGGAAAGTGTTGCGTGTTTTGGGATAATGAGGAGCGCTCCAAGACTTGATTCAACTTCCTTTGAAATGCGGCTTAATTCCTCCATTGATTCTCCTGGAATAGTGACATAGAGACTAAATTGGAAAAAACGTTCAGCGCCTTTTGCAAGTTGCGCCTGAAGCGCAAGGGCATCATCAAGGGCTACTTGAACCGAAGGATCAACAACTTTCCCCCTCTTCATGTCGGTTTGGACCGTTGCCTCCATCTCGGCAATTTTCCGCTTCAGATCTTCAAGGATAACTTTTGACTCCGTCGGATAACAAAACATTGAGATAAAAAGGGAATGGTCAAACGAGAGAATCGGATGGAGCCAATTTGCTGAAACAAACCGCGGATAGCCCGCGACAAAAAGAGTGCGGTAATAACTATTATTTATTCGAATATTGTCAAAATCTACCTCAACAAGAGATGGAGCAATGAGGTCTTTAATATTCACCATTCCTTTGGCGAGTGTTTTTGCTGCGTCACGGAGTTTCGTATTCTGCGCTTGTCCTACCGTTCCTACGACGTGACTTACAGCGTGAGGAGTAGTAGAGTGTGAAACAGGTGGGACATGTGAAGTAATAGGTTTTTGTACAGATCCACTCTGAATTGGATGCGGCAGTTGTGTTGTTTGAGTCGGTTGTGGTTTTTTGGAGAAAAACGGCAAATTCATTATGTAATCCTTCCTAATCCTTCAACGAGCGGTTTGCCGTATCCTGAAATTTCTCCCAATTTTTCACCTGTCATTGTTGGGTTGTAGAGGTTGTAGAAGATCTCGACAAGCTCTTGTGTCGTAAGTTGTCTTCCTCGTAGCCCAAACCGATTCAACTGTCGTAGTAAATGATCACGTTTCGGCAAAAGTGATGTTTTTGCACGAGAAAGGATATAGTCTTTGGAAAAAGGAAGTTTTTTCTTCTTTCCAAATGCCCCTTTTACTCCCAGTTCTAAACTTGAGAAGGAGATGACGATATAAAATCTTTTTTCCAATACTCGGTTTTCTTTGACAATTGAGAGGATAAATTCCTTATACCGACGAAGCCTTTCTTTCAAAATAACGTCAACTTGAGTTTCTTCGACCTGAGTTATCAGCTCAATATACGAAGAAATATCCATCCGCTTGGAAAGAATGACAATTTGAAGAGGAAAAGAGAGAGAGTTCAAAAGCGATGCATAGGCGTAAATAAGCGCATCCTGCTCATCTTCAGAAAGAAGGCCAAAGTTTACCGCAGTTGTTTCGACAAGAAGCGCCGCGGATCCATCTTGAAGTATAAGAATATCATCGGCGATATCCTCTATTCCTAAAAAATCTTGTGTTGTTGCTCGAATTGGACTGGAGGTTGGTTGTGCCATATATATATTATGAAAACTCGCTACACAAAACTCAAATGGCTGGTTATAAATTGCGGATTTGAGATTTCTTACGAATTTACGCTCCCAAATAGTTCTTTTGTGAGTTTTTCGCGCATGAGTTCACGTTCACCCTTTGCCAGGATTTCAATTGGAGGGAAAATGTTCCCCGAAAGAGTAATTTCAGCGATATCAAAAAAGTACCGCTTCAACGGATCTTCCATTTCCAAATGATATACGCCGTTTGACAATGGGGTTGCAGTAGAAAACTGGCCAAGCTTATTGGTTTTAAGTGCCCGAAGCGGTGTTCCGTTTTTGTCTTTAATGGTGACAATAATATTGGGAAGGAATTTTTTCTGCGGATCCTGAATGATCCCCACAATCATATTTGGGTATTGAGGGAAAGTCGCACCGATTTCTTTGGCTGTTGACGTTTGGGCGATCGTTTGGATTGTTGGTGGTTTTACCTCTTTCAACGCTGTTGGTGTCACAACTTCTGGCTGTTTGAGTTTTGCCAATTCTTCATGGAGACGTTTCAGTTCATTTTCTAGCGCCTCTTTCTCTTTTGCAATTTGATCCCACTTTTTTTGATAATTTTCCTTCCCCACCATAGGTGCAGTGTTTGTTAGAGGTGGTGAAACAGGATGTGTTTGGGCAATTGGTGTGGTACCGGCAGATGCAGGGACAGGAGGTTCTTGTGAAGGTTTTTGAGGTGTGGTATTTGGCGATGGCGCAATTGTGCTCTTTTGGGGTGATGGACCGATAGGTACGTTTGATTGCAGTTTTTGACTAGGTGCTGAAAGAATTGTTTTGGGGACAGCATGTATTTGGTGAGGTACGGTGTGTGGTCGGCTAGCAATAACTGTATGAGTGCTGGAAGTGTTGGTATGAGGTTGTGGACCAAAAAGAGAAAGCGTATTTTCAAGATATTTTTTTTCAGCAAGGTTGAGATTTTCGTGTGGTTTTGAAGGGACAGTTGCCAGATACGCGGCTAGTTTTGATTTCGCTTCATTATGCTGAATGAGGTGTGTTGTGTTTGTGACCTGAATTCTGACAACCGATGGTTGAGAAAACATATCGGCAATGATACTTTCCTTATGCCAGAGGTATTGTGTTGGAGAGAAGATGCTTCGTATGAAAGCCAAAAGCCATTTATCAAGCGGTCGTTCCTGAATTGGGAGAAACGCAAATGCGACACCGCAAAACCCAAACAGGGCAGCGAGGGGAATATTTATAATCTGTGGAAGCGGTGAGAGACGAAAGGTGACATACGCGATGAATGCGCCGCCGGCAAGATATCCGAATTGCCGAAGCGTCATGTCACCGATGAGGTGAAACTCAAAACTTGAAATGTTTCGAGGGACAGGATGTTGCTCCATAGATATTTTACTTATCCTATACTAGCGTAAAATGTGAAAAATAGCCTTGCAACTACCATGTAGTAGGTCAAAGTACAACGCAACTAGATTAATATTGCGTGAAAAATTTCATTATCGAGTATTGACAGGTGGGATAGGCATTTGGTTAACTAGAACTATATGGCGGGAAGCCTTATTAATTTTACGCGCTATTTTAGAAGAGGGAGCAAGAATAATACTCCAAGCGATACTCCTGTTCAAGCAGATGCACATGCAAATGTTTCTCAAGAATTACCCACAGAAACAAGCACTGTTCCTCAACCACATACGGCATCGTCAGTAGCCTATTCTGGAATTGGTAACCCGCCGGGTGGTATCTCCTACTCAGGTATTGGGAATCCTCCAGCTCCTGCGTCGGCTGTAGGGAAAGGTCAGGTAACTTCTGCAATTGACAGTGGAAAACGTGTTGGTATGGATGTCCTGTCAAGACTTACCCAACGGGCAAATCAATCACTCATGGCAAGTGTGACCAAAGCGAAAGAGTTAAAAATTCAGTACGTTGATACAGAGCACGTTCTCTGGGGGCTTCTCCACGATAGCAGTATTTACCAGCTTTTGTCTGAATGTAAAATTACTCCAAGTGAGCTGCAGGCTGAACTTGAGAAGGCATTTACATCAGGCAACTTTTCCGGACAACCTCATTTTTCCCCGAGAGTGAAACGAGTGTTGGAGCTTTCCCTATCTGCCGCGCGCTCGCTTGGGTACGAGTTTATTTCTCCGGAGCATATTCTCTTGGCTTTATCCCATGAGGGGGAAGGAGTGGCAGCGCGGATGCTTATTAAATACTCGCTCACGCAAGAGGTTCTAAATCAGAAGATAACAGGGAAGAAAGATCTGGAAAAGCAGGAAGAGCAGAAAAAAACTTCTGCCCTTGATGATTATACAGAAGATTTGACGGCAAAAGCCGTGCAAGGTCAGCTCGATCCTGTTGTCGGGCGAAGCGCCGAGATTGAAAGGATCGTTCATATTCTTTCAAGAAGAACCAAGAATAATCCGGTTCTTATTGGAGATGCCGGGGTAGGGAAAACAGCAATTGTAGAAGGTTTAGCACTTCGGATTGCCCACGGTGATGTCCCTGAGACGCTTCTTCATAAACGGATACTTCTCCTTGATCTCATGTCTTTGATTGCAGGGGCAAAACATAGAGGAGAGTTTGAGGAGCGGTTAAAAAATCTTATAAAAGAAGTAAAGGCGGCAACAGGCGCAATTATTCTTTTTGTCGATGAGATGCACAATATGGTTGGTGCGGGAGGAAGCGGTGAGGGGACAATGGATGCGTCAAATATATTAAAACCATCTCTTGCTCGGGGTGAACTACAGGTTATTGGTACGACAACAATAACAGAGTACCGTACGCATATCGAAAAGGATCCAGCTCTTGAAAGACGATTCCAGCCGGTGTATGTCGCAGAACCAACTGCTGAAGTAGCAATTGAGATGCTTACTGCTCTTCGAGATAAGTACGAAGCGTTTCATAGGGTAAAAATATCTGATGAGGCAATTGAGGCAGCTGTCAGACTCTCGCAACGCTACATTGGTGACAGATTTCTTCCAGATAAAGCGGTCGACCTTATTGATGAGGGTGCTGCTGCCGTTCGCTTACCTTCAATTTCTCTTCCTGAAGAAATAAAATCGTTAGAAGATCGCCTTAAAAAACTTGAAAGTGAGAAAAGTGAAGCCGAAAAACTAGGCGATAGCGTCCATCTCGAGAGTCTTAAAAAAGAAGAGGAAGAACTTCGTGAACACGAAAAAAACCTTCAAGAGCAGTATCAACTGAAAAAATCAACCACAACGAATGCTGTTACCCCTGCAATTATTGCTGATATTATTTCCCGATGGACAGGTATTCCAGTTTCCCGGCTTACCGAGAGCGAGTCAACGAAACTGTTGGAATTAGAGGGGACTATTCATAAACGACTTATCAATCAGGAGGAGGCGGTCGTTGCTGTTTCTGAGGCAGTACGGCGTGGAAGGGCGGGACTGAAATCGAACAAGCGTCCAATCGGTAGTTTTGTCTTTCTGGGGCCAACTGGGGTTGGAAAAACTGAGCTCGCCAAAGCGTTGGCCGAAATTCTATTTGGAAGTGATGAAATGATTGTTCGGCTTGATATGACTGAGTATATGGAGAAGCACGAGGTGGCAAAACTCATTGGGGCTCCTCCAGGATATGTTGGGTATGAGGAAGGTGGGCAGCTGACTGAGGCAGTGAGACGGCATCCTTACTCTGTTGTCTTATTTGATGAAATCGAAAAAGCACACCCTGACGTATTCAATATTCTCATACAACTTCTCGATGACGGTCGTTTAACCGATAACAAAGGGCATACGATTTCATTTAAAAATACAATTGTCATTTGTACGTCAAATTTGGGAAGCGGCATCATTCAAGAGGAAATGTTGGGATGGAAGGAAAATGATCAGATAAAAGATAACGGTAAACAGAAAACAGAAATATTTCAGACGTATGCGATTTCTCCAACCGGAAGGGAAATTGTAACTCTTGACGGGGATTATTGGGAGAAAGATGGGAAAGGCCAGTGGAAGAAAGGATCGCTTGTTGAGTATTTTGCTGGCTCAACGCTATCAAACGGCCAAGACACATTTCCTGTTGAAGGTTTTGACACACATACAATTTCTCAAGACGGTTCAGAAACGATTACAAGCGGTGACTCTCTTTGGTTTCGTACTTCAACAACGGTACGGGAATGGAGCATAGAAAAACTCGTGCCTTACTTCAAAAATCACATTGTTATAAACGCCAAACCCGATAAACCAGAGGAACAATTACCAACGGTGCGGATAGATTCCCATGCCCTCTCCCCTACCAACGAGGAAATTGTGACGTATGAGGGGCGGTTTTGGAAAAGGCAAAATCTTGCCTCAAAAGATTGGATGACCGGAGACATTTCTGAGTATTTTGCAAATTGCAAAGTGGAGACCTCCACGGAAGAAAAACAAAAAGCAGCTGGAACTGGAAAAGGAGGGAATTTGATTACCAAAATGTCGCAAGAGAAACCTCAACAAGACGTATTCCCGATAGACAAGTGGGATAGCCATCTCTTTACCCCGCTTGGAGAAGAAATCATTATTTCTAAGGGAAAGTACTGGAAGAGAAAATCGGCAGATGTTACGGTATGGAATATGGGCAACATTTCTGATCTTTTTTCTAAGGATAGAATGGTGGGAGATGTACCAATTGGGAGAGAGAAAGAAGAAGCAAAAGTTGGTAACAGTGCGTCTGATGACCAGTTTCAAAAACTTTCAAAGAGACTCATGGAGGAACTGCGGAAATTCTTCCGTCCTGAACTTCTGAACCGTTTTGATGAAGTCGTTGTTTTCCGTCCGCTAACCCGAGATCACATGCTGGAGATTGTCGGACTTCAGGTGAAGCTACTTTCAAAACTCCTTACCGAGCAAAATATTGCAATAGAAGTCAGCCACGACGCTTCGGTGTATCTATCCAAAGTAGGGTACGATCAAGTATTTGGCGCAAGACCTTTGAGAAGAATAATTCAACGCTTGGTTGAAAATCCTATTTCCTCGCTTCTTATTAAAGGCGAATTAGCAAGTGGGGGTCGCGTGCATGTGACATATGAAGGTGACCAACTTCAGTTTCAGATCCAAAAAATAGAAATGAAAAATGCTCAAACTCCTTCTCCGACAGTTGTCGATGAAAAGCGGCAACCTCTCCAAACCAGTCAACCGACACTTCAATCTCCGAAGCCGCTGGAGGAGAAAGTGTCCTACGGTTGCCAAAACTGCGGGCATACATGGGAAGAAGCAAAAAGTACGCATAGTTTGGTCTGCCCTGACTGCGGGAGTGAACTTATTTCACAAAAGGCCGAGTCTAGTACCTCTCAAGGGCCAGAACCATCAAAAGAAGAGAAACAAAATCCCCTTGAGATGTACTATCAACCGACAGATCAGGCAAAGAATGACGTCTCACCTACACCCGTTTCCAAAGATTCCTCCTCAAGCGGCGTCTCAGGTTGCAGATACTCCCCCTTTTACGCGTTCCTTTCCCAAAGAGAGAAGAAAAAGGAGACTAAGGTATACAAGGCTGTTAAAACCGGTCATGAGAAAAAGTGAAAGGGCAAAAAACTGGAATACTTCATCTGTCACAAGAAGAAACGTATTGGGGAAAACGACTCTTAATCCTGTTTGAGAAAGAAAAAGGAAGAGAATGATAATGATTGGTCCGGCAATAATAAGGCTCTCAACATCTTTTTTACTTGAAAACATTGTCATCGATGTAACAAATAATAGATAACAAAGAATAGGTAACAGAACGAAAGAATACTGATTGGTTGTTATCCAGGAGAGGTTCACAAAAAATATTTTTCCAAGAAAATAAATGAATGACAATCCCATAAGTATTGGTGCAAGACCAACAATTGCGTGTCTAAAAGGATCAACTTTTGCAATCATGAGCTTCCCAGCCCGAATCGTTCCATCTTTTTCGATTGTGGGAAAGATAGAAAGTTCGCCAGTTGGTACAAAAAGGATAAGAGCTACAAAAAAATGAGACAGCTCATGGATGATGGTTCCCGGCAAAAGCACTATCGTGACAGCAAAAAGAGCCGCAGTTTTACTTCGTGTAGCAAGATATGCAAGAAGGTAGATAAAAGTAGATATTTTTTTAGAAAGGACAAAAAGGCAAAGTAGGAAGAGTATCGAAAGTATAATGTAGAAATAGAAAGGCAACGACATTAACGTTCTCTTTCCTGAGTCTCCCGAGGTCCACCTGTGTCAAAGACGCTCAGTCCCATCGGGATCATCCCAATACCCATGAGAATTCCTAAGAAAGCCCCATCTGAGAGTCCCCGCTGCTTGGCCATCTCTGCAATCTGAGCAGGAGTGACACTAAGGAGTCTTCTTAATGTGCCAATCTGCTTGTTATCAATATTAGCTCCCTGTGCAATTGTGGCTGTTCGATCGGTAACAAACTTAATGGGATTTTTCATAACATCTCTATCGAGACCTAGCTCAGTCTGGAAGAAAGAGGTTACTCCTGCGAGTTTATGACCGCGGAGAAGAGCTCGAACAAATCCCACTTCATGGGGATTTAATCCACCTTGATGAGATGCGCCAAGAAGGAGACCCTCGATACGTTCGGAAAGATTAGGATCTCGCGGATCTATCGAGTCAAGAGCGTGCTGGATACCATTCATGTACAAGAGGGTTGATTCCATCCGGATTTCACCGTTTTCGATCCGCTGGAGTGTTTGAGTGGCAAACGCTTGCTCGGCAGGTGTATCGTCATAGAGGGCGCGAATGAGAATTTCCGTCTGTTGGTGGAGCGGGTCGTTTCCTTCGGTTTGGTAATAGAGAATATTTTCATTCATCTCGGCTCCGAGTTGGGTGATAGTTTCAACGGATAAATGCGCAGCGTGTCCTTGTGGAGAAAGTATAGCTTGCGTTGCACGAGTTACTCTGGCTGCAAAATTATCAATATTTCCGCTTCCGGATGTAAGGGCGTTTTCCAAGACGGAAGTCCAGAGCCCTACGACAAAAAGTTGCTGGTCTCCAGCTGGATCTTTCCCAAGTCCGGCGTAATATTCAGTAACAGCCTTGATTGCATGGTATGCTGTTGCCTTTACTTTTTCTCCCCGAGCTTTTACTGCTTCAGCCGATTGGGCTTCTGGAGTAGGTGGAGTAGCTGCCTTGTCTTCTCCTCCTTGGATCATAAATCGCATTTTCACTTTTGCGTTCGGATCCTCATCCGGTTTTAATCCACAGAGTTTCTGTTTTGCAGCAAGACGTCTGGCAAATCGTGTATGGGGGTCTACTTTTGCATCATCCCGGAATTGTTCCAAAGGAAACATCCCTTTGGCTTCATTATC
Source organism: Candidatus Gottesmanbacteria bacterium (assembly GCA_016186795.1). GTDB lineage: Bacteria > Patescibacteriota > Microgenomatia > 2-02-FULL-39-11 > 2-02-FULL-39-11 > JACPKY01. The sequence continues at coordinate 940,897 of JACPKY010000002.1, forward strand.
AACCATGTCATCCCATGCTCGGAGAGACATCGGTTTTGTAACCGTTCCATCGGCAAGAGTGACAACAACTTCTGTGCCGTCAAGGAGGCCACTGCGTGTTTCAACCGAAGAATCATGATGAGCTTTTTGCTCTGGAATTGCACTTCCGTGCGTTTGTGCTGCAATCCATTCGAGATTATCGATTGATGCAGGGTAGACGGATGATTGTAATAGTACACGATCATCATCAGTTGGTTTCTCCTTTTTCCTAAACGTGTTCATTGTGCTTTGGGCCTGTTCCATATTTTCCTCATGAAGCTCAAGAAGCTTTGCGAGGCCATCTCTTTCTGTATCTTGGGCTGTTGATAGTTTTTTTCCTAATTCAGCTGCACTTTCTGCTCGGTATGGTTCACCTTTAAAAAGAAGAAAACTTGCCTCTCTGGTAAGGTGCTGGCAATCTGTGGGTACAAGCGGTTTAACGGGAAAAGATTCTGGTTTTAATGTGACGATTTCTAGTGGAGCAGGAGCTGCTTGCATATGTATTAAGTATAGTACAAAGTCTTACGTAATATGCAAGGACCGATGATTGATCCATCATTCTTCTTATGCTATGGTTGAATTAGCGCTATGAGTTCTTCTTCTGCCGATGCTATTCATCACCAACCATTTCCTGCAACCGTTGCTGAATCGGTTCCTTCAACTCCTGTTAATCAGGTTAATCAGGCTGGTTGGCAAACTGCCGAACCTCAACGACCTCAATTTGGTGCATATGAGAGAGGACGTATTGTTCCAGGAGCCAATCGGGAAGCCGGAGTTACTCCCCATACCGTTGTTGAGCTTGGTCTTGATACCGAACTTGAGCTTTTTGATTCTCTCGAGGAAATAGTAAGTTTCCTTGATAAGTCCGATAATAAAGATGCTCTTTCTCTCCTCTCAGAGGTTATGAAGGAAAAAATGGTTGATTTAAGAGACAGGGCTGCCGCTCTTTCCTTGGAGAGGAAAGATATCGAGGAACGGAAAGCAATTGAGGAAGAGTATGAAGAGGCTGTTAGACAAACAGCAAGACAACGGTTAGGTTTTAACTATGAGGCGAGAAATCGGACAACACGAGATGATAAGTTGAAAAAACTGAATAAAAAGATTGAGAGGCGAAGAAAGGCAATTGAGGAATACAACAAAACGAGACCTGGAGAGACTCCTACACCTGGTGAAAAACCAAAAAAAGTACCAAGAGAGCTTGAAGAGCTTATCAGTGATCATAATCTTGGATTAAGCGATTTAACTCCTGAAGACCTCAAGACCCGATTAGAAGCATACCTTAAAAAAGACAGAAAGCCTTTGCAGATATTTGATAACCTCACCGATGTCATGCAAGCGTATTCCTTCCTTGAGAGTGCGGAGAAGATTGTTGCACTTCAAGCAGGACAAGATATTACCGATGGTGGGAGAAGACCTGTTGAGTTTGATTTTTCGGATGCAACAATTAATCGGGTAGCTCAAGCCGGGGTTCCAAACACAACGGTGCAAGCACTCCGCGACATTGGGAGAAGAATCCGGATTGGAGATGTATTCGGAGTACAAGAGCTAATTGCAGGATTGTCGGTTGGGACCGTTGAAGCTCTCATGAATGCGCATAATTTTTGGCCTGCTCCAGGTGATGCTGCCCAAGCCGGTGCAGCGTTTGCCTTGGGAGTTGGGAGTATGCTATTTGTACGAGCAGTAGGTCGAAGAATGAACCATTGGCGCCTATCTTTTCCTCCGGAACGAGCTGAACAGAGAACTCAATATACGCTACAGTTTCACTTCATTCAACCTCCGCCCGGGGATGGAGGGAATCCTTTGCGACGAATGTACGGTGGTGATGCACGCCGAGCCGAACAATTCCTACAAGCAATTGATAATGTTCGTGTCGACATTGCTAATAAACTAAAAGTCCATCCAGGACAGCTGGAGGGGTGGCTAAATTTAAGTAGTGCTGCATTAGGTGAGAGCGTTGAGGGGATGGAATTTCCTCATCGAGTTGTCCTTGCTAAGAATATCGAACAAATATTGGCTCAAGAACATCGGAATGCGACTGGTGGCCATATACCGCTTGAGGAGTTATCAGCTGAGGAGCAGATTGAGGTTATTGAACGGGCGTTTGATGGAGTTGCACTTGCCATTGGCGGGGAAGCTATGGATGATGTAACTAAAAATGCGGCGATACGAAGAATGATGGGAGAAGTTAATTGGGCTCAGCGGAGAAACGTTCTTGCAACTCATGTTGCAGAAATCCGGGCAGGAACACGCGTCTACCATGCAAGCGTGACTCCTCACGCTTTAGAAGAAGCAAGGACACAGTTTGAGGCAGCAGAAAAGCAGGAAGCGCGACAATCTCAGGGGAAAGACGCATACGGAGCAAAATATACTGAGCTTCAAAATCAGTTGAGAACCTTGGAAACAGCGCGAATTGAGCTTGAAAATATTTCGACAATCAACGGTCATATTACAAGAGACGTTACAGTGAAGGGGAGAAAAGTTCATGAAGATGCAAGCGGAGAGATAGGGGTACTTGAGGCTGAAAAAACAAGGATTGATGGAGAAATTACGAAGCTTAAGGGTGAAATTGATGCAACAAATGCAAATGGACTGGAGGGTCAGTATAAACAAGCAAAACGCCGCTATGAAACGCTCCATGGGAAAGTTGAGGCTCTAAAAAGTAAGAAGCAAGCGGCGCAAGCAGAGATTGATACCCTTCAACGGGGAAGAGATAGAGCGAAAGCTGCAAAAATTGCTCAGTGGGAATCTATTCGAGATCAGGCAGAGCAGAATTTAACAACTGCGCCATCTGGGCAAAAGACTCTGGAGGAACAGGAAGATGATGCATATTTAGCCTTTGTGCCACTCAAAGATCAGTATGAGCCAAAAACGGCAGAAGTTGGACGATTACAACAAAGGCAGAATGCAATCCCTGGTGAGATTCAAGCATTTGAGAGGGCAATTGCAGAGAAAGAGAAACTCTATCGAGTAGCTCAATTGAATTATACTCTTGCCCAAAAAGAAGTACTTACTATTCTTCAGGATTTTGGATACAAATACACACCTGCTCAGTTGAGGAGTAGCTCACTTCGACTCCCCACGTCGCAAATGATTACTGACAAGTATACAGAACTCCATGTCGAGTATCAGGTGAAACAGAATCGTCTTACGGAGTTGGTAAGGCTTGCTGAGGCGGGAGTTAGTGAAGAAGATCTTCGGATTGCAACGCTTATTGAAACACTCTCAGGTGTTGTTGGTTCAGATCGTCTTAATAGTTTTATGCAGCAGCTTCTTTCCCGAGGGATAAAGTTGGAGGATCTTGCCAACACACAAAACAACGAGGGATATCACCTCATGTTAAAGTTCTTTTTCGGTGAGGATGCACTCACTCAAGGGAAGGACGGGAAGTATGCTCGAGCAACGACACTTCTAAGTAAAGCTCGATTATGTGATGAAGCTTTCAAAATCTGGCGCATCGATGATCGGGCATCAGGCGATGGGTTTTTTGCAGGAGATGATGAAGGTCTACAACTATATCAGAATGCTCGTTTTATTTTTGAAACCAATAGAAGACTCACTCAGGAAGTTTTTAACCTTGAAAATGCAGTTGGGCAAACCCCTGCAACAATTGCTCTTATTGAACGGCGCCGAAGAGAAATTGCTGCAAACGAGGTAAAACGAAATGAAACGCTAAGTCAACTTTACGATTCTCGTATCGCTCCTCTACTTTCTCTAGATAGAGTAAGAACCGGAATGGTTGTCATGCAGACGTTCCAAAAGCTTTCTGATGATGCGCTCAATGGATTTGTTGAACTAACTCCATCACCATCTGGGGCTCATGAAGAACTGGTGACTACTTCAGCCGGCCGAATGGTGATTACCGAGGCAAGCCACGACACACTTACGCGAACAGTGATCGAACGTGGGGCGCTTAAAACTGAAAACATCGAAGGCGTGCCAGGGGTATCTATTGAGATGCATGTGACATCACTTGGTACTCCAGGAAGACTTGATACGACAGTTGTTCTTGATCGTGATCAAGGAGTGGGTGATCGGATTGCAAATAGAAATTCCGCAGATACACCGGATGAAATCAGATATATTTTCCATGGTGAGCCAAATAGACGGAGAGAATTTGTTGATACTGCAGCATTTACCGATGACTTATGGAATCTTTTGCCTGACCAAAGAGGAGATGCGAGACGTTTAGGAGTACCAAACGAATTTCTTGATTGGGTATATGGGGTGAATAGTTCTGGGGGTACTCCGAAGCGGCCTGTTGCAGAACTTCGCACATCGGCAATCAATATGTCCAATATGCCCGATGTACGGGGAAACTTCCGAGGTGTACCTTTGGAAATGCAGGACTTTTTTTACTACTACGATGATGCACGGAGAAGAGCAACTGTTGACTTAAACACAGTGACGGATGATGTTATAGCCGATATTGGCCCAGCCGATCGTCGTGGGGCTCTTGCTTCTGGTTTGCCTCAAGAGTTTGTCGATTTATTCTATAACCTTGATACGCCGGGAACTGTCAGATCTCTTGCCGATGTTCAAACGGCACTTGGTACAGTTACCGATGCAATGCTACAAAATCTTCCTGATAGTAGAGTTGATGCGCTTAGTGAGGGATATCCGCAGCAATTTGTTGATTTTTTCTACGGCTCGGATATTCCTGGCGGGAAAAGGACCGTTACTGCTTTGGAAAACATGGCAGGGACTGCAACCCTTGATGCTACTCAGTTTCCATCAACAGCTCAAATGGCTCGGAATATGGGGTGGTCAAATGACGTTGTGAATTTACTGTATGATCAGGCAAGCGGAGATTTACTCGATGATGATGGACTTACTGATCTTCTAGAAAATCGTGCACAGGATTTACTTAATGTGATGGGTCCGGCTGATCGAAATGCAGCTGTCGGGATGCCACAAAGTCTTATTGATATCGTCTATGCAGAAAATCAGCCAGGTAGAAAAAGGGTGGCTGCAAACGTACGAGCCGATGCAGGAACTATCACTCCTGCACTTCTTGGCGCACTTCCTGCCGATCGACAGGGTGCACGGACTGAAGATTATCCCGATGAGATTGTTAGACTTTTTTACGAAGCAGACAGAGCAGGGACGAAAAGAAACTTAGCAGAAGTTCAAGCGGCTTTACCGGGAGCTGCATTTCGTATCGATCAACTTCCTGAACTTGGGAATGCTTTAATCAATGGAGGTATTTTAGGTACAGATGCCTGGAGGTTTTTTTACAACCAAGTGACCGATATTAGACGGACAAATAGAAGTATCGACGTATTTATCGAAGGACTTCCGGATGACCGTGTCAATGCACCTCCAGGGTTTGGGACTGCTTTAGACGTTCTCTATGATGCGACATCAGGGAAGAAGAGAAGTCTCCAAGATCTCCGAAAAATTCCACTCCATCGACAAGGGACATTTGGACGTGTCGAGTCACTTCTTGATAATCTTGGGATGGGTCCCATCGTTTATGACCAGTTTGCCCAAGAAATTACCATGGGTGTTGCACAGATGGATGCTGTATCTCAGTCGAGACTTCTTGGAGACAGATTCCAGGAAGTTGTTGCTGGGAATTTTCGAGTATACCTCATGAATGGTCAGTTGGGGATATATTTCCGTGATCCTCCCGATCCTGCGCTTCCAGAAAGAGTATCACATCGAATGTCGCTTCATCAATTTATCCAGGCCGATACCTACCCTCCAGAAGTCGGTGCCTATCTTACTCAAAATCCCGGAATAAAACGCGGAATTCTCATTAATACCGCACCGGCAATTATTGAAGCTGTTCGAAATATATCGGTATAATATCTAGTATGACTGTCAATTTCGTTGCCTTACTGAAACTTGCCAATTTTCCCAAAGAGAAAATTGAAGCGCTCATGAAAAATATTGACTATGTGACTGAAGATGAGAAGTTTCGCCTTTCTAATCTTGCGTGGTACTTTATATCCAATAAATATTTCCTTCGGCTTTCCCTGGAGGAAAGGAAAGTTTTACAAGAGGTCAAGGAAGGGAAACGGGTATACAACCCAAGCGATTTGGAAGAAATAAAAGCCCGACTTACTCATGAATTAGCACAGAGCCTTCAAGCAGCAGATACCCAGCAGTCAATGGAGGATATCCGAAAGCAGCTAGAGATGCACAAGACAAAACCTCTTCCGGTTGATTCCTCTCCTCTACCGCAGAAAAAGTAACTCACGATTTTTCTGGAGGGATTGTCCATTTCGGATTTTTTCAGAAACTATTCGCTTCCGATTTCTGCAAACATCTGCTACTCTAAAAGGTATGGCAAATCTTATTGTCCATACCGACGGTGGTGCCAGGGGTAATCCCGGATCTGCGGCAATTGGGGTGGTGATCCAAACTACTTCCGGAAATATTTTGCACCAAGTTTCCCGAACGATTGGCGAAACGACAAATAACATTGCAGAGTATCAGGCAGTCGTTGAAGCATTGACGTTTTTGCAGGAAAATATTCCGAACGCGACATTCAGTCACATTGATGCAATCAAATTTTTCCTCGACTCAACGCTTGTCGTAAATCAATTGAATGGACTTTTTAAAGTGAAGGAACCAATGCTTCGGGAGTACCTTCTCAAAGTCCGTACACTTGAACAAGGTATCGGCAAACCTATCACCTATACATATGTTCCTCGGGAAAAAAATGCACATGCAGACAGACTTGTCAATAACGCATTGGACGGACAAAGATACTTCTGAAATGGAAATATACCACTCACAATTGAAATTGTTACGGGTATAACTCCTTCTAGACTGATCCCGATTTAATCGGGATACAGAAAGAAGGGTATAACTGCCTATGAGACGGAAAAAAATTATTGAATCACTTCCCGCATCTTATTCTCCTCATGTGCTAATTATTGGCGGAGAAAAAATTGCTCTCAAACTTGACACTCGCCTTACTGAAAACGGATGTGTTGTCAAGAAAGAATCACATTCATACGCACCGCTTGCCGGGAAATATGATTACATTTTCCAATTTGGAGATTTTGCAACATCTCTTACCCGGAAACAGAACAATCTTCTTCCCGGAGGGAAATTTCTTTTTATTGACGTTGATAGTGAAGACATTGAGGAAGTGGAGGCGATGCGTATTCTTCGTACCGGACAACTGGACTTTTGGGATGAAGAAAAACTTCTCCAAACAGTGTTACGACTTATGTTTTCACTATCCTCAGGTCCAATTGTTGATGTCCGCAAAGCAGTTCTGAAAAAAACAACTCCAAAATCTTCAGAAGCAACTTTGATCCATGAGTTGCCGCACGTTTCAAAATCTGATGTTGCGCTTCTCTCTCCTGCACATCCTTCATCTGCAAAGAAGCACATTCCAGATGTTGTAAGAAAAACGAGATTCCCATTCGGATGGAAGGGTGGTATCTTTGGTCTCTTCCTTCTCTTCCTCTTTGTACTTATCGGTCTAACGGGATGGTATGTGATGCAAGCTCATCGTATCTACCTTTCATTTCGAGATCATGTCGAGACATCGAAGTGGGAATTGGCGGTTGAAGATATTAGAAACGCGAGAAGTCTTTTGGCTGTTGGGAAACAAGTCTATTCCCTGACATCTGGTCCTCTCTTTTTCCTTGAGAGTTGGGAACCGTATCAAAATGTGGGGACATTTTTTGAAACAGGAGATCTGCTCCTTTCGACTTCTCACGATATCATCACGACTTCTATAGCTATTTCGAATGAGGGAAAGTCCGGTTTTGGTGGAATTTCGCCGTCAAATTACAAAATGTTAAAGGACAAGATTCTAAAGCTTTCCAAAACACTTGTTGATGCTCATAAGCAAGTGGAGAGAGTATCATTTCCAGGTTTTCCCAAAGAGGATATGACAACGCTTCTTACCAGATCTTCGGAAAAATTAACAGCAGCTCTTTCTATCATGCCTTTTTTGGAAGAAGTATTTTTCCGTCCTGAAGCTCGTACGTATCTTCTTCTTTTTCAAAACAACATGGAACTTAGGCCAACCGGAGGATTTATTGGTTCCTATGCCCTTGTCATTGTGAAGGGAGGGGAAATATCAAGTTTTACTATCGAAGATGTCTATGCAGCTGATGGTCAGCTGAAAGGTCATGTTGATCCCCCAAATGCGATACGAAAGTATTTGAATCAGCCCCATTATTATTTACGCGACAGTAACTTCGATCCGGATTTTGCAGTATCAGGGGCAAAAGCTGCATGGTTTCTCCAGCAGGAAATAGGCGTGAAGGTCGACGGAGTCATCGCTATCAATTCAACATTTCTTCAGAAATTACTGACAGTTACCGGAGGACTTACACTTTCTGATTTCGCAGGGGAAGAAGTGACCAGTGAGAACTTTTTCCTCAAGTCATATAGTCTTGTCCAAGGGAATTTTTTTCCTGGATCAACGCAAAAAAAAGACTTTTTAACTGCAGTATCTCAGGGGCTTCGCTTCCGCATAGAGCATGATCCATCGCTCTGGTTAGATCTTCTCCCTGTTATCAAGGAGTCTTTGGAAGATAAACATATTCAGCTCTATTCCTTTGATGAGACTTTCCAGAAGTACATTGAAGAACAGGGCTACGGTGGACGGATGTCCCAGATCCAGTGTTTGACCGTTCCGGTACAAGAAAATATTCCGGTAGAAAAATCATGTCTTGCTGATTACCTTGCAATTATTGAGGCAAATTTGGGAGTGAATAAAGCAAATTATTTCATCAATAAATCAGTATCGATTGAAAAACGTATTAGCCCTTCTGGGGAAATTAAAACCGATCTGACACTTTCGTACGAGAATGCCAACATTCCCGAGGTGTATTCATCGGGAACGTACGTGAATTATCTGCGGATTTTCTTACCCATCGGATCGACAGTTGATTCTGTCTCTGTCAATACGAGTTCTATTGCCAGAGAGAATCTTGATGTGGAAAACTATGGCACCGATAAGGTTTCTATCGGAACTCTTGTAAATATTGCCCCAACGAATAAAGCAATCTTGAAAATTTCCTACTCGCATCCTTCTCTTCTTGACGCAAAGCGAGATTCATATCAGTTCCTCTTTCAAAAGCAGTCAGGAGATAAACTCTCACCTCTTGTGCTTTCTCTTCATTATCCCGATGGAAAAGCGGTAACTGCGCTTAACTTTACCTCATCGGGAGGGAGAAAAAACGAAATTTATTATACGACTGATACATCGGTGGATCGAATTTTTGCTTTTGGGACGAAGTGATTCCCCTACTTTGGAGGTGGGAGTGGAATACCTGAAAACGGTTGCGATTTCTGGTTTTGATTTCTGAGAGCCTGGATCATGACCGATGAGGTGAGAAGCTTGTGGGGTGTTTGAGTCGGAAATAGTTCTGAGAGAATATAGAGGAGTTCTGAGAAACCTTCTTCCGATGATGCTTTTTGGGAAACAGTTTTGAAAGATGAATCAATCGGTTCACGAAGAAGGATTAGACGAGAGAGCGCGAATTTCTCAAGAGCTACTCTGCGGTGTAAATATTCTTCCTGCTTTAAAAGTTTTTGCATTTCTTCCTCAATTGCTTTTAGAAATTTTGCAAAATTACTGGTTGCAAGGAAGGGATGGGATTTTTCAAGCTCGGTTGACGGCCGATTTTTTTGTAATCTTTCTTGTGGAATAAAATCGTTTGAGATTTCTTCAAAGAGTACCTTTTCTCGGTTTGATACTCTACTTCCTATTTGTTTGATTCCGAGATTAACTCCCTTGAGACTTTCTCGTATCGCAATACTTATAAGATACAGGATAGAAGTGACTCGCTGAAGATTTTGTGTGGCGACACGAATTTGATCACGTTCGATACTTGTTGGAATTGATTCGATAGTGAAGCGTGTTTTGGCTGAAGGTGTATAGATTTCTTGGATTGCGTCGTCAGAGAATTGAACAAGAGATTGTGCATTTTGCCCAAAAAAAGGATCGTCTATATTTTTCTTCACCTGTTCCCAGATATAGCGAAGATAGACAGGAAATGGCGCAAGGTATTGGAAAATCAACGGCACCGTTTCCGTTTGAAGCGCCTTTTTAATGCCAGTATAAATCGGGGTAATCTCGGCAGACTCTTTTCCTTCAGGAATTGGTGTTACAGAAAGCATGGTTCTATTGTATCAAAACGAGCCCTCTTTATTTTCTGAAATAGAGGTAAGGAGAGCTTCACCTTGTTTGCGAAGCTCAGTATTTCCAGATGCTTCCATCGCTGTAATAAAATCCAGTATGGCACTTGTTGAAATTTTCTTATCCTGATTGGAGGAAGCAAAAATCGAGAGAAAGTCGAAATAGAGTTGGTCTCGAAGTATCCCGTCTTCAATCTGAAGCCAGAGTTTTTGGTTATAGATTGTCGAAATAGTTTTATACGCCGCGCTATAGTTTTTCTTGTCAAGATAGTACTTCCCTTTGGATACAGTTGACCGAAGTGACGCGGAAAGACTCGCTTGGTAAGACAAGAAATCTTCATCGTTTTCCATATTTTCTGCGGTTTGATTTGTTTCGTAGTGAATATCTCGTGTTTTGGGAGTACCAGGAGGTTTTGTCACCAATTCTATTCCTCCAGGTTTTTTAAACTCACCTGATTTGACGATTTCCTCAAGGTAGGCATGTGCTGTTTCGAAGTCTAAATCCGTATCGATTGTTTTGTAGAGAAGGTATTGGATGGGCTTTGGAAGAGACAGAATCTGTTCAAGTCGTGTTGTGATCATATCTTTTATAAACAATGCCTGGTTGTGACTTCGTTGGTAGTCCCCTATTGCATACCTTCTGCTTCGCAAAAATTGAAGTGTATCGTAGACTGGAAGCTTGAGCGTTCGAAAAACTCCAAGAGCCTGAGAGAAACCTATTTTTACCACAAAGTCTGGATGAATGCCGGTTATTTTTTCAATATAGGGAATTGTTTGTGGGATTCCAATAAGATGGCAAGAAATACTAATATACGATGGTTGGTCAGGTGCTTCGGAGAGTATACGCGTGCCTCGAGGAACTGATGTGATCCGAATTGTTCCGAGGGAGGGAGAAAGTGTTAGGATGTGGATTGCGTCACATCGAGGTCGAGCGTCTCCTTTCCGGGAATCAAGGCCCAGAAGGAGAATATGAATCGGAGGCAGAGTTTTTTTGATTTCTGGTGACTCCGTACTGGCAGAATTAGGTGATGAAGTAAGATGCGGAGTTTGCGAGTAACTTTCAGGTAAAGGGCTTACGGGCTGAGATTTTGGAAAAGGGGACTGAAGAGTATTCGTAAGTAATGAGAAGATGAGGAGAAGCCGCGTAAAAAAAAACTGCAACTGCGACATAGAGAAATTTCCTCCATTGTAGCGCATTTCCATCCCAGCAAATATATACGGAAAAAAAGTTTCTTCTCTCGCAATTGAAGTTACCGAAAAGGATTTTTCCCGCGCTTTTGCAAAAGTTCACGAGACAGGACTTGTTGAACTTACTGTGGGAAGTGAGAAACGCCCAGTTCTTATTCATAATGTTCAATACAATCCGGTCACCAACTCCCCTCTCCATGTTGATTTTTTCCAAGTTGATCTAAAAGAAAAAGTTGCGGCAAAAGTTCCAGTTGAGCTGCTAGGTTCATCACCGGCTGTCAAAGATAAAGTCGGAGTCCTTCTTACACTTCTTGGAGAAATTGAGGTTGAAGCACTCCCAGCTGATCTTCCAGAAAAAATCACTGTTGACGTATCACGCCTTTCAAAAGTCGATGACGTTATCAAAGTCTCTGACCTTTCGATCCCTTCGAAAGTAAAAGTTTTGACAGATAGTGCAAGTGAAATTGTGAAAGTAGCTCCTCTTGTTTCGAAAGAAGCTGAAGCGTTGGCGAAAGAAGAGGCAGAAAAGGCAGCTGCAGCAGCAGCTGCCGCTGCCGCAGAAGCTCCGTCTGTCGAAGCTCCCCCCGCACCCGGAGAATCCCCTGCTCCAGCTGAAAAACCAGCAGGTGAAGCGCCTAAAAAGGAATAAAATCAAAGGAGTTTTTTTAAAATCTTCACCTCTTTGTTTGTTGGTGACGTATAGTGTGCCTGGTCAAGAAGTTTTTGTGCAATTTTCTTTTCTCCCAACTCAAGCTCAATTTCCGCACGTTTGAGGTACGAATACGTATAGTCGGGATAGGCTTTTGAAAGAGTTTCCCAGTATACTTCCTCTGCAATACGTTTTTCCCGCATTGTTGTTAGGCTATTCCATACTTCGATTGGTTGAGACTCCTCACCAAGGACTGATGTTTGTGGATTTTTTTGAAAGGTATTCTTGTATAGCTCCTGTGCAAGAGTAAATTCTTCCTTCGCAAGATTCCCATTTATTGAGAGTGCGTAGATTCCTAATTCCTGGTGCGTGTTACTGTCAAAAGGATTTTTCAAGACATCAATGCGTAGTTGGTTTTCATACGAGGTATTGGTGGTAAGGCTGATATTTACAAGCATGAAAGCCACGAGACAGAAGAAGCCTGATTGCCAAAAGAAGGGTGCGAGAGAAGGTGCGGTAAAATTGCGGTAAAATTGCGGGAATTTTTGGGACAGCACATTTTCTATTATAAAGAGAGAGAAGAGAGAATCGCAAGCCCACGGTTTACTATTGACTTCGATAGATAAAATGGTTCAAAATACGGTTACTGCCCATGGGATACGTACCTCTTTTTCTTTTCATTTTCTCTCTTTTTGCACCTGGTGCTAACGCACAAGCGGAGGATGCACCGTTTGTTGAATCAGAGACGGGTGCAACGGGTCGCAATCAAGTTACGATTCAAAATGAAGGAAGCATTCCCACCAAGGTTGGGGAAGATGCTCTTTCAAATGTACTGGCGCAGTTTTCGAACGTCATCCTTCGGGAAGAGAAAATTGCGGCAAAATTAAAATCCCGGATGACAAAAATGGAGGGAGAAGGTGCCTTACTCGGAGATGCTTTACCGAAATATGAGGGAATTCAGAACGATCTTCAGGCAGTACGTACTGATATGGAAGAACTTTCAACCGATCCTCAAAAAGACTATGGGGACTATAAACTGAGGCTACAAGGCGTCTTTGAAAAAATTGCGACAATTTTAGAAAAAGAGAGACAATTAGTGAAGATACTTCGTGATATATCAGCTGGTACTATTCAGAAGGAGGGTATATAACCGTATGTCTGATGAAACTTTTTCTGATAAACTGAGTTCATCCCAAGGAACGTCTCCGCCCGTTCAATCTCAGACACCTTTGCCGGTCCAGTCGTCTTCTTTGGAAAACGACGTTCCCACTGCGCCTACGACTTCCACTCCACCGCCAACACCCCCTCCGACCGTTGTTGTTTCTTCTGGGAATGGTCCACCAGTATGGTTTTTACTTCTTTTTCTCCTCACCGTTATTGCTTTTCTTACAATGACCGTAATGCTTTACCAACGCATGTACCATGGAAAATCTCTTCTTCCGGAAAGTATTTTCGCTACACCGACACTCACAGCTACTCCACTTCCGTCAGAGCCGCCAGTTTCTCAACAATGGGAATTCCCTGAAATTGGTGAGTCAGATGAACTTGCAACCATTGAGGCTGATATCAACGGTACGAATCTGAAATCCATGGATGATTCCATGGAGAGACTCGATAGAGAAGTTAGGAGGTAGGAGTAGAGCTTTTCTTCTGAGAAAATCGCTTCAAAAGGGATCCGGTTAAAAAGCTTCCCCCTAAGAGCACAAATGCGATACTTTCCGGCCCTGTAGCAGGTGTTTCGTTTGTGGTGCTACTTTTCGCAGTTTGCGGTACCCCTCCCTTTGTGGTTGATTGGGTACCTATCGGGAAACGAGATGTGTATGGAGTTGGTGTGGAAGGAGGAGTCTGAGTGGGTATGACCTCTGCAAGGTTTGTAGGCGTTGGTGTTCCTGATGCAGTGATGGGGAAGATGGAAGGAATAAACCGGCCGAATCGACTACGGAGAGCTCCGGCAATGCGGTTACTGGTGAGAAGAATAATAATGATAAAGATGAATCCTAAGAAAATAAGAATGAACCGACTTGATGTCATAATTTGGCTTCTCCTCTAAAATTCGGCCTATAATATACTATAAGGGGGATAATGTCAAGTAGAATGGGCTTTTATGGTACAATACAAAACATGTTTTGTCTCTTTCGAATATTTCCGCTATGAACACCTTCTATAGTCCTACATACGGTATGTTGACGCAAGAAACAATGAGGGAAAAGATGTTAGAATTTATGTCAGCCTCAAAAAATCATCTCTACACCCTTATTATTGGAACAGATTCTCACTCTAACAATGGTTCAGGAGTATCTTTTGCTACAGCTGTGACCATCCACCGAGTAGGGGAGGGCGGAATTTATTTTTTCCGAAGATTTATCCAAACGACATCACTTGTTTTACAAGCACGTATTTTTCAGGAGGTATCGTACTCTTTAGAAATTGCCGATGAAGTATTAACTCTTCTCCAGGGCGATGGAATCTCAAAGTTTAATTTGGAGATTCATGTCGACGTTGGAGAGAATGGAAAAACGAGAGAATTTATGGCTGATGTGATAGGAATGGTTCACGGTTCGGGCTTTAAGGCGAAGGTTAAGCCGTACTCTTTCGGAGCCTCAAAAGTCGCGGATAGACATACATAGAACTCGAAACTCCTCTTTTAAGAGGGACGAGGGGACGGTACATACGTAGGTATTGGGGCACATCCACCCTTTGGTTCTGTTCCTTTGACAAAAACCTCCTGTCTTCCATGGCACGGTATTGTAATAATTCCCGAAGGGATGGGAAATGGGTTATTCTTCATATCTTTCAGTAGGTTTTTCATAATTTCATTCCAGATTGGCGCTGCTCCTGTGACTCCCGATGTAAGTTTCGGATCCATGGGGGAGTTGTCGTTATTTCCTACCCACGTCACTGTTACGAAATCTTGCGTATAGCCAATTGTCCAGTTATCCCGTTTATTATCGCTAGTTCCTGTTTTGACCGCGACTGTTTTTCCGGGAATAACAAGCGATGAATTTGGTCCAAATGCCGGAGTTCGGGCGTAGTTATCGGAGAGGATATGGGTGAGGAGATACGCGGTCTGAGGAGAGAGTGCTTGGATTGGATTATTTTGATCAGGAAGATTTATTGGTTCCCCCTTCCAATTGGTAATTTTAAGAATAGGGCGGGGATCAAATCGGCTTCCCCCGGAAGCAAGTGTTCCGTAAACCTTTGCCATATCGAGCATGGTTACGTCTCCTCCTCCAAGCGTCAAGGAAAGGCCAAAGCGATTTTCATCGGCCCAACTTGTGACTCCCATTCGTTTCCCTTGCTCTATCATATTTTTTACTCCAATTTGGGCTAAAACTTTGACAGCGGGTACATTGTAGGATGATCCGAGTGCCACTCGAAGGGTAACTGGGCCATGGAATGCGCCATCATAGTTAAGAGGGGAATACGCAGGAAGATCATCCACTTTATATATGACTGGAGTATCATAAAGAATTGTTGCGGGGGTGTATCCTCGGTTGAGTGCTTCAGCGTAGGTAATGACTTTGATTGACGATCCTGGTTGTCGAAGAGCTGTTGTGAGGTTGACGTTGCCTTCTTTCTCGATATCAAAGTAATTTGCTGATCCAACCATAGCAAGGATTTCTCCATTCTGCGGATTGGTTATGAGAGCTGCCGCATTCCCTACACGCATGGGTCTCAGAGTATCGATTTGTTGAGAAATGACATTCTCTGCCATTTCTTGAAGTGAAAGGTCAAGAGATGTTGTTACCCGAAATCCTTCATGCGCGACAATTTCTGCCCCAAAGTAATTATTGAGGAGATTTCGAACATACATGACAAAATGCGGTGCAAGAATTGGTGTGACAGGGGTTCGAAACGTTAGTGTTTGTTGTTTTGCCGTTTCAGCTTCTTGCCGGGTGATAAATCCCGCCTCTACCATTTTATTGAGGACTTCCTTTTGACGAGTGATGGCAAATTGAGGGTGATCTCCAAAAGGAGAGTAGAGAGTTGGTGCAGCAGGAAGACCAGCAAGAAGAGAAGCTTCGGAAAGAGTAAGACTTTTTGTGTCTTTACCGAAATAATATTGTGCTGCAGCCTCTATTCCCCAGGCGGTTCCTCCGTAGGGGACTTGGTTTAAGTACATCTCCAGAATTTGGTCTTTGGTATAGACTCTTTCTGCCCAGACGGCAAGGACGATTTCAACAATTTTTCTCTGGACTGTTTTTTCTGGAGTTAAAAGCGCACTCCTGACTAGTTGCTGTGTAATTGTCGATCCTCCCTGGAGTGTGGGGGAATTCAGATTGTGAAGAAACGCCCGAAGGATTCCTCGTGAAGATATTCCTTGGTGGTTGAAAAAATCTTTGTCTTCAATTGCAAGCGTTGCGTCAATAACATATTTGGGAATTTGCGCAATGGCAATTGGTGTTCTATTTTCTTCTGCAAAGTATTCATAGAGCAGTTTTCCATTGCGATCGTAAATTTTTGTTGTGGTGGGAATATCTCGAAGCGATAAATAATTGGGGTTTGGAAGAGCCGTGACAATGCCGTGAAGTCTGAATGAGATAGCAATTATGATGACAACGAGGCTTCCAAAAAGAAAATACTTCATTTTTAAAAGGGAAAGATAGAACGAATAACTAGAGAAGTACCCTTTGATGCGGAAAAATGTCGATAGAAATGGATTTTTGGGAAGTATAAGTCGAAAGTGACGTGACGAATAAATTGTATGGAGGGAATGGGACGATGCAGAAGAGCTAGCTATTCTTTTTTTCCTAAAAAGATTCTGAAACGTACGTTTTCCGTTCATAAGTAGATGAACAAATATCTTCTTCTGTATACGCAAAACTGCCCTAAGGAATGTATATTCCAAAGTAAGGAGGGTAGTACTAAAAGAAAGGAGTAGATCCCCAATAATTTTTAGGAAATAGAGAATACTTATAGGGATGGAAAAGAGAACCGATAGGAATAAATTGTTTGTCTTATAGGATTTTTTCTTCATCGGGGAAGAACTATAGCACAGGTGAAGGGCATTTGTGAAGGGGATATTAGGGTGATCTGACTGTTGTGACGGGATCTCCTCCCTCATGGGAACAGTCAATACAGTAGGAACCAAATGGGTCAGAAACTACCTGGTGTTCCTTCATCTCAATATTCTCTTTTTGAGAACTTGGAGCCATTTTTTGCGTCGTTGTATCAACGGCGATTGTAAGTTTTAGCTCTTCTGGATCTTTGGGAACCGTGCCTTTGATGAAGTACTCAAAGCGTGTCGGACAGCCTCGGTCTGAGGCATTGGGGTCAGTATTCGGAGGAGCTTTTCCTGAGAGAGCACATATTTGCACACCCACAATATCGGCAGGCTGTTTTGGCCATAAGTCAGTTTGTGATTGTAACACTTTTCTCGTGAGAGTATTCCAGATTGGCGCAGCTCCCGTGACACCTGAAGTTAAATACGGATGCATTGGAGTATTATCGTTATTTCCTACCCAGACAGCTATCAGAAAATTGGGAGTAAAACCAATTGTCCAGTTGTCTCTTTTGTCATCCGTTGTTCCGGTTTTGACAGAGACTGCCCGGTTGGGAATGACAAGATAGGAGGAAGAACTAAATGCTTGAGAACGGGCATTATTATCTAAAAGTATATGTGAGATAAGAAACGACGTTTCGGGAGATAAAACTCGTGGTCCTTCAATAAGAAGGGATGAAGGGTATGATAACGGCGCATGGATGTCGGCGACAAAATTCTGGTCTCGGTACTCCTCCAGAACTTTTCCTTCTTTATCAGTGACTTTAAGAATACTGACAAGATCTTTGACGATTCCAGTGTTGGCAAAGACACCGAAGGCTTTTGCCATATCGAGCATGGTTACCTCTCCTCCTCCAAGTGTCAAAGAGAGACCGTACCGTGATGGATCGGTAAATGTTGAAATTCCCATGGCTGATGCGGAGGCAATGACTGTCGAAACGCCATTTTGAGCCATCATTTTGACAGCCGGAATATTGAAGGAGTTTCCAAGTGCAAAGCGAAGTTGTACCGGCCCATGGAATTTTCCATCGTAGTTTACCGGACAGTACAGTGGTTGTCCTGGTACGGAAAAACATGTCGGAGCATCGATAAAAAGTGATGCAAGAGTAACTTTCTTGGTTTCTATTCCCACAGCATAGTTGATCGGTTTAAAGGCACTTCCTGGTTGTCGGAAGGAAGTTGTGACGTTGAAATTTCCTGATCCAGTAGCAAAATAATCTTTGGATCCGACCATCGCCAGAATTTCACCTGTTGGTGGTCTGGTAACAATAGAGGCACCATTGCCGACACGGAGATCTTTGAGTTTGGCAACTTCGGTTGCGACAGTATCTTGAGCAATGTCTTGCGTAGGCAGATCAAGAGTAGTTGTGACACGAAGTCCGCCTTGCTCAACAAGTTTTTCTCCATATTTTTCCACAAGTTGTTCCTTCACGTACATGACAAAATGCGGTGCCTGGATATTTTCTATTTGGGGACGGAATTGGAGCGTTTCATTCTCTGCCATCTCTTTTTCTTCCTTTCCGATGTACCCATCCTCTACCATTCGTGCAAGAACTTCTTTTTGGCGTCGAATTGCATACTCAGGGTGTGCACCAAATGGAGAGTAGAGAGTTGGTGCAGCAGGAAGGCCAGCAAGAAGGGAAGCTTCGGAAAGGGTTAAGTCTTTTACCGGTTTTCCAAAATATCGTTCTGCTGCAGCCTCTATCCCCCAGGCGGTTCCTCCATAGGGGACTTGGTTTAAGTACATCTCCAGGATTTGGTCTTTGGAATAAAGCTGCTCTGTCCAAAAGGCAAGAATGATCTCTTTTATTTTCCGACTCACTGTTCTTTCGGGTGTGAGGAGGGCAGTTTTCACAAGTTGCTGTGTAATTGTCGATCCTCCCTGGAGTTGTTTTTGAAGAAGCGTATCTTTGATGGCTCTCGCAACTCCACCGATGGGGTTGACTCCTTGATGCTTATAGAAATCTTTATCCTCAATTGCAATTGTTGCCCGTCTTAAATGTTGGGGTATATCGGAAAGTTTTACAAGTGTTCTATTCTGATCAGTATAGATTTCATAAAGGAGCGTTCCTGAACGGTCATAGATTTTTGTCGTTTGGGGAATTTCATAGGAAGAAAGTTTCGATGGAGACGGTAAGTCTTTCAGGATAAAAAAGAAAAAAGAGAATCCCAGAAGAATAAGAATACCGGAGAAAAAAATGAGCTTCTTTTTTTTATTTGGAATTTTTTTTCCAACCGCCAAAATGCCTGAGCTCAGGCTTTTCCAAACATTTCGGGAGTGTTTTTTTTCCTCTATTTGCATGAAGGTCAATTATACCACCGGCATATATTTCAATTTTATCATGGGAATGGGGAGAGAGTAAAAAAGGGAGGGTAGGGGTATCTGGTAGATCAAACCATGTGATACAATATCATATCACAGTATGTTTTCTCCACTTCACGGGAATTGGGTTGATCTTATCATCATCTTGGTTTTCCTCTCCTACCTTTGGGGAGGAGTTCGTCGGGGATTCCTTCTCGGGATGTTTGATTTAAGTGGGTTTATTCTCTCGTTTTTTGTGTCCCTTAAATCGTACGCCATTGTCGGATCACTTCTCGTTGATAATTTTTCTCTCCCGACAGGTATTGCAAATGCTGTTGGATTTCTCCTTGCTGGATTTTTAGCACAGACACTTTTTTCGTACGGTGCATTTTTTATTTATAAGAAGTTTATTCTCCACATTTTTAACCCCTTTGATCAAAAGAAGAAAAATATGCTCCGTTTTGTAAATAACGTCTTGGGAGCAATTACTGCTCTTGGAGAGGCAGCCATATTTATTGCGTTTATGCTTACTCTTTTGGTTGCGTTACCCGTTGCCGGAAGGATAAAAAAAGACATTGTTTCTTCTAAAATTGGCGGCGTCTTCGTTTCCAAAACTCAAGGAATTGAACATCAACTCAATGCGATTTTTGGTACAGCTGTCAATGAAACCCTCACGTTTATTACGATTAATCCAAACCCTTCCTCAAACGAACGGGTGAATCTCCATTTTACCCAGAGTGAAATTAGAATTGATGAAAATGCAGAGCGCACCATGCTTGAGCTTATGAATGAGGAACGGGGGAAGGAGGGATTGGGGAAATTGACACTTTCTGTTTCTCTTCGAACTCTTTCTCGTGCATACGCAACTGATATGTTCGCCAGAGGATATTTTTCCCACTTCAATCCCGAGGGTGAATCTCCATTTGATAGAATGGATAAAGCAAAGATATCGTATACAGCCGCGGGGGAAAATCTTGCTCTTGCCCCAAACGTGACACTTGCCCATCAAGGCCTTATGAATTCTCCAGGACACCGGGCAAATATTCTTTCTCCTGATTATGGAAAGGTGGGGATTGGTGTCATCGACGGTGGAATTTATGGAGAGATGTTTGTGCAAGAGTTTACTGATTAAACAGATTCATCTGTCGTTCCTTCATTGAAAATATCAAATTCCATCCCGATTAAATCGGGACAAATTTTGCATGATGTTTCTCTCGCTTCCCTGAGTACATTTGGTATTGGTGGTTTGGCAAGCATGTATGTTGCGGTACGAAATCCGAAAGAGTTGGAAGATGTTGTTCTTTGGGCAAAGAGTGAAAAATTACCGTTTCAACTCGTTGCCGGTGGAAGTAATATCGTTTTTCCCGATGAAGGTCTACAGTGTCTTGTTATTCACAATCACGGAGAGAGTTTAAGCCAACATGACAATGTACTTATTGTTGATAGCGGTGTTGAATTATCAAACGTTATTTCCTTTTGTATAACACGCGGGTTTTCGGGAGTTGAATATTTATCTGGCATTCCAGGAACCATAGGAGGTGCAGTTGTGGGGAATGCCGGAGCATATGGACATGCAATATCAGAAGTTGTTGAGTACGTAGAGGTTTTGAATGGAAAAAAGATAGAGAAAATTAATAACCAACTCTGTGGATTTCGTTATCGGGAAAGTATTTTTAAAAGGAAATCATTCGTGTTACTTCGAATTTGTATACGACTCACTCAGGGGGTTAAAAAAGATTTGCGAAAAGTATCTTCAGATGTTATTAAGCAACGGGAAACTAAATATCACCCGGGCATCCGTTGCCCAGGAAGTTTTTTTAAAAATGTATTAGAAATCGACATAAGTAAGAACTCTCTCTCTCGTATCGATCAGAATGTTATCATCGCTGGGAAAATTCCTGCTGGATTTCTTCTCGGTGAAGTGGGAGCAAGAGGGATGAAAATCGGGGGAATAAAAATTGCAGATTATCACGGGAATCTTTTTGTAAACACAGGAAGCGGTACAGCCAAAGATGTAAAGAAACTTGCGCAAATTTTGAAAAAGAGAGTTTTGGAAAAATTCCATATTCAATTGGAAGAAGAAATTCGATATTTTTAAAGATGAAAGCTCTTATCCAACGCGTTAAATCAGGCAAAGTATCAGTAGCAGGGAAAACGATTGGAGAAATCGGGAAAGGATATGTCATTTTGTTGGGAGTGAAAGATGGAGATAGCGAAAAAGAAGTGTTTCAACTATCCCAAAAAGTAGTAACGCTTCGCATCATGTCTGATGAGGCGGGAAAAATGAATAAATCCATTCTTGATGTGGGAGGAGAAATACTTATTATTTCTCAATTTACTCTTTACGCAGATACATCTGGAGGAAGAAGACCATCTTTTATTGCAGCCGCAAAACCAGAGGTTGCTCATACGCTGTACGTCCAATTTATAGACGAATTAAAGCGATTAGGAGTAAGAAATGTTCAAACAGGATCATTTGGTGCATATATGAATGTTTCAATAGAAAACGATGGACCCGTCACAATTCTTGTTGAGAGCAATTGAGCGTATCTATTCGGACGTGGTACGATACGTATAATGCCCAAGGAATTTTTTAAAGAACTTTCTGATCATAAAACCCCTCCAACGTATAAATACTTTGACGGTGAAGCTTGGAAAGTTTCTTTAAGCGGTAAAACTAGCGATATTATTTCTCCCATTGATGGGAAAGTTTTAGGTAAAGTTCAACAAGTAACGTTTGTAGAGATTGATCGGGCAATTGAAAGAGCAAAAAAAGCTCAGGAAGAGTGGGCGAGAGTTCCCATGATAAAGCGGACAAAACCTCTTCATCTTGCTGCCGACTGGATACGTGAACATGAAAAATTCTTAACCCGTCTTCTGATCCAAGAAATCGGCAAAACGTACGAAGAGGCGAAGGACGAAATTCTAAGAAGTGCAGATATGATTGACCATTTTTGCCATGAAGCACTTCATCTTGCGGGAGAGGAACTATCAGGTGATGCATTTCCGGGATACGACCAAACGAAGATGGCAATTGTTGAACGAGTGCCACTCGGGGTAGTTGTTGCCATTTCGCCTTTTAATTATCCGGTCAATCTTTCGGTATCGAAAATAGTACCAGCCCTTTTGACAGGTAATACCTGTGTATTTAAACCACCGACATACGGCTCAATTTCTGCTGTCCACCTGACAGAAATTTTCCGTATCGCTGGTGTTCCGGATGGAGTACTTGTAACTATTACAGGGGAAGGGAGCACAATTGGAGATTATCTTGTTACACATAAAGAGATTGCAATGGTGACATATACTGGCTCTTCAGAGGTTGGTAGATCTATTGCCACAAAAATTGGCATGATTCCTTTACTTTTTGAGTGCGGGGGGAATAATCCAGCTCTCGTTCTTCCGGATACAGATTTGGATGCAACTTCAACAGAAATCGTCAAAGGAGCATTTTCTTATTCCGGGCAACGGTGCACTGCGATAAAGTATGTTTTGGGTTTGAAACCAACAATTCAGGAACTAGTGCCCTTGGTTATCAAAAAAACAAAAACTATGATGAGAATTGGTAATCCGAAGGACGAGAGAAATAATTTCGGTCCTGTAATAACTGAGAATGCAGCACATGAGATTGAGAAACGAATATTAGAAGCAAAAGCGCATGGAGCAAAAATCGTTCTTGGTGGTAAAAGAGACGGTTTATTCGTTGAACCGACAATTCTGACAGATGTTAAACCAACGATGGAGATTGTTCAGAGAGAAACATTCGGTCCGGTTGTATCATTTCTTGAAGTAAAGTCTATCGATGAAGCCCTTTCCATTATCAATGCTTCAGAGTATGGACTTCAGGCGTCGATATTTACTAAAGATGAAGGGACTGGGATTCGTCTTGCACAAAAAATAGGTGTGGGGACAGTACAGGTGAATAGTAAGCCTCAACGTGGCCCTGATCATTTTCCTTTTCTTGGTGTAAAAGGAAGTGGAATCGGAGTCCAGGGTATCCGTTATTCTCTGGAGGCAATGACTCGATTTCGCTCAATCGTTCTTAACTCTCCGAAGTAGAAAGAGGCCACTTGAGGCAACTATTGCTAAACTTCCTCCGAAAAGAAATGCTGCCGAAGGAGAAATCGTTTGCCACAAAAATCCGGCAACAAAAGATGCTGGCAGCAGAGTCAAACCGGTAACCATATTATAAAGACCAAACGCATAACCTTTCTTTTCCAAAGGGACAATATCGGCAACATACGCTTTGGCCACTCCTTCAGTAAGACCGTAGTAAACTCCATAGAGAAGAAAAAGAAAAATTATAGGCATTGCACTCTCAAATTTAGCAAATCCCAGATAGACCCCTGCATAAAGAAGCCATCCTAAAAGGATTGTTTTTTTCCGGCCGAATTTATCCGAGACAATTCCGGCAGGAATGTTAAGAAGTGAGGCAATTAGGCTAAATGCAGCTAAAAGGAAAAATATCGATGAAATCGAAAGTCCTGCCTTTTGCGCTTTTAAAATGAGGAATGCATCGGATGAATTTCCTAAAGTAAAGAGAAATATAATAAACAAGAATTGGTAGAAAGCAGTATCTAACTTTTCAATTTTTACTTCCCTTTTTTTTGTTTCTTTGGTGGAAACATCACGGACAAAAAGGAAAAGTAAAATAACGGCAATTGCCATAGGAATGGTAGCAAAAAGGACAATTGAATGAAATAGTTCAATCGTGAGTCCTAAGCTTGCCTTTCCAATTAAAAGTGTCAGAATTCCGGCCAAGATTAGCCCAACAACTGCACCTGCATTATCAAGAGCGCGGGAAAGTCCAAATGCTTTTCCTTGTTTTCCACTCTCAGCTGATTGGGATATAAGTGCATCCCGGGGAGCTCCTTGGATTCCTTTTCCGCTTCTGTCAAGAAAGCGTGCTAAAAGAACTATTAGCCATGAGGAAGCAAAGAAAAGAAGAAGAATTGATGATCGCAAAATTTGTCCTCCTATTATCAGCGGTTTTCTACTTTTAGCTTTATCTGAAATCCATCCAGAGAGAGGTTGGAAAAGTTGAGGAGTTGCCTCACCAATTCCTTCGACGATTCCCACAATTGATGTTTTTACTCCCAGGGCATTGGTTAAAAATAGTGGGATGGCATACTTAATTGTTTGTCCGCCGACATCATTTAAGAAAGAAACAAAAGAGAGAATTAAGACGTTTTGGGGAAATCCTAGTATTGATATCTGTTTCATTAGAGCATCCGAATAAGTCTTCCCTGCTGGTC
This sequence comes from Candidatus Gottesmanbacteria bacterium, assembly GCA_016186795.1. Lineage (GTDB taxonomy): Bacteria > Patescibacteriota > Microgenomatia > 2-02-FULL-39-11 > 2-02-FULL-39-11 > JACPKY01. Next base: position 965,427 of record JACPKY010000002.1, read on the forward strand.
AAACTCGATGAAGTGATGCGTTTTTCCTTCCCGGAAGTATTGACATTGATTTTCAGGCTGATTGTCAATATCCTGCCTTGGATTATGAACAATATCAAATGACCAATCGGGGATGAGTTCTTCAGAAAGGCACGGGCCGTCCCCTAAAAGAACGCCAGACTTTTTCTTCTCTTCAAAAATTTCTTGAGCTTTTTTGATGATTGGTTGTTGTGTATCAGTGGATTTCTGTTTAGCTTGAATAAACAGGAGGGCCGCTATACCTATTACAATAATGCAAGCAAGAAAAATAACAATAATTTTCATGAGTGGTATCCAAGCGCTTGGAGGGCAACTTTAAGAGTTTCCGCAGGACCGCTGGTATATGTATTTATGATAAGGTCATAAAGATTCGGGTTCCAGAAATCCCTTGTATGGTAAAGTTTTTCCCACTTGATGATATTTTCTTCTTCCCGCTGTTTAAGGTGTTGTTTTGCCTCTTCGATCGTCATATTGTCGCGGTTCACAATCCGGTCGACTCGAATATTATCGTCACTGCAGGTGACAAATATTTTGAAAATCCCTGGTATATTTTGAGCATCAAATCCTGAAAGCCAAGATTCGATGATGATATGTTTTTCGCTTCTTAGCTTTTCTTTGATGAAATTATCAAGCTCAAGATGATAACTATCTTCACTTTGCGTTGTGGCAGCAAGCGGAATACCATTTTTCTTGGCATACTCACGGTACAGTTCTCCACCGTTTATGAGTTTCCATCCAAGTTTTTCAGAAAGTTTTTTGGAAAGAGTTGTGGCACCAGAGGCAGCCCGGCCTGAGACGGTAATATTTTTCCATTTGGGAAGAATAATTGGAGATTCCATAGACTAATTATACGGATAGGGGATTAAGTATCAAGTGCAAAGAAAAATCTATGAGAGATTGGTGTGTTTGCGGTGAAGAGTTTCAATTGTTTGAAGTGTAACATTTTTTTCTTTTAAAAAGAGATTACTTTTCCGTACTGCATTTTCAAGTACGGTGAGGGTTTTGTCATACGTTTCTCGGTCAACAGGGTATGGTGTTCCGTCTTTTCCGCCATAGGCAAAAGAGTAGCGGGCGGGATCTTCATAGGACGGTTTTGCACCGTAGATAACTTCTGCAACGAGAGAGAGTGCTCGAATTGTTTTTCCACCCACACCAGGAGTCATTAGTAGTTTTTCAAATGATGTTGGTTTGGTTGTAATTACCGTATTTATTGTTTTTTGCAGTTGCGGATGCAGAAACTCTTTCTCAACCGGATGGTTTGTAAATTCAATGCCTGGCAGTTCCAAGATTTTGAAATGTTGAGCTGATTTTGGTTTTGCCAAAACCTGGAGATTTCTATAGAGGCTGCGTTCTTCTTTAATTAGTTCAAGTGTTGTTGCCTTATTATCTTTGCTTGCTTTATTCGTAAGATCAAGAACCCGCGAAAGGCGTGTTTGCGTCGCAATACCCATATGAGGTTCTTCAATGAAATCTTCAACGTGGCTCCCTAACCAATGATAGCGTCTTGCTCTCCCAATTGCAGTATTCATTCCTTGCTGGACAACAGCCCATTGCCCCTTTTTATTGAATATAAAACTATGATGGTACAGGGTAAATCCATCTTGAATAAGGGCTGAATCTACTTTTGCAGCAGCTCGACTTGAGTAAATTAAACGATCTGAATCTATTTGGGAAAATCCTAAATCCCACGACCAGATTTTAATCTGGTCAGGAGTCTTTCTACTTGTTTTTCCTTTCCCTCCACAAATAAATACATCGACATCTTTTTCAAGTCCTCGAAGGGCCTCTTTGAGAGCTGCGGTTGTGGTGATGGTAAGGCCTGAAGCATTCCAGTCAAATGCCATAAGCGTTCCAAGGGATTGAAACCAGACAGGGTCTGCCAGGCGCTTTAAAAATTCCTCACTTCCAAACTCAGAAATAATTGCCAAAGCAATCACTCTTCCAAGTCGTGTCATCCTTTGAAAAAGCCAGGCAGGGCACTGACCGTAGTCAAGAGTCATTGTCGTTATGCCAGTTCTCATAGGAGATTCATTATAATACAAGACATGAAGGGTTTAGAGATACCGTTGAGGTTAGTACACTAATGAATACAAAGAACGCTGCCTACAGATTTCAATTCCGGAAAGACAAACGGGTTTAGGTCTTGTTTAAGATAAAAAAATGATGCGGAACCTCCGTCAAGATTTATTCCCTTTTCAAATACAACATGGTTTTTTACTTCTTTGGAAGAGAGAATAACAGGAAGATCTGAGAGGAACGGACCACTGAGAATATTATCTTTTTCTGTAATAGAGATAAGAAAAAACTTTCCATCATCTGTTTGGGCGATGACCGATCTTCTGGCGTATTCATCATCCACCAGTTGTAATCTCTTTTTTCCAATGGGAAAGAGCGGTCCAGTTTGGAGGATAAAATCAAGATTTTCAAAGGACTGTGGTTTCTGGTACTCGATATATCGTTTCCCACTTTTCTCCTGCCAAAAAAAACCGGTGGCAAGATTGCTTTGAATTTCTGGCGAATAGGTTTTTCCTCCTGTCATAAAAAGTCCCAGTGGTTTTTCCTCTTCAAGGTAGAACCCTCCATTGATAGATGCTTCACATGAGTTTGCTTTTGCAAGTGCCTCGCCGTCTTCTTTTTGAGAAAAATTGGGAAGAAGTGTTACTGTTTTGGACTTAGGGACTTCCCAGATCCAGGCAGTGAACGTGTGAGTATCATAGGGAATATTTATTGATATCCCTGGGAATTGAACTTCTTGTTTGAAAGAAGGGATAGGGGAGGAAGTGGGAGTTTGCGGAATTTTTAGAAGTCCCTGGCTTGTCCAACTACCGAGGGTAAGAAAAAATCCAAAAAGAATTGAGAAGAGCTTCTCAAGCATTTCCCCATTATATACAAAAAGAGCTTGGTTGTAGAAAGAATCATTTATCTTTACAATGAATATATGCTCGATCGGAAAAAGAGGTATTTGCAAGTTGCTCTCAATAGTACTCTTGACGAAGCGTACAACATCATACAAAACCTTCCGCCGAGCGATCGGATATTAATTGAAGCTGGGACACCACTTATCAAGCAGTACGGCGCTCGGGTGATTGCCAATCTAAAGAACTGGTGGGAAGAGAGATTAGATATGGCGAGCTTTCCCTATATTGTTGCTGATCTTAAGACTATGGATCGAGGAGCAACAGAAGTTGCAATTGCAAGAACTGCCGGTGCATCTGGCATAGTTGCTTTAGGGCAAGGGCCAATTGAAATGCTTGATGTGTTTATTGATGAGGCGGGAAAGCAAGGACTTGATAGTATGGTTGATATGATGAATGTTGAGCAACCGATAAAAATACTGCGGAAACTTAAAAAACTTCCCGATGTAGTTCTTCTTCATAGGGGAGTGGATGAAGAGACATTTAATAAAGATAAACCGATACCCTATATCCAAATAAACAAAGTCCGGGCAAGTTATAACGTTTTGATATCAATTGCCGGAGGAGATACAATCCGGGAAGTCCAGCGGGCAATTTTCAACGATGCCAATATTGTCGTTGTCTGGAAAGAGTTTTACCGACCAACAGAAGAAACAGCAAATCTGGCGGAAGAGTTTTTGAGAGTGATAAAATAGTTACAGATACGTATTCACAAAGACCCCTTCCCCTTTGTACGGAACAAAAAGTCCATTGTCTGCAAAAGGGTTTTTATTTGCCCGAAGGTCCGGCTCAATGCGATCAAGAGTGCACTTGGTACAAAGAAATTCTCCCGGGATATTGACGCTTCTCATAACTGGGCCACTGCTGTCCCACTGCAATACTCCTTTGCGATAATAAGAAACAGACGCACTGTTTTTGCACTTCGAACATTTCCCTTGTATTTCTCGTAGTCGTTCTTCCATTATTTGTCTATCTTCTTTTCGAAAATAGAACGCCTCAAATTCGCTTATAGGATAGTAAGGATACATTGTCCCGCAGTATTTTCGATCCTGCTCTGGATGAAAGACGACCATCTTATGAGGAAATTGGAGAAATGATTTTGAGAATTCATGAAGAAGATGATTTCGGCAGTATGGCGTGTGTTTGTCGCCTTCACGGATAAGAATATCCTCTGTTTTCTTCTGACATGTAAAACACTTTTTCTTACCAAAATTGCTTTGAAGTGAGAGAAAGAAGTTATTAAGAAGATGGATACCTCCTATGAAAATAAGAGAAAGACCCAAAAAAGAATTTTCAATCAAATCAACGATGATCTTTGCTGGTTGAGTTTGATTAAAATGTAGGTTTGGTTCAATAAGGACTGCTCCAACGATAATAAGGATCAGTGCAATGATTTTTCCCACACGAGAATTTCTCATAGGATTTGGAATAGTAAGAGAGGCGCTCACACTCGGAATGAATCACTTGCTGGTAAGTTTTTTCAATCCTTCAATGATTTGGATGGGGAGAGCAAAAACAACGGTGTTTGCTGGATTTGCAGTTGTTGCCTCAATTGTCTGAAGGGTACGCAGAGATATTGCCCCACTTCGAGCCATGTGTTCCATTGCTTTTTTGAGATTTTCTGATGCTGATAACTCTCCTTGAGATCTGATAATCGTTGCCCGTCTTTCTCTTTCTGCTTCTGCCTGTTTGGCCATAGCCCGTTTCATATCCGCAGGAAGCTCAATATCCTGGATTTTAATAGCTGTTACATCCACACCCCATTCAGTTGTTTCACTATCGACAAGTTTTTTTATCTCATCGGCAATTTTTTGCCGATCAACTAGTAAACTATCAAGCTCCACTCCGCCGATGACATCGCGAAGTGCAGTCTGCGCATATTGAGTGACTGCATAGGTAAAATCCTGGATCTTCAAAACTGCATCTTCAGGTTTGGTTACCTGGAAATACACAACAGCATTAATACCAACAGGGACATTATCTTTAGTAATAACTTCTTGCTGGGGGATATCTGAGGTGGTGATCCGGATATCGACTTTTATAAGCCTCTGTAATATGGGGATGACAACTTTCAGACCTGGTTCAAGCGTATAGGAATATGATCCAAGAGTAAGGACAATTCCACGTTCGTACTGGTCGATAATCTTAAGCCCAAGAAGGGCAAGGACAACACCTATTACTAAAGCAACGAGGAAAAACCCTCCAAAAATTTCCATACTTTTTTATAGTAACAGGTTTAGCGATTTGTTAAAAGAGTCTTTTTATCCCTTTACAGCGCCCAATTCCAAAATCATAAACTGAGAGCGATTAATAGGAGCAAGTGTAGGATTTTCTGGATTTGGAGAAATTTCTGAACTAACAAAAAAGTGTAAACGGTAAAGATTGTCTGGTCTGGGAGTGATTTTTAAGGGCAACTTATTATTTACTTCATCTTCTGATATTAAACCAATAAACAAATAATCTGAATCTATATCGAAGCTGGCATGGCGCAGTTCAAATAAGAGGCGTTCTTCTTCAAGAGGAAGAAGAGCGAGTTTTTGGGAGATATCTTGTACAAATTTGGCTAACTGACTTTTGGGGATGATCCAACTCGTATCCGGTTTAGTAAATTCTTTTGATTCGTATTCATAATAGAGAAAATCTCGTATAAATTCCCCCACTTTCAAACTTTTATTTTCTTGTATCGCTACATTCCAGATATTTTCTTTTGATATAGGAGGGTCGGAATAGATAGGCAAAAGACCTGGTTCTATAGCTACATTAGTATACGCTTGGGCATAGATGAAAAGCGTGGGTGAAGTGACACTAAGCCTGATGGGACAATGGGGTTCATCGCTCATCATCTTTGCAACTGTTTCGGCAGAAACCAATGGTTGGGTATAATCAGGTACTGTTTTATGCACCTGATCAAGAAGTTCATCTACAGTTGGTAACTGATATTCCGGCGGCCATGGTAGGTACCAGAGAGCTTTGTGAGTAGTAGTTACTACGTGCAGACCGACCCGACCCATCCCAAAACCTAGATCCCAAATGGGGTTTAAATATTTTTCTATACTTGCGTATGTGCACTTTTTAGGAGTGGGGGTGGGTGTCGGTTGTCCTGGATATAGAGTATTGGTCGGATGAGGAGTGGTTTCAGGTGTTGATGTTACTGTTGGACTAGGGGTAATTCCAGCTGGAAGAGTGGGTTGAGGAGTGGCTGTTGGAGTAACTGGAACAAAGGAGCCCAACTCTATTGAATCTCCAGCAACTTCTCCAACTCTTGTGAGAGAAAGAAGAGACGTTGTTCCATCTGCAAGAGCTGGGATGGTTTCGGTAAATCGGACTGTGTATCCTGAGTTAAGCAGGGCAGTTCCTCGAATAAGATACATCGGGACAAGATTTGTTTGCACAACTGTTGGGTGATTTTCCAGATATGTCAGTACGTAGTCTGTAATTGTCGCTTTTTTGGCATGGGCTAGATTTCCGGGATAGACTTTCCCGATATCTACTGCTCCACTCCCAGCAGGGAGAGTAAGTGAGAGAGATGATTTATGAGCAATAAACTGTTGTAGAGCTTGTTGGGGTGAAAGTAGTTCTTCTTGTTGAATGATCCGTCGTGAGGCGATCCATCGTATGTTGGAAGCGATAGACAATAGTTTACCTTCCTTATCTATAGCAACAGTCATTGTGTTAAAGTCATTGGGACGGGCAAAACCGTCCTGATTAGTAGAGGTATTGATGATATTTTCATCTTCTATAGTTGAAAGAGACGTTACACCCACGGCCAAAGAAGATAGTGGTTGATCTTCGGGGGCGTTGACTACCCCCAGTGCGCTTAATATCGGAAGACCGGCAAGATCCCAGTCTCGGTGACACTCGACGAAAGTGAATCCTGGTGAATCTTTCTTTTTATACGTGATGGGACAGCTGACTGTATCATCAGTGATACCGAGAGAAAAAAGAAGCGCTTGAATTGGTTGTTCAAGAGGAATCCCAACAAATGACTGATAGGAAAAACCTCCGGTCTGTGGATAGAACGTAAGCATACCAAGACTGTCTGGGTTTTTGACATTTTTAAGAACAACAAGAGCGTTCGTTGAACTTTGTATCTCACTTAAACTTAATCTTTGTCCAAAAGAGACAATTTCTTCTTGTGAGTAGTTTTTTTTAAGAGTATAGGCATACATCGTATCAGGAATAACCGGTAGAGAAGCAGTATTTTCGTACGTTTCAAAATAGACTTGCGGTGGAGGACCGATGGTGGGGGAAATTTCTGAAGGGATAGGAATAGAATCAGGAGAAGGTTTTTGAGGTAAAGATTGCTTGGAAAGTAGAAGAAAAACCATTGTGACAAAGAAGAAACATCCCACAGCAAGAAAAAGCAAACGGTGACGGGAAAGGAGATTTTTTAGACGTTGCCAGTGAGAGAATGATATTGTATCAACATCCTGAGTTTCCATCATAGATTTATAGTAACACCCCTTTATTTGACAGGGAAGAGGTGTATATAGTAATATAGAATATGGTTGCGCAAAACAGCCAACTTAGGAAAAAATTGGAAAATTCCGCTTTTACTCGGCCAAAAAAGGGCCGAGTTATTTGTTTCTGCGGCTCATTTAAGTTTTATAAGGATATGGAACGTGCCGCAAAAACACTTCGCAAATATGGGTATAAAGTTATTGTTCCTCAGCCCTCTCATATCCGCCACGGTCATAAGCCTGAAGAACTCAAAACGAAAAAATACGACAAAAAAACGCTCACCAAATGGGAAGGAGAGGGAGCATTTGCCCATCTTGAGAATATCAGAAAAAGTGATGCAGTCTACATTTTTAACAAAGGCTCCTATCTGGGACCTGCTGTGACTGTCGAAATTGGGTATTCTCTGGCATTAAAAAAGCCAATTTTTTCGAAATCAAAAATACGAGATATTACCATAACCAACTTTATTTCGAAAGTTGTCTCCCCTCAAAAATTGAGAAAGTATTTGATCAAAGAGGAGGTATAATAAAAGTATGAATAGTGTTATTCATCCATTCGGAGAGCTTACAGAACTCCACGTCCATGTAGGATCAGCAGTTGATCCTCCTATGATGTGGGAGATAGCCCATGATCAGGGGATTAAACTACCCACCAAAAATTACTGGGATTTTCGAAGTCTCATTACTGTTTCGGATGTTACAACCTACCAAAAATACCTTGATCTTTTCCACTGGACAGAGCTCATTCAATCCTCTCCAGAGGCAATGGAAAAGAGTATTTACTCGATCGCCTCAGGGGCATATCGAAAAAATAACATCACAACGTTGGAAATCCGTTTCAATCCCATGAAGAGGAATCGGGGTGGAGAACGAGATCTTGATCACATTATTCTTGCCGCAGTACACGGAATGGAGAAGGCGATGCTCGCTTTTCCCATTCGGGTTGGACTTATTTTTTGCTTCGATCGGACATTTTCTCCAAAACTCAACGCGATTTTAGCCCAAAAAGCAATCAAATACGCTAAACGTGGTGTTGTTGGAATTGATTTGGCAGGACCAATTGATGAAAAATTTTCTCTTGAGTCGCTCGTTCCATTGGTTTCCGATTGTAAAAACGCAGGACTTGGCGTAACAATTCATACGGGGGAGGCAACTGGAGCAGGAGAGGTAAAAAGGGTTATTGAACTTCTACAACCCTCTCGTATCGGTCATGGTGTACGATCAATTGAGGATGAAGATGTACTTAGACTTCTTTCTTCGCGTGGAATTACTCTAGAAGTGTGTCCGACATCCAATATCCATACGGCAGTTGTCAAAGATTTATTTTCCTTCAAAGAAATATTTAGGAAACTTAAGACGTTCAATGTTCCTTTTACGGTGAATACTGACGGACCTGAGATGCTTGGGACGAACCTTGTTTCTGAATACAATTTGTTACTGAAAGAAGGAATTCTGACAAAGGAGGACTTGCATCTCGCATCGAAACAAGCAAAAAAAGCAAGTTTTATTCCCCATGAATGAAAATAAAATTGTGCAAAAACCGGGACTCACATTTGACGACGTACTCGTTTTACCGAATTTTGCCCAAGTGAAGCGCCAAGATATTGATGTAAAGACACATCTCACCCAAAAGATTTCCCTTTCTATTCCTATTGTTTCTTCTCCGATGGATACCGTAACAACAGCCCTTCTTGCGATTTCTTTGGCAAAACTCGGAGGGATTGGTTTTTTGCATCGAAACTTAACGATTGAGCAGCAAGTCGAAGAAATAAAAATAGTAAAAGAAGGAAATCATCTGGTCGGTGCAGCTGTGGGCGTTGGGAAAGACCTCGAGGAACGAGTATCAAAACTTGCGGGAGTAAATGTCGACGCACTCATTGTCGATAGCGCTCATGGATTTTCAAAATGGGTGATTGATGCTGTTACGTTTATTGCCCAAAAATATCCTCAGATTGAGCTTATTGGAGGCAACATTGCAACGAAGGAAGGAGCAGAAGCACTCATTAAAGCTGGGGCAAACGCATTACGAGTTGGTATGGGGCCTGGATCAATCTGCACAACAAGAGTTATCTCCGGTATGGGAGTACCCCAAATTACAGCAATTATGGAGGTTTACTCTGTTGCCAAAGAACATAACATCCCAATTATTGCAGATGGTGGTATTCGTTCTTCCGGGGATATTGTTAAAGCGCTTGCAGCGGGGGCTGACTGCGTCATGCTTGGTTCTCTTCTGGCAGGATCGAATGAAGCACCTGGTGAAAAAGTAACAATTGAAGGAAAAGAGTATAAACGCTATCGCGGGATGGGCTCAGTTGCGGCGATGGTAGAAGGGGGAGCAGCCCGTTACGGTCAAGAATATATAAAAGGGAAAGAGAAAAAATTAGTAGCTGAGGGTATTGAAGGTCTTGTCCCGTATAAAGGGAGTCTTGAAGATGTTATTGGTCAACTTGTCGGTGGGCTTCGAACAGGCATGTACTATGCGGGAGTAAAAAATATTAAAGAGCTAAAAGAGAAAACACGGTTTCTCAAAATTACCCAGGCATCACTTATAGAAAGTTATCCTCATACTATAACTATTAGAAAATAAATAGCTATGGTTACTACTGAGATAAGCCCGGGTGAACCTATAAATCTTTCCAAAGATTTCACAACATCCGGATATTGGGACATTTTAGAAATTGAAGAATTTATGTTCCGAGGGAAATATGAAAGAATTGGTGCAGATTGTTGGGGAGTGGGAGGTCCATGTGCGCATAGTAAGGGTGGTAAATGTGGCGAATTTGTGAGTTGTCAAGCGGCAAATAGGGCTATGATAGTAGATGATGCAGACGAAATTATTGCATGCCCATTATTTGTTGATCTGGATGAGTCATGGAGAGGAGCGTCTTTGTTTTACGAAAAAGTAAAAAATCTAGATAGATTCCGGAATATAGACGATAAAGATAGCCGACTAAAGCATAGATTGATTGATCTTGATGGGGAGCCTCTTGAACCTGATGAAGTACTTGAAGCTGAGGATGAAAGATCGACACAGAGATTAGAATGGTATCAACCTTCTAGATTGCAAGATGCTTTACTCCTAATTGATAGACGAAGGAGAGTCAATATGAGTCGGGTAGGTGATGAGTGGGAAGATCAATCAGAATTTGAATTACCTTCTTCAAAAACAATCGAAGATCTATCATCTAGGCAGAGAGAGATTTTAATAGACTTTCGTAGAGAACATAACTTATGATTCTAATTATTGATTTTGGTTCACAAACTACTCATCTTATTAGCCGGCGGATAAAAGATTTAGGGGTAAAAACTCACATCGTCTTACCAAATCAAGCGGTTTCTGCTATAAAGCAATACCAACCTAAAGGCATCATACTTTCCGGAGGCCCTTCCTCTGTCTATGGGAAAGATGCCCTCCTCGTCGACAAAAAAATTTTTGATGAAAATATCCCCATTTTAGGTATTTGCTATGGTCATGAAGTACTTGCTCATCTTTTAGGCGGAAAGGTTGAAACAGGAGTTAGAAAAGAATATGGTCCGGAAACACTCACGATCACCAAAGATACGAGTTTATTCAAAGGGCTCAATAGGCAAGAGCTTGTCTGGAATAGTCATTTCGACCGAGTCGTAGCTCCTCCAAGTGGAGCTCAAATAACTGGTTTTACTCCATCAGTTTCTGTTGCTGCATTTGCCGATGAGGAAAAGAGACTATATGGGACGATGTTTCATCCAGAATCCCACCACACTACATCCGGCAATAAAATTCTTTCTAACTTTCTTATTGATATATGTGGTGAAATACCAACAGATCAGAAAATTAATAGAGAAGAGATTGTAGGTAGTATTAAAGAAACAATTAGAGACGATTTGGCAGTTTGTGCGCTATCGGGAGGAATAGATTCGGCTGTTGCGGCAGTTCTTACCTACAAAGCTATTGGGGATAAACTTACTTGTCTTTACGTTGATACGGGTATGATGAGACTGGATGAAACAGAGCAAATTATTGGAATGTTTAAGAAAAATTTCCAATTAAACCTGGAAGTATTGCGGGCCGAAAAAGAATTCCTGGAAGCTCTAAAAGGAATAATTGATCCTGAGGAAAAAAGGAAAACGGTCGGGCGTGTTTTTATAGAGGTTTTTGAAAGAGAAGCCAAAAAACTCGGGGCCACATTTCTCATTCAGGGAACTATTTATCCTGACGTTATTGAAAGCAAAGGTAGCCAGCATGCACAAAATATCAAATCACACCACAATGTCGGAGGGCTGCCGAAGAAACACGGGTTCAAAATTGTTGAACCATTGAGAAATTTATATAAAGATGAGGTTCGAGAGCTGGCAAAAGAGCTTGGATTTCCTCATGAGCTTATCTGGCGTCATGTTTTCCCAGGACCAGGTCTTGCGGTGAGGATCATCGGCGAAGTTACCAAAGAAAAATTAGATATTTTACGCAAAGCCGACGCTATCATTGTTGAAGAACTCAAAAAGGCTGGACTCTATGAAAAAATCTGGATGGGGTTTGCTATCTTTGCGGGAATTAAAACGACCGGAGTTGCGGGAGATGAGAGAAAGTATGGGGAGACTATTGCACTTCGAGTCATCGAATCCAAAGATACCATGTCGGCAGATTGGGTCCGACTTCCATATGATCTACTCGATAAAATCTCTCATCGAATTGTGACAGAGGTGTATGAAGTTGTCCGAGTAGTGTATGACATCACCACCAAACCTCCTGCAACCATGGAGTGGGAATAATTTGACAAAGAGGTAGTCCACTGGCAGAATAAGAAGTCCTTTCACTTTATGGGAAAATTAAAGCCTACTTTGGGAAAGGAATCGCTCCACCTTCTCCGGACATTCTTTTCTATCCTTGGTTTTGTCCTTTTTTTCAATCTCTTTCTCTTTCATGCCTTTGCGGGAGTTTCATTCTCTTTTTTCTTCTTGGGATTTTTCCTATTTAGTTCCGTTGTTTTTCTTGATGCAGTAAAGAAAGAGTTTCCCAGCAAGATAGTTGCAGGGGTACTCCTTCCCCTTGTTGTATTTTCCGTTTTGATGAATCTTCGAGCAAATGAATTTGTAAAGTTCCTACTTGGAGTGGGCATTGTGGGGATAAACGGAATGTATCTATATGGGATAAGTAGAAGTTTATCCTTTTTCCGAAGTCTTTCTGAAGCTCTTTTTTCACCAATTATACTTGCGAAAGATTATGCTATTGCGGTAGTGAAGTTGGTAATCGATGTATTAACCCCCAACTCAATGCTGTGGAGCATTTTTGCTCTTGGGAAAAAGAAAAATTTTTCGCGTTTGATTCCTTGGGGAATGGGAATTATCATTGCTGTTCCCATTTTTTTCATCCTCGTTTCCATGTTTTCATCAGCAGATCCTATTTTTTCCTCTTATGTTACCAATCTTGAAAAGTTTTTGGGAAAGTTTTTCCAAGGTGCATTCTGGCAGCGTCTATTTGCTCGTCTTATTCTTTCCGCAATTTTTGCTGCCTTTATACTTCCCTTTCTATATTTAACAGGGAGGAAAACATTTTCACCACCAGTGTCGTTTCTCTCAAGATTTTCTCTTGTACCGCAGGCAACGGTTGTGATGGCGTTTGTATCGGTAGCCCTTGGAGTATTTCTCCTTATCCAGTGGCCGTATGTATTTATCTCTGTTCCTTTTGAGACGGATCTTTCTCGATTTGGTGTGGCAACATATTCAGAGTACGTCAAAAAAGGATTTGGTGAGCTATTAAACGTCTCTATACTTATCTATATTTTGATTTGGATTGGGCTCATTATACGGCGCCAAACACAGAATACCGGAAGATCACTTCTTGCAATCTTGCAGCTTTTCCTCTTGGGTGAATATCTGCTATTTCTTTTTTCGATTGCGCGCAGGATTTTTCTTTATCAAGAGTATCACGGTTGGAGTTTGGGGAGAGTCTACGGAGGATTTCTCCTTTTATGGATAATGCTTATGGCGGTCACACTTGCTCTTCGGCATATGTGGGTGAAAAGATGGGTGATAGTTGAAGTTACTGGATCAATTCTTATTATCATTGTCCTTGGCCTTTTTAATGCAGAACAGTTTCTTGCAACCGTACACCCTCCAACAGTCAATAAACGTGTTGATTACGTTTACCTCTCTCGACTTTCTGCCGATGGGGTAGAAGGGTGGAAGAAGGCATTCGATCATGCAAGAGAGGTTCTCCAAAATTCATCGTATGATAATACAATTCTAATTGACAAAGAGAATAGAAGACAGATCGTCTACGCTGGTATTATTCTTCATGCCATTTCTCGGAATTACTCACTACTTATTGAAAAATTTGGTTCAGAGAATGACAAGCAGGCGTATTATAGATCACTTCTGAAGATGCTTGAAGAGCAAAATTCACTAGCAAGAGCAAGCGTTACCCCAATACGTAATCCTGTATCGATGTATCGGAACAATCGACCCCGAGATGAACTTATACGAGTACAACAACGTATCGAAGAAGAAAAAGAGAGGGTTAGTAAAAATGATTTCTCCGGAGAATTCCTCTCCACGATTTATATTCCATCGTGGCCCCCCTATATTACATTTGATTCACCGAATGAACAGATTATATTTTATGATTATTTTCTTCCTGATCCTTCATATACTCAATCTCTTCACGAAAGTCGAAAGCGAGATATCGTTGATCAACTTTTTACATGGAATTATTCAGAGGTACGTGCATTCGGTGAACTGAAGGATCAATTTAGCCCGCAAGAACTTATTGACGTGCAGAAACTATTTCTAACACTCTATCAAAAAATATATTGGCAAACGAGTGAAGAAAAGGCTTATGATAACGATATTTCATTCGACACACCGTTTCTTGAGTCACTTTAAAAATCCTTCTTGACAGACTATTTTTAAACTTATACTATTTGGGTATCAGTTTGGTTTTTTATGCTCCCTTCATTTCTTATTACATTTCGAGAAGTAATCGAAGCATCACTCATCGTTGCAACGATTTTAGGTATTCTCGTCCGGCTCAATCAAAAAAAGGAAATAAAAACGGTGTGGTGGGCAACAGCCACTGCAGCACTCGTGAGCGTTTTCTTTTTGGGGATTGGTAGTCTTTTGGGACTTAAAATTCAAGAAATATATTCAGGAAAAACAGAAGAGTTCGTAGAGGGGATTCTTATGGTGACTTCAGCTGTATTTATAACCTGGGCTGTATTTTTCCTCCACAACTATTTTGGACGGTATAAAACAAAACTTCTCCAAAAAATTAAATCGACCGTCGAGAAAGAAGAACAAAAAGGGCTTTTTGTACTCGTCTTTACAGCGGTTTTTCGAGAAGGTTTTGAGATAGTGCTATTTCTTTCAACGATTTTTCTCTCGACAGATCCGCAGCATATTTTTACAGGTTTTGTGGGTGGTGTTTTCGGAGCACTTCTTATTTCCCTGGGTCTTTTTACCGCAACTCTTCGATTACCCGTCTTTTACGCATTCCGAATAACAAGTATTCTCCTCATCCTTTTTGCCGCAGGACTTCTTGCTCGAGGTATCCATGAATTTGCAGAGGTGGGGTTACTTCCTGAGATTGGCAAAATGACGTTTGCGTTTATGCCTCCCAAGGAGACATTTGTCGGAGATATGATAAAGGCAGTATTTGGCATTACTCAGAAAATGGATGTACTGCAACTGTCAATCTATACGACATACGTTTCATTCATGAGTTGGTACGTGTTTCTCCGAAAATCACCGCAAACCCATAATGCTACATCTTGACAATCTTCGATGAGACTTTTTGTCGCATTGGATATTCCGGAAGATATTAAAGAAGCACTCTTTGCCTTCACCATCAAGACTTTTTCCCATGTATCCTCGTTTGTACCAACCAGGAGAGAAAATCTCCACATAACACTTAAATTTATAGGAGATCTTGATGTTCCAAAGCGAAAGGAAAAAGAGATACTTTCCGATATTTCCAAAAGGATTGTACGGGGATGTAAAGATATTGGACCATTTCCAGTAATACTTGGACACATTGAATATTTTAAGCAACGAAAGTTTACAGTGTATTCTCGGGTTGATTCCCCACTTGTTTTACCTCGGCTTATTCGACAGTTGCGGCGGCAATTTCTTGGGGTAGGGAAAAAAGACTCACAGAGAATTTTTCCGCATGTAACAATAGGGAGATGTAGTGAACGTGGAGAGATTGGTATTGAAGAAAAAATTCGTACGGTGAAGATAGAGAGAATCGGTTTTCTTGCTAGCACAATTGTGTTGTACGAAAGCGTACTTGCGTCCTCAGGGCCTTCGTATTTTCCCAAGATAACATTTGCGTTGCCTTTTTGATGGGTATAGAATAGACAGACCGAAATGAGACGTATTGTTGCAATGGTCGTTATTCCTCCTCTTCTGTTTCTTATCGGCGTGAAATCTCTCTCTGCCCAAGAACTACACGGACAAGCAGCAATTCCCACACCAACGCCGCAACGGGAAGAAATCCATTATATACTTCCATATCCTGGTATGCTTCCAGACAATCCACTCTATCCAATCAAAATTGTTCGCGATAGGTTATTGCTTTTTTTTACCAGAGATCCACTTCGACGCATTGCGCTTGAAATTCACTTGAGTGATAAGTATCTTGTGATGGGAAAATCACTGGGAGATCGCCAGATGTATGATTTTGCGATTTCGACATTTTTCAAAGGGGAAATGTATCTTTCCAGTGCTGTAAAATCGTATGAAAAACTAAAACAGAATAATAATGCTCCTCCAGGACTTATTGAAAATTTGGAAACTGCGACAAAAAAACATGAGCAGGTGTTAGAAGATTTTATGTTCTCCATAACGAACCAGACGAAGAAAGATAGCCTTGAAGGTATTCTCAATAGTACCCGTGAGACAAAAGAGAAAATTATATCTTTGAAGGAATAATATCCAAAACTGGATACAATTAGTTCCCATCTGTTTTCACACGTACTCAAGTGTTTCCTCTTACTATAATTATCTTGAAAAAAGTTATATCTTTTTTTGCATTTGAGGCTAGTTGCAAAAGTGCTATGAAGTGATATACTTTGTTCTCTTGACAGGGTGTATGTAGGGTCTTACTATGATTGAGGACACTATAGATAGAGTAACAAGAGTTTCACGCTAAGGCGTGTTTTTTATGGCCAAATTACTTTCCTAAATGACGGTATGAAGTGTCCTTACTGTACAGGAGCTGAGACAGAGGTTATTGAAACCCGAGATAGTGATGATCTGGGTACAACAAGGCGGAGACGTGAGTGTGCCAGTTGTTCGAAGCGATTTACAACATACGAAAGGGTTGAGACGGTGCCAATCATCGTCATGAAGAAGGATGGGAGGAAAGAGCAGTTTGATCGTGACAAGTTAAAACATGGGGTTTTGAAAGCGTGTGAAAAAACAGTTGTTGGCATTGAAGATATCGATCGAATTGTGGATGAGGTAGAGCGGGAACTTCGAGGTTTTGACAGTGTTGAAGTGGATAGTAAAAAAATCGGACAGATGGTTGCAATGCGACTTAAGAAAATTGACAAGATTGCCTATATCCGTTTTGCGTCAGTTTTCCGGCGTTTCGTCGACCTTGAAGATTTTGAGAAGGAGTTACAGAAATTGTTATAACAATTATAAACGTTAAAATTTTTATAAAATAAAAAAATAGTATGAAACTTTCAGGAATCCGCCAAACCGTTTTCCTTGACCGATATTCACTCAAAGATGAGAAAGGAAATCCAGTTGAGAAAACTCCAGAACAGATGTGGAAAAGGGTCGCTCACGGAATTAGTCAGGTGGAAAAATCGAGCGTACAGAAGTATTGGGCGGAGAAATTTGAGAGTATCATGCAGGATTTTAAATTCGTTCCTGGAGGGCGGATCCTTTCGGGAGCAGGGACTGGGTACAACGTAACATTCTATAACTGCTTTGTTATTCCTTCTCCAAAAGATTCTCGCGAGGGCATTTTAGATACCCTAAAACAAATGGTTGAGATTATGGCACGAGGAGGAGGGGTAGGAATTAATCTTTCATCACTGCGTCCCCGAGGGGCACGTGTCAAAAAGGTAAATGGGTTTTCCTCAGGCCCTTGTAACTGGGCAGAACTTTTTTCTGTTGCGACCAAAGATATCATTCAACAGGGTGGAACACGAAGAGGAGCTCTCATGCTCATGCTCTGGGATTGGCATCCGGATGTTGAGGAGTTTATTACAGTGAAACGCGACCTTTCCCGGATAAACGGTGCCAATCTTTCAGTATGTGTTTCTGACAAATTCATGGAGGCAGTGAAAAAAGATGACGACTGGCAGCTTTATTTCCCCGATACAAATGATCGTGAGTATGATACCAAGTGGGAAGGGTATATGGATGAGTGGCTCAAGATGGGGAAGAAAGTAAAAGTTTTCAAAACAATTAAAGCCCGGAAGCTGTGGGATCTTATTTGTGAAGCAGCGTGGGCTTCTGCAGAACCTGGTGTTGTTTTCATGGAGCGGTACAACAAATGGTCGAACAATTGGTATTTCAACAAAATAAACTGTGTCAATCCGTGTGTCACTGGAGATACGTTGGTCTCCACAACGAATGGATTACAATCTATGCGGAAATTGTACGAGATTGGAAAGCCATTTAGAGTTGTTGTCGATGGGAAGAATTATCTATCTACCCATGTAAAACATACAGGAGTAAAACCTGTATATCGATTGAGAACCCGTGAGGGTTATGAAATGAAATTAACAAATGACCATAAAGTCATTACGGTAAATGGTAAAAAAGAAGCAGATGAACTTGTTTCCGGTGATAAAATTTTACTCTCACATGGAGGATCATTTGGAGTAACAGGGAATATAGAAGAAGGGAACGTATTAGGATGGCTTGTTGGCGATGGAACAATGAAAAAGGATGTGGCGACTCTTTTCTTTTATCATAATGAGAAACAGGAATTAGCACCTCAATTTGCCTCTATGGTGGGAAAAATGGTTGAAGGAGAGGGTGTCACGCAGAGGATGTATCCAATTTTCCCTCAATATATTGAGAAAGAAAATAAGGCAGTTGTTGAATCAGTTAGACTTTGGAGGATAGCATATCGATATGGAATAACACATGAAAATAAGTATATCGTGCCAGAACAAGTATTTGGAGGATCGGAAGAATTTCAACGAGGATTTTTGCAAGGTCTATTTTCAAGTGATGGTACGGTAATAGGTACACCAAATAAAGGCGTGAGTGTTCGTCTTACCTCTGTGAGTTATTCTCTTCTTATCGGAGTACAGCGGTTACTTCTCAATTTGGGAATTCTAAGTAAAATCTATAAAAAAAGAAGGACAGAATCAAATCGTTTATTGCCGGATGGGCGAGGTGGGAAGAAATCATACTATTGTCAGGCATATCATGAACTTGTTATCTCAAAAGTAAGCTTAATACGGTTCGCAGCTCTAATAAATTTTCTTCAGGACAATAAGAAGAATAAACTTGCTTCATTACTCTCACTTTATGGACGGGGACCCTACAAAGAATCTTTCATGGCAACATTCTCTGCGTTGGAGAAGGATGGAGTTGAAGAAGTATTCGATATAACTGTTGCTGATATTCATCGGTTTTCCGCAAATGGACTTATCGTATCTAACTGTGGTGAAGAGGGTCTCCCTGCATGGGGTGTATGTAACCTTTGTTCAATAAATCTTGCAGCGCTGGTGAAGGATGGGAAGATTGACTACAAGGAACTATCTGATATTGCAAAGGTTGGCGTTCGATTTCAGGATGACATTATCGATGCCGATTCCTACGTTTTCCCCCAAATTCGGCAAGTTCAGCAAAACGGAGAAAGGCGTATTGGTCTTGGAACAATGGGTCTTGGCGATGCGCTTATTAAAATGAAGTTGCGCTATGGTTCACCTGAGTCACTTCGAGAAATTGACAAGATTTATAAAACAATTCGAGACGCAGCATACGAATCATCGGTTGAAATCGCAAAAGAAAAAAGTCCGTTTCGAGAATTTGACGCTAAAAAACACCTCAAAGGGCATTTTATAAAGCGGCTTCCCAAAAAGACCCTTACAGCCATAAAAAAGTGGGGAGTGAGAAACTCTGTTCTTCTTCAACAAGCCCCAACCGGTTCAACGTCGCTTCTTGCTGGAGTTTCCTCAGGAATCGAACCAGTCTATGAGTTTTCGTTCGTCCGCCGTGACCGCTTGGGTGAACACACGCTGTATCATCCACTCTATGAAGAGTGGAAAAAATCTCATCCGAATGATCCCGTTCCTCCCTACTTTGTTTCAGCCAACGATTTGATACCCGAAGATCATGTACGGGTACAGGGTGCAATACAAAAGTACGTTGATGCATCGATTTCTAAAACCGTGAACGCTCCCAACAATCATACTATTGAGGATGTGCGGAAACTCTACACTCTCGCATATGAGTTAGGATGCAAAGGGGTGACATATATGCGAGAAGGAAGTAGGCCTGGAGTACTTGAGCGAATTCCTGAAAAGAAAGATGAGAAAGAAAGTGTCCAAAAAGAGAAAGCAACACCAAACGGAAACGGTCATTTGCCGGTTCGTGAAGAGATTATGCCAAGGCCAATGATGGTAGCTGGTGCAACATATCAGATTGATACACCTGTTGGGACTGCGTTTGTGACAATTAATACTGATGCCAACAATCAACCACTTGAAGTGTTTATAAATGTCGGTAAAGCAGGTTCTGATGTAACAGCGATGGCAGAGGCTTTGGGTAGAATTGTTTCACTTATGCTTCGCATGCAGTCAAGCGTTCCCGCATCAGAAAGAGCACGGCAAGTATTCAATCAGCTGATTGGTATTGGAGGATCAAAAGCGCTCGGATTCGGAGATAAGAGGGTGCGGTCACTTCCCGATGCTGTTGCGAAAGTTTTGGCAATGCACTATGGTTTTAAATTTAAAAATGGCAACGGAAATGGTCATCAACAAGCTGAGGGAAATCCACAAAGCGTACCAGTCTTAACACAGCAGTCACTTCCCGTAACGAAGATTGATTACGATCTTTGTCCATCATGCGGAGAGGCAGCTTTAGCCTACGAGGAAGGCTGCAAAAAGTGCTACAGTTGCGGATACTCTGAGTGTTAACCTCATGGCAAGGCTAAAAATCTATACACGCACTGGAGATCGCGGACAAACATCTCTCTATGGTGGTAAGCGTGTCCCAAAAAGTCATTACCGTGTCAATGCGTATGGAACGATTGACGAGCTAAATAGTCTTTTGGGTATTGTGCTTTCCAAAATAGATGATGATCGTGTTCGGAAGTTTATTCATGGTATCCAACATGATCTATTTGTGATAGGTGGTCACCTTGCAGGAGCCAAAGTAGAGCTTGGAGTACTCAAAACACGAGTTGATGAGATGGAGAAACTTATCGACTGGATGGATAGTAATCTTTCTTCTCTAAAATCATTTATTCTTCCTGATGGAACCGAGGCATCAACATTTCTTTTCTTTACGAGAGCCGTTGCCAGAAGAAGTGAGCGTGAGCTTGTTGCCCTTTCACTTGAAGAAAAAGTCGATGAGCGCGTTCTTATATATCTTAATAGATTATCCGATTTACTGTTTATGATGGGAAGATATTTAAACTACAAAGCAAGTGTTGCAGAAACACCATGGAAGAGTAAAATAGAGTGATAGAAATTCTTGATGGTAGAAGGAATTCTGTGTAACTCAGAAACTGTGCCGCAACGGTAAAGTCCGGAACTTCCCCTCAAGCTGAAGGCCGGATGGCCTAAGATCCCGAGCAGGAAATATTTTCTTAAGACATTTTGGCGGCTTAAGATAGTTATAAGAATGCCTTCTCGGGATGAGAGGGCTTTTTTTATGGTCGAAGCAATTGCACCAGGAGGTATTGGACCGGGAGGCGGATACTCATGTGATTTTCAAGCTTCACTTGGAAGTGATGTTCTCATGCGTATGGGGAAGGAGCAGGCAATCCGTGGACAGGCATTGGATCTTGCAACGCTCCAAAGTGAGCATTTTGATGTTGATCCAATTGGATTGTACACCTTGAAAGTTGCTCAGGCGCAGTTTATGGACAAGGTAACAGGACAGGTGCGAAATGAGTTGACACTCATTTCTGATGATTTCGGCGGTGAGCCGTTGGGTGTTTGGACAGATGCTGGAGAGCATGGGACTGGGACGAAAGAGGAGTATACGCGACTTATTACATGGGCAAATGAACTAGCCACAACTAACGGTGAGGCAACTCTTACATGGGTAAATCCTGGCGAAAAAAGACCGGATGGGAAACCAGAACATCGGGTGTTTGTTTTACGGAAGGAAGAAAGTGGCAAAGTGAACGGAGCAATGTATTCACTCAGTGGTTCAAGCGAGACTCTTACCTCATTTGCAAAAACGCTTGGATTTTCTGCAAACGAGTCACTTGTAAAACAACGGTTGTTACAAAAAGAAGATACCGGTAGTATCACCCACCAGGATGTGTATCGGGCTTACCAGTTAGTTTTAACGCCTCAGGAGAGACAAGAACAGTCACAGTTTCTTGAGCGTTTTCGGAAAGAAGCAGAAGATGTTCCCGATGATATTCGTTGGGCGAAAATACGGCATCGGCAGGAGATTTACGAACATCAGCTCTCACAATATGAGGGAGAGATATCAGAAGCATTGGGAATTATCGCGCAAGGATTTAGTGCATTGCCGCAATATTTAGATAAGAACCTAGATAATCATCAGGAATCTGCGGAAATACTTCCCTACGATCTAGTAAGAGAATTGCCTCAGTCGCAAAAACTTCCCTCACGAGAAAATACGAACCTTTCAATTGAGTTTAACGATCAAAAAGTCCCTGAGTTTCCCTTAGAGCAAAAAGATAAAGGTGAATTAGTTGTGGTACAAAGTAAACAGGAAGAAAGTGTGGTTCCGGAAGAAACCCGCAGCATTTTTCCTCAAGAATTAAATACTTCTAAAACGGAAGACCTTCAGGATGATGCCGCTTCAGAGATTACCGCAATCTTTGTGTATTCACTACTTTTACTTGCGAGGGATACGGGGAGAGAAGATGAATCATCTAAAGTCATATATTTACCTCTTTTCGCTCCTACCGATACGTTGATGGAAGAATATTCTCTTAAAAGTGATTCATTAGCCGATAGGACATCTTTTGAACAAAGGGAAGAAAATACCCATGAGAGTAAGCTATCTCACAGTGATGTTTTCGTGATTTTTGAAGATCTTCTTCTTTCCCCACAAGAGGATGAGGGAGTTGAAATTTCTGCCTCCGTCCTTTCTATTTTCGATGAGGTTTTTACCGATGAGATTTCTGAAGAAGAAAAAAAAGGAGCGCAAATTATTTTGACAGATGAGAATATCCAGAAGTTTCAGATTATGTATGAGAAACTGCAAGAGAAAAGTTTCGTGCTACCAGAAGAAAATGGTAGAGAGGACACTGATGCGAAGGGTACGATTCTTCATACCTCTCATGATGAGATCAGCAAGCTTTTCGATATTGCAAAATCAACTGATATCCCAGAGCCGGAACGGTTACTCGCGCTTGTTTTACTCTACGAGAAAATGCAAGCAACTATTCCCGACGTAGACAGTAAAGACAAGGAAGATGAGAAAACTGTCTTCCCCCCTCAAAAAAAACTACTCGATCAACTTGATACGATGTACACGTTTTTCCGTACTGAAATGAATGCGTATTTGGAAAAGGCAGACCAGGCGATCACAGCAGATCTTGATATAACACTCTCTGATTTTTTGAAGGGCGTAACATTGGCTTTTGAGCTGTCAGAAGGAGAAAAACTAGATGAGCCTCGCTTTCCTGAAGAGAAAGTTCTTCTCAAATACGTAGTTGCGATCTCTCTTCTTCGAATTCTTTCCGAGACCTCTGGGAAAAATTTCGGAATGATCGATGGAAAAAGGGCAAAGTCTGATCCTCATTATATTGACCATGTCCTTTCCTATCTTCTCATTCTCGTTGAAATGCCCAAGGATTCCCGTGAAAGAATTCTCAATCTTTTGGAACTTAATCCTTTGCACCATGCTTCGATTGGCAATTTTCCTCTTTTTTGGAAGCAGTCGGAAGAAACATTCTCAGGTATCGTTTTTGAGAATTCAATCTGGCTTTTACGCCAGCGCCTTCTCCATGGCTATTCACCAACAGCATACAGTTTCCCATCACATATGATTCTTTTTGACTACTTCCGGGATGTTTATCAACGTTTTCATGGAAGGAGTGTAAATTTGTATGAATAGATTCATGAAAGGTTTTATTCTCATATTGGTTGGGACTATCATTCTTGCAGTTTTCGTTCTTCCCAAGAATGGTTGGTTCGATGTGGAAAAAGAGAATACGGGCAAAGCTGTACAAGTTGAAAAAAAGCATATTACGATGGTAATTGATTTTGGTGATAGAGTACGTTCATATACCGGTGTGGAAGCCTCGACTGTCTTTGAGGGATTGAAAAATATCTATCCGGAAGTTGAAGTAAAAACGTATGATTTTGGAATGCTTGTAACTAAAATTGAGGGAAAACAAAATTCGCCGACTCATGCATGGTTGTATTGGGTGAATGGAAAGGAAGCGACACTTTCTGCAGATATGTACATTACAGAGGATGGAGATATGGTAGAATGGAAATACGTTTCACTGACTCAGTAATATGAAAAGAAAAGAAGTAGGTCTTGCATTATTTTTGATTCTTACAGGAATTTTTTTCCGGACAATTTGGCATATCGGGCCAAATGTGGAATTTTTGACAACAGCATCATTTCTTTCTTCATATTACCTTTCCAAAAAATGGGCAATTATTGTTCCACTTGCAACGATTGTCGCATCAGATATAGTTTTGGGTAACACGCTAATATTTTTATTTACCTGGAGTGGATATGTTGGTATTGGTCTTCTTGCTAGTTTGGTAAAAAATATTCGCAGGGTAGTACCCATCGTTTCCGGACTAGGATTTGTTATTGTTTCAGCACTTTGGTTTTACCTCTGGACGAATTTCGGGGTATGGCTCCTTGATAGTTTCGGTATGTATGATAATACTCTCAGCGGTCTTATCAATTCCTACATTGCTGGATTTCCTTTCTTGAGAGCTCACATTATTGGATCAATCATGTTTCTGACGCTTTCCTTTGGAGTAATATATACATACCAATTTTTCATAAGCCGTGTTTCTTACCAGCGTAACTCTCGTATTCGTTTTCAATCGTCATAACTTCCATGAATCCTGCTCCTACCAATTCACAACAGACACAATCGACTCAATTACCCAAAGGAACCGCAAGTTCTTCACCGACAGTTCACCCTGGGGGGAAGGAACGAACACCCCAGACTCTGAAACCTCCCGATAGTGTTTCGGAAGTATCACAGGAGGTTGAGCTTCCGAAGGATGTGGAACGAGTAGGAGTGGTGAAATTTTCAGAAAAGGTGGAGATTCCTCCTGATGTTGCCAAGCTCGGAGTCACACAATCCGGACCGGCAACTCCTGTTCAAACCACTTCTCAAGCGTCACAGGTGGTTGTACTTCCTATTACTGATGAACAGGTCATTTCCGGTCTTCATGCGCAGGTAACGTCTGCTTTGAAATGGCTTTCCGTTTGGTGTCTGAAACAATTGCAAAGAGCACACATTACGCTGAAAGTTATCCACGGGAAGATTATGAGGGTATCGTCTGGGTAAATCTTCTCAACACTTGATCATTGATTACGCCAACGTATGAATCCAGAAGTATCATTTTTCTTTCAGCAACTTGAGAATTTTGCTCTGAACCTTTTGTTTTTTCTTTTTTTTGGCATAGGGTTGGGACTTTTCTGCTACTTCCTTTTCCTTTGGTGGAAGTACCGTAATCGGGAGAAACAGAGTCTTGAGATGGTACTTTTAAAAGTTTCCGTACCCAAAGACAACGAGGTAAAAATTGATGCCGCTGAGCAGTTTTTCTCTTCGCTTTCGTCTATTTCACACGGCGGCTTGTTTTCTTTTTTAACCCCACCTCCTCACGTTTCTTTTGAAATTGTGGGAAAACCCGGAGACATCCGATTCTATGTATCAGTCCATCACCATCTGCGGGATCTTGTCGAGAAGCAAATTTACGGAATGTATTCAGGAGCAGAGATCAAAGAGGTCGATGAGTATAACATCTTTGATGAGAAGGGCAAGGTTGCCTTTTCTTCCTATGTCCTCAAACACGCGGATCATTACCCGATGAAGGTATTTAAAGATCTTCCCGTTGATCCACTTTCCGCTCTAACCTCTGCGGTTGGCAAAATGCAAGCAGGGGAGGGTGCTGCAATCCAGATACTTGTAACTCCTGCCGGTGATAAATGGAAATCAGTTGGTAAAGGGTATATTGCAAGTGTCAAGAAAAATGAAGCAAATCCTGAAAAAGCACAGTATAAAGTTGATCCGAAGGTCTTGGAATCAATTGAGAATAAAACATCGAAGTCCGGTTTTAAAACAGTCATTCGTGTTGTCGTCTCATCAACGAATATGGAAACGGCAAAAATGCATCTGCATAACATCGAGTCGGTACTGTCCCAGTTTGCTACCAACCAGAATCACTTCGTTTCCGCAAAGCAGGTAGTGAAGAGTTCATTTATGATTGACTTTATCTATCGGTACTTTCCTATCTTTAACTGGCCGAGACGGCAGTGGAGCGTCTTATCAAGTGAGGAGGTAGCAACACTTTTCCACTTTCCAAATAAATCGATTGAGACACCCAATATTAACTGGGTCACCTCAAAGCGAGCACCCGCTCCTGCCGATATTCCTACTTCTGGGTTGTATCTTGGCAAAAGTATCTATCGGGGTACGTCTCGGCCGATTTATATGCAGCTGGATGATAGGAGACGGCATACGTACATCATCGGGAAAACTGGGGTAGGGAAGTCAGTCCTTCTCAAAGATATGATCTTGCAAGATATAAAAGCAGGCAATGGTGTTGCGGCAATTGATCCTCATGGAGATTTGATTGAGAGTATACTACCTCATATTCCACCAGAGAGAGCTGAGGATGTTATTTATTTTGATCCTTCAGAGGGAGAAAGACCAATGGGACTAAATATGCTCGAAGCCCATACAGAGGAACAGAAACACTTCGTCTGTTCCTCAATAATTGGTCTAATGTACAAACTGTATGATCCGCAAAAAACTGGTATTATCGGTCCTCGGTTTGAACATGCGATACGAAATGCGATGTTGACGGTCATGGTAGAACCAGGGTCATCGTTTGTTGAGGTAGTACGTGTCTTAACTGACGCTTCCTACGTCCAAGAGCTCCTTCCAAAAGTACAGGACCCGATTGTAAAAAGATACTGGACAGATCAGATTGCCCAAACATCTGATTTTCATAAATCAGAGGTGCTTGACTATATTGTTTCCAAATTTGGCCGGTTTGTCACCAATAAACTGATGAGAAATATCATTGGTCAAAGTAAAAGTGCTTTTGATTTCCGCAAAGTTATGGATGAGGGGAAAATTCTTCTTGTCAATCTTGCGAAAGGAAAATTAGGCGAGGAAAACTCAAGTTTCTTAGGTCTTATCCTTGTCCCCAAAATTTTATTGGCAGCGATGAGCCGGGTTGATACTCCTGAGGATAAAAGGCGTGATTTTTTTCTCTATGTTGATGAATTCCAGAACTTTGCCACCCCTGATTTTGCCCAGATTCTCTCTGAAGCTCGGAAATTCCGTCTCAATCTTTGCGTTGCCAATCAATTCATTGGACAGATGGAGGAGGAAGTGAAGAATGCGGTATTTGGCAATGTTGGCACCATTCTTTCTTTCCGTATAGGGGTTACCGACGCAAACTACCTCCAACACTGGTTTACGCCGACATTTTCCGAAAGCGATTTGATTAACGTTGATGTGTACAATGCGTATGTCAACACGATTGTAGGAAATAAACCCATGCCACCTTTCTCAGTTGATATGAAAAAAGATCTCTCAGAGCTGAAAAAAACAGGGAATCCCAAAGTTGCCGAAGCAATTCTCCAACTTTCTCGCCTTAAATACGGTAAACCTAGAGAACTGGTTGAGGCAGAGATATCGCAAAGAGCCAGGCTCTAACAATTTTCATTTTGAAATTTTCAATTTTCAATTTATAATGGGGAACGCGTGCGGGCCTGTAGCTCAGCGGTAGTAGCGCCATTCTTATAAAATGGATGCCCTTGGTTCGAATCCAAGCAGGCCCACTTTGACGATTATAGCTCTTCTAACTTGACACTTTCTGCGGTTTTTTCAGCTACCATATCGAGGTACTTTTCCGTTGTAGCGAGCCTTTTGTGACCCACCAGTTTACTGATTACAGTTAATGGTGTTCCAGATGCCAGATGATGGGCAATGAAGGTATGACGAAGATCATTGACCTTGGCATTTTCGATTCCTGCGATTTTGAAATAGCGGTCGATGGTGGTGCGGATGTTCCGAACAAGAAGCGGTCTTCCGGTTTTCGTGATAAAAAGAGACGGGTTTTCACTTTTTGGTCTAATAGAAATCCATTTATCTAAGGCCATTTTCGCCGCTTTATTCAAAGGAATTGTCCGTGGGGGGTGGTTTTCCTGAGGTCGAATGAGAAGCTCTTTTTCTTTGATATCATCAAGGGTCAAGCTTGCGAGTTCTCCGATACGAATTCCTGTTTGGAGAAATAGTTCTACAATGGCATAGGTTCGGACGTCAGTTCGACAGGCATCTCTTAGTGCTCTATATTCCATTTTGGAAAGAACTCGAGGAGGTTTTATATCGTACTTGGGGTGAGTGATCTCCCCAGCTGGATTGGTAGTTATAGATCCCTGATTTTTCAAAAACCGATAGAACGTCTTAATAGAGTTAATTTTTCGTGAGAGTGATTTTGGCGTATAGCCATCGCTTGAAAGCTTTTTGAGAAACCCTTCCAAGTCGATTTTTTCTACCTCTTGAATGGTCTTTTTCCCCATCGCTGAGAGGAACATCACAAGCTGCTCGATGTCTTTACTGTATGCTACAATGGTGGCATGAGCTCGATGAGCGTTGGTCAAATAAGAAACGAACTGTGCCCGGGCTTGGGACAGTTCGAGCGTATTTCCTGAATTCATAGAGCCTATAATACATCTAGGAAGGTTTTTTGTCAACACGCATGAGAAATCGAATAATTTACGGTATTACTTCCGTTCTTTTTATCATGTTAATTATTAATGTGGTACGTTCATCCGTTCACCTCTCGGAGAGAGGGAGTATTCTCCAAGAAGCCGAATTAGATCTTCAAAAGGCTAAAACACGAAATGAAACATTGAAACGAGAGCTAGCAAGAGTAGAAAGTCCTGATTATATTGAGAAGGAAGCTCGAGACAAGCTCAATTTAGCAAAAGAGGGAGAGGTCGTGGTTCTTTTACCTTCCATCTCGCCTCCAGTTCAGCCTACGCCAACTATAATTGAAGATATACCAAATTGGGAGAAGTGGCGCAGGGTGTTTTTCTAAATTATTAAGTAGCAGGGGAGGGATTCGGACCCTCAACCGTTGCCTTATGAAGACACCGCTCCACCGTTGAGCTACCCTGCCTCAAGTTTTCCCATTCTACGGTAGTTGAGAAAAAAATTCAATTTCGCTATAATGTGGGTCTTAATACCGCGGGGTAGTGTACAGTTGCACAGGAGGCTCAAAAATGGGCACGTCGAAGAGTAATTTTCGATGATTTCTTGGCTATATCGGTAGAATCCTTAATAACATATGGACAATACCGAGGAAACTTTTCTTAAGCGTGAAGCATTGAAGAGGATCCGTAGAGACTACACGCCAAGCTCCCGATTAAAACGGGGTGAAGATATAGTCCGAACCTTCGAGTAATCGAAGTAACATAAGCATAATCTCCTAGGCCGGGTGCGACTCCCGGCTCCGCAACATAAGTAAAATAGCGCCTCACAAGGCGCTATTTTTTATATCATCAAGAAGATTAATGTAAAATAAATTCAATGGCCTATATACACAAGTTTTATTCCTCGCATCCGCTGAAAACAATAATTATTCATAATAAGAATTGGGAGTATATAGTTTGTGGGAGAGGAATTGGTACACTTCTTCTTTTTCCAGGAGGTGGTCAAACTGCTCAAAGTAATTTTCAGCTTATTGATGCTTTCAAAAATAAATATAAAGTAATTTCACCAACAATATATGATGTAGATTCTATCGATGAATTTTGTTATGCGATAAATAAAATATTAGAAAAAGAAAATAGTAGTAAAGTCATTATCTATGGATTATCAATTGGGGGTATGATGGCGCAATCGTACGTAAGAAGAAATAAAGATAACGTTATAAAACTTATTATCTCTCATGCTCCCGCTCCTAAATCAAAGACATACAAAGAAAAGATTATCAGACCGATAACTTTTTTAAATACAATTCTTCCTTTTATTCCAAATTATTTTATACAATTTATGTCAAAAAGATTTGCAGGGTGGTTTCAAGGAGTTTCCAGGAAAGATCATCTTCGGCTTAAACCAGAAATCAATAAAGTTACAGAAGAGTTACAGACATATTTCATTGGCGAATTTTATAAGAAATATTTCAATAAAAAATTATTAAAAACGTGGATAAAGCTACATCTAAATTTTTATAATAACGAAAATTTTTTACCGGATGACTTATCTGATTGGAAAGGAGAAATTTTAATTCTACGAACGGATAACGATCCTCTTGCTCAAGATGATGGAGAATTTAAAAGATTATATCCGAAAGCCCACGTCTATACCTTTCATAATACAGGGCATTTAACGTTCTACTATCAATTTGAAAACATGGTAGAGGTAATGAGAAAGTTTCTTGGTGATATACACTGAAATAGCTCTAATTTCTATTTCCGCGGTCTTTTTTTATTGTCGGAAGCGAAGTCGCTTGGACCTATGACGTGTATCTCGATTTGGTGAAATATGCCAAGGTCGAGATAGGGAACCGCCGTAACCATTTTTCCAGAAAGCATAGTTACCAGAAAATAAATCTTTTAACCCTTGTATAAAAATATTTCTTATTCCCATATCTTGGTAGGTTGAGTAAATTATAGTGATTGAGCTTACGGCAATGGACCCTAAAAGAACATAGATGTATGATTCAAGCTTAACTCCTAGTGGAAACGTTGTGAACGTTTCGTTTACACCAAATTCCCATACTTGAAGATAAATACCCAAAGGTTCACTTATCGATACGATCAATAGTCCAAAAATTATACTTATTAAAATTGGGAACGTATTTCTTTTTAAGATATGGTAGAAAAAAATCCACTCTGTAAGGATTATTGGTACCGCAAGAAAAATGGTTGAAAAAAAATAAGAAAAAATTCCAAACATAAAACTAATTTTTTCTTTTCTGAAGTTTGTATTTTGCAACAAGAGTGATGCTTGCTCCTAATAATGGAATAAAAGTTGTATAGAGATATTCTTCGAAAGGGAGGCTTAGAACATTGATTCCAAAATTTTTATTACTGGGAAAGGACCAAAGACCACTATTTACAGCATAAATGTCCCATGGGACATGAATGAATAGTGCCAATAAAACTACAAGTATTAATGTTAATCTATATCTCCAGAGTAAATTAAAATACATCACCCAGATTAAAATAAGTGGTATTCCTGAAGAGACTAATAACCAGAAGATATATTCCATTCCATACACTATACCAAACTTGAAAAGATAGAGATTTCTATTTTGGAGATTTTCTCGTATTGCGCGGAATTCAAAAAGAACATATAAAGATAGTAGGGTATAAAGAAAGGAGGTGAGTCTATGTTTCTTGTTCCGATAAATTACGTAGCTATACTTCTCTGCGGTGTTGCCGCAATGGTAGTTGGCTTTGTCTGGTACGGGCCGCTTTTTGGCAAAGAGTGGATGGGACTTGTTGGTATGACGAAGGAGAAGATGGAGAAAGCCAAGGCAGATATGACCAAGACGTACGGGTTAAGCTTTCTCTCATCTCTTATTATGGCCTATGCACTTGCTCATTTCGTCTGGTTTACCGCTCCCGGATCAGTTGATCTAACAGTAGGAGTAAAAACAGCTCTCTGGGCGTGGGTTGGGTTTGTGGCAACAACCGCTGTTTCGGGCTATCTCTATTCTCCTGAGAAAAAACCCATGAAGTTGTTTGTCATAGATACAGGATATTACCTGGCAACGCTTCTTGTTATGGGAGTTATTCTTGCTCTGATGCCATGGGGTTAAAAGTCAAGAAGTAAGCCATAGAATGATGGTATAATAGAAAATCTAGATGGAGTTGTTACCGCTTCTTTTCCTCGGAGTAAGTATACTTGCTATTGGTAAAGGTTCTGATTGGTTGACGGATTCCCTTATTCCCATTGCTCATAAACTTGGTGTTTCTGGTTCCTCAGTTGGTCTTATCCTTGTCTCTATTGCTGTGAGTCTTCCCGAGATTCTTGTTGCGGTATATGCCACAGTGCAAGGGTATCCTACGATAAGTCTTGGTGTTATATTGGGGTCAATCATTTGCAATATTGGCCTTATGACGGGTCTTTCTGCATTAGTGAGACCACTTCGGGTAAGTCGAACAATTATTCTTCGAGACGGTGTTTTTTCCATCGTTGTTCCTATTCTTGTCTTTGCAGTTAGTACTGGAGGTCAGATAACACGGATTGATGGAATTGCTCTTTTTCTTTTATTTATCCCCTACGTCATCAACGTATTCCTTCAGGAGAAAAGGATATCGTCTGAAGAGAAGGAAGCCCGTATGAAAGAGGTAGAAATTGAACTTGAGCTCATCGGATTCGAGTTTGGAACATTGAAGTCGGGTTGGGCATCATTTGTGTTGGGTTTACTTCTCCTTCTTGGAGGGGCACAGCTTTTTGCAAATCAGCTGATTAGTATTGCTGCGCAGTTTGGTGTGAGTGAACTTCTTATTGGCCTTACAATTGGAGCTCTTGGTCCGTCTATTCCTAATATTATTGCAGCATATACCGCAACAAAAAAAGGCATGGGAGAGATTGCTGTGTCAGAAACATTGGGTTCGAATATCTTTACGCTTCTGGTGACCTTGGGAATATCTGCAATGCTTTCTCCTATTGAGATTTCTTCTCAATGGTTAACATTTGATATTCCTGCGCTTATTGTGATGAGTTTCCTTCTCTTTGTATTCATTCTGACCAAAAAAACAATCTCAAAACATGAAGGGATTATCCTCCTTGGAGGGTATATCAGTATCCTCCTAATTCAAATTTTTATGAGTATTCACCCATGAAAATTTACCCTCTCGGGACAAATGGATTCTTCCCCAGTTTTGAAAGGCAAACAATGTGTTTTGCCGTGCCATTTGAAAATATTCTCATTCTTCTGGATGCTGGGAGTGGCTTTTTCCGTTTTGTTGAACCAGGAGGGAAAAAACTTCTTGACTCAGTAAAGGAAGTACATATTTACCTTTCTCATTACCACTTAGATCATACATTCGGATTTTATGGCGGATGGAAAATTTTGAAAGGCAAAAAGGTTACCGTTTTTGGAGCGGAGAAAGAGAAAGTGTTTTCCGCTTTTACTCGAAAGTATTTCCCAATTGATTATGAGAAGGAACATGCTCAATTTCACTGGGAAAAACTCTCTTTTGGTCAAAACAGCCTGAGTGGATATACCGTTAACGTGAGAATGCAATCCCATAATACTGCTGGAAGTCTTGCGTTCCGTTTTCGATTTCCTAACGGGGAGGATTTTTCCTATGTAACAGATAGTGAACCGACAAGGGAAAGTGTTTCCTTTGTCTTTGGAACAGATCTTCTTCTTCATGAACACTATCTCCTTGGCGAAGACATGCTCAAAAGGAAAGATGCAAGACTCGAGGACCATTTCCTTAGTGGACACACAACAACAGTAGGTGCAACAATGGTGGCAAGAGAAGGG
Source organism: Candidatus Gottesmanbacteria bacterium (assembly GCA_016186795.1). Lineage (GTDB taxonomy): Bacteria > Patescibacteriota > Microgenomatia > 2-02-FULL-39-11 > 2-02-FULL-39-11 > JACPKY01. The sequence continues at coordinate 998,649 of JACPKY010000002.1, forward strand.
AAAGTAGGAAGACTTGTTCTTATTCATCACTACCCGTTTGCAGGATTGGCACGACTGATCAAGCAAGAAAAAGTGGCTCGATCGATCTTCCCTGCAACCACCCTCTCGCAAGACTTAATACCTATTCCTCTCTAGTTTATTAGTGTTGCGGGACCTGAGGTTCTTCGAAGAAGTTCCGAAAAAACTCAATGAGTCGATCTCGAACCCTTCCGAGGAATGATTCTGAAGGCTCTTGAGAAGTGATTGGATGGATCTGACTTGGATGTTTGGCAGCTTGCGGTTGATACGGTTGGGGGAGATGTTCTGCCATGGTAATAGTCAAGTTTAATTTTCCCGATGCAAGGGCTCTTTCCAGATCTTTTTTGGATGCAATACCAAACGGTGCAAGATGTTCTCTATAGAATGCTTCGAGTTTCTGCTGATTGAAGTGGTCTGACGCATTTTGTCCCTCCCTTCGCCTCCAAGCGGCATTAATTTGATTGATCGTATAGATATTTTCGGCAACGATTGGTAACCGGATGCGGTTTGCAGCAAGAGCTTGTGCAAAGATTCCTACAGCACTTCTTATCTCAACGGGAACCTGCTCTTTTTGTTCAAGTTCGTAGGAAACTCTTCCGGAGAGTACGACTTGAATATTTTGGATGACTGCATCGGGTTCCTCATCGTATCTGGCAAGGAGAGGAACCCTTTTTATATATTCCGGAGCAAGCTCTTCAATCGTATGCAAATCGACCTGGTGCACCTGTTGGGCTACATCTTGGTCGTTTTCATCGCCAACAAGAATGATTGGAGGAAGAAATCCTTCAAGAGCAGAAGTTTCCTTATCAATTCGTATGCCTTTCATATATCCGTCAAGAGCTGCATACATACCATTTTTTTGGAGAACAAAGAGGCGATCCAAAAAGGTTTGCGTGATTGCCCGATGTATCGCTTGAGGATTAGAGGCAGTCACAAAAGGAATTTTGTTTTCTTGGAAAAATTTCAGAAGGTCATCTCGTATCTCTTCAATATCATCTAACGCATTTTGATTGAGGATTTTCCGGATAGGCCACTCGATGTTGTTTTTATTTTTTTGGTACTCTTCCCAAAATGTGAGAATCGTTTGGAAATCTGATTTTGCACCTCGTTGAAACTCTTTCAGAAGGAGTGCGATTTCTTCTTTACTTCCAGTAAAAAGCGGTTTTGCTCTGGTTGCACTCAGATATGCCGCAATAGTTATTGCTTCTCCTATACACTTATTTTCAATCCCTTTTGCAACCAGATACGCATACCGGGGTTCAATGCCCATTTCAACCATTAAATCTCCTAAAGGAGTGAGTCGTTCCTGGGAATCAAGAGCCCCCCATTTTTTTAACATTCGTATGGCGTATGCGAGATTTTGTTCAGGAGGTCTGGCCATGAGTTTAATATCATCGAGGGAACTGATGCCATACTTTTTCAGTCGCATCACAAACGACATAGGATTTTTTCTTTCTATCTCTGAAACTTTTGCCTGCGGACGAGATTCAAAATTATCCTCGTTAAAGAGTGCAAAATAGTCTCCTTCCCTGACTCGTCCTGCGCGTCCCATTCTCTGAAGGAGTGAATTTTTGGAACAAGGAACAAGCTTTATTCGTTCAATTCCAGTCGATGGGTTGAACTCAGTCTGCCGTACCAGTCCGGAATCAATCACAAACTGGAGATTTTTCAGAGTCAGACCGGTTTCTGCAACATCAGTTGCGATGAGAATGGTTCTCTCCTCTGATCCAGATAGAGCCTCATTGAGTTTTTCCTCGGAGAGCTGGGAATGGTAGGGGATGATTTTCAATGCAAAGCTTCCGGAATCATCTGCGATACCAGCTTCTTTTAACTGTCGAAGAGCAACTTCTTCTCCAAGCTCTTGAATCAGCTCGTTTTTGATTCTTTCAAATTCATCAATGATCGCCTTTTCTGTTGCCCGAATTTCTGCTTTCCCCGGCATGAAGGTGAGAATGTTTCCGCGTTCTTTTTTCCTTTCTTCATGACGGAGAATTTGAGAAAATAACGTCTCTGCTGCTTTTCTGGCCATGTCTTTCGGCTTTACATACTCTTTCTCTTTTAAAAAATGTGGTTCTACATGAAACATTCTTCCTTCAACAGGGACAACTTCTGAATTGGGAAAATATTGTTTCAACGCCTCCAAGTTATTCGGAGTTGCAGTCATGGCAATCAGTTTTAAGGGGTTTGCGCCAGGGGTTTTTCTTCGTTTCTCCTGGACTTTTAAAAGAATTCCACCAAGAGCATTCAGGTCTTCAGTTTCTCCTTGAATTTCATCAAGAGCAACGTAGTCAAATCCAGAAAGAGTTGGGTTATGGAGGAGTATGCTCAAAAGAGTTCCTTCGGTCATAAACGTCATCTGAGCCTTATCAGATAGTCCTCTACCTGATCCACGATATTGGTAGGCGACTTCATCGCCAAGTCTTGTTCCACGAATTTGAGCAACAAATCTGGCGAGTCCTTCTGTGACTTTCCGTTTTGGCTCTGTAGTAATTCCGCGCCCTGGGACAATGAAGGGTATTGCTGTGGTTTTTCCTGATCCTGTTCCTCCTATGACAATGATACAGTCTTTATTTCCGTATGCTGCAAGAATATCTTCCCTGTGACCCCAGACCGGCGTACTTTCCATTTTCTGCCTAGGAGATAGTCGGCGTTCTAATCTTCTCGCAGGTGATGTTTCCAGATCAGGATCTTGATTTACTGGAGAGTAATCTTCTCTATCCCGTTCAATTATCATAGTGTAAATGTATTGTATCTTTGTTTTTAGAGAAAAGCACGAATTGTGGAGTTGATCAGCGTCATTTGACATATGTGGTATGATAGAAAAAATTAAATAAAAGCGTTGATCCGGCAGGTTGGAGCCGGGTCGTCCCGATAAAATCGGGACACGCTGCACAAAAGTATGTGACGGAGGCGAAACCGTTAAAGAAAGCAACGAGTGTCGTAAACAAAACGGAGCTCGTCTGAAATAAGGTTTCCTTATAAGACGTCCCGATTGTATCGGGATTTTTTATAGGCGATAAAACAAGGTGGCACCACGGTATTAACCGTCCTTGATCCCGATTCAATCGGGAGAGAGGACTTTTTTTATGGATATTTTTCAAAAAATACATCTTGGCAAGTATCGAGAGGAAGAAATAGATATTCCACTTTCGGCTTTTGAAGCCTTTAAAAGGCTTTATGGAAATTTTCGCACGATGTTTCTTCTTGAATCTCTCGGTGAAGAGGGAAAATACAATCGGTACTCCTATGTGGGATTTGATCCAACTTTTCTAATTCATGCCCGAGGGAAAAATCTCACGATCAACGGAAAATCATACGAAGTGACAAATCCTTATCGACAACTAAGCACTTTCACAAGATTAAACGATAATGCGCATGATTTCTCCGGAGGATTGGTAGGATATATTTCCTATGAAGGTACTCAATATTTTGAAAAAGCATTTACTCCAAAATCAAATAGAGAATTTTCAGATTTCGCATTCGGATTCTATCCCGATGGATTGAAGTTTGATAAGAAAACGAGACGGTGCATCTATTTTCATCATGGGCAATCGAGGCGTCGAATGGTTCTTGGTGTTCTCCATGGGTCCGGAGACCTGCAATCATTTTCATTCAAAACATTAGCATCTCAATCGAGCCAAAAGCACCATTCTGCCATTGTTGCAAAGGCCAAACAAGAAATAAAAAAAGGGAATATCTTTCAAGTGGTTCTTTCAGTTCGGACGAATTATCACCTCTTTGGGGATACAAGAAGACTGTATGCAGCGATTAGATCGATTAATCCTTCTCCATACATGTCCTATCTCAAATTTGGTGAGCAAGAAATTTTGTCGGCAAGTCCTGAGCTTCTTATACGAGTAAAAGGAAGATATATTGAACATTTTGGGACACTGGCAGGAACAATATCTCGGGGCGAGAGTGAAAAAGAAGATGAAAAACTAGCAGTACAGCTAAAAGCAGATGAAAAAGAGATGGCAGAGCACATGATGCTTGTCGATTTGGCGCGAAATGATGTAGGGAAAATCTGCAAATTTGGCAGTATTTCGATAGATAAATTAGCGTCTGTGAAGCCGTATAGTCATGTTCAACATTTGTATTCAGAAATTCGAGGAAGGCTTAGAGAGAACGAAACTGTCTTTTCGGCATTAGCTGCATGCTTTCCAGCAGGGACTCTCACCGGTGCCCCAAAAATCGAAGCGATGAAAATTATCAATTCGTTAGAAAGTGAACCCCGCGGTCCCTATGGTGGAGTTATTGGGTATGCGTCATTAAACGGTGAAGCCATGTTCTCCATAGCCATACGGTCAATTTTTGCCCATGGTCAATACGCATATACCCAGACAGGAAGCGGCATAGTTTTGGATTCGAAAGTAACACATGAGTATCAAGAAATAATAAATAAACAAAAAGCAATGGAGGAAGCCCTGAGACTCGCTCAAGGTGAGTAGTACGATGAAAACTCTTATTATCGATAATTTTGATTCTTTTACCTACAACCTTTATCAATATCTGGGAGAGTTAGGAGGTAACCCTGACGTTAAACGAAATGATGAGATAAATCTTCAATATATTGAAAAAGGAAGTTTTACTCATCTTGTCATTTCGCCAGGCCCAGGATCACCCGATGACGAAAAATATTTCGGTATTTGTAAAGAAGTAATACTTCGTTATGGAAAAAAGATTCCGCTCTTAGGAGTCTGCCTGGGACACCAAGGGATTATTTCCACATTTGGCGGAAAAGTTACCCCGGCAAAGAAAATTATGCACGGGAAAAAGAGCAAGATTGTTCATGGTAGAAAGGGAATTTTTCATGGTGTTAAAAATCCTCTATCTGGTATGAGGTACCATTCCCTTGTCGGAGAGAAAGAATCGATTCCTTCATGTTTGGTTGTTACTGCACACACACAGGATAACGAAACTGTTATGGCAGTGCGTCATAGGGCGTTTCCAATATACGGGGTGCAATTTCATCCGGAATCTATCGGAACTGAAGATGGCAAAAAAATTCTGGAAAATTTTCTGAAGATGTAAAAATATGGAGATCAAAACCATCATTTCAAAATTAGTTGAGAAAAAAGATTTAACACTCCTTGAGGCAGAAACTCTTATGGAAGAAATAGTCCGAGGAGAGGTACCATTCTCGCAAATCGCGTCAATTTTAACAGCGTTACATATGAAAGGGGAAAGTACTCAAGAAATTCTTGGATTTATAAAAGTTTTGAGGAAACATATGGTAACGGTCAAAACCGATGGAGTTGTCATCGATACCTGTGGAACGGGTGGGGACGGGTCTGGTACGTTTAATATCTCAACTGTCGTGGCATTCGTGGTCGCAGGAGCAGGAGTTGCAGTTGCCAAGCATGGGAATAGGTCAGCAAGTAGTCTATGCGGTAGCGCTGATGTCCTGGAAGCCTTAGGAGTTAATATTAATCGCACACCAGAACAGGCGGAGAAACTTCTTCAAGAGACGAATTTCACTTTTCTCTTTGCTCCTTTGTATCATCCGGCAATGAAGCATGTTGTACCAGTACGGAAAGAGTTAGGAATACGGACAGTTTTCAATTTTCTTGGCCCATTTTTAAACCCTGCAAGTGTAAAAAAACAGATTGTCGGAGTGCCGAATAAAAATGTAGCAGAAAAATTAGCAAATGTTGCAATGTATATGGACTACGAACATCTTTTAATAGTCACAAGTTCCGATGGACTCGATGAAATAGGCACATATGGGCAGACGTATGGATATGAGATTTGCGGAAAAACGATAAAGAAAATAATCATAAATCCCCAAACATTTGGTATTCCCAAGTCGAGTAAGCGAGCACTGGAAGGAGGGACAGCCAGTGAGAATGCAAAAATTATTCTCGATATTTTAAGAGGGGAAAAAAGTCCAAAACGAGATATCGTTATTCTCAATAGCGCCTTTGCTCTATGTATCTCCGGGAAGGTTGGGACTGTTGATGATGGTATTCGGCTGGCGTCTCAGTCAATAGACCTGGGGAAAGCCAAAGAAGTATTGGAGGAATCTATATGAAGATCACTTTGCAGGATATTATTCAAAATAAAAAGAGAGAGATCGGGAGAAAGCAACGTAGGTTTGATAAGGTTCAGGGTTTGTCGACACTTCTGCATGACGTTCGGCAACCTTATAAATACCCTCAAGGAACTCTCTCATCCTCACTAAATGAGCATCGACCGCCCAACTTTTTCTCTTCGTATATTCAACTCGCAGGTCGACGCTCAGTTCATGCACAAATGGACAAACCCTTCACCTCCAAACAAAATCTTGAGGATATTGCTCTCATCGCAGAGATCAAAATTGCATCTCCTACATCCGGAAGACTCGGAAATCTTGCCGATGTAAAAGAAAAAGTTTCATCGTACGAACTTGGAGGAGCGGACTCTCTGTCAGTTGTGGTTGACAAAAAATATTTTGGGGGTAGTTTTGCGCTTCTTCAAAAAGTGAGATCATTTTCACAACTTCCTATCCTTTCAAAAGATTTTGTCATTGATAAATACCAAGTGTATGAAGCTAAGTTTCATGGTGCAGATGCAGTACTTTTGATAGCAAAAATTGTATCCCAGGATAAATTAAAAATGTTAGTCAAACTGGTAAGAGAGTTGGAAATGGAGCCTGTGGTTGAGGTGAATTCACTTGAAGAACTACGGCGTGTGTTAAGAGTAAATACCAGAATTATTGCTGTGAATGCGCGAAACCTTGATGATTTTTCTCTTGATCTTGATAAAGCATGTAGAATACTTAAAAGGATTCCGCAAAATATGGTAGCACTTGCATTCTCCGGAGTGTCTTCCCGAAATGAAATTGTGAAATACAAAGACGCAGGAGCAAAAGGAGTCTTAGTAGGAACGACTCTTATGAAATCAAAAGATCCGGCAAAAGTTATAAAGGAGTTAAAGGGTTTATGAATACGAAAGCAAAAATTTGCGGTATAAGAACTATTGAAGCAGCCTTAGGCTGTGTGAAATTTGGTGCGGATTTTTTAGGTTTCAATTTTGTCTCAACATCAAGACGATTTATTCCTCCTCTGAAAGCCAGAGAGATCATTGAAGAATTGCCAAAAGAGATAAAAATTGTCGGTGTTTTTCAAAATGAATCGATGGAAGAAATAAAAAAGGCTGTTGGCCTTTTACGACTTGATTTTGTACAACTTCATGGCAGGGAGGGGCGGGAGTACTCTTCACTTACGCAATATGCCGGGGTTATAAAAGCGTTTTCACTGGGTAGCGATTTTGATTCAACAAAACTTCTTGAGGAAATGGAAACGTATAATGTCGATTATTTTCTCCTTGATAGAAACGTTCAGGGGGAGGGAGTGCAACTTAACCTCCAGCGTGTAAAAGAGGTAACTGTTCATTACCCCATTTTCCTTGCAGGTGGGTTAACTTCCAAAAACATAGATATCATTGCACACGTTGCCCAACCGTATGCAGTAGATATCGCAGGTGGTGTCGAAACATATGGTGAAACTGATTTAGACAAGGTGAAAGAGGTTATTGGAAGGATAAAACATGAATAGAAGAGGGTATTTTGGTAAGTACGGAGGACAATTTGTACCGGAGTTTTTGTATCCGGCGCTTACTCAGTTGGAAAAAGTGTTTTGGGAGGCAAAAGAGGATAAGGAATTTCTAGAAGAATATGATCGATTACTTGCTGAGTATGCAGGGAGACCAACTCCGTTGTATTTTGCCCAAAATACTTCAAAGCTTATGGGCTGCCGCGTTTATTTCAAGCGTGAAGATTTGGTCAGTGGCGGTTCTCATAAGTTAAATAATGCGTTAGGACAAGCACTCTTGACAAAATACATGGGGAAGAAACAAATAATTACAGAAACAGCTGCAGGTATGCATGGGGTGGCGACAAGTATGGCCGCCAATGTTATTGGCCTTTCCTGCAATGTCTTTATGGGAGTAAAAGATATTGAACGACAAAAAATCAATGCGGAGAAGATAAAGCTTTTAGGAGGAAATGTTATTGCAGTTACGCGGGGAAGCGGAGTGTTAAAAGATGCGGTTTCCGAGGCGCTCGTATCTTGGATTCGAGATCTGCCAACGACACATTATCTTATTGGTTCTGCAGTTGGGCCTCATCCATATCCTACGATTGTTGCTTTTTTTCAAAAAATGATTGGGGACGAGGCAAGAAAACAGATTCTTAAAAAAACGGGAAAGCTTCCAAAGACAATTATTGCCTGTGGATCTGGAGGAAGTAATGCTCTTGGTATATATCAGGCGTTTGTAAAGGATAAAGACGTAGAGTTGGTATTTGTCGAGGGTGGAGGAACAAGTTTGAAAGGCACACATCATGCTGCAGCATTTAAAGAAGGATCGGTAGGTATCTTTCAAGGAGCCAAAACATATCTTGTTCAAGATGACTATGGTATGGATAGGAAAACAGAGTCTCGTAGCGCTGGTCTTAATTACCCGGCCCGGGGTCCGCAACTTTCCTATCTCTATAAGATGGGAAGACTGAAAGCATGTGTTGCATCTGACAAAGAAGTTCTTGAAGCATTTGAGAAAATGGGGAAACTAGAAGGGCTTCTTCCTGCGTTTGAAACATGTCATGCAATCGCTGAGCTTATCAAACGAAGAGGGAAATATAAAAAAGATGATATTGTTCTATTAAATTTCTCAGGGCGTGGAGATAAGGATATTGATACAGCAATCAAGTTGAGAATATGAAATGTGTAATGACTCATTTGTACTACGGCGATCCAACGAAAGAGTTTTCGCAACAGCTTGCTAAAACTCTCGATGGAAGTGGCGCCGATATTCTTGAGATCGGCATTCCCTATACAGATCCGGTCTGCGATGGAGAAGTTTTTCAAAGGGCATGCAAACGGGCTTTGGAGTCTGGTACAAATCCGTTTGATGTCATCAACGGTATAAAAAAGTTACGAGCGGAAGGAGTACAAATACCAATCTATCTAACAAGTTACTATGGACCCATCTTTAAGATTGGAATTGAGAAATTTGTAGGACTAATAAACGAGGCTCAAGTAAATGGACTGATTATTCCGGATTTACTCCTTTCGGAGCAAGATGAATTAAGGACGGTTTGTGACAGATTCAAGATATCACTTATCCAATTTGCAACGGTGTACTCTTCAACAGAAAGATTGCGACAGATCGTATCGGCTTCCACTGATTTTATCTACTGTATTTCAATTCCGGGAGTAACAGGAGATATATTTGATCAAAGGAGAAATCTTCTTTCGCAACTGACGGTTTTGAAAGAACTTACGACCCAAAAAATTCTGGTTGGTTTTGGTATACAAACTGCTCGTGATGCAAGAAAAATCATACGTATGGGAGGAGATGGTGTCATTATTGGCAGTGCCATTGCAAAAATGTATGAAGAAAATATTGAATTCCCAAAAAAAAGTTTAGCTAAAATTTCTTCTTTTGTAAAAGAGATAAAAGGAAGTACAATATACAAATAAAACTATGAGAAAACGAATTCTTGCAGGTATTACACCATCAGGAGATGGAACACTCCATATAGGAAACTATTTAGGGGCAGTACGACAGTTTATAGAGCTTACCAAAAGCCATGATTGTTTCCTTATGGTTGCTGATCTTCATGCATTGACAACGATTCAAGAGAGAGAAACACTTAGCAATAACACTGAAACTCTGATTCTTAACGAGTTAGCACTTTTGGGTGATCTTTCCCATATTGTGTTTTTCCGCCAGTCTGACGTGCCGATGCATACAGAACTAACATGGATACTGAACAATATAACTCCTATGGGCCTTCTGAAACGTGCACATGCATATAAGGATAAGCTGCAAAAAGATATGACCTTAGATGATATCAACCTCGGCCTTTTTAACTATCCGATTCTTATGGCATCTGATATTCTCCTTTACAAACCAGACCTTGTACCCGTAGGAAGGGATCAAAAGCAGCATGTTGAGATTACAAGAGATATTGCAGAGCGGTTTAATAAAACGTTCAAAGCGAAGGTTTTCCCACTTCCTGACCCATTCATTCCTGAGGAAGTTGCCGTCATTATGGGGACAGATGGAAAGCGAAAAATGAGCAAATCATTGGGAAATATCATCAGTATCTTTGAATCGGAAGAAACGATCCGAAAACAAGTAATGAGCACCTATACGGATCCAACAAGAATTCATAAAACAGACCCAGGTCATATAGAAGGAAATATGGTTTTTCGCTACCTTGATTTTTTTGGAGAAAAAGGGAAAGTTGACCAGTTAAAAAAGCTCTATATAGAAGGAAATATCTCTGATATTGAGGTAAAAAATTATCTATACGATTCTTTGATGAAAATTTTTGCCCCAGCACGAAAACGCTACCAAGACTTACGATCCAATCCGCAAAAAGTCCGTGAAATTTTGGAAACAGGGGCCGTGAAAGCACGGGGAGTGGCAGGGGCTACTATGATGGAAGTGAGGGATGCAGTTGGACTTACCAACTCGTACTCATTTTTTTCTTATTAGTAGCGTACGATACCTAACTCATCACGGGAGTTACTTGAAAAATTGTTTTCCCATTCTTGCCATCTGCCTGCCATATAATAATTATTAGCAATTGGATCAACTAGAGCATCTCGAGGAATTTTCAGCTTATTCAGCGATCCCGGATAAAGCTGTTCATACACTCGACTTATTTTTATCAAATCTGCCTGAGAACGTGTTCTTATCCAAGGAATTACTTCATTTCGTACAGATAAACGATTCATCTTTACTCCATTTTGACTTGTATATTCATCAATTTGGCCGTCAATTAAACCAAGATCTATTTTTCTACGCCAATCTTGTGCTTCCTCTGCATCAGGAGTTGTTTGATTAATCGGATATTTTATTTCGTCAACATCGCATGGAATTTCGGCTAAACCTGCAACCATTGCTCCCGCAACTCGATGTGTTCCATCGTTTACAAGATATATAGGACCATCCGGACCTACGATTACCGTCATTTTTATTCGTTCATTTTTTTTATTTGCATGGAAGATATGTTCAGTATTTCTTCCATTTTCTCCGCTGGAAATTATTTCTTTTGCAAATTGTACTACGCGGCCTTTTCTTGATTCTATTTCAGAACTCCAACCTCCAGATCTTATTTGTGCCATCCCGACAATTTTATCTGTTTTTACCCATGCAAATGTTGATTGTTCACTAACTCCAACAACGGTATCTCGAAGTGTTGCTGAGCTCAAAATAGGTCTTTGAGTTAAAGCCCGTCTTCTTTTATCTAAATCTTCATCACTCATAGATCTAATTTCTCCAGTAGTTTGTTGTTGAATAGTCTGGTGTATTTCCTGATCTGAGGCAACAATCTTTAGTCTACGATCTTGATCTGCTTGATCGACTGTTGCATTTTTTGGATTTTCATTCACTTGCGAGACACTACTAGTAGTCTCTACTACTTGCGGATGTTCCAATCTTATAAATGCATCATTAATTTCTTTATACTGTCTACGATAAACAAGAGCTTTTTCTGGGTTCTCTCGTAGGAACGTATCCCATATTTCTTCACTTACGACTCTTTTCATGTGATCAAGACCATGATATCTCCAAGGATCATCAATTACAGTATGAACTTGATTTCTTTGATTTCTATTTTCATCGAGTCTGCGATATGTTTCATCATACACAGCAGCCATAATGTGTTTAATGGCCGGATCTTGAGGTGGATCAGGTATACCATGATCATTGATATACACTCCATACCGCAAGTATCGTGCGTAATCGTCGGGACAGGATTTTTGAAATTGATCTTGAGCTTGAGTTCTTGCTATCAGCGTTTGTCTTTTCAATTGACTTTTCCAGTAATATAGTCTATCTGTACTTTGACGATCATATATATTTGCTGTTGGTCTCGGATTTACTGCTATCCAGCTGCCAAGAATTTGCTGTTGAAGATCGACAAATCTTAGATCTTCGTGAGCATTTAACCCTTGTAGTCCATACTTTTCCTTTAGCATTTCTCGGATTTTTCCAACTGCTTCTACTGATGGATGCTCTCCCATTTGTTGATACAACGGAGTGATTTCTGATGCAACGCCTTCTCCTCCCATAGCAGAAGTAGCAACTGACTCAGATTGTAGTTGTTTTGTTGTAGTATCATTTAATGCATCTAATTCAGCATGCAATTGATCGAGTAACGTATTTTCTTGAGCAAGATCAACCGATGGATGATCAACGGATAAAACTGAAAAAGATTGAACAAACCCTACTGCCACTTTAGTTCTTTGTGTAATCAACTGAGTTGGATCAGTCCCTTGTTCAGCAGCAAATCCGGGCGGCCGCACTTCCTGTGGAACTGGCATCTGTTTCAGCTCTAAATGTATTTCACCACCTTGCATATTATTTTGTCTTTACTTTCTTAACCCATTCTTGGTAGGCTGCTTGATCGATTTTTTTGTGAGTTTGCACAAGAACTTGAAACATTTTACGAATAATCAAATCTGATTTTTCATTATATTCTTGAATAATTTTTTGCACATTTTGATCGTTTATTTTAATAGAATTGGTATTTGGAAAACTCATATAATTTCATTACACTTGTTTTAGTAACAGAAATCAAATAAAAGAGAACAAGCAAGCGGTTGTTACGTTGTTTTCCTTCACTACGTGAGGTATAATTGTGCCTCTATGGTGAAGGATGAAGTAACAGTTGCTGATTTCCAAAAAATTGATTTTCGTGTGGGCAAAGTTACCACCGCTGAAAAACTTGCGGGATCTGATAATTTACTCCGACTAAATGTTGACTTTGGGACTGAGGTGGGGCAAAGGCAAATACTGACAGGAATCGCAAAGTGGTATACTCCAACGAAACTTTCCGGGAAAAAATTTGTTTTTGTTGTGAATATGTCTCCTAAGAAAATGATGGGTGAGGAAAGCCAGGGAATGATTCTTTGTGCAGATAGCGGGGATAAAGCAATACTTATTCCAGTGAATTCAAAAATACCTGAAGGGACAATTGTTCGATAATTGAATAAGCAGATTTATGGTAGCTACCAAACAAAATCAAAACCATACACAGAAAAACAGCAAAAAGTTAAACAAAATTTTCGAGTTTAAAATAAATTTTACCCCTCGGAATATTTTCCTCTGGCTTATAGCAGGGTCAATTCTTCTTCTCATGTTTGTTTCAGCCCGTGATGTGACGAGACTTTTTCCTGAAAAATCTCTTTCCAACCTCGTTTCTGATATTAAAAACGGAGAGGTAAAGAAGGTGGAAGTCGTTGATACCAAACTTCTTGCAACATACCAGGATGGGAAAATTTACTCTATTCACAAAGAGGCGCAGGAGTCTTTCTACAAAATTCTTACCGATTCGGGGATTAATCCGGCAACTGTCGAAATTGAAGTCAAAGATACATCCGGTGGTGCATTGTGGCTGAGTATTCTCTCAAATGTTTTGCCGCTTATCCTTATGGTTGGATTTTTCCTTTTCCTCATTCGTCAAGCCCGAGGCGCCCAAGATTCACTTTTTTCTTTCGGTCAATCTCGGGCAAAACTTTTCTCCAAAGACACTCCCAAAGTGACATTTGCTGATGTTGCTGGTGTTGATGAGGCAAAGCAAGAGTTATCTGAAGTTGTCGATTTTTTGAAAAATCCCCAGAAATATCGGGCACTGGGTGCGCGTACTCCCAAAGGGGTACTTCTGGTTGGTCCAAGTGGAACGGGTAAAACACTTCTGGCACGAGCTTTGGCTGGAGAGGCTGGAGCACCCTTTTTCTCCATGGCGGGATCTGAGTTTATGGAGATGCTCGTTGGAGTTGGAGCTTCTCGTGTGCGCGATCTATTTAATACCGCCAAGAAAAACTCACCCTCCATTATATTCATTGACGAAATTGATGCCATCGGGAGAGTTCGTTCCGTTGGAGTTATGGGAGGCCATGACGAAAGGGAACAAACGCTCAATCAAATTTTAGTTGAAATGGATGGATTTACTCAAAATGAAAATGTAGTGGTAGTGGCAGCAACAAATAGAGGTGATCTTCTGGATCCTGCGCTTCTGCGCCCTGGGAGATTTGACAGGAGAGTTGTTTTGGAAAGCCCGGATCTGGAGGGAAGACTCGCTATACTTAAAATTCATATGAAAGGAAAGCCTATTGCACCCGGTGTGAATTGGGAGCGAGTTGCCAAAAGAACAGTTGGGTTTACTGGTGCTGATTTGGAGAATATGCTCAATGAAGCAGCCATTCTGGCTGCTCGAAAAAATAAAAAAGCCATTGAAATGGATGATATTGAAGAAGCTGCAACCAAGGTGAAACTTGGTCCTGAGAAGCGCAGGCTCCAAAGTGACTTGGATCGGAAAATGACAGCATATCACGAGGCGGGGCATGCAATTGTTACGTATATCTTACCAAATATGGATGTTGTTCATAGAATATCAATCGTTTCTCGAGGTATGGCACTTGGATATACACTCATTCCTCCAGAACGCGATCGCATCCATGAAACAAAAACGCATCTTCTTGAGCAGGTTGCTGCGATGCTTGGGGGTAGGGCCGCAGAGAATCTTATTTTCAATGAGATGACAACAGGTGCCTCTAACGATATTGATCAGGCAACATCTGTTGCCAGAAATATGGTGATTGAATACGGCATGTCAAATCTAGGACCAATCAACTTCGGACCAAATCTTGATGTCACAGAGTGGGGCGGGCGCTACTTCCAGGAAACACATATCTCTCAGGATATGCAAAATAGAATAGATGAAGAAGTGAAGAAAATCCTCGACACAGGATATAAAACAGCTCTCTCTATCTTGAAAAAATATAAAGCAAAGTTAGACCTTATCGCATCGGAGCTTATTAAGAAAGAAACGTTGGAAGGTGATGAGTTTGAAAAACTCATGGGTGGTCCCAGGCGTGCTCTTGCCGTTGCAGTAAAACGTACGTAAATCTCACTACTTTTCCTCCTCAGAAAGTTTCCGTGCTACAATAAAAACCATTATGCAGAGACTTCTTCTCATTGACGGCCATGCCATTTTGCACCGTGCGTTTCATGCGTTACCACCCCTTACCACCTCAAAAGGGCAGCAGGTGAACGCGGTCTACGGGTTTATAACGATGCTTTTGAGGGTTTTAGAAGAGTATAAACCTACTCATGTTGCGGTTGCCTTTGACCGTCCGAAACCAACATTCCGAAAGAAGCTTTTCGATGGATATCAGGCGAAAAGACCTAAGATGGATAAGGAACTGATTCCTCAAATTGCGGTAGTCCATACGGTTTTGGAGACGATGAAGATCCCTGTATTTGAACTCGACGGGTATGAGGCAGATGATGTTTTGGGAACACTTGCCATGCAGGCAAAAAGGAAAAAGATGGAAGCAATTATTGTGACGGGAGATAGGGATTTACTGCAACTTGTGAACAGTCACGTGAAAGTCGCGTTGCCGGTAAAAGGCATTTCCGAATCGAAACTCTATGATGAAGAGGAGGTCGTAAAAAAGTGGGAAATCCACCCTTTCCAGGTAGCAGATTTTAAAGCATTGACAGGGGATCAATCAGACAATTACCCAGGTGTTGCCGGTATTGGTCCGAAGACCGCTTCATCCCTTTTGACACAATTTAAAACTCTTGAGGGAATGTACAAACATCTTGAGAAGATAGGGAATGCTTCGCTTCGGGAAAAATTGGAGACACACAAAGAGTCTGCGGAACTTTCAAAAAAGCTCGCAACTATTGTCACCGATGTGCCAGTTCATTTCAACACTTCAGAGAGTAAGCTACATAATCTCAATACACTTGATACGCAACTCCTTCTCGACCACTTAGAGTTTCGAAGTTTAATACCGAGATTGTCATTGAAAAAGGAACCAGTAAACAGTAAACAGAAAACAGTGAACAGCGAAAAGATAAAATCGGAAATAAAAGATCAACAGATAAAATTATTTTAATTTATGCGTGTAGCACTCGTTCACGACTATATAAAAGAATACGGAGGAGCCGAAAGAGTATTGGAATCCCTCCATGAGATTTGGCCAGAAGCTCCGATCTATACAACTGTCTATTTACCAGAATTTTTAGGTCCACATAGGAAACGGTTTGTACGTTGGAAGATAATTCCCTCTCGTCTGAACGGAGTACCTTTTGCTGAAAAACTTATAAGTCCCATTCGAATTCTTACTCCGTGGATTTTTGAGAATTGGGATTTTACTTCCTATGATGTTGTTATCGTTTCTGCAACTGGTGCCTATTTTCCCAATCTGATTGTACGAAAACCCCACACACTTCACATCTGTTACTGCCATACACCTCCTCGGTACCTCTATGGATATCCAACCGCGAGAAACTGGCAAAAGAGCGTTTTTGGGAAAATTGTTGGTTCGATTATCAATCATTCTCTTCGACAGATTGATTTTCTAGCATCACAGCGGCCTGATTTTTTTATTGCCAATTCCAATGAAGTGAGAAAAAGAATTGAGAAGTTCTATAGAAGAGAAGCGGAAGTGATATACCCGCCAGTTGAAATATCAAAAATCAAATATCAAAAATCAATCCGCCAGCTGGCGGACAAAAATAAAAAAGAAGATTATTATTTAACTGGAGGAAGGTTAGCCAGGGCAAAACGGATTGAGCTTGCTATCGAAGCATGCAATAGACTGAAATTACCCCTTAAAGTCGTTGGGAAGTCATTTGCGGATTATGGGGAAGAGTTGAGAAAGATTGCAGGACCAACTGTTGAGTTTTTAGGAGAAGTTCCAGACAGTGAATTAGGAGAACTTTTTAGTCAGTGTCAGGCATTTATTTATCCAGCAGAACTAGAAGATTTTGGGATTATGCCGGTTGAGGCAATGTCGTATGGAGCACCAGTTATTGCATCAAGGGATGGGGGAGTGGCAGAAAGTGTCGTTGACGGCAAAACAGGAATACTTTTTGATGAGTATTCTATAGAAGATCTTATTGCTGCAATAAAAAAAATACAAAAGCTCAATATTAAACAAGAAGATTGCATAAAGCAAGCAAAGAAATTTAGTAAAGCAAGATTTAAGAAGGAAATACGGAATTTCGTTGAGACGAAATTCAAGAAGCATGCCAGAACTTCCTGAGGTAGAAACAATAAGACTCCAGTTACAAAAGGTATTGGTTGGAGAAAAGATCGCCGCGACTTATATTCTTTCCGATAGGTCCTTTCAAGGGGATGCAAAGCATTTAGAGGGTACCACAATTAAGGGTGTCAGACGCTTTGGGAAAATGATAGCTATAGATTTTGAGAATGGGTATGCTTTGGTGGTTCACTTAAAAATGACTGGGCAGCTACTATTTCAGATAACAGATAATAGTAAACAGAAAACAGATTTACCAAATAAACATACAAGAGTGATTATTCAATTTCATTCTGGTGGTAAGTTATTTTTCAATGACCAGAGGAAATTTGGGTGGATGAGGATAGTATCAATAAACAAGGAACAAGGAACAAAAAACGGATTAAATACGCTAGACAATCTGTTAGAAAATCTAGGGCCAGATCCGTTGCATGAGTTAAACGCTGAAAAGTTATATAAGATCCTTCAGACATCAAAAAGGCCGGTCAAATTAGTCCTTATGGATCAACGGAAGATTTCCGGAGTGGGAAATATTTATGCAAATGATGCTCTATACCTTTCCGGAATTCATCCGCGGACTTTCGGTAACCAACTATCTCATAAACAAGGGAAAAACTTATACCGTAATTTAGTGAAAGTACTCAAAAGTGGCATCAAATGGAAAGGGGCATCAAGGCAGCATTTTCGCGACATTTATGGACAGAAAGGTCAAGTACAGGATCATTTTCTTGTTTACGAAAGAACTGGTCAGGTATGTCCTCAAGGCCACAAACATATTCAAAAATTCCAACTCGGGGGTCGGGGTACGTATTTTTGTCCTCAATGTCAAATTCGATAGTACGGGGTAGATATTTTATTTAATATCTTCTAGTTTCTTTTGAAGGGCTTTAATTCGTACGATCCGTTGGTCGAGGTCATTTGCTTTCACCTTTTGAGTGGCTTTGGAGAATTGATTATATATCTCTGCTTCTTGGGTGAGAAGCGAAACTTGTTGCATGAGCCAATCCGCTTGCAGATCGAGAATTTCCGAAATAGCTAAACAGAGTGGATTATCAATCTTCTGAGCACTATCAATAAGTTCATTCACAAGCGCTTCCAACTCTTTATCAAGATGAAGATTTTGAAGATGTGATTTTAGTTGAGGTTTCGTCATAGGTCAATATTACACCTTCTCCTAAGGTACAGCACGCAACATAGGTTGTAGACCCCGTATTGAAAGAACATTCTCTAAACATGTGACTGCTATATCCAGCGCTCCAGAGTGGATAAATTTTGACGCAACCTCTTGAGCTGGAATTGATTTTCTATACAGTTGTGCCTGCCATTCTAATGATCGATTGTTAATTTCTTTTTTCATTGAATTTGCTCCTGATTGAAAGTATTTTACGAAGCGGTTTCCCCATTCATGCGATACACGAAATGTCCCTTGGCATCGGTCTCCAAGTTCTTTTGCTCGTTCAATAATTGGTGTTGAGACAGATGTCACTTTTTCTCGCAAAATTGCGACTGATCCTGCCGTTTGTCTGATTTCCTCTATGGGGGTCTGGATCTGTTGCTTTTGCTCCTTAGGTTCGGTATGGATTTTTTCTCTTTCCAACTGTGCGCGAATGAGTGCCAGCTCATTTGCTTCTTCTTTTGCTAAAGCGACGGGATCGATCTGAGATAACGTGGAAGGAATAGTAGGATTTTCAGTTGTAGGTGGTTTGTTAGGAAGAGGTGGTTTCAGTTCTGGCGCTGCTTCTATCATTGTGCATTTCTCATTGCACCAGATAGAGAAGCACATTGTCAAGGGAATCACATGAAACGAATTGTTTTGTTATAATACTACTTGAATGGATAAGTCCAAGCCAGTCATAATTTCTCTTGGTGGTTCTCTTGTCGTTCCCAATGGTGGGATTGACTCCACTTTTCTTTCTGCTTTCAGTGAATTTATCAGAATCAAGATAACGCTTGGTTGGAGATTTTTTATTGTTGTTGGAGGAGGAGCAACGGCTCGAATGTATATTGAGGGAGCACGTGCAATTGTTGGCTCGATAACTGACTGGGATTTAGACTGGTTGGGAATTCATACAACACGGCTGAACGCTCATCTTATCCGTACGATATTCCAGGACGTTGCCCATCCGAGAATTATTGAAAATTACGAAAAGAAAATTGAAGACTTGAAAGAACCGTTAGTTGTTGCGTCAGGATGGAAACCAGGAAGGTCAACAGATTATGATGCTATTATTTTGGCAAGAGATTATGGTGCCGGAGCAATTATTAACATGTCCAATATCGTGAGCGTTTGTGATAAAGATCCGAACAGGTATCCAGATGCTAAACCTGTTCATCAGCTGACATGGGAAAAATTTCAGGAATTGATTGGAACCGAATGGCACCCAGGCAGTAATGTTCCATTTGATCCGATAGCAACGAAACTTGCCCACGAGCTTGGGTTGTCTGTATTTATCGTTGGTAGTGACCTTGAGAATCTGGAGCTGATATTTTCGGGAAAATCAGATTTTGTTGGGACTATCATTACTCCTGAATGATTCTAACGCGTCTTGCCCTTTCTAATTTTCGTCAGTATATAAAGCGAAATCTCTCTCTTTCTCCAAAGACCACAGTTCTTGTAGGGAGTAATGCTATTGGCAAAACAAACCTTCTGGAATCTATCTATCTACTTTCGTACGGGAAAAGTTTTCATACGAGTGATGAGCGTGAGATGATTTCCTTTACGAAGGAATTCGCCCGGGTGAAGGGTGAATTCCAAGAGGATGTTACTCTTGAGGTTTTTCTCACCCGTGGAGAAGTAGAGAAGATCCGGACTCCGTATAAAAAGTTTACAGTCAATGGGGTAGGAAAGCGCCTTGTTGATTTCACAGGGAATCTCAAGGTGGTTCTGTTCTGGCCATTGGATCTTGATTTGGTGACGGACTCTCCTTCACTTCGACGGAAATATCTCAGTAACGTATTAGTCCAAGTAGATCATGAGTATCGGAGGTGTCTTTTATCATACGAAAGGGGACTTAGGCAGCGCAATAAAATTCTTGAGAATATCCGGGAAGGGAAAGCATCACAGTCACAACTTCCTTTCTGGAATCAGTTACTTATTAAAACCGGTTCATACATTACCCAGAAAAGGAGACAGTACATTGACTTTGTGAATACGTTTCACCCTCCCCATGAGGCATTTCAAGGAATGAGGTATCGACTAGTCTATGATACAAGCGTTATATCCGATGATCGACTAGCAAAATACAAAGATGCAGAGATTGCTTCCGGAGTGACACTCGTTGGACCACATCGGGATGATGTTATTATCGAGATTACCCTGAAAGAAGCTTCCAATTCATTTAAAAATCTGTCACATTTTGGCAGTCGAGGAGAGCAAAGACTTGGAGTACTTTTCATAAAAATCGCCGAACTGCAATTTATTCAGGAGCAAACTGGTGTCACGCCTTTATTTCTCCTTGATGATATTTTATCCGAACTTGATCACAAACACCGACAAATTATCTTTGAGATGACGAAGAATCAACAAACAATCATGACGACAACAGATCTGCATTTTATCGATAAAAAACATCTCTCCCGTGTTGAGCTTGTTTCTCTTCCATAGTATGATGGACGAATCATGGAAAATTCTCTCTCAATCTATCTAAAAAGTATCAAAATTCCAGAGAAGTCTTCCCATAAAGGTCAAAATGGGAGACTTCTCCTTGTTGGAGGATCTCATCTTTTTCATGCAGCGTCTCTTTGGTCTCTCACGACCGCTTCTCGTATTGTTGATCTTGTACATTATGCTTCGATAGAGGAGAATAATAAAATTGTTCAGAACCGAAAGGAAGAGTTCCGAAACGGGATTATCATACCTCGTTCGGAGATTGAAAGTTATATTGATGAAGATGATTGCATTTTAATCGGGCCGGGAATGGTACGTGAAGATCAAAAATCAATCCGCCAGCTGGCGGACAAAAAGCAAAAATACATATCAAAAATTAAAAATTTAAAGGAAGTTAATCAGATTCAAGATGAAGGAGTACTAACTTATTACTTGACGAAATATTTGCTTGAGAAATATCCTCATAAAAAATGGGTGATCGATGCCGGATCATTGCAGATGATGGAGCTTTCTTGGATTCCCAAAAACGCAATTTTGACCCCACACCGTAAAGAATTCGAGATGCTCAAGTTCAAAGTTCAAAGTGAAAAGTTAAAAGTCTTCCTTAAAACGAAAAAATTAGATGAGCAGTTAAAATTATTTGCAAAGGAATATAACTGCATTATTTTATTGAAAGGCGAAGTTGATTACATAGCTTCACCGACACAATTTGAGAAAATAGAAGGTGGTAATGCCGGAATGACCAAAGGAGGGACAGGGGATGTTTTGGCTGGGCTTGTGGCAGCATTGTATTGTAAAAACGATGCATTTTCCTCCGCAGTGGTTGCTTCCTACATAAACAAAAAAGCCGGGGATGATCTATTCAAAACTCATGGGTATTGGTTTAATGCTTCGGACCTTTCAAATCAAATACCCAAAACAATGAAAGAGGTTTTTGAGAGGACGTCTCCTAAATAACAATTTTTACCATTCCTTTGGTTGCATCAACTTCAACCATTTGCCCGTTGTTAAGTACTTTTGTTGCATTACCTGTACCAACGATGCACGGAATCCCAAATTCTCGAGAAACAATGGCAGCGTGACTGGTAATTCCTCCTTCATCGGTCACAATTGCCGCAGCTTTTCTCATAGCAGAAACGTAGTCGGGGTGAGTGGAGGGCGCAACGAGAATATTTCCAGTTTTTACTTTCTTTATATCTTTTACCCCTTTCACAATTCGTACTACTCCCCGGGCAATACCGCTTGAAGCAACTTGCCCTTTTATTTCTTCCGTTTGGTCTGAATTATCGGTCAAGTGGAACATACTAAGAGCTATTTTTACGTCTTTGCCGGCAAGACAAACAAGATTTTTGTGCACATCGAGGTAAGAAACGAACCCCTTCTTTCTATTTCGAACAAGTTTTTGTGATATTGTCCGGTGACCATCAAGAAATGTGCTGATATCTGAAATTTGGAGAAAGCTACTATCTTTTGGGTGTATTTTCATCCTCCGTGCTATTTCTCCGAAAAAGGAAAGAGCGTAGAAGACTCCTTGACGTCTGAAGTCGTCTCGGACATCTTTTATGTAGACGAACCGTTTTGCGGCAAAAAGATAGGAGAGATCATTCTTTTTAATATGGAGTTTCTTGGCATAAAAAGAGAAAAGTTTAATTTTCTTTTTATTTATAGGCGGAAGTTGCACGATATATCTTTGAAATTCTGATCTCGTCCAAGGACTATTGTGAAGATCCAAACATGAGAGCCATTTATATTTCTCATAAAGAGTCGTAAATACATTACTTTTGAAATTTCCCTGTAGTTTGTTTCCCGCATATTGAAGTCTGAGTGCAGTTGAGGGAAAGTCAGGTGTAAAAAGTGAATCGAGAATATCCTGACGGCTGTTTTGATTATTCTGTTTTTGATACCTATCGAGAATAGATGTAGCTTCCTCTGAGATGAAATTATTGATGATAAAAGATGTCCACGCATAGACGGAATACTCAAAAAGCTTTGTTTGGTATTGTTGGTAAAGCCTTTTAAGCTGTTTATCTGTTTTAGATTTTAGATTGAGATTTGCTAGAGTTTTACAGAATCGGACATATTCTTTTCCCAAGCGGATTAACTCTCTCTCATAACGAATAAGTTTTTTCAGATTTTTGGTGTATTTTGCATTTAAAGACTCAACGACATCACGCCAGGCAGTTTCATCGATATAGAATGCAGTATTTGGTCCTTCTGGGATGACAACCTGGTCAATTGAAGGTTTTGGGATATGGGTTTTGATAAGGTTTGAAAGACAAAGAATTGCACCTTCCGAGTACTGCACGCCATAGTCTCTGACATATATTTTTTTCCAAGAGATTGAGGGAAGCTTCTTTTGGAAAATAGGTGTAGGAATATTTTTCATTTCTTATTCCCTAAAAATTGGCTCTTTTGAGAGTCCGAGTTCCTTCCGGACATTTTTTATGCGATTGACGTATTCCCGAAAGATCTCATCCTTCTTGTGAAGACGATAAAAACCCTCTGCACCTGCATAGAGAGAACATTCAAAGACGTCGGCATCTTTGGCAAGCTCAACATACGGTTTTTCCGTATATACCTGTTTGTCGCTGTGACTTGCTATTGCTTCGGTGATCGTTTGTATTTCATCGAATGGAAAAGAATGAGATTTTATTAGTATGTCTTTTGCCATTTCAGCACCCAATCTAGCATGGTTAGCATATTTACCCGTCACGATAGCATAAATATCATGGAGAACGCAGATAATCTCAGTAATTTCCACGTCAAGACCGCGCTTAATAGCAAGGATTCGTCCTATTTGAACAGTTCCTGCATGATGTTTTAACTCCCAAACAACGGAGTTTTCTCTTTTGTCGTCCGGAATTTTACTCTCCAAGATCATTTTCGTAACCAGGCGTTGGATCTTTTCAGAACGAGAGAGAGTACTTCCTTTGAAGTGATGGTAGTCTTTGAGCATAGGGCTTTTCAAAGAAATATCTTATACCCTTCTGGCCCATAGAGTTCTTCATTGAAAAATTTTGTCCGAGACGGAGAAATGCGATAAATTTTACCTTTGATCTTACCGGTTTTCATACTTTGGTAATTGATAACATTTTCAAATCCAGGATTTTTTGTATTCCAGAGCTTGAGGGCGTGTTTGATTTCTTTTTCCTCTGTAACTTCGTTGGCATTTCCTTCGATTTGCACTCCCTTCTTTTTGTCTGCTACTCTTTGATGTGAGTCAAAAATTGCAACAGCAACAGATGTATTGCCAGAAATATTTTTGCAATGTTTCGACTTCGGTTCGCTGATAAAATATAAATCTCCTGAAGCATCTTCTGCATAAAATACAGTACAGATATATGGTTTTTTCGATACAGTCGCAAGATTTAATAGCCTCTGTGTTTTGAGGAAATTTAAAATATCTTTTTTCATATAGTTGTCATATACCCGCCATCTACAACCAATATCTGTCCGGTAACATTTTTTGCTCCCGCAAGGTAGAGCATGACATCAGCAATTTCTCCTGGCATGATCCATCGCCTAGAAAGCGTTGTTGCCAGAAGATTTTTTTCTTCTTTTTGAGATTGTTTATCCCAGAAGCGCGTTTTCGTGAATCCAGGTGCAACGGCATTGACTGTAATATTTGGTGCGAGAATCTTAGCAAGTGCTTTCGTGAAACCCGTTACTGCAGAGCGAGCCGAGGTAAACGTAAGAATACTGGTACATCCAGTCAGTCCACAGATTGAAGAAACATTGATAATTGATCCTGATTTTCTTTTCTTCATTAATTTTGCTGCTTCCTGACTGCAGTAAACCATACTGAAAAAATTTTCCTCAAATTCTTTGATCAAGTCTCTTCGGGTAATATCAAAAAATGGTTTTGGGGTAGCTAAACCCGCATTGTTAATAAGAATGTCAATCGTTCCAAAATATTCCTCTGACTCTTGGAATAACCGCTTTACTTGATTTGGATCAGAAACGTCTGCTTTTATACAGAGCGCATTTCGGCCCATTTGTTTTATCTGCTTTGCAACTTTTTCACCTTCACCGACGTCTGTTCTGCAGTTTATAACAACATTTGCACCTTCTATTGCAAATTTTATCGCTGCCTCTTTCCCGATTCCACTTGATGATCCAGTGATAAGAACAACGTGATCATTATATTTCATGATTAGTTATTCACTTTTTCAGCGATTTTGCTGAGTTGATAGGTAATGGTAACGGCAAGGACAGTAATAAGAATGGCATAGATAAAAAGTGAAATAATCCCGCTTCCTATTGAAAGATACTCTTTTATGTAATTATTTACTAGTTCTTGAATGACATTATTCCACGCAAGAGCTGCAACAAGTCCAAAACCAGAAGTTGCCAGCGTGATCATTTGTTTAATGACTGCTTTATGGAGAGCTTTTTTCTTTTTTTGTTGTAGCGACATATGGATAATAATAGCAACGTGAGGCTGAAAGTCAATCTCGGAGTGTTTGCTAAGGATGGGGAGTGTGAGATAATAATGCCATGTTTTCTCCAAAATATTCAATAAGTAATAGAATTCTCAAAAACATTGGAGTCGTTGAAGCATCTCGTGAAGTTATTCTCAATGCTCCGCTTCTTCCTGCGTACGAGAAAAAATTCCGTGAGGAAGCAATTGTCCGAACCGTCCACCATGGCACGCATATCGAAGGGAATGAACTAAATTTCACTGAGGCTGCTCAGGTTCTTAAAGGGAATGAAATTGTTGGAAGAGATAGAGACATTCAGGAGGTTCTAAACTACAGAAACGTATTGCGATACCTCGATTTTATTGGACAAGGTGCGGAAACTGAAGGAAAAATTACAGAAAATGTGGTTGAAAAAGTTCACGCATTCGTTGTTGAAAAACTTTTGCCAATCGAACAATGCGGTTCTTATCGGAAAACGCAAGTAGTTGTGAAAAATTCCATTACAGGAGAGATAACATTTCGTCCACCACCTGCAATTGAAGTTCCCTATCAAGTAGAAGAGTTTTTATCTTGGTTAAATGCCCTGGAAAAAGATGAACTCCACCCAGTCTTAAAAGCAGGAATAACACACTATGAGCTCGTTCGTATCCATCCATTCGTTGACGGGAATGGCCGGATGGCAAGAGCTGTTGCAACACTTGTCCTATTCCTTGAAAACTATGACATCAAGAAGTTTTTTTCACTTGAGGAGTACTACGATCGAGATGCAGTTCATTACTACGATGCCCTCAAGTCAGCATCTGGTGGAGAGTTGACAAAGTGGCTTGAGTATTTCACCCAAGGACTTTCGATTGAATTGACTCGGATTAAAGAAAAAATCCTCAAACTTTCAACAGATGTGCAACTGAAAGAGAAGCTCGGTGGGAAACAGGTCTTTCTTACAGAGCGTCAGATTGGTATTATGGAGTATATTCAGCGTGTCGGGTACTTACAGAATCAAAGCTTTCCAGATTTATTTCCGAAAATTTCTGAAGACACCATCCTTCGGGATCTCAAAGATCTGATGGACAAAGGGATTATCAAAAAAGTAGGAAAGACGAAGGCGGCACGGTATACGCTCGGATAATAGTATGACGGCGAAACCATTTACAGAAAGACATATCGATGAATTCGTGGGAAGGTTTTTCAATCCCGATGCGGTACCCACTCCAAGATCAGGATTTCAGTACGGACAAAATCCTTTTGCTTCTTACCTTCCGATGTTTGAAACATTTCAGCCAGAAACAGGAAGTTTTGTTTCCACAGGTAGTGATTTTTTACTAAGAAATGTTATGCCTCTTTCCATGATACGTTTCAGCACCAATTCGGGAAGTATATATACCTCAAAAGTAATTGAAGTAGGAGAAAATGGTATTGGTGTTATTGGTGTGGTCCGGAACGATTTAATTCCCACTCACGGTTCCTCTTCCCAATTTTATGTAGGATGGCTTATCCACCTAACTGTAGGAGATCCTGCACATTGGAGTGAATATGCAGATGCTCCAGATTATAAAGAATTTGGAAATGTTACCTATGTAAATCCACAGACAGTTCGGGAAAGGATTGAGAAAAAGATAGACGATCTCTATACCCAGTATGGGGAGTCATGGGTAGAAAAGAGTGCTACAGATATTCCGAATAATCCAATGAATTCTGAAGTGCATATTTTTGATACTCATCCGGTTTTACATATTGAGGTCGAATAAGCATTTATGACGTTTAAACACTTATCAGAATATTTCCAACAACTTGAAAAGACAACTCTCCGAAACAAGATGGTGGAGATTTTAGCCTCTCTTTTTAAGGAAGCAAATCCTGCAGAAATTGGGAAACTTTGTTACTTGTTGCAAGGAAGAGTCGCAGCTTTGTATACAGCAGTTGAGTTTGGTGTTGCGGACAAAATGATGATTCGAGCTATATCTCAAGGTTTAGAGATTGATCAGAAAGATGTCGTTACCGAGTTTAAGAAGGAAGGAGATTTAGGAACGACTGCAGAGAAATTGAGAGTAAGGAACAAAAGAAAAGGAACACGAAATACCATTACGATTTCTGAAGTATTTACTGATTTATATAAAGTAGCTTCGTCAACAGGAGATGGGTCTCAGGAACAAAAAGTAACTATCCTTGCAGGTCTTATACGATCAGTTGACCCCTTGTCTGTTCGCTATGTTGTCAGGATTACTCTCGGGAAACTTCGCTTAGGCTTTTCGGATATGACAATGCTTGACGGATTTTCCTGGATGGAGAAGGGGGATAAGAGTGGAAAAGAGACAATTGAGAAAGCCTACAATGTCCGGCCAGATTTAGCATACATAGGAGAAACAATTAAGAAATATGGGATAAAAGGCCTTCATGGAGTTCCGAAACCGGGAATTCCTATTCTCATGGCAAGGGCAAACAGGCTTTCCTCTGCAGAGGATATACTTCTCAAAATTGGCAGGTGTGCTGTGGAATACAAATACGATGGATTGAGATTGCAAGTTCACAAAGATGGAAAAATGCTCAAAATGTTCTCCCGAAATCTAGAAGATGTAACGTCAAGTTTTCCCGATATTGCCAAAGCAGTTCGCGTTCAGGTACATGTTGACTCAATTATTTTTGAGGGTGAGGTAGTTGCGTACAATCCAAAAAATGGTGTATTTGTCCCATTTCAAGAGACGATGCAAAGGAAGAGAAAGTACGATATTGAGAAGAAGGCTCTTGAGATTCCAGTGAAACTTTTTGTCTTCGAGCTTCTTTTTTGCAACGGGAAAAGTTTTTTAGGCAGTCCTTATTTTGAACGGAAAAAGAAACTGAAGGAGGTAATCCAAAAAGGAAATACAATTGTATACGCCCAGGAACATATTGTTTCAAAAGAGGCACAAATTGATGAAATCTTTGACGATTCAGTGGAAAAGAATTTTGAAGGGATTATAGCCAAAAAGTTAGAAGGTCTTTATGAAGCGGGAGTCCGCGGATGGAATTGGATAAAGTACAAAAAGGCAATGAATAAGAAACTTACCGATACCGTCGATGTACTTGTCATGGGATACACAAAAGGGGAGGGGAAACGGACGTCATTTGGAGTTGGACAATTTCTTGGAGGATTATACGATGAGAAGCGTGATATGTTTGTGACGGTTTCAAAAATAGGAACAGGACTAACAGATGAGCAATTCCGAGAT
Source organism: Candidatus Gottesmanbacteria bacterium (assembly GCA_016186795.1). Taxonomy (GTDB): domain Bacteria; phylum Patescibacteriota; class Microgenomatia; order 2-02-FULL-39-11; family 2-02-FULL-39-11; genus JACPKY01. Next base: position 1,026,946 of record JACPKY010000002.1, read on the forward strand.
TTTTTTACAAGAGTAAAAAAACTTCATGCAAAAGAAAAACCACCTCTTTACGATGTTGATAAGCTACTTGAACCAGACGTATGGTTGGAGCCATCTCTTGTTGTTGAAATCGCCTGTGATGAAATTACCCGTTCTGCCGTTCATACAGCCGGAAGAGTAATGAAGCCCTCTAAATCGGGAAAAGCCTTCGCAGTAGATATTCCCGGGTATGCGCTTCGCTTCCCTCGATTGGTTAGGTTTCGTGATGACAGAAGACCTCAAGATGCAACGACCGTTAAGGAAGTAATGAAAATGTATGGGGCGCAAGGAAAAAAATGAAGGTTTCCATCATCATTCCAGCTTTCAATGAGGAAAAGTATATCGGCAAAACTCTTACGTCGATAAGAAATCTCCGAAGAGACGGGTTGGACGTTGAAGTGGTCGTTGTCGATGCTCACTCGACGGATAAAACGGCCGCTATCGCGAAAGAATTTGGAGCACGGATTGTCAATGAGCCACACCTGGGTATCGGGTTTGCCAGACAGCAGGGTATTCTCCATGCCGGAGGTGACATTGTTGCTTTCACCGACGCAGATACGACAGTCGGAAAAGATTGGCTCATGCAGCATGTTTCTGCACTCCAAAAACCCAATGTTGCATTGACATTTGGGATGTTCCGGGTCGTTGATGGAAGATTTCCCTATTACCACTATATTAATTACATCCAGCCCCTCATCTATGCATTTTTGTATTACTTTGCGAAAGTTCCAATTGCATCCGGACAAAATTTAGCATTTTGGCGAAAGAAAGCACTCTCTATTGGTGGGTTTAACGACCATATTGAAGTGATGGAAGATATTGATTTAGCAGTACGGATGACAAAAATTGGAAAAGTAGTATATTTACCACACTGTACAGTTTACTCATCCGGAAGACGGTCACATGAAGGATGGCAATTTTTTACCCGCGCAACACGTGCTTCAATTCTCTATTTTTTCTTCAAAAAGAGAAATCTCGAGAAATTTCCCACGTATCGTTAGTCTCCTTAGTTAAAAATCTACACGAAGATCAAGTGCCTTTTTCCAAAGACGTTTGAGTTGTTGAATTGTAAACGTTGTGAGGAGTGGTTGCGGAGTAGAAAGCCGAGTTTTATCATATTGGGAGATTGTGTGTCGAAACGTATCGATGAGTTTGTCAAAAATAACTGTTTGAGTAAACTCTTCTAAGACTTTATTTCGAGCTTGTTTCCCAAGAATTTTTGTAAATGTTGGTTGTCGTAGAAGGATATCAAGGACAACGGGAAGTTGTTGTTTGATTTTTGAACTGGGAAGGACAATTCCAGCGTCACCTAGGGTTTCGCTGTTACTTCCGGCATCACTTACAACACACGCAAGTCCTGTTGACATTGCTTCAAGAAGGGCAAGTGGCATCCCCTCAAATCGTGATGGCAAGACGAATATCTGACATGAGCGGATGATATCGACCTTCTTTTTCTCCGCGAGTATCGAACCGGTGAATATGACGTGTGGATCCTGATATTTTTCTCGAAGTGTTTCTTCCTCCTCGCCTTGTCCTACAAGAATAAGATGAGAATCTCGGATGGCGGAACTTCGGAGGAATGATTGGATAAGCACTTCTGGGTTTTTTTGAAGCGTGAGTCTCCCAAGAAATAGTATACCGCGCCTGACGGAGTGCTCTTTTGCAAAAAGTGAGGCTCCTGGCGCATAGACTTTCGGATTAACGCCATTTGGAATGACGGTAATTTTTTTGGGGTCAATGCCTTTCCGAATATAAAAATGCGCCATCTTTTGGGTAAAAACATGAAGAAGGTTGAGTTGTCGGCACACAGGAAGGAAGAGAAGAAAAAGAGATTTTGCAAGAATCTGATAGGCATTGTGCTCCTGATTGAAGTCCGCATGCCAGACACCGGCCAAGGGAATTCTCAGTTCAAAACAAAGCCTGGGAAGAAGAAAATCCAAAGGGGAAAGACCGATATTCGTGTAAACAATATCTGGTTTGAGTTTTTGGAGATATTTCCGAATAACCGTTAAGGTTTTTTCATGAGGCAGAATGATAAATGATCGTTTTTCAGCAAGGTAGTAAGGAAGGCGATAGATGTTTTTTTGTCGTATTGGCTTTTGTGCAAATCGAAGGATATGAACTTCGTGGCCCCGTAAGGACATGTGTTCCATGAGACGTTTATTAAACGTCACGATTCCTCCAACTTTCATTGCTTCTTCTTTATCGAGAATGACGACCTTCATGAAAATGTATTATAGCAGATCATAGTAGTCTTCTCTTTCCTTTCGTATGCTACAATGAGTTGGTGAGAATTGCCTTTTTCACTGATGCTTTTTTGCCACAGATCAATGGGGTGGTAAGTTATGTTGTGGATGTTACTACGTGGCTTACAAAGAAAGGTCATACTGTTATCGTCTATGCACCAAAACCGCGAAGAAATTTTCATATTGACGTGAGTCAGTTTCCATTTCGACTTGTACTTTTGCCCTCCCTTCCATCGCCGATTTATCCGGATATTCGTATAACGATTCCATCACTTCCCAAAATATTGCGCGACCTAAAAAGATCTCATATCGATGTTGTCCACATCAATGATCCTTGGACGGTGTGTATGGATGGAGTTGAGGCTGCAAAGTTACTTCGGATACCAATTGTTATGACGTATCATACTTTTTTCCTTGATACTGATATGCTAAAAAATATTCGATTTGGAAAAATATTAACAGCTCTTAGAAAACCCTTATCACGTCTCATTACCTTTTTTCACAACTACGCAGATGTTGTTATTTGCCCTTCTTTTACAGCGCAGAAGGAACTTGAGAAATACGGGTTGAAAACTGCAACAGTTGTACTTCCCAACGGAATTGATCTTTCAAGGATACGAAGGTTGAAGAGTGCAGAAATAGTACAAAGGAGAGCCGAATTTGGCTTATCCTCCAAAGATTTTGTCGGATTGTACGTCGGCAGACTCTCAGCTGATAAGAGTGTTGATTTTTTAATTCGTGCCTGGAAGAACGTAGTCAGATCTCATCCATCGGCAAAACTTCTTCTTGTAGGGACTGGGCCAAAGGAGAAAGACATGAAAAAATTAGTTAGGATGCAAAAACTACAGTCTGCAGTCTTTTTTGCTGGATCAATTGAAAGGGATAGTTTACTAAGTTCCGGTCTGTATAGTATGGCAGACATATTTATTACAGCAAGTAAGATTGAAAATCAGTCAATCGCCATGATTGAGGCCATGGCTCATGGGTTGCCAATTGTTGCGGTTGATATGCGAGGCTCAAAAGAATTAGTCGATAGCACCAATGGATATCTCGTTCCACCTGATAGTATGGATGCGATGTCTCATGCTATACTTACTCTTATGAAAAGTAGCAAAAAAAGACAACTTCTTAGAAATGGTTCATTGTTCCGTGCAAAGGAATTTTCGAGTTCAACAGTTGTAAGTAAACTTGAAGGAACGTACTTCGCTTTGAGTCGCGGGAAAAAATACATTCCGTCTTCATGACTATAACACCAAATCAGATCGTTCTTATCGTTCTTATCATCCTTTTTGCTATGGTTGGCGGAATGGTTGATACCTACGCCTCATACAAATTTTTTCCTCCCAAAAGGAAACCGCCTCTTTGGTTTTCCCACTTTTTTTTGGTGTGGTGGCTTATTATCTTCGTCATTTCCTTTCCGTTTCTCTTCGCGTATGTAGCAAGCGGGTACTCTCCAACTATTATCAAAATGTTTGTGACATTTGGTATTCTTGCTTCTGTTGTCTGGGATCTCATTTTTTCCAAGATGTGGGCAGGAAAGTGGATCTCTGATTCGTGTAAAACATGGTTCTGGGTCGGAAAACGCAATCTCGGGTTCACTAAAAAAACAGTGATTTGGCTCCATACGGTGAGAATACTTGTATTTGCAGTGTTGTTTTACACGTTTTTTATCCGCGTATCGTAAAATCAGGAAAAATTTCAAGAATGCCGGAATATTTTTTTTCTGTCATCATACCGATTCTAAACGAGGAAAAGTTTCTTCCCTTTTTACTCACCGACCTTTCTAGGCAAGTATTTCACCAATTTGAAGTCATTATTATCGATGCCTATTCCGATGATGATTCAACTGTTCTGGCAGAGAAGTTTCGAAAGAAATTACCCCATTTAACTATTGTACAAAGCAAAAAAAGAAATTCACGGTATCAGAGGAATAAAGGTGTCCGTTTTGCGAAAGGGAACTATCTTGTTCTATTTGAGGCAGACGTTCGAGTTTCTCCGACGTTTCTGAAAGAGGTCTATGCTGCGATACAAGAAAAACCTGCAGATTGTTATGCTACGTTTCTTGAAATTAGAAGTGATTCGCCCATTGAGCAATTATTGATTTGTCTCTCAAATATGGCGCTGGTAGGCCTTCAATATATCAGAAAACCATTTGGAGGAGGATTTAATACGATTGTATTGAAAGATGCATATCGTAAATTAAAAGGGTATCGTGAAGATGCTTGCATTTCAGACGATCATGATTTTGTAACACGACTTTATCAGGCAGGCTATCAGTATCGAGTATTAACAAGGCCAAAGGTAATCTACTCCTTACGCCGTTTTTATAAACAAGGGACAATACCTGTCATGTGGCTCTATATTAGTGCGGCAATCTATTTTATTCTAAAGGGAGAACCGCAGAAAGCGGAAAATTTCTCGTATCCTATGGGAGGTCATCTCTATGACAAGCCTTCTCGGTATAGGTATAGTTTCCTCATCAATCAGGTAAATTATTATTCTGATAGGATTTACCGCCACGCTCAGAATGTAAACATGAAGATTAATTCATGGTATCGGAGATATTTTTAAAAAAAATCATGAATATCATTGCCGATCTTCAACTCCATTCCAAATACGCAAGAGCAGTTTCTCAAGAGATGGTCATTCCCAAAATGTGGGAGTGGGGGAAGCGAAAAGGAATTGGCATCTTAGCAACTGGCGATTGGACACATCCACTTTGGATGAGAGAGATAAAAACGTACTGCGAAGAGATGGGGAATGGACTACTGAAGCTCAAAAATCATCCGCCAGTTGGCGGATCAAATATCAAAAATGAAGAGGATGGGCCGTATTTTTTATTAGAATCAGAAGTCTCGTGCATATACTCTCAAGGAGGAAAAGCAAGACGGATTCATACGCTCATTTGGGCTCCAACAGTTGAGAGCGCGGAAAAAATAAATAAAGAATTGACAAGACAGGGAGCAAACCTCATGTCAGATGGTAGACCTATCATCGGCCTTACCAGTATTGAGGTTTGTGATATCGTTTTTTCTATTGACCCGAAGTGTTTGATCATACCCGCTCATATTTGGACACCGTGGTTTTCCCTTTACGGATCGGAATCTGGTTTCGATTCAATATCTGAGGCATATGGGCGGTTTGCGAAAGATATTTATGCTGTGGAGACGGGCCTTTCAAGTGATCCAGCGATGAACTGGCGAATCAAGGAGCTGGATACACGCGCTATCGTCTCTTTTTCTGATGCTCATTCAGGACCAAAGTTGGGGAGAGAAGCGACAGTATTTGATTTACACACACTTAGTTTCGACTCAATACGAGAAGCGTTAAAGCAAAACAGTGAGGCCGAAAATCGAATAGCGTATACTATCGAGTTTTATCCCGAGGAGGGAAAATACCACTATACAGGTCATAGAAACTGTGATGTGAAGCAGACGCCTTCTCAAACACGGGAGAAAGGAACACTTTGCCCTGTCTGTGGACGCAAACTTACTGTTGGAGTTATGCATAGAGTAGAAGAATTGGCAGGAAGAACCGAAGAAGAGTTGAAAATCATAAAAAGAGAATTAGGTGGTACGAAGATGGAAGGGATATATTCAGAAACCTTTCCCAACAGGCCTTCGTATGTGATGATGGTTCCACTTCAGGAGATTTTATCCGAAGCAATTGGTACCGTCCCAACAAGTGTCACTACTCAAAATGAATACAAAAAATTGACTGATCATTTAGGGGGAGAGTTTCACATTCTTTTACAAAAAGATCTTGCGGATATTGCCAAAGTTTCTGGGGAGCGCGTTGCCCAGTCAATTGAAAAGGTACGGAAGGGTAATATTGTTGTTGATCCGGGGTATGATGGAGTATTTGGTATTGTGAAAATTTGGGGAAATGAAAAGGAAAAAGAAGAGAAAGATGAGAAAGAGCAGTTGAGTTTGTTTGGATAAGATGCTTACTTGCCGCCAAATTGGTCTTGATGATCGTCATTACTGGGATGATCTAATAAGTAAGAGTTCTACCGCATCCTTTTTCCAAACCCGCGAGTGGATTTCTCTTTGGATGAAACATTTTAAAGGAAATCCATATATCGTAGGAGTTTTTGAAGAGGAAGATTGTATCGGAATTGGTCCATTTGAAAAAAAGGGTACTACATTTGAATTATTGGGAAGTTCTGAAGTGTTAGGGAAGGAACTTATTAGTGATTACGGCGATATTATTGCACAATCTGGGAGAGAAGAAGAAGTTTGGAAGTCTCTTTTGGCATATAGAGAAAAAGAATATCAAGGATTGGTTCTTCGATTTCGATTCATTCAAGCTGATTCCCCAAGCTCTTCGATTCTTGCGAGCCTTGGCTTTGTGAAGGAAAAAAAAGATATTTCTCCGCAACTTTCCCTTCCAGGTTCATGGGATGAGTATCTTTTATTGCTTGATCGGCATAACCGTCATGAGCTTCGGAGAAAAATGAAACGGCTGGGAGTCTCTTTGAGAAATCTTGTGGTATCAGAGTGTACAAGTTCCGATATTGATATTTTCTTCCATCTTATGGGGGAAAGTTCACCTCAGAAAGCGGCCTTTTTAACTCCTCTCATGAAAGCATTTTTCCAAGATATGATCAAGTTCTACTACGAGCAAAGTCTGCTTGAGCTAATTTTTCTTAACTTCGAGGGCAAATCTGTTGCAGGAGCACTCGTGTTTTTGTATAAGAATGATGTGCTATTATATAACTCCGGATTTGATAGGACGGTCTATAATCTATCGCCGGGATTTATCTTGTCTGCTCTTCTTATTCAAAAAGCAATCGAAGAGAAACGACGTCGATTTGATTTCCTCCGGGGAGAGGAGCGGTATAAATTCGATCTTGGTGCACAAGCTCGAGACGTTTATACATTTTCAAAGAAACTATGAGAGAGAGACGCTTACTTGCGGTTTTTGCTCATCCTGACGACGAAGCATTTGGTCCGGCTGGGGCAATTGCAAAATATGCACATGAAGGAGTCGAGGTACATGTGTTGACAGCAACAAAAGGTGAAAAAGGCGAGTGGCAACAAGAGAAAATCAAAAATCAATCCGCCAGCTGGCGGACAAAAATCAAAAGTGAGGAAGTAATTAAAATTACAGAAAAAGTGAAGATTGAACATGTAAGAGAAAAAGAATTATTGGCATCTGCAAAGATATTGGAGGTTGCGAAAGTAGAGTTCTTAGATTTTATAGACGGGACACTCTGTAATGCGGTATATCATAAGCTCGCTAATAAAGTTATTCAAAAGATCAATGCTTTTCAACCTCATGTTGTTATAACATTGGATCGGCTAGGTGTTTCTGGGCATCTTGACCATATTGCGGTGTCTCTCACGACTACGTATGCATTTCAAAAAACAACATTTCCAAAGAAGTTGTACTATGAGTGTCTCCCTCAAAAAATCAGGAAAAACGATCCGGTGATGGATACCTATTTTATCTATTTTCCCGAAGGATTTCGTGATGAAGAAATAACCACCCGTATTGATTATTCTGCATATTGGGACAAAAAAGTTGCAGCGATGAGGGCACATAAAAGTCAGAGTAAAGACGTCGGCAATATCCTAACGAGACTTTCCAAATGGCCGAAGGTAGACTATTTCATACTCCAGATGCATCGGGGTGTTCCTGTAAAGTTACCGGAAACAGATTTGTTTGCAGGAGTAAAGATTTAATTTCGCATTGCAGTTTTGGAAAAATGTGGTAGGCTAAAGACGAGAAATGTTTCTTATGGCACGTCAGTCAATCTCTCATGAAAGACTTCTTGGACTTGCTGCCTATGTACTTGCTCCTCTTGTATTCTACAGTCGAGTTGGAAGTTATGGACTCTATCTAGGGCTTTTGGGGCTTGTGCCTCCTTTTTTCCTTCTCTACAAAGAAAAGAAAAATGCGTTCGTGAGATTCCATGCAATGCAATCACTTGTATTTTTTGGCGCAGTGTATCTTCTGATTCTCGTTCTTGATTTCATTCCAATTTTGGGTTGGATTATTGGTTTATTACTCTCACCTGTCATTACACTCGTCAGTTTTATCGTGTGGTTACTGCTTCTATGGAGGACATATCTCGGTGAGAAATATTACTTACCATATTTCGGTGAGCTAGCCCAAAGGCAGGTAGAAAAACTAAAGTAGATATGAAACTCATTGTTGGTCTGGGAAATCCTGGCGGAAAGTTTGAATACACGCGTCATAATATCGGATTTATGGTTGTCGATAAATTCTTACGTCATAAACTGCCACTTCTGCCATCCCTCAAAGCTTGGAAGAGGGATGAATCGTTTAAATCAGAAATCTATAAGCATGATGATCTTGTTATTGCAAAACCACAGACATATATGAATTTATCTGGGGTATCGGTCTCTTCAATTGCCCGATTTTACAAAATCACCCCTGAAAATGTTTGGGTTATCCATGATGATATAGATCTTCCCATTGGGAAAATCCGGATTAGGAAAGGTGGGGCAACAGCAGGCCATCATGGGATTGAATCAATTCTGAAAGAACTGGGGACAAGTGAATTTGTACGGTTTCGACTTGGGATTGGAAAAGGGAAACTTGAAAAGATTGGATCAGCCGATCAGAATCTTCATCGGCAGGATGTAGAGAAATTTGTTGTGTCGAAGTTTCGCGATAGTGAGGGTGGAGAAGTGAAAAAACTAATAAAGCATGCGGTTAATGCTCTTGAAATTGCCTTGAAGGATGGGTTAGAGAAGGCGATGAATAGGTTTAATTAATATTCCTTTCTTTGGTTGTTCAAAGAAAGTGACCAAAGAAAAACTACGAAATCATCCAGCGGGGGAATTAGGAGGTTGGTGTGCATTTTTGTACGCCTGATTTTCAAACGTTACTTTATTTTCCTCAAAACTTCGATCATCGACCATGACTGGAAACGGTATTTGACCAAATACGCGTTCCAAATCAGCTAGCATCGATTGCACCGTTGGTGTATCAAAGTTCTCTGAAAAAAGAATCAAATCTGGTTTTACGAAATATCGTAGCTCCGTAAAACCACGTAACCTTTTTTTATCATATCCTGTGGCAGCTTTGGCTTCAGGGGTATATACAGCCCATGATAATTGGTGTGGGTCCGTTTCAGTGAGAAGGAATTCTTTTGCCAACCTTAATTTGCCATTTGTTGCTTCGTTTCGTATTCTTTCTAGTAATTGAGTACTTGTGTACGTTAAATCCCAATATATCTCACTCACCTCACCATTTCTTACTTGCTCTTCTTGCGCCATATTGATAAGGATTTGATACATGGCCGCGGCACTTTCTCCAAGTTCGGTTCTAACTTTTTGTTCGACTTGAGAGTTTAACAAAGAAATATCTTGTTGAGGTGGAATAACGTGTTGCGGATCTACAGTTTCTTCTGACATGAGATTATTATGCCAAGCCAATCCAGAAAATTCAATCAAGGAGAAAAAGCAAAATTACTTTCGTAAATACTGTTTTTCGAGATGGAGTGAAGGGATCAGTTTCTTCTTTTCGGCAAGACTCAGAAGGTTTGTTATAACCACATACGAGATTGAAATCCCAGCTGCAAAAAGAGTTCTCTCCATAAGAGTTTGAGGAATAAGAGCAAGCCAGATCGTTTTTGAAAGACCAAAAGCCCACACCCAGAGGAGTCCACCAACAGCGTGTGCTGTAAATGTTGCTCCTAAGCTTCTGACAAACAGATTTTTCCTATAAAAGTGTGCGGCAACTGGAATAAGCCACAAAAGGGAATATTGCCATGCAGATCGTCCAATTGGATGAAGATTAAATCCGGCAATTGCAACAAGAGGGATTAAAATGTTCACGGAGCGCTTTTTGGAAAAATAAAATACAGCAAAGAGAACGGGAAATAGTCGAATGATGCTACCAAGAGTAATACTTTGTGACCCGTGGAGGAAAATATTTATTATTTGGGTCAGAAATACGGCAACAATTCCCGGGGTTGTACCAGTGAACGCACCAATTGATGGGGCAAGGAAGTCATAGAGGGTGAAATTGACGCTTGCTCCAAGGAGCTGTGTGAAAGGAATTTGAAGCGCAATAAGCCCAAGGATACTAAAAGCAGCAATAAAAATGAGATTTTTCTTCATACAATTATTGTACCATTCCTTAGCTTCAAATCAAGATGACGAACCAGATCCTACTGTATCGGCAAGTCCCGGTCTCCAGCCGCCGGAAACTTCTAGATTTGCTCCATTGATATAGCCCGATTCTTCTTTCAAAAGAAAATTGATTGCATTGATAATATCTTCAAACTGGGCATATTTCCCTGTTGGGGTTTTTGCTTTGGCGACACTTGTTTTTAAAATTCCCGGCGAAATACTATTAATTGTGATTCCATATTTAGCGTATTCGAAAGCCAAGACTTTGGTAAGGAGAATTACTCCAGTTTTCGCAATATAGTAGGGAGTCGTATTTTTCCGGACAGTCAAAGTATCTGCGGCAACGCAACCGAAATTGATTATTCGCCCCCAGTTTTTCTTCATCATTGAAGGAAGAGCTTTCTGGCAGCAAAGAAATGAAGAGTAGAGGTTACTTTCAATAACATCCTGGAATTTTTCAAATGTGGTTGTCGTGATAGGTTCAAAGATAAAGTTACCGACAAGATTTACGAGAATATCAATTCCCCCCTTTTCCTTTTCAATGGTTTGGAAAAGATGGTTAATCTCATTTTTCTTTGTTACATCAGCCTGAACAAGGAAGCCCGAAGAGTATTTTTTAACCTCTTTTAGAGTTTCAAAAGATGCACTTTCGCTTTTGTGGCAGTTAATAAAGACGGTTACACCTTGTCTCGCAAGGTTAACGGCAATTGCTCGTCCCAGATTCTTTGCAGAACCTGTGATAAGAGCGGTTTTTTCTCTTAAAACTTGTGGCATATCAAAAATACTCAAACAATCCTCAGTTTTTTGGGTATAATGCAGTGGCAATGATAGATTCATTTCCTGCCGCAGTCAAGTTTCTAGAAAATTATATTCCAGATCCAACAAAAAAATTCCCGGGAGAGCTGGGGTTACTCCGGATGAGGACACTGATGGAATTTTTAGGAAACCCCCAAGATTCGTACCCCACCATTCATGTCGGAGGAACATCAGGAAAGGGCTCTGCAGCAACTCTTATTGCCTCAATACTCTCACAGAAGTATATCGTGGGACTTCATACCTCGCCGCATTTGGTGAGTATTAGAGAGAGGATCAAAATCTTTTCAAAAAATAAACAACAGGTAACAGATAACAATAAAAATAATATATCTGAGGAAAAGTTTGTTCATATCTTACAGGAAGTTATTTCTGCAATACAGAAGTTGGAGAAGAGTGAATTGGGAAAACCTAGTTACTTTGAGGTTGTGACTGCGATGGCATTTTTGGCCTTTCAAAGAGAAGAGATGGATATGGCAGTTATCGAGGTGGGAATGGGAGGCAAATTCGATGCGACTAATGTAGTAAAAAAACCTCTCGTTGCCGTTTTAACAAACATAGGACTTGACCATACTGAAGTTTTAGGAGATACGGTGGAAAAGATTGCGGTCGATAAGTCTGGAATCATCAAATCCGCAGTTGAAGTAGTGTCAGGAGTGACTCAGCCATCAGTTATTAAGATTATTGAAACGTCCTGCAGAGAAAAAGGGGCACATTTATCACTTTTGGGAAGAGATTTTTCGTACTCTTTGCAATCTATCAGTGAGGGGGGGAGTGTATTTGATTATCAAGGGAAACATTCATATGCGAATTTGAATCTTACTTTACAAGGAAGTTATCAAATTGAAAATGCAGCAATTGGCATCAGATGTATTGAAGTCCTTCCTGAAAAATTCTCACTTTCTGAATCACAGATAAGAAATGGATTAAAAAACGCAACAATTGCAGGTAGATTTGAGATTCTTTCTAAAAAACCTCTTATTATTCTTGATGGGGCACATAATGAAGATAAAATAAGAGCATTGATGTCTTCTCTTCGAACTATGTATCCGAAAAAAACTATTACAACTCTTCTTGCAATTAAAAATGATAAAAGACAAGAAGCAATGTTACGAGTACTTCTTTTGTATTGTAAAAAAATTATTCTCACAAAATTTTCTCTTACAACAGATATGGGGGAAACTCTTTCATTCCCCCCTGAAGAGTTGAAAAAAACAATTCTTACTATCGATCCAACTGCAGAAGTTCAAGTCCTTCCCGATGTCTCTATTGCCTTGCAACAGGCTAAGCGAGAAATAAAAAGAGATTTGCTTCTTATTACCGGTTCGTTATACTTGGTGGGAGAAGTGAAGAAAGTATTAAGTATCTAGTATAAATAAGAAAGTATGAAAAAAAACGGTAAATCTTCTGCTATGCAATCAGTAGGAGATATATTGACTAAATTCAATCCTCTCGAGGATAAGTACATTTCTCGGGAATTCCAAGCTTATGGATATTATTTAGCGGAATCACTCAATGATCTTAAGCATAGGGGAATCTACATGAAACTTGCCAAAACCATGCCTCGAGCCCTTTTGGAAAAAGCACTATCATATGTAAAGGACGCCAAAGTAAAGAGGAAGGGCGCACTTTTTATGTGGAAACTGAAAGAGCTTGGAGCATGGCCGAAAAAGGAAAAAGTTGAACAGAAACGGAAAAAGATGAAAGATATTCCTTTTTAAGAAACAACGTTTTTTGGTTTTTCCGCTATAAATGCTTTGATATTCTCAACAACTCCATCACAGAGTCTTTTGTATGATTCCCGCGTGTTATAGGCAATGTGAGGAGTTGCAACGACATTGGACATTTTTAAGAGAGGATTTCCGGCAGGGAGAGGCTCCTTCTCAAACACGTCAAGACCTGCACCTGCCAGATGTCCATTCTGGAGATATTTGATGAGGGCTTTTTCACTAATGACTTTCCCTCGAGATGTATTGATAATGACGGTTCCTTTTTGTGTGAGAGAAAGCTCTTTCTCACTCAAAAGATGAAATGTTTTTGGAGTTAAGGGAGTGTTAACCGAAATGATTTCACTTTTTCTGAGAAGTTTATGAAATTCCTCTTTCGATGATGTGGAGTTGATAGAGAAAACATTCATGCCACATACTTTGGCGAGTTCTTCAATACGACTCCCAATATGACCGCGGCCAATAATTCCGAGTGTTTTTCCTTTTAACTCAAATCCCTGAAGAGACTTCTCTTTTGGGTTAAAAATACCGCTTTGGATCTGTTTTGATGCGTGAGGAAGTCGTCGTGCAACTGTGAGCATGAGAAGGAGAGCATGTTCGGCAACAGCTTCTGTTGAAAATGCCGGGACGTTTGAGACAAGTAATTTTCGTTTTTTGATCGCCTCCATATCCACCCAGTCTTGGTATCCAGTCATTGCCATAACCACGTATTGGAGGTGTGGAGCGTTTGCAAGTATAGTTTCTGATATATACACCCATTTACTAACAATAATTGTGGCATTGGAAACGAGTTGAAGCACTTCATCCTGTTTTGGCCAATCTGACGGAGACTGTATAACCGATCCGAAGTGTTGTAATTGAGTAATATGTTCCTCCATAATCTTAAGATTATCCAGAAAGGCAATTATTGGTTTTTCCATATGGTATGATTATAAGAGAAATGCGAAGGAAAGCAAAAAAAATCTACCAGAAGAGAAAGCAAATTCGGCAGCGGTATCTTCGTATCGGAGTACTTCTCCTTACAATACTCACCCTTTTTCTTATCGTTGGTCGTAAAAGAGATTTCTATCAGTTTGAAAATCTTGGCTACTTGGGATTATTTCTTATTAATGTGTTCTCCAATGCAACAGTTCTTATCCCACTTCCTTCCTTCATTGCCGTATTTATCGGCGGTGCACTCTGGAATCCTTTCCTTGTTGGAGTAATCAGCGGACTAGGGAATGCTGTAGGAGAATTGGTAGGATTTTTCTTAGGATACGGGGGTCGGGGGATTATTAACCACTTGGAGGGGAGTCAAAAAACGTGGTTCAAAAAAGTAGAAGCATGGTTTCGGAAAAGCGGCTTTGTCACGATATTTATCACCTCTGCTATTCCACTGCCTTTTTTTGATATTGTAGGAATAGTTTCTGGGACACTCAATTATCCGCTGTGGAAGTTTTTTATCGCGACCGCGTTAGGAAGAATCCTCAGAAACATTATTCTGGCCTGGTCAGGAGCGAAGATTATTCCTTAATTTTTCTTATTTTTTTGTTCGCTCAAAGAAATAGGAAAAGAAAGAGCATCCCGAATGGATAGTAAACGCGTGCATATTTTTATCAAAGGTGATGTCATAGGGGTTGGATTTAGAACATGGACTGTAAGGAAAGCTGTGGAGTTAGGAGTAACAGGTTGGGTACGGAATAAAGATCATGAAATGGTAGAGGCTGTGTTTGAAGGGAAAAAGAAAGATGTCGATAAAATGGTAGCGGCTTGCCGCAAAGGACCAGAGGTGTCATATGTTGAGACTCTTGTAATTCAAAACGAAGCGGTACCTTTTGAATTTTCGGATTTCCAAATTCATTTCTAACCCTTCCCTTGCCAAACTATAATTAGTGTGCATACAATGGAAGTATGCGAAAGCACGAAATTTTCCTCGTCTGGTTTGGGATATTCCTCATCTGGTCACTTTTTCGGGCGAGCTTCGTTTTTCCAGAATGGGTTGATGAACTCCTTGTAAAACCACTTGTCTTTGTTGTTCCGGTACTTATCGTTGTCCATTTCATTGAAAAGAGAGGTATTGGAAGTCTTGGGTTAGTACAAAAACCAGCTGCTTTTTTACAAGACTTGTATCTGGGAGTTGCAATCGGAGCACTTTTTGCAATTGAAGGGATGGTAGCAAACTATCTCAAGTACGGAACTGTTTCTTTTGGGCCCATTCTTGCCGTCAAACTTACCGGAGGGCTTGGGACATTTCTTGTATTGAACTTTTTTACGTCAGTGTGGGAAGAAATCCTCGGGCGCGGATACCTCTATAAACGGATGAATGAGTTTTCAAAGAATCAGTTTTGGGCGGCAGTTTCTTCTAGTTTCCTTTTCCTTCTTCTTCACATTCCCATTGTATTTACGAGACTTCATTTAACTGGTGTTGCTCTTGTTGTGTATCCGATATCAATTCTGCTTTTGGGGATTACAAATAGTTACCTTTACTCTTTCCGGAAATCTCTTACTCTTCCAATTCTTGTCCACACATTTTGGAATCTGACGGTTGCACTTTTTCTTTAACCCTCTTGTGCAACATCATAGTCAAGAGTTTTGATGATGGTAATAAGTTTCTCCGGTGATATTTTTCCTTCCTCATACGTAACTGTTGTTTCTGCTTTGGCGTAATTGGTATTTGCTTCCGTTACTCCATCAGTATCTTCAAGCTCTCCATCAATATTAATGGCACAACTTGAGCAGTGCATTCCAACGATTTTCAAAGTAATCGTTTTCATATCACATGAATAATCCCACTGTACATTCCCATGCTGCAGGTAAAGCGGATATCTTGAGGATTATCTGGTGCCTGAAACTGAACGAGCTCAGTTCTTCCCTCCCGGACAATTTTTTGCACGTTCATCTTGGGTATCGTAAATGCTTGAACACATCCTGCTCCTCCTTGGTTAACTAACTTAAGAGTGACTTTTGAACTGGTAGGCACTGAGATCGATTGGGGACTATACCCGGAACTACTTATATAGATGGTATGTTCTGCTGAAGGAATCGTTTGTGACCCTTTCACATTCCCTGCTGCATACAATTTTGACCCTTCGCAGATAATAATAAATGAGCAGCTTAGTTTTGATACGAATCTATCAAGAGTCATGGTACTTCCAGAGAGGATGAGCGCTGCGTTGATATTAAATACTGCCAGAAGAAGAATAGCAAATGCGGCAAAACGCATAAATGTTTTTTGGAAAACTTCGGAAAGTTTTCCTGCAAGATAACTTAAAATGAAAAAAAGTGGTGAAGTGCCTACGATGAATGCAAACATTATGGCAGCACCAAGGAGTGGACTTCCAGAAGCAATTGCAAGAGCCATCATGGCTTGAGTTGTTCCACAGGGGATGAAAATAGTAAAAGCTCCTAAAATTGCCGGTGCAAATAAATCTCCACTTTTGGACTGATTTCTCACCATTCTTCGTACAAATTTTGGCGGTTGGATAATAAAGTAACGAAATATGGGGTGCACGTCCAAGATATTTAAAGCAGTTCCAATCATAAATATACTAACCGCTATTTGGAGAATAACCTGTGTAGTAATGGAAAGTTGAAAGAACGATCCCAAAAGCCCAAGGAATGCTCCTAAAATCGTATAGGCAATAAGTTTGGTAGTTAAAAATGAGAGAATAGGGAGGGCGTGGCCAGACTTTTCAGCATCATTTTTTAGTTTTTCCTCAGCCCGTTGGGCAATTGTTGCCGCAAGAAGGCCTCCTTGGACTGCAAGGCATGTTAGACCTCCAGTAAAAAGACCAGTTGCAAAAACGGCAAAAAGGTTCATAGGGTCTATTGTATCAAGAAGCTAGAAAGATTAATACTCCCATGCATTCTGCCACATTTTCATCTGATCAATCTCACGCATTTGAGCGGAAATGATATCCTCTGCAAGTTTCTTGATCTCATCGTGCTTCGCGCTTATTTTTGCCTCTTTGGCCATATCGATTGCGCCTTGATGATGGATAATCATCGAAGAAATAAATGCGCGATCAAATTCATCTCCTGTTTTTCCCCTCATCGACCCCATCATATCGTCCATACTTGAATTCATACCCATCATGTTTTGGAAATTCTCTCCCTCGTTTTGTTTGTTCATCATTGAAGATTGTTCTTGATTTGTGAAGCGCATTCCCATCATTTGCATCATGCCGGTCATATTATTGTTCACAACACTCGTTGCCATAAACCAGACGATAATGCCGCCTAAAAGCACCCCAATGACTCCATATACTAACGGATCTCTTTTCATTTTTTCACCTCCCTTCATAAGAAAGTTCTATCTTATTCCTTTCCATACGATATGCTCATTCACATTCATTATTTTATCAATGTATTCATCGATTGGAAATACTTCTGATGTGGCGTACGAGGAGAAAAATTCCAAAAACATTTGAAACAATCCCAATAATGAGAATAGGCTTTTGAAACTGAATAAGAAGGGTTGAAAAGATGGCGATACCAAGGAAGGGGAGGATGTCGGTAAGGTGGTGAGCACAGCAGGCAACCATCGATACCGTCGAGGTTGTAGAGGAAAATGTCATCATTCGTTTGTTGCTGGTTCTGAGATGTTCTCTGAGATGTCTATATAACCCAACTTGGATACCGAATCCTACAATAAGTGGAATCATAAAATACCAAAGCGTCGTAAATTGGGTCCAGGAAGCATCAAAAGAACCGGTAAGAACACGCATGAGAAGAAGGTAGAATCCGAAGAGCACAGTTGCTGCTCCTATTCCTGTCAAGGTCGATACAACGTATTTTCTCATTTATTCTTCAAAAGAGCGTTGTAGACAAAAGCAAATATATACCCTGTAACGTAGGCGGCAAGGGTAAACGTAATAAATCCCCACACAAAGGTGCCAATGTCAGACGGGGATTGCCTCCAGACTTTCTCTGCATCAATTCCATGCATCCATGACGCTGCAACGCTTTTGTAAAGATCAGGCGCTATAGAAACTATGAGTGTGCAAAGAAGGTAATACCCTCCGGAAACAATGGCCAGTGCCAAAGATAGAGTTTTTTCAGGTATTTTCATCTGTCTCACCCCCTTTAGAGCCTGTTTGAAAAGTCGCATTCTACTGCAAGTCTGCAGGATTTGGCTGCAAAGCGCTTATCGCTCCTAGAAGTATCCTTCGTATACTCCGTCGTCACGATGCGTGCTTTTCGCTCAAACCTGCAGCCTTTCGCGACGTATGGGACTTTTCAAACAGGCTCTTAATGTTTATGATCTTTCATCATAAAAATCATCATGAGCGGACAAATAAGTACAAGAGCGTATGGTGCAAGACTTGAAATACTATTTCCGCCAAAAAGAAAAGATCCCGAGATAAATGCAAGAATAATGCCAATGATCCATAAAAAATTAGGTTTCATACGTATCACCTCCCTTACAGGGAAAAAGGGAATGTTCGACGGTTTACCCCCGCAAGATCTGAAATAATAAGACTATAGGGAAGATCACGCTTTGGGAAAAAGATCTCGGCTTTTCTGTGATGACCGCTTCCGCTTTCCGATACCGATGTAGTTGGGAGAATCTCTCCATTTTTTTCTAAGGTTACTCCGGTTTGGAAACGAAATGCATCAAAATTCACATCGTGCGTATCCAGAGAAATTGAAAAGACGTTTGATGAAATTGATTTTTCCGGAATAAAAATTACTGTCGCTGTAACACCCGCTTCCTCTTTTGTTTGCTCCATATTCTTTGGGAGAGTTTCTTGCAAGGTTTGGGAAGGGGAATCGGCACCCCATTTTTTCCCGCGTTCAACCGGTTTGGGATTTGCCAGTTGGTAGATTGCAATAATCCCAATCAGAATGATTACGATTCCTAACAATTTATACACCGCAACCTCCACCACCAGTTACTTTTGGCAAAAGTCCTTCATCTTGGAGGAGCTTACTTATTTTTCTGTATCCTTGTCCACTTGAGTACTCACTTCCAAGTACCTCTTTTGCATCGACACTCTTCCATGGCGTATTTTTCTTCTTCTGGAAATATACAGCCAGATCTGCGTACGTTTGCGGGAACCAGTAGGAGTTAAGTGCAAGAGCTTTCTGGTAGATTTTCTCCTTTGGTAACCCTTGGGACACTGCAAGTTCCAAAAAGCCGAGCATGGCAGCCCCATGGTTGCAATCTGGGAAGTACGTACTATTGCCGCAACATGAGCGGAAGATACTTTCGGCAAGTTCTTTCACCAGAGTTTCTTGTTCCCTCGATAGCGGAAGAATCGGAAAACGGTTGAAAAGGGTTCCTCCCGGCTCTTTCCCAAGTGTCCATCCACCGGTTGAAGCAAAACTTCCGACATCTTTGGCATACTCTTTTCCCATTGGTCCATCGGCAAGTACATTTGTTTTATTGGCAATTCCCAGAGGCCAGAGAAGGTTAAGAAAAAGATTGGCATTCTCTGCCGTGATCACAAGCTTTTCGTCGGATGGTTTGTCAAGAAGTGCTTGTTCTTGGGGAGTAAGTCCTCCTCTTGCCTGGTAGAGAGAAATGAATTTTTCTTTATCTATTGCACCTACTTCTACAAGCCGGACTATTGTATCTTTCAATGTTACCTCCAGGGGAACAGATTCAGGAAGTACGTCCTTTGTTATTTCTTCAAGTTGCTTTTCCAAAGAAGGAGTAGGGGTTGGGGAAGCGTTGAATAAACGAGTAAGTGTTACAAGATTTGATCTTGTTTTTGCAACTGCAAGAGGGGCAATATTGAGAAGAAAGGCTGCAAATAAAAATCCTGTTATCAGTCCTATGAAATACTGTTTATTTTTCTTTATGTTTTTTTTCCATGAGTTTACTTTCATGACGGGCCTCCTTTATGAGAATAGTGATAAATAATATAAGTGCGATAGCAATAAGAAGGTCAAGGAACGGGTTTTGTAACCTTCCCGAAAGAGTGTAAATGAATTGTTGGAGACTTGCTCCGTATGCCATGTTTGAATCCATCTCAATTTGTCCGGAAAGAGCTAAGTAGGCAATACCGATAGCAGATACCATAAATGTTATCGCAGCAATAATTTTGAGAGGCTTTTCGATTGCTGATTTCACTTTGTATAAATACTGGTTTGTTACTTTTTCATAAAAAAGGGAGAGGAAAAAAAGTGGGAAGACGATTCCTAAGACATAGACACTGGCAACGATAAGTGCTGTAAGAATTGATGGGGAAAGTGAGGAAAGGGTGATTGCGGCAAAAAGAACTGGTGCACAACATGAGGATGTAATTCCAGAAAATACTCCCAACAAAAACGTAGAGATAACAGTTGTTTCTTTGGGCATAGTAAAGTAGGGAAGTGGGAGCATGAGTTTGACTTCAAACAGAGTAAAAAGCCCCATGAGGAACATAAACAGGGCTCCCAATAAATACGTTGTGGTATGGAACTGATCGAAAAGAGAAACGATAATTTTCATACCCAGAGCAACAGGGACAAGAATTGATCCAAGACCAAGTGCAAAGACAAGTGTGAGGAGCACAACTCGTGATCGTTCCTTAAATATCGTTCCCAGGTAGGAAGGAAAAAGAAATGTAATGCAACATGGAGCAAAAAGTGCGACCATGCCTCCTAAAAATGAAGCAGTGAGAGAGACGCCAAAAAAGAGATTTGAATCGATCATTGTATTACGCGTTGTATTTCTCGCAAAATGGGTTCTTGAAAAGAATTTGTAGGTTCCATTACTCGGGAAGCCTTCGGGAATTTCAGTTCCCGCTTTCCTTCTCGTAATGGAACAACAAATTCTAATTCAACTGCACAAATTTTGCTCAAAATACGACGCTTCATAGAAAAAAATTTCACTCAACATATGCTTTTACCGTAAATGTCAGTTTTGGATTTTCGGGATCGTTTGTCTGTACATACACATCTCGGGTAACTGGTCCCTTCACTGGCATGATTGATGGACGGTAGGTAACAGTAAGTGTTGCCTTTTCACCTGGCTCTAATGAGGTAGACCACGTACTTTTTGAGTGCATACCAAATTCTGGGCTTTTTGTTCCGTTGACAGTTATTTGACCAAACGTGCAGTCACAAGATGAGGAGATTTTAAAAAGATCCAATGGTTTGTTGCCGGTATTTTCGAGTAAGAACTCTGCCTGTTTTTCATCTTGGACTTTCATTGTTCCAAGATCTGAGGAAGACGATGAAACTTTTACTCGTGGACGATTTTCGTCGTTGACCTTGTACGATGCCGATACCTCTGGTTTTCCTTGTTTACTTTCATTAACAGAGAAGATGAAAATTACGACAAGTGCCAGAAGAGTTACCCCTCCAATGATGCTCAGAATAATTTTTTCAGAAGAAATTGCAGACGCATGTCTGTCTTTCATATTTTCTCCTTCATAGTTTTGCTCTCTTTAAAAGAAGAGAATTTGTAACAACTGATATTGAACTTGTGGCCATTGCCAAAGAGGCGAGGATGGGATTTAATAGTAATCCGAAAAAGGGATAGAGGACTCCCATTGCAACAGGAATTAAGATGACGTTGTATCCAAATGCCCAAAAGAGATTGAGTTTAATTGTCCGCATGGTTTTTTTAGAAAGACGAATAGCTGTTACAACAGATCTGAGATCTTTATTCATAAGCGTTATATTTGCAGCTTCTATTGCAACATCTGTTCCTGTCCCCATGGCAATTCCTACGTTGGCTGATGCTAGAGCCGGAGCGTCATTTATTCCATCTCCAACAAAGGCTAGAGTTTTCCTTCCTTTTCCATTTCCTTCTTTGAATTCTCGGACAATTTTTTCTTTCTCTTGCGGGAGAACTTCAGCAATGACATTTTCATTTGGAATTCCAGCTTGATCGGCAATTGCTTTTGCTGTTTGTTTGTTGTCACCAGTGATCATATAGGAGGAAATACCTATTTTGAGAAGCTCCGAGATTGTTTCCCGTGCTGAATCTTTCAGGGTATCAGCTATGGCAAATAGGGCAACGTGCTTTCCATTGACTGCAATGTATGCCAGTGTTTTTGCTTCTTGGGCAAAAAGTTGCGCCTTTTTCTCAAGTTCACTACAAAGAATAATCTTTTCCTTCTCCATGAGTTTCTTTGTTCCAATGATTACCTTTTCATGATTTACAGTCCCGACAATTCCAAGACCGGCGATTGCTCTTGCTCCTTCGACCGGTAACTCTTTTGTCTTTTCTTGGAGGTAGGAAGTAATAGCTGTCGAAAGAGCATGTTCCGAATGCTTTTCAAGAGAAAAGATGAGAGAAAAAATGTACTGTTCTAAGGGAGTTTGGGGAGTGATATGTAATGTAAGTGTTTTGGCAACTTCATCAATATTTTCCATGACGGAAGAATCTGTAACTTTTGGTTTCCCGAGAGTCAAGGTGCCGGTTTTATCAAATACAATGGTTGTAATCTTATGGGCAATTTCAAGGCTCTCTGCGTCTTTTATTAAAATACCGTGTTCTGCGCCTTTTCCGGTACCTACCATGATTGCAGTTGGAGTTGCAAGGCCCATAGCACACGGACAGGCGATGATAAGGACCGCAACGGTATTGAGCATGGCAAACAGAAATGCAGGAGTTGGTCCAAAGACGTACCATACGACAAAGGTTGCGATTGCCAGCATAAGAACAACAGGGACAAAGTATGACGAGATAGTATCGGCAAGTCTTTGGATTGGCGCTTTGCTCCCTTGCGCTTTTTCAACAAGGGCAATAATCTGGGATAGTACAGTTTCACTTCCGACCTTCGTCGCTTGCATGGTAAATGTACCAGTGGAGTTGATTGTTGCACCAACGACTAAGTCACCGGGATATTTTTCTACCGGAATACTTTCACCTGTGACCATTGATTCATCAACTGCTGATTCTCCTTTCAAAACTTTTCCATCGACAGGGATTTTTTCTCCTGGCCGGACAAGGATTTGGTCTCCTACAATGACTTGATTAATTGGAATATCCATCTCTTTTCCATCTCTTACGACACGAGCAGTTTTGGCTTGAAGGCTTAGAAGTTTCTTGATGGCATCAGATGTGCCAAGTTTGGCCTTGGCTTCTAAGAATCTTCCCAAAAGAATAAGACCAATAATAACAACTGCAGTGTCAAAGTATGGCAGGGGATCGATACCTAAGCCCTGGATAATTTCAGGATAAAGTGTGACAAATGCCGAATAGCCAAAGGCCACAGTTGTGCCAATAACGACAAGGGTATCCATGTTGGCATTGCGGTTTTTCAAAGATGAGAATGCTGCCTGATAAAATGAAAAACCTGCCCAGAATTGAATTGGTGTTGCCAGTAGAAGCTGAATAAGAGAGTCTTTTAACAAAGATGGAGCAGTCTCCATAAGAGTCGGGAAACTTGCCCAAAAAAGAAGGCCGCCAATTGCAAGACTTACCAACACTTTTATCCCTAGCTCCTTCAATTCCTTCTTTTTCCTGATATCTTTTTCATCACTGTGTCCATTTTCGCCAAGAAGAGCTTTGTACCCAACTTTTGCAACTGCTTCTTTCAAGTTATCATCGTTTACTTGTGATTCGTCATATGTGACGTGAGCTTTCTCTGTGGCAAGATTGACCGTTGCACTATCTACTCCGGCAACTTTTGACAGTGCACGTTCTAACACTCGTACACAGGAAGCGCAATGCATACCAGAAATTGCAAAAGATTTGGTTTTCATATCACAGAAATTTTGCCAAAGTACATATTCATCCCACAGGAGTATGGAAACTCCCCTTTTTTCTTGGGAGTAATTACAATTGGTACGTTTTCGTTTAATGGCAGAAATTTTTTGATGCCAAAATCAGGGATATTAACCTCTTCAAGACAAGGGTTAGGATCCTTTCTCAAGAAATTAAGAGTTGTTGTGGCATCTTTTTTTATAATAATGTACGAAGGGGAGTAGCCACCCTCGACTTTGATATCAATTGACCCTTTTGCCTCAACCTTTTCTTCTTTTTTGCCAAAGAAGAACCAGTAGGTGGTTATGACTCCGAAAAAGCCAAGGAGAATAACGAATATTTTATCGAGTGTCATTTTTGGTTTCTTTTAAATACTGCCATGACTTCTTCAATGACCTCGTTTGATCTTCCCTTTTTAATAGCATCGACAACGCATGTATTGAGGTGATTTTTTAAAATAAGAGAGTCAATTTCTCGAAGGGCTGCTTCAACTGCTTGAGATTGATGAAGCGTATCAATGCAGTAAGAATCATTCTCGACCATTTCCCGGACTTTCTTCAGATGTCCCTCAGCAATCTTCAGACGTGCAACAAGAGATATTTTTGATTCGCTTTGCATAGAAGCCTCCTTGATAACCTTTCTAATATCCCCTAGGGGGGGATAGGGATACTATACTATATCAAAAATAAAAAATCAAATATCAAAAAAAGATGGGGTGTTCTATACTAGAAATATGCTCTATACTCCTCATTTTTTAACCGGAGCTGCAATTTTAAAAATAGTACCTGATCCGCTTCTAGGGTTACTCCTAAGTTTTCTTTCACATTTTATTCTTGATTTAACGCCGCATAATGATTTTGATCTCCGACCAGGAATAACCTTGAGAGAATTTTTTCGGATGGAGAAGAGACGTCGAAATATAATTTTGCTTGTTATGGGAATTGACTATTTCTTTATGGTGGTTAGTTTCTTGTGGATATTGGTTACAAAGAGCAATTATTGGCTCCTTGTTGGAGGAGGAGTAGGGATACTTCCTGATGCATTTGAACAATTCATCATGCTTTTTGGCAAAAAGCTTCCCGGTTGGCAGGATAGACTACAGTGGAGAGTATCTGCAAAATACGGGTTTATTTCCTATCCGATTGTAAGTTTAATCGCATTATATATTCTTTTTAATTAGCGATGCATTTCCCTCCGGCATCGGGATAATCTCCCTCTAGTTTGCAAGAATACCCGGTTGGACAATCTAGTCCAGCAATCCCACCACAAAGTTGTTCCCGCTTACTTTCTTCTCTGACGCATTCTCTTATATGATCAACGTAAGAGAGTTTACTTATAGTTTCATGAAGATCCAGACATTTTTCATAAGGTAGGTTTTTGAAAAGTCCATATGGCGGGTTTGTTTCATACTTAACAGTGAGTATTCCAAAAGGTGCAAGCAATCGTTTTACTTCTCGTTCATTATCTGCGGTAATTGCCGGTGAATAGGTAACATAAAGGTCGTAGGTGGGATTTCCTGTAAAAGTAAATGTTCGAAGAATATTTTCAAATAAATCCTCATCCTCTTTTGTAATCTCTCGATCCACAACATCGAGGGTTAATGCAAATATGATGTCGTCTTTTTTAATCAGGCCCATTATTTTTTCAATTTTACGCTCATATGACGGAGGTGAAGCGATGATAAGCTTGTATCCTGAAATACCTGCAATTGTCATGCGTGTTTTTTTCTTCGCACTTTGATAGAGATCTTTATTGGTGGAACTCTCCATAAATTCCTCGACAGTTTTTTCTGATAACGCGGAAATAGGAATCAGAGTAAATCCAACATTCTCGATTTTGTTGTTATCCTCATTAGGGATTAGGTAAAGCTGACCTTCAATAGAATTTGTTTCCTGGAAATATTCATCCGGATATTTGATTTCATAAAAAAATTTAGTACTTTTGAATATTTTCCAACTGATGGTTTGATCAGGAGTGTAAGAAGAGGATAGTTTATATAGGAAAAATGCACCTATTCCAAGAAGAAAAACAGCAACAGAGCCAGTAACTATGAGTAGTATTTTCGATGAATTTCTATTTCCCAGTGGAAATATTTGGTGTATATCCATCATGAAGAGTATACATGAAGAAAAAGAGCGAGAGAATGGTTACGAAAACAATAAAAAGTATCAGCCAAATATGGCTTTCTCTCCTATTCGATTATATCAGGTATGGCGTTTTTCTCGTTCTTCGTTAGGGCATCCGGATAAACAGCGTCTCTCCGCTTACCTCAGTATTGAAATAGAGACCAAATCTGGGAACGAGGAGAGTTACTCCTTCTTCTGATCCCGCTGGGACATTGCCAATAAGACAGGTTACCCAAAGAAGACCATCAGTTTCAATTGATCCATCTGTTGAGCGAAGGTGAACTCCGATGAGTGCTCGGCCTCCTTCAAAGGTAGATGGAAGATCTGGTGATGTACCCCATGATTGGTACCTCCACATGCGTGTTGCTGTCCAAGTGCCTGTATTAATAATATTTCCATCTTTGTCTTTGTGGACAATGTCTCCTCCTCCCGTAACTGTATGTGGATTTAGGGAGAATGTGCCTGCTCCTGTTAGTTCTATCCGATCACCGTGAAAGTCCATGGCAACGACCGGTCCATCGACTGGATCTACCCCGAGTTTATACTCGTAAAACGTGGGGCCTATTGCTGATGTTGTGTTGAACGGTGCAAGGAGGAGTAATCCAAAGCCTAGGATAAGTAAAGAAAAAATTGCTTTGCGTACAATCTTCAATTTTTATCACCTCCTTTCACGAGTGAGTGTATTGGCCAAAAGGCAAGAAAAAAAGCAACCCTTGGATAAATTCAGGATTGCTTCCGTTTGCGGTGGCAATATATTTCACTGTAGAGGAGAAGTATTCAACTGTCAAGTATCTACGATGAAACGAAAAGGGGAGTAGTATCGAAAAATGAATCTAGCAATATTTTGGGAATCCATGGTATTGTTGAAGTATGCGCTCCATTTTGCAGGCTATTTGTATCATCATTTTCCTTTTTGCCTGTTCTTCTTCCGTATACGCAGGTGAAATTATTACCGATCAAAAACTCATTACCGTTGATCTAGGAAAGCAAATGCTCTATGCGTGGGAGAAAGGTCAAGTTGTTCACCAGACGAAAGTTTCTACCGGACTTCCCAAGACGCCCACTGTGAAGGGTAGTTTTGCAGTGAAATGGAAAGTTCCTTCTCAAACCATGCGTGGTGGGTCAAAAGCATATGGTACATATGAATATAAAAACGTCCCTCATGTGATGTACTTTTACCAAGGTTACGCAATTCACGGGGCATACTGGCATAATCGTTTTGGTCGTCCTAATAGCCACGGATGCGTCAATGTTCCTTTGACATCTGCCGAGTGGCTTTATAACTGGGCACAAAAAGGAACGAGAGTCGAAGTCTTTTAAATTACTTTTCCCACTGTTATAATGGATTTCCTAAATACTATTTCTTTTACGAAAGGATTTTATTATGGCAGAAGTAACCCTTACAGATGCAAATTTTGATAATGAGGTCCTGAAAGCGGTAGTTCCAGTGCTTGTTGATTTCTGGGCAGAGTGGTGTGGGCCATGCCGGTTCCAAAATCCTATCCTTGAAGAGTTGGAGAAAGAGATTGGTGAGAAAGCAAAAGTAGGAAAACTCAATGTTGATGAAAATCCAAATACTGCATCAAAGTACGGGGTGATGAGTATTCCGACACTTATGCTTTTTCATAAAGGAAATATGGTGAAGCAGTGGATTGGGGTACAGAGTAAGGAAACGCTCTCTGGGGAAATTAATAAGTTCGTGCAATAATTCTTCATTTTGACTTCTCATATGGTGTACGACGTAATAATTCTTGGTTCTGGACCGGCAGGGTGGACAGCGGGGATTTATACAGTCCGAGCCGGACACAAAACGCTTCTTATTGCAGGTATTCGTTGGGGTGGGCAACTGATGTTGACAACATTGGTTGAAAACTTCCCGGGATTTCCCGATGGTATCCAAGGACCAGAACTTATGATGAATATGCAAAAACAATCAGAAAAGCTTGGAGTTGAGGTAATGAATACTGATTTTACCCAAGCAGATTTCACCTCAACTCCTTTCAAAATAACGGCAGATGGGAAAGTGTATGAAGCAAAATCGGTGATTATTACAACAGGTGCTGATAGTATTTGGCTGGGCGTCCCAGGGGAAATGCAACTTCGGGGAAAAGGGGTATCAACGTGTGCAACGTGTGACGCATTTTTCTTTCGGAATAAAGACGTCGTGGTTGTGGGAGGCGGAGACAGTGCAATGGAGGAAGCTCTTTATCTTTCTCAGGTAGCAAAATCTGTTACCATTGTCCATCGCCGAGATGCATTCCGGGCAAGTCGCGCGATGCAAGATCGGGTACTCGCAAATAAAAAAATAAAAATTCTCTGGAATAAAATGATCACCAAGTATCTTGGGACTGATCATGTTACAGGTGTTATGCTCAAAGATACAGTTTCTGGGAGTGAAGAAGAATGGAAGACTGATGGCGTCTTTGTTGCCATTGGGCACAAGCCGAATACAGATTTTTTTAAAGGAATAGAGTTGGATAGTAAAGGGTACATCGTGCGAAAAGAAGTATTCGATAGGGATGGGCTTCTCAAGTATCGTTCCGCAACCAACGTGCCCGGAGTTTTTGTCGCAGGAGACGTTTTTGATTACCGCTATAAACAGGCAATAACTGCGGCAGGATTTGGTTGTATGGCGGCTCTTGACGCTGACCGCTACTTGTCAGAGCTCCATTCGTCCCCATGAATGTTCCAAAAAAACCTACGTTTCTCGGACGTATCGTCCAACATACACACATTCTCGCAGGAGTCTTTTTATTGGTATGTTTTGGTCTTCTTGCGTTCCTTTTTTACGTTCAAAAGATAAAAAATTACGACATAAATCTTCTTTCTCCTGTCGGAGTTCGCAAGATTATACTTTCACGCGATCCTTTCTATGAAAAAGTTCTCCATTCAAGAACAATCGATCACTTCCCTCCCAATAGGTACTTTCCCCTCCATTTGATTCCCCGATTTACTCTTACCAAAGATCTTCCTGCATGGGGATATGCCGTGATGGATCGAGATACGCGTGAACTCCTGTACGGGAAAAATCTAACAGGGCGCCTCCCCCTTGCATCTCTAGCGAAGGTAATGACATCAATTGTTGCTATTGAAAAAGCCCCGTTTGATCTTCTTACCACTGTTTCTCTCTCTGCTGCACAGGTAGGGGAAGCATCCATGGGTTTATCTTCTGGAGAGAAGGTAACGATCGAAGAATTGCTTTACGGATCAATGCTTCCTTCGGGAAATGACGCATCTGAAGTACTAAGTGAATCTGTAGGGAAATATATGTTGGGGATAGGGCAGGAGGTGACAGATGGTGGAGTGGCGAGGAAAACATTTTTAAACTCCATGAATGAGAAAGCGCAAGCCTTGGGAATGTTTGATACATATTTTTTTAATCCTACTGGTCTTGATGAGGAAGAAAAAGAGAAAAGTAGCTTCTCAACAGTGCTTGATCTCTTGGCACTTACAAACTACGCACTTGGGAATGAGACATTTGCAAAAATTGTGGAAACTTCATTTGTCCAATTTCCTTATAAAGATGGGTATCATAAGGCGTTTTATCTGCAAAATATTCTTAGTCTTTCACAAGCATTTGATGGAATTAAAGGAGTGAAACCGGGAAATTCTATTTTTGCCAAAGAGACGCTCATTTCTTATATTGAGCGCGATGGGAGAAGGCTCATTACCGTCATTTTGGGAAGTAATCATACGAGAGATGATGTACTGACGATCTATAAACAGATTTTTCCTGAATCAGCATCGAAAGCAAAGATTGTGAAAAAGTAAATTCGCAATGAAGCGAATAAGACAAGGGAGTCGCCTACTGAGGCGACTTTTTTTATGATAAAAATTGCATTATTACTTCTTGGAGTTGTATGGCTGCCTTGGATGCTGATCGGTGGTTGATGGAGGAGTGGACGTAGATAACTCTATTTATAATTTATTGTTAATTTTGGGGCAAGAGAAGCTGACCCGTCAAAGCTTGTGACAAATTTTCTACCAAATTTTGCACCGGTACCTTTTAAGATAAGAGATAAATTATTTCCTGAATTCCAATCTGATTTGTTGACTATTTCCTGAATAATTGGAGAGATATCGCCAAAACTATACCAGGTATTGGCTGTCCATTTGCTGTTGGAAGAGTGGTTAACTTTTGATTGAGTTAATGCTCTTTGGGAAGGTTTGTTGGTGTTAGTGAAGATGGGACTGTTGCCGATATTATCTCCTCTGATAGTAAAGCTCATACTTATCCATGGCGAGGTAGGAGAATATACTTCGAATTTGGCAGAGAGTATTTTGGCGCCTTTGGGTATAGATATATTTTGAAACCTCAATCCTGTATAGCTTGCGGTTGTAGTTGATCCAGTACCTAGCCAAATAGTTTTGAGAGAGGAAGAGAGAGTATCTCCATCCTGGTTGACGTCATCTGTAGAAGTGCTGACTTTGAATGTGGTGGTTTTGGGAGCGGGACTGGGTGTTGGAGTACGAGTCGGTGTGGCTGTGGGTTTGGGTGTAGCTGTAGGGAAGGGAGTAGGAGTCAGTGTGGGTGAAGATGATGGAATCGGCGATGGTGACGGAGTTGGTGATGGCGGATAATTTTTGAGGGGATCAAAATAAACTAATACACGGCCCCGATTCAGATCTGCTATATATAGGTTATTATTCGAATCAAAGAGAGATGAGTAACCGTGAGAAAAGAAATCATTCAGACGGATATCAGGTTCCTTGCTAGTAAGAAGTGTGGTAGATGGATTCAGATATATTCCAGAAAATGAATTGGATTCGACAATTCCGCTATATCCTACCGCCATACGGTTAGAGGAATCAAAAGCCATCTCATAAGCTCCCACCCTTGGCGATACCAAATCAGCATCGGGTGCAAATAGCGCTGTAGTGAGGTTTGTAAATTTACTCGCATTGAACTTCAAGATCCTCTTATTACCATGGTATTCAAGCGTATTATCAGCTACCCACACATTCCCTAGGCGATCAATTTTTACTGCTCCAGCCATGCAGATCGTATCAGCTGCTTGCCCTGATGGATCACCACCCGTGTTATTTCCTGCTATCCGATTACAATCAGTGCCCGTGGGACTCGTTTGTCCCAACACTACGTCAATGACAGGCGTTGTGAAAGGATTCTGAATTCTCAAAACTCTATTTTTATCTGGTTGTGCTAGCCAGAGGAAATTTCCAGATGGATCAACATCAATTCCTATGAAATCATTACCATCATAGTTCCAACTCATCGTACCACCACCCAATATAGGGAGTGGAGTCTCAAAACTAATCGCTCGTTTTAGAGGTTGTGCGCCTATAGAAAGAGGTAGTTGATATACATCGACAGTTCCTTTTCTTAGTACCCATAGATGGTTTTGATTATCTGCAGCGATTCTTCCCAAAGTCCAGGGATCTACATCCTCAAAAGAATTAACTCCCGCATATCCATCAGCGGGTTTCCCGTTTGTCAGCGATGACAAATCGTCCCAAAATACTATTTTAAATCCATCTGAGAGAATAAATTGATTGTTAGCAATTACCATACCCCGGGGTGAGAAAGGACTTTTACTACTTCTCAAGTTATGCCCGTCCGGAGGATAAAATAATCTGTGGTTAGCAGAATAAATTTGACCAGAAACCGGAGTAGGAATAGGCGCTTCATAGCGATGGACGTCCTGATTAAAGATGGATGATGAGACAAAAACGTTGCCGTCGCTATCCAAACCGATCGAACCACGACTATCGCACATATTATCCCAGCACTGGCCGTTTTGCGGATTGATACAAACCGTCTGATTTACCGAACCGCATTGACCATTTGGTTGGTAGGTATCCTTAAAAAGAACTTTTTTCACGCTACTACCATCAGGACTCCATAACTCAAGCATATTATTGCCATGATCAGCTACCCAGATACCTTCTCCGTTTGGATCAAATTCAATACCTGCTGGAGTACGCAGTTGCGATCCGAAAGTACTAGAGTAATTCATTCCATTGGTAAACGGCGGTTGGAATATCGAAATACGATCATTATATTCATCAGCTACATATACCCAACCGTTTTGCCCATCGACCCTCACAACAGCAGGCTCATTCATCTGGTTAGGAGAAGATCCGCGGTTACGTGAAGTAAAATTAGGCTGTCCCAAAACCAGATCTGCAGTTTTTGATCCGGCAGGAAACCGTAGGACTCTATGATTTGAAGAATCAGCTACCCATATATTTCCTTGCTGATCCACATCGACACCGGCAACAAAGCTCTCCTGATAACTCCCATTTCTTCCCATGCAAAGAGACTGATCAGTTGGAGGAGGAATAGGGCCAGTTGCCAGATCTCCATCTGTAAAATTACATTTATTACCAGAAAAATCCACCTGTCCCCAGACATCATCAGCTATAGTATCAGTCGTGAATGGATCAATGTATTTTAGTACGCGATTATTGTGGAAATCTGTAACATACAAACTTGAGTTAGAATCAACTGACATGCTTGCAAATGACCCACCCTCTAATGGACTATTTTGTACAGAAGGAATTGAACATTGGCTGCTAGCTGATGCCGGTTTTCGTATTGGATAGTTTTCCATATTGCCGTCCTGATTACAACCTGAGTAGTCCCATCCAGATGGTTGTCCTAAAACAATATCAGCATGCTTATTAGTAGTGAAATTGCAACTCGATCCTGAACAATCAGAGTGGGTAGTACATTTTGTATCCGGGTTATTAGCACAAACTCCCAACGACAGATAGCCTAATATCCTGCTATTAGCACCATCATAGACATAAACCCTATTGGGATGTGTATTTCGATCTACAATCACTCCACCTGGATTCATTACCTTGAAAGGTGCTGTCTGATTGGGGTTCGATTGGTTAAAGTCGATTTTACCAATAACAATATCTGCCCAACCATCAGAGGTGACTCCTCTTGTGGGTATGATGGGGGAGTTTTCTGCAAGGGATTGGGTCGTGTTTTTATATCTGGTGACAAAAACTGTGAGGGGGATACTAACTAAAAGTATGAGAAAAATAGCAAAAGGTATTTTGTGCGATTTTAGAAAGTCATTGGTTTGAAAAAAATAATTGGAAATAATAAGCTCCTTTTGAATATGCTGTATATATCTATATTTAATTAAAATTTGTTACAGGTCAATAGTGCGATTCACCCGGTAATTAAAACAAGTTCCGCGTTGACAGACGAAAATTTTCTGGTACACTCTGAGAAAGGAAAACGAAAAACGCTACTATACCGAATTTCCATCGGTAGACCCGCCAGCTGGCGGGGCGTTGTCTTCGAGAAATCCTTTGAGGAATAAGAAGCACCGGGAATTCCCGTTACAGAATGAATGAGCCCCAATGTACTATCGGGGAAATGTAGGTGGCACCATGGTTCGACTTCGCTCACCACAAGCGAGCAAGCAACCGTCCTATAGAAGGGACGGTTTTTTTATGGCAAAAAAATTGAAACTCTTAATAACCGATAAAATTGATACAACCAAACTAGATCCGCTTCGAGGGTATTTTGATATTGATACCCGAGTCGGAATCAAGACTGATGAACTACTTCGTGGTATCGCCTCATATCACACGATAATTACGCGCTCTTCAACTGCGCTTCCGAAAGAAATTCTCACGAAAGCTGATAATCTCAAAATTATTGGAAGAGCGGGAATTGGCGTTGATAATATCGATATTTTCGAGGCAACCAAAAAAAGTATTGCAGTTTTGAATGCTCCCAAAGGGAATGCTCGAGTCACTGCTGAACATACAATTGGACTTCTGTTTGCTCTCTTTCGTCATGTTCCTCAGGCAAACGCTGATTTAAAAAAAGGTATTTGGGGGAAAAGTAAATATGTCGGGACTCAGGTGTATGGGAAAACACTCGGCATTATCGGGTTTGGAAATGTTGGAAAAGAGGTATACCGTTTGGCTCATGGAATTGGAATGGATGTTGTTGTTTGTGAGCCGTACGTCCGACTTCCGAAACAGGTTCGGAAAGTTACATTTGAGGAACTTTTGAAAGAGGCAGACATTCTTACGTTTCATGTTCCTCATACCTATCTTACAACCAACATGCTCAACCGGAAGACATTGGAGTTATGTAAAAAGGGTGTGTATATCATCAACTGCAGCCGAGGCGCGGTTGTTGAGGAAACGGCAATTCTTGAAGGACTAACGTCTGACCATATTGCCGGTTTTGCGGTTGATGTATTTGTGAAAGAACCAAAGGTGAATAAGAAACTTTTACAGTTTCCAAACGTTATTGCCACACCTCACATTGCCGGATCAACGATTGAATCACAACGCCTTAGTATCGAAGAGGTAGTGAGTGGAATTATTCACTATCTCAAAGGTCAACCGCCATCCAATCTTCTCAATCCTCAGGTTTTTAAAAAGCGACTCAAAAGGCGAAAAGGGAGACTTACGTTTGATGCTGTTATTTTTGATTGTGACTCAACACTTTCGGGAGTTGAGGGAATTGATGAACTTGCGCGTCAGTTGGGGAAAGGGGAGGAAGTTGCAAAACTTACCAAAGCTGCTATGGACGGTACTATGAATTTTGAACAGGTCTATGAAAGACGGTTTTCTCTCGTGCACCCATCTCGGGAACATTTACATGACTTAGGAAAGCTCTATATCGAGAAACTTGTTACCGATGCAAAGGGAGTTATTGAAGCACTTACCTTTCTTGGGAAAGATGTGTACATTGTCAGTGGGGGATTTTCACCGGCACTTCTATCTCTTGGTAAATACTTAGGGATTCCCGAAAAAAATATCTTCGGAAATGACGTTATTCACGACGAGAATGGGAAGTACATTCGATTTGTTGAAGGGCCGCTTCGGAGAAATCATGGGAAATTACAAATTATTCGTCAGATTCCCGGGAAAAAATTAGTTGTCGGAGATAGTATCACGGATTTAGAAACGATTGAATACGTCGATCTATTCGTTGGATACGGAGGAGTGACAAGACGTGAGAAGGTAGAACGAGCTGCTCCAGTGTATGTCTATGCACAGAGTCTTACCCCAATTCTTATTCTTGCGGGCGGATTTGGAGAGTGTGTCAAACTCCTTTCAACAAAATACCGCAAATATGTCGGGAAGGGACTCGATCTTCTGATGCACCCAAACCACGTTAAGGTTGAGAAAAACCTTCTGTCAGAGCTTTCTCAATTTAAAGATCTCGCGTACTACAATGGGTAAAAAAAATTTTCCGATTCGTGCGCTTATAAAAAGGATTGGTGAGAGAAAAATTTCTTTCGATAAAACGGTATTGAGACAGCACTTTCGCGATCGTTCATTTCATAAAGAACATGTTCCAGATGCGGTAGTGTTTCCGAAGGATTTAAACGATGTCGTCAATATCATTCTGTTTGCAAAAGAATGGAAAATTCCAGTCACACCTTGGGGAGGAGGATCTGGCCTTGAGGGGAATAGTATTCCAATTCGTGGTGGAATTTCTTTGGATATGACCCGCATGAATAAAATCATCCATGTCTATCAGAAAGATTTTCAGGTTCGGGTACAGCCGGGAATTTCAGGCGAAGTACTCAATAGGAAACTGGAAAAGTACAATGTCTGTGTACCAGCTTTTCCAGGAAGTGCAGATATTGCAACTGTTGGGGGAATGGTAGCAACAAATGCAGGAGGGATGTATACCCTTCAATATGGAGTAGTTGGTGATTGGGTTCTGGAGCTTACTGTTGTTGATGGGAATGGAAAAGTCATAAAGGTAGGAAGCAGGTCTTTTAAAAGCGTTGCCGGATACGATCTGAAACATCTTTTTATAGGATCTGAGGGAACGTTGGGAGTTATTTGTGAAATTGTATTCCGGGTAGGTCATATTCCTGATGGGAAAAGAACAGGAATTATTTCCTCGTCATCGGAAAGAAAACTTTTCGAACTTGCAGATACTATTCTTGCCAAATTATCCCCTGCCGCACTTGAATTTTTGGATGAGGAGTATGGTCGATTGATAAACACTGTACAGGGAAGGAAAGTATTTCCCGGACCATCGCTTATCGTTGAATTCCATGGGAGTAAGCTTGAAAGTGAGGAAAAAAATCTTGTCCAACTTTGCAAAAAAGTAGGCGCTTTGTATCATCCGTGGAAGAATAGAAATAGCCAATCAATCTGGCAGGTACGGAAGAGTGTGAGAATGTCATTGCAAGAGTCGTTCCCTCAAAAAGGAATCATGCTTGGTGATGTTGGAATGCCAAGAAGTTTTATTCCTGTGTTTATCAAAAAAATGAAAGCGATAGGGAAGAAAATGGGAGTGAAGACCGCGATTTTTGGGCATCTCGGGGATGGGAATTTTCATGCCTGGTCATTTTATGATTTAGGAAATGAGAAATCTTTTGATCGTGCAAAACGCTGTAATGAAAAGCTTGTTTCATTTGTGATAGCAAATGGCGGGACGTGTACGGCAGAGCATGGAGTTGGTATTGGGAAACGGGAGTTTTTAAAGCTCGAGCATGGAGATACCATGGACGAATTTCATAAAGTGAAAAAATTATTTGATCCAATGGGGATTTTAAATCCTGGGAAAGTAATTTAATGTTTCATTTCTTTGCTTGCCCAAAGAAATGAAACAAAGAAAGGGCACCCTAGTGAACGTTTTCTTGTTTTTCTAACTTCGGGCAGTTCGGTGGATCCTCCCCATTGTATTCGTGGGGTTTCCACACGTTAGCCACTCAGTAAGAAAAACTACGTAAACGTTCAGAAGGGAAAATTTAGAAATAAGAAGATATTACTTTATAATAAATAAAGGAGGAATATATGTTAGACATAAAATTCATCAGGGAAAATCTAGAGAAAGTTAAGACGGCTGCCAAGAATAAAAATAGGGAAGTCGATTTTGAAAAACTATTGGACCTTGACGAAAAACATCGGAGTCTTACTCAGGAAGTAGAAAAGGTACGAGCAGAGAGAAACGTGATAAGTCAACAGAGAACAGTAAACAGTAAACAGTTAACAGATAACAGTGAGCAGAGAACAAAGGGAAGAGAGTTAAAAGAGCAATTGAAGAGATTAGAGGAAGGACAGAAAAAAATTACAGAAGAGCTCAACCTGTTGCTTCTTACAGTTCCCAATGTTCCCCATGAGAGCGTTCCAGTAGGTAAAGATGCATCGGGAAATAAAGAGGTGGCAAAGTGGGGGAACCTTCCCAAATTTGATTTCCCCCCCAAAGATCATATAACCCTTGCCAAAGATCTTGATCTTGTTGATTTTGATCGAGGGGTGAAAGTTGGTGGGTTCCGTCAATATTTTCTGAAAAACGAAGGTGCCCTTCTTGAGATGGCAGTATTGACACATGCATATAGAAAAATTGCCAAAAAAGGGTATATTCCGCTTGTCGCACCAAGCATTGTGAAAGAATTCACACTTCTCGGCAACGGTCAATTCCCGTGGGGAAGAGAAGAGGTGTACCATCTTGAGAAAGATAATATGTATTTGGCAGGGACAGCTGAGGTTCCGGTGACAGCTTATTTCTCAGGAGAGGTTTTGGACGAAAGGATTCTTCCCAAAAAATTTGTTGCATTCTCTTCCTGTTTTAGAAGGGAGGCAGGAAGTTACGGGAAGGATACCAAGGGCCTTTATAGACTTCATCAATTTAATAAAGTCGAGCAAGTTATTGTCACAAACAACGAGGAGAAACAGTCATTGGAATTTCTTGAGGAACTTCGGAAAAATTCAGAGGAAATTTTGCAGGATTTAGAACTTCCCTATAGGGTACTTCTTATGTGCACAGGAGATATGGGAGAGCCGCAAGTGAAGAAATATGATATCGAAACCTGGATGCCAAGCCGAAACGCCTATGGGGAAACGATGTCAGATTCGTTCATGGGGGATTTCCAAGCACGGCGTTTAAATATTCGTTATAGGACTGGTAAAAATGTGTTACAATTTTGTCATACGCTTAATAATACTGCGATCGCATCTCCCAGAATTCTTATCGCAATTTTTGAAAACTGTCAAAGGGAAGATGGTAGTATTACAGTTCCTAAGGTGCTCCAAGATTTTGTAGGAACTGATGTAATCACGAAACGATGAATGGTGCAAACGGTCGAATACATATTTATAGATCGATTGTACGGAACGGTCTTGAGATACGGGTAGGCAGGAAAAAGAAGTACCTTCTGACGTATCCCACCTCTATTTGGCAAGAGTTCCCCGAGGTGTACCGCCAGACATTTGCGGATTCTCTGACATACTTTATGACCATGCATTTATCTTTGGTAAATGCGCATTCACTGGTATACCACTTTCCACCGCCAATAACTGAACCGTTTTTCTTCAAAGGTATGATCTACTCACTTGGAGAAACCGTTTTGACCGATAGTGGCAATGTCACCATGACTGAGCTTCTGCGCCTTTTTTACAACAAAAGTTTTGGTACTGAATTTTTGGGTCGTCCCAGATATGCTCGGTTCAAAAATGTCAACAGGAATAGTTGGAAACGGGCGGTTATCCCGTTTTCTTTTGGAAAAGATAGTCTCCTTACCTTTGCTCTTACAAGGGAGCTTGGTATTACTCCGTATCCAGTTTTTTTCCGGGAACCGCACTCTGCGTTTGAGAATCGGCACAAAGCAAAACTTGCCAGCCGTTTCTTTGATGAATTTGATATTGATGTCAACTTTTATCCCTTAACCGCCGGATGGCTTAGGCAAACCGAGGATAAGCTCTGGGGTTGGGATTTACTCCTTACCCAATATACGATGCTTCTTATTCCGTTTATTTTTGGAATACGGAGTAAATATCTTTTCTGGGCGCATGAGGCAGGATGTAATGATACGTTTATAGACCGCGAAGGATTCATCGTCAATCCTGTGTTTGAACAGAGTGCGAAATGGCTCCTTTCGTCAAATGCTATGGCTAAGGCATTAGGGTGTAACGCTATCTTTGCTAGTCTCATTGAGCCGTTAAACGATTTGGCGATACTAAAAATTCTCCATTTCCGTTATCCGGAAATCGGAAAGTATCAGCTCTCCTGTTTTGCCGATGAAGAGCCATCAAAGACTCGGAGGTGGTGCGGAATCTGTTCAAAGTGCGCCCGGATTTATATTTTTCTTGTTGCTCTTGGGATCGATCCGAAGCGCGTCGGATTTACCCAAGTGATGTTGGGAAAAGAAAAGCGGCGGCTTTTCCCTGTATTTCCCAGAAAAAGCGGTGTTTTGGATAGTGCATATGATCAATCTGGGTTGGGGAGAGACGAACAGATTCTGGCATTTACTATGGCTGTTGAGCGCGGAGTCAATGGAGAGTTGATCCACGAATTTAAAAAAATGTTTGGAAGGGAAGCGCGGAGTCGGAAAAAGGAGTTGAAGGAACGATTTTTTTCTGTCTATCCATCCCGCACAATTACTTACGAGCTTAAAAAACCACTATATACAATTTATGAAGAAGAACTGAAACCCCTTCGGACAGGCTCTTTCTAAGATGTACGACCTTATTATTATTGGTGCTGGACCAGCTGGTCTTACTTCCTCAATTTACGCATCTTGTTTTCATCTAAAACATATTGTACTCAGTAAAACTATCGGCGGACAACTCCTTTTTGCTCCGGATATTCTCAACTATCCGGGATTTGAAAGTATTTCAGGAGAAGAGTTAACAAATCGAATGGTTAGCCAAGTAAAAAAAAGAGGAGGAGAAATTGTTGAGCAGGCGGTTGAAAAGATTTCCAAAATTGAAAATACTACTACAAACGGGAAATCGACCATTGCGTATGAAGTAACAACAGAGAAAAGTGAGGCGTTTCAGGGAAAAGCTGTCATTTTAGCAACCGGAACAGAGAGAAGAAAGCTTAATGTTCCCGGTGAAGTCCAATATACTGCCAAAGGAGTTCATTACTGTGCAACATGTGAAAAATTTGATTATGAAAATAAAGTTTCGGCAGTTATTGGAGGTGCAAATTCAGCAGTACAGGCAGCTGTTGAACTTGCCCAAGCAGCGTCAAAAGTATACATCTTGTATCGGGGAAGTGAGCTTCGGGGTGATCCAATTTGGGTAAGTCAGGTAACCAAAAATCCGATAATTGAGATTCTTTACCATACGCAGGTAAAAGAGATTGTCGGAGACGGAAAGAATGTAACAGGAGTAAAAATCTCAACAGGAAAACCGACAGAGCAGCAGGAAAAAGTACTTCCACTTGATAAAGTGTTTATTGAAATTGGAGGAGTACCCGGAACTGCTTTGGTAATTCCCATTGGTGTTAGTATGGATCCTGGAGGGTACATAAAAGTAGATGAACATTTGGTAACATCAGCACCGGGGGTTTTTGCCGCAGGAGATCTGGTAAGCTACGGACTTTCAATTGAACAAATATCATCTGCTGTGGGACTTGGAGCTCGAGCATCAGCCTCAGCTTTCGCCTATATAAAAGAAGAGAAAAAAGCCCCAACCCTTTGGGGTGGAAGTCAGATAAAACGGTAAATTTTCCTCAAACTCGCAATATCCTATAGTTTGACATCATTGATGAAATTTGATAGCATCGCAGCGCTTGATTTTCAAGCGGATTTTTTGTGGTTGTTGACAAACGAAGTGAGTCTTACAACCACAAATGGTGGAAATTCTTTATCAAAAGGATTTTCGAATCCATTCTTGCTCTTTAAAATACTTCACTTTTTCATAATGAGGTGATTCGCTATGAGGAATTACTATGGATTAATTCCTTTTTGTGGATCACCTCGCAGGATGTGATTCTAATTTCTCTCATGTGACCAGCCTGAAAGGGAGAGTGGGTCGGTGAAACGATAGCCGATCAAACCCACTAGGACACTGCGTTAGTCGAGAGAATCGAGAGAATACAGTTAACGAGGTAAGCAAATGAAAAATATCGACAGGTGGGTACAAACGGCGATTGGTTTTATCGCCTTTGTAGTAGGATTAGTGATCTTGTTGGCGATGTTTTTCACGTCTGTGCTTCCCGGAGGCAAGACTACAGTCGATCAAGGTTTGTATATCTTTCTCGGTATAGGTCTTGTATCCGGAGGGGCTGCTATTGCGATTGCCCCTTGGCGAGGACGTGGACCGCCAGGAGACTAAAGACTAAACATGTTTCCCGCTTGTCCTAGGGAAACATATTCGTTAAAGGAGGGATATGACACCGATCCGCGGATTGATGATCGCGATTGCGATGGCGATTATTGGTCTACTTCGGGGCGTGGAGGCGATGTTGAATCTCGACTACACCCCCGAATTGTGGACCATTTTTGTCTTTGGAAATTTGACATACTTCTGGATCCTTTTGATCGTCGTATTTCTTGGGACGATCATCTATATCCGGATGAAGGAGGTGAAAGGGAAATAAGAACTGGCGATCGAATCGGAAAAAGAAAGTAGAAATCGAAGGGGGAAGAAAAAAATGAAAGGCACGATTCAAATCACGCCACGGCTCCAAAAATTCGGCTGGCGATTTCTTGCAATCGCAGGGTTCGCCGAGTTGATTATCGCCGTTGTCACCATTCTGCAAGGAACTGTGTTGGGATTGATCCTGTTGGTGATTGCAGGGTTCACCCTGTGGGAAGCATTCCGTTGGGCGAAGAATGAAGAGAAACATAAAAAGGAGGAATGGACAGTATTCTCCTTCCTAATGGGCGGATTAGCAATGATTCTGCTCATCAACCTTGACCTGTCCTGGTTGATCATCTTAGGGATTGGAGCGAGCCTCCTTTTCCTATCGCGCATCATCTGGGATCAGTTTCCAAAGCAAGAGATTGTCGCCGGATATCTACTCTACTTTGGTATCATTGGTACAGCCATCGCCGGAGGGGGGATTTTCAAAGATCTCGAGTGGGTGATTCCACTCGGAATCATCTCGGTCCTGATGGTGGGAATTGGGACCTGGATGTTTGAGGGTGCATTTCGGGGTGCCATTCGCTTCTTTTGGGCGATAAGTGGGCTTGTTTCCCTCAAGATAGCCCATCTCCTCAATAATCTTTCGGTGGTGATCGATCCGCAAACGAAAATAGTGACAGTCGGATTTATGATCATGGTGGCGATCATCTTCGCCATTGCGGCGTGGCGTGTTGCCGGAGCGCCCCCAGTTGTGAAGAAAACAGAGGAAAAATAGCGGAAAAAGGTTGTCCATTGACTAAGTTGATGGACAACCTATCCAAATCGGGCCAGAGTATTCTCCTAAAGGAGGATATGAGATGTGGAAAGTGGAGATGTATTCGTGTAGGTTTTTGAGCAACCAAGAAAATTGGTTTTTCAAACTGCTCACACGAATATATCAATAAAAAAAGAAACCCTCTAGCAAACTATTGCGTTTGTTCAGAGGGTTTTTTTGTGGTTGACTATCGCGTCTAATGGTGTATACTTATGATGTATGTTGCAAAGGACGAATATCTATCTTCCGACCGACCTTATCAACCTCCTCAAACAGAAAGCTACAAAGGAGAACGTTACCATGGCTGAACTTATTCGAAAAGTACTGAAGAAAGAAGCGGAAAATATGAAAGGGAATGCTGCCTCTTCCCTCCTTGCTCTTGCCCGTCGTGCACCGGAAGTGAAAAGTAGTATAAAAGACTTGAGTAAAAAGCATGATTATTATTTATACGTCGAACCGCACGAGCGAAAGCAGAGGCAACTCCGAAAGAAAAAAAGCAAATGACCCCACTTTTCATTGACACAAGCGCGTTGATAGCTCTTCATTATTCACAAGATTCCTCTCATGCTAAAGCTCTTCACATTTTGGAAAGTATCTCGCAGCGTCGATGCAGTTTTTATACAGCAGTAAATGTTCTTATAGAATCTCTTACCATTATCAGTCAGAGAGTTAATAAACACTATGCGGTTGAGCTGCTGGATGAGTTACGGTCAGGAAAATATACAATTGTTCATCCCAGTGAGAATCTCATATCGGAAGCTGAAACAATTTTCCGCTCAATACGGTCCAAAAATATTTCCTATAGCGACTGTATTAGTTTTGCGGTAATGCGGATGTATAATATCGGGTGGGTTTTCTCATTTGATATTCACTTCAAAAAACAGGGATTCAAGCGCATTGGCATCGATGGAAAATTACAGTAATTTTTCCTGCTTTGACTCACCTTTCTTGGGAATCCCAAAGTGTTCGTAGGCTTTCTCGGTTGCTTCCCGGCCTCGTGGAGTCCGCTTGAGAAGCCCTATTTGGAGAAGATAGGGTTCAATGACTTCTTCTATTGTACCAATATCTTCAGAAATCGTTGCGGCCATGGTTTCGATACCAACAGGACCACCTCCATGTTTTTCGATGATTGATTTAAGAAGTCTCCGATCGGATTCATCAAGGCCCATGGTATCAATTTCCAAAAGGGAAAACGCTTCCTCAAGAACTAGAGTATCAACGTGTTCTTTCCCTTTCACTTGGGCAAAATCCCGGGCGCGTTTGAGAAGTTTGAGAGCAATTCGGGGAGTACCTCTTGCCCGTTTGGATAGCTCAGTTCGGGCTTTCTCCTCAAGGGTGATACGGAGTTTTCCTGCGGCTTTTTTTAAAATATTTTCTAAATCTTGTGCAGGATAAAAATTAAGACGATGAATAAGACCAAATCGATCCCGCAAAGGAGCAGACATGAGACCAATTCTTGTTGTTGCGCCAATAATCGTAAATTTCGGAAGATCAAGTCTGAGAGTCCGTGCAGATGGTCCTTTGCCGATAACAATATCAAGAGCAAAATCCTCCATGGCGGGGTAGAGCGTTTCCTCAACAACTTTATTGAGCCGGTGAATTTCATCAATAAAAAGAACATCTCCTGGTTCAAGGTTGGTAAGGATTGAGGCAAGATCACCTGATCTTTCTATTGCAGGGCCTGAGGTGATTCGGATATTAACTCCCATTTCTTTCGATAAGATATGGGCAAGCGTTGTTTTCCCAAGCCCAGGTGGTCCGTAGAGAAGAATATGTTCCAAGACTTCTTTCCTTTTCTTGGCAGCAGTAAGAGCAACGGTGAGGGCTTTTTTTACTCGTTCTTGACCTTCAAACTCATTCCAGGAAGAAGCACGCAGAGAAACAAACAGTTTTTCCTCTTCTGGGGTTTCTTTTGATTTTTTGATATCCGGTGTATCTGCCATGTTACTTTTTCCCTAAAAATTTCAACGCCTGCCGTATTTTATCCGACGTTGTTCCGTGAACGTCTCGTAACGATTTTACCGCTTCTTTTGCCTCAGTTGCACTAAATCCGAATGTTTTTAATGCGTCGAGTATTTCTTTTGTTTCACCGCTTTCCTCAGCTAAATTTAGTATCCCAATACTTCCAAGTTTTGGACGAAGCTCGATGATGATTTTTTGCGCGTTTTTGCGTCCCAAGCGGGGAACGGTCATGAAAAACTCAACATCCCCTTTGACAATTGCTTCTTTGATTCTCTCGGATTTATTGGAAAAAACAGAAACAGCAGTTTTTGGTCCGATTCCTGAAATTGTCAGGAAGAGTTCAAAAAGGGCAAGATCATCGGGAGTGGCAA
Source organism: Candidatus Gottesmanbacteria bacterium (assembly GCA_016186795.1). Lineage (GTDB taxonomy): Bacteria > Patescibacteriota > Microgenomatia > 2-02-FULL-39-11 > 2-02-FULL-39-11 > JACPKY01. Next base: position 1,071,043 of record JACPKY010000002.1, read on the forward strand.
AGCCGTACAAGTCGAGAGCATCTTCTTTGACATACGTAAAAATAAAAAGCGATATTTCCTGATTAAGTTGGCTATCCGCAACGATGTGAGGAGGGACAAACACTTTATACCCGACACCATGAGTAAACAGAATAAGTGAATTAAAATTTTTGAATTTTACCGTGCCTTCCAAGTAATTGATCATTTATAATCCTCTCATTTTCAGCTTCTCTAGTTTATACGAAAAACAGTGAGTGAGTGCAATAGCAGCAGCGTCGGCAACGTCGTCTGGTTTTAAAATTTCCGGAAGTTTCAAAACCTGTTTGACCATCATTTGTATCTGATTTTTCTCTGCATGTCCATATCCTGTGAGAGACAGTTTCACCTGCATTGGTGTGTATTCGGCAACGTCAACATCTTTTTGAGCAAGAGCAAGTTGGATTACGCCCCGTGCCTGACCAACCGTAAATGCAGTTGTGACATTGGTATTGAAAAAAAGCTTTTCGAGAACCGCGACATCTGGTTTATACATATCGAGGATATTGAGAATTTTCGTATATATTGAAGAAAGCCTCTTTGCGTGGGGAGTTTTTGCAGGCGTAGTGATTGCATCTGAGTACTCAAGACGGATGTTGCCATTGTTTTCTTCAATGATCGCAAGGCCAACAGTTGCCAGTCCAGGATCAAGTCCAAGCACCTTCATCGAGTCATTATATCACTCATTGTGCATACAGCTTTGATATCCTATAATTCGCGGATATGGTTGAACAGGACGATCCAGGAAGACCACACGGGGCTATCCATATTACGCGAAGAGATTTTTTCAAATTAGGAGGCGTGGCAGCTCTGACGATGCTTTTGGGACTAAAAGATTCCGGTGAACCGATACCGGAACAGGTACGACCATACCCTCAGCCGGGATGGTTAGAAACCGCACATCCTGGCAGGCCTGATTTTATAAACTTTTCAGATGGGCATGCAAACTATCTTCGTCATCTTTCTTTGAATAGTCCGGTATTAAGACATAGTTTAAAAGCCGCATATACTGATTTATTTCATGATTCGTTTCCAAATAGTCCAAGGCTGGGAAATGTTTTTAGGCAGCATCTTGGTTATGCAAGAGGGACTCTTTCTGAGATTTATCCAGGTTTTGAACCATCGGTTGAAAACCAAGTCCATGTGGCGCTTTTTTCTATGGCAGCAATGCTCTCTCCCTATTTTACTTTCCGCGAGATACGAGATTTTGGAGTTGAACTCAATGTGCCGGATGGTGAGTTAGATCGCTTTTTACGTCCTCTCCGAAGCATTAATGGCCAACTGCCACATGTGTATCCGGTCGATGTCGCACGATGTCAGTCTCAACTGGATGCAGTAGCCAGGTGCATTGGAGGGGATCGGGCGATTCATTTTGTGCAGCATCTTTTTTTAACTTCACAATATTTATATATTCTTCGGCATGGGCTTCGCGAGGTGCAGACTCTTCCTGGTCAACCAATTTTGCAAATTCTTTATCCATCTCCTTTCATGCAAGCGGGGATTACTGATGTAGGAGCACAAGTTTACTGGGAAGCGAAAGAGACGATTGATCAATTGAGCGGAAGAATCAATGCAGATGTTGAGGCTCAGGATATTGCAACAGGGTTTTTGGATAGTCATGTGAGAGAGGATTTCCGCGCAAATACGGCAGGGCTTTATGCGGGAATTCTTCTTTCAAGGCAGTCTTTGACAGAAAATGATGTTGATTGGTTTTGTAATTATCTTAACCAGGATGGTTTCTATACGATTTCGCAGAATATCTCCTCAGAGCCAGTACTTGTATAAAATTCTTTTTGCAATGTTTTTGGGAATCTGATAGCATCGCCTTGCTCTTTAACAACTTCATCCGAAACGTTGTGATCGGCAGGAGGTACAGATGGGACTTAGTCATTGGTTTTTCGCGCTGGCGCTTCTCTTTTTGGCGCTAGCGGGGGGTGGTTGTATCCTTTACGGCGGATTTTGGATCATCCAAGCGATGCTCCAAGGCCAAGAAATTCCAGGAGATGCAATTTCTGTATTTCTCCTTGGGATTTTGTTTCTTCTCTTATGTATAGCGGGGTTGCGCCGGTTTTAAAAGGAGGAAAAGGTTGAGAAAAAACTTTCCCCGGATTGATCATACAGGAGGATGTCTGATTTTGTTCGGGCTACTGTTTATTGCAATGGGACTCCTTGTAATTGCAGTAAGCAATGGCCTGTGGGCGTTAGCAGGGTGCGGTCTTTTCACTCTCGCATGCGGTGTTTACCTCATGTGGGAAGTGTTAGAAAGGAGAGGAAGATGAACATACTGATTTTCTTTGCGATTATTGCACTCACAAGTGCGGTACTTGCCTGGCAGGTGAAGCGCCGATGGCCCAATGTTCTTGGTCTTTTTTTGATGGGGTTGATTCCCATCGCATTCGGCGTTTTCATGACAGGAATGAGTTTGATGGCAGGAACGGCTGTGAGCATACCGGGAGTGTTGGCGATTTTTCCAGGGGTAGCATTCTGGATGATCGCGTTTATCGCGCGGGGAAAGAGGGCGGACCCAGTCGTTGACATCCACGAGTTTTTCCATCAGGCGCGAGGGCAAAAAGATTGATCATCCCGGATAAATCAAGAAAGAAGGCCAGGGAGAGACCTGATTGTTAGGAAACAAACAGGTCTCTTCTGAAAGGGGGCGAAATGCTTATCGTTCAGATACTTCTCGAATTTTGGCCGCAGCTTTTCATTGCGGCTGTCGGAATTTTCGTTGGTGTCCGCTTCGCATGGGATACCATCATGAATTTTCCGATCGAGATAGAGAATGACGATTGGGATTAAAGAGGGAAAAGAAATCTTGTAGATTTTGATTCCCTCTTGGGAGGGTTTTTGGATGAAGTGTATTGGTAGGCAGTTTTGGGAGATGAATCCGTTCATCTTCTGAATCTCTACCAATACAAGGAAAAGAGCAAAAGAAATTTCCCCTCAAGGAAATATACGCATTTCCACGAGGGGATTTTTGATGGTGAGGAGCGGAGCGACGAATCCATTAGTGACTGTTGACAAAAAAATTCTATAGGACTAGGCTGTGGGCAAGCTCTTTAATTTTTCTACATCTGAACTATTCATCTCACCAAAATGCAGGAGTTGACTCAATATGAGTCCATGAGACTGCATTTCCGAACGAAATCGAGACTAACGCGAAAGGAGGTGAGACCTAATGAGTAATAGTCCAAAAACGACGAATGATTGGTTGGATCCGAATGCCAGCCCAGTGATTCACGCGGTCGTTTTGCTCCTGTTCGCAGTTGCAGTCTATTTGTGGGCACTCCCCACACTTCTGCGAATTCCAAATCCTGCCGCGTTCTGGGTCACATGCGGGCTCTTGTTTGTTGCGACGTTATGGGTTCTTCGCAACTACCTGAGCACCCATCCGATAATAGTACTGTTGACGTTCGTGTTGATTGTGGTGGCGTTTGCACTGTTGCAAACAGCGATCCTCGTGTTCAACCTCGCCAACTTTGCCATTGTTATCGGGTTGATCATTCTCGTTCATGGGGTCGGCGTTCGGTATCAATTGAGGGGATCGTGGTACTAAGCTGACGGTGATTTCAACTCTACTCATGGAAATCAAGACTTAGTACACATCCAGCATGAAAAGGTCTCTCTATTAGAGGTGAAAAGAGGATGGAGAGACCTTCTCCAAGTAAATTTGTGAAGTGAAAGTAGAGAATATATATGTGGTTTGTTTCGGAGTGTAGGAAATTTCCTATTTTCCGATACTTACCACATATATAAAAATAAAGAGCAAAAAGAATTTCCCCTTTCATTCTCTTAGGCAGGATGAGGAGGGGAAATTTGGTAATAGTTGATCTACAATAGAGCAATATGAGGTGGGAACTTCTCTTAGGAATAAATCTTCTCTGCGGAGTAACACGAGAAACTCTAAATAAGAAGATAACTCATCTTGTTGACCCCAAAGTTGGGATCCTCTACCTTTTTACCTTCAACGGGATTCTTTTTCTCATACTTCAGATACTCATGCATGGATTTACTCTGCGGTGGAATTTTACACTCATTCTTGCCGGTGTCCTTTTTACGGTTGCATACGTGAGCTATTATCATGCCATTCGAATCTCTCTTTCCCAGTCGATCCTGTTTTCATCGTATTCACTTCTTGTGACGATTTTCCTTGCTGCGCTCTTTCTTGGTGAATCAAGTTATTTTGATATTCTCACCCCTCGAGGGATAAAAGTTGTTTTGGGTATAATTCTTGCCTGTGTTGCCATGTGGTATCTCCTTCATGAAGGGAGAAAGTCAGAACTTAAACTTGAAAGACGGTGGTTTCTCTATATTCTCCTTACAATAGTCGGAACGGGAGTTGGATCGTTTATGAGCCTTTATGGACTCCATACATTATCATTTGGTTCACTTGAAGTCGTATTAAATCAAACTGTTGGATCACTGCCTCCTTTAATTCTCTGGATTGTTCTAACAAAGAAAAGTAGTTTCAGGATTTCACAGACGGGTTTACGACTAATTGGAATAAACTCAATCTTCAACTCAGGGTCGATTCTCGCCTTTTTTGAACTTGCGAAATACATACCCTCAACTAAACTGTATCCTATACAAACGGTACTTCTTATCATCCTTACCATGATCTCTGGAATTATTTTCTTCCATGAAGAAAATACGTTTAAAGGGACACGGGCACTTGGAATGGGATTGGGACTTATCGGTATTCTCCTTCTTTCTTTTGCATAAGTGTATGACAATCCAATCAAATACGACTGATCCTCAAGATGAGCTCTTTGATATTGTTGATACCAACGATGTCGTCGTCGGCTCGGCAACACGCCGTGAAGTTCATGCGAATAAAAAGTTGATTCACAGAAGTATTAACGTTTTGGTATATAACAAGACTGGTGCGCTCTTTTTCCAAAAACGGAGTCCGACAAAAGATACTGATCGGGAAAAATGGACAATTTCATGCAGCGGTCACGTGGAGAGAGGGGGAGACTATAAAGAAGCCGCACATAGGGAACTACAGGAAGAACTTGGTGTCGATATGGAAATTGAAAAAGTTGATAAGTTTGTCTGTTTTGCTCCTTACGAGACGGAAATGGCGATGGTTTTTAAAGCTTCTTATGAAGGGCCGTTTCTTTTAAACGAAACTGAAATAAGCTCGGGTACATTTTTTACTCAAAATGAGCTATTAAAGCAATTAGAAGAGGGAAAGATTAAATTGAGTTTTATGGCAGAAAAGATACTGGGAAAAATTGGATGGCTGAAAGGGTATTGATTATGCATCTTTCTTTATTAGTATATAAATAATGGAAGAAGAATTTGGAAAATATAAGCAGGGAGGGCGAAGGCCCGATCGGACAACAAGCGGAAAAAAATGGGGCGATCCGGTTTCGTTTCCTTGGGAAGAAGAAGAGAAACGAAAACATGCTGGAAAAGAGCTTGTTCCAGTAAAAAGAGAGCAGCCGGCTCCACCTTTAAAGCGTGAAGCTCCGCCGCCTCCGCCCCCTAAGCCATAAATCTACTGTTTTAATGTTGACTTTTGACAATTGAGTTTTCTGTTTGCTGTTGCTAGACTATCATACATTATATATAAGGAGACGATATGATTGGACAAAACCCCTTTGAGAATGCCTTAACCCAGCTTGAAGGAGCGCTCAAGTACCTCTCGTTATCTCAAGCACAAATTGAACGGATAAAAAACCCTGAGAAAGTCATATCAGTTACCTTTCCCGTCGTCATGGATGACGGAAACGTTGAGTTGTTTCATGGGTACCGTGTGCAGCATAGTAGTCTCCTTGGACCATACAAAGGCGGAATCCGGTTCCACCCGCAAGTGGATATGGATGAGGTACAGGCTCTTGCCTTCTGGATGACGATCAAATGTGCAGTTGTTGGGATCCCTATGGGAGGAGGGAAAGGTGGGGTCGAGGTTGACCCTAAAAACCTATCAATTGCCGAGCTGGAACGGTTAAGTCGTGCCTATGTCCGAGCAATTGCCGTTGATATTGGTCCGAATACCGATGTTCCAGCGCCAGATGTCAATACCACGCCTCAGATTATGAAGTGGATGGCTGAGGAGTATCTCGATATTCGGAACTCAAAATTTAAGATTAGAAACGAGAATGAAAAAAATATGCTCATGGCAACATTTACCGGAAAACCGCTTGATTTTGGAGGGAGTGAAGGACGGACTGAGGCAACGGGAAAAGGAGGATACTATGTCTTACTTTCTCTTTTGAAAAAAATCAATCTGAAGGGTCGATACGGAGAAAAGTTAACTGTTGCAGTGCAAGGGTTTGGGAACGTTGGATACTTTATCGCAAAATTTCTTCACGACTATGGTATGAGAGTTGTAGCTCTCTCTGATTCGAAAGGCGGGATCGTTGTGAAAGATATAAAAGCGGATAGTTTCAATCCCGAAAAAGTGCTTTCCTGTAAGAAAGAAAAAGGGTCACTTGGTGAGTGCTTCGGAAAATCGATATCGAATGAAGAGCTTCTTCAGTTGCCTGTTGATATTTTAGTTCCAGCCGCTCTGGAAAATCAGATTACACGCGAAAACGCAGGGAAAATTCAGGCATCTATCGTTTTGGAAATGGCCAATGGTCCGACAACCTCTGAGGCAGATGAAATCCTTTTTAAGCGAAAGGTTCATGTTGTCCCTGATGTGTTAGCAAATTCAGGAGGAGTGACTGTTTCCAGTTTTGAATGGGAGCAGAATCTGAAAAGCGAACATTGGAACGCTTCTGAGGTTGAGAGAAAATTAAAGGAAAAAATGGAAAGCGCGTTTGAAGCCGTTTGGGAAAAACAGATAGAAAAAAAGGTGGATCTTCGCACCGCAAGTTATATTGTTGCAATCACACAAATCATGGAAAAGTTCGTTTAGGGAGAAAAATTCCGGTTGACAGATACCAAAGGAATTTGTTACGCTAACATCTGTTCCACTTGACAATGCCAGCAAAGAAACTTGATTTAAAAAAAGACGTACCACAGGTCCTTCCTCAGAAATCGCAAGAGCGAAAAAACACTCTTACCTACGTTTTGATAGGCCTTTTAGTCGTTGCCGCCTTCGCATTGGGAAATCTTTATACGCGGGTGCAGATGCTGGAAAAAGGAATTGGTGGGTCGGGAGGGTCGGCAGGAAAAGAGACAATTCCAGTTGCCAATCCGACACAACCGGTGAAAGCAGATCTTGTTGTGAACGACACCGATCCAACGCTTGGACCCAAAGATGCCAAAGTGACTGTTATTGAGTTTGCCGATTTCCAGTGCCCATTTTGCGGAGCGTTTTCCGGACTTGACACTGCAATGGTACAAAATATGAAAGGGAGGGACGCGTCTTGGGAACCAACGGTTCCGAATCTGAAGAAAGACTACGTAAATACCGGCAAAGTCCGTTTCGTGTGGAAAGATTATCCATTTTTGGGGCAAGAATCAACCTGGGCTGCTGCAGCTGCCCGTTGTGCCCAGGATCAGGGGAAATTTTGGGAGTACCACGACTATCTTTTCTCTCACCAGAGCGGTGAAAATCAGGGAGCATTTTCCAAAGACAACTTAAAGAAGTTTGCGGCAGCAATCAATTTAAAAACTGCTGACTTTAATAATTGTGTCGATAGTGGAAAATACGAAAAGAGTATGCCGGATGCTCTTTCGTATGGTCAAAGTGTCGGAGTTTCCGGCACACCGGCAACATTTGTGAACGGTCAGCTTGTCTCTGGAGCTGCCTCGTATTCTACATTCAAAGCCATGATTGATGCGGCTTTGAAGTAATCATTTCTTTGGTATTGACAGGAAAATTTCCTCTTGGTACAATGGGTGCTACTTTTGGAGATAGCTTTTCAACGAACGTAATGGAAAAAAATCAACGCACAAACTTACAACGAAAAGGCCATTTATGGTGCGCGTTTTAGACTGAAGGGAACATACTTCCTTTGAAAAGCTGACTCTGTCAGCTTTTTTTATTTCCAAAAAGTATTAAAAACTTAATATTGACACCTCATTTGTCCCGAAAATCTTTGCGATCCGACTAAAGGAGGGAGCAATTAGATTTTCGAGATCCCGTATTGTCTGCGAGCAGGGCTCGTAGTTCAGCGGGTAGAACATCTCATTTGCAATGAGAAGGTAGGCGGTTCGAGTCCGCCCGAGTCCACCTAGGTATCGGATGAGCAAAGATTACGGGATCCACGAAATTGTAGCTGCTCGTTCTGACTCGCAGACAATTTCGGGACAATGAGAAGGTAGGGAGTTCGAGTCTCCCACGGTCTACCCTAACAACCAGAATTAGGAATTGAGAATTAAGAATGAAGAAAAATCTTCTTGATTCATACTTCTTTATTCTTAATTCGAGATGAGAGCTCTTTAAAAAGTGAACAGGAAAATAATGACGATCCACGCCGCCGTCCTGGCGGAGTGGAGAGGTCCACAACGTAAGAAATCGCATTACGATTTCAACGTTGTAGGAACGTGCAAATTGCTATGCAATTTGTTACGTTCCATCTTTACGTCTTAAAGTCTACTCATAAAGTCGACAATGGATGCCTTGGTGGTTTTGGCCGAGGAAGGACGCATGCATACTTGCGATATCGTCGGGAAGGCAGTCAGCAGCCTTTGATCCGGTGGTTTCCGAATGGGGCAACCCCCCCGACTAAGTCGGGGAGCCATACAGACAAATCCCGAGCAATCGGGAACATAGCCGTATGGTAGGTAAGCAGGTGAACTGAAACATCTAACTAACCTGAAGAAAAGACATCAATAGAGATTCCGTCAGTAGCGGCGAGCGAAAGCGGAACAGCCTAAACCCTGTCGAAAGACAGGGGGTTGTAGGGCTTCCGATATGGGATGAGATGCAGGTAGCGGAATTGCTTGGAATAGCAAACCATAGAGCGTGAAAGTCGTGTACGCGAAACCTAAATCTCCTCTAGGGAGTACCTAAGTACTACGGGGCACGGCAAAACCCCGTAGGAAGCTGGGACGTCCACGTTCCAAGGCTAAATACCAAAACCAACCGATAGTGAACGAGTACCGTGAGGGAAAGGTGAAAAGCACCCCGGTGAGGGGAATGAAATAGTACCTGAAATTGTCGACTAACAAACAGTGAGAGTCCCGATTTAATCGGGATGATCACGTGCCTATTGAAGAATGAACCGATGAGTTGTCGTAACGTTCCAAGTCTAACCAACTTTGTTGGGGAGGCGCAGTGAAAGCGAGCCCTAATTGGGCTATTTAGGAGCGGACGACAGACCCGAAACCGGGTGAGCTAACCATGGACAGGGTGAGTCCCGAGGAAACTCGGGAGGAGGCCCGAACCCTTCAGAGCTGCAAATCTGTGGGACGATCTGTGGTTAGGGGTAATATGCCTATCGAACCCGGAGATAGCTGGTTCTCCTCGAAATATATTTAGGTATAGCGTCCGTTTATACGATCCTGGGGGTAGAGCACTGAATGGGTTACCAAGCGTAAGCGAGGCAGCTCAATCAAACTCCGAATACCAGTGACGTTATACGGGCAGTCAGTCCGGCTCGGCTAAGCGAGTCAGGTCGAGTGGGGGAAAAACCCAAACTCCCAATTAAGGTCCCTAAATCTTGACTAAGTTGAAAAGGAAGTGAGATTTCTAAAACACCCAGGAGGTTGGCTTAGAAGCAGCCACCCTTTAAAGAAAGCGTAACAGCTCACTGGACGAGAGGTCTTGCGCCGAAAATGAACGGGGATCAAGTCAAGTGCCGAAATTGGAGGTCTTATCGCAAGATAAGGCAGTAGAGGAGCGTTCCTATCGCAGTGAAGGTGTGCCGTAAGGCTAGCTGGAGTGATAGGAAGTGCGAATGTCGGTATGAGTAGCGTAATTTCGGTGAAAATCCGAAGCGCCGTAAGCCCAAGGTTTCCGTCCCAACGTTGATCGGGGACGGGTAAGTCGGATCTAAGGCAAGTCCCGATTTAATCGGGAGTAGCTCGATGTAGAAGCCGTTGATATTCGGCTACAATGGAGAAAGGTTTCATAAGGGGAAGACGAAATTGGAGAGACAGATCCCGATTTAATCGGGACTAAGCCATAAGATAGTAGTAACTGGAAAATCCGTTATTGCGTTTAATCAAGTGGTGATGGAGAGTCCAAAGAGCAATCTGCGGGCAATTCTGTACCTTTTCAGGTTCCAAGAAAACTCTCACTATGTTCTGGGGCGCAAGTCTCAGAAAACTTTCTTTATTTCCGTACCGCAAACCGACACAGGTGGGCTGGTAGAGTATACCAAGGCGATCGGGAGAAAATGGCTCAAGGAACTCGGCAAAACAGCTGGGCGTAACCTATGGGAGATGCCCTGCCTCACGAAAGTGGGGCCACAGCAAAAGACACTTACCAACTGTTTAACTAAAACACAGGTCTCTGCAAAGCCGAAAGGCAACGTATAGGGGCTGACGCCTGCCCAGTGCACGTAGGTTAAGAATCATGGGTGACCCCGATTTAATCGGGAAAGCTTGAGATTCAAGCCCGTGTGAACGGCAGCAGTAACTATGAAACCGGAAATCCGGAGTTGTAGTTGTAAAATGTGACTATATGCTGGGACATCCCGTGTATCTGAACATACGAGAAAATATCAAAAATTAAATATCAAATATCAAAAATACATAGTAAAAATCAAATTTTTCGCGTAAAAAATGTTCAGTGGGGATAATCAGCAGGTAACCGCGCCAAAAATTTCATATTTAGGCGGGGGAATCCTCAGAGACCATAAGTCACATCCTAAATGATTTAGGAATGATATGGTCCGGACTCATGGGCGACCATGAGACTCTGTAAGCAATCAGAGTCCGCCAGTTGGCGGATAACAATTCGAACTGTTCTATGGTGAAACCTGAAAGAAGGTTCGCTGCCATAGTGAGGTGTAAACCCTCCGTTATGTGCGTATGCCGATACGCGCTAAAACGAAAACTTGACTATATGCTGGAAACACTCGTGTATCCAACGGTACCGCAATGAGGTAAAAATCTGTTTGGTGGAGTCAATCAGCAGGAAAGATCCCGATTAAATCGGGAAATCCTCAGAGACTATACGTCAGGATTCGCCTCAAGAGGCGAAATAAGATATAGTCCAAACTTCGAACATATCGAAGATTTAGAGCGAAATTCCTTGTCGGGTAAGTTCCGACCCGCACGAAAGGCAGAATGAGTAAGTGACTGTCTTGAGCCGTTGCCCGGCGAAATTGAAATGGCTGTGAAGATGCGGCCTACTTGCACCAGGACAAAAAGACCCCGTGGAGCTTTACTGCAACTTGGCATTGAGAAGGCGTTTGAAACTGTCGAGTATAGGAGGGAGTCCCGCAAGGGACACAAGTGGAATACCTCTCTTTTCAAACGTTGACCCTTATCTCTTGGCCGCACAAATATCCGGCAGGGAGACAGTGTCTGGTGGGCAGTTTCGCTGGGGAGGTGGCCTCCAAAATCGTAACGGAGGCGTACATAAGGTTGGCTTAACACCAATGGAAACGGTGTTGTACGTGCAAACGCATAAGCCAGCTTCACTGCGAGACCTACAAGTCGAGCAGATGCGAAAGCAGGTGTTAGTGATCCTCGGATCCGCAGTGGTTGCGGACCGAGCTTAACGGATAAAAGCTACCCCGGGGATACATTCTGTGTCCCGTCCCGATAGTATATACTAATATCGGGACTTGGAACGGCTAATAACGGTGGAATCCAAAACTGTGGTAAGTTACGGTCTTTACTTACACGAGGCACAGTTTGGACAATACCGTGGGAAGTTAGGAAAATGAATAAACATAAACAATCGATTCTGACTGGAATGATTTTAGGAGATGCTTATTTACAGAAGACTGGAAAAAACAACGCGCGTATCCGACTTGAGCATAGCGAAAAATCTAGAGATTATCTTCTCTGGAAAGGAGCTTGCTTTCCTGAATATTTTCAGGGAAAACCAAAAAGATACGTACGATTTAATCCGATCTTTAAAAAAACGTATATCTATCTGAGATGGCAATCATCTGCATCTCCTGAGATAGGCAAATTGCAGCGATTATTTTATATCGATCATAAAAAAATCATTCCCAAGGATCTCGATGAACTTTTGGTTGATCCAATTTCACTGGCTGTATGGTATCAAGATGATGGTTATTACTATAAACGAGACAAAATGGCTTATATTTATTTGCCCAGAATTTCTTCAGATGAGTTAAATGTATTGATGCATACACTACAGAAAAATTTTGGAATAAATCCAAGAGTAAAAGTGAAGAAAAGAGGAAATAGAGTCTTGGTATTTCCGGTTGAAGAGACAAAGAAATTATTTTCTCTCATTGAACCATATATTATACCTTCCATGAGGTATAAAATTTCCTAACCCCGTATCGACTGAGCATTAAGTTGCGAGGTCCCGATAAAGTATCGGGACAAGATGCCGTCTCCCTCACATACAAGTATGTGAGGGATGAAGATATAGTCAACGCCCCGATGTAAATCGGGGAAATATTATACGTGAACAGGCTGATCGCGTCCGAGAGTCCATATCGACGACGCGGTTTGGCACCTCGATGTCGGCTCTCTGCAAAGTGCAGAGTGGGCCCTTTGCCTAGTAATAGGCAAAAGCAAATTTGGCTCATAACGGTGGAGCCCTCTATATAACTTGATATAATTTATATATGGGTAATACCGTAGGAAGTCGAGGAGTTTTAACTAGTAGACAAAGAGAAATTCTCGTTGGAACATTGCTGGGAGATGCGCACTTGGAGAAGAACGGAAGATATACTCGCTTACGTGTAGATCATTATGATAGACACAAAGAGTATATATTCTGGTTAGTCAATGAGTTTCTACCATTTTCTTTAAAACCTCGTCGAATTATTGAGGTCGATAAAAGAAATGGGAAGACTTATACAAGATGGCATTTTTCCACAAAAAGTTTATCAAATTTTGATCCATTCAGAGAACTATTTTACTTTCAGGGAAGGAAAATTATTCCTTCTAACCTTGATCGTATAATTACACCTTTGTCTCTAGCTATTTGGTATATGGATGATGGATTTAAAAGACAGGATTCTAAAGGTTTCTATCTTTGCACATCATCCTTTACGAGTGAAGAACAAAATATCTTGCAAAAATTATTGCATAAGCGCTTCAACCTGGATACCAAGATTCATCATCAACATGAATTATCACGAATCTTTGTTCCTTCCGCGTATGCGGATGTATTTAATAATTTGGTTAAGCCATTTGTTCTTCCAATCTTTAGTTATAAACTCCTTTGACCCTCTAACGACTTCCCAATTTTATTGGGAGATTTTAACTATTTATTAGTTAGGATAATACGCCAAGCCCCCGCAGTCCGCCAGCTGGCGGATCGGGGTGATGGTATAGTCTAACCCTTACGGAAACGTGAGATAAGGTTGCATCCTATCCTGGGGCTGAAGAAGGTCCCAATGGTCCGGCTGTTCGCCGGTTAAAAGGGTACGCGAGCTGGGTTCAGAACGTCGTAAGACAGTAGACCTTAGTAGTTCGACACTACTATAATGAGCTGTCTTTCCTTCACCGTTTTGAACAATAAGAGAATTGAAGGAATCCTATAATATAAGTATTATAGGGATAAATTTGGCTAAATGCTGGAAACTCCGAGTATCTTGTGCTACCTTAATTTAATAAGAAAGGTAAAAATGCAACAAGTGCGGACAATTAGCAGGAAAGATCCCGATTAAATCGGGAAATCCTCAGAGACTATATGCCAGATGATGTACCGTATGGTGCGTCAAAGATATAGTCCGAACTGCATGGCGACATGCAGACCGTAGCAGAAATGTTTACGGCCACAAAGAAATTGTGAGTAACAAATTGTCGGTCTCTATCCGGTGCAAGCGTTGGATACTTGAGGGGAGCTCTTGCTAGTACGAGAGGACTGCGAGGGAGGAATCCCTGGTGAGCCAGTTGTTTCCCATTGGGAGCAAAGCTGGGTAGCTACATTCCTACGGGATAAGCGCTGAAAGCATCTGAAGCGCCAAGCCCACCCCAAGATAAGGTATCCCTTTAGACCCCTTGTAGAATACAAGGTTGATAGGCGGAAAGTGTACACACGGCAACGTGCTTAGCTTATCCGTACTAATTGGTCGAGAGTAAATTTTAAGTCGCATAAGATGGAATAATCCTGTTCACTTTTTAGAGAGCATTTATACTCTAGGCACTTTTTGTACTTGAGCCTTTCGGTCTCTGAAGCTGGGTGGAACTACCTCTTTCCATTCCGAACAGAGTCGTCAAATACCCAAGCGCCGACGATAGTGATCCCGCAAGGGATTGCGAAAATAAGTCGAGGCCGGAGGACTCAAGTATAGAAAAAACCTTGCCCAATACTACAAGGGTGCGCTATACTAAATGCACATGAAAACAGAAGAAAGGACGGACAATGACTCGTGACAAAACAAACTCAAAAATCAAAAATCAAAAGTCAAAAATATAAAACGTCGGTTGAATCCCCAAAGAAAAAGACAAGTACTCCCCGAAAAACTCAAAGCGAGCCGCGAACTATGGACGAGCTTATTGCGCAAGTAGGTGATGTCGGGCTTGGGTTGAAACGCGGCGAGACGTCCGAAGGAGTTGTTGTTTCTGCAAGTGCCCGAGAGGTTCTCATTGATATCGGCAAAAAAAGTTTTGGTATTATTGCCAATTGGGAACTTGAACAGGTAAAAGATTATGCCGCAACACTAAAAGTCGGTGATAAAGTTGTTGCCCAAGTTATCAATCCGGAAAATGACATGGGGTATGTGACATTATCTCTTCGGAAAACATCAAACGAACGAAGATGGGGACTTCTTACAGAGAAAAAAGACAAAGGTGAAGATATCGAAGTGTTAGGTCTTGAGTCCGCAAAAGGAGGACTCTTAGTTGAGTGGCAAAGCTTACGTGGATTTATTCCAGCAACACAGCTTGATTCATCTTTTAGCGCAAATCCGGCAAATCTCATTGGAAGAAGAATTCAAGTGAAAGTTTTAGAGATTGATCCAACGATTAATAGGCTCGTACTATCGCAAAAAGCATCTACGTTGGGAATTTCACCAATGGTCCTCAAATCAAAACTAGAAAAGATTAAACCGGATCAAACGCTCAAAGGAGTGGTTTCTGGCATTGCACCATTTGGACTGTTTGTTGATGTGGATGGGTTGGAAGGACTTGTCCATATTTCAGAAATTGCGTGGGAAAAGGTTGAATCTCCTTCTCAGTTTTTCAAAGTCGGTGAGAAAGTGGATGTGGTCGTTCTTGATGTGAATCTTGAGGAAGGGAAACTGAATCTCTCCATCAAACGATTAACACCAGATCCATGGAAGAACATTACCGATCGGTATAGTCCTGACACAACAATCACAGGTACTGTTGTTCGTCTTGCTCCATACGGTGTATTTGTGCAATTAGAAATGGGAGTGGAGGGGTTGATCCACATAAGCAAAATTCCCTCCGGAAGTGAACCAAAAGTTGGAGAGAAAATTGAGTGCATTGTTGAAAATGTTGATCCCACGAAACGAAAAATTTCCCTCACACTTGTTCCTCACGAAAAACCAGTAGGGTACCGCTAAAATAGTACAATTCCGTACTAAAACAATGATACAATGACAGGCGAAGGTTATGCGTTCACGTTCTGATTTTATCTGTCAACAGTGTGGGTATAAGAGTCCATCTTTTTTAGGAAAATGTCCCAATTGTGGAGCGTGGAATAGTTTGGTGGAGACTGTCGAGAGGAAAGAATCAGCATCCCTTTGGGGAAAAAATAAACGGGTAAAAAAGGAGGGCAACAAAGCTATAGAGCTATCGAAAGTCGCAACAGCAAAAGTTGAAAGAATTTCATCGAGGATGAAAGAGTTTGATCAAGTTCTTGGTGGAGGAATTGTTCCGGGATCACTTATTCTCCTTGCTGGTGATCCTGGTATTGGTAAATCTACCCTCACTCTTCAACTTATCTCCACAATTGGTGGACTCTATGTTTCTGGAGAAGAATCTGCCGAACAAGTGAAGCTTCGTGCCAAAAGGATGAAGCTTCCAACAGGCAAAATTTATATTTTACCGGAGACAAACATGGAAACAATTCTTGCCCAAGCAAAAGAGAATAGAGGAAAATTATCACTTCTTATTATCGATTCGATTCAAACGCTTTGGTCAGAAGAGTTAACCGGTACTCCAGGAGCCGTTGGTCAAGTGCGCGAATGTACGCTTAAATTATTAGAATTTGCCAAAAGGGAACATCTCCCGGTAATTCTTATTGGCCATGTGACCAAAGAAGGAACGATCGCTGGTCCAAAAGTACTTGAACACATTGTGGATACAGTTTTGTATCTTGAGGGCGAAAGATATCAATCTTTGCGTCTTCTTCACACGACAAAAAATCGATTTGGTCCAGTTGATGAGGTTGGTGTTTTTTCCTTGGAAGATACCGGGATGATGGAGGTTGCCAATCCGTCGAAACTCTTCTTAGGAGAAAGTAAGAACGCCGCCGGTTCTGTCGTAATAGCCACTCTTGAAGGAACACGACCGATTTTAGTTGAAGTCCAGGCGTTAACGGTTGCAACACAGATACCCATTCCTCGGCGAATAGGGAATGGAATAAATGTCAATAGACTGCAAATGCTTCTTGCAATCCTGCAAAAACACCTTCACCTTCCCCTTGGGAGTTTTGATGTCTTTGTCAACGTTGCCTCCGGCATAAAGATATTTGAGCCAGCGGGAGATTTGGGAATTTGTCTTGCCATTATTTCTTCTTTTAAAAATAAAGCTTTGCCTTCTAAGACTGTTGCCATCGGGGAGGTAGGACTCCTTGGAGAGACGCGAACTGTCATAGGAATTGAAAGACGGATCAAAGAAGCAAAAAAGCTCGGTTTCAATAATTTCGTGACTCCGAAAGAGTTTTCTTCGATCTCTCAAGTATCACGGATGCCTTTTCGGTAAAATCATTGTATGAAGAAAAAGGGTAATAAAAAAGAGGTTATGCTCCACAGAAATATCCTCATTCTTTTTCTTCTTCTCCTTGGAGTTGTAATTCTTCTGAGTGCCATTCAAAAAATTCAGACGTGGCAGTCACGAGGCGCATCTATTTCCCAAACTTCTTCCTCTCGTGTTTCCAAAAGTAAGCTCGGAGTTTTCATTACCGATGCAACAGAGGGGGCAAGGAAAATAGTAGAAGCCGGGCCTCGGGTGATAAAAGTATTGAATCCGAATGGTAACCCTGGTCTTCAAGATATTATAAGGCAGTACAAAACTGCCTACCCCGATGGAATTGTCGTTGTTCGATTCTGGGTTCCCCAAGCGGTGCAGTATGATGAAGGTTTCGTCCCTGAGGAAGCAGCAGAAGACTTCTGGTCACGGTTCCTTCTCCCAGGTGTCAGTTCATTGCCAGTTGATGTGCGGAGTAAGATTGACTATCTCAATGGTACCAACTACATTGAGAATTTTTCCTGGAATACACTTGAGACACCATCTCATCAGGAGTGGTTTTCCCGTTTTTGGGTAAAACTTTCAGACCTCATCGCGGAGAATGGCTTCAAACCCAACGTCGGTGAGTTTTATGTTGCCGGTCTTGATGCAAACCATATTGATGGAATTGTGACCATGCTTGAAAAAGCCAAGAGTGATTCTGGAATTTGGAGTTACCACGGGTATACCGTTAAATACACGACGAATCCAGCAATCGAGAAGGATTTTTCTCTCCATTACCGGCAGTTTTACGATTATATCCAAACAAAATATCCCGATCTTTCGAGTCTGAAGATGCTTCTTTCTGAAGGAGGAGTCGATTGTGAGGGACGTAAAACAGATGGTTGGAATGGATCTGATCCTCCAGAAGGTGATAGGTTGCATGATTACTGTACAGCAAAAGATGATACTGAGGCGGGAGGGAGGAAACTTTCCCGGGGGAATAAGGAGGATTTCATCTACTGGCTGAAATGGTATGACAGTGAGTTGCAAAAAGATTCTTATATACTGGGAATCACTCTTTATGCAATCGGACTAAGTAGAGGAGATTCAGGTGAACTTGAGCCAATTGCTGAGTGGCTCGCCCAGTATCTCAAAGATCAGGGATCATCGACATCTGACGGAGATCTGACGCCAACCAAGAAACCCGCCTGTATACCAAACTGGTGTGTAATTGAGGATTCACCTTGCTGTTTTGATCCTATGTGTATTTTCCTCGGATCCTTCGGATATAATGCAGATCGATGTTCTCGGTAACCGTAACATGGATGGCTAATCCTCTAGGAAAAGGTGGTCATCGGCAGATATATCTAGAATTGATATCAAACCTTTCACTCATTGGGTCCTGCCGCGCGGCAGCCCCACACCCACCCACTAGGGGACCCCGGCTGTGGGGCTCCCCGCCTTGCGTCACCCACACTTTCATCAGTTGATGAAAGTCTCGATCTAGATTCTACAAAAGAGAACATGTACCAACCACAGTACTATTTTCCCGTTACAGGATAGTATCTTCTTTTTCTTCCTTCATCCCTTAGGTCTTCGTATAATCTATCCCTTTTTTAACGGAATTTTCCATCAACATCCTTATCCACACAAGTGTGTATAATTTTTGTATATTGTCTCAAGGCTCTATAACTTATTAATATTACTATAGGTATATATGTTTCTCTCTTATCTATTACTATAGGTACTTGACAAGACTATCCGAATGGTGCTAGCATGATTTTATATCGGGCTAAGGGCTATGATTAGTAGAATCTTAGAAAAGCTAAATTCGTTGAGAAAGAAAGAAACTCGGCCACGAGATTTTGAGTGGGAGAGGTTTCAGAAGCAAGCAAAAGAACAGTTTGTAGAGCTCAAGAAAAAAGGATTAAGTATTCCTGTTGTGACTCTATAGAAGCGTTATCAAAAAAAGAGCATCACTAACGCTAGCGGGCTAAGGGCTACGATTAGTAATGCTCTTTTATATTGGTTGGAAACATCGACAACGTCTACATGTTTCAACAACCGATTATGATGTGTATCATACTCCCGTTTTTACTGTCAAGAATATATTGGATGCCTAATAGTACCTCTTTTTCTCGTCCTGGTAATACAAAATCATACATATATTTCTAGTGTGTTTCTTTTGAGTATCACTCTACCAGCAGAGTTTTTTCTCCATTTTCGCAATTTATCCTATTCCACAAGCCTTTTTCTTGACATACCAGTTTCCTCATGATAGAATGGCCCGTTAAATCAATCCGTCAGCTGACGGACTGTCCTATGAAACAGTGCCCATCAAGTTTCTCATTCGTATTGTCAGTATATTTACTCTGGTAATCGCCGTATGGTAGGTGGGACCAGAGTTTTTTTTGTACAAGCGCACTAATTGTATCTTTTTTAAGGGGTGGATAAGGTGTAGGGCAGGCATCTTATCCCCCCGTTAAAGGGGATAGACGTGCGCTTGTAACCTTTTTGTACGTGGATTTTTTACAAAAGAGTATTGACTTTATAGATTTTTGTCGTTCCAGATTCAAAGACAACATCACCAATCTCTTCCAGTTTCTCCTCATTCAGATTCTTGTATTTTTGTCGTTCAAGAGTTCCTACAAAAATATATTCAACCTTGTACTTCTTGATAATATTTCTCGTTATCTCCCTATCTTCCAATTCATACAGCTGGGCAACTTCTGGAATTCTCCTTCCTGCTTCATCGTATGAGCCTCTCCAGAGCCATTCGTGCACTGGCCAGCCAATGATAGTCGGAAGCCCGGTGTAGGCCGATACGCGTCCATAATCGGTATAGGAGTCACCGTTTGCCTCGGCAATGACTGGCTGATTGGTACATTCTCTCCCTGTGACATCGCTGCACTGGATATTTTTATTTATCCACTCAACTGCTAGCGCATCATCAGGGTATTGATCAGAAAACCACTGGAATCCATCAAGACCACGATAGGTTCTTAGTCCACCATAGTACGAGTTAATTGCAAACAAGGGATAAATAGCAACG
The DNA here is from genome assembly GCA_016186795.1 of Candidatus Gottesmanbacteria bacterium. GTDB lineage: Bacteria > Patescibacteriota > Microgenomatia > 2-02-FULL-39-11 > 2-02-FULL-39-11 > JACPKY01. The sequence goes on from JACPKY010000002.1 coordinate 1,090,976, forward strand.
AGAGTAAAAAGAAAGATAAATCCGCTGGTGTAAAGGAAATAGAACGCATACTTTCCTGTTTCTTTGGCATGAAGTTTGAGCCGGAAAACGATATATGCTGAAGATATTCCCAGCATCATAAACGCCTGGTAACCAAGTTTAAACATCGTGTTCGCCCGATAGTGGGCAGGATAGATATCTTTCAGGTAAAAATACTCAGGAAAGATAAGAAGAAGACTTGAAACGAAAAGAAGGATCAGAATAAACCCATCAGAGGGGAAAAGGTCAATGTAGAGAATTTTGAGGAGAAATTTTTTCCAGAAAGGAGGTGCATTTCCTTTCGATGGTACGAGCTGTTTGAAGAATTTTTTTAGCGTAAAAAGGAAAAATGCCAAAACGTTGTAGTAGAAAAATCCCCACAGAACTGCCATCATCCAGAGAGGTGATTTCTGACACTTGCCTTCCTCAAAAAGAAGCGGGCCAAGTGTCTTTCCCTCAAGCGATTTCGGAGCGCATAAAACGCCGATTCCTGAAGCAAACGGTTTGAAGTTGAGAGAAAATGGTAAACTTGCCAAAAGGAAGAAGAAAAAGAGGAAAAGACAGGAAGAAAAGGTTTTATAGAGGAGTTGGAAAAAAGTCCATGACGGATTTTTCCCAAAACTTTGCATATTTTTTAGAAATATCGTAAGTCCTGCAATAACTAAATAAATGAATCCATCCCAGGCATTGGTCATATACATAATGGCAAGGAGTATTCCCAAGAAAAGGAGAGTAGGGAGGGCGACACCGGTATGATCTTCGAAATCTTTGGCAAATTGAGAAAGGGAAAACTGTTTGGGTGCTGGACTTTTTAATTTTTCATTTTCATCAGTCTCACGTTTTTTTGTAGCAAGAAGTGCAAGAAGAGCAAGTATCAAAAGGACCATTGGGATATCCGAGACATGGCCGTGGAGGTCTGCAACGACGAAAGAATAGATAGGGAATTCATGGATTGTGAAAGGAATAAACCTGGTTGCATTGGGATACCAGTACTTATCCGGTTCATACCCGAAAGAAAGCTTCCAGAATGGTTCCGGGTTCTCATTGGGGTAGCCAGATGTCAGAACATAAAGAGTATGGAGGTTTCCGCCAAAGGAAACAAGAAATGCCGTCAGAAGTCCAATAACGATGTAACGGAAACGAATTGGTGGAAGGTCATCAATTTTCCCTTTCACCTTTTTTATTCCTTTTTGAACTGTTGCCGCAATAAAGGCAAGATTAAATCCAAGGGAAAATGAGAGGGTGAATGTGAAGGCAAAGACTGTTGCCATCATGAGGTTGTAGGTGATACTTGCCGGAATTCCTGAAAGCTTTGTTAAAAAGGCCATAATGTAATGGCCAAAGTAGTAATAGTTGATGAAGTACCCTCCTGGGTAATCAGGTGATTTCGTCAGCCACATATCGGCTGGTGGAAAAGAGGTGCCCCGAAGGATTGAGCTGACAAATCCAAAATCCATGAACTTTTCAAGACCGTGTATGGAGGGTTCATGCGCGCGAACATATGACCAGAATCCGAGAGTGAGGAGGAAAAATAGCTCTTCTGCGATAATCAGTTTTTTTGGAAGTCTTCGAAGGGAGACTAAAAATTCAGGCTTTTTGAAAAACCAGAGACTGACAAGAAACCAAGCTAAGATGGTAAGAATAAGTGGGATGCGGGCAAATGGAAGAAGTTGAAGGCTTCCCAAAAGCCAAACGGTATATGCAGGGAGGAGAATTCCTATAATTTTACTGAAGATAAATCCTTTGTCACGAAAATTTCCAAAGAGCGAGAGTGTTACAGGAAGAGAAATCCAGCCGAGAATGGAAATGACGAACCACCAGGTAAAGACAGAGAAAATATCGGACATAATGGGTATTATAGTGGCTTTTTCCTTCCTTGAGAAGGCAGGATTTTTTCATCCATCGTGCTATAATGAGCGCCATGCGGACAAAGCCGATCCGGATAGGCCTTGATTTTGATGGTGTTGTTGCCTATAACCCTTTTCGGGTGGTACGAGCTCCTTGGGCGTACTTTAAACGCAATATCTTAGGGATAAAAAAACTTACCTTCTTCTATCCCCAGAATGCCAGGCAGAGGATTTTTTGGAAAATTCTTCACCAATCAAGTATGTTTCCGGCAAACGGGGTTGATCATTTAAGAGCGCTTATTACATCGAAGGAAATAGAAGTGTATCTTATCACGGGAAGGTATGGATTTTTGCGTGATCATCTTTATCAGTGGCTTGATAGGCACGAGATGTCGAAACTTTTTCATGATATTGTTATTAATAAAAAAGATGAACAGCCGCATATTTTTAAGGAAAAAGCAATCAAAAAGATAAAGCCTGCTGTTTTTGTTGAAGATAACCTTGATATTGTAGAATATCTAAACGGTCGGACTCCTACAAAAATCTACTGGATTTACAATATTACCGACAGGTTTCATCCCTACCCGTATAAATTTCCCTATCTTCTGAAAGCGCTGAAAGCACTTCCGAAACTATCTCCATGATCCGTGTTCTTATTACCCTGACGTATTACTCTCCATATGTATCGGGTCTGACAATGTATGTGAAGCGTCTTTCAGAACATTTAGATAAAAGGAGATTCTCGGTGAGAGTTCTTACGATGCGCCATACTGCATCGCTAAAGTCTACAGAAATTATTAATCAAATTCCAGTTATTCGAGCCTCGTATTTTGCAAAGATAAGTAAAGGGTTTCTTTCTTTTAATTATATTTGGAAAAGCTTGCAGGAAGTACGAACATGTGATGTTGTTGTTATCAATCTTCCCCAACCGGAAGGGCTATTTCCCGCTCTCTTTGCATCACTTTTTAGGAAAAAGCTTGTTTCGATCTATCATTGTGATGTCGTTTTACCACGGACACGATTGAATCAAATGATCGAAGCAATTCTTGATGGAGTACATAGGGTGATATTGAAACGTTCAGATACGATTGTAAACAACTCATTCGATTTTGCTAAAAACTCACGGATCCTTCCACAGTTTTTGGGAAAAACTATATATATTTATCCACCTATATATTTTCCAAAGATAGATAAACGAATACAAAATATTATCGGAAAGAAGATAAAGGGCGAAACCTTCTATTCCATTGGTATTGTGACCAGAATTGCAGCAGAGAAAGGTTTGGAGTATGTACTTGAGGCAATTCCACGTATTAGGAAACATCTGAAAGGTAAACCATTTCGTATATTCCTTGCTGGTCCGGAATCTATCGTTGGCGAGGATGCATATAGACGTATGATCATGAAACTCATGGAAAAGTACAAAGAATATATTCTCTACCTAGGACAGTTGGATGATCACGAGATGGGGGCATTCTACTCACTTCTGGATGTTCTTGCTGTTCCGTCAGTGAATTCAACTGAAGCATTCGGGATGGTACAAATTGAGGCGATGTCGTTGGGTGTTCCAGTAGTTGCAACAGATTTACCAGGTGTACGCGTGCCTATTCAGAAATCTTCTATGGGTATTATCGTTCCTCCGTACAACTCGGAGAAGTTGGCACAGGCAATTACAATGCTACTTACAAAAAGAAGCTCATATAGGCGTTTTGTCCCATTTGTACGGAGGGAATTTTCAATTGGAAAAACGATTGGTGAGTTTCGAAAGGTTCTGGGAGGGTGAATATATGAAGGAATCTCTCTCTTATGCCAAAGTCCGACTGCACCGAGTACCATACTATATTGGATCCCTCTTTCTCCTATTTTCCTCTCTTACCTTCAAATCACGTCTAAATCTGATAGTTAATCTTATCAATCCTTTCAGAAAAACCCGTCTTATTTCTTTCAAGAAATATCATCTCTCTTTTTGGTATAGGACGATCCTTGATCTTCTCGTTTTAAAAGAAGTCATTCTCGATGGAGAGTACACCCTTCCAGAGGTTGTCCTAACAAGAAGAGACACCGTTGTCGTTGATATAGGTGCGGGCTTTGGCGACTATGCAATCCTTATGGCAAGAAGGTTCCCGTGGGTGAAAGTTTACGCATTTGAGCCTGATCCAATGTACTTTTCGCTTTTGCAAAAAAACATTCGGCAAAACCTGGTTGGGAGTGTTTACCCGTTCAAACAGGCAGTTTCATCTATTCCTGAAATATTTAAAAAAGCAAAAATTTCCCGTATTGATGTTCTGAAAATGGATTGCGAAGGGTGTGAATTTAACATAATAAAAAAAGGCTCATCCCGTATGATAAAAAGAGTAGGGAAGATTGTCATGGAATATCATGAGAGGGGAGAACATACAAAGGAAAAACTTTCAGCAACCCTTGGGAGATACTTTCATCACGTGATTATTACTTCCCAGAAGGACGTCCCGCATATCGGTCATATTTTTGCCTACTAAGAGTATTCCTTCGAAAGATTACTACGAAGATAAGAAAGAAGAGGGGAAAGTAAAACAGGAGAAGAAGGTGCAGGTTATAGATATTTGGGAACGTAGCGTCAAAGAATAGTTTTATATTGAAAGTGAGATTTTCTGGTGTGAAAAAAGGCAAATGAAGCCAAGAAAGATAAAATCTATGCTCTCCGGAAACATGAGGGGCAAAGTGAGTGAGATTTGAATACCAGCCGTTTTCAATGGAAAAGAATATACCAACGAGAGTGGTTATTCGGATGATAGAGATAAATAAAGTATGTTTCATTCTTGAGAGGGTATCAAGGAAAAAGCCAAATCCCAAAAGAGAGACCACAGCAACCGGAAGAAAGTAGCGTGTATCGTACATATTCGTTGCCCAAAAGATTGTTAACTTTGATGAGGCAACAAACATAATAAGGATAGAGAGAAACATGAAAATAGCTTCTCGTTTTTTTTTCTTAAGGAAGAAAATCCACCCGACTATTGCAAAAAATAGTGCCGGGGTTTGAATAAAGATTCCTTTGTAGGGCCAGACTGTTGCAAACAGTGCGCCCATTTGTCTACTTATGGTAGGGTGATCCCAGTAGAATGTGAGAAGATGTGGGTCGATTGGTCCAAAACTAAAAAGGTTGGTTGCCACACTTGGAAGAAGAGGAGTTTGAAAAAGGTTTTCGGGATTGTTCATCCAGGTAAAGTATGCTTTATGGAGATGAGGATTGGTAAAAGGATTTCTAAATACTTTGAAATTATAGAAAAAGATACTTAAAAGCAGTGGCAGAAGTCCCAAAACAAAAAGAGAGATGGGAAGAGAACTTCTTTTTTTAAACTTTATTAAATAATACAGAATAAAAATTGGAATAATAAAAAATTTAGAGTAATCAACATACAGGGCAAACCCTACCATAATTCCCGAGGCAAGCACGTATCTAAGTCTTACGGAAGAAATGGCAAAGTACCAGCTTAAAAGAAAAAAGGTAATAAAAGTAGGCTCTCGAAAAAAGCTGGCACTGTATTTCCACATTAGCGTTCCTGCACCTATAATGATGGCTGTGAAAAATGAGCTTTTTTTCGATATGCCAATTTTTAAGCAGATGAGGAAAGAAATAGCAACTCCAAGTGCTCCAATTGACGCGGTTGAAAGATAGGTAAGCGCCTGGAGAATACTGTCTTCATCAACCGCAGGATGTCTTCCTCCATAGGGATAGTTTCCCAAAGGCAAGATATGTTTTCCAGCAATGTAAAAGGGGATAGAGAGGATAGATAAACCTGGCTCACGGTCAAGATAGTAATGAGAATTAGCTAATGCATAGTCAACCCGATACGTCCACTTCCGAAAATCATCAATTGCAAACGTTCCCTTCTCTGCAATTGCTTGAGTTAGAGCATACTGGGATCCATCAGCACTATTCATACCTCCAACAGTACTTGAAAAGTAGAGAGCCGTAAAAAGAAAGAATAGAAAAAGCGAAGCTATATTGGTAGATACAATCTGTCTCTTTCGCATGGAGAAAGTGTAGCAGAGTTGATATACTCCTTCCATACATACCGCTCTATGAAAAAACAGGTTTTACTTTTTCTCATTTTGATTCTGGGGGCGATATTTCGGCTGTACCAACTTGACTCGTTACCCGGAGAAATGTGGGGAGATGTTGCGGAAGGATTTGAGTTTACCCAATTTATTTTTGATGGGAAATGGCCGTGGTATTTTGTGTTGGGTAATGGCCCCTTATTTTTCTATTTTGCAGCGGTACCCTCATTACTTCTTGGGCTATCGTTTTTTTCTCTAAAACTTTCCAGTGTTCTTATTGGTCTTGCTCTTATCTTTGTAACGTATGTATTTGCCAAGGAATTAGCTGGAACAAAAGTGGCGCTTTTGACCTCTCTTTTTATTGCCGTGTCGCGCTGGCCTGTCACACTTTCCAGACTTGGGATGATGATTATCCTTGTTCCTTTTACTGTTATTGTCGTGTTTTACCTCCTTCTGAAAGCCTTTCAGACCAATCGTTTACGGTACTGGATAGGGAGTGGTTTGACTTTGGGTATTGGTCTTTACAACTATCCGGTTTTTGCCATGGTCATGCCGATAACTATTTTTGTCGTTGGGATTTGCTTTCTTCTGGTGCAAAAAAGTAAAAGCACTAGGTATGTCAAAGGTATTCTTCTGGCATGCGCTGCATTTTTCCTTATCGCGTTTTCATTTATTCAGATGATCTGGGTTGAGAAAGATGTGTGGTTTGCACCGGGGAGTTACTTTGCCAGTAAATTGGTAACTGCGGATGGAACGCTTCTTCCCGACTGGAATGAACGACTGATCGACAATATTAAGCGAAGCGCTGGCATGTTCCACATCCAAGGCCACAGCTCTTTTCGAGTGAATGTCTCAAATGTTCCACATCTGGATTCCATCTCCGGAGTCTTTTTCCTTATTGGTCTTGTTTGGTGTGTTGTTCGCATGAAGAAGTATCGGTATCTTGTTTTTATCCCGCTACTTTTGTTGCAGCTGCCACAGATTTTGGTTCTGAATGTCCCTGGGGATGTGCCAAATGCCGGCCGCTCAAGCGGCGTTATACCATTCACCTATTTTCTGGTTGCAATGGGACTTATGTTTTACTATAAAGTTTTACGGCGATTCCATATTCCATTATTTTTTTCAATCCCTCTTATTCTTATCATTTTTGCCCATGTCGTATATGTCAACACGTTTCTCTATTTTGTTACCTATGCATATGGATTACCGAATCAAAATACAGCGTACTCCAAAATTCTTGCTCGCCATATTGATGCGTTGCCACAGAATGTTTCTATCTACCTGGGAGCATGTTGTTGGGGTGATTGGGGACAGCCGGATGGAAAGCCTATCTATTTTTCACTTTCCAATAGGAAGCGGAATGTAGTTAATCAAAGGCTGGTTTCATCATGTGAAGATATTGATGCAAGACCCGCCGAAGTAATACTTTCTCCCAAAGAGAAAGAAAAAGCAGCACTTTTTGATGATTGCGGCAAGGGAACTGTCCAGACGGATTCGGAGAATGGCCAGGAAATTTATAGTTACATTGAAATTCCAAAGACTTTTTGATTTTCTCAATGGATCTTCCCAATTTTTCGCAAAATAGGGTTCGTGGAAAGAGTCTGTATGCTGTATTTCTCGGGAAATCCTTCGGAAATTACAGTTTCCGCTTTCCTTTTCGAAATACAGCAACATACTCTAATCCACCTGCACAAATTTTGTTCAAAAATGGGAAGATCCTCATTATTTGATACCTACACGGATTTTGTTCGAAAAGGTAGGAATGTATCGGAAGATTGGGGGTTAAATTAATTTACAAACAGGCTGTAGTTTCTGGAATAACGGATAATTTTTCCATTGGGATCAAGGCTTTTAAATTTCTCCTCAAAAATGTGGGGGAGTGTCATGATATAAAGATATTTCTCATCCGGCCGAAACGAGCGGATAAAGTTGTCGTGGTAATCCGTTTGAATTGACAATACGTTCTTCTCCGGAGAAAAATAGTACACTTTCTGAAAAACAAATCCCGGAAATGAGGCAATGTACACGTGTCGATTTGGATATTTGGTATCAATCAAATTGACAAGACGTAGGTCTGCGTTATTGTTTTCCTTCTGTGATTGCTCTATAAAATACAACTCGTTTTGTGCAAGGATTACGAGAATAAAAATCACTGTAACAGAAACACGAACAAAGATTGGTAAACGTTTTATGCGCAAAAATACTGAGAAAGGAAGACTCATAATGATGGTAAGAAATGGAAATGCCAAAGATGCACGATGGAATGCAGGAGGGGGAATAGAAAAAACCATACCCGTAACGAATGAGACGAGTATGACACAGAGGATAAGGAATATGCCAATATTTCTTAGAAAGAGTACAAGTGCAATAACTGTTCCAAGAGCTGTAAGTATAAGGGAATATCTGTCAAAGAAAGCGAGATTGCCGAAATTGTAACCGCCGTGACCTCCAATATCATCTGTGTACAGTGATTGGAGTGAAAGACGGATATTTTTTTCAACAAACGGAAAAGGACTTTTCCCTTCCTCTATTTTTTGGGAAGCGTCTGACCACGATCCAGTGAGAAGCGATACTTGGTTTATTCGAGAGAGAAAGTAATTGTCAAACCGAAGTCCGTAAAGAGCAAACGGTCCGAATGTGATGGTAAATCCAACGAGTGCTATGAGAAAATCCCGTAAGATTTTCAGAGAATGTATTTTCACAAGCTGGAAGAGAAAGGTAATAATTAAGAAGGGAAACGCAATAAAAGACGTGATGTAGAAAAGGTAATTGAATCCTGTGATAACACCCAAAATACCAGCTTTGGGAAGCGTTGGACTTTTCAGATATAAAAGAGCGACATAGAAAAAGACAAGAAAGAGAGCGGTACTTGAGACGAAGTGAAGTCCAAGTGTTTCAAGATATAAGCTTGGTGCAGAGAAAGCATAGAGGCAAACTGCAATTGCTGCAGTTTTTTTGTCCCGAAGGATTTTTACCAAGAGATAGAGAAACATTGAGTTTATCAAAACGTACGGAAGTATTGAGTATTTGATGCTCATAAATGAAGGAGGGACAAGGAAAAAGAAGAACTGTTGCAGGATAAAAAACGGTGTTGGAAACCGAGAAACCCATTCGCCCTTATTTTCTGGAATTCCTGAAAAGAAATTCAGTTTGGTAAAGTCATGCGTTTCGGAAAAGTAGGCTGTGATGACATCATCCATATGGATTCGTGTTGGATTCATATTGGCAAGGCGGATCCCGAGTGGAAGGAGGAGGATAAGAACTAAGAGGATAAGTTTGGGATAGAAGTTCACTTGAGGTAGATGAATATGTTGCTTAACAAGATTTGAGATAAGGTATGCACTAATTGAGAAAACCCAAATAAGTGGAAATATCGGATGATAAACACTTCGCCATATAAAAAATGCCAGAATAGTACTGCCAACAATTGAGATAAAGAAGAGAAACACATTCATAGGCGCTGGCGGTATGCAGGGAAGAATTTCCATCTAAAAAGAGTTTTTACAGCATCAATGGCATCTCCTGCTGTGAGTTTTTTTCCAGAGAGGTGCGACCTTCCCTCATAACTTATTGGAACTTCAACAATTGGGATTTTTTGCCTTATAAGCCGGGCAGTAATTTCTGGCTCCATATCAAAGCGGTTAGCAAGAGGCGTATTTTTTTTGAGAAAAGAAGTTGGCAAAAGTTTATACCCTGTTTCCATGTCACTTAAGTTGGTTTTGAAGAGAATATTTGTCATCCATGTAAGGAAGAGATTACCCAGTTTATAGGTCAATGGTATAATCGTATCTTTCTTAGTAAAACGGCTTCCATAGATAGCGATCAACCCTTTTCTCTCCAGAAGAACATTGAGGAGAGTCGGAATCTCTTGAGGTTTATATTCAAAGTCAGCATCTTGGATAAGAATATAATCACCAGTTGCTTTTGCAATTCCACTTCTAATTGCAGCTCCTTTCCCTAGATTTTTTTTATGGGATATAAGAATAAGTTTATTTTGTTTTTTGTTTTTTGTCTGCCCTGAGCCGAGCCGAAGGGTTATCTGTTGTCTGGTTCCATCGGTTGATCCATCATCGATGATAATTATTTCTTTTTGACATGAAAGAGGAACGCTGATTACCTCTTCTAACACCTTTCCGATTGTTCGTTCTTCATTGTAGACAGGGATTAAGATTGTGAGTTTCATTGTAAAGGATAATTCTACCGAAGGGAATCTATTCCGAGAAGTTTTCCATAATCAACTTGCTTCACTTTCTTAAATACAATTACTTTGGGATGATCGTAGACGGTGAAGGATTCATCGGCATAATCATCAATGTAGACTAATCCTTCTTCGCCACATGATTGTGAAGGTTTTGAGACAATTCCATAGCGCATGAATGGAGGAGTTATACAGATGTGAATACCTGGGAGCAAAATTGTCGGCCGGGAAGTGAATTCCGCAATTTTTTCAAATCCCAAGTTTCCATCAAAAAGTGACTGGTAGTATTTTGAGATGACTGGATACCGGTCGCTTGTCGAAACAAGTGATCCATACGCACGATTACTTGAAAGAATAATATAATTGGCATCTTCTAGTTTCGGAAGTAGAACTGCCCATTTTTCCTTATTGTCCGTGCCATAGACTGGTAGTTCAATTCCTTGATAGATTTGCCAGGATTTCTCATTGACAGTAAGGGGAAGGAAGTCATCCCAGTGTTCACCGGCAATTGAGCTTCCGGCAGGAATATTCTCATAGATCCATTGTGATGCTTTTAAACGAGTGATAGGACGGTTATAGATGGACATGAACGCAACGGGGTAGAGAAGAAGAAAACCGATACCGAAAACAAGAGCTATCCGTATTACTCGTTTCGGGAGTATTTGAAGGAGATACTGTATTCCAAACCCTGCAACCAGAGCAAGGAATGGATAGATTGGATGAAAGTAGCGAAGATTCATAGCAAACTGCCCCCCTTGATATCCAAAAAGGAGAAGTATCCATAAGAATGAAAGAAAAAGAGGGAAAAATCCAAGGGAAAAGAAAATTACTAGGGTTTTCCGGAGGGTTTTTTGTCGTAAAGAATAGAACAAGAAAAAAATCCCCACGATGAGGATTACCGTTAACGGAACTCCCAAGCCAAAAAAGATTGTATGTTTGAGAGGGTAGAGATATGCTTTGGTATGGATCCATTGGACTGCCGGTGGAAATGCTGCTGTTGGATTACCAAGAGCCTGAAGCTCCTTCCAGTTCGCAATGACTTTCGGGTTTAGAGAAAGTGTAAATATTCGTGAATCGGCAAAAAGATACGGCTGGGCAAATCGAAGCGAGAGATAAGTGCTTAGTATGAAAGTTAAGGCGCAGAAAAAAATGAGGCGAATTTTTTTTACTTTAAGAGCAAAATAGATTCCTCCAAGTCCTATGATTGGAAGAAAGAGAAGACTGGTAATCTTTGATCCGATTGAAAGGCCAAAGCTTATTCCCATTAAAAGCGAGAGAAGCTCAAGGCGCATTGGCGTAAGGTGCTTTTCTTCGATAGATGCAAGGATTTTAATAAGGAAATAGAAAGTAAGGGTTAGGAAAAACGTAAGATAAATATCAACAGTGTAGAAATGGGCAAGTTGGATAGAAAGAACCGTTACGCCATAAAGTAAGGCTGAAATATGTGGAATAAACAAACCTATACCTCGCTTAATTTTTGCTAGCAAAATGATAATCTTTCCAATTTTGTAGACAAGAATAAGTGTTAACAAATCAACAATTCCAGAGAGAAACCTTCCCAGAAGTGTAACATTGATGTAAGTGTCCCACCCGAAAAATCCTGCAATCCATTTGGTGAAAAAAATCGGAAAAGTGCCATAGACATAGAAGCCAAAGCCCATATTGTGTGGATTGAGTGTGGATGTATTTGTATCAAGATATCCCTTAATATCTTTGGGCCATTGCAGAGCCGTTGTGACCATCGTCAGGAAGCGTTCATCCGGATGAAGATGGTAGTTTTGATCCCAGTTATTCCCGTAGAGACGGAAAAAGGCAGCGAGAAGAAAAATTCCAACTATTACCAAAGTTGGAAGCAATTTTTTTGTATTCATATCGTTGAATAACTTTTTTACTATAGCATTGATTTTCTATAACAGAAAGAGAGAAGAACCAAAGAAAGAAAACTTGGCAGAGGTTGCACTTGACTTTCCAGTTTATTATATCTTATAGTGTAATTATTAATACATCCTCTCTTACTATCTGATCAACGTTATTACGACATTTATCACTTTTGTCCTTGCAACTTCAACATTCATTGCAAGTTGGTTTCCTCAGGAGATAGTTCGTGCTGAAACTGGCGGAGTACCAGCAGTTGATGTCAATTTTAGTCAAAACGTCGAAGAGTGGTGGGCGACTCATCCATTTAATCCTCAAAATCCAAACGCCATCCCAATTGGTGGTATTTCATCACCGAGTTTCCAGGTGAATGTAAAAAGCCAGTTTAATAGCAATATTCAAACGGCAATTGAGTCTCTTCCTCAAAGTGGTGGAACGCTTATTTTTGATCCTGGGACGTATGTGAACAATATCTCATTGGTGGGAAGAAGTAATGTTCACTTTATCGCACCAAATGGAGGGGTTACAATCCTTGGAGGATTTTCAACATCAAGTAGTCTTGAGACTCCTTCTAATATCGCAGGGGGACCGTTGGCGGTAAATTATAGCAGTTTCAATCGGTGTTTATTTTATAATGACGACCCCAACCATCAAGCTTGTGTTGATACTGTTTTGAACCCAATTAAAAATATTTACTTTAAAAATATTACATTTGATGGGGAAAATGTCGCTCAGGTGGCTTTTTTTATAAGAGCTGCACGAGATGTGGTTTTTGATAGTGTAACATTCCAAAACTTTGTTGATCCCAAGGCCTATCATGCTGGTCCTGTTAATGGAAATGCAACACTTGCCAATATCTGGTGTCGAGGTTGTCACTTCATTGGATCCCAACGGTATGCATGGGTTCTTGATGGAGTACATGGAGGAGGAATTATTAACTCTCGGGTTGAAAATGGTTTTGGTTCTGGGGCAATACTTTTTTTAACCAATGATGATTTTACGGTTGACCTTAATAAAAACGGAACGTTTGATTTAGCCGAACAGCGTATGAGTAACTATGGAGTGGTGCATGGGAATTCATTTGCTGGAAGTTACGCCATTGTGAATGCAACTGGTGCAAATATACTTATCAAGGATAACACTGTTGATGGCATCATAACGAATTTCGCTACATTTGATATCCGTAATTCAAACCGCGCAGTAGCCTACGAATACTATGGAAATCGCATTGTAGAGAATACGACAAATGGGGTAGCAAATTATTTTAGCGAGTTTGGTGGGCCGCTCCCATGTCCGAGTTCTTCTTATCCCAACCCAGATTACTGCGGTCGTATTGGAAAATATGCAGTTCGCGCAAATACTATTAATAATTCACCAAGTCTTGATTATCTTGTCTACCATGACCCCAATACTCAGGTCGTGGATGGTCCAAATACTATCTGTGACAATATAGTGAATGGGGGTTCAAGTAGTGAAAATACTTCTAGTTGTTCTCCAACTCCCTCAAGTACTCCTACACCGTCTTTACTACCCACTCCAACTCAGATACCGACACCTACTCCTACTCGAACACCTACACCTTCTCCTACAAAAACTTTGACCCCAACGCCAACACATACACTCACGCCGACGAAAACTATTACACCTACACCAACTCGGACACCCACCCCAATCCTCAATGGGCTTACAGGCGTATATTTTAATAACAAAGATTTGACAGCTAAAGTACTAACACGGATTGATCCGCGCATAAATTTTCGGTGGTATCAAGCTGCACCAGCGGACTCTATGCAGGCAGATACATTCTCAATCAGATGGACCGGATTTGTAAAACCAAAGTACTCTCAATCCTATACCTTTTACGCACAAACAGATGATGGAGTCAGACTCTGGGTTAACAATATACTCATTATTGATAAATGGGTGAATAAAGGGGCAACTGAGGTTGCGAGTACCCCTATCAAACTTTCTGCCAACACGAAGTACCCTATAAAGATGGAGTACTACGAGAATCTCCTTGATGCAACGGCAATTCTTCGATGGAGTTCAGGTTCGCAAGGCAAAGAAGTCATTCCGAAAGCCAGTCTATTTGTCCAATAATTTCCTCCCGTTCTTATAAAAAAAGAGATTTATATTCTTCCTTTGTGAGCAGCTTTTCTTTTTTATAGATTCGTATAACCGGGTGATCAAAGACAGTGTACGTTTCTTCGGCAGCTTCATCTGGAATTTCCAGAAAAATAGGTCCTATCCCAATAGTTGGATACGATGAAAATTCTTCTACCTTTTCAAATCCGAGTTTCCCCGTAAATAGTAGTTCATAGTAGCGTGTAACAAGAGGATAAGAAGAATAAAGCCTGAGGTGGTTTGCAAAGATACGCCGGGAAGGGATAAAGATGTAATCGGCTTTTGAAAGATGGGTAATAAGCTGGTTAAATAGTTCGGGTGATTCATCCAGATGATAAAAGTCAAATGAGATAACCTCAAAATCCTTTTGCGGAACTATTCCTTTCGGCAGTCCAACCGGAATGTCAACCACATTTGCAGTTTCTGAGAGTACATAGGATTTATCCGGCAGAGTAGTCCAAATCCAGTACGAGGCAGAAATACGAGAGTCTGGTTGAGAGTATATGGACATGAATGCAATGCCGGGAAGAAAAGTCAAAATGCAAAGAACAAAAATGACATATTGTGTCATGGGATCTCTCGACTTCGCTCGGGATGACATTATGAGATAGGCTATTCGATCTATATAATAGGCGGTAAACAGAGCAAAGAAGGGTAGAATCGGTGTCATAAACCGGGTCCACTTGGCAAAAAGAAAGGCGTTGGGTAAGAGATAAACAAGAAATGAAATCACAACGATAATCCATCCAATCCTTCCAGTCGGGAATTTCAGTTCCCGCTTTCCTTTTCGGTATGCAGTAACAAACTCTAATCCATCTGCATAAATGATACTCAATAGATTGGATTTCTTTTTGTGTTTTCTCTGAAGTTTGTTAAGTATTTTTGATAGTTTCTTAATAAGATAAGACAAAGTATCTACAAAAATGCTTAATACTAAGATTAAAAATCCAATCAAGCCGAGAATGAACACAGGCCAGCCGAGGGCATATGGGAATACTTTCTCTATCTGGAAAAGTATTGGTATGGAATTGACGAACTGCCGTGTGTAGAAAGCCTGGTATGTACCGGTTGCGACAGCTTGCTCATATCCGAAAACTGAACCTAAGAAGTCTTTGTAGGCAACAATGTTATAGGGAGAGGAGATGATGAAAAAGAAGCTGCTACTAACAAAAAACAATGTAACAATGAAACAATAAAATAATGAAACAATGAATTGTTTTTTCCATAGAGAACGAATAAAGAGAATAAAAAGAGTAAAAAGGGGAGGAAAGAGGAAGAAAATCCCCGTGAGTTTACTGCCAAGAGCAATTCCGATGAGGAAACTTATGAAGAGAATAAACTGTATGAATTCTAGTGTTCGAGCTTGACGGGTTACCGGCTGGTACCCGTCTTGTCGAAAACTTCTCGACGAATAGAATACGTCGTATTTGAGCATCTTGCATGAAAAATATACAATTCCCATAAAACAGAATGTAAGAAGTGACTCAGTTGTCCCGAAATGGGCCGATTGGATAAGAGCGGGAGTAAAGGCTACCAAAGCCGCAGTTAAAAGTGAAAAGTTTATAGTGAAAAGTTGACGGGCAAGATGATAGACAAAAATAACAGTCAAAGTTGATGCAACGGCAGACCAAAAGCGGAGCCAAAATATAGCATAGTTAAAAGATGTTGCTCGGCTCTCTTGTGAAAGATATGGGTCAGCTTCATAGATAGGAAAAAGAGGTGGAGAGAGCGTCGATATGCTTCTATGGAGCTGGTCAGAGATATAGGAAAGATAAAGAGGAAACTGTCCGTAAGCGAAAAAGTGAGGATTGAGTGTGCAATTTCCTTCATTTGTTTCAGGAGCATTATTTTTGATTGTCGTAAATTCTTTCAAAAGACACTTGCCGATCTCAGGTGGTGTTGCGGGCAGACGAAAACGGGTAATAGCTGCGGCCATATTGCGCTCGTCAGGATCAAAGAAATAAGGGGAATCGTGCATTAAACCGTAGAAACGTGTAAAAACTGTGAAGAAAAGAATGGCAAAAAAGACGAAGTGACTTCTCATTTATGTCAAAAGGCAAATCGCAAATGTCAAAACCACATTTGAGTTTTGAGATTACAAAACATACAATATCAAAATCACCCCAAGTCCCCAGATGAGAATGGAGGCAATGAGAGGAATGTCTGTGGTAATAATTTTTTCAGGTCTTTCACCTTGCGTTCCTTCGTATGCAAGCTGTGTGTAGCGCATGAGTCCATAGATGATAAAGGGGATTGTCACAACAAGCCATTTTCTGTCGAGTGCCTGAGGGAGAACGGTGGTGAGAAACGAGCGGATAGGGGCGTTAAAAGTATGAGGTTCTTCCAAGAAGGCAAAAAGCGAGTAAGCCAAAATTGCTGCAGATCCAAACATTGACGTGTAGAAATCCAAAAGATGCTCCCGGTACTGGAAAAGCGATGGTCTCGTTTTTGTTCCGGCGCCTTCGCGTAAAAGTTCTGCATGGCGTTTGGTTGACGCAACGAAAAGAGCAACGAAAAGAATGGTAAGAAATAGCCAAAATGGCAAGTGATATCCGGTAATAACCTCTCCTGCAAATGCCCGAAGAATAAATGAGAAAGCAATTCCCAAAATATCAAAGACAGCGTATTTTTTCAAAATTGTCGAGTACAAGACATGGAGGAGCGTAAAAAGTGTCGAAACAGTGAAAAAGACCGTTGAGACAAAAATAGATCCGATAAGACCAAAAAAGACAAGAAGGAATGCCAGTTCGATGGCAGTGTTGATAGAAAGGATTCCGGCTGCAATAGGACGGTTTTTCTTGTCAGGATGTACTTGGTCGTTTTTGACATCGATGACATCATTGAAAATGTACGAAGCAGAAGAGAGAGCACAGAAAATGATAAATCCGGTCAAACTCAAAAGAAAGTACTGAGGATCAAACAGTTTTCCATTGAAGATGATTGCGGCAAAAACAATGAAGTTTTTTACCCACTGGTTAGGGCGAAGGACTCTGAAAACCGCAGGAATCGTTTTCACCATCATAAGGAGTATTGTATAGATTTCATATATTAAATATCAAATATCAAAATAAGTATACCCTTCTTACTGTATCCCGATTAAATCGGGATCAGTCTAGAAGGAGTTATACCCGGAGCATTTTCAAGTGCGAAGGGTATATCTATAGATAATAGATGACACCTCTTGCGACTTTGTTTCTTATCGCTGAAATTGACAGGGGTAGAAGAAAAGAGAGGACAAGGATAATAATATACGGAAAGGAAGCTAAGTATTTTCGGGAAAGTAATAGGATCAGGTAGTGGTAGAGATAGATATATAATGCATGTCTTCCTAAGAACTCAAGCGGAAATAAACGCATTTTTGACCGAAAAATCAATATAAAGGGGAAAATAAAAAGGATCGACCAGGTAAATGAAAAAAATGTCGGAGATATTTCAGGAGGAAAAGATGGTAGGATCATATAACGAATTTCAGCTGCGATAAAGACAAATGACAGGAATAAAAGTATGAATTTACCGGGCTTTATCCTTGAGTATAAGATACCCAGATAAAAGATAAACAAATAGCCAGCACCGAAGAGTCGGCCTGCAGAACTAAACGGCCACGGCGGCATGCCCATTTCCCAAAGAAGCCAAAAAGAGATAACGAACACAACAGGAACAGAAAGAAACGGGAGTATTTTACCTTTACGGGAGATAAAGTATAAAAATGGAAAAATAATATAGAGCTGAAGGATGAGGTTGACAAAATAAAAGGTAGGTTGAAGGGTGAAATTAAAAAGGAGTGAAGTAAGTTTTGTTAAATCAGCTTGAGGGGTAAGCAAGAAATATGCAGTTAACGCGGCAAAAATATAATCAATAAACAACCTGGACCTTTTTGAATAAAAGGAAAATAGAGAATCTTTTTTCCTGTCATATGAGGATCCATTGGTTATTCCAGCCAGGAAAATAAACCAAGGAATTGTAAAAACCAAATGTTTCCAGATGAAAGGAATCTTATATTCAGAAAAAATATCCCAAGAGTGACCCAGAACAACAGCACAAATTGCTATCCCTTTGAGTGCGTCAATCCAGTTTTGTCTTTTGGAGGACATCTTATTTGACTACATACTTTGCAACCTCTTCTCCCATTTCTATTGCATAGTTTGTGCCTCGATCCCACGGATATACCATATCCATATTGGCTAAATACACGTGAGGGATAGGGGTATCAAATGGTGGTCGGATTTTGGAGTAGTTAAGGGGGAATACTGGTTGGGCGAAGGGACCCAAGAATAATTTACAATTTACTCCGCCAGCTGGCGGATGAAAATTAGGATTAATTTTTATAAGATAGGGGAGGTAGGTTTCGAATATTTCTTTTGTAGACATTTTCAAATAGGGGTGGCCGGGCGGGAGGTAATTGGCAACCCACGCCAGGTGATTCCCACCGTAGTATTTCGGATCAATCATATTGGTTTGTTGAATAACTGCAATAAAGGGGAATGTCCGGTCATTTATATTGAGCCAGTATTCTTTGTCCAGAAATTTTTCTTTGGTAACAAGAAGAAGATTAAGGGCATGGAGATGGGGGATAGAGAGTAGATTTTTTGAATATTGTGCCCAACTTTTACTATTTTCCAGCGGGTCCTGCCGCTCGCGTATCCCATGAACTTGGTTCAGATCGCTCGCGAATTGAGTCAACTTGCTCCATAATCTCTTAGTCGCTCGCTCTCCCTTCGGTGAACCTCGCCATGGGAATCCCTCGCTTGCGTCACCCGCCAAATTTGAGATTTCTTTCTCAAACATCTTTACAAATACTACTGATGGGGTTGTGACAATGACACAATCATATTTACTTATATCAGCAATATTAAATGTAGTATCTGTATAAATTTTCCCTCCATTTTTATTGATTTGAGAAGCAACAGCATCAACAAGTACTTTGTATCCGCCTTCAAGGTACCCAAGACGAAGAGTTCGTTTTTTTATTCTCGCCCAAAACCATGCCATGTTAATTAAAGAGGCATATTTCCCAAATTTTCCCTTCAAAAGGGGCTCCCAGATGATTTTATACGCTTTTCCCCCATACAATTTTTGGGAAAAATCTATCGCCTTGTATTTCTCAAGATTTTGTCCTCCACTTTTTGAGAGCATTTTTAAATAAACTGTTGCCAAGCCAAATCTTACACGATCAACAATTGGTAGTGCAGAGAAAGAAAGTATCTGAGAAGGGGTATTGAACGGGTACGATTTCCCACCGTAGTAAATCGATGTTAACGTCTTTGGGAAAATGAGTTTATCTTCAAGTCCAAGGTCTTTAATAAGACCTAGAGCCGCATCATCATTCGTAAACCAGTGATGGTAGTGCTGTTCCACTTGCCACTTCCAGCTGGGAAGTTTGAAAGATCCAGCAAGACCTCCAAGAAACTTTTCCTTCTCAAAAAGAGATACCTGATTTCCGGATTTTGTGAGACTGTAAGCTGCAGAAAGTCCGGTAAATCCGCCACCGATGACTGCGATATTCATTGTCCAAACTGGACTGAGGGAGAGTTCGCAATGGTGATGTTACTTCCTTGGTCAACTGCAGTAACTTGCGCTTTGCCCGAGATAGCCGATGAAAGCGTAAACTCTGCCATGCCGTTTTCATTGGTTGTAATCGTGTTTGAAGGGAGAATTGTGACGTTTGAGAGAGTACTTGAAAGGTTAACACCTCGATTGGCCATGACTTTGCCGCTTTCATCCCGAATATAGACGGTAACTTTTATATTTCCGTCAACTGGGACAATACCTCCGGTTGGGTAGTGGGCGATGACAAACGATTTTGTCGGTGATGGGACTGTTGCACGTGCCTGAAAAATGCTTGTTGGTTGGACAGACAGAGCAACCATTGCTGCGGCAAAGAGGAAGAAAAAGAGGGCAGACAAAACCAGGAACTTTTTGTCTTTCATAGGAAGTGACCTTGACCGTATTTTTGCATTCGTTTTCATGTTTGTCAACTGGGGGTCAAAGATTATAATGATTATAGTCATGACCGAAGGTTATAAATCACTTCCATTCTTCCAACAAGCGCAAGTAATATACGATTTTACGGTCGGTTTTTGTGAGCGATTCATCGATAAGAAATCCAGAACCACCGACCAGATGACACAAGCTGCCCCATCCGGAAAGCAAAATATCGCCGAGGGGTACTTACAAAAGAGTACGGAGGGAAGACTGAAACTTCTGGGAGTGGCCAGAGGATCACTTGAAGAACTTTTGAATGATTATCTCGATTTTCTGAGGCAAAAAAGTCTTCCGCTGTGGTCGAAGGACTCAAGCGAGGCTCGAAAAGTGCGAAGCCTCGCATATAACAGTTATAAAAGTTATAACGATTATAAAAATTATATGGCAGCGCCAGAAGGTGCTGCAAACGCAATGGTTTGCCTGATCAATCAAACCAATCAGCTTCTTGATCAGAAACTCCGGTGGATTGAACAGACGTTCATCCGAGAGGGCGGCTTCCGGGAGAATCTCTTCAAAAAGAGAAGAGCTTTCCTTGGGAAGGCGATATAACAGTTATAAAAATTATACGATGACGCTCAAAATCTACACGAAGCATCATTCTCATAGGACCAATCAGCATGAAGAGAATTCTCTGAGAAAAATCTTCACTCGCCTCCGACGGATGGAGAAACATCGGCTGTTTGCGATTTTCTTAGGAATACTTCTTGGGGCAACATCATTCTGGTGGATACCTCTTCTTCTTCCTAGAAAAACGGAGGCGGTGTGGTTTAACGACAATTGGGGATACAGACAAATTGTTGCAATAACCAATAGCGGGTCAAACCAAACAGATTACCAGGTTGGAATAACTCTCGATACAGCAACACTTATCACTGCTGGAAAAATGCAAAGTGACTGCGACGATGTACGCGTGACTGATGTCAACGGGAAAGTCTTGCCTCATGTGATTGAAGAAGGTTCAGCTCCCTGCAACAATGCCTCAACTAAAATCTGGACAATGGTTCCATCGATTCCCACATCTGGTATCAATGTCTATGTCTACTATGGGAACCCATCTGCAGTATCTGTTGAAAATGGAGGAGCTGTATTTACCTTTTTTGATAATTTTAATGGTACCACTATCGATGATGATGTCTGGACGCCAGAAAGTAATTTGGCTTATACAATATCTGGAGGAGTACTCGAGATTACCTCTGGGTCAATCTATTTAGACAACTCACTTGGTATCAGTTTCGCCGATGGCTATATTGCAGAAACCCGTCTTCTTTATGATGCAGTAGAAGGTGTTATGTACGGTGGCGTTCTTGAAGTTGCATCCTCCCAACAGGTTGCCAATTCTAATGCAAATTCCGATGCTGCAATTCTATATATGAGAGATCAGAATTCGCAAAATGTTGTGACTTTTATTGCTGATGGTTCTGCAGCAAGCTGGAACGTTCAATCTGGTCCGCTTCAGTTTGTCTCATCAGATAGCACTTATTATATTTTGGGAACTGGAGTGGGTTCAAGTAGCGTAAAGCTCTACAAAGATGGATCGGTGCAAAATACCTATTCCTCAATAACCTGGTCAAAGACGATGAGCTATGTTTCTCTCGGTCGATTCACCACCGGGACAAACGTTTCGGATACAACCTATGACTGGATACGGGTGAGAAAGTTTGCCGCAACTGAACCATCTGTTGGGTCTCCTTCAAGTGAGGAGAAAGGACCTGGGCCAATTGGGTATTGGAAATTGGATGAGGGCTATGGGACAACCGCAAATGATGGCACATCAAATAGTAACGAGGGGACACTGACCAATGGCCCGACGTGGGTGGCTGAGGATATGTGTGTGAGTGGAAAATGTTTGGAG
Source organism: Candidatus Gottesmanbacteria bacterium (assembly GCA_016186795.1). Lineage (GTDB taxonomy): Bacteria > Patescibacteriota > Microgenomatia > 2-02-FULL-39-11 > 2-02-FULL-39-11 > JACPKY01. Next base: position 1,112,910 of record JACPKY010000002.1, read on the forward strand.
TTTGATGGGAGCGATGATTACATTTTTGTTGGTGATCCAAGTGATGGAAGTCTTGATATGGGAACGGATGATTTCTCAATCAGCGGATGGCTTCGTACCGGAACAGATGCCTCACAAACCATTGTTGAAAAAGGCGCAACGAGTGATTCTATCGCTGGATACTGGTTTCTTTATGCAGCGGGAGCAGCAGCCGATGATCTTCAATTATCCATTGGAGACGGGGTAACTCGTGTGAATGCAGATTCAAAAAATGGACTAAATCTCACTGATAACAAATGGCATCATTTTGCGGTAACTGCAGATAGAGACGGAGTTGCATCTTTTTATGTTGATGGACAAAATGTTGGCGATGAGGATATAAGCTCTTTTTCAGCTACGTCTATCAGTACATCACGAAACCTCACAATCGGTAGAAATGCTACATTTACCCCTGATGGGTTTTTGGATGACGTAAAAATATACCGATATGTTCGAACCCGTGCTCAAGTAAAAGCAGATTATGCAGCAGGAAAGGCTGGGATTGGTCTTGCCAAACCTGCCGCTGGAGTCCTTGGGGCAGATAGTGATCAAAAAAATCAAACACTTTCCCAGGGACTCGTCGGGTATTGGAAGATGGATGAGTCTGTCTGGACTCCCGTTAACTGTTCTGGGACCCCTGTTTTAGATTCTTCAGGAAATAGTCATAACGGTCGCAGTTGTCCTGATACCACTGGGCCAACGGGAGGGGCTGTCGGCAAGTTTGGATACGCAGGTGATTTTGATGGCACAGAAGATTTTATCCGCGTCCCTGAAACTACTGCTCTTGATATCTCTGGGGCCATGACTGTTGCTGCATGGATCAAATTTGATACAAGTCAACTTCAGGGAATTATTTCTCATGAAGGTAATAGTTTAAATAACGGTTATGCACTTGATATGACTTCTGGTAATGTTGCGAGATTTCATATTTCAGATGCTGATAACGTCCAGTATTATTCAGGAGACAGCCAAGCCCTTTCCACTGGTACGTGGTATCATATTGTCGGTGTTTATATTCCCTCTGTTGCAGTGCAAATCTATGTCAATGGAGCGCTGGTAAACCAAAATACCACCTCAATACCATCTACTCAGAGAGTTTCTACGTTGCTTTTTACTGAAATTGCAATAAGAGGGAATGAGCAGGATTTTTTTGACGGAAAAATTGATGAAGCTCGAATTTATAACCGTGCATTTCAACCCTCAGAAGTCTCCCTCCTTTACAACTTCGCCCCCGGGCCGGTGGGGTATTGGAAGATGGAAGAAGGAAGTGGAACAACAGCAAATGATACATCTGGAAACGCAAATACAGGCACGTTACAAGACTCTACTACCTGGTCTGCAGGGAAATACGGCAAGTCACTTACGTTTGATGCTAGTGGTGATTATGTAAAAGTAGATGATAGTACATCGCTAGATATAACAGGGACAATAACAATGGAAGCGTGGGTAAATAGGGGGTCTTTGGCTGTGGGAAACTTTCCTCTGGCAATTACAAAAGAAAATTATGCCGGAGGATCCGGGTATTTACTGGGTGATTATCACGCAGGGAACGATCTCATGGGTTGCCGGATTAACGGTAATACTGATACCACCAATGGATTACTTCAGGAATCAACAGCTACCTATAACGAGTGGGTACATTATGCGTGCACGTTTGATGGAACAACGATCAGTCTCTATAAAAACGGTATCCTTTTGGGTACAAAGACTCCTTCATTTTCGACGATAACGGCTAATAATGAACAATTAAGAATAGGCCCAAGTTATTCTGGGTATTTGGATGAAGCAAAAGTTTATAACTATGCCCGTACTCAGAAACAAATCATTGAAGATATGAATGCGGGACATCCAGCTGTTGGAAGTCCTGTGGGAAGTGCGGTTGGGTATTGGAAGCTTGATGAAGGACAGGGAACAACTGCGAATAATTCTGGAAATCAAGGATCTGCTCTTAATGGAACACTCATCAATATGGCTTCTCCTGCAACGGCAACATCAGGATGGACCAATACCGGGAAATTTGCAAAAGCTCTTGTGTTTGATGGAAGTAATGATTATGTCAACCTTGGGCAACCAACAGCATTAAATCTTACTGAAAATATGACTGTTTCTGCATGGTTTACCACGAATGACCTAACAACATTGGCATTTGTGTATGCACAGTGCGATAGTTCTGGAACCGGCGGGCAAATATTTATCGATATTGGGAGAACTGATAATGAGATTACTGTGGGATGGGGCAATACTGTTATTGATACAACTACAGTCGGGTTACAATCAAACAGATGGTACCATCTTGCTGTAGTTCGAACAGGTGTTTCTGGGAATTGGATGAGTCAGATATATATTAACGGACTCCTCAATAAACAAAAGACGTCTATTTCAACGGATCCAGGGAGCATCCTTGATAACCATATTGGGTCATGTCAAAATACGTCGACCAATTGGGAAGGAAAGATTGATGAGGTGAAAGTGTATAACTATGCTTTAACGAGCGATGAGGTAAAACTCGACTACAATAGAAGTGCAGCAACGGTTTTAGGTACAACAACTGATGATCAAACAGCGTTTTCACTCACTCAAGGACTTGTTGGGTACTGGAAATTTGATGAGAGCTCAGGCGATGCCTCAGACTCTTCAGGAAACGCAACTACCCTTACCAATACAAATAGTGCTACCTATACAGCCGGAAAGTATTATAAAGCCGGCACAGCAGCTTCTTCCACAGATGCATGTTTTTCTGCAGCATCGAATTCGTATCTTGCCTCGGGTGGAAACAAAGATTACACTATTTCTTTCTGGTCTGTACGTACAGCAAACCCCGCCTCTGATAGATTTGTGGCGGCAAAATCAGACAAGGGAACTAACGGCTCAACGAGCTGGGAGTGGTATTTCGTGGAAAATAATCTTTCTGGACCTGGATTCGTAGTCTCACCTGACGGGACTCTTGCAAGTGTTAGTTCTGTTGGCACAAACACCATAACATTAAATACATGGTTTTTTACTGTTGCTTGGTATGATAGTAAAGCTGGAACGATCAACATTCAATATGATAATGGTCCAGTACAATCAACCGCCTTCACTTCCGGAATTTACAATGGTACTAATAACTTTACCGTTGGTTGCATCCAAAATGTGAGCTCTGTAATGCGCGCAATTGATGGAAAGGTAGATGAGTTTCGTATTTACAAACGAGTTCTATCTCCTTCTGAACGAGCCTATCTTTACACGTCGTCCATTCAAAATCTTGTTGCCGAGTGGAAACTGGATGAGGGAACAGGGACAACAGCCTATGATACCAGCGGTCAGGAAAGTACAAGTAAAAATTTCAAAGGAAATCTCGACTGGACTGGGGGAAAATTCGGAAGCAGTATGAACTTCCTTGGCAGTAATAGTGAATATATAGGATTTTCTGATGCGACTGCATTTGATCTTGGTGCTACAACCGAATCGTATAGTGTCTCGGCCTGGATGAAAACAACCACCAACTTCTCTGCTAATGCCCATCTTGTTGCGAAATATGATGGAGGAGCAGCATATCCATTCATTTTATACCTAAACACAAGTGAGCAAGCATGTTTTACCCTCCGTGGGACAAATAATCCTATTGCCTGTGGTTCAACGGCGCTAAATGACGGAAATTGGCATAATCTTGTGGGAGTACGCGATGTAGTTGCAGATACGATTTATACCTATGTGGATGGAATTCTGGCAACAAGTACGACTGATACTACAACGGCAACAGCAGCAAATAACGCAAGTCTTACTATTGGAAATGGAGGGACGTCATACACAACATTTGATTATACAGGACAAATTGACCAGGTCCAGATTTATAATTTGGCATTGACACAGTATCAAATTTCACAGATATATAACCGGGGAGGGCCTATCGGTTGGTGGAAGTTTGATGAGTGTGAAGGGACAACCGCGAATGATTCTTCAGGAAATGGGAATAATGGGACAATTGTTCCTGGTTCCTCGGGAACTACAGCTGTCGGGAATTGTCAAACATCCGCAACATCTATGTGGTATGACGGCAGAATTGGGAAACGTAACTCCTCTCTCGATTTTGACGGGACAGACGATTATGTCATGATTGGAACGGTATCTATGTATGAGTTAACAACGGCTTCATTTACTGCATGGATCTATCGAGAAGGAACCTGTTCATTTGATGATTGTGTCATTGTTGGGAACGGTCCTGGAGGAAACACAGGGTACACACTTGATATCGCGAGTGAATCTGGTCCTCCATACGTTTTGCGTATGGACATTCGCGATCTTCAAAAGGTGTATGGGAAGACCACTCTGGCAACCAATACATGGTATCATGTGGCAGGATCGTTTGATGGATCGTATATCCGCTTGTGGGTCAATGGTAAGCTTGAGACAATAGCTGCCCAAACGCAAACCCCTACCTATGCAAACCCGACAAAGATAGGTCTTGGTAACAGCGATATTCCCTTTAATGGGGATATTGATGACGTACGGATTTATAACTATGTCCTAACTGATGATCAAGTTATGGCCATTATGAATGAAGGAGCAGTTCGGTGGGGGCCGATTTCGGGAACGCCTTGACAAATGATACTATAATGATTACCCTAAAATAGGCTGTTATGGAGACGAAAAGTGAGAATCTTACCCCCAAAATACCCCTCCACATACTGTTAGGAATTTTTGCTCTTCTGAGTATAAATATCGCTTTTGTTGCTTTCTTGCTATCTAAATCAGAAAGGTTCAATCTCTTCACGCTTGCAAATGAAACGATCAAACAGTATGACGGCTTACTTGTTGAGATCGAAGGAGGACGATGTGAGGGTACCGAAAAAACTATTTGCCACAGGCTTGTCTATGAAAACGATTATAAACGGGTCGTTAGTGTCGGAGCTGAAACAAGAACTATTCGATCGGAATTGAAAAGCGCCGCGGGTAGTGGGAAAAGAGTAACAATACGAGGAATAGAGACCGAGTACAAAAAAGACAATAAGAAGATTCCGTATATTCTGGCCAAAAAAGTGATTATTCGAGAAGATAAGTCAGTTACCGCCACTCAGACAGTACGAATCGGGATGGGTGGAGGAGTACCACTTGATGAGAAGTGTGTTGACCCTAAGGATAAGAATAGACGGTGTCTTTTGGATGATCTTGGCATCAAGCATGCCGTAACTGGTGTCTTCTGGTCGGTCATTGAAAAAGATCTGGGAAACTATACCTGGGGAGCAATGACGGAAAGTGATCGTAAAATTGCTGAGTGTAATCGCCTCGGTATCGATTGTAGTGTCCTTATCACTAACGCTCCCGCTTGGGCAGTTTCGGAAGCAACCAAGAAAGTGGGTAAGTATTGCCCCGACTA
>JACPKY010000003.1 GCA_016186795.1 Candidatus Gottesmanbacteria bacterium
GCTACACCAACCAAGACTATGCCCGGGTCATTGCCCAGTACGCCCAAGGGGAACTGACTGCTTTGGATGTCTCTGCCTGGATCTCTGCAGCTACCCGTGCCCCAGGTCTGCAGTTTATCTCCTGTGACCCAACCATCCCCAAAGATTGTGAGGCGGAGTAAGGAAGATGATTTTTGATCGTATTGCTTTTTCACATAACTTATCTTTACAATAGTGTTAGATGGAAACTTCTGCCTATCAAGAGTCATTCAGACAACTTGGGAAAAAAGAAAAACTTGGCATACTCGCACTTCTTCTTCTTGCTTTTGTCGTCGGATTTATCGCCGCATTTGTGTACCTTAAACCTCAGTTGAAGTTCATCACCGGAGAACAAAGTCAGAGTTTCGTTGCAAAAGATCGTGCAAGCCTCACCCTTTCCACCAAAACTCTGGACCTTTCGCCAAATTCTGAGTTTGAGGTCGCCATTCATATTTCTGCACAAGAAAAGGGAGTTGAAGCTGCCGATGTCATTCTCTATTACGATCCTCGATACATCCGGGCAAAAACGATAATAAGAGGGAATTACTTTCCAACGTTTGTAACAGAGAAAATTGAAGAAAATCGAATAAAACTTGCGGCAACGGCGTCGTTCCAAAATCAGAAAATTAAAGTCCCAAAAGGAAACGGTACTATAGCGGTAATCCAATTTGAAACAATTGAACCAACAGAAACTACCCTTATCTACTTCGATCCAGATAGAACCATCCTTGCCTCGGCTGGAGAAAATACATTGGACTACTCCAACGTATTGAAACTCACGATTCAATGAAACATCCAAAAAAACAAAGCAAACAACCGAATCCGGCGTTGTTCTTAACAATCGTATCGCTTTTTATCATGATTGTTGGAATATTCGTAGGAAGGGCGGTTGTATCAAACACGACGATTCTCAACTCTCTGGCACGTGATGTCCAAACACAAGTTGGTGCACCACTAAAAACGCAGTCGGGCACCACAACTAATGTGAACGTGTATTACCTAATATTCAAACCAAAAATCAACAGTACGACAGATATTATCCAACACTATGGTTGGAATGACCCGGACACACTTGCGAATGAATATATTGACGAAGTCCGAACGTTCAGCCATGGATCTATTTCATACAATATTGTAGAACGGAAAGTCATCGAGGATTTTACTATTCTTGAAAACGGCCATAAGTATACCGCTGACGAATTTTTAGATTGTTACGAGGCTGGAACGTGTGTTGGGTATGTCGATCGACCTGGAGAAATTGTTGATTACAAAAAAATACTTAGTGAAAATCAAATTTGCGAGAAAATGAATAGTGGCGAGATCGATGAGCTATGGATAAACGGCCCTCCATATTCTGGATGGTGGGAGACAATCATGACCGGACCTGGATCGTATGTAAATCAAACTGACCCTATTCAAAACACCACCTGTCAAAAACCTCTCTTTATCATGGGATATAACTATGAACGAAGGGTGAATGAGATGGTTCATGATTTAACTCATCGGGTTGAAAATGCTCTTATGCATTTTATCGGGACAAAAGCATCAGTATCTGGATACTCATGGCAAGATTTTTTATATGAAAGGTATAATTGGCCGGACCGATCGGTTTTTGGTTGCGGTAAATCTCATTTTCCTCCAAACGGCAGACAAAATTATGATTACACAAATACCGAATCTGTTAATTCAAATTGTGATGACTGGATCAATTATCCTAATGTAACTTCTTCTCCAAAATCAATTAATTGTAATGCATGGAGTTGTACAGATATTGGATTTTATCGCTGGTGGTTTTCTCATATACCACATGCCGATGGAACAGATAGTAACGGTATCGCCAATGATTGGTGGAAATATGTAGCCTATGGAACTGATGGATCTCCGAATGCAACCAGTACTCCTACCCCACTCGCAGCAAATCCCACCCCAACGGGAGGCGATGGCAATACAGGAACGCTAAGTAACAGCAAACTTGGTATTTTTATACTTGGTTCTTATTCCGATGGCGCAAGAAAGATTATCCAGGCAGGTCCACGTGTAATCAAGGTTTTAGATCCTGCTTCAAATGGGACTATTGCGGCAGTGCGCGATTATAAAGGTCTGTTTCCCAGTGGTACAGTGATTATGCGCGTTTATGTACCACAAAGTATCCAGTATTCTTTATCGCAAAATGCAGAAGAATCCGCAACTGATTTCTGGCAAAAACATGTTAAACCTGAGGCTGATAAATTATCCTCTTCCGATAAACAGCTTATCGACTATCTCAATGGACCAAATTATAATGAAAATTTTTCCGACAATAAACTTGAAAGTGATGAAGAACTTTCTTGGTACAGCAGATTTTGGAGTAAATATATTGATCTTGTAGCTGAGTACGGAATGAAAACGAATATGGGAGAAATATATGTTGCTGGGATGGATAAAAAACATATATCAAAAATTATTGGTGCTTTGCAAAAAGTAAAAGAAAAAAACAGTATCTGGAGCTATCATGGTTATACGCTTAAATATGTTACTGATGCAGAATATGAGAAGGGATTTTCCCTTCACTATCGAACATTCTATGAAGAACTCCAATCAAACTTTCCACAACTTGCAAATCTTCCTATGATTCTTACCGAAGGAGGTGTAGATTGTATAGGAAGATCCCAAGATGGTTGGAATGGACGCGATCCAGAACCAGGTGATCAGTATTACGGTTACTGCGGAGGAGAAGGACCTTTGCGACGCGGAAATGCTGATAATTTTAAAACTTGGCTTACCTGGTATGATAGCGAACTCCAAAATGATTCTTATATTAAAGGAATTACGCTATTCCAAATTGGAGATAACAGCAATTCGTGGAGATCTGGTAACATCGAACCAATTGCCGATTGGTTTGCACAGTACTTGAGAGATCAAGGAGGCTCTTCCACAACCGGTACCCCTGCACCCTCTCCTACATCAAGAACTGGTGGTCCAACCAATCCTCCCACGGGTATTACTACCCTTCGCATCGAAGTCTGGGTAACACGAGATGGAGTAAGAAGAAGATGGAGTAGTCAAGATGGTGAAGCTCAAGTGTACATCAGCGGTCCAACTGCTCGTGGTCCGGACAGATTCTCTGTTATCATGTCA
>JACPKY010000001.1 GCA_016186795.1 Candidatus Gottesmanbacteria bacterium
GCTACACCAACCAAGACTATGCCCGGGTCATTGCCCAGTACGCCCAAGGGGAACTGACTGCTTTGGATGTCTCTGCCTGGATCTCTGCAGCTACCCGTGCCCCAGGTCTGCAGTTTATCTCCTGTGACCCAACCATCCCCACAGATTGTGAGGCGGAGTAAGGAAGTTGGAATTCCCCTTGATCCCTGACCTTTAATTCTGTATTCTGGATGTATGAGCGCGTTTTCCGCGTTTAGTTCTGATTTTAGAAAACTCACACCGACAAGACAAATTCTCCTTGGTCTTATCATGCTCTTTGCACTCATTTCTGGGATAGGAGCCTCTTACTATTTTTCTCTTTCAAATCCTCCAACACAGGCTTTAGTCTATCTTAAAACATCGCAAAAATCACCTCACAAGGGAGATATTGTACCTATTACGCTTTCTCTTGACTCGAAAAATACGGGTATTGAAGCAGCAGATTTCGTGGTAACGTTTGACCCTTCGTTCCTTTCATTCCAGACTCTTGAGAAAGGATCGTTTTTCCAGACATATCCAAGAACCGAAATTGGTGAAAATCGTCTCTACATTTCGGCAATTGCAACTCTCAAAGATGATACGGTTATCCTGCCGAAAGGAAAAGGGGACGTTGCCACAATTCTTTTTGTCGCCAACAAAAGTGGTGTAACAGATATTACAATTGATCAAAAAGAGACAACTGTTGCTGTTTCTGGGAGAAATATTGCAACGTATTCTCCTGCCTCAATAATCAAACTTTCTATTTTATGAAAAAGACTTTTTTTTCACAAAAAGGTGAAATTGCACTTGCCGCAAGCATTGCATCGTTCGGACTGATGCTTGTAGGACTTATTGCGGGAACTTTTCTTGCCCAAAACCAAACGCAACTTCAATCGGAAGCCTCAGGGTGTGCCACGATTTCCTCTGTTTCTCAGACCCCGAATAGTGAACTTGAACTTGGACAAGATTTCACATGCAATGTAACGATCGACAGTGCACATTCGGGTTCTCGAGATATCTCCTGCGGATGGAGTGAAAATGGAGATTGGCCACAAACAGGAGGGAGATGGGAAGGGGCAACGTGTAATGGAGTCAATTGCTCATTTGGCATTGCCGCTCCAAGTGAGGTGAAAGAAGACGCTATCTATGAACTAGTCGGATTTGATATGAGTTCTTCGTGTGGTCCACCAACGGGACTTCGAACATCAATGAAACTCAAAGGGGCTGAGGAAGCTCCTCCCCCAGATGAAGAAAATATCTGTAAAGATAAACCTGATGGATACCGTGCACAATATAATGTCCATGAGGAGTGCGACACAAACTATAAAGGCGGACGCTGGGTCATTATCGATGGTATTTGCCGAGATGGTGAGATAACTGAAGAACCGGCGTGCGCAACGTGCGATGAATGTAGTGAACCCGGAACTCGAGATGCACGATCATCATCCCTTGCCCGAAATGAGTGTACTCCGGGAGGATGCGATGCTCCCCCGCCTGATGATACTGGCGATGGAACTGGTGATGACGATGGAACTGGTGGAACCGGAGATGGAAATTGGTGCGGCGACACATCAGAAAAGCCGGTCACATGTCATGGAGACGTCCTTAATGGAGGGTGCAAGGATGAAACATACTGCGTAAAATCTTCTTACCAATGTGCCGATAAATGGGCTATCAACAAGGATGATGCGTGTCCGGAACATAATTGTCCAGTCGATAAATCACAATGGCTTACCTGTCATGGGAAAGATACTGACAATGAATGTTTCGTCTGGTCATTTTGTGCAGAGGATGGTAAAAAATGTTCCGATACTACTTCCTTAACCGGAGAAGCTTTAGAAGATGGATCCTGCCCAGTAAAAGGAAATGGAAGCGGTGAAGGCAAACCCCCAGAACTTGCAAATAAGGGAGAACCGGCAACAATGGAAGGGTACGTCACTATATTTAATTTTAATAAATCAGAAGTTGAAAAAGTTGTTGTTGAAAGATGTGAGATAGGAGGGGGATCGGAAACATGCAATGCTGATGGTGTCACGACGGTAAAAGTAAAAACCGTCACATGGGATACGGCTGACGTTTCAATCTCTTTCTGGAAATTCTCTTTCACAACTGATAGCAAAGGGGGAAAAATTACCATCGGAGATACTGTTCGGATTCTCAAGCCAACGGTTTTTGACAAAGACGGCAAACAGCTTGGCGAAGCAGATAAAGATGCAAGTGTTGCCTGTACATCAAACCCGTGCAGAACCAACTTTGCCATTGGTTTGGGTGTAGACCAATTTACCAAAGTTCCTATTATGACAGGCAAGATCATTATAGAGAACAAAGGTTCGATTCCAGTGACACATGTCTACGTTACACTCTGCGAAAAGGGCGGATCGTGTACTACTGTCGATGTCGCCCAAACTGGTCCTTCTGAGGTTGATGGAGACAAAAGCACGTATACGTATGATATTTTTATTTTAGATCTCACCGACCCAAAACCACTTGATTTTTCCAAGACGTACATCGTGAAAGAAGTGGTGGTTGAGGATGCAGCCGGAAAAGAATTGGGGAAATCCAAAGAAGGTGACCAGGAAGTAACAATTCTAACGCCTCCCAAAGATTTCCATATTATTATCGAATCTTCTGAAAATCAGACGCGAACTGCCAATGTCACAATCAAAATTAAAAATTCAAAAAATAAACACTTTGCAAATACTATCTGGTTGGGAACAGAATGGTGTAACGATGATTTGACATCTTGTACGAGTGAAAAAACAAACGAGACCTTTGAGGCAAATTCTCCCATGCTTCGAGCGAAACGATTTAACGCAACATCGGCAGGTGATGGGAATACGAAGATTCGTGCGTATATAAAAGAGTATAGTGAGGAAAGTGGTGGAGAATCTGCAATAACAACGATTCTCATCAGTAACGTAGTGAGCGTTACCCAAAAAAACCAAGACGTCACCCTCACGCTTGACCTTGATAAAGAAGTCCAGGGTGCGACCGAGGGAAAAACAACAAAAGTTGAAGGAAAGATTCAGGTTATGGGGGAAGAACTCGGATTCTGGGGTAATTACCTTGCCGTTGGCCTTTTCGATGTCGATAATACCGGAACACCTTTAATCGAATTTTCAGATAACACGAGCAGATTTTTCCTCATTCAAAATAAGAAGGAGTTTGATTTCACATTCGATAATGTGCCGGTTGGCGCCAAAAAGGCTCTCATCGCCTTCCCATTTATAGCCAAAAATAACAGGACCGATGTCACCCTTGAAAAAATTGAGAAAGTAAAACAGTTTGATACGAATCGTATTCGGATTTTGAACTGTGCAAATCGAACTCCTGTGAAAAATATCTGTCACTTCCTTGTCGGTGAAACCAATACGAAATACGTAACCCATATCCTTTCGCCGAAAGATACCTCTATGTATGGCTGGCTAACTGTGGTTACCAATGACTCACCCCCAGCGAAATATACGAATGTCCGCGCTGTGATCGATGAGTATAGGGAAGACAAATCATTGGTGACAAACCAGGTCTTCCCCGCTCTAAATTTTCCCGCGTTTCCCTCCTTCACGCCGAAGACCGGATGGACTGCCTATACCACAGGATTTACAGGCGACTACACGAAAAATACTATTATCGCAGAAAAAACATACGGTCTGAAATTCGACATCGTTGAAGCTGCCGACGCGAACAAATTCTCAGATCCTGATAAAACCAACTACAACATCCCAGTCTGTGGGAAAAATAATAGCGGTACTATCGCTGGACCTTCCAAACAACAATGTTTGGTAAAACTCACTGACGGATACGGGTACATCGAATATGGAGTAACATTTTCCTCCGCCTCAACCGACAAGGCCAACTTCCCCATGATTGCATCGGTTGGAGGATCAACTAACGAATCGTTTGCTCGCGTCATCCAGGCAGTATCTATAGGAAGTATGGACGCTCTTGAGGTTTCGGCATTTATTAGTCAACTCACGAGTACCCCCGGGATAAAGATACAGACCTGCCGGGCAGACTTGGGTGAATGTGACGTGCTCTAAATTCAATGAACTTCCTGTCCCAATATCTCGACTGGCACTACATTACTGTTTGGGCAAAACTCTTCCTCATTTGGCGAAATCTCTTCCTTTTTCCCTGGTACTACTTCGGCGTCACCTATCATCTTCGCAATCTTCTCTCTCCATGGAAACGACAGGTTGCCAAAAAAGGTGTTGGGCTTCGAGTTGGAGATATTTTAAGTGTACTAGGATTTAATCTCATCTCACGAGGAATTGGAGCTTCTATCCGGACATTTACTATTCTCTATGGACTTGTCCTCATGAGTATTCTCGGAGTTTTCGGGGCTCTCCTTACACTTTCTTGGCTTTTTATCCCTTTTATCACTATTCCTTTCTACACTTGGCGGAGCAAAACTGACTTAGATGAAGTCAAAAAAATCCTTGGAAAAGCACATGGCGACATGGAAAAATTTTGTATTTATCTCTTTTCTCATCAAGTTAGCCGGTTTATTCTGTCGAGACTTGGTATCCATCCGGACTATGTCATTGACATGCTAAAGCAACTACCTGCAAAAAAGGAATCGATAAAGACCTATATCCCCAATGTGGAAAAGTTAAAAACTATTGCAGATTGCGTTATCCAAATATGCAAAGCGTATCCCCCCTTTGTTACTCTCTTTTCTCGCAAGAAAATTGACGCCAAAGATCTTGACGCCGTCGTAGCCTGGTACACCCGACTGAATACAAAACCATCAATGCCACTTATTTTCGATTTGCCAAGAATTCAAGGACTCCCCTGTATTGGACATGCATGGAACTACGGATACACGGTTAGCCTTGATAGTTTCTCAAAGGATCTAACGCGTTCCCCTTCTCCATATCCTTTTTTGGTTGGACGAGAAAAAGAGATTGAAGAAATGCAGCGAGTGCTTTTGAAAAATACAACCAATAACATCATTATTGTGGGAGAACCGGGAGTTGCTCGCCATTTATTAGTCGAAACACTTGCTCACCGTATGCAAACAGGAGAAGTAATTCGACAACTTGCACGGCAACGAATACTCTCTCTTGATATGCATTCTATTCTTGCTTCAAAACCCACAATTGCCGAGGCAAAAGGAGTGCTATCAGATATTTTGGAAGAGGGAACGCACGCTGGGAACGTAAATGTCGTCATAGATGAAATAGACAAATATACCTCAAGTGGTGATGGAAGGATTGATCTGACAGATGTTTTGGAGAAATTTGCTGAAAGTTCGGTAGGAGTTATTGGAATTACAACCCCGAGTGAGTATCACCGATACATTGAGGTAAACGCCGTGCTGACGAAGTTATTTGAAAAAATTGAAGTTAAACAACCGCCACTTGCGACAGTACTTGAGGAACTTGAGCTTTCAATTGTCCCTGTGCTTGAGGCGAAACATCGAATCTATGTTACGTACCAAGCACTGAAAAAAGTACTCGAGGATGCTGATAAGTATATAAGTAATACCCCATTCCCAGGGAAAGCTATTGAACTACTCGATCAAACAGCGGTGTACGTCGTAACCCAAAAGTTGGGACACCTTTTAAAACCCAATCATGTTGATGAATTTTTGGCAAAAAAGCTTAATATCCCACTTGGAGACCTGAAATCTGGCGAACGGGAAAAACTTCTTAATCTTGAAGAAGGATTGCACCAATATGTCATCAACCAACATGCGGCAATTGCTGCAATTGCATCAAGTTTACGAAGATCCAGACTTACCATTTCCAACCCAAATAAACCTATTGGAACATTTCTTTTTTTGGGGCCAACGGGAGTTGGAAAAACAGAGACAGCCAAGGCACTTTGCCGAGTATACTACGGATCACCTGATTTTATGGCTCGATTTGACATGAGCCAATATCAAAAAGAGGAAGGAATTGAACGTCTTATTGGATCGGTCAAACTCGGTACTCCCGGAGAACTTACGTCGTATCTTCGTTCCCGGCCATTTTCACTTATCCTCCTTGATGAAGTTGAAAAGGCGGATCCGCAGATCTTCAATCTTCTTCTCACACTTCTTGATGAAGGATACATTACCGATGCATTTGGTCGACAAGTGAATGCCAAAAATACCATCATTATTGCAACGTCCAATGCCGCAGCTGAGTTTATCCGCCAAAACATCAATAAAGGAACTCCTACGAACACACTCCAAAAGTTAATTATTGAACACATTTTAACAGAAAAAATATTCTCTCCGGAATTTATTAACAGATTTGATGCAGCGGTCGTATTCACACCTCTTTCTGAGGGCAACTTACGGGAGGTTGCCCGCCTGATGCTTGCAGATCTCAATAAGAGACTTCGTCCAAAAGAAATATCGGTTGCGGTCACTGACGATCTTGTGGCAACGCTTTCCCAAAAAGGGTTCGATCCACAGTTTGGAGGACGGGCAATGAGAAGAACAATCTCGAGCGTGATTGAGGATCAGATTGCCCAAAAACTACTTGAAGGAAACATCAAAAAAGGAGAAGAGATTCATATCACACTATAGAATCTTACCCATATTGTCTTCGATTTCAGTTTTTTGATACAATATGAATCTATCGAGCGAGACGTAATAAATTTATTTCATAAATTCAAACGTCTCAGCCACGTTGTCCGATAGATATCGGACTTACGTGGCGCGTTGGCGAAGTGGTAACGCGGGAGTCTGCAAAACTTCTATGCGCCGGTCCGATTCCGGCACGCGCCTCCCTATGTCAGTAGAACATGGCAGCCATGGATATACCGAAGAGGTATCTTTTACGAGTATTATCGCCAGTCTCTTTCTGGCGCTTCTCGTCATTCCTGAAGTTGCCGAAAAAGTCACAGAAACTGGTGATACCTTAACAGGCCTTGCGGGACATGGTGGCCATCATTAATAAGGGGTAAGAAGGGTGACTAGTTCATTGGTAGAACGCTTTCCTGATAAGAAAGAGGTGCATGGTTCGATTCCATGGTCACCCACTAAATTTTTATAAATCCTTGGAGGATTCCTTCATTTTCCCGAGTATTTTTTCTGCCTCATCTCTTTCTGCAAATCTGGGTTGGGAGTAATTTTCGATAATGATTGGGAAAAATTCGATGTTTTTCAAACCACTTTTCCCAAATGTGTACCGTCCGATAACACCCTCTCTTGTTTCCTTCGACCACATTTGGTCAAAGATGAAATTCCCGTGAGCGTAGGATATGAATTTCTCTTTATAGACTTCAACTCCTTGTACCCAATGAGGGTGATTACCGATGATAAGATCGGCTCCGCTATCAATTGCTAAATGCGCAAGTTCAACTTGGCGAGAAGAAGGTTCTACCGTATATTCCGGACCGAAGTGGAATGCAACGATGACAAACTCAACTTTCTTCCTCAATTTTTGAATTTGCTCCTCAACCGAAGTATTTTCTGCCCAGGAAATTCCTTTTTCCTCATGCCCAATATCATTAAAGCCTAAAAACCCAAACGATTTACCTCGAACTTCCAGAGTTGCCTCATTTCCTACTCCCACGACATGCATACCATTCTCCGTAAGATACTTTTGTGTTTCGATACCGCCCTCATAGCCGTAGTTTCCACTATGGTTATTAGCAAGATTGACAACGTCAACTCCAGAAAAAGTAAGCCCCTCAACTGCTTTTGCACTCCCGCAAAAAATCATTCCTTCATCTGTTGGTTGACAGGAAGAAAGAAGTGGTGTCTCTAAATTGATAAAGGTGATGTCTGCACTTTTGAGAAAACTGGAAGTTTTTTCAAAGGGAAACGTAAAATCATTTCGTTTCACCATCATGCTATTGACAGTCCGAGCAGGAAGAACATCTCCAGTTGTAATCAAAACATACTCGCCCGCTTTTTGTTCTTTTTTTTCATAGGGAGAAACGTAAGAAAAAATGGATTCAAACGGTGGTAACTGGTCTTTTTCAACGAACACGGAAATCTGTGGATTTCCCGTTTTGTCGGAAATACTTGGAGAGGAAAAAGGTACCGAAAGAGGGAAAAGTTTGAAAAAAGAAACCAAAAGAAATAGTATTCCAATAGAAATAAACCCTACTCCAATAATCCGTTTCTTTTCACGCATGAGGAGAGTATATCCTTAGGCTTTTACTTGTACAAGCTGAAAATAATTTCCCTCGGGATCTTCAAAGGTTGCGATTTTACCATAATCTTCTACATGATAGATTTTCTGAATAAGTTTCACCTTATTTTTAAGTAGTTTCTTTACTTCCTTCTCAATAGTATCAACTTCCAAATTGAGGATGAATCGTTCTGGATTTTTATTCTTCCCTTTCACTTTTGAGTGGTCTATGATGTAGATACAACTTCTTCCTTTCGCATCAAACCCATAGAGATGTTCTCCTTTCTCTCCCATTTCTGCTTCAAATGTCCGCTTAAGACCAACTCTCTTTTCATAGAACGATGCGAGTTTTTTGGCATTACTACTTCCGATAAGGACACTTTCTTGTCCTTTCACCATAGGTCATCACCTCCTTTCGTAAATCAGATAGAGTGTGATCGAAATTAAAGAATATGTCAAGAGAGGCAAATGGAAGACAGTGTTACTCAAAATAAATTGTTGGTTCTTCTCTCATTCAATAATAACCTATAGTTTGACTTGAAGGGCTCTATGTGCTAGTATTTCCAGTCGCGTCTTCTTGCATAACTCACGCAATACAAAAGAGGACACAATACCTCTACTTGCCATACATCGGAAAAGTAGATCGTACATTAAAATTATCTTCCTCAATAAACAGAAAGAAGAAGTGAGATGGGAGGAGTGAAAAACACTTTTCCCACCTCACTTCTTTACCTGAGATTGAGGGAATCTCTCCCGGAAGGAACGCTGGGAACAGGGTGAAGGAGTATCTTACTAGCTCATCAGGAGGACACGATGAAAAGTCTGTTCAGAACTGTTGTTGCAAGTATGGTGATAGCCATAATCATTATGGGGATCGGCTATCTCCTTTACAAAACAACCATCATCGCAAATCCCCCACTAACACCAGCATCGGTATCGCTTCTGACGACCGCGACGCTGGTGGCGACAAATACCGCCATACTGGCACCAGGCCAAAAGCTGGTGCTAGAAGGGTGGTACCTAGCACCGGTTATCCTAGGAAAATTCACAGTCCGCATGTCGGCAGGATACTTCACCATTGTCGACGATGGTGGTGTCCTGACGATCAATGAAAGGATCAGACAAATCGGCAGTGAATACGAAGAGGTGGGAAACTGGACAATCCTGATTTTCGGGAAACCTGTCCATAATCCTATCAAGGCAAGACGACTGATTGACGGAAGAATCCAGGTCATCTGGATTGGGAACTACGCAATTCACTAAGTTTCACCCGGCGATGTGAGTGAGGGAATCTCCCTCACTCACATAGTATAGTTTCCCAAAGGAGAGAAAATCGCATATAAGACACCGGCATGGATTGAAAGAGAACGAAGATACTATCTTCGCAATTATCTCATTTATTCAATTTCTCTTTCCATTACCTCGGTGTCTTTTTTTTGGGAAAAATCTTACTCAAAATAAATTGTTGGTTCTTCGTAGAGGCGGAAAGGTCTTTGCGAAAGGAGTTTTTCAAGAGATTCGTTTTGCTCTTTGATGGAAGCATTTTTTGAAAAAAGGGAAAGGGGGACGTTGACATTAAGACACCTCCGCTGTATGAGATGACGTGTAATTCCTGCTGGGAAAAGCTCTCCCTTTCTCACAACATCAACGATCTGATGGCGGGTAAAGGTGGGGAAAACAACCATCGTATTTGTCTCCGGGTGTTCCTCAAAAAGAATCACGAAATCATGGGCATTTGGATGCTGCGGTAAAACGTCTCTGACAATTCCATCTTTATACCAATCAACCATCTTGCGAAGCGTTTGAATTTTTTCGATGATTGTCCCACCGCTATAGAGAAAATAGACTTCCCCTTTTTTGTTTAACACCGTACAGATTCGCGCCTTCCCCTCCTCTTTCACATATCGGCTCCCGACGTAGTCAAAACTCCCTTTTTGAACTTCAACATGCATGTTCTCCATCTCTTGCAAAATTTGATGGTAATCTCCATGAAAAAGATGGAGCCAGGATGCAAGTTCTACTGCCTCCTGATCGTTATAATCAATAATCTGCACTAGAATTGAGGAAAATCCCAACATCTTAAAGGCAGAATATCGGTTCATCCCGTCAAGTTGGAGAAATTTCTTATCATCGAAAGAGGCAACAATAACTGGATTGGCGAGGAAGCCGTCTTTTTTCAACTGCTCAACGAGTGGTAATGCCCGTGACTGATCGTATTCTTCGTGGGTGAGAATATCAGAAAGTGGAACAATTTGAAGATGAAAAATATCGGTTTTCATACGCTGAATTTTGGGTTTTCCTTTTTTAACACTCTCACGACATCTTGGGCAACAGTGATACTTGCCCTTTTGAGTGCCTCTTTGGTTGCAGCACCAATATGAGGAGTCAGTATAACATTTTCAAGAGATCGCCATTTGTAATTTTCAGAAAGTGGTTCTTGCCAGAAAACATCTAACGCTGCTCCAGCAATCTTTTTCTCTGATAAAAGGGAAAAAAGCGCTCTCTCATCAACGACTCCTCCTCGAGAGATATTGAGAAAATAAGCAGTGGGTTTCATTTGACGCAAAAGCGCCTGAGTAATCATTTCTTTTGTTTCAGAATTTAGGGCAAGATGAACCGTCACAATATCTGATTGAGAAAAAAGTTGGGAAAGCGTGCATGATTTTTTATTTTTACTAAAAATCAGAGTCTTTGCACCAAAAGCCCGAACCAATTGGTCAACTTTTTTCCCAACATATCCATATCCCAAAATCCCAACTATTTTTCCATTGAGCTCTCCACCCCAAAATTCATCTTTTAACCATAACCCATTTTTCATTGAGGAAAATGCTTTGGGAAAGTCTCGAAGAAGGGCAATAATAAGTCCTACCGTAAGCTCTGCAACAGAAATTGAGTTGGCATCGGGTGAATTAACGACAACGATTTTTCTTCCTCGGCATTCATCGACATCGATATTGTCATACCCACTCCCGATCCGAGCTATCACTTTCAGGTTCTTCCCGGCTGTAATCACATCTCTTGTCACTTTTGTACGACTACGCACTAACAATCCGTCATATCGAGAAATTTCCTCAAGAAGTGTTTCTGCACGTATCGTTGGCTTGTAATCAAATGCTATGTGGTTATCCGTTAAATATTCCAAAGCAGTTTCATCAATAGGATCTGAAATTAAAACATTCATTATTTTATTTCTACGAATGACTTTTTAAGTGCATCCAACACTCCATCAATATCTTTTTCCGAAACGTATCCCATATGGGCAACTCGTATAATTTTCCCTTTCGTTTCTCCCATGCCTCCTGCAAGTTCTATGTTGTATTTTTCTCGCAAAAGGTCAACCCATCTTTTTCCATCGACATTTTCGGGAAGGGTTATTGATGTCACTGTTGGTGAAGCATCTTCATCATCTACAAAAAGAGTAAGACCTAGTTTTTTTATTCCACTCCGCAGATGATTCATTATCTGAATGTGTCTTTGAAATATTTTTTCCCTTCCCTCTTTTTTCATCATCTCAAGCGATGTATCAAGACCAAAAAGTGTTGTCACGGCGGGGGTTGCCGGAGTTTGGAATTTTTCTGCAAATTCTTTGTACAGTGAGATGTCAAAGTAGTAGTGCGGCATTTTTGCTGTTGCATGCCTTTCCCACGCATAAGGAGAAATCGAGATCATGGCGATCCCTGGGGGAGCCATCCATGCTTTTTGGGAAGCAGTTACCAAAACATCAATTCCCAAATCGTCCATCGGTAAATTTACAGCGCCAAGGGCGCTAATACTATCAACTAAAAGGAGTGGTTTTGACCTATGAGTTTTTACAAGCGGTGCAAGTTCGGAAATCCCATTGAGTACTCCCGTTGATGTTTCATTATGAGTAAAAAAAACTCCTGCCACATTATCGTGTTTTTCCAACGTCTGGTAAACCGTGTCTTTATCAACACTTTTTCCAACCGGAATTTTTACGTGATCAACGGTTGCCCCGAAACGAATTGCAATCTCTGCCCAGCGATTTCCAAATTCTCCGCAGGTAAAGAAAATTAACTGATCCCCGGGCGAAAAGAAGTTGGAGACTGCCGCCTCAAGTCCTCCCATCCCCGATGAAGTCAGTAAAAAAATATCGTTTTCTGTTTGGAAAAAATAGGCAAGATTTTCCGTGATCCTTTTTTGCATTTGTTCATACTCGTGTCCACGATGATTAATCATTTGGCGAGATGTTGCGCTAAGAACTTCAACAGGAAGAGGGGTGGGGCCTGGGATGCGAAGATTCGTCCTAGATTTTTTATTCATGAGGATATAAATCAATTATGAACAAAAATTTGTTATGCTGCAATAGCCGGAGCAACAGGAGAATCTGATTCTTCATTTGGAATCTCATTGAGCCACCCATCAATTGTTTTTTGCGTTACTTCCCATGCTTTAGGGCTAACGGTTGATTTGTATTGTGTAAGGAGATCTTTGACAATAGTTTCCATCTCTTCTAATGCGATTTTAGCGTTGGTTTCATCATTAAAAATATCTTTTGTTACTATAGAAATTTCTTGTAGGATTTTTTGTTGATCTTTTGAATTCTGAGCAATTCCTTTTTCCAATTCTGAAAATTTATCAGATGGAAGTTTTTCAATAAAACGCAATAAAAAACTTGTAACAAATCTTTGAGATATTTTTTCAGAAAGTTCAGCTTTCTTTTCATCTGAAGTAGCTGAAAGCCCGATAAAAAGCCCAATTATTCTTCTTAGAACTTTCAAATAGCTCTCCAAATTCATAATGATTGTGCTCCCCCCATTTCAGCAGAACTCAAGAACGCTCTCATTCCATCTCTGGCTTGTCTCGCCGTGTCTCGTCTTACTACCCAGGTTGCTACCCTTGGAGCTATTTTGTCGATTCCTAAAATAGCAGCAGGTCCTGCGAATGTTGAACCGATAGCTGTTGCAAGTAAACCGATCACACCTGCTTTCGACGCTTCACCAAATAGTTCACGTGATACTTGTCCTGGACCGCCAACTGCATGAAAAACAGCATCACCAACAAAAAGTGGAGCAACACAGGAGCCCAAAGTTGTAATGACAGAACCAGCAACAAGATTTATATTATGAATTCTACTTGTAATTTGCTTCACTGCGGCAGGTGAAATAGGAAGGGACATAGCATGCAAAAACTTTTGTAGAACCGCAGCTCTCCCTGCTTCATCCATGAATGGATTTATTTCTGTAAGAGCCTCTTGCAGAGCTAATACTTCACGATCTGGGGGCAATTGTTCAGCTCTACTACCGGGCTTAATGAGTGGTTCTGGCTGCTTTGACGGTTTATCGCTTGGACCGCCTGTTTTTGCATCCTTGCTAAATGCTGCAGTTAAGTCACTATAAACTTTTTTTAATCCTCCTGGAACTAAGTCATTCAAACGTGCTCGAATAGTGTTTGCACTCGCAGTAAAAGCTGCCGAATCAAATGGAGGCAGAGTTGTTCTCTTTTCAGGTGGGATCGTCCTCAGTCCTACCGGTTTAAGGTCGATATTTTTGACCGGCACTGGTAATGGTGCATCGATCATATTACACTAACTTCCCTCCTGGAGTTGACTGTACTGGTTGAGGTGGGGTAGATGATTGAGCGGGTTGAGGAGATTGCTGAGGTGGAGTTGAAGAAATGACTGCCGCAGTTTCTTTTTTCAAATCTTCCAAACTTTTTTGTGTTTCTTCCAATAATTTTTCTGTTTCGGCGTCTTCTTTTTTTGTTACGTATTCATTTAAAAGGGCCGAAAGTTCGGGAAATGTTGTTATGAGTTTGGTGACTGCCTCATGTGTTTTGTCATCAGTCATACCTTCATCAAGAATGTCTGGAACTGCTTTGGAGATTTCAGCGGCACGGTCTGGAGTCAATTTTTGTGCCTCCACTTCATCAAGAAGATACATCGCAATGTCTTTCATAATCTGCGATGCAAGAGTAAGATCCATATATCCATGGTTCCATAAATTTACCGACCTGTCAAGAAGTTCCCCATTAAAAAAACCGGTGGCATACTTTCTCCTGTTTGTGGATTATCCACGTACAAAAGAGGCTGATATCACGACTCTCTCTTTGCAGCCCTCTTCATCCTGTCAGGATCCAACATCCAGTAGAAGTCAATCGTCTTTGCATCAGACGCCATAAGCTTGAGCACTTTCTCGAGTTTGGCTTGGTTGATGCTCTTCGTATAGATGCCGGTGCCGCGAGGTGTCTGCATTTCTAAAACATACATTGTCGTATGTGCACGGACTCCCCGGGAAAAAGCGGGTGGATTGTATCGTCTGAAGAAGGTTTCTTTCACCTGGAACTTGCCGCCTGCCAAATCCGTACCCACGCGATATTTATGCGGGGTTGTGGGTAATCGCTGACACTCTTTGGCAGCGGCGAGTGTCGGATGCTCGGTTCCGCAGATATTGCATATCCATCCGGGAACTCGCTTTGGTTTACTTCGCTGAAGCTTTTGGAGTGCTCTCATCTTTACTCCTTTTGGAGAATCCTATATCCTGTTCCGATCGACCTTCAATCAGCTCATTTCATGCGCACCTCCTTTGTTTCATCGAATGAGAGTTAGAAAAAGAGAAAAAGGAAATTTTAATGTACAACTAAATTCCAGCTATTAGGAATGTTATACTTCTAGGTTATAAATTAGACCGATAGAATACTACAAAATACGCGAGGTATCAAACCCCACAAAAAATCCGCCCTCAAAAGAGCGGAAAATATGTTTGGGCGTGAGAATACTAATTTAGATTCCTAAAGTCTATTCTAAATTCTTTCTTATATCCTTCAAATGTTATTTTTGCTTGCTGAAAAATATCTTTTCGTCCCAAAATACACTTAAATGCATTCACGCCTTCTGCAATATTTATACTTAATCGAAATTCATAATCATCAATCTTAGCAACCAAGTTAGGAAAAGTATGATAGACAAAATTTCCCGATGTTGTTAAACCGACATGTCTTGGTAGTTTTTGCCAATTTATATTTAGAGCATCTGCGATTACTGTTGATATCAACCCTTGTTCTCCACCAGAATCTACCAATGCAAAGGTTGGGAATTCAAAATTTCCATGTATAAAAGTCACTGGTACAACAGGAGCAAGAACCCCTGTTCTCTCTAAACCTGGCAATAAACTATATTTTAAAATTAGCATTGGAAAATAAACCGACAAAGTTAGAATAGGTCTCACCAGCAGGAAAATAATAAAGTTTTTCTTTATACTTTTTAGCTTTCTGCATGGTAGCCTTTAAGGTTTTTCCACTGAAGACAACATTTTCAAAATCACTTGAGATAGCAACCCAACCACTTTTGTATTTCTTTAAAAGCTTTATGAAATTGATTCTTTTATATTTCATAACTAAATTATAACAAAATAAAGCAGAGTATAAAATATCTATCAAATTTTCCCCACAAAAAATCCGCCCTCAAAAGGACGGATTTTTTCTTGCCTGTTAGACGACTTGCCCTGAGCGAAGTCGAAGGGTTAACAATCAAAAAGTGGTAGGAAGAAAGTTTGATGTTATTTTTACTAATAAAAATTAAAAAATAACAAAAATATAAAAAATAGAAAGGAGGTGATCCATCCCCACCTTCCAGTAGGGATACCTTGTTCATGTTGTTCCCATTATTTCTAAGGGCATGGACTATATCTTCATCCCGATTGAATCGGGAGCCAACGTGTAGTCTCTACGGGGTTAACAATGTAGAAGTAACGACTGAAATTTATACTTCATGCACGGTAAGATATGCGATCTCATAAGTAAGAAGAGTTTCTTTGCATTTGATTTTGAAAACCAGAGATAATTTCCTTTGCTATCATGATAAATTGTAGCTTTTAAGCCAAAATTTCTATCAAGACAGTCTTGAAGTATCTGATTTCCTGATAAACCAAATGCATATGTACTTATACGTAACCACTCTCCTTGTTTCGTTCCATTTCCATCATCCATAAACCAAACAGCCAAACTACGCGCTGATACAAGTAGCTTGTGTATATCAGATGGAATAATTTTTCTATTCCTGGTATAGAAAAGTCTTTTCCATTCGGATAATTCCGGATGATAAATCGTTCGAAGAATAATCGAATTGTTATACGGATCAAAAGTAGGACCTTTTAATGTCCATCTCTTCCAGAATCTGTAGTGCCAATCGACGTACTCCGAAAAAAGAACTGTGTGTCGAATCTTAAATCTAGCTAACATTCCAGAACGTGATGATTCAATATGTCCATCACCAAGAAGAGTACCTATCAAAATTTCTTTCTGAATATTTGTAAGGTGTAGATTTGCTCGATACTCTTTAAGATATCTGGTGTTAGTAGCTCCGTGCGTCATTGCAACTTCCCTCGGTATTATCCTCTTAACTCAAGATAGCTTAATACTACTTCTTAAGTCAATTAGGACTTCACCGATATAGTTAGATTTTTCTAACCAATTACTTGGTTAGGTCGCTCTATCTCTAGGACGACTTAGTCCCCATCGCCAAGCTCGGCTTTATCCCGATAAATCGGGACATCGGCCGCCCTTGACTTTGTTGGCTTGACGGGCGGTGTGTGCAAGACCCGAGAACGTATTCACCGCGACCTGCTGATTCGCGATTACTACCGATTCCTAGTTCATGCAGTCGAGTTGCAGACTGCAATCCCAACTGAGACGAAATTTCAGAGATTTGCTTGCTGTTGCCAGCTTGCACCTCGCTGTTTTTCGCCATTGTAGGATGTGTGTTGCCCACGGCATAAGCGCCGTGCTGACTTGACGTCGTCCCCACCTTCCTCCCCGACAAATGTCGGAGCAGTCTCGTTTGAAATATATAACAAACGACGAGGGTTGCGCTCGTTACCCCACTTAAGGGAACACCTCACGGTACGAGCTGACGACAGCCATGCAGCAGCTTTCCTATCATCCTTGCGGATGATCCCGATTTTCATCGGGACTAAACGATAGGATGTCAAACCGTGGTGAGGTCTTTCGCTTCGTCTCGAATTAAACCACATGCTCCACCGGTTGTGCGGGTCCCCGCCAATTCCTTTGAGTTTCAACCTTGCGGCCGTACTCCCCAGGCGGGGTGCTTAACGCGTTAGCTTACGTCACCCATTCCGCTAAAAGCGCACATTATATATGTACGCGCTTGGCGGAACGGGTAACTAGCACCCATGCGTTTACGGCTAGGACTACGCAGGTCTCTAATCTGCTTCGCTCCCCTAGCTGTCATGCCTCAGCGTCAGAAGTTGGTTGGTTTCCTGCCTTCGCTCTTGGTGTTCCTTTCGATATCAACGCATTTCACTGCTACACCGAAAGTTCCGGAAACCCCGCCAACCCTCTAGTCTACCCATCTCTCACCCATGATCCGGTTAAGCCGAACCATTTAAGGCAAGATGCGGTAAACCGCCTACGCGATGCTTTACGCCCAATAAATTCGGATAACGCTTGCGCCCTACGTATTACCGCGACTGCTGGCACGTAGTTAGTAGGCGCTTATTCTCCAGACCTCGATGGTCTGGCAAAAGAGGTTTACATACCGAAATACTTCATCCCTCACGTGGCGTCGCGCGGTCAGGCTTTCGCCCATTGCCGACTATTCCTGGTTGCTGCCACCCGTAGGTGTATGGCCCGTATCTCAGTGCCATTGTGGCTGGTCGTGCTCTCACACCAGCTACCCGTCATCGCCTTGGTGGGCTTTTACCCAGCCAACTAGCTGATAGGAGTAAGGCTCCTCTCGAAGCGGGCAGTGACGCCCTTTGCTCTTGCGAGAACATGCAGTATTACCCCGTCTTTCGACGAGCTATACTTCACTTCGAGGTAGATTCCTTACTATTACTCACCCGTCTGCCGCTGACCCCTTGCGGGGCCCGCTCGACTTGCATGCCTAAGGCACGCCACCAGCGTTCATCCTGAGCCAGGATCAAACTCTCAATAAAATCCTACCACAACGTGCTATTCCTAATTGAGGGAAAAAAACCCGCCAACGTAGCGGGATGTTGCTCCTTATTACAGTTGATCGTTGCCCTTATTCCTTCTTTTTGTCGTTCCCCTCTATTAAATGAATATCTTGTCTGACTATACTAAAATCCTCCTTGAGTGTCAAGGGTTTTAGTCATTATCTTTTCGAAAGAGAAAAACAGGGAGGAAAATTCCCGAGAGAACTAAGATTCCACCGATTCCAAGAAGTGATACGGTTGTCTCAATGATTCCAGTTTTTGGAAGGTACGATACCGTTGGCCGCACTGTATTGGTGGGACATGGTGTTCCTCCCTGCCCAGGAGTTGCACCAGCCGCACATGTCGGACCAAATGTTGGAGCAGTAGACGTTGGAGATGGAGTGATCGTACTTGCTTCAATAACATAAATACAGTTATTGACATCGGTAAGGATATTTGAAAGCGTCGACCCATCTTTCTTCCCCCACACTTTGGCAACCCCTGGAGTTGTATCGTCGTTTGGTTGATAGAAGACAAAGTTAAACTGTGCCTGACCTGCTGCTTTTGCGGTAAATTGTATCTGCCCGATGGAGGCACTTCCCGTCCATGCAGGCTGACTGCTTCCATAATCAAGAGTAATCTTCCCTAAGTTTGCATCAACGGTATTTGTCGTTGGCTGACCCCAGCTTGAACTGGTTGTGACAGGTGTTGATTGACTTGCCGCCTGGAGTGTATCCGTCGTATAGGTTGCGATGACATTTGCCCCAAATGCCTGAAATGTCCGCGTATCTAATAGGTAGTCAACTATGAGCGTATCACCGACGTTTATTGTCTTGGTTGAGGGAGAACACTTAAGGTTTGCGTCTGTTGCCAAGACGTGTGTTGGTGAAGCAACGAAAAAAAGAGAAAAGACAAAGAATAGTGTAAGAATTCGTATCATTATAATGTTGCGGTCACTCCACGCGTCCCTCCTAAGATATCTTCAAGCGATCCTTTTTCGAGTACTTTGGTCTTTCCACCTTCAATAAAAGAAAGAACTGTTGTTGTTGGAGTTCCTGAAACCTTCGGTTGGACGGTAAATGAGGCGATAATCCCTGCACCGTTCTCTTCAAGTGGAATGGAAGAAAAAGAAAACGTTCCATTTTCCTGATTGTCAATTCCACCGGTTGTTGAGTAAGAGGGACCACCGGCAAGCGTTGAGGAAATTATCGTTATTTCTTGCGGATTATATTGGATAGTCGCATCAACTCCCGCAACCGAACGTTTCGTAGATAGTGTTACCGTAATAGTACTTGGCGAAACAAATATCATTGAAAGCGATGCTTCGCCTTTTGTCGCACTCGCTTGTTGGTTGGTTAGTTGACCTCTTTGTCCAACAACAACTGCGGTCACGAGTATAGAAAGCACAAATACCGAAACGCCAGTATACAATGGAAGCCGTGCAAGTATTTTCATAAAAGCATGGAATAACGTACTCTCATACCATTATGGGTAAAAGATAAAATAATGTCAACAATTCTTCGGGGAATACTGCTAGTAAATAGCCGTTCCTTCGCAAGACTCTCCAATGACAGAGCCACCCCAGTCAACAAGAACAAATCCCTTGCGGTCAGTCGCTTGAAGAATTGGTGCAGGAACGGATACTGGTGCATCTAATCCTTCAAAAATAAGGCGTACGCGAAGTATCGTATCGGGATTTTCTGAAAGGGTGAGTTTCTCTTTTTCCTCAATTTCTGAAAGAGGTACAAACCCGACAAAATAATACGGCTTAGACGTAAGTCTCGGAAGCCAATAGTCTAAAAAGTCTGCTCGTTCCTTTTCATTGAGCCCAAGTGATTTCAATATATCTGATAGTTTCGCCTCTCTTTCTTCCAGTGAGATAATCCACCCCTCTTTCGGTTTATATCCGTCATTGAGGTTTGCTTCATAGTAAAGATATGGGTACGATTGACCATCCGTTTTCAGTCTACCATCAGGGAAACTTACGATATTCCATCCACTCCCATACTCAGGTATCGTTGTTGTGAGTTCACCCTTTGGGCTTACTTGGACTTCCAGTGCCGTTTCTTTTTCTGGATAGAGATAAATTGCGGGCTTACAAACTGGGGTAAAAACTGTCCAACTATCGACTACTCTGAATCGAAGCACTTTCAGCTGAAGTGAGGGATCTCGGCCTGAAAGAGTTGGAGGCTCCTCAGCTGATACACCATACACCCAGCTTTCTTTTGAATTCTTATCGCGAATATAAAATGCGCCAACATGGAAGTATATTTCATATATGTACCCTGTCCCATTAATCGTCGTTTCGTATTCACCGAATTTCCCAGCATCACCTTTGAGCGCTGGCTTAGGAATATTCTGCTCACTAATCTTTACAATGAAGTTTCCGTTTGGTGGAAAGGAATCAGGATCTTCCAATAGAAATTTCTCGTAATTTTCAAAATATGGATTCGTTGCTTCGTCTTTTATCACGTCCTTAAGAGGTATCGATTGAGGAGGAACGATATTCGTATTCTCCTCCGTAACTGGCACAAGGCCACCTGATTCTACACAGTTGGTAATATAGTCAGGAAGATTATCGAGGATCGTATCTCGTGCGTATATATCGAATACATAATTTTTGCCATTTTTCCCGCGAAATACTTCCACAAATTGTCGAATATCTTGTTCTTTATAATTTGATGGTTCCCAATAAATTACTGTCCCGTCTTCCTTTTCTCCAACTATCCGGATAGCACTTCCAAGTTCGCATCTGCCGTTATACGGTGCTCCTTCCTTTTCTACTTTAAAGGGAATAAGTTCAACCCCTCGGCGTATTAATGTGTAATCACCGATAAGTCCATTCGGCGGATCGATCGGGGCATTTGTGCCATAACACAAGGGGTGTGCGGGATTTACTACCTCGACTCGGTCAAGATCTTCTTTCGTTACAGAGAGCGTCACAGATGACTCCACCTGATAACATGACGCCTGCCAGAAATCGGAAGAAGAGGAAGGTGTCGGAGTTGCTGTAAGTGATGCGGTGGATGAAGATAATCCCCCAACGAGTGCCAAGAATGGGGCTAAGATTGTAAGGATAAAACTAAACATGGCAGTATATACTCATCATAGAATGGAATTTCAATAATAATCAATACCCCAATAACCAATTCCAATACTAACCAATACTACCAATTCCCAATTTCCAAAAATACGTTTGGTTATTGGTCATTGGATTTTGGTGTTCATTGGAATTGGATGATTGGAAATTGATCATTAAAAATTATTGTTTTTTATCCTCCTCAATCGTCATCTCTTCAACCACTTCTCCAGCTTTTTCCTCTTTCTTCTTTTTATCATCAATGGACAAAAGTGTCTCCTCCTCTTGGTCCTCAGTTGTCCCTTCTTCTTTTTCCTTCTTTTCTTCATCAAACGCTCTTTCGGCTGAAGCTGCCTTGGCTTTTTCTTGTTTTTGTTTCTTCTCATCCAGTGTCAAAAGCGTTTCCTCCTCTTCAAGAACTTCGCTCTTTCCCTCTTCTTTCGCTTTCTCTTTTAGTGCCAATTCATCAGAAATCTGTTTGGCTGCCTCAAGTTTTGCTTTCACATAGGCATAGGTTTCAACATCAGAGAACCCTCCCAAGAGAAGGAATGGTAAAATTTCTGCAATCTCGTCAAGCCCTTTTTGTTTCAGTTGCGGATTTGTACTTCCCAAAAGATGGGAAATGTTGGTAAGTTTTTTGATATCGCTTCCTAACCACTCATCTCTTGTTGATATGTTGGGTGCAAATGGAATTGGAGCTTCTCGGTAGTGCTTAAGCCACATATTTTTTACCTCCTCATAGTCTTCAAGAGAAACTTGGGTTGGAACGTCTTTTCCACCAATTGAAACTACTTTGGCAGGTTTGCCAGAAGTTGGCCTACCAAGACTGCTCGTTGCTTTCACAAAGGCAATCACTTCTTCCACCTTATCTTGACTGACCCCAGTTTTTTTCGAAATAGTCTCCGCAGTTGCTTTCTCTATCCCGAGTGATTGCAGAAGCGTAATAATTTGGGTAATCTGCTCTTCTTTGATTCCAACTTTTTGAGAAAGCGATGTGACGGAAACGTTTCTCGCGATAACCGAAACGGATGGAACATTGACAGAAATAACTGGTCGAGTTGGTGCAAATGCTCCTTGCGTCTTTGCTCCAGCAACTGATAGTCTTCCTCCCTCCATAACAACCTCGGAGGCAACTGTGGCGGAAGATGATGAAGATGACGTCGAAAGGACCTGTTTCGATTTCTCTGTATTGGTGGCGGTCAGTAATGTCTGTGCGACACGGTCTCCCGCTTGTGCCCGTGTTTCCAAAGCACTACGAAGCGTTGCGTATTGCTCCCTTTCTCTCGTTGAAGTAATACGTTCTGGAGAAGAAAGCTTTTGCAGGGTTTGTTGAATTTGACTCCGTTTTTCCTGATTGAGTTCAAGTCGGGAGATATCGGAAAGCGACGAGACAGATGTTTCAAGTGCCCGGGCAATTTCTGCAGTGTTTGTTCGGGAAATCTCTGCGATATTTTGGATATTTGTGTGTGTCACTTCTCTTATTTTTTCCTCGACCCGTTGGCGAAACGGCAGTTCAACGGCTATACCGGTAGCTGTTGTGGGAGAAATAGGAAGTGTTGGAGTAGGTGGAGGATATTGCCGCATGCGCTCAAAGATACTATTAAGAGTTGCGTTCCCAGCGGAAATTGCACCACAACAGTAATCTCTGAATATTCGAAGAAGGAGCCACGGCAAGATAATTGCAGTCCAGAGCATGACAAGAGCGATAATATATTCTGCATACGTATCGACATAATTTGCCGAGTTTCCTGCAGCCAACGTTTGAGCTGGACCACCGTAGAGTATGTTTATTGCTGTTCGGTAAACTTGTCCGCTCGCGCTACACTCGGGACGGGGCATTCCTGCCCCTTGGCAGTTTGCCCGAGTAAAATCAAACGGAAAGGGAATCCCGGAGACCCATACTTTCGTAAGTGTTGCCAAAAAAAGTGCAACCATTGGACCGTAAAATACCCACTGGAAAAATACCCCAATCCATATCCAGCCGACATTTCTGATAAACACAAAGGGGATTAATAGTGCAAGAAATGGAGCAATAACGAGCAAAAACCAAAGGATGATTGTACGCAGAATAAGGAGAAGAGACATTATATAGTACGTAAATGATGTTATCCGAACAATGAAAAGTGATGTATCCGCCATTTCTCTGTTTAACGGATTAATATCCCTATAGCCTACGAAGGTGGTATAGTTTTCTTCACTGTTGCCAGCCCCTGCAAAAACAACATTGAAAAGATCCTTCCCGCCAACATTTTCGATGAAAAAGCGCATGGTCACCTCGCTCAATTGAATAGTTCCCACAACCAAGACATATGAAAACGTCACAAAAAGGAGGATTCCTCCGATTCGATAAAAAAGTGAAGGAAGATTTGCTGTGGAAAAAGGTGATGCAATACCGCTAAATGTTGAACCAACGGATGCTCGTCTGGAAAGAACAATTCCTACACCAAATGCAACGATAACGAGAACGATAAATACATAAACGATGTTTCGAGAAATAGACCAGACTTCAGCAAGAACCGGTGCTGTATGAATACCAGGATGAGTAAATACCCACCAGAGGAGTTGTCGTGCGCGATCGGCATTTTTTCCAACTGCAGTCACTTCCGAATCAAATGCCCATGTGGCTGAAGTTGTTGCCCCAAGTTGCGTGCCTTCGGCGGAAACGAACGTTGGAAAAACTGTTGCAAAAAGAAAAAAAATGAGGATAAAAATAGAGAGAATCCTAAGCGGCACTCCCCGCCTTGTGGGCAGAAAAACCATGGTGATTTAACAATACCCAAAAGAGGAATGGAATGCAATAGAAAAAACTCAACTTGAACTTCTTTTTAGTTGTTCAATAATCTTGTATAACACGATTCCACAGGAAACCATGACATTCAGAGAGGTATTTACTCCAAACATTGGGAGTTCAACAATTATATCTGCAATATTGAGAACTTCTTTTGATACTCCATACGTCTCATTCCCGATAACAACCGCAACTGGAAATCCTACTTTTAATTTTGAAATCGGAATACTATTTTTATGTTGTTCCACCGCTATTACTTTGAGATTTGATCCGCCAGCTGGCGGATGATTTTTGAGCTTGGAAATGGCATCCATTGTAGTGGAAACATACTCCCACTCTACCCACTTCCACGTATTTATTGAAGCTTTTTTAATCTTTGGATTCGGTGGTATCTCCGTTTCACCACAAAGAAAAACTTTCTCAGCTGCCACTGCATCAGCAAGACGAAATATAGCACCGACATTGTACGTATCCAAAACATTATCACAAATGATAAAAATGGGGTTTCTGTGAATTTTTTTTATTACCTCAGGATCAGGATCTTGTGTTGTTCGTAATTCTGATGCTTTCAATCGTATCATGGTGCGATTATAGCACCACCCTCTTTACTGTTTACATGAAATTTATGAAGTGGTATCATGACATTGTTACCTATGGCGTCTCCTTTTTCGAAACCTTCACCCTTCCAGTCACCTCTTAGAACTGCAATCATCATTTTCGGCCTCCTCATTGGTGTTGGAGTCGGAGGGGGAGCAATTGTTACATCACTTAATTCTTCAAATCCCCAAACTTCCCCGTTATCTCAGTCACCGCTTACACAACTCATACAATCTGGTATCACACCAACCAGACCGGCAAACCCCTACAACGTTCTTTTTGCAAAATCTATGCAAGGGGCAACGGATCTTATGACAAAAGGGCCGTTTGATAACTCTTCAAAACTTGTTTCATCCTTACCTGACGCGATAAAACATATCAATTTCATTTCTCCATCTGAAATCATTTTCATCGATGAACTGAATGACAATGAGCATGGGAAGTCCATTAAGAAATATAATAGTGAGGATGGTTCAACGACAACACTTGTTGCCCTTGGACAAAGCACGTGGGGAATAGATGATGTCGTTTCTTCTCCCGATGGCACATACATCGCCTGGTGGGAAGTACAATTTACGAACCAAAATCAGCTTCTGGGAGGATTTTCCCGCGTTTTTGTGAAAAAAATTCTCCCTTCTGCTTCTGCCGCGATTCAACTTACCAATGAAGTTGCAACAGAGACTA
This sequence comes from Candidatus Gottesmanbacteria bacterium, assembly GCA_016186795.1. GTDB lineage: Bacteria > Patescibacteriota > Microgenomatia > 2-02-FULL-39-11 > 2-02-FULL-39-11 > JACPKY01. The sequence goes on from JACPKY010000001.1 coordinate 25,132, forward strand.
CTCCTCTTCACTATCCTCTCTTTTTCGACAGGAACAATAGACTCTATCTCGATACGTTTATACCAAATGGCGGAGGATTTTATCTCGGACTTTCGATCGTTGAAAATCCAGGAGCCAATGTTTTCACTCCAATTCCAGACATGAAAGACGGGGACTATCTCTCTGATCCAGAACTTTCTCCTGATGGAACGAAAATTCTCTTCACCGCATATGATGGATCAGCTTCCTTCAAGTACACTTCAATAAGTGGACTTTCCGTCAACCGTACCTCAAATATCAACCCTAATCTCCTTGTGGTGAAAGATCTGACAACTGGTACAAAGCAGACTCTCCTCGGTTCATCAAATGGAGCACAGTACGTAAACCCGAAATGGTCAAATGATGGAACAATAGTAAGTTTCTTGGGATACCATCTCACTAGCCCCACATCATCTCAGTACGACGGTGTATTTACGTTTCGTCTTACGGATGCATCGCCTCAGAAGGTAAATGGCATTACCTCATCACGGGTAAGACTTCTGTCACTTACTCATACCGAACTCATTTGGGGAAAACCAACATCTGAGGTTGGAAGTTTAGGCCCAAAGTACGCTCCAATTCTTAGCCAAATCAATACAACAGATATCATTTCAAACCAAACAACATCAATTCTTGCTGAACCTCTTATTCAGTATGTCAATATTTCTCCCGGAAACATATCGGGGAAAGAGGTAGCACAAAGTAATAATTCAATACAATTTTCCTCCTTTAAACCAAAAATAGTTGCACAAAAAAGACAAGATCAGCAGAATGATCCACAAACTACTCCCAGTGTCACTCCAACTGGAGGGCCCACCGTAACTCCCGGGCCAACTTCAACTCCCGGACCATCACCTACTCCATGGACCAAACCGAAGTGCCGCGATTACTGTCAAATTCCAGAGCCAACCCCCCTCCCCCCTTCCTGCGTTGACTTCTCAAAATGTTATGATTCTCCGCTTTACCTCTATCCACAAACAGAAACGAACGTGAAGATACAAGTCTCTGGCGCAACACTTTTTTCTGACATTCCTGAAATGGAAAACAATTCATGGAACGTCAAAGCATACCCTGATGGAAAAATTAGAAGTCGCGGGGGCGAGTATTCATCAATTAACTATAGTTACATTGGAGATCCTCAACCCCCACCTCCATATGGCACTGTCGTTGATAAGAAAGATCTAGCAATTACTCTTAAGCGGTTTGCAGAGAAACTTGGTCTCAATGAGAAGGAGACAAACGATTTTGTTTCGTTTTGGACAAATACTCTTCCCACCACGCCATATTATCTTGTAAGTTTCTACCCAAAAGAGACTGCGCAAAAAATCATCCAGTATAGCATACGTCCTGAACCAAACTCATTTTTGCAAATTATCATGTACTTTAAACCACTTGAGTACAAAGTGAAACTTCCTCCTCCAACCTTTCCCAAATTTGAACGCAAAGGGTTTGTTGCCGTTGATTGGAGCGGTGTAGTTGATGATAAATAATGACAGCCACCCAACCGCTAATCCAAGTAATACTCCTCCAATAACATCTGATGGATAATGTTCACCCAGGTATATTCTTGAAAAAGCAATAAGAAAAGCAATTGTATAGTACAGATAGGAATATTTCTTATGCTTTTGCGAAAGTATATACGCTCCTGCGAAAGCAAGTGTTGCATGTGTTGAGGGAAATGAATAAGTCTGAAGGAAAGATGCTTCAGGGCGTAATCTTTGAAAAAGATTTTTTAATAAAAATTCTCCTCCCGTAATACTTCCAAAAAAGGCAACAATTAGTGCATCAAAAATCTTTTTATCCTCAATCTCTTCAAACAGAAGTAGTATTCCTGCAATAACTACCCAAATAACTCCCCATGTTCCAACCCCTGATAAAAAGCGGAAGAAAAGTGTAAAGGGCGGGTTTATGAAATTGCCTTGGATAAAATTTATTATTCCGTAATCAAGTGCGAAGATGAACTCTCCCATTACTTTTATTATAGAAGGTGATAGTAGTTATGTGTCAAACAGTGGGCGTTGCCTTAACCGTTGGAGTTGGAGAATTTGTGGCAGATGTCGTTGGCGCTGCCGTTACTGAAATAGGAGGAGATGTTGGTTTTTTCGTGGGAACTGCCGTTGGTCGCGCCTTTGGAGCTGCCGAGGGTGTTGATGTCGGCGTTGTTGGCGGAGGTGTTGGAGTGTAGTAAATGACGGTAACTACTGGTTCTTTGGGAACTGGAGAGATAATTTGTTTACTACCCCGTAGGAAAAAATAGAGTCCTCCTCCTAATAGCGCAATTATTAGAAGGATAATAAGGATAGGAAGGAAAGATCGTGTTGTTCGTGAACGCACAGGTTGGAAGGTATCACTCATACCTTTATTATATACCACTGGAGTGTAATGCCAAAATTAGCGGTACTCGATATCAAGTGCATCAATTTGTTTTTGGGTAAGTCCCTGGGATCGTATCCAAGAAACGGCATCGACCTGAAAGGACTGCGCATTCCCAGTACGTGTTACGATGAAAGCAAAATGTTCAACTGGTTCGGTTTTGAATGTCCTTGTTATTGAAAATGTTAAACCTGTATAGGGAGTTTTATTGGCAAGATAAATATCTGGCGTATATGTTCGCATATAGAGTTCGTCTGTCTTTTCTGCCCCTTGTGGCTGTGTATCAGGCAAAAGTGTTGGCGATGATTTTATCTGTGGAGTATATGAAACAAATGGGGGCGGTGTAGGTGTTGCAGGTAAAGTTTCTTTTTCTTTTTTTGAAGACCCAAAAAGTGATGAAACAATAATGATTATAAAAAGTATTACTGCGATACCAAAAAGAAAAATAACTTTTCGTATATTCATGATGACTTTTGCAACCATCCAATAATTTGCGGATATGATACTGGAATAATTCTATCATTTCTTACCTTTCCCCGTGGTCCCCAATTACCTTCAGCAACTCGGAATGATGTTGTTCCGTAGACTTCTACGACAAATCCTGTATGACCATCAGGGCTTGGTTTAAATCCGGAAACTTCAGGATCTATGGTCGTATCCCAAACAGCTAAATCTCCAACATTTGGACTAATTACATCTTTTTTAGCAACAAATTTATACCCCGCAAGTTGACCGCTTGTAAGGTTACGAATATCAACTGCTCGGTCAACTGCCGGAAGTATTTTACCGCTTTCATGAAGAAAAGCAGCGCGGGCAAATCCCACACATTGGATGTTGTCAAATTCACTTCCCACTCCATCGTGGAATGATTTAAGCTCGGTAAGAACACTATCCGAGTAAGGGGTTGCTACATCAGTATTTAGTCGATCCAAACAGGAAATATTGACAACATTCACAATACCATCTGCAATATATGTTTTTCCATCATCATTAGTCACTTGCGCTTTACAATTTTTCTGAATGTCAGAAACAAGAAGATCAACTGATCCTCCTCCACCACCACCTGTATCACAATCATCCGGATACGTGCCATTGAGCAAACAGAAGTAAACTTTCGGTAGATTGTAGAAAAACTGTTCATTTTCAGTACCTTTAAATTGGCACGTTTCATTTGATCCGATATCAACACCAAGAGCAAATTTGCACATAAATTGATCAATTGTCTTCGGGGTCTGTACATTACCGATAAGTCCAACAAACCGGGAAAGTTGTGCTTCAAATTTCTCCTGTTTTTGCGGGTCATTACAGGTAGTTTTCGGAAGCGAAACAACTCCTAAATCCCAAATGTCTTTTCCCAACCCGCAAGCATCTGACGCATGGGTCTCTTCAACCCAGATAGCAAGAACAAACAACGGATTCCACATATGGGGTGGATCGGAGGAGTCAAACCCGTTTTTATAGGATGCATCAAACACTCTCCTCCATGAGTCTATAAGCGACGTCGGGTAGGTATTTTTGAATGTTGGAACAATCTGCGATTCCATTCTTCCTAAAACACCAGGAACGAGCTGATCAATTACTGTTGCTTTACTCTCATCTGTCTTATAGTACGGGATACCGACATATGATGTGTCACTTGAGGTATCCGGAGGAAGAATTGGTGCTTCGAGAGGACCTCCTCTGATGATATTCCCACGACAAAGTCCTGCCGGAAGTACTGAACACTTTACAACTTCAAGGCTTCTAGCCATAGATTGATTTTCATCAAATAAACCAAGAACAGACTCGTTGCTAGCATTTGCAACGGTATCTTCCGATTTGATATTAAATGCTTGATTTTCTCTTACAACTTTCTCCCCGACTCCAAATGGAAAATTCGTATCGGCAAATTGTTGCGCTTCCTCTGATCCAATACCTATGAGTTGTTCAAGATTTTTTAAGATCTCGGCAAAGAAAGAAGGCAAATCTGTCGTCACGGCTTTTCCTTCAAGAATTGGGTTTTGCACACCCCGATTGATCGTATAACCACCAGCTGCCCCACCAACGGCTTGACTATCAGATTCTTGATTTTCAGATTGAATCGTCTCGCCTCCACTTGTCGTTGTGTTGGAAGATGCTTGCGGATTTTTCACCTCATCTCCAGCTTGTCCTGGGAGTCTCGTTTTGTAAATTCTTTCAAGTTCACGGCTTCGAGTACCAAGAATGTCGGAAAAATCAAGAGCAGAAACAGACGGGGGAAAGACTGCCAAGAGAAGAATCGCTATGCAGAGAAAGATGGGCAGGCGCATGAGTTAAGTATAACAAATTCATTTTATGTCTTCTTTCTTCCATGAAGCATAGGTACATGTTGGGTAGTTGGAACATCCATAGAATTGTTTGCCTCGACGAGTTCTCTTTAAAACAATCTCTCCTCCACATTTCGGACATGCAATACCTACCCTTTCGACAATGTTTTTGGTATATTTGCAACTGGGAAACGTACTGCATGCCAGGAACTTCCCGAATTTCGAGAGTCTAATAACGAGCGGATTTCCACACTCTGGACACTTCTCATCTGTCGTACCTAAATCAACTTTTACTCTTGGAGCTTCCTTAAAGACTGTTTCAAGTTTCTTATGAAAAGGCCCGAAGAATTGTCCGACAACATAATTCCACTCCTTCGTCCCGTTTGCGATATTATCCAAATCTTCTTCCATTTCTGACGTAAATCCAACATCAAAAATATCAGGGAAGTTAGTTACCAGAAAATCGGTTACACTCCTGCCAAGGTCTGTCGGATGAAATCTCTTCTCAATTTTCTCTACATACTTACGATCCTGGACCGTTGATATAATTGGAGCGTACGTAGATGGCCTCCCTATTCCTTTTTCCTCAAGTGCTTTGATAAGCGATGCTTCATTAAATCGCGGAGGGGGTTGGGTAAATTTCTGTTGCGGAAGAATTTTTTCATATTGTAAATTCTCCCCAACTGTAAGCGGTGGTAATATTTTTTTATCTTCACCATTTGTTTCACTTTCCCTTACTTCCGTTTCTTTCCTCTCACCATCTACTTTGTATAATGATAACCAACCGGCAAACGTCATAACCTCTCCAGTTGCCCTCAACAGTGCTTCTTTTGAAGCCTTTCCAATCGCTTTTATTACAACTGCTGTCTGATCGAAAAGCGCTTCTCTCATTTGACAGGCAACGAATCGCTTCCAGATAAGACCGTAGAGGAGTTCCCCCTCCCGTCCTATGGATGCTGGCACCGTCTCAATCTTCCCGATATTTTGTCCACCCAATTCTATTTTTTTCATGTCTGTTGGGTTTAATCGCCAAACGTGAGTTGGTCGAATTGACTCGTGTGCCTCTTGAGCAACTTTTGATTTTGTTTTGTACAGTATTTGAGCATCGGGTAAATAGTGCGGGTACATGTTTTTAATAAACTCGCGTACAGATGAGATTGCCTCCGCACTTATATTTGTCGAATCGGTTCGGTGATACGTAATAAGTCCTTGCTCGTAGAGAGACTGTGCCGCGTTCATTGTTTTTTTTGCACTCCAACCAAAACGATTTGCGGCAGTTTGTTGGAGAGTTGAAGTTATAAAGGGAGGAGAGGGAAAACGGCGTAATTCTTTTTTATCAACAGAATCGACGGTATATGCTGCAGTTTTCAAAACTTCAATAATTCCATTTGCCTCATCCTGCGTATGAATCTCATATGATTTTCCATTCAGCTGAAAAAAACGGGCGATGAAATTTTCTTCTTTTCCCACTTTTTCCAGTTGCACATCAATAACCCAATACTCAACTGGCTTAAATGCTTCAATCTCTCTTTCCCGATCGACAATTAAACGAACAGCAACGGATTGGACGCGACCGGCAGAAAGCCAGCGTTTACCCAGTTTATTCCAAAGAAGTGGTGAGAGTTTATATCCAACAAGACGATCTAAGACTCGTCTTGCTTGTTGGGCATCAACCAAATGCATATCAATACCACGAGGATTTTGCAATGCGTGATCAATTGCAGATTTTGTTATCTCATGAAATACGATTCGTTGAAAGCGTCCATTTGATGAGCCAGCTGGCGGATGATTTTTGACTTCGTCTCTACGAAGCAGAGACGCCACGTGCCACGCAATCGCTTCTCCTTCACGATCCGGATCTGTAGCAAGAATTATTTGTTCTGACTTTCCTGCAATATCTTTCAGTTCTTTAATCTTCACTTTCCTATTTGCAATCGGTTGGTACTGAGGAACAAATTCATATACATCCTTATCTTGAATTTTCTTATCCTGAATATGCACTCCTAATTTCTTAATCGGCAAATCGCGTATATGACCCATGGTTGCCTCAATTCGATAGCCTTTTCCTAAGAATCGAGACAATGTTTGCGCTTTGGTTGGTGATTCGACGATGATTAAATTCATTTAATTGATAACAAACCATTTTATACTCCCTGTCAAGTGGCTCTCATCACATGAGAGCCATCCCGAGCCCGCCAGCTGGCGGGTCGAGGGATGATACAATATTAATTTCTCCCTTGACATTTTTTTTGCATAAACTATTCTTATGCTATGCAAAAATTTTTGCTTCAAAAGAAAGCAAAAATACATAAATATTTCTACCATGCCTGTCCAGAATATTTCTAACGTACTCCATACAAATATTTCAGCGACACCCTACCCGCAAGCACTACTTGCAGCACCTCCATGGAGTAGTTTTTTGAGACACAACGGCTACCAGGAACTTTCCAAAGAATTGAACCTTCGAATACTTCAGGATCTTGATACGATCGAGGCGCTTTGGGAGGAATTCTCTCCGAACCGTTCAGTGTTTGATACATGGGATGTACGGAAATCTTTTTCTGATGCGTATAGGTTTCGTCCAAAAGCAATCACCATTGAAAAAAAACAAGGGAAAAAAAGGGAAACGGTTGGTGTCTTACCCCTTTGGTTTAATAGCGATGAAAATCCGGTTGGTGAGTCGAAATACTGTGATTGCAAAAAATTTGTCTGGTTCGGAAGTAATTGGCCTGAGGATAATGTTTTCCATGTCAGAGACCCAGAACTTATACCTCTCCTTCTTATTGCTTCTCCAAAACCACTCGAACTTGCTTGTATCCGCTATGACCCAGATTATACGTTCCTTCAGGAATTTCCAGGGTTTTCAGATGAAGAAGAGAAGAAGTATTTTCTTGATCTTTCGTTTGTTTCCTCACTTGATGATTTTTTGACTCATTTGAAAAAGAAGAAGCGGTACAATCTACGGCGTGATAAGAAAAAAATTCTTTCCCTAAATCCCACAATTACAATCAATACACATTCTCACCTTAATGATCTTTTTTCCCTTAATATGAAGCGATTCAGAGAACTTTTCCCGGGAGATCCCGATGAATACTCTTCGTTTGAAGATGTCAGGCGGCAAAATGTATTTCGTAATCTTATCGCAAATGCAAGAAGTTATCAGTATCGGATCATTTCAACAGTTATCGAAGGACGCGTGTGTGCCGTTGAATTCGGACTTGTCCATCACAAAACGTACTATGCCTTCAATGCTGGTGTTGATATCGGACACTACTCAGGTCTCGGAGTCTTTTCCAATTTGCTTGTTATTGAAGATGCATTAAATCTCGGATGTACAAAAATTGATTTTCTTGAAGGTGACAATCACTGGAAAGAATCCTGGCATTTAGATTCTGTAAGCCAATATCAGTTTATCAGGTAAGTTGATATACCCCGTTTTCATTTTTCACCGCTCCATTTAGCTCCATACGCGTAAGCACCTCTGCGATTTTACTTGCTGGTATGCCCATTCTTTGAACCAATGTGTCAAAAAGAAGTTGTTCGTAGCTTAGAAGTTCGAGAATTTTTTGCTCAACTGCATCTTCTGAACCTTTCTTTCCCATCACTTGAGGGTGAAACGAAATTCTTAACTGCGTCAAAATATCTTCGGCGGAGGTTGTAACGTACGCACCATCTTTCATAAGTTTTAAGGGGCCTTGGGAATTAATTGTGTTAATTGGCCCAGGGACTGCAAATACTTCTCTCCCTTGTTCGGCAGCAAATCCTGCAGTAATGAGTGATCCGCTATTTTCGGCTCCTTCTGTTACCACCACTGCCAGTGATAATCCACTTATAATTCTGTTTCGTGCAGGAAATGTTCCTTTCTCCGCATACCTGCCGGGTGGATATTCACTTACAACAACGCCAGATTCTTTCACGATACGCCAATAGAGCGTTGTATTGGTGACAGGATGAATAATATCAACACCGCATCCCAACACAGCAATCGTCCAACCACTATTTTCAATTGCTGTCTTATGAGCAACTGTATCGATCCCATACGCAAGTCCAGAGACGATCGTGCAGCCATTTTGTGAAAGTCCTTGGGTAATTTTTTCTGTCACAGTTTGTCCATAAGTGGACATTTTTCTCGTACCAACAACTGCGATACAGACCCTCATCTCGGTAAGTCTTTGTACATCTCCACGGATATAAAGAATAATTGGCGGATCATGAATTTCTTTCAAAAGCTTGGGGTAGAGTTTATCGTGAATAGTCAGTGTCGTAATGTCTTTTTTGATAAGTTCGGATTGATAATCTTTCGGGGAAAAGTTTCTACGAAATTCCACGAACTGATCAACTAATTTTTTGCTCAAACCGACAGATAGAAATGTGTCTTTATCTCCATTCCATGCCTTTTCTGCCGACCCAAAGTAGTCCAATAGAAGTTTAAACCGGTGCGGGCCGATTCCAGGGAAAGCAGAAAATCCAAGAAAATACTTTTTTTCGCTTTCCTCCATAGCAAATTCTTAAGAAATTTTGCTGAACACAAATTGTATCCATTTATCGGTCATTATCTCTCTCCAAACCATTTTTCTAAAATTCTTTTCGCAATTGGGGCTGCAACGTTACTACCTTCTCCACCTGCCTCAACCAACACTGTTACGCTAATTTCAGGATCGGAAACGGGTGCAAAGACCGTAAACCAGGCATGAGTCCTACCTTTCGGATCACCAAATTCAGATGTACCGGTTTTACATGCGGTTGGTATTTCAAAAACTGGTTTCCCAGAGGTAGTTGATTCGTACGTCTCCAAAAAATTAACTCCGTCAATTTTTAACTTTTCACTTTGCACTTTAAACTTAAACAGTGGCCATCCAGTTCCTCCAGGACTGCAGGCTTGTTTCATGCCTTCCCGAATAAGAGCAAGTACTTTCGGACTAATACCAAGATCTTGACAGCTACCTTTATCCGTTTTCACAGTATGCGGTCGGCATAGCTTTCCGGAACTTGCAACAATATTTGTCCACGTGTTTACCTGAAGGGGGGTAGCCAAAATATCACCTTGACCGATCGCTACATGGTAAGTATTACCAAGATACCATGGTTGCCCACGCTCCTTTTGTACCCAGGAAGGATCAGGCATTAGTCCCACTTCCTCACCATCAATATCAATCCCCAGACGGCTTCCCATTGCCATTTTTTTGGCAAAGTCTGCAAGTTTTTCTATTCCGAGTTCCTCTCCAACTTTGTAAAAGAATATATCATTGGACCGTCTTATTGCTTTGACAATATCGACCATTCCTTCCGTTTTTCCATATTGGTTAAAGTACCAGTTACCAAAAGAAAATTCTCCAACTTTTAAGACTCCGGTGTCTTCGATTTTCGTATTCTCATCAACTACCCCATACGTCAAGGCGGCTAAAGCCGTAATTATCTTAAAGGTTGAACCAGGAGGATATTGTCCAGAAATCGCTCGGTTAAAAAGAGGAGTTTTGGGGTTTTGAAAAATCGCATCAAGTTGATTTCCACTTATGAAAGCGTTTGGATCATATGCCGGCGATGAAAATAAAAGAAGTACTTCACCGCTTTTTGGATTTGTGGCAATAACAGCGCCTGTTTTCCCTTCAAGAGTTTCAGCTGCTATTTTTTGCAGTCGACTGTCGATACTTAATACGAGAGGTTTCCCTGGTATTGGATCGATTTTTCCTAAGGTTCTTATTTCATCCCCCAAAGCATCAACTTCAATAAGCTCTTTTCCAGATCGACCTTGCAGAAGTTCATCTTGCGATTTCTCGACGCCTCCCTTCCCCACGATATCACCAAGTCTTCGGATATTTCCTTTTTCGGCTTCTAACTCCTCCTTTGTAATCTCGCCTGTATATCCGAGAACGTGGGAGGTAACTTCTCCAAACGGGTAATAACGGGTAACGCTTGTTCTAACTATCGAAGATGCTGTAGCTGGTTTTGTTTCAAAGAAATGTTCTCCGGATGAGGTGATAAACTCTGGAATATTTCGAACTAAGGGGATATTGTTCCTATCATAGATGATTCCGCGTGGGGCCGTAATTTTCACTTCCCGAATACGATTTCCTTCACTTAAACCTCGAAACTTATGTCCCTCAAGAAGGGTCAAAAATATCAAACGGAAAAAAAGAATAAGAAAAAAAATGGCAACACATACTGTGAGAATAATAAACCTATGAGAAAACTGCCATGACTGACTATCGAAATAGTGTCTTGATGATTTTCGTGTGGATGTTGACGCGATTCCTTCAGAGAACACTGTTCCAAGAAAATTCTGCATTGTCCGTTTTTATAGTGAGAGTCGTCTCTCTCTCCCGAATCGTTTTAATACGTACTTGAGCGTGAAAAGAAACACACTACCAATCACGATAACTTCAATAAAGTAAAGAACATGCAAAGATTTATAGAAGAGAAAACTGTAAAAAACCGTCGCTCCAAAAAGATAAAGAAGTTGGAAGAATTTATTTTGAAATTGTACTTTCTTGCTATATCTGGTGAGAAGAAAAAGAGTAGCGAGAAAATAAATACTCGACACTCCAATATATCTCATGGAAAAAAAGTCAAGGAGTAGGCCTCCCAAAAGCGCAATGAGCGCCGTCTCCTCGATACCCGAAACTGCAAAAATAAGAATAGTTACCAGCGTCAAAGGAAAAGGAAAAAGTGTCGCCTCAAGAAGAATACTCATACCGATAACGAATAGAAGAAAAAGTTTCATTGCGTCAAAATGACAAATACCGTTACTTCCCGCTTATAGTCCAGCGTAGGAATAATTGCTGCCTGTTTATAGACGGAAGAATCATCTGCATTGATATGTGCCGTTTTCCCGATAAGGAGATTTGGAGGAAAACCCTCTTCCCCACTTGTTATAACGGTGTCATCCTGAAACAATGGATCCTTTTGCAAAACAGTATTCAATGATAGTGTTCCTGATGCTCCTCCGACAATCCCTCGAGTCTCACGGGATGTTTTGGCAGGAATTGCCGATTCAATATCTGTTGGGAGAAGAATCAAACTTCGATGCGTTTCAACCTGCAAAACTTTTCCAATCAAGACATTCCCATCAACAACCGTCATACCAACTTTTATACCACTTTCTAATCCTTTATCAATCTCCATATACCGTGAAATAGATACTACCGTTGCCGGAACAAATGAATAAGAAGGAGAAAGCGGTGCTTCAAGTTGCCTGCGAAGCGACTCGTTTTCGGCAATTACTTGCCGCATTCTCTCAGATAAATCAACTGTGTCACTTTTCAGTCGATCTCGCTCTTTTATCACCTCGGAAATCTGTGAGTAGGAAAAAATGAGCGTTCCAAAATTACCAAGGGAGTGTGAGACGGAAAATACAGCGCGCTTCGTTATCTGTGGAATGAATGCAAGAGGATCTTTTACAAAGACCAATATCCCAAAAAAATCCAAGGCAAAAATAAAAAGTGCAATACCAATATAGAAGTGGATACGTGTTGCGTGCATGGGAATTTATTTTATCAACCCTCCTGTTACTCTCACTTTTTCCAACAGTTTATCATTTTCCAATACCAAAGCTGCCCCCCGAACGACACACGTGAGTGGATCATCGACAACCCACACCGGCATTCTCGTTGCCTCAGCAATCACTTTATCGATTCCCAAAAGTTGTGCTCCACCCCCAGAGAGTGCTATTCCCTGTTCTAATACATCACCGATAAGCTCAGGGGGAATCTCCTCAACAGTCTCATTAATTTTTTCTATGATTTGATTTACAACAGGTGCAATTGCTTCTCGAACCTCACTTGAACTTAATTTCACTGATTTTGGGAGTCCGCTTTCCAGATCTCGACCGCGAACAACTGCATATTTTTCCTCTCTTGGCGAGAACGAAATACTCCCAATGGTCATCTTGACGTTTTCGGCTGAAGCAACTCCCAAAAGAAGTGAGTGTTTGAGTCGAACAAAGGATATGATTGCTTCATCCATCTCATCTCCGGCAATCCGAAGAGATTTATTCAGAACAATTCCGCCGAGTGAAATGACGGCAATTTCTGTTGTCCCACCTCCAAAATCAATAACCATGTTGCCTTTCGCTTCATCGATTGGCAGCTTCGCGCCAAGGGCTGCAGCCATAGGCTCCTCAATCAAAAATGCTGCACGGGCGCCAGCGGAAAGAGCAGCGTCTTGGACGGCTCTTCTCTCTACCTCGGTCACACCCGATGGAATTCCAACAACCACTTTTGGACGAGGAATTGTGGGAACAATAAATTGTTTATCCTCATGGACGAGTGAAATATAATGTGCAAGCATAGCAAGTGTTCCGTCAAAATCGGCAATGACACCGTCTTTGAGTGGTCTGAAAGCCTCAATTTGTGAAGGAGTCTTCCCTACCATTCTTTTCGCCTCACTCCCAATAGCTAAAATCTTTTTGGTTTTTTTGTGACGAGCTACCACTGATGGTTCTCGAATGGCAATTCCCTTCCCGGAAACATAGACGAGCGTATTTGCAGTACCAAGATCTATAGCTAAATCATGGCTGAAAAGTCCAAAAAAGAAGTCGAGCATAAACGAACCTATTGTAACAGAGACAAATTTCCTTCGAAAGAGAGAATTCTCACTCTTCACTTGTCATTCCTACTTTGCTACACTACAAACCTGTCAAGTAGTAATGATCAAAGAAATTGCTCAAACGGTGGGAAGAGTTTACGCTGACGTGAGATACGGAGTACTCCCTCCTACCACAGCCGTTTTTCACCGTGAAACAACTCCTTCCGATCTTGCCATAATTAGAAATACGCTTCTTGAACACCCTCAGTTGAGTTCCGTTATCACAAGGCGTTTCAGTAGGCTTAAGGAAGGGGCACTCATTGAAATTACTCAACCATCCCCTGAAGTAGAGGATCTCATCCGCTTTTTTGCTCCCCCGCCTCCATATCTGTACTTTGAAGGGAAATCTCCAGCAAAACTGTTTCTTGAATATTGGCAAGATCGCCAAAAAACCGATTTACCTCCTCCCATTAATGATACTTTCCCATTTGCATCTCAAACGCAAGAATTTCTTGCAAGAATGTGGGTAGATTTTGCCTCCTTCCAAATGCAACCAGATGGAGATCTACCAATTCAATCAACATTTCCGCAAGAGTCAAAGCGACAAGAAATGTGGCTGCGCTTTTCCCAAAATTACAAATGGGCAACGCGTGCCATTCTTGCCGGATTTGGAACTGACATACGAAGGACAGGAGAAGGAAAAGCCCTCCACTCTCTCCGAACACATGAGCGGGTAAAAAGCGATCCAATTAGCGAAATTATGCAAAATAACTGGATTGTCTATACTGCGCTTCTTGCAAGTATTCTCCATGATGCACCGGAAGATCTCGAAAATTTCAGAATTACGAAATCCGAAAAACCACAGGAATACCTGATACAGTTTACTAAAAACAGAAAAGATATGGCTTTCCCTTTACTTCTATCGACCCAAGAATTTACTCTCCTTCAAATGCAGCTTGATGCACTCACCACTCCCAAAGAGCTCGATACTCAACCTGAAGAACAAAAGACGCAAGAACAATTTCGTCATCTGAAACGAATGATAAGAAAAATTCATATCAAGTTTAAACAAGATGGAGTGCTTGCTTCCTATGTTACCTTACTCATTAAATTTGCAGATAGGGTAGACAATCTCTGTACTTACTATGTCCCGAAAGAAGGAAGCGATATCGTTATTGATCTCCGGGCAAAACTCCACGAAAGCGTCAGATTTTTTAAAGACTTGGAGAATCTTGCCAAAAAATTCCGCAAGGAACTTGTTTCGAACAAATCCGAAAAGATATTTCACTTCTCAGATTCGGTCATCAATTTCTGTCGGTATCTTCTCCTTGGTGGAAACTACCAAGAGTTATTTGGAAACGAACTAAGGAGATTTAGGGAGATGCGTGAAAAACTCGATGAGAATACGCAAGCAATTATTGATAAAAATTTTCTGATCCCTATGATATTCCCTGCTGGAAAATTGAAACCTGGTCTTATCTATAAAATACCGGAGGAGTAGAAAGAATAATTCTCATTTATGCCTATTTCCTGTACAATAACAACATGATGCACCGTATCTGGAATCTCTCAGACCGACTCATACGGTACTTGTTTTACCTTCTGTTTTTCCTTGTTCCCTTAATCCTGTCACCATTAAACTACGAGTTGTTTGAGTATAACAAGATGATGGTGACATATGCCATAACGGTCGTCATTGTAAGCGCATGGGCCGTAAAAATGATTACGGGCTCTGGATGGAATATCAGGCGTACCCCCCTTGATATCCCTCTTACCCTTTTTCTTTTCTCCCAAATTGTTTCAACTCTCTTTTCTATTGATCCACACGTGTCTTTCTGGGGTTACTACAGTCGGTTTAATGGAGGCCTTCTTTCTACTATATCGTATATCCTTCTTTACTATGCGTTTGTATCTAACTTTCCCAAAAAAAACATCCATGTACTTCTTACCTCCATTCTTTCTTCTGCGGTTCTTGTTTCTCTCTATGCCATTTTGGAGCACTTCGGAATAGATCGCGACCTCTGGGTACAAGACGTACAAAATAGAGTCTTCTCAACACTCGGACAACCAAACTGGCTTGCGGCCTACCTTGTCACACTTATTCCTATGACGATAATACTTAGTGTCAATTCACTCGCAAAGGGTACCTTTTTATTTCGCTTCCTTGAATATGGAGTGTATCTTATCCTTACTCTCCTTTTTACCACTGCCCTCCTCTATACCAAATCCCGCTCGGGAATTATTGCATTTTTTTGTGTACTCGCCATCCTAACTGCATTTTTCCTCTTCCAAAAAGAGCAACGGGTCAAACGGGGTATGATGCTTATTGTTACCTCACTACTTGTTTTGGTCTATACAATTGGGACACCGTTTGAACAGCTAAAAATACTTTCACTTTCCTCGCTTCCATTTTTCAAGTCTTCAAACCAACAAGAATACCAAATCCCTGTCAATTCCTCTTCATCTCTAATTGAGATAGGCATTACCGGATCGGGAACAATAAGAAAAATTGTCTGGAAGGGAGCTATTGATATTTTTAAAAACAATCCTTTGATTGGAACTGGAGTTGAAACGTTTGCCCAAAGTTACTATCAGTATCGACCTGCCGAACATAATATGACGTCAGAATGGGATTTCTTATACAACAAAGCCCATAATGAATACCTGAATTTTGCTGCTACCTCTGGAATATTTGGTCTCGGATCATATACCCTTTTTATCCTTCTAACACTCATCATTTTTGCCAAAAGAATCCTAGCAGAAGTCAGTGGAGTGAAAAATTTAAAAAGTCCCGAGAGGTTCATCCTTGGAGTCGCCTGTGGATGGATGTCGATTCTTATAACGAACTTTTTCGGTTTTTCTGTCGTAATCGTCCAACTCTTCTTCTTTCTTCTTCCAGCAATGCTTTTTCTTCCTTCTGAAGACGATTCCCCCGTTGAAACAAAAAAAAGTGCGGGGGGGGTATTTCGTGGAATACTTCTGCTACTCACCTTCGCTTTGACAACATTTCTCCTCTTTACCCTTGCAAAATACTGGTATGCAGATGTTCTGTTTGCGCAAGGGTATCATCTTTCACGAAATCAAGAATATCTCGATGCGTATAAGTATTTGCAAAGCGCACTTATCCTAAATAAAAGCGAACCTTTTTACTACGACGAAATTGCGCATCCTATTTCACAACTTGCGGTCATTCTGACCGATGAGAAAAAAGCATCAGAGGCCGGATATCTGACGGAAGAAGCTATCGCTGCAAGTGATATAGCTCTTTCCATATCTCCCAAAAATGTGAATTTTTGGAAAACGCGCACCCGGGTCATGTATACGCTTACTGCAGTCGACCCGAAGTATCTCGATTTGGCAATTGATGCACTTTTAAAAGCGCAGATTCTTTCTCCAACCGATCCGAAAATCACCTATAATTTAGGCCTCCTGTATGATCAAAAAGGAGAGACGGAGAAAGCAATTTCCCTTTTAAACGAAACAATAATTTTAAAACCTGACTACCGCGATGCGTATATCGCACTGGCATATTTCTACGAAAAGGAAAAGAATATCCCAAAGGCGAAAGAGACTCTCCAGTTTATTCTGAACCATATTGCGTCCTCAGATAGCGAGGCGATAAAAAAATTGAAAGAATTATGATCGTAACCGTTCCTAATCCAGTACTTACTACACCGGCAAAACCTGTAACTTCGATCGACAGAAAGACTATTGGAATTGTGGAACAGATGAAAAAGGAACTTGAGTCACAAGATAATCCCAGAGGAGTAGGACTTGCGGCACCTCAAATTGGAGTATCATTACAAATCTTTCTCACAAAACCCACAGAAAGTTCTCCCATTGAAGTGTACTTCAACCCAAAAATCGTGTGGACCTCCCTTTCCAAAAGCGAAATTATCAGAAAAGGTGAAGGGAAATCGCTACGGAAAGAGAAACGGTTAGAAGGATGTCTGTCTATCCCCAATATCTGGGGACAGCTGAAACGTCCTATTAAGGTTCGACTCTCTTACATGGATATTGAGGGGATTGGCAGAGAAAAAGAATTCGAGGGGTTTTTAGCAACACTCATTCAGCATGAAACCGATCACCTTGCGGGAATCCTCTTTACTCGGCGAATTTTGGAGCAGAATGGAAAGCTTTTTCGGATTGAGGAAGATGAAAAGGGGGAAGAAAAACTCGTACCAGTGGAATTGTAATACTATGAAAGTCCTCTTCTTTGGTTCATCTCCCTACTGCCTCCCTCTTCTATCGACACTTTCGAAAAATACAAACCTCGTTGGTATCATTTCCACCACCAGGGAATCCTGGCAACAAAAAAAAGTTCCGGTTTGGACTGTACGAAATAAAGAGGAACTGAAAGGAACTGAAAGTAAAATTGCCTCTCTCCATCCAGATATCGCCATAGTTTCCGATTTCGGACTCATCATCCCCAAAGAAATTTTTGAAATCCCAAAATACAAAACGCTGAATATCCATTTTTCCAAATTGCCCAAATACCGGGGCGCATCTCCCATCCAATACACTATCCTTCATGGCGAAAAAAGTGTTTGGATTAGCGTTCAACTACTCAGAGAGACACTCGATACTGGAGATATCATCTGGCAAAAAGAAATTCCACTATTTGGTTTTGAAACGACTGGAGATCTCTATCCAAAACTTTTCGAAATCACCTCCAATCACATCACAGATATTTTACAGAGATTCATCCATGGAGAAATAATACCGTTAAGACAAAATGAAAAAGCTTCCTCCTACACAAGAAAACTGACACGGGATGATGGATTTCTGTCGTCTACCCTTTTTTTGGGTCTATTGAAAGGAGAAAAAATAAATTGGTCTAATTCTCAAGTGCTCTTTGAAGGGTTATCTGCGGAAGAAAATCCTACCAAACGGGTAGAACAAGCAGTACGGGCATTTTTTCCATGGCCTGGAGTATGGACGGAAATTCAAATAACAGTAAACAGTAAACAGTTAACAAAAAAACTAAAAATACTGAAAGCGCATCTTGAAGCAAGTAGACTCGTTCCCGACATTGTGCAACTGGAAGGGAAGAAACCGGTTTCCTGGAAACAGTTTTTAGAAGGATATCCCGGGACTATTGACAACCCATCTTCTTTCCACTAGTTTAGAACCAGATGAAATATATTCTGCCACTCCTTTTTATTATTTGCATCGGAATTGTTTTACAAATTCATCCGGTAAAAGTCTCTCCTGCAAATGCTCAGCAACCAACATTTGGTCCCACGTGTGAAGCAGGTACAACTCCTGGGGTAGCTGCAACAACGTGTCCGACAAATACAGAAAAACCCACAGCTGTACCAAAAATACCGGTAACAGGGACAGGATCAACTCTTGTCATGGCGCTTCTCTCAGGTGGAATTTTTTTGGCAATTCTGGGAGTGGGGACGGTTGCTTTTACTGTGTCACGGTAAATTCTGCCCACGTACATCCATACGTTATATTTCCATCTAACGGATTGAATGTTCCCAACTTCAGTGCATCGGAGGATAATGGATCAAAGGGAGTCGGAGTTGGCGTATCGGTCGGAAGTGGAGTACTTTGCGTTTTCGTTTGAGACGATCCAAAAATTCCTGAAAAAAGACTTGCGAAAAAGCCAAAAATCCCACTTGGCGGCTGATTAACTGTTGACGCTGCCAAAACCTCCGGCATTCTTGGGGAAAATGCCAAGGGGTTACTTGAAGTTCTGTAGCCACAATTTATTTTTTCCTCTATTCTATATGATCCAGGTCCGGGAATTGTCGTCGACCACGTTGATGCATAGCGCCAAGCGGGAGGATCCGGTATAACAGTTGGACCAACGGCGGTAACTGTACCCGATTGTGCTGCAACACTTCCATCTCTTTTCAGCGTATACTCCATATTGAGTACCTCTGCCTTATTTATTGCCGGATTGGAAACTTTCCCGTATCCGGTAATGGCAAGTGGTGCACCTGTTGTAAATCCAGAACTTGCGGAAACATCAATCCCATCACATTCACAAAAGGGAGTAGGAGTAGCCGATGGTTGGACTGTTGCGGTTGGAGGAGCAAGTGTTGGAGTAGCAGTTGGAGCCGCACAGATACTTCCATTTGCTCCTGTGTAACAGATTGGACACTCTTCATCACATTCATCGTCACTTGAACATGGCCCTCCGCATTGTACTGCAGTTGGAGTAGGCGTTGGCGTACCACTTGGTGCTTGACAAATATTTCCTGAATCTCCAGGAGCACAGATTGAGCAATCCTCGGGACATTCTGTAGAATTTGGGCCAGGTGTCGTACATGGAGCACCACACTGAGGGGGAGGGGTTGTTGTCGGTGTTGCAGTTGGAACAACATCGGCAATCCACTCGAAATCTAATTTGGTAAATTTGTCGTTATTGGCAATATCAGTAAAGCGCAAATACGCATTCCCTTGATCATCATGGAGTACAACACACTCCGACGTTTGATCATTTGGATCTGTTTTACAAAGTGGGTTATTGGGATCGTCTCGAAATTCCCAATGTCCTTGAGTAGATACACCATCAGGAAGCTCTGATGCTGGTGGTGGACCGACTTTTAGCGTTGCTTTTTGATGGCGACAGCCAAAACAATCAGTCCTTTGGAAAACAAAGTTGATCTTCGATGTGTCACTTGAATCGTACGTAAGTCCATCAGAATTCGTTTTACACGTGTAGTCTGGATTTTGTCCTTTATATCGGGAAATTTCAGGACTTGGAATCTTCGCTTCTTTTTTACAGTTTACTCGGGCTGCTGGATACCGCTTCGGAGTTGGAGTAGGATTGGGAGGGGGCGCCGGAGTAGTTGGGGGGTTCGGTTTACTTCCATCTGGTAAGAAAGTGTAGGAAAATTTGTCACCACTTTTGACGATTCTGTACCAGTTATCAACAAGTGGACACGCCTTATTTGTATCCGTATCTCGTACGATTGTCCACCTCAATTCAACATTTTTCAAAAATTTCGTCAATCCATCGTGCTTGACATACGTATGTCCGGTGATAAAGGTCGATGCCTCAACCTTCCCTGGCGAAATTGCAGCAAAGGCAACACCAACAAACACAATCAACAAGTATCTACTAATTCGTTTCATATTCTTGGATTTTCTCATTCAACCAATCATCATAGGAGGTAATCGTCCCGGATTTGTCCAAAACATGGTAAATACCCCAGAATCCTTCTTCGGGATCTTCATCTATCGATGGCCGATACAGTCCCAACATGAGAGGAGAAAATTCGGAAGGAGAAAGTTGCCAAAGGCGCACATTATCTGCCTCGCTTAAGTTGGAATCGATTGAAGTAGTTGCGTCTCGGCTTGGATATTTAGCGTAGGCATTGCTTTTGTAAATTGAGTCAAACTGGGAAAGACTCTCATCTTTCCTTATACGTTCTCCAGCTTCCTCCATCGTTATTCTTCCAGCAACTATATCTGCCCGGATTGCTTCCATTTTCTGCCGTGTAATCTCTTTTGCTTGAGAAAGAGGTACAGGAGGCTCAGGATTTCCTACATTAAACCAAATAAAAACACCTTCAACGGTCATCTGCTGAACATCGTTTAAGATGAGTTCCTTTGCCCGTTCATACGCCTTATTGTATTCCTGTTGATTTTTGTTCGGTGCAAAGATTCTTTCATCAATTGGCATGAGATTTTTATTTTTTGCCTCCTCCAAAACCACAGTTTGCTCAATCAAAAATTTCTGCACGTCTTTTTTTTCGTCATTTGTAAGAGTGGAATACGTTTTTTGCGGATACTGGTTTTGAACCGAATACTCAATATCGGAAGGAGAAAAAATGTTTCTCCCGTATTGCTGATTTCCGGAAATAGTGGATTTGCGGCTTGACTCTTTTCCTGCCACCAGTAAGAAAAGCAGAGATATCGAAACTATCAGAACCACACCACCGATAATTGCCGCAATACGAAAATTTCTCCCCATGAGAGGATACATAAAATTATTATTTGCTTTACTTCAACTAAAGTCAAGAAGTATCCTATTGAAAATAGGAGGCAAAAACTCTTTGCACCATCCGAACCACAAGCTGATATTTACCCGACACAAGCAAAATGCCAAAAAGGAGAGTGATGCTTGCGGCAATTGTGGAAATGCCATGAAAAAGCCTTCGATTACTTTGGATTCGTGGGTAGACCGAGGGAAAAAGAAGTCCAGCAATGATAAAGGGAGTCCCAATTCCTAGAGAAAATATAAAAAGAAGGAGACTTCCCTCCCATACCGTTGTTTTTGATGATGCCAAAAGAAGAATTGGAGTAAGTGTGACCGATATACACGGGATCCAAGAGATCGCAGCAACGATTCCTGTGGCAAACGATGAGAAGAAACCCAAATGGGTGAGCTTCTTTTGTACATTCCACGCATAGTCAAACTTCAGAAATGATGTATGGATCACTCCTAATTGAGATAGTCCAAAAAATATCATGATAATTCCACCTATGCGAAGGAGAAGACTTAAGTTCGCTTGCATGAAAATCCCGACAATACTTCCTGTGGCACCAAGAATCGTATAGACAAGGGCAAACCCGGAAACAAAAAGAAAACTATTTCCAATAATACGACTCCTGATATGACGTTCACTTAGTCCATACAGTTCTTGAAATGTAACGCCAGAGATTGCAGAAAAATAGGATGGAAGAAGCGGAAGAAGACAAGGAGCAATGAAAGAAATGAGACCCGCAATGTAGGAGGTCAAAAAACTTACGAGCATACCATCTTATATGAGTCTTAAAACCCGGAATATGACCACAGCAAAAAAAATAAAGAGAAGCGTTATCGTTATGGGAACAAAAAATGTGAGGAGAAGAGACGTTATGAAAAGAATAAGCAACGTATTTTCTTTTTCACTTCTGATAAATCCTTTTATAAGAAGAAATAGGATGGAAAGATAAATAAGTGTGGTAATACTACCGAAGGGAAGTTCCACTTTGTACAACCACCCCCCAACCAAAAGCGCAATTCCTAACAAGAGAAATACATCACGATCATGAAAGTAGAATGGACCAAGATAGAGACTCATATGAATAAATCCATTGGATTTCTGCCTAGCATTATCCTATCTATTTTCCAGAAAGAACACAACCCGTCTGTTGAGCAAAATACTCAAGGGGTATTACCCCGCTTATCATCCTTCCATCTGGAAATTCCCAGGTTGGATAACCTCGAATATTTTTCTCTTGGCAAAGCGCAACGTCTTCATCACAATCTATAAGAGTCAACTCACTCACACTTTCTCCAAAAAGTTCTTTTTGTTTTGCACAATTAGGACAGGTTTTTGTCCCATACATAACAAGACCTTTTTGTGTCAGACAAGATGCAAATGAACTATATACTTGGAGTGAAGTAGTCGGCACTGGGGAAAGACTGGATGGAGAAGGAGTAGGAATAGGTGAGTTGGCAAAGGGTAATTTTGTGAGAGAAATTATCTTTGCCCATGTGGAAGCGGCTTCTTTTATGAAATCCTGACGTACGGAAAATGTCCCTGATTCAAAAACAATATTTCCTAACACATAGGAAAGAAAAAGGGCACACGCTAAAGCAATTGCAACTTTAATAAATGGCACCCTTACACCCATAGTTCCATACTATCAAATGTGGTAGGATGATTCTAGGATGAGTGGGGAGAAACTTATCGATTGGTTTATATCCTTGACTGTTCCTCTTTTGTGGATATGGGTATTTTCTGTCGCTATATTTATTTGGTGGGTTTTTGTTGTTGTTCCTGACCAAACTCTCTTTGGTCCTACAAAGTTTTTGATGAAACTGAATATTTTCATCGGAATGACTTCATACATCCTCTCAATCTTTGCTACACTTACCTGTATAGTTCGGGATAAGACTCGCAAACCCAAGTAGAAGTTATTGGTGGTGCAAAAAAAGCCGGTGTGCCTCAGAGATTGTGAGAGAGAGTTCTTTATAGAAGAACGTTCGCAACTCTGGTGCTATCTCATCTACACGCTTCATGAGATCACGAATGGAAAAAAGAGGAACCAGGAAAAGCTTCCGTGAGTTTACCTGCCCTGTTGTATCAACAAGCGTATCCAGCTTGCGAATCATCTTTACTTTCACACTATTCACCACCCATTCTTCAATGGCAATTTTTTGAGAAGCAGGCAATTGAGAAAAACTATCATCAACCATAGTTCAAGAAAACCCACCTTGTACGGTGGGCTGTTATAAAGGTGTAAAATACCATAAATGAGGAATTTTTGCAAATATTACGGGGTGTCTCTATGACGAAAACATTTTCGAGCTTCTCCTTTGGCTGTCGGGTAAACCAGGCTGAAAAAGAAGCGCTTGATAGGCAGCTTCTTCTTGCAGGACTTACCCAAAACCAGCAAAATCCGGACGTGTATATTGTGAATACGTGCGCGGTTACACAAAAAGCTGAAAGGGAGGCGCGGCAGTTTATCTATCAAACCACGCGGAAACTCCCAAAAGCAAAGATTGTTGTTACAGGATGTGCAGCCACAAAGTGGATCATTGAGAAAAAACCAATCAAAGAGGCAGACGTCCTCATCCCAAACACTGTAAAAGAATTTGCTGCAAGCTTGATCCTGAAGCGCCTTGATGGCCAAAATAGGCTCTTTGCACCCAATTCTCACAGAGCAATTCTCCAACTGGATAAGTTTTCACGATCAGGACGTTTTTTACTCAAAATTCAGGACGGATGCCATCGCTTCTGTACATTTTGTATCGTTCCATATCTTCGAGGATTACCAAAATCGGTTCCAATCAGTGAAATTATTCAAACCATTAACATATATACAAATAAAAATAATTCTCCTTCTATTTCTCACGAAATAGGGTTCTTGGATAGATCTTGTAAGCCGGAATACTCGGGAACACCTTCGGGAATTGACAGTTCCCGCTTTCCTTCTCGTATTCCGGCAACAATCTCTAATTCAACTGCACAAATTTCGCTCGAAACAGAAGGAGAATCTCAAAATAGCGTTATTAAAGAAGTTATCCTTACTGCAATCAATACAGAAGCGTACGGATACGATACGGGAGAATTATTTATTCAACTTCTTGAGGCAATCATGGAAAAAACTGTCATAGAACGGGTGAGTTTTGGATCCATCCATCCGTGGAGCATCACCCAAGATTTCTTTGATTTCTACAAAAAAAGCCTTGATGAAGGAAGACTTGTAAAATTTTTCCACATTCCGCTCCAATCAGGATCCAATAAAACGTTGACTCTTATGAAACGGGGGTACACAAGAGAGGAATTTATTGAAAAACTGCAAACACTTACCTCAATTGATCCATTCACATATATAGGCACTGACATTATCACGGGATTTTTGGAAGAAGATGAGAAGGATTTTGCCGATACATACGAATTCCTTCGCGACTCCCCCATTTCTAAATTTCACGTTTTCCGCTTCTCCAGACGGGAAAAAACTGCAGCATATTTCATGGCAAAACGGCTGAAAAATGTTTCTCCCCAAATGAAAAAGAAACGGGCGAAGCTTTTAGGAGATCTTAGTCAAAAAAAGTATCAAGCATTTCTCCAAAAACACATCGGCAAAACATTTCCAGCACTTTTCCTGGAAAAAAGAGAAGGTGAACACCAATCAGTTCTTCTCGATAACCAAATACCGGCAAAAATTAAGACGACGAAAAATAGAATAGGTGAACTTACTTCCGTTTCAATTACACAATATAAAAACTCGGAGCTCATAGGAAAATTAGTATCATGAAATACCCTATAAATGAGTTGTCGGTAGATGAATGAATATCGCTTTTCAGATGACGAATCTCTTCCTCACCTCAAAAACGACGAGATGGTAAAAAACTGCAAGTAAGAGGCAAGAAATGAAAAAAGGTATAAATAAAAAAATATAAAATTATAATTGTAGTCTTGCCTTGCAAAATTCCAAACTGAAAAGAAAAAAACGCTCTTGTTTAGTTTTTCAAAATAAGGAAAATTGCAACTTGCATGAGGTTTTGGCGCCATTGCCAAAACCTCAAGTACGACGGGACGCGAGTGGTTAGATTTTAGTTTTTAATCGCGCGTCCAGGTGCGGCGGGATTCATTGGTTGGTAACTTTGCTCTTGCCTGGGATAAAAGTACTCCCAAGAGCGCAATAAGTGCCCCAACAACAACCACACCAGCAACCCACTCCTGTGGTGTTTGCGGCATCTCTCACCTCCTCGATGAGAAAAAAATTGGGAAACGCGCTTCGCGTTCCCGGCCAGTACGATAAAATATGAGAAAAGTGCAAAAAATACTAACTTAAAGGAGGTTACTACCATCTCGTTTTTAATGTGCTTTCATTATCCATCACAAATCAATCCCTACATTATATATATGAGTGAATAAAATGCAACGCGAAGGAGAATAAATGGGGATCAATTTTTCTTCCCAACAATTGAGGCGATATCGAGGGCTTCTTTGGCTTTTTCTTTCTCAATTTTGCGATCACTCTTCTCTACTTTCATGGATGGAAGCTTTGGAAGTTCGACTTTTGTCTCAGGTTTTGCTTTCAGAAGGAAGTAATTCCCTATCCTTCCATCCTTTCGCAATCGTTTGATACAACTGGTACAAAAGAGGACCCGAATGCTTACTCCGCTTTTGAAAACTTTCAGTTTCTGAAGATTGGGAAGAAACAATCGTCTTGTCCTGTTTTTGGCATGAGAGACGTTATGTCCGTAGTCTTTCCCTTTTCCGCAATTTTGACAACGCATGGCCATAATAAAATCAAATTTTGATCTTTGATATTTGAGATTTGATGCTATACTATATCAAACTACGATCATTTTCTCAAGATGTTACTCACACTCCTTTTCCAAAATCCTTTCGCATTCGTTCTTATTGCCGGACTTTTGGTTTTGGCTATCTCAATCCATGAATTTGCCCACGCATTTGTTGCTGATCGCTTGGGAGATCCGACACCGGGAG
Organism: Candidatus Gottesmanbacteria bacterium; assembly: GCA_016186795.1. Taxonomy (GTDB): domain Bacteria; phylum Patescibacteriota; class Microgenomatia; order 2-02-FULL-39-11; family 2-02-FULL-39-11; genus JACPKY01. Next base: position 51,245 of record JACPKY010000001.1, read on the forward strand.
TTGCTGGTCGGCTCACTCTAAATCCAGCGGCTCACCTTGATCCTCTTGGGACACTCCTTCTTCTTTTTGCCGGATTTGGGTGGGGCAAACCAGTCCCCTTTGATCCATTTAACCTCAAAGACCCCAGACGTGATAGTGCGCTTATCTCACTTGCGGGACCGCTTTCAAATATTCTCATTGCCATTCTCTCATCTCTCATTCTCCGAATGGTTCTTACGCTTCCAACAACGGGAGTTAGTTTTCTCTTTACAGATATTCTCGTTGGAAAATTCTATCCCCAAGAGCGTCTCTTTATCCCTGGATTTATTTACTTTAATGTCCTTCTTGCTGTATTTAATCTTATTCCAATTCATCCCCTTGACGGGTTCAAAGTCGTAGGGGGACTTTTACCCAAGAAGTATTATGACGACTGGATGAGTCTGGCTCGGTATGGAGTACTTTTCCTCCTTTTTCTTATCTTTCCATTTTTTGGATCCTCTCCGCTGTACACGCTTATTGGTCCCATTATTGGAACCATCGTTTCAATTCTTATCCCGACACAAATAGGTGGAATAATTTAATAAATTTTCAAAATCCAAATGTCAAATCAAATCCAAAATCCTAAACTCAAACATATTTGGATTCTGAATTTTGCCAGCCAAAAAGCTGATTGATTTGTCATTTGACATTTGAGCTTTGGATTTTCTTCTTACTATGTGGTACACAAAACCTGCACGTGATGTTGTTGAGGAATTTAGGACGAATCAAACGTCTGGTCTGACCCTGAAAGAGGCGCTTAAAAGACTCCGACTATACGGCCCAAACATTTTGCCGGAACCAAAAAAACCACCCGTTATACTAAAACTCTTTGCACAGTTTAAAAATTTCCTCGTTATTATTTTAATTTTTGCCGCTATCATTTCATTCATTGTCGGGGATGCTTTAGATGCAATAGTCATTGCCGCAATTGTGCTTCTAAATGCCACCATCGGATTTATTCAAGAGGTGGGTGCAGAAAAAAATTTGGATGCCCTTAAGGCAACTGAAAAATTGAATGTGCTCGTTGTCAGGGATGGAGAAACAGAAGAACTTCCTTCTGAAAATCTTGTTCCCGGAGACATTCTTATCTTGGAAGAAGGAAGTAAAATCCCCTCCGATGGACGAATAATTGAGGCATATTCCCTAAAAATTGATGAAAGTATCTTAACCGGTGAATCGCTCCCGGTAACAAAACGTGACGAATCAATCGTTGGAGAGCTTCCCCTTGGAGATCAGATAAACATGGTTTTTCGCGATAGTCAAATTGTTTCCGGACGGGGAAAAGCCGTGGTCACAGCAACAGGACAACACACAGAGATAGGAAAAATTGCAGCTTTCTTAGGTACCCATGAAGATTCAGTTACACCTCTTACAAAAGAAATTGACGGTGTGGCAAAAATGCTTACCATTATTATTTCTGCAATTGCTGCCATGATTTTTCTTTATTCACTACTTGGCCAACTTGCCCTTTTTGAAAGTCTACTTCTTTCTATTTCTCTTGCCGTTGCGGCAATCCCCGAAGGACTGCCTGCAATTATTACTATTGTTCTTTCTCTTGGAGTAAAACGAATGGCCATAAAAAAAACTATAGTTCGAAAACTCCCCTCGGTTGAAACACTTGGAGGAATACGCATTATTGCAACAGATAAAACAGGCACTATAACTCAAAATAAAATCCGGGTAGTGGAGATCTGTGTTTCAGGTCAAAGGTACGTTCTCAAAACGCTTGAGGGGAAGACAACGTTTTTTGATGAAGAAAAACATATTATTAATCCTATTGCAAATCCTTTACTGGAAAAACTTATAACTATTGGCGTTGTGGCAAATAACGCGACGCTTCACGAGTCAAATAAGGATCGAGATGAACCAAAAGTTATCGGTGATACAACAGAAGGAGCACTCCTTCTTGCAGGAAGTGGAGTCGGAATTTCTTTTAAAAATATAAAACAAAATTATAAGCGCGTTTTTGAAGTCCCCTTCTCATCGGAACGAAAGCTGATGAGTGTTATTACAACAATTAATAACACAGATGACCACATGCTTTATGTAAAGGGCGCTCCAGAGGTTGTCCTCTCAAAATGTAAAATTTCAGAAATTGAAAAAGAGGCAATCTTAGCTGATACGGAACTTTTTGCAAAAAAAGGTCTTCGAAGTCTAGCAATAGCGGAGAAAAAACTTTCCAAGAAAGATGTAAAGATTGCCCTTGAGGAGGAAATTCTTGCTGAAGAGGATCTTACATTTATTGGACTCGTCGGGATGCAGGATCCATTGCGAGCTGAGATAAAACCAGCAATTGAGGCAGCAAAACTCGCTGGTATCAGAACAATAATGATTACAGGCGACCACCAAGAAACTGCCCGAACAATTGCTATTGAGGCTGGAATTACCACACCCTCCGATCCTGTTTATACGGAAAAAGATTTTGAGAGACTCACTGATGAGGAATTTAAGAAGCTTTTGATGGAAAATGCAAATGTCTTTGCCAGAATTTCTCCCATGGGTAAACTTCGCATTGTGGAAACTCTTAAAAAAATCCCCCACACCCATATTGCGGTCACTGGAGATGGCGTTAACGATGCTCCAGCTCTTAAGGCATCACATATCGGTATTGCTATGGGCAGAAGCGGTACAGACGTTACCCGCCAGATTGCTGATATGGTTATTACCGATGATAACTACGCAACAATTATTGATGCAATTCGGGAAGGCCGAGTGATATTTGCAAATCTGGTTAAATTTACTCGTTACCTTATCTCCTGCAACATATCTGAGGTTATTATCATCGCTTTTTCAGTCTTTTTTGTTATGCCCATTCCTCTTCTCCCATTGCAAATTCTTTGGATCAACCTTATTACGGATGGGCTCCCTGCTCTTGCTCTCGGAGTAGACCCTCCGGAATACGATGTCATGAAGCGACCTCCAAGAGATTTATCGTTAGGGATTTTACACCGCAAAAGATGGGCATATATGATTTCAGAAGGGATGGTAATGGGGGCAGGAGTTCTTATTATTTTCCTTTACAGTCTGACAAAATTCACACTTGTTGAGTCACAAACTATAGCATTTACTTCTCTTGCCCTTATGCAGCTTGTCCATGCTCTCAACAACCGAAGTACTCGGGCATCTATTTTTAAGCTTGGTATTTTTTCTAACCCTTATCTCCTTCTTGCAATTGGCGTTTCTTTTCTCCTACAGCTTCTTGCGGTCCAAACGAACTTTGGAAACAGTATTTTTAAGACACAAGCTCTCACACTACCCGAATGGTTCCTTATCTTTGAAGGAGTACTGGCATTTTTTCTTCTTATTGAACTGAAAAAACTTCTCCGATTTAGAATACTGCCGTAATTTAGATAGAGTTCACCGTTAAACCAAAATTTCCTCCACTATCCCGTTGGTATTGCCCAGCTCCTTGTGATTTTGGCAAAGTAAAGATAATCCTTTGCGGTTCTTTGCCAAATTTTGCATGAGTTCTACTTCTGATATCTCTATCTAAACTTCCTAAAATCTTTAATACTGCCGATCTACTAAAATCTTCTGGAGGTACAACATACACCTCAATTGTTGCAGATACATTCTCAGTATCATCTGAATAAATTTCTCCTTCAATTGTGTTGTATCCACGATAGGCAATAGCATCAACAACTCTTGCAAGCCACCCAGGTTTGTTTTCCCGTGAAGGAACATCTACCCGAACAACTATAAGTCGCTCTCTCGCTTCACTGAGTCTTCGTATAACATCGTTAAGTAAACCGTATGGGATAACATCAATTCCCACATCCACCAAGAAATTTGCCGGTTCTTCGCCATAGCGTGCCATGAGCTCATCTGTAAATCCATAAGTAACACTTAACCTTCGAGGAAGTCGGGCATGGAGGAAAAATTGCTGATTTAAAATACTTCTCCCTCGATTTTCTGCTTCCTTTCTGATCCGCTGTTGTAAGTTAAATGCTGCCTCAAATTTTTCTTGTCCTTGACCTTCAAATTGTTGAATAAAGTTTTCATCTAATATTTCTCCAAATACACGCATAAGATATTCTGCTTTCCCAGTATCATCAGTACGAAAATATCCCAACCAATTGGGAGAAGCATAAATCGCCTCAGGATCTGTATGAATGGAAATTGTCCTGTCAGAAAATGAAGTACTCTCTCTATATTGGTCCGAAGTTGTGATAACCTCACCATCTTTCGTAATAGAGGCAATGTGGAGAAAATCAACATCTGAGACAGCCGCGGCGACTACATCAAAAATGGTTGCGTCATCTCGGACGTTCACCTCAACCTCCCTTCCATCAATTTCAACGTTTACACGCATTAACCGCCCTTCAAGCGCAGCTAAAAGTCGAGCAACCTCCCTCGTAGAATCCTCTGATATAGCTTCTCCAACGCGTTCTTGAAGAGAATGAATTTTCAAAATACCTTCCTTACGCATACTTTCATCTATTTCCATATCAACCGTGAATGCATCCCGAATTGAAGCATATCGCCTACGATATGTATCTGGTGTTAGTACAGAAACGGCAACCGGGGCAAATTTTTGGCTATCCATTTCCATTAAATATGTTAAAGATTCATTGACAAGATTTCCATCAATTAAATATTTCGGTAATTTATGCATGGAAAAACCCTCTGGAACGAAACGGGAAGATATGAGCCTTTTATATACCGACCATGTTTGCTCGGGAGAACCGTCAAAAAAGATGTCAAGATTGATAGGAAATTCAAGGGCAACGTCGCGATGACTATACTTTTCCAATGATATTCCTTGTCTAAATAGCCACCACAATCGCTCATAGTGGGGAGAATAGACGCGAATACGCGTGAGTGATTGCTCGGGAGAAAATCCGAGCTGTTGTGATACAAGATCCACAGCTTGCTCCATAGTAGTCGGAGAAAATGAGGAATGCTCTGTTTCGATCTTTCCTAACGCATCTGGGTAGAGAACCCGGAGTGATCGTACGGTCACCTCATGTGCCATCTCATACATCCCAAGCTCAAGAAGAAGGGGGACATACACATCGAGTGATTCTCTGACAGTACGCCTCGCACTTTCCGGCTTGTGTTCCAGAAGTCCACCAATCGTCCGCAGGTTATGGAGTCTTTCCGCACATCTGGCAAGAGTTGCAAAAGGCTCATCAACCAACGATTTGATAAGTCCGGTCCGAAGACGACGGTCTCGCCCTTCTTCATCAACGATTCCATCGGTAGTAAAATCACGTTTCGCTTGGCTTATATAACCAAGTCCTGGGATTATATCTTGTCCAAAAATTTCTCCTAACTCCCCAACTGTTATATCGGTATCCTCTGAAACGTCATGCAAAAGCGCATATACCAACGCTTTTGCAGGAAGATGATAGTCAGCAAGGATTCGGGCCGCCTCAATTGGGTGGGATGAGGAAGGAGATCTATCAAACCGGGGCTCTTTGTTTGAAACTGCCTGCATCATAAAAAGCCCAGCAGATTTCACCTTTTGATAATCGCCACTATCCACATGATAGACTTCGGGATGTTGGAGGTATTCAATAGACTGGAGGAAACTTGTCCAATACGGTTGTTCCGCTTCATTCGGAATGTAGTGAATAGATTCAATAAAATCTATCTGTTCAGGGGAATCTTCCATAAAGATAAGGCATAATTATAGGATAAGTATACTCCAAGAAGCAAATATCCATCTGATTTGTTCCTACAGCTTGACAAAGAGGCTGTAATTATCTATTATAGGTTTTAATGAAGAAACTTTTTACACGAATTATCTCTACCCACCTTATTCTAATTCTTTCTTAAGGGGAAGGAGATTATTGATTGAGTGAAAACCTTCCCCAAAGGGGAAGGTTTTTTTTGTGCTATGCCAGCAATTGAACGAGCACCATCTATCGAGCATCAATATAGTCCAGAACTACAAATAGTGAGAATTCTCCCTTTGCAGATGGCTCATCCGGATGAAATTCGTGCGCAGTTACAATCTCAGCTTGACGGAGGTGATTTCAAACCATGGGAAACGGAAATGACATCTCTCTATATGACATTACGAGGCCCCGAAACCAAAACACCAAATACTGTCATGATGATCGGAGGAGAAATTCCAGAAAGTGATCCCCAAACCAAGAAGAAGGTAGGTCTTCATGAAGGAGCTCTACGAGTCCTTGCACGGTCTGCGCATGCGTATGGTGTGACAAACACTGACTTACGAATTATCCGTGAGAGAAAACCTTTTAGTTGGAATTCACCACGCGGGAGGATTTTTGCAAAAGAATTCGTTTTATCAACAGAAGTCCCACCTGATTTCGAACCGCTGGCTCTTGATCCGAAGACTCGGTATCATGCATTTCAGAAATTCACTCTTGGATCATTCAAGCGGCTACTGGCGAAAGAGTACATAAAAGTGAATGGGGAAAATTATCGTCTTGCAGGAAACTTACGGGGAGATAAAAGAAACCGCCGGCAAGACCACCGCTTATCTGCAGATGGAGAAGATGTTGTAAAAACAAGAACCTCTCTTTTTGAGACATTGGAGAAATTCGAAATGGAAACACGACGTGAGGTTGCCTTGGCTCTTATCGATCAAGTGGTGCCAGATAAACGAATTTACTCTAACTATTTTACTCCCTCGTGGAAAGAGAGGTGGAGAATGTCTTTTAGAAAATATACATTCGGATCAGACCGATCAAGAGCTGCATTTAGAGATCATTACAGAGAATTTCTTATAGACTATGCTCAGAAAATTCTCCCCATTCGTTCTCCAGATGGCACTCCTCGCGATCTTTCTTCAAATTACGTTATCCGTGATCTCTGGAGAGCTGCTGAGGCAGTCTATCTTGGGAAACTCACTCGCTTCAATAGTCGACTTCCTATCCAAGGACCCCGAAGGGATGCAATAGAACCCAAACTTTTAGGAGCAAATAGCGATCAATATTATGAAGAATTATATTCCCACGGAAGTGAACGGTTTGGTCGTTACCTCAGGTTTCTTCAACAAGCACTCGAAACAGAAACCGCATTGGCTACGTTTAAGAAACTTCTTGATGTTAGAAGACTCAAAACAGACCGAAGGTCTATCTCTAATGAGAAATTAAATGATAAAACGCAAACTGATCTTCTTAATTACGAACAGATTGTACGAACAGTCTATGAGGAATTTATGCAAAGCTTCCTCCCGAGCGATACATATGTTGCCTATGTAAGGGGTTATCCTGATGAAGACACTCGGTTAGGTCTATGGCGACGCATTTATGCGTCATACTCGCAAATGAATGATACGTTTATCAATTTTCTTACCACGAGTCCCGCAAGAAGACTTGCTTCTCACCCAGCTGTGACTGTTGGCCTTGATACCGCCATGTCAGTACAAAGCGACCAGCTCATTGAACATATCCTTGGTACATTTGGCATAAATCCATATAAAGTAGGAAACACTCTCCTTGATCGTGCAACTGCTCTGGAATATCGAAGGAAAATGATTGGAATAATGGAAGATATGGAAGATGTTAAACCTCACCATGAAGAGCAAATTGCCCAAGATACGTACTTTCTTCGCGATGTCCTCATTCATCTTGCGAAACCGGGAACAACAATACAAAGATATTTACTTGTCTACGATGAGAAAAAGGGAGTTGCGAAGCTTCTTGACCTGAAGACTCCATGGAAGGAAATTTCCGCTGAGATTATAAGACCAGTTGATGTTATCACCTGTCACATCGATGGAATAGACGTTCAAGTTGCATATTATTTCGGTTCCAAACGGTATGAAGAATTAAAGAGAAAATCAATTGAACGAGATACTCCAGCAAGAAAAATACTCGATATCACCCGATTTGCTATTTTTATTGGAGATTTTGATACGTTCGGAAAATGGGTAGACGGTACTGAAAAAGATATCCGGAAACGTCTCGTTTACCAACTTGAGGAACGTCTCCAAGAAATTGCACAAGATCCAAAGCTTTGTGGATACAAGTATACAGAAGATGTCGGAGAAGATAAAAAAAGAAAAGATGTCCTTGACGGAGATACAGCAACCGCGGGAAGCGGTGCATCAAAAACCGGACTTCCCGCAATAAAGAAGTACATAACGCTGAAAATCACATCTCCCCTTCGGGATGAAGTGCAAACTCAAGAACTGCGGCTTATGCCAAGTGCACTCGCAGCAGTTGAATGGAACCTCGATACTGAATCATATGCCTCAGAACGACTACGGACAACAAAATTTCAAACTGCAAGAGAGGGCGAAAAAGTGCTTTACCAATATATGACATACCCTGTGACACGCATCCTCTGGCCACCACAGATTGAAGAGTTTCGACTCCGATATATAAATCTCATGGAGGGGCCAAAGCCTCCTGCAACTCTTACCCGATGGAGACTTGCGGCTCTTCAATTTACAGAATGGTTAGAATCTCACATTGTTCCGCCAACTGAAGAGTAGTACCTCTATTTCCCCAACTGTTGACACTTAATGACATCAAGACCGTTTATAATACCATTTCCATCAACATCATACTGGGAAACTGATGGCCATGTTGCAGAATTTTGACTACTTGCCCCGACATTCTCCTGCACTTTTTGGCAAAATGGACTTAATCCGCCAGTTGAAGTGGGAGAAGTTGCCACTGTTGGACCAATAGTAACTGAAGGAATCGTTATTGCTTTCGTAATCGTTGGAACGGTTGTCGGAATTGCAGTTGGTATTGCAGTCGGCAATGAATCAATCTTCAAGGGTTTCGCAACACTTGTTGTAAAGGTCCAGGCAATACAGTTCTTTGTACAAATTCCTCCGCTTGAATCACAACGGATTTCACTTGTTCCGCCTGAACTACTCTTCCCGAATACAAGTTGATAATAATAGACAGTATTTGGCGTAAGAAGTGTCAAAGGTACATTATGTTCCTTTCCGGCAGATCCTTCAAGGGTAGAAAAGGTTAAATTTGCCTCATCGACCCCATATTCTACCCTTCCTTGGGAGTTTTCATCACTTGCCCATGAAATAACTGTACTATTTGGTCCAACTTGGACTGCTTGCACATTTTTTGCAGGACACGTTGATGCTCTGGCAAACATACCTGCAGCCATTTTGCCACCAAAGACTGTCGCAACTATAACAACAGCCAAAATACCAAGAAGTATGGCAAGTCTGCTATATTTTTTGAACTTTTCGAAACTGACATTTCCAATATGCAATGAAGGAAGCGGTAATTTCATAGAAGTAATAGAACTCCAACAACTGTTAATACAATTCCAATTCCCATGGCAGCAAATGTTGTTTCAACGGTCCCAGTTCTTGGAAGTTCAGAAAGTGTAGGAGTCGGTGTTTTTGTCGGTGTTGGGGTTCTGGTCGGTGTAGCAGTTGGAGTAATTGTCGGTGTGACTTGGCCTCCTCCAGGGGGTGTCGGGGTGGGACTCGTAGATCCATCTCCACTTCCTACAGTCAAAGTGAGTGGTGAAAGCGGACACTGGATAATATCAGACGAATCCGAAGACCTATTAATATTGGAATCAGCGGTCGAACCGGAAGTACAATCAAATGAAAGTTGTGTTGTACCTGCAGAAAGAGCAGTCAAAGAAATGGTTGCAAAAAGAGTATCAGTACTTGTGGATTTTGGACTTGAAATATCTTTTACATAACCACTCACAAGATATTTGTTGGTTGTACCTTCAACAATTTTCTGTAAATATGATGGGTAAAAACTTCCTGCGACAAATTGCGTTGTATTAACACTTAATTTGTTTGGATCAAAGAGTATCATCGCATCTGCATTGGTTGTTGATTGTCCTCCCGTATTAATGAGAATATTTACTTTCACCACTCCCCCTGCTTCAAGTGTTTGAGATGGAACAAGTTCGAATTTCAGAACTTGCGCAGAAACTGCATTTATCCTTCCCGCAAGAAGGAAAAGGGTGCTTCCTATAATAAATACTAGAAACAGTTTCGCCAAGTTCATATTATTGGATACTGACTTTTGCATTTTCGATCGCATCAACGATGTTTTTGGCTGTACCTTTCTCAACTAACGTTGTATGGCTTGTCGAGTTTACGACAAAATCGAATGAAATTTCGGTATTCCCTGCTTTTATCGAACGAAATTGAATTGATGCCAGTGTCACAGGAGTAGTTACGGCAACAGTCTCTTTTGTCTGAAACCCAGTAATTTTGATAATTCCCTTTTCGTTGTCAATGATTTTCCGTGGATACGTAATAAAAAAATCACTGGTCGTAATTGGAGATTCTGCGTTAAGGATTGATTCATCAAACTGAATGATTGCATCAGTCCCTGATAGAGTAAATCCTGGTGCATCAAAAATAATGGTAGCGGTAACGGTTTCTCCAACATACGTCTCTGATTTATCCAAGACGATCTTATACGTTCCTCGGGGAGGAATTGAGGGAACTATACCTTGTGAAGATGAACCGTTTCCGTTCGTAAGACGCAGATTCAACTCATTTTGTTTTTGCATGCGAAGCACAAGTGTCCCTATAAGTAAAACAACCAATACCACGAATACAACAAGAATTTTTTTATACTCTGCCGCACCTCTATTCATAATTTTTTTATAATTTTTATAATGGTTATAATTTTTATAAAGTTATACGTTCTTATTCATCATCCGGTTTTGTTGCCAACGTATTGACAACAATGGCAATATCCTGACCACTAATTATTCCGTCATAGTTGACATCGGCAATATCAAGACTTCCCTCATCGGTTTTGGCATGGTTGGCTTCAATAAGAGACAGATCAACAACGTTTACTGTACAATCCTGTTTCCCGCCAGTATTGGGATCTGGAAGATCACCTGCTTCAAGCGCACCTTCATCACCTGACCAATCAAAGTCTTGGCTTGATGCTTGACCATCCTGCAAAACGATATACTGTGTCTCTTTCGTTGATCTTGTCTTTGGACCTTTAAGATAAAACGTATAATGATTTCCGCTTGTGATTCCATCAAGACTCACCCATCCATCATCGGTAACATGCGCAATGACAAATCCAGAGGGGGGTTCGGGATCTATTGCGGAAACAGGCCAGTAGATGCCATTTTCATCGGCGCTCATAGGAATATAGAAATCCTTTCCTGCATTTCCTGCACTTTCACAACTATATGTTGCCCCAGAAAGTAACGATTCCTCATTTATTACGCGGAGTTTAAGGTAAAGGTCGGGATAATCACTAATATTTGCCAGTCTCGCCCTAAATCGGATAGATGGATTATCTCCTCCGCCGTCTCCAGAACCAATATTTATAGTAAGTGGTGTCTTTTGTCCGACATCATAATTATAGTGTTCATTTCCAGAAGGAGGAGTTGGAGTAAGAGTTGCAACAGGTGTTGGAGTTCGTGTTGGGACAATCGATGGTGAAGGGGTTGGTGTACGAGTCGGAGTCGGTGAGCCGCTTGGCAAAAGTGAAGGCGTTGGAGTACGAGTGGGGGTCCCACTCCCTGCTGCCGGAACTGATGGGGTCGGAGTTTTCGTAGGTGTCGGAGTACCCGTTGATGTCGTAGTGGATATTGTATAGGAAGCACTTTGTCCTGAGGTTGACACATCTGGAGCTTGACCGGGAATTCCTGCTTCTGTCACACGGGTACTCGTAAAGGAAACGGTAGCTGTACCGAGTTGAATGCCTGATTTTACCATGTAGGAAATAGATGCAAACTCAATATCTGTTGAAAGTGATACGGGCGAAGTTCCCGCACTGATTGCACAGAGAAGCGTTACACTTGTTGCGCTTTGCGTTACAAATGGAGTTCCATTAAACGGACTAAGACATGAAGCAGACGAAACGGTTAATTGCTGTGGAATAGTCAAAACTGCCTCGGCTCCACTGATATTTATCCCACGGGTTGCTGTTTTATGGAGTTTAATTTTTGCTTGGAATGATTGACTTGGGGTGTAACTTCCAGTTGAAGGATTAAGCGTCAAATTCACTTCTCCACTGCCTGTTGCCTGTTTTCGGAGATCCTGCTGCTGACGGACAAGAATAAGTCCAATAAGAAGTCCCATGGCCAGTAATGCAACAATTATAATTTGTTTTAAGTTTTTATCTTTTTTTATATTTTTCATCCTACTATATTAGCTTAGGCAATCTACTATCAGTTATCAAGGACCCAACTTACTGCGAACAACTGCCAAAATTCTGCCTGAGTATTTCATAATCTGCGGTATTAATCATGTTGCTACCATCAACTACCAAATCGGGAGTATGCTGTCCTTGAGGAATACTAAGCTGACTGACTGGTTTGCCATAATTTTGTCTGAATAATTCCGCATCACTCGTTCTTATACATCCATCGCTTCCGCAATCGAGATTCCCCAATGATCCCCGTGGACAAGAAATAGCTGTTGGAGATGGTGTCGGTGTACGGGTTGACGAAGGTACAATACTTCCGGTTGGTACTGGAGTTGGACTCTTGGTTGGAGAAGGTGAAGAAGTCGGTGTCGGAGTTCTCGTTGGCGTTGGAGTAGGCGTTCTTGACGGTGTCGGAGTTCTTGAAGGTGTAACTGTTGGAGTAGGTGTTCTGGTGAGAGTAGGAGTTGGAGTTTTGGTCGGTGTCAAAGTCAGTGAAGGAGTAACACTGGCTGTAGGAGTTGGCCATAGACAGAAAATCTGCCGGGGATTTGCCCATGGCAGGGACACTTGGGTACCGGTCGGAATATCTTTCGCTTTCACCGTGATTGTATGAATTTTGGCATTTTTCAAAACATCGGGTGTATCAAATGAAAATCCATGGGTTGCAACTCCCCCGCAGGCATTTCCTACACCTATTTCTCGTCCTTTATCAGCTACTGTTGTTCCCAGAAACTGGTCACTTTCGTAGAAGTTTATATTGAGAGTTTGCTGATAATTATCCCCGTCACACGCCCAGCCGACAAATTTCTCACAGGTAGCAGAATCAAACGTTCCGATCGGTACTGCCAGTGTTGGAGTTAGCGTTGGTGTATGTGTTGGTGTTGCAGTTGGATATGCTTTCCAGACTATAAATTTTTCCAACCCCACCCGTTTTCCTACCCCATCTGGATTGGATGGACTGACGACTCCTTTACTAATAACTTTAATCCTATGGGCAAAGGTTGTATCGGAAATTGGAAATTCAAATGATTCAAATCCCTCTACACCATAAAGATCAACACGACGTCTCACAATGAGCGTCTTTTGAGGATCTTGCTTTCGGATTGCAATAACTGCAATACCCGCACGGGGACCCTTGCGCAGAGTCACGCTTACCCTGTTTCCTTTAAATTTCAGTGCAACTACTCCTCTTTTATCATTTGTAAATCGGTATGTAGTATCGCCACTTCCTGCATCTTCCCATACTCCGCGTAAATACTTTACTCGTTTACTATTTTCCTGATAGATTTTGCCAGTTGGATCTGCATCATCGTACGCTTCAGATCCATCCATTGCATCAAAGGCAGCCTCATCGGTAAGAGTATCAAATGCTTCATCAGGCTCCTCTGGTTCATCGGTCGGAGTAGGAGTTGCCGTCGGAGGACGAGGGGTAGGTGTACGAGTCGGAGTTGGTGGAAGTGGAGTCGGTGTTCTGGTGGGGATGGGAGTAGGTGTCCGAGTAGGGGTTGGCGGACGCGGGGTTGGAGTACGAGTTGGAGTTGGAGTACGCGTTACTGTCGGAGTTGGTGTGAATGTAGGATTTGGTTTCCAGACAGTAAATTTGTCGATCCCTACCCGTTTCCCTCCACCTGGATTATTCGGACTCACCACACCTTTGGCAATAATTTTGATTCTATGGGCACTACTTAGATCCGAAATTGGAAATTCAAATGATTCAAATGCTCCCAGCTCTTGATATAAATCTACTCGTTGCCGGTAGATAAGAACTCCATCAGATACTCTCTTAATCACAATAACACCTATTCCAGCACGAGGTCCTTTCCGCAGGGTCACTCTTACTTTGTTTCCCTTAAATCGGAGAGCCGCTACGGCCTTCACATCGTTTGTGAATTTATATGTAACGTTGTCCTCCGAAGCACTTGTCCAGGTTCCACGCAAGTACTTCACTCGAGGATTTGTTTCTTCGTACACTTTCCCAGTTGAATTTGCATCATCAAAGTTTTCTGCGCCGTCCATGCGGTTCAGTTCAGCATCATCATCAGGGGAATCGTAGAATTCATCACTTTCTTCCGGAGCATCGGTCGGAGTGATTGTTGGAGGTTTTGGGGTAGGTGTCCGAGAAATAATTCTAGAAATTTCACTCGGGACCGGTTGGGGAGAAAACGCTCGAGGAATAAATCGTGTTCCTACCTCGGAAAGTTTCGGTCCAGCAATTGCCCCAAGCAGAAGAACAATAAGACTTCCTATTGCAATAACTGTACCTATTTCGCCCTGCTGATTATTAAATCGATTTTCATCTAACATGAGAAAAACATCAAATGGATTTATTGTGCTCCGACTCCATATCCTACAATCTGTAAATACCTGTTATCATCTGGATATTTAATTACTGCTTGACCGCTTTGTTTTGCTTTGAATGTGATCTTGGCAAGCATCATCGAGCCTACCGGAAGAGTATTTGTTGCTCCTTTTACTACAAGGGCAACTCGGACAAAGTTATAGGTATTATCAAAACTCCCTTCTTTCATAACAACCGGCGCTTCGGTAAACGCATAGGACGGATTTACTGTTTGAACTGCCGGAACAACATTTGTTGCCATAAGTTTCGCCTTATCATAAAGAATAGTCACATCCGCTCCAGAAAGTTTTGCGCTTGAATCATTCATCTGAATCGTCGCAACAACGTCAAAATACTCTCCTGCATCGGGATTCGTATTCCCGGTAGATAAAAGAAGGTTAGCATTTCCTTGGAGTGCTCGAGGCCGAATATCTTGACCTTTCCGCGTCAGGTATAGAGTCACGGGAAGAGCAAAAAGAAGGAAAAGAAGGAAAAAGATAATGAATTTTGAACGATTATTCATAGGTTGCATACAACGCTTGAATTTCTGTTGCCGTCAAAACTTTGTTGTACAATCGAACCTCATCAATTCGCCCTTTGAATGTTTTCCTCTCTGCATATAAATTCCCTATCGCTGCTTTTATATTACTATCATCCAGTCGGCTCCCGACACCAGTTGATTTCTCATTATGTTCATTTGCGGGAGCACCATTTTTATAAAACTTTACACCACTTGGATTTACAGACCCGTTCCATGTCACACAGACAAACTGCCACTGATCAAGTGCAATGAGATTATTCGGTCCAGATACTCGAAGATCCGATCCCGAGTAATTCACGCCGAACCGAAGTGTTTTATCAACGGTTCCCGCATTGTCATTTTCCAGTGAAAACCACAGTCTTGGACCTTTCGCATATATTCTTCCTTTGCCATCCTCACCAAAACTTTTCGGAAAAATCCATGCACATATGGAAAGTGCTGCAAGATTATTCAAAGATACATCCGGATTCATGTACACTTTATCGTCGTCTCCATCAAACCTCCTCGCATTTCCAACTTTCCCGGGTTGAATTGATGTGCCTTCCGCAATCCCAGGATTTCTTCCTCTTTGATCAGCAACCGTTGTTCCAGATGTCTCATCCATCTTCCAATAACTGACAAGACCAGGAGAAACAGAAGGTGTTGGCGTTGGACTCCGTTGAGGAGTAGGAGTTGCTGTTGGATTCCCTCCTGGGGTAGGTGTAGACGTCGGATTCCCTCCTGGGGTAGGTGTTGCTGTTGGAACAGGACCGGTTGGAATTACTTTTTTTCGTCTCCAAATTTCATAATCACTTAAATCAACAAAGTACGTTGATGAATTTCCTTCCACACATGAAAAATTGGCATTACTTTGAGAAGAGGGACTCACAAATGTATTGTATTGCTGTACCCACAGTGCATAGTCCGCCTCATTTATAACGTTGTCACAATTCGCATCACCACTATTTTTTTGCGAACAATTCGCAGAAGGCGATGGACAATATGGACCTTGTGGATAGGGCGATGGAGGTATTTTGAGTAATTTTGGTGCTCCAGTTGTGGGATACGGTGTCATTGTTGGAATTGTCGTAGGAGTTGGGGTTACTGTTGCTTCTGGCTGGTTTGATGGTGATGGAGTTGCGGTTGCCGCAACAGATGGCGTTCCTGTTAGTAAACTTTGGAGAGCAACAAGTGAGTTTACTCCGCCATGCGTACTTGCATTTCCTCCCCACGAGGAAACTCCAGCAGATTCAATAATTTGTCGAACAGCAGAATTTGAAAGTCCAGAATTTTTGGCAAGAATGAGAGCGGCAAGGGCTGCAACATGAGGAGATGCCTGTGACGTCCCTGCCATATAGGCATACTGACTATTCTTATAAAGAGAGACAATACACATGGCAACCTCACTATCCGGACAATCGTTCGGATTTGCATATCCAGTGCAACAATCGCCTCCTGGAGCTGCAACATCAACCCAATTTACATTTCCGCTATTGTGCTCAGAATATGAGGCGAGTTGGTTTGTCTTGGTAAGAGCAGCAACTGATATGACATTTGGGAAAGCTGCCGGATACATATTGGGGTTTGTCTCATAACCGGTTGGGGTAGGGTTTGTCCCATAAAAAATTGGGCAACTATTCGTTCCTCCGCAATTTCCTGCTGCTGCAACAACAACAATTCCCGCATTCCAGGCGCGATTTACTGCATCCCTTAGATCATTTTTTTCTGTTGCGTCAATATTTCCTTCATTCACTCCTAAACTCATATTGATGACATCAACATTTTGGGAAATAGCCCAATCGATACCACGGATAAGCATTGCCGTTGTTCCGGCTCCTTGGTAATTGAGAACTTTTGCCGAAACAATTTTTACTCCCCATCCGACACTTGCTACACCTACTGAATTATTGGTCACTGCTCCAATAATTCCTGCCGCGTGGCTCCCATGTCCATGATCGTCAGCTCCTCCTGAGACACAACTTCCTGAAAGACAGTTCACACTTGTAACAATTTTCCCAGATAAATCGGGGTGATTTGCATCAACGCCGGTATCAAGAATTGCTACTTTAATCCCAGACGTTGCCGTATTAATTGCATTTCCCGAATTTCCCAAAATATCCCATCCCGACTGATTACCAGGGGTTGGATCGGCAACGCGAAAGGTAGAAAGATTCCATTGATCGGCAAACCCTGGATCGTTGGCCGTTGCCAGTGCATAGACGGTTGCCGGAATATATGCTGCCTCAACGTTCGGATTTGCCTTCACCTGAATGAGCGCTTGATTTGCATCTCCAGTTACTCGGTAAACCAAGGCGTTTGTATTGGGGAGTCCACCCTCAAGGGACGTACCGGGCATAGAGGAAGACACTGAAAGGATCGATTCACTTGCGGGAGCACTTTTTAATTTCACGACGATTTGCGTCGGTACGTCAGACGATTGGGCGATTTCTGACCGAGGAACAAAATCCTGTGCCGAAACGGTGAATCTCCCGATTGTTATAAGGAGCACCAATGTAAAAACACCCACAACTAATGTGGTGAGCTTTTTGGGCATGTCCGTGTATTTATTCCAGTGTTGCAGAAAAAGAAAGTGGTGTCAATACAAAGATGCTAAGAAGTCATCTGCCAAATCGAGATCGGATCTCTTGGGTAGAAAGTACCCCACGATACATTTGCACTTCGTCAAGCGCCCCATCATAATAAAGTCCTTCAGGACCAATGGCACCAAAATAGAGATTCCTTGCTGAACTGTACTTTATTTCACCAGAAACTGATTTTGATGCTTTCTTTGCTCCATCGATATACAAAGCCATTTCTCCACTTCCGTAGGTACCAACTACTGAGTGCCATGTACCATCTAGAATAAGATTTTGAGGAAGTGAAAGTGAATCAGAGGTAATTTGCCCCTTCCCTACCAAAAAGTAAACAGTGTCTCGATACGTTCGAAATGTAATACCACTATAGGAAACAATATCGGTATTGGTGAAAAAATATTGACTACTACTGAATCCACCCAAATATTTTTGCGGAACTTGGGTATAATCAAATCCTGAAGGCCCAGGTGGTGGAACACCTTTTACCCAAAATCCAACAGTGAATGATTGCGGCTTGAGATTCTGGTTCATTGGAATTTCCACATATGACTTTTTGTTCCTGTCAAACACCCGCGCCAATCCCTCTTTTCCATTGGTAATTGTTGTTTGATAGGCAGTTCCATCATGATTTTTTTTGCTATCGCTTACGTTGTTTCCGGAATTTTCATCCATCTTCCAATCAGCTAAAAATGTAGTATTTGCCGAAAGTGTAGGAGTTGGAGTACGGTTAGCCTGAATTGGTGTAGGTGTCTTTGTTGGTTGACCGGGGATAAGTGTCGGAGTCGGTGTTTTTGTCGGTTGTCCAGGTATAGTGGGTGTGGGAGTTCGTGTGGGAGTAGAAGGCTGCGTCGGTGTTGGCGTCTTGGAAGGATGTGGTGTTTGAGTGGTCGGAGTAGGAGTCGGGTTACCGCACTGGGGAGTTTTCCTGGCAACATGAGTACATGTTTGGAGTCCAGGTGGCTGCTGTACTATTTCGGTTGCCTCAACAACTTTCCGCACCTGGTCACATGTTGATCCTGTTTTATAAAGATCATTGCAAGAACGCTTGAGGGCCTCTGCCATGTCTCGGAAGTTTGAACCTGCAGATAAATATTTGTCCATCGCCCTATAAACAATTTGTATGGCTTTTTGTCTCTCAATACCTTGCATCGTGCACCCATTAAACGAACCTCCTTCTACGAGAAGATAGTACGTCTTATTCATAACTCCACTATTTGTATGCACCCCACCCGCATCGCTTGTACCACAATAGTAATAATTCGAATAGAGCCTGTCTGGATCGGATTTTTTGGGCGGATCATCCATGTATCGAAAAGGAGCATTGGGAATACTAGTATTTTCTCCTATCATCCAGTTTCCATCCATTTCCGATCCCATAATATCTGCCCATGACTCATCAAGAGCTCCGGATTGGTTTTTGTAGACAAAATTCGATGTATAATCCGTCACTCCGTGCCCGAATTCATGACCAATAACATCGTACGCTACCATTCCATTACAAAGCCTCATATGATCTCCATACCACCAAGCGTTTGGACAATACGGTGTAGTAGAGTCAACATGTACCCATGCCCGTTGTTTGGCTCCATGATTATCGTAACTGTTCCGATGAAGTGTCTTGGAAACATAGTTGTATACGCTCCCCAATACGTCATATGAACCATCGACATCTGCATCGCCGTATGCAGGCTGTCCTTCTGTTCGCACAATTGGACACCCTCCGACGTTACAGTCTTTTATCTCCCGATTTGCCTCTTTCAGAAGAGATTCTTCGAAAATAACTGTTCCATTTGACCTCTCAATAAAATATTTCATGGCAACTTGGGGATTTTCCGACTCTTCTTCGACGAAAACAGCAAACGTACTGTAGTTCGTCTCATCGTCAGAAACGCCCAAGATACTTAAGTTGACAATGTATGGTTCTACTTTCATGACGCGGAAACCTTGAGCATTAGGATAGTCACTTTTTGCTTTCCCAAGAGCAATTCCTCTCGCCTGATCCTCAGAAATTGTTTGGACAGTTACTTCTGTACTTGTAGTGAGTGTTGCATCAATGGCATAAATCTCATTCCCATGACGCTCATGAAGAATCATCTGCGCTGCGTATACTGGAGTTCCTCCAATTGTTTGCGTGTAAAAATAATGCTCCCCTTGCTTTTCAGGTGGTACCTCGGAGGTAGAATCTTCAGAATCGAGAATGACCCGAGAAAGTGTTGAGGAGGAAAAAAACCCGTCTGGAACAATCTTTACGAAGTCATCTCCACCCACTACCCTTCCCATAATTCCAACCGTATTCCTGCCACTGGGAGCAGAATACGAAGGTGGGGAATTTAAAAATTCTGCAATCCCTGCTGCCCCTGACGATTGTGTCGTATAGAGATTTCCCTCCTCTGAATACAGAGAGTAACGCATTACTTTTGTTCCTGACGAAAAATACGAACCTCCAGAAAGGGCCGACGTATTGAGTGTTTTTAATGTTTGGGCTTTTCCCTGAAAGTAGGAACTGGTAGAAACGACCAATCCTGCGGTGATCAGGTTAAGGAGAAATAGAAGAAGAATCTTTGTGTTAAAAAGGTGATATCGACTTTTTTTCATAAAACCTAATACTCAAACGAGGAAAGCATTGGTTGGTAGATAAACTCAGGACTGCCTTTTTTGTGAGAGATGAGGTAGACATAATTTTCCGACCAAAAAGCAGTTACTTCAAGAGGGTATTGAAAATACTCAGAAATTCCACCAAGGGTATAAACTTGTTTATTCGATACTGTTGATGCTGATGGTGTCGACACATGATAGAGAGCAAACGACCGTCTGAGTGGAGCAACCTCCTCACCAGTTGAGGTGCTCGTATTTCCTTCTAACCACGAAGATAAATCCTGGTAAGTTCCACGATAGTAAGATGAGAGTCGAACCGAACCATCTTGTGAAGAGAGATCTTTCGGTATAAATTCAAGTATTTTATAGGCATAATTATTTTTCTCACTTCCAATAGCGACTGGAATAACGTCATGCGTTGCTGGATACCTTAGTGAAAATTCGAGATCAGGATCATGATAGGTTAACCACGAAGTGTTTGGTTTCGGTTGAATATAAATGGCAAATCGTGGTCCCTCATACATTGTCAGCGTTGCTTCAAACAGTCGGAACCACACGATGACAAGAATAGCCATCAGAAGTATTCCAAGTGAGAGAACAATGGTAAAATCTGAAATTTTATTTGCGAAAAAATTCCTCATACTAAGAGTCAATCAAAAGAAAGAGAAGAAATCATTTGGTGATAACTACTTCCAATTTTCTGGGCCTGTTGGGCGACAAAAATTGCATATTTATCAGTCAGAAAAAGTGTTGCCACTAAAGGATCGGCGATATCCGGATCGCCTATTGTAAACTTGGCCGCCTCTTTGTCGTTTACAGTGCGATAAATAACGTTGTTGACTTGATATAACAAGAATTTCCCTGAGGACAAATCGCCAGAAGAAGTTGTATTTTCGACAATCCAATCTGATAGATTCTTACTATTTCTCTTTGGTAAAACCGTAACTAGAATTGGACTTTGCGCATCTTTTCCAGAAGGAATAAATGAAAGTGCGAGTAAAAAATCTCTACTTGTTGCAGTTAAATCTTCCATCGAATAAGTCAGTGGATATTTCAGTGATAATCCGAGATCTTCATTCGTATAGGATTGCTCAGTTCCCGATGTGGGATTTATTTCCGCTGGCCACTCAGATGGAGAAAGCCGGTCTGTTTTAACTAGTCTTACCAAAAAAAAGACAGCTATAAGAAAAACAAGAACTAACAGTGCAACAAGAATGTGATAAATATTTTTAATCATAAATAGCTCCCAAAACATTTAACATCCACCACCACATTTACACTGACCATTCGGGCAACATACCGGATTATTATTCTCGCAAGGATAGCTATCACAACTGCCTGGATTGAAATTACATCCACCACCACCATCACCGGTACAACGTCCGCAGCAACCGCCATTACAGCCATAACCTGGCTCTTTATTACAACACTGTTCTGGACTTGAACAGCCTGAATGGCCATTGGGAACGCAGTAGGGCGGTTCTGTAGGTTCAGCTTTTTTTC
The DNA here is from genome assembly GCA_016186795.1 of Candidatus Gottesmanbacteria bacterium. Classification (GTDB taxonomy): domain Bacteria; phylum Patescibacteriota; class Microgenomatia; order 2-02-FULL-39-11; family 2-02-FULL-39-11; genus JACPKY01. The sequence continues at coordinate 72,866 of JACPKY010000001.1, forward strand.
CGCCGACGCAGTCATACCCCCATGTTTTGCTGGCATCAACGTACACACAGTAAACAGTTCCATCGGGGCATTCTGGCTTATCACCGCTACATTTACTCTCATCAATCACTCGACAGATTGGTTCCCACGTATCATCTTCTTTCTGTGCACAGAGGATTGTTCCGGTGGAAGGACACGAAGGAGCAGTTTTCCCTTCACATTTATCCGCGTTCGGATCTACATCACATACGTCATCATTCCATTCCCACTTATCTTCCTCATCTTCTCCAACATTGATACACTCTTTGGCTTCCTCACAGGGTTTTTCCACATCCTTACACTCCTCTCCGTCGCTACTTACCGGATAACAATTTAATTTATATTTTCCGGAATCTTCCGAATCCTCTTCACATTTGGTAGAATATTTTTTCCCGTCATCTGGACAATCTGCAGTCTGTCCCTCACATTTGTCTTTCGTAGTTGGAGGTGAAGTTGAGGCGGCAACACATGCTCCGGCAACACATGTTCGTTTGGGATCGTATGAGGCGCAATCTTCTCCAGTATCTTGCCATTTATAGGAAGTTTTTGTGTCATCGGGATCTGTATCAACACATGCTTGGGGATTCTTTGAACTAGGTGAACATCTCCTCTCGTTATTCGCAACTGCTACCTGATCACATTCGCTCTTAGTACTGTCTCCGCATGTGGCGTCTTTATCTGCTGCTGGTTGTATACAGTATGGTCCGTTGCATGAAACCTTGTCCTTTTTATAGCGGTGACTACTCGTATCACATTCCCAGTATCCACTTCGATCACCCGTACAGGTATTGACACTACATGATGCTGGACTTTGAGAGAATGGCACGCACCCGGTTCCCTCAACACAATCCTCTTCGGAACCACAATCTTTCTTGGTGAGAGTTTTTCCATCGCTACTGCAGGAAACTTGGCGCTTTTTCCTCTGTCCCATGTCCTGGCAGGTAATCCCATTATTTTTGGCTTCATAGGTACAAAGCGTATCATCACATTTGCCGGTGGATTGGTTACATACTTTTCCATTAAGACAACCGTTGGGATCGGCAACCCACTGATTGCCGCTACTGCAGTTGTACAATTTTCCATTAAAACATGCGGTGGTGTCATTGTCTGAATCACATGCCTTCTCCTTTTTTGGTTTACATTCGGCCTTGTCTGTACAATACTGGCTGTCTGCATCACACGGCGGATTAATATCGATCCAATTAGTCGAGTATTTGGGGCACTTTGATCGATAAATAACATTGTCCACCGGAGTGCAGTCATACAACTCTTCGGTGTTATTCCCATCGCACCCATCCGTCCCCAATGCACTTATATACTGCGCTTTCCCTGCTGCGGCAAGCTGATTATTGGCACAGAGTTGATTGCAGGCAATTTTGTCATCAAGACTATCACTGTAAAACTGGCACGTCGACATCTGGTTGGTAAATAAATCTCGTTCGCAATATCCGTTCGTATTACAAACAAGGCATTGCCGAACCAAACTTGCCCCAGGTTGTTCAAGCTGCGTATCATCTCCAATCCCAATCCCCAGAAACGGTCCTTCAAAAATTGCTCTGGGGTTCATTGTAAACACTCGTACAGTCATTGATCCGGCGTAAAAAGAGGCAAGGAGTGTTACTAAAACAAGAAGGAGAAGAAGAATCAGGGGAAACCGATGGTTTGACTCCAGATGATGTTTCATCTGGTTCCATCGGGAAGACTTTTTCACTTGCATAGAAAACAGAGTGCTTTTACATGCACCCCTTTCTTCTAGTAAATGCTTTTTCCTTAGTCTTGTCAAGAATTATTCATATCCAAACCCTATTCAGAAAGTCCTCTTTTTGGTACAATACCTTGCACCTATACTCTTCTTACTGTATTTTGCAACTTTTTCGTAAGAAAAATGTTGCTAAATCAGTCTAGAAGGAGTTATACCCGTAACAATTTCAATTGTGAAGGGTATATCGCCTCCTTAGCTCAGTGGCAGAGCGACGGTTTTGTAAACCGCTGATGACAGTTCGATTCTGTCAGGAGGCTCCAGCTGAGGTGGCGGAGTGGACAACTAAATTTTTTGATTTAGAATACATACATCATGTAGCCACATTGATAAAAAAACTTTTTGGTATTGATTCAAAGATAGCAACATCGAACAGTGGGTATTACGTGGTATATTTTGGCTCAACGGAGACGGTACGATGGTTACTTGGAATGGGACTGGTCTTCAATAAGGTTAAGAGCCAAGTCAATGCACCGGATTGGATACTTTCTCAGAAAGAGTATATGAAATTTTTCTTAAAGGGATTTTTTGATACTGATGGCTCAGTATATAAATTACGATTTGGTATCCAATTGTCCTTTACGAACAGATCAATACCCTTATTGAATTCGTTGCGACGTTGTCTTTTCGTACTTGGTTTCAAACCATCAATTATCAGCTGTTACCATATATACTTGACAAGACGTGATGATGTGAGTAAGTTTTTCCGAGAAGTTGGTCCTGCAAACAAGAAACATAGAGAAAGATTTCGACTATTCCATATGTGAGATGCCCTTATTAGCCAGGATGGCTGAGTGGACTAAAGCACGAGACTGTAAATCTCGCGCCGTAAGGCTTCCTAGGTTCGAATCCTAGTCCTGGCACTGAAGAGGATTTTGGCCCATGTCAGTTTAGACATGTCACTTTAGGATAGTGATATTTGGTTGGCCAATCGGCAGATCTGATTTGGCCGGATCCCAAAGTAAGTAAACTTTCCCATACGTCTCATTTAACATTTCCACCACTTTGGCTGCTTCCGTTTCTGATAAATCAGGAAGTTTCGCATTGATTTTGGGAATCTCCTCTCTATGATAATGCCACAACTTTTGTTCGCCAGCGGTTAATCCTTTCCACGTATTTGTATCGACCACCGTCTCTACTCCTACAAGTCTTGCGTCTTTATCATCTGAATCGTACAGCTGACACTCAAACATACCGCCTTTGACCTGTTTACAGAAGTGATGTGCTATTTTTTTCTCATCAGCTGGGAAATGTTTCTCTGCATCAATATGAAGAGTAAATCCTTGGTATGGTTTATTTTCTACCTGAGTCATGGGAGAAGGCTGTGGTGTTTGTGTTGTTGTAGGGCTAACAGTTGCACCGCCTCTTACTACATATCCTAAAACTGCGCCAACGATCAGTACTACTCCTAGCATCATCCATTTATTTTGTTCCATGTTTTTGGAACTCACCCCCTTCCTTTGTGATATACGCCACAACAAGTTTTTACTATAAAACTTTACCTTTTGCAATCTGGTATAATAATTGTGTATGAAAAACGTCATTTCGATGCCGAAAGTATTCCAAGACCCCAAGTATCGGGGAAAACATATTATTCTCGCAGCTGGAAAAGTATATACGGCTACTACTGGTGAGCAAGCGGCAAAAATTTTGAAGCGTCTGGAAAAAACACACCCCGAAGTAACCCCAGAAGTGGCCTATCTCCCCAAAGCTCGTTCCCTTATCTTATGGATGTAAAATTTTCCTTCGAAGATGGAGGAAAAACTGCTCTTGGTCACATTTATCGACCCATTGCCAAAGTCACTTTTCATTCACCAAAAGTAGAAAAAGCCGTTGATGTTTGGATGGTGGTTGATACTGGAGCAGACTATACTATACTTCCCCGTCATATTAGTAAAAAACTGCGTATTTCTTTTAAATCTGACTGTATCAAAGATAAAACCTTTGGTGTGGGAGGAAATCAAACAATTTATTTTTATAAATCGAAACTGAAAGCGACCATCGGATCAATTGAAAGAAAAATTCCGATTGCTTTTTTTGATAACAATGAAATTCCTCCTCTGTTAGGACGCCTCGGATTTTTGGAATCATTTGATACGGAGTTTCTAAAAACCCATATTGTAATCTTCAAAGACTAAAATGAAGATCATCGTAAGTTTGGGAATAATTCTAGTTGTAATACTTTTTGTAGTAAGCCTCTATTTCCTAGCTCCGACAGGTTTTTCCGATGAAAAAATTCGTATCGTTCGCCCGCTCGATTTTCCTGCCGATACCATTTTTTCACAATTGGAAGATCAGAATCTTATCCGGTCGAAAACACTTCTTTCACTTCTCCTTTTCGTACTAAAACCCGGAGGAACTATTGAACCAGGAGCCTATCAACTCTCACATCGCATGAATCTATTCCAAATCGCAGACACTCTCCTCAATCACCCGTATCAGAAATGGGTAACTCTTATACCCGGTCTCAGAAAAGAGCAGGTTGCAGAAAAATTGGCAGAAAAATTTTCATGGAAAGATTCGCAAACGAAAGAATTTCTTGAAATTGCGAAGGAAGGATACCTTTTCCCGGACACGTATTTACTAAACGTCGATTATTCTCCTGAGGAAATGTACCAGCGGATACTTTCCAATTTCAACGAAAAATTTGATGCGCAAATGCAAAAGGATTTACTTTCCCAAAACATTCGAAATGATACGGCAATCAAAATTGCCTCCCTCATCGAACGAGAAGCAGGTGGAGAAGATGATAAAGCATTGATTGCCGGTATCATTTGGAACCGGCTGAATAAGAATATGAAGCTGCAAATAGATGCGACGATTCAGTATGCTATGGGAAAAGGTCATGGCTTTCCTGCCGATAGTTGGTGGCCGGAAGTTTCCCATGATGATATTCTCACAAATGAATCACCATACAACACGTATAAATATGAAGGACTTCCCCCAGGACCAATTGCTAGCCCTTCGCTTTCTTCAATCAAATCCGTTGTCTATCCCCAAGAAACCGATTGCCTCTACTACCTCCATGATGCTAATAAACAAATCCACTGTGCCGAAACTTACGAAGAACATCTGGAGAATATCAAAAATTATTTGTAGTATAAAAGAAATATATGAAGAAACTTTTTAATTGGGAACTTATTCTTTTTTCGGCAATTCTGTTCGTGGGAGTGGGCCTGACACAACTTTCCTCGATGAGTTTCTTGGATATCCAACTCCCTTCAAATTTATTCAATACACAACCAAGTGTAACCCCTACCCCAACGCCTGAATCGTAAATTATTTTCGAAGTAAAAGAGGAAGAAAATGGCCAATAACGCCTATCGCCAAAAATGACAACCCCCACCTTAAAGGATGTCCTCCAACTATCGGGTATGTAATAAGAATTCCCACTCCAACCCCGGCACACCAATGAATAACTGCATTGTAGTTTTCATGTTCCTTAAAGTAATCGCGCAGTTTTTGAAAATATGATTGCACAAAAATCACCCCTGAATACATTGTGAAAGATCGTATAAACAAAGTCAATTGACTTTAGATTATTGAGGAATGGACGTATATTCTGATAGAATAAGACGTCTTTTGCCGAGGTGGCTCAGTGGTAGAGCGAGTACTTGGTAAGTACTAGGTCACGGGTCCAATTCCCGTCCTCGGCTCAGAAATTTTGTTGAGTCAGATAAACGGTCCCGACTCAGTCGGGATTGACTGTGGGTTCGATTCCCACCTCAGGCTCACAACGCGACCCTAGAAATGGGCTTTTGGTGAATATTATATCTATTGATTGATAACGTAATAGTCAATGAGTCGGCGTATCATTGCTTGATAAGATGCTTTGTGTTTTTTGGCAACGCTCTTAAAAAAATCTAGGCTTTTCGAAGTCAACGTCAATGTTACGCGCGTTTTTTTCTCCTTAAGAATAAGATCTTCAGGCTTAGGGAGAAAATCGCTTACCACTCGTGCTTCAATTGGTTCGTTATTGTACCTGATTTTGCTTTTCATAGATTTTTTTCCCCTTTCTCCAGTAACCGGCACCGATTATTCGAATACGGTTTGCCCGGTAGGTAAATCGGACAGTTAGTACACCTCCTTTCACTTTTCCAAAAACATAATATCTTTTTTCTTTTTTACTATGTGATGTATCTTCGGCAACAATACGCATTGGATCTATAAATGCATATTGAGCCGTCTCAAAATCTACTCCATGTTTTTCTACATTTTCACTATTTTTCTTCTCATCCCACTCAAATGAAGTTTTCATATAGGTATGACTATTTTTCATATATTTTAGCATATATTTATATGAAATATCAATCCACAAAAAAGCACCAAAATAAGAAATCTGCTACAATAGTCTAGCTTATGCAGTCTACAAAATCTCGCATCGATATCGCCCGTGAAGGGTTTATGAAGAAGGAGAAAGATCTTTCTCTTGCCGCACATACCAAAAAAACAATTCAAGCATCGATAAACCACAAAGAAGGCCACAAGACGAGCTTTAATCTTCCTGAGATTATTTTAGGCGGACAAGATGGACTGGTGAATGTCTTGGGGGTGATACTCGGAGTTGCAGCAGCAACTGGAGATACCCGAATCGTTGTTATTGCCGGACTTGCGGCCACATTTGCTGAAAGTATTTCCATGGGAGCTGTTGCCTACACCGCAACTCTTGCTGAAGTCGACTATTACCACTCAGAGCATGAAAGAGAAAAATGGGAAATAGAACACTTTCCAAAAGGCGAAAAAGAAGAAGTACGAAGTCTCTATAAGCGATATGGATTCAAGGGAGATCTTTTAGAAAAAATTGTCGACACAATTACGTCTGATAAAAAGGTCTGGTTGGAGGTTATGATGAATCAAGAACTCAAACTCGAACCTGTGGATCGAGGAAGCGCACTGCAAAAGGCGTTCATCGTGGGAATTTCTGCAGTCATCGGATCGTTCATCCCTCTTACCCCCTATTTTCTTTTTTCGGTAAAAGACGCAACAGTCGTCTCGCTTTTTTTCTCGGCTTTTGTCCTTTTTGCAATCGGATACTATAAAGCGCGGGTAACACTTGGAAGGAAACTCATAAGTCAAGGTCTGCAGATGATGGTCATTGGAATGGTATCGGCAATCGTGGGATACTTTATCGGGACACTTTTTAAAATAACTGGGTTCTAAAAAACCATCCGTATTGCGGAAATCTTCTCGCTTGTATATAATTGCCGAACTATGGCAAAGAAAGAAAAACGTGTCGTCATTGCTCTTGTCTGTACTGTTTGCAAAAGCCAAAATTACATAACGTCAAAAAATAAGTTAAACCAAAAAGAGAAACTCGTACGGAGCAAATTCTGCAAGCATTGTCGCAAACATACCCAACACAAAGAGACGGAGAAGCTGGACTAAGCCATGCCTAAAGGTACTGCATATCTTTTCATTGTCCTTTCTGCACTTGCATTTTTCCTGATTGGCTTTAATGCGGGCAAGATTCTTGGTCCCAAAAATGAAAGTATCACCATACTTCCTTCTCCAACACCTTTTCCGCCAACACCCACCCCTTCACTCCTCCCTACCCTTCCATTGAAAGAGTCGACATCTTCGGGGCAAGTACAGGGAACATCAACATACACCAACAGGTCATGCGGATTTTCATTCTCCTATCCGGGATCGTACCTAAACCAAAAATCGGTCAATAACCAATCGATTATTCTGACCGACCCAAATAATCCAAATCTGGCAATAGCAACAACGTGTGCTGCACGACTACCAAAACCCTCCATAGGGCCTGAAAATATTGAGATTATTACTCTTGGCGGAGAAACGGCAACCCTCTACCATGATAAAGATGAAGAAGGAAATCCGAGGGAAGATGTGTTTGTTACTCACCCGGAAACTGGGATGGAAATTATCATTGCCGGCTTTGGCGCAGCCTTCCAAAGCGCTCTTTCTACCTTTAAATTTATTCGATAAGCCCCATTTTTTGGTATGCTGATGAAGCTCCACGGGCTTACGCCCGTGGTATCTTCAAATTCTTCGGCGAGCGGAATCCGCCGAAGCATAAAAACCTCGCTATCGTTATTGCAAATGGTTGTACTCCCCTGTAAAATTAATCAACTCATGTATCAATTCATCTTCCTAAAAAGTGCCATTTCTCACACTACAACGACCGAACTCGTATTGGCACTTGTTCAGAAAATCTCGGAACCGGGCCTCACAGTTCAAATACTCAAGCTCCCATATACTTCAAAGGTACCTGTCAAAGCCAACTACCTGAAAGAGCTGTACCTTTCACCGGATCTTTTCTCTTCTCTCCCCATAGAAAAATTGACAGCTGAGGAAATCCAGTCTGACGAATTCATTATCCATTTCCCATTCAAAGGCCAATCTCTTGACCCTCTCGATAACCGTTTTGGAGACCTCTTTGGAACTCTTGTACGAGTCAACCACATGCTCTTTCCCCTTCCCCACACCGACCTTATAACACTAAACACCTCCGTCGACAGCCTGAGTGTAAGCCGATTTGCAACAGACTCATCAACCCCCCAGAAACTCTATACCACCGAGCCTTTTTATCAATCTCTGGACCCAAACACCAACCCCGCATCTATCCAATGCCAAGTTAGAGACCCGAAAACGGGGAGGCAATATTCTCGTGAAATTCAACTCAGTAACACAGGATTATCTTTTGACCTAGATCTTTCCGACCCTCTCAGAGAGGAACCAATAAGAGAAAAATTTGCCCAATCAGGGCTTGCACTCGTATCATCACTCCTATGTTAAAGAAAAAGTCCCTCATACGAGAAATTCTTGTTGCAGATTGTCCTGTCTGCAAAGAAGATTTTTCCCTGGACTGCACCAACACCGCACCGTCACGGGGTGACTACGGTCTTTTCTTCCTTTATCCCCCTCTCAACAAAAGAACTCCCAGTGAAAAATTTGCAGAACTAAACGAGCAATTACGAACAGAGTCTCCTTGCAAAGTAATCGAGGTCTGGGAAGAAAAACTCGAAGAGCACAGAAAAAACTGTCAAGGGCAGATCACAATTCAAGGACTCGAAACGAAGCCAAGCTGAACTACTATGTCATCAACGTATCTGGTCTTCACTTGTCATAAATGCCAAAAAAGCCTCCAACTATACCAAAAGTCTGAAGTAGACGTAACCTTGGTCGGATCACTTCTGAAAGAAAAAAACCAAAAAACAATTCGAACCGTTGGGATACTTTTGGTATGTCAACAAAACATCCGCCACTTTCATCACTGGCTTGACGAAATTGTCATGCACCGTGTCGCGTGTGACGGAAGCGTGGAATTCGGCGGCCAGGGATTCCTTGACTAGTTTCTCGTATCGATCACCATTTTACGTATGGAAGATAATTCTTCAATTCATTCCTCCCTCAACCACCACCGATACGCAACCTTTGCAATCGTCACTTTTCTTATCATTCTGACAATCGGTGTTGTCTTTATCTCTCAACAATTTCAACATCAGCTCGTTGCAATTTCTCAATCGAAAGCTGCAGAACCGACCCTTGCGGGAACAAATACATTCACTCATGGACCTCTTGTTGGTGCTGTTTCTGATACATCGGCAACGGTGTGGGTCCGAATACAAGAAGCCAAAACGAATCAAAATCTTTCTGTTTCCCTGAAATCACAAACGGCAGGAGAAGCCGTTAAAACGGCATCCCTTATTCCTGTCCACTTCACAACCGACTCAGGTTGGGACTATACGTGGAAGGCAGAAGTGGAAAATTTGACTCCACTCACGACCTATATCGTCAATGTCCGGAACAATGGCATCAATCTCGCTCCACCAATTGGGAAAAAAACTCAGTTCAAAACCTTTGCATCAAAAGGTGTGGATAAGGATTTTAAAATCCATATCTTTACCGATTTTGGCACGAAGAATTCGAGCCAGGATTACGTCGTAACAAATACGTTTCCCTCAGCAGCAAGTGAGCCAATCAAGCCTGATATGGTTGTTGTTGGAGGAGATTTCTGGCACTTCAATAGCGCCCAAGGACTCAAACCTGATCAACTGAATAAATTCATCAAAAACCAGCAGCAATATTTCAAATACAGCTATATGCTCAATAGTCCGATTGCTCCTCTTGATGATTTTGTCAGTCAGTTTCTTGCCAACTATCCGCTGGTACATTTTTTTGATGATCATGACCAAGGATTAAATAACACTGATAAAACATTCCAGTGGAAGACTCAATCAATTCAAGTTTTGAAAGATTTCTTCCCAGTCTATCAAGAAGAAAGTATGACGAATGGTGATTGGCAACAATTTTCCTATGGTCAGGCAGATTTCTTTGTTCTTGATACACGAAGTCAAAGAGATCCGAATAGTACTGCCGATGGTCCAGCGAAATCAATGCTTGGTCAAGAACAATTGCAATTTCTGAAAAATGGACTCATTTCTTCAACAGCGAAATGGAAAATCATCTTTTCACCCTCTCCGTTTAATCCAACCCTTCCAAAGAATGATGCATGGGCTGGGTTCAAATTTGAACATGACGATATCGTAAATTTTGTCAAAACGAACGGAACACAAGGAGTTATCGTTATTTCAGGAGATGCTCATGCAGGAGGAATCGATGATGGAACCAATGCTGGTCTTGCTGAACTGTTTGTTCCTTCCCCTAACGTTGACCACTGTGCAACCGTTGGTCCAACACTTGGTACATGGAGTCATGGATCATATGGGACTGCAGACCATGGAGGAGATGATCCTCCATGTCCGGGATATGGAACGGTGCGAATTTTAACCAATCCCGATCGGGCCGTCCTTCGTGTAAAAGATGATAATGGTAGGAAAAAACTCATGTACCGATATTTTCTGAATCCTCAAGATAGCCAACGATACAAAAATCTTGCGGAAGATGAGTAACCTCCTCTTACACTTTTGGCAAAACTGCGCCTAGCCCGTTCATCTGTCTCCATACTCCAGCTTCCCGCCCTACAACATTTCCATCATACTCTATCGTATGGAAACACGAAAATTGGTATAATAAGCGGATTAAACGATAGGCCCATAGGTTAATGGTAGACCAGAGGACTCCAAATCCTCTAGTGGGGGTTCGATTCCCTCTGGGCCTGCCAGCTTTTATTTGTACTTTGCCAGAGGTACAACTCTTACGCCTTTGATTTTTGATTGATGCTTGGGGTTATCGGTAACAAGAATGGCGTCCTCTTTTTTAGCCAAAGCTGCAAATGCAGCATCATAATATGTGAACTTTTTATCACCAAGTAACCTCACTTCATATGCCATTTGATAAGTTTGAAAAGCTAGGTTAGGAGTTTCAGAAATAAACTCTATCGGAAGACTGGAGATTGTTCCCAAATTTTGATTAGCTTGATTCACTTCTATACCCTTTTTAAGTATCGCATTTCCCACCTCATATTTAGCAAGTTCGGGAGCTATCAAAATCGCTTTTCCCGCCTGGGCATCCACAAGTATTTGGTTTGCCTCTTTTATATTCGATTCGTTATTCTGCTTGACCCATTTAACCATCACCGAACTATCCACTACTACTTTTTTCATATCTATCTACGTGCTTCTCTATCTCTTGCTATAAATTTTGAAAGGCTACCTTTATATTTACCTTTATAAGAACGGGCTAAATTTATTTTCCTCCATAACTCATCCCAGTCGACCTTTTTTTGACTTGAAGTATGGGGTCTTATAATGACTTCATCCTCTTTTTCGGCAATAATAGTTACCGCCGATTGGGGAGACATCCAATCTCTACTCTTTCTTATAGATTCGGGTACTGTAAGCTGTCCTCGATCTCTTATAATGACTGTTTCCTGAATTTGCGTGTTCATTCTGAAAATCAGAATATCAGAAAATCAGAATAATGTCAAGGAAAATAAAACCCCGATAGATACTCCTCTGTGATTGCACCGAACCAACTGATGAATCAGCAGATCAATGACTAGTTTCTCTATCGGGGCTTTCGCACGTTCCTCCTTGGGGATTATTTCAAAAGTACCACCACTCCTATGGCAATCAAGACAAACGCAACGATTTGGATGGGCTGTATGGATTCTTTGGCGATAACCACTCCCAGAATTACCGGAATAAGGATTGATAATCCAACGGTAATTTGGGTTCCTACTGCAACACTCAATCCCCTCGAGTATGCAATGAAGCTCAGGATTTCGGCAGTCCCAACTGCCAATCCTGCAAGTATCGCCAATACCACTCCGTGAGTCGTTACGTGTATTGGTTGCCCGGTGACATACAAAAATAGTACCACCGCGATACCTTCGACCGCTGCGGTCACTTGCAATACCGCAGCTCCGAACGATGTGGTTATTCCTGTTTTGGCAGATCTGGAAATCAGGAATGTGTAGCCCCCGTATGCCACTCCTGCCATCAGTGCGAACACGCTGGGAATCACGATTTCCTCCTTCTTGATTGGCTTGGAGAAGGCGGCCTCCAAGGTTACTGTCGTCGCAGTACGACTATTAGGTCTGACGAACTCGAACGTCAATCTGTGTCCACTTCGGATTCCACTCCTCGGAGAGTTCAGCGTAGCCGCCGATGATTTTTACTTTGGTATACTCTCTCGGCATTTTTGCACCTTGGTCGCTGGCTTTTTTGAGGATATCCGAAATCTTGTCACCCGTGGATGCATATACTTCCCACCGTTTACCGGCATTATCCACAATGGTAATTTCCATATTGCCTCCTTTAGACTGTAAATCTTATCCTGCTTCCGCCCTTGAGAGGATTCTTACCCACTGTCACGGTTTCCCCAAGCAAGATGGTGTTGTGGGATACCAGTTGTCAAAAATGTGACACCTCGTACCCCACAACACTCCCCTGCAAGGAGAAAAGCTCTCTAAAATTTAAACGTGCGAATTCGAAGTTGGTTCAAAACTTCGATTAAGATAAACTGTTATAAGTCTTCCATTGACTTAGTGAAGTTCTTGATTTGAGAATAAAAACTCATTCTTCCTCAAGAACTATAGGATTCTATCGCTCACTATTTTGTCTGTCAAATATTATCAACATGAAACCGTAATAACTCTTCTTTTTGAAGCTAAAATGCGTCAATATTTACTGTTGTGATATAATGACAACAATATGGAAGATTTCTTTCTTCGCTTCGGCCTGACCCAAAAAGAAAACACAGCCTTTCTGGAGTTGGTAAAGCTGGGTGCCTCTCCTATAAGCCTGTGGGCAAAACACGCCGGAATTCATCGCTCTTCGATGTATGTTCTTTTGGAAAGGCTAAAGTCAGAGGGACTTGTCACCACATTTATCCATAAAGGGGTGATGCACGTCCAGGCTATCCCAATGGCTGAGCTTTCTTCCCTTCTGTATGGCAAAGAACAAATTCTTGACCACACCAAAAACCTTCTTGAGAAATATTTACCTGACTTACAAAAGCTGGAAAAAACGTACGGAATTACTCCAAAAGTGAAATTTTACGAGGGAAAAAAGCGGGTCGAGGCAATGTACGAGGAGATTCTCAAAGAACGATCATTTAGAGCATTTTTCCACCCTGAGAGAGTCAAAAGCATGATGCCAGAGTATTTCCATAAGATTCCCCTCGCCATACGAGAAAATCACGGATCGGCACAAGAGCTCGTGATCCGCTGCAAAGAGGCTGACGAATATATACGGTTATACCGGTCTGCCAACCATCAGATAGAACGTTTAGCTCCATCAATTACGTTCTCATCTGATACAATTATCACTAAACAGAAGATTTTTTTGGTCGGCTACTCCGAAAACGACGTCGTGGCAACAGAGATCTGGAATAAAGAACTTGCCCAAACCCAAGCAGTTTTGTTTGACTTGATTTGGTCAACGATGACATAGTCTATGACAGAAGGCGTAGAAAGAATTGACCTATTTGCGATTCCCCAGCGGTACAGATACAACCCTTGGCTTGATGATGGGAGCGGAAATTTAAATGTCCGAAGCGATGTTCGCCCTAGCACCTTTGAATCTCGCTTTAAAGGACTTAACGAAAGAAACGCGATTGAAGGAAGCGGAAAAATATGCAAAGCTTGCGGGTTTTGCAACACTACAAGATTTTATTGATTCACAGGGATAAACTGATTGTATTACCCATACAATTCTTCGTGCGTTCCCAGTAGAACAAAGTAAGCAACTACTTCATCTCCAACCCATATCTCTTTATAGATTGCTCGGTAATCTGAGGTGATATTTATACTTCTTTGACTCGAATATTCTCGATGGAGTAAGTGATTATTTAGTTGAGGATCGTATGGATTTTTTGAAAAAAGTTTTATCCTCTCTCTTACTAATATTCTAATTCTGACGTCTACTTTTTTGAGTTTTTCATAAAACTCAGGGTCAAAAGCGACATTCATATTCCCTGTTTGTCTAACCATGCAACTGCCTCTTTTCCAGTTTTAAAAATTGGAGAGTGTTTTCCCTCTTTCCAATTCTTTTCTGCTTGTTTTAAGATGGCACGCGTTTTTTTATTGGGAATTTCGGGAGTAGTAGTGAAAGTAACCGTTTTTGTTTTGACAAGCTGGCGAAGATACGCATTGACCAAAGAGCTCAAACTAAATCCCAACTCTTTGGCAATCTTTTGGGCTTTGGCTTTTATCTGCGGTTCTGTTTTGGTGATAATGACTGCGGTATTCATATATACAAAGTATATATAATGTATAAATACTTGTCAAGAAGTGTTGATGTGTACCAGACTGAAAGCGATTGCGTGAAGGCCCCTCGCCTTCAAGTCTGGTACACATGCGATGCGATTACTGCGTCGGCAGGACTTCGAAATCGGAGACGACTTTTACGAACTGGAGATAGTTTGGCTGGGTATAGTGCCAGAAGGCGACATACCCTTCCAAACGGCACGGACCGGAAAAATCGTCCGGCACCTGAAACTCCAGGTGGAATTCGGTATAGGTAATTCGGATCCCACCGCCCCAGTGGTTGATCAGCTTCAATCCACAGCTGCTCTCAAACGAGTTCCCCGCCGGACGTTCAAAATTCACTAGATGACGAATATTTGTCAGTTGCCCTGAGGGGAGCAAAAGTCCGATATCCGTCAGTTCCGCCGGGCTTTTGGCGACGATGCCAAACGAAGCGGTCAATCCTTGGTATGCTGGCGGATTGAACCACATTTCGGCGCTGGGCGGCTCGGTGCCTTGGACAATCTTGATCGATCGCGTCCTATGCTTGGTCTGCCCATTGATCTCGCCTTTCACGTCGAGTAATTTGAATGTCCCCAAACGCCGACCGCTTTTGAGCGTAAACAAGAGCGTCGTGTAATCGCCGGGCAAAATGTCACCCGTCCACAGATAGCGGCATCTTTTCGCACACCCAAGGGAACTCACGGTGCTGTTTCCAGATACCAGAACACCAGGTTCTTGCTTATTTGTCGCCCGACCTCCGACGACCACCTGCAGTTCAAAGTGCATCGGCTTGTTAGTCTCGTTTCGAACCATAGCACCAGCGCTGAAAGGGACCCACCCGAAAATCACTTTAGGCGGGATTTCGAAAGCAATCGAACCATCCGGCGCGGCGCTGGCGGGGGTGCTGCCCACGAGCAAAAGCGCGAGCGCAATCGAAACGAACAGCACGAACATTGCAAAACGTAGCGTTTTCATTTTTTGCCTCCTGGCTGAATTTGGTGCAAATTACACCTGATTTGAGACGTACGATCGAAAAAACGCGGAGTGAACTGACGGATGTTTCACCTCCTAAAAAATTTCTACGGACTTCAATTGATGCAGAAAAGATTTGCATCAAATCAATCCGTAGAAACTAGAACTCATCTCATAAGCTGCTTTCGTTGCGAAAGACGGATTCTATAATCGCATCTTGTAAAAGAGCTCCGCCTCTTCGGCGGATAAATCTATTTGCCAACAAAAAAGAAGTGTTGCATATAACACTTCCCTCTATGGGCAAATGGTCCTCTTTATAGCATAATCCCAATGGAATGTCAATCACTATAGGATATCTATTTGAATATCCACATCACTTCTGATAGGATCGCCTCAATCTTGTGACTTTTCTCACAGGCGAGAAACAGTCGCTCTTTTTAGTTTAATCTTCAGAGCGTCCTATCGGGAATCAAAAAGGAAAGGAAATCGGTCAATGAAAACAGGAACTTCAGCTCGACCAAGATCTCCGTCGCCGACCGGAATTTTGCTCAGACTTATTCAGGAACGAGCAAAAAGAGAGATAAAAGTCCGAACAGACATTTTGGTCATAACAGTGAAACTCAGCGTTCCATGGGAGGTGGTAAAAAGATTGATTGAGCGTACCGATTTGAGATATTCGATAATTATTCTCCAAGGAATTCATCGGTACAACGTTCCCCATCTCATTCTTGTTGCAGGGTCAAGAGAAACCTTGATGCAAGAATGGGAAAGACGAAAATCAGAGTTCAATCAAAAGGGTTATAACATCCATAACCCCACATCCAAGTATTTTTAGAAGGAGGACTTCCATGTTCGCAACTGATAATCTCATCAGGCAGATTGTCCCGCGAATGCAAGCTAGTCTTACCAAGCCGACCTCTTTTCTCAAAGTTGAGGTTCCGGTGACGATGGCTGACTATCCAGCAGTACGGGGACTGCTTGTCCGCGGGGAAATGCCCGTATATATCATAACCCTTCAAGGCTGGGACCATCCCCGAGTGAGGCAACCTCATGTCGTTTTGATGGCGCACACCGAAGCGGGTATCATTGGTGCCATCGATAAACATTTCGATGCGCTACGGGCACAAGGGTATGAATTCAAAACGCAAACAAAACCGGCAATGATTG
Source organism: Candidatus Gottesmanbacteria bacterium (assembly GCA_016186795.1). Taxonomy (GTDB): domain Bacteria; phylum Patescibacteriota; class Microgenomatia; order 2-02-FULL-39-11; family 2-02-FULL-39-11; genus JACPKY01. The sequence continues at coordinate 89,401 of JACPKY010000001.1, forward strand.
CGTATATAAAAACCCGAAAGATTGCCGGCTAGATTCTTGACGACTCGGTGTGTAATACACCAACCAATTTGCATACCGAGTCGTCTCCATTCAATCCACTCTTTCATTCACTCCCTTTTCTTTGATCTACATTACAATCTTGATATAATACCCATCTTCACAATAAATGAACTCCAGATATATGATTTTGGACAGTTTATTTGTTGTGAAAATTTTTGTACGTTAACAACTTGCGAAATGAATCTATAAGCGTGGTTGTTGGCGGAATATCTGCAAATTTTGTAGCTATCCTGTCAACAATCATGCACTCCGTTGACAAATCCAAAATTCCTTAAGGAGGACCCACATGTTCTACACGTTTGCATTCCTGTTCATTTTCGCACTAGCGGCGTACGTGCTGTCTATCCGCTACATCGAGCAGCACCCAGGAGAAAGTGGCATGCTCACATTTCCCAAATTTGGGATCGAGGGAGAGAGCAGCTGGAAGGGAGCCGCGACGTTTGGAATTCTGCTTCTGATAGTTCTCATCGTCGGGGTTGTCATCATGACGGTACTGACCAAGATCGTCAGTCTCTTTAACGCATTCTTTGCCCTCATGATGATTTCCATGTCGCTGCTTTTTGTCAGCGACTACAGTAATAGCATGGCAAAACTCGTGCGCCATCGGACATTCGGGCTGATCATCCAAATCGGTCTGGCATTGTTTTTGGGACTAGGATGGTTGATTGCGCCATCCTGGCCTACGTATGATGTCGCCGCGTTCATTGCCATCTATGTGATACTGCGGAACATCGGCCCAGTAAGACTACGATATCTTTTACTGGGATTTGCCGGAATAATGATCTATGATGTCTGGGGCGTTTTGGGATCGGGACTCATAAGCGGAATCGTTATGGGGAAAACCCTCCCCCCGCTCCTGATTCTTGTTCCTGATAATCTGTTCTCGGTGAAATCCCAGGTATCATATCTCCTCGGCGCCGGAGATCTGCTTGTCGGAGGAATCGCCGTTATGACAGCCCGAAAGTACCACATCGAGAAGTACGTTTTCCTAGGATTTGCGGTGGGATTATTCTTGGCGCCGGTTGTGACCATGTTCATCCGCGTCGTACCGGCAACGGTTCCTATTGCCATTCCGGTCTTGATTGCTTTCCTCATTGCAATGAGGATTAAAAAAATCAGCCCCGAGTGGTAATAAAAAAGGAGGAAATCATTTCGCAAGGAAAAGAGCAAAGGTGCTGGGTTGGCTTATCCAACTCGTTGTTAAAACCCAGTACCTTTGCTCTGATATAATCTCCTTATGAATACTTCACCAACTACACATAAATTTGTCGCAGTCCTGAATAAAAAGATTGAAATTGGGAAACTTGTAAATGCCTTGGGCCACATGGCAGCAGGACTCTCCTCTCTTATTCCTGATAAAGTTTCCATGCGTTTTGACACGTACATAGATAAAAGCGGAAGTGAACACAAAAATATTTCAGATAATCCATTTATTATCCTCGCAGCAGATAACTCCAATCAAATAAGAACACTTCGAAACGAGCTTATTGCGCTACAAATCCCTTTTACTGATTTCACAAACACGATGACCGTTGGAACATTTTTGGAACAAAAACAGAAAACGCGTGAAACACCGGAACTAGAGCTGGAATACTACGGCATCTGCTTTTTTGGGGAAATTACCCAACTTTCCGATCTTACTCGAAAATTTTCCCTGTGGAGATAATTTTTCAGAGAATCCCATTGACAGGGATAGGAAGACTCTCTATGCTGAGAGTATTATGGCCTCATCAGCAGAAAAAATTCCTTCAGATCTCTACCCAACACTGAAAATTACCCGCATCAAAAATCCAAACAAATTTTATGCAATCCCTCTACTTGGTTTTTTGGTAAAAATTATTATCCTTCTTCCTGTGTATATCGTCTTTGCTATTTACGGAGTTGCACTCTTCCTTATCCTTGCAATAAATTCGTTTTATATCCTTTTTACTGGCAAATTTTGGAAAAGCGCATATGACTTTGAACTCGGATTCATGCGCTATACCGCAAAATTGTACTTTTTCTTTTTCGGACTAACTGACACGTATCCTGGTTTTGACTTCACCATCCATGACTCATATACTTTGGATATTCACTATCCCAAAAATCCCAGTCGCTTTTTTGCCATACCGATCCTGGGGGGAATTGTCCGGATGATTCTCCTTGTGCCATATTTTATCTTCGAACAGGTCGTGAGCACCGGCGGATTTATTGGTGTTGTTGTATCATTCTATAGAGTGTTAACAAAAGGAGAATATCCCGAAAGCACCTTTGAATTGGCACGCGACTCAGTCCGTATCCGAGAAGCTGCCGGAGCCTACATGATGGGACTATCAGACTCCTACCCAAGTTTCTGGATTTCCTTCAATCACAAAAATATAAAAATCGCCCTCATCATCGCAGGTATCGTTGTAAGCTTCGGAAACTGGACCAATCAAGATTTCTTCCACAATCAGTACGAGTACGATAGCAAATATCGTGATGAAAAACCTTTCTATGTCCCCAACCTTGAAGGAAGAGACCGAGGAATTCGTGCTTTGTAACGTATTTTGGTTTAGGTTCTGGTAAATTTTCCCTTGCAATTCCCATTTTTTTATGATGTACTATTCCCATGACTCCTGCCCAAGATAAAACTCAAAACCAACCATCGACTCTCCCACCCACTCCACCGCAAGTACCCACTCCACCTCCAATTGATCCACTCACTTCACCAATCTCACAATCACCAAGTCAAGCCCCACAAGTAAACGAACCAGGTATTCCCCTTCATCATGATACTTTGGGTGAAACCACGTCTCAAACTCCTCCAGTCTCACAATCTGAACCTCTCCAAAGGGCAGTTCCACCAATTCCACCCTCAACAATTGCATCTCCGCCACCAAAAGACGAATCCATGCCTCATCCGCCACCATCAGCTCCACCTTTCGAGACTCCTCCATCACCTCCGCCGCCGCCTCCACCGCCACCAGGAGTTCCTCCTCCGCCGGTTATCGCAAATCCCAATGCGTATGGAAGTAAATTCCCGCATATGTTTGTCACCATCCTTATCGCTATCGTCATGCTTGGATTTTCTGGATCATTCCTCTACTTCCAATTGGTTCGTTCAAAACCAAATGTCACCAAACCTGCCATCACTCCTCCGGTATCCATACCGGTTGAACCATCAATCACCCCAGTGGTAAACCCATTTGCCACATCATCTGCTGAACTTGAAAATCCATTCGCTACACCTTCTGCTGCAGTTGAAAATCCATTTGGACAAGCAGAAAATCCCTTTGAGCAATTTTCCGAAAGCACCAATTCCGGATCAGCACCCTATACAAATCCATTTGCGCAGTAACTTCGTATGCAAAAAAAAATTACAACAATTCTTATCATCGTTATTTCCTTTTTTTTCCTAAGTCTTTTCGCCCCCTCAAATACGTCGGCACAGTACGTCCGGTTCCCGATTCCTGAACTTGGCTACTGTGAGGATCCAATCAGCTGTTATGATTTCTGTCAAATTCCAGAAAATTCTCCCGCTTGTTGGTCGTATGGGAAGTTTATCCTTAAAAAAAATGTCCTTGGAGAAGAAACGGAAACTCCGGAAGAAAAGGCAAGAAAAGCGGGAATTACTTTTCCTGTTGCGGAACTTGGGAATTGTACGGATGCAAAGTCTTGTATGGCCTACTGTAATGAGCCGGACCACTACGAAGCATGCAGTCAGTTTGCCCAAAAACACGGTCTTAGGAAAAACGAAGATAACCAAAATGAGCCAAATCAGAAAATTCTCCAAGCTGCTGCCACTGAGCTAGGCTGTACCACTCCTGATGCATGCAAAGCTTTTTGCCAACGGGAAGAAAACGCAACGAAATGTAGTGAGTTTGGAGAAAAACATAAGCTCATCCAGTCAAAAAATAAGGTCACACGAGAGGTTATTGCAAAAGCAAAACAAGAGCTCGGGTGCAACTCTGAATCCTCATGTCGAACCATTTGTAGTCAGGTAGAAAATCAGGAAAAATGCATGGCGTTTGGGAAGAAAGTTGGACTTGTAGAAGAAGAGAAATTCCAAAAATTTCAGGAAAACCAACAGGATCAGATGCGGACTTTAGAAAAAGCAAAACAGGAGCTTGGATGCGACTCGAGAGAATCTTGCAGTAATTTTTGTGAAAGAGAGGAAAATAAAGATAAATGCATACGGCTTCATGAAAGTGTGAGCCGGGACGATCGCGAAGGAAAAAATACAATCCAATCGGAAAATCGAGGTCCGTCAGAAAACCAAGGTCCATCCGAAAACCAGGGTCCAAGTGATAAGCGACCAGTTCAGACAAATCAATCCAGAGGTTCCGATACTCAAGGCTGCAAAACAGAAGCAGAATGCAAGGCAATTTGCGAAAAAAACCCAGATAAATGTCCCGGATTTTCCGAGTCTTCCTCAAAGATGGGAAAATCAAGCGCTGGATTTGAGGCCATTCGAGTCAAGGAAGAAGAAGAATTACGACGACAAAAAGGAAATAGTCCAAACGATTCACCTCGGGAGATTCCCAATCAGGAAAAACCAAAAGAAAATACTTCAACCAATACGTCGAATGGTGGATTCCCTCAATAATGTGAAATTGGGGCTTTCTTCCTATGAACCAAGATTCCTCTGCTCACATTCTCCTTCTTACCCTTCTGATTGTCATCACGATTAATCTCTTTATCCTTGATATTAAAATTTTTACACCAGCTGCCACCAGGTTTTCCGATATTAGTACGACTATTGTCCCAACTGCTCCTGTCGTATCGGCAGATGCAAATGAAAATAGCTGCCCGGCAAGTTGTGTAGGACTTATTCAAAATATCCAAACCTCTCAAACAAGTGCTGAATTGCCAATTCAATCCCAGACATCCTCCCAACTTCCCACAACTCGTGAATACTACATCCCTCTTGGGAGCGGATCAACCCAAAATACCCAGTGGGAAGATCTCACGACCACCGAAACGCTTATCGATACCGCTCTCTATGGGACAGTGAAAGAAGCGTATTTTATCGCTGCCCTTTCTAATCCTACGCAAAATGGCATTATCGAGGCTCAACTGTATAATGCGACTGATAAACATGCAGTATGGAATTCAAAAGTCACTATGAACGGTCCGTCATCACAGACCATCTCTTCAGGCTCGATAACGCTTGATGCTGGATCCAAACTTTACCGAGTTCAGCTTAAAAGCGGACTGGGATTTTCTGCATCTGTCACTTCGGCAAAGATTAGAATTGTGACAACCCAGTGGTAAAAATCCATTTTCCATTCTGGGAAATCCTTCTTATTTCTTTTTTGATTTCCCTCGGATTATTTTTACTGTATAGCAGCATTTCCACCTCTCCTTCCCCCACCATTCCATTGCCTTCGCCAACGCTTTCTCCTCCACTATCCCAATTCCCCTCCCTTTCTCCAACACCTCATGATACTTTGGAGACAGCTACCGTCGGTCGTATTGTTGATGGCGATACCATTGAACTTACCGACGGACGAAAAGTTCGATATATAGGGATCGATACTCCTGAATCGAAAGATCCACGATCTCCCGTTGAGTGTTTTGGACAAAAAGCTTCGGAGAAAAATGCAGAACTAGTTTTGGATAAAGAAATTACGATGGAGAAAGATATTTCGGATAAAGACTCTTTTGGAAGACTGCTACGGTATGTTTTTGTTGGTGATGTATTTATAAATGACTACCTTGTCCGCCAAGGGTATGCGCAGATAAGTATCTACCCCCCAGATGTGAAGTATCAAGACGAATTTCTTGCCTCACAACAAGAAGCCAGGGAGAATAATCGAGGATTGTGGAAGGAATGCACCAATAGTTAACTATCAAATAAATAATTCCGGTTTTTATGCCAAAGAATCTTAGAAAAAAATATTTCTCTTTCTATAATGACGGATTGACATACTAATTTAAACACCCCTACAATGGAGAAAGAGTGACAAAACTGATTTTGGTCATTAGTTGTTTTTTTATTTTCCTACTCCTCTTTACCCTTCAACCTGTCCAAGGCGCATATAGCCTTCGGCAAAGTTCAGTCGATGGAAAATCCCAAATCATCCTTATAAAAGAACCAGAAAACAGTGTAATGCCAAATGTGAGCTTTGGTAATCTCCTTGGTCTTCCATCAAAGACTCAGTCGCTAACGCCTTTCCTAAATTCAACCCTTCGCGCAAACAATATAAAAAGTGTCCTTGCGCAACTTGATGAGTATCAACCGATTAAAAATAATTTCCCCACTCCCACCCCGCAGATACTTGGTACGTCGACCTCAATGGCGATTCCTACTCTAATCTCTGCAGTTTCTTCCTTTGTCCAAGGTGACGATGAATTGCTTCCTCTGTATACCCCTACTCCAACCCCAATAACTACTCTAGTGCCACAAATCGGCGATCTTGTAAAAAATCCAAAAAACACCTACATCATTGCCCTTTTGGGAGATTCAATGGTAGACACGATGGGAAGGGATTTACGTGTCCTAAACGATTATCTCAAAGAAGCATTCCCTACAGGCTCTTTCGCACTTCTGAACTACGGATTTGGGTCAACAGATATGGAAAGTGGTTTGACGAGGCTCACTCGCTATTCAACATATTTAGATAAATTCTATCCACCGGTTCTTTCCTATAGACCAGACATCCTCGTTGTCGAATCGTTTGCATACAACCACTGGAGTGGAAACCAGTACGATCTGGACCGGCATTGGTTAACAATTGCCAAAATCATTGACATCGTGAAAGAGAAATCGCCAAGTACGCAAATTGTCCTGTTCTCAACGATTGCCCCCCACCCACTCATATTTGGCGACGGAGCACTTAACTGGCCGGCAACAATGAAATGGCAATCTGCCCAAATTATTAAAAGCTATCTCGAAAATATGACCCGCTTTGCGATTTCAGAAAAATACCCGCTTGCCGATGCGTACCATCCCTCGCTTGACTATCAAGGATACGGCATCAAAACGTATATTAATCCCGGCGATAACCTTCACCTCTCCGATGAAGGAAGACGATTTGTCAGTAAAAAAATCGTCGATACGATAAAAGAAAATAAACTGATACAGTAATATGCACTGTCCATCTTGCGGCAATCTACTACAGAAACTGGAAGTCACGACTCTTGGAGGTATAAAATTCTCCGTTGACCACTGCGGCTACTGCGGTGGTACATGGTTTGATCCATTTGAAATCAATCGAGTTCCCTATCATGAGGTAGTGCGTCTTGCAAAACTCACTGTTCTTCCGAAACATGCACCAATTCCACCAAGGACACTCCTTTGCCCACGAGATCATACAAAACTTGAGCGGTTCCACTCTGAAAGTCTGCCAACCAATGTCATTATTTTCCGCTGTCACAAGTGTCACGGGTACTGGGCGACACAAAAGAGTCTGGAAATCCTCAAAGAGACAGAGGAAAAACGAGAAGATCGATTTTCCAAAAAGCGCGGTTTTTATAAATCTGTCAGCGCCATACTCTGGCCGGCTTCATTTCTTGTCCTTCTTCTTATTGCGTCTTTTGTAACAATCGTCAATACTGGAAAACCACAAACTGTTTCGACGAAAGCAACGGAGGTTATAACAGCTCTTTCCATTATTCCCATTACAAAAACTTCAGTCACGATTTCTTTCCAAACCCAAACTCCCTACCGCTCTTCCATTTCCTATGGCAGGACACTCCTTGATATGCGTACTCTTCCTATTTCAACCGTTCCAACGACATCACACAGCCGAATCCTTATTGGTTTGGACGAAGATACTTCCTATATCTACCGGCTAACTCTTATTGACCAAAATAATCAAACGCTCACCTCACCAGAGAGCGTATTTTCCTCAAAGTAGTCAAATAACCATCAACAAATAACGTCCTATGGAGGCGAGTAACCCCGTATTTTTGTATTGCCTGTTGATGATCACCGGTCCCGTAGCCTTTATTCTTCCCCCACTGATATCTTCTATATTTCTTTGCTAACTTCTGCATCAAAGTATCTCTATAGACTTTGGCAATAATTGATGCGGCGGAAACTGAAAGGCATTTTTCATCACCTTTTATAATCGCCTTTTGACGATTTAGACCAATCCCGGCTATATACTTTACATGAAAAGCATCTATTAAAACGAATTGTTTCATTGTTGCATTGATATATTGTTTAATTGTTAAATTTTTTATTGCTCTTCTCATCGCTTTCTCGGTGGCTTTTACTATCCCAAAGCGATTTATTTCTTCTACACTTCCCTCGCCGACAGCCCAATGAAAGTATTTTTTAATGTATGGGACAAGTTCTTTTCTCTTCGTAGCGGAGAGTTTCTTCGAATCATTCACTCCCAAATCTATCACGAATGATTGACTACTAATTTCTTTCAGTGCAACAGCACCAGCAACGACAGGCCCAGCAAATGCACCACGGCCTACTTCATCAACTCCGATAATCCGTCTATATCCTTTCTTCCACAACAAAAGCTCATAGGAAAAGTCAGGAAGCATATCTATCGTTTATTGTATAGGGGGAGTATTACAGTTTCAAACTCTTGAGGTATTTGCGGAAGTTTCCATTGACATCCGGATGCTGGAGCGCAAACTCAATGACAGTTTTCAAATACTCGTACTTATCTCCGGTATCATAGTACGTAGCATCCTTTATTTCACAGACGAGTACTTTTTCGATTTTTTTGAGCTGCTCGATTGCCTCAGGAAGCCACAGTTCTCCACCTTTCCCTGGTTTGAGATTTTCAATGATCGGGAAGATTTCCGGAGGAAGGATGTATGCTCCATGAGCTGCTAAATTTGAAGGGGCTCGATCAGGATCGGGCTTTTCAAAAATATCGATAAGCTCATATACATTGTCTTTCACATTTTTGACTTTTGCTATCCCGTAACGGGAAAGATCGCTCTTCTCTTTAATTCGGACACCGGAAATAACAGGCTTCCCATACTCGGCATAGACATCAATCATCTGTTTGAGACGGGGAGGCTTGGAATGGATAAATTCATCACCCCAGAGGACTGCAAAAGGCTCGTTCCCAATGACATTCTTGGCACAAAGAACTGGAGTTGCATTCCCATATGGGCCCTTCTGACGGACATAAATAAAATTAGCCATTTCGGCAATGCGGCGGACTTCTGCAAGTTGCTTTTCTTTCCCTGCCTCTTCTAATCGCTTTTCTAATTCGAACGGATAGTCAAAATGGTCCTCGATCGACCGTTTATGCCACCCTGTTATCATGACAATATCCGTAATACCAGATGCCACAATCTCTTCCACAACATACTGAATAACGGGTTTATCAACAATCGGAAGCATCTCCTTGGGCATTGCCTTGGTTTGGGGAAGAAATCTGGTACCAAATCCTGCAGCTGGAATAACGGCTTTCCGAATCTTTGTGTTATGTTTCATAGAATAAAGAAAGTATTCTCGATGATACACCGTCCAATATTCATAAGTCAAACTATCATACCCGCCATAAAATGGAATTTCGTCCTGAGGAAAACCTGTTGTATAATCCTCTCTTACCCAAAACTTGTCCTTGGGGCAGTTTAACAATCTGGATCAAAACGAGAGATTTCTTTTTCCGCCGGATTACTCCGACAGAAGAAGGAGTCTCTCGTGAGGGCGACACGAAAGTCTCGATAATCACTGGAGGAACGATGAAAACCACCATAAGATTAAGATACGAAAAAGTGCGACCTCGAAAATGCCACATCTGTGGAAAACCAGTACCCTTTCACGAGAATGCAGATGCAGTTCTGGCATTCTCCACAAACAATGCGAAATTGTTTTGTAAAGTGCTGGACAATCGCACCAGAGTTCATCATGCCCTCCCGAAAGGGAAATGTCCCGGCGATCCGAAGATCGTCGAAGCCAATCAAGGCAAAACAACCCACCAAGCCGCCGCTAGTATCCGCCGGACATTAAAACTTTTTTCCGCGTGGGGCAAATACAACTACGACCGTGGTACATGGCTCGCGGAGTTTTTCGACGATATTACGTCATGAGAAACCACAAGAAAAGGAGGAACTATCGGTAACTGAAAAAATTCTCGCGTGTAACACTGTACACGCACATAACAACTTCAGTAATAACGGTGAAGCAGGTTAAGGCAGGAATTATCTGCCTCAGGATCTGCCTGAGGAGGTCTGCAACTCAATGCGGCCGTTGATCCAGAAAAATCTCAATGTATCAGAGAAGATGCCTCAAAGCATTTCGTCGCCCATTTCCAGATGCTGCACTTCTCTGATACATTATTCTTTCCTTCTCTTTCCAATAGAATTGCACTTCCGCGTCTATTTATGATACACTCGTATCCTATGCAATCGCCAACAATTATGATGCCGGATTTCAAGGGAAATCCAGTGGTATTTCTCAAAGAAGTACGTGCAGAACTCGTAAAAGTGATCTGGCCAGGACGAGCGGAAGTTATAAAATTAACAATAGTTGTCATCATGATTTCATTGGTATTCGGACTCTATATCGGCGGACTTGATTTGCTTTTTACCAAACTTACTGATGTACTTATAAAACGGTAATGCCAGACGAATCAAACAAGACAAAACAAGCACAAACAGGAGAAATTCCTCAAAAAGAAGAACAAAAACCTGAGGTAAAAACTCCTACTGAAGCTCTCCCTGAAGAAAAACCGCAACCTGCGCCAAAACCGCCCGGACAATGGTTTGTCGTCCATACGTATTCTGGCCATGAAAATAAAGCAGCTGAAGCTCTTAAACAGCGCATCAAGACAATGAATTTAACTTCCAACGTTTTTGATGTTGTTGTCCCAACGCGAAATATTGTCGTAGTCCGTCATGGAAAAAAGGAAGAAACAAAAGAGAAAATCTTCCCCGGATACATCCTTGTCAATATGAACCTCAATGACGAAACGTGGCTTGCGGTACGCACAACTCCGGGAGTTACGGCATTCGTCGGAGTTGGCAATAAGCCAACACCTATTTCTGATAAAGAGGTTGATGCTATCCTTAAATTTACCCAACTTGCAGCTCCCAAATTCAAAACTAAATTTAGTAAAGGCGAAGCTGTTAAAATTATTGACGGACCATTTGTCGACTTTCTGGGAACAGTTGATGTCATCGATGAAGATAAAGGAAAAGTCAAGATTTTGGTATCAATCTTTGGCCGCGAAACCCCAGTTGAGTTAGACTTCCTCCAGGTCGCCAAACTGTAAAGATTCATTTCCTGTGAATTGTGTCATATTTATATCCTATATTTTCCGTGAAAACTTTTCTATAGGTTATTATGTGGATAATTTATCCATGACTTATAATAATTTCTCCCAAAAACGCTCTCTATTCCCATACTTCCAATCCTTTATAAATAAGTTGTTTTAAGAAAGATTGGTATGGAATATCCATTTTATGAGCCCGAATCTTGACCCGATCAATGAGTCCAACTGGAAGTCTTATTGTGATGGGACGGGTTGTAAGCCGGAGATTGGGAAAACTGACTCTTACCGCTTTGGAATAATCCACATACTCGGTAGAATCGTGCGTTTGCCACCATTCTCGTTCTTCTTTCTCATTGTCAAATTTTGGAATCTTTTTCAACTTCTTCATATTGCCTCCTTTCTTTTTTATTTGCAGCTCTTACAGAAATAATTCTGATAAAAATTCCCCGTATGGTAAATATTGCGAATAGTCTTTTCCGATTGACTGTTTTTCCTATGGCGATAAACCGTTCTTCTTTTTCTGAATGGGATACGTCTTCAAGGAAGAGAATCTGTTCATCCAGAAATATTTCTTCTGCTTCCCTCGGTGTAATTCCATGCTTCTGATAGCTTTTATCAATATTTCCCTTGTCCCATTCAAATTGAAAAGGCTTCTGGAAATCAACCATTGTACATATCATATATGTACACTATTTACCTGTCAAGTTTTTCGCTTCTCCTCTTTCATTTTTTATCCCTCTATGATATAGTTACCCTACCTCGGAAAACTCTGAGGAAGTTGGCCTAAACGGCAACGAGATACCTCTTTACGCTTTCCATTTTTGTATCCGTTGTATCCGTTTCAATTTAATCATGGCAAAAAAAGTAAAGACGATCATTAAACTCAACCTCCCAGCCGGTGAAGCAACTCCTGCACCCCCTGTTGGTCCGGCTCTTGGACAGCATGGGGTCCCTATTATGGATTTTGTCCGCGCGTATAACGAAAAAACCGCAAAGCTCAAAGGACAGATAATCCCTGCTGTCATTACCGTCTACGTTGATCGAACATTTGCGTTTATCACGAAACTCCCGCCGGTTGCCGAGATGATCAAAAAGAAGCTTGGCATCCAGAAAGGATCTGGAAAAACAGGTCGGGAACAGGCAGGGATACTCAAAAAGGCCCAAGTTGAGGAAATTGCCAAGGAAAAAATGGCAGATTTAAACTGTGACACGGTTGAGTCTGCAGTAAAAGTTGTAGAAGGAACAGCAAGGAGCATGGGAGTGAAAGTAGAATAATATGGGTAAAATACGTGTTTCAACATTAGGTAGTGAGGAAGAGCAAGAGATTCGAAATAAGCAGAAAACTCGCCGTGAAGAGAAAAAGAAGCGAGTACAAGCTGCAAAAGTCCATATTTCCGGGATGAAAGGTGGCGAGAGAGTCAAAAGTGTCGGCGCAGAATCTGAAGAAGAAATAGAAAGACTGGCAAAATTGACAGAAGAAGTAGAAAAAGACCAGGCAGAAGGTATTAAAATCGGTGAAAAGCCGGAAAAAAAGAAAAAGTTTAAGGTTAGAGAGCGTTCCCCCCGCTATAAGCAGGCAGCAATGAAAGTAGATCAGGGGAAGATATATCCGATTTCTGAAGCACTACCTCTTCTTCGGAATATTTCGCTAACCTCATTTGATGCAACGGTTGAACTCCATATTAATACTACGGAGAAAGGTCTGCGGGGGGCGGTCACCCTCCCTCACGGGACAGGAAAAGAAGTTCGTGTAGAAATTGCCAACACTACGACAATTGACAAAATTATTGAAAAAGTAGAAAAAGGCACAATTGACTTTGATGCTCTCATCGCCCACCCTCAAGTGATGCCCCAACTTGCCAAAATCGCACGGTATTTAGGCCCAAAAGGTCTTATGCCCAACCCAAAAGCCGGAACAATCTCACAAACTCCAGAAAAAGTTGCAGAGAAGCTTAGAGGCGGAGAAATCCAGTGGAAAACAGAATCAGATTTCCCTCTCATTCACATGCGCCTAGGGAAACTCTCGTTTAAAGACAACCAACTTGAGGAAAACTTCAAAACGCTCATCAAAGCAATCGGTGAGACAAAAATCAAGGCCATCACCCTTAAGTCAACGATGAGTCCTGGAATAAAAGTGCAAGTAGAATAGTCATAACCTCAAACCCGTCCGCCTACTGGCGGATCCACCATGAGTCCGGGGATAAAAGTCCAATTCCCTTGACAATTCCTACCAACAATCATATACTGAGTATGAATTCATTTCATACTATGGATACTCAACGCATCACCATCAGTCTTCCTGGATACATCTATAAACGTCTCAGAAAGACAATACCGTCTCGTGGTATAAGCCAATTTGTGGCAAAAACCGTGGAAAAAGAACTTATGGATATGAAAGCAGAAGACCCTATCCAAGGATTTTTTGAACTTCAGAATCATTTTCCAAAACTGACCACAAAACAAATTCTCAACGCAATCAGAAAAGGAAGAACGTGAAGATTTTTATTGTGGATGCTTCTATACTGCTCCGAACTCTCTCAAATAAAGGTGGTACCGCTGACATTTTCCTTCGGAAACTTCTTGCAGACCAAAAAAGCAATTCTACTCATCTCTATTCCACTTCATTTCTGATGATAGAAGTTGCAAATGGATTACGTTTCTCTCTTGGCGATGAAAAATTTGCTAGAGATTCCCTAAGACGGCTTTCAATTCTGCCAATTCGGTATATCGAAATAACCAGTTCTTATCTCGAAGAAGCGCTACGGTGGTCCTATACGTACAAAACAACCGTCTACGACAGTATCTATCATGTCGTAGCAAAAATGCTTGATGGGACGTTTCTGACATGCGATGACGAGTATTACCAGAAAGCAAAATCAGTCGGGAATATCAAGCTTCTCAGTTAACATTTGACTTCTCTTCCCTACTTTTTTACAATACTTTCTTAGTAGTGACAATGATGTCCTCCCAGTAACATGGGAGGCTTATTTTAAGGAAGGCACTTTAACATCTGCATACCCAAATAGCCAAAACCCGGAACGCAGTAATGAGGAAATAACGTCGTACTAACTGATCTCAGCTTTATCTCTTGGGGTCCTGCCGCGCGGCAGCCCAAAAATCATCCACAAGGGGTCCCCGATTTTCGGGCTCCCGCCTTGCGTCACCCCTACATCTGTGTTGATGTCAGTTTATTACGGTTGAATAGAAGTGCTTATTTTCTCTCTGCTGCGTTCTTGGTTCATGGCGAAGATGTATCGTGGGCGGGTATACATTTGAAACGTGAACAAAGAAAGCAGCGATTCCAAGGAGGAACCAAACCATGAAAAACCCGATTTTGATCCTGGCACTTGGAGCAGCCATAGTTGCTCTTGCGCTGACTCAACTTGGCGGTGCTACTCTACCTACAAACGAACCGAATTGGAGATGTAAACCAAACGGTCACCGCTTCTATTCGGCGACGAAACCTGCCAAGTGCCCTTCATGCTATTCCGGCGACATCGAACCGTTCAGCTATCCTGGCGCGAAGAAAACCTAACCGTCGCCCGGCGCGATTCCAATTGCCACAAAACCCGCCCGTTTGTATTCAATCTCAGTATAATTGCAAGGTAGGAGATACAGAAATCTCAAGTATCATCATAATCATCTGTATCTCCTGTCTGAAGGGAGGTTTTATTTTTTTTTGCGGTATGCAGTTTTTTCCGGTTTTATTGGGGTTGATTTTTGAAGGATCAAAGCAATTGATCCCTCTTGCAATAACCCCAATAAGACTTAGAGCCTGTTTGAGAAGTCCCTTTCGTTACGAAAGGTTGCAGGTTCAAGCGAAAACAGCGCATCATGACGAAGGAGTATACGAAGGTATACTTCTAGGAATGATAAGCTGTTTGCAGCTGAATCCTGCAATCTTGCAGTAGAATGCGACTTTTCAAACAGGCTCTTAAATCAAAAATCCCCTTAATTCCTTTTGCGGAATCTGAGGGGATTTTTGCTGTTGATTTCATTGGTTTGAACCTCTACAATGCGCCCATGCCAGCCGAAAGACTTGCTGCTTTACCTATTGATGAAATTCTAGAGTACGAACAGATACGTCGAGATGCCCTCCAATCTCGACTTCTTGCTGTATATCGCTGGATTCCTGATGTACTTGGACATGATATGCGATTTCCTGTAGGTTATTTTGCCGATATCGGAGGATACGATCTTTTCCAAACTGGGACTATCGCACAATTTGCCCACCATATTACAGAAATTGATATTGATAAAGATATCATGGAGAAAGGCAAAAGTCGTCCTGAAGTCCAGGAGCTTATTAAAGCTGGAAGTGTAGATTTTGTTGTCCATGATGCTCAGAATTTACCCATGATCCCTTCCCGCTCACAAGATATTACTGCACTTGTAGAAGTTTTGGGTGCAGGGCTTGAGGGCCCTGAAGAATTTCAAACTGTCTATAACGTTATTCACGAAGCTCAAAGGATAACCGCTCCTCATGGCGCCTTGGTATTAACTGCCAAAAATGCTGTCCTTGCGCTTCATCTAGCCGGACTTGGAGTCCATATGGAAAAAGGTATCCCGGTTCATATAGAACAGCTGGAGTTTTTAAACCAGATGTTTGGAAAAGTAACAGTATATGGACAAATAAATTATTTCAATGCATATGATGATGGAAGAGATAGATTATGGCTAAGACCTCCTCCGGGAACAGCCGCTTATGATTCCAAAGGTCGTAGATATATGAGATACACAGATGATGACCTTATTCCCCGTCTTTACCTTCCTGAGGCTGATGTAACTCCTGCATTTATGGTATTAGTCTGTCAATACCCTATAGATTTGGAAGAACGGCATATAGGTATTGACAACACGTAGTAGATGTGTTATACTGAGGCTAACATGAAACAGTTTAGCCTCAAAACATTTTTGCGAAAATATCCTAATGACGAAGCGTGCCTAGAGGAGATTAAGAATACCCGTTGGCCTCAAGGTATTACTTGCCCCAAATGCCAAAAAATCACCAAATTCTATAAAATAACAGACCGCACAGCTTACTCTTGTGAGTTCTGTAGGACGCAGGTATTCCCATTAGCAGGTACTATCTTTGAGAAAAGCACAGTATCCCTTAGATTATGGTTTTATGCCATGTTTTTGATGATTAAGACACGGTCTGGTATATCTGCAAAACAACTAGAGAGAGAATTAGGAGTTTGTTACAAAACCGCCCACCGCATATTTAAGCAAATCCGTATGCTTATGGACGAAGGAAACGGAGATAAATTGACAGGAAATGTAGAAGTAGATGAAACATTTATCGGCGGAAGGGGTGTGAATAGAAGATATAAGCCTAATTTTAGTGAGATACCAAAAGAAGTAGTTATGGGTATGATACAAAGAAACGGAAAAGCATATTTAAGACATATACCAAACACAGGTAAATGGACACTTCTAAAACAGATAAGAGATAATGTTGATGTAAAAGCACGAGTTATTACAGACCAATGGTTAGCTTATGGTAGTTTACCCAAATATGGATATAAACACGATTTTGTAAATCATCAGGAAACCTATGTAAAAGGCGATATTCATACACAAAACGCAGAGATGATGTGGAGTATCTTAAAAAGAGATATTTACGGAGTTTATCGCCATGTATCGGCTCAATATTTACAAAATTATGCCAACGAATATGCCTGGCGATACAACCATAGAAACAGTGAAGATATGTTTACTGATTTACTCAAGCAGATTGCTTTGGTGAAGGTCGTGAAGGCGAAACAGCTCGTCTGAGAAGTTCTAAGAAGTCTTTTTTTTCAATCGTTGGATTTTTCTTTAATTGTCCGTTCTTAAGAGAGAATTTTGTTTTTTTCATTATTTACATTCCTTAATCCATTCTTCTTCAGGAATACCTGTTCTTTTCACCATTTCTTTTACGTTTTTCCAATGAATAGTTTTATAATTAAAGATTACTTGAACACTTTTAGTTATACCATTTTCGTTTTTTATATATGTTTCGTGTGTTCCTTCTCTATTTATAAATTCCCACCCTCTATTAATTAGAAACCTAGCCGCTTTTTCTGGTCTTAGATTGTTAACCTTTGTCATTATTGGAATGCAATTCGTTGTCCTTCATAGGGAAGATTTATGAGAGTAAAATAAGAGGGTTTTTTATTTTTGGCGATAGGGTTCTTTTTGTTAAAAGACCTATTAATTAATTCACTCGCATATTCAATTTCTTTTAACTTGTCTAAGAATCTTTTTTCTGGAATTTGATTTAAATAGTCTTCAGAAAGCTTTTTTTTCCTGACTGTTTTTAAATACGACAAAGATGCCTCTTCAATACTTTGTTTGAGCTTTTTAGGATCAGAGTCATATTCTACTAAATTTAAATTCAAACAAACTGCAACATAATCTTCATCTTCCTTATACATTATGTAAGTAAAAAATCCTTTATCTTTAGTATTTAAGTAAGTTTTAAGCATATTACTTTCCCTTCTTAGGATAATTATTATCTCATGTCATGTCAATAGATCATAATCATTTGGAGCTTTGTAACAATCTAAAAAAAGGTGCTAATAAAAGTGTTAAAGGAGCGTATCATTTTTAATTTGATCTAGAAGTTAATTGAGGGATATAAAAGAGGGGTATTGATTTTTTGACAAATTAGTTGCAATAATGGTAATATACATGTCCTCTGTTCACTTGAAACATACTTTGATAGGTAGCTTTAAAATTAACTTGTTAGAAATCTATGTTTTACCGAGTTAGGTAATAATAGTTTACTATTCTTTTCAAAGAAAAAACCTCGCATTCGCTTGCGGGGTTTTTTTGTACGTTGATAAGTGTTCACATGCAGCACTTCCTTCCTGTTTCTTGATTGAAGGTATGAAACACCTGAAGCTTGGTAATGTAGAAAAGGGGAAAGTTAACTTGGCTGTCTATCAAGGCAGGTTCCAAATATTATTTTGCAAATATCTAAAACTCCTGATTCCGCTGGTACAAGCTGGCTTACAGAAGGCCAATAAACCAGCGGAACCAAGAGTCTTAGTTCTGTAATTTGCTTGTTTTTTAAAGTGCTATTTTTCTAGAATCATTTTATCAAAAAAGCAGATGCAGTCAAGTAGTTCTGTGATATTTCTTCATAAATAGAAAAATGAGGCTAGATAAAAGTACTTTTCATTTACGTGTTCTCCCTACATATGTGCCGGAAGAACCTATTGCTAAAGTTGAACCCTTATGATATAAATACCTTTATCCAAAGACAGTAGGCAACCATAAGACCTACCGAGGAAAAATTAGTATCTAGTATTTGGTATCAAGTATTTAGAAGATTAATTTACCTCGGAAATCCGAGGTTTTTTGTTATTTGTTTTCTGAAACTATGCCATCACAGAAAAATAAAGACTTAGTATTAGTTTTAAAAGAAAAGCTCTCCAAAGCGTCAACTCTTTTCCTTACTGACTACCGGGGACTTACTCATCAGCAATTGGAACAACTTAGAAAGTCACTAAAAAAAGTCAAGGCGGAATATATCGTTGCTAAAAATACTCTTTTGAAAATTGCTTTGAAAGAGGATAAGCGCAAAGGTTTGGATGAAGAATCACGAACAAAACTAGAAGAAAAGCTTCAGGAACCAACTGCAACGCTTCTTTCATACGGTGACGAAATGGAAGCGATTAAAACCCTTGATACATTCATAAAATCAGCCCAAATTCCCAAAATAAAAATAGGATTTTTTGCCGGAAAAATCGCTACAGAAATGGACTTTAAATCCCTTGCAAATCTCCCAAGCCGAGATGTACTTCTGGCAACTCTTGTTTCTCGCCTACAATCCCCTCTTTATGGGCTTCATCATGCCATGAGATGGAATCTGAGTAAATTGGTATATGCGTTAGATGCTGTTGCCAAGAAAAGGGCCATAAATTCGTAATTTTCAAAGTAGAAAAAGGAGGTGATTTTTGATGGCAAAACATACAAAAGATGAACTATTAAAAGCTGTTGAGGAAATGACAGTCTTGGAACTAGCTGATTTTGTGAAATCGCTTGAGGAGAAATTCGGCGTTACAGCAGCAGCTCCTGTTGCAGTTGCCGCGTCTCCACAAGCAGGTGGTCCGCCAACTGGCGGAGGTGAAGCAGCTCCTGAACAAACCTCATTTAATGTTGTTTTGGCAAATGCCGGAGCCAATAAAATCTCCGTCATTAAAGCAGTTCGGGAACTAGTTCCCACACTTGGCCTTCAGGAAGCAAAAACACTCGTTGAATCTGCACCAAAGGAAGTTCTAACTGGTGTGAACAAAAAAACCGCAGAAGAAGTAAAGACAAAACTCACAGCAGCTGGTGCAACTGTTGAGTTGAAGTAATTCTCGACAGTTTGTATAATCGCGTATTCCCCTCTTATTAGAGGGGTTTTACGTATAATTTTTATGATAGAACAATTGGATCGACCCCCTATAGAATACCTACCCCTTACTCCTATTGTCATTAATAATCAACAAGGCAACCTTCATCAAGATGTATTACCGTTTGTTCAATATTTTCTAGAACTATATAACAGAGGCCGAAGACTTCAAGGAAAGGAGCGAGCTCTATTTCCTGGTGTAATTTCTCGCGTTGAGATTCAATTAGGTCAGGCAAGCATAGCACAAACAGAACCTCCATATATATTTGCCATTGGAGCAAGTGGTACTACTGGATCTGCCGGAGGACACAAGAGAGAATTTGCCAATATTATTGGTTGGGACGGTCAACGTGCACAAGCCACATCAGCAAAAACTGTGCGAGTAAACTTTACTCACCAACAAAATATTCGTCAACAAGAAGGAGCTATTATAGAACTTGCCACATGGGAAAATATTCTTGACCGTATTATCCAAGCTACAGATGAAGAAATTTGGAGAAGGCATTTACAAGCTACCAAAGGTACACTCTTGAGCGTCCCTTATGCAGAAATTATGGCGCAAGATAACGAATTAAAACTAACACGGGAGTGGCTGGAAAATAATTGGAATCTTCTACCAGATTTTATAGGGACTGGAAGAACTTCAGCGGGATTTTCAGAATATTTTATATCTGCTGCTGCTTTTCGAAATGCTCCTGCAGTAGTAGTATACATACCATAACAATCTATCTCGAAGTGATTGCGTATCTTTGATGTCTATTGACAACATTCAAATCCATATGTTACAGTAACAACCGTATTGATGCGCTCATGGTAATGGTGAGCGTCCTAGAAGCATAAACTGTCCGTTTTATTAATTTTTTAAACTAGCTGCAAACAGACAGTTTTCAAAAAGGAGTAAACCTACATATGGCATTCGGTGATGAATGGCCGGACCTTTTAACTGTCCGGGAAGTTGCAAAAATTCTCCGTGTTTCCCCCCTCACGATCAAACGGTGGGGTAAGCGTGGAAAACTTCCTGCGATTAGAATCAATTCTCGAGGTGATCGAAGATACAAGAAAGAAGCGGTCCTTTGGCTCTTGGGGCTTCAACAAAAGGGAACATCAAACAGTTAATTTTCTTCTTTTTCCGAAATTACCTTCTTTAATTCCTCTGCTGCTTTGGAAGGATCAATGATATTTACGGATAGTCCAGTACCTAACTCAAATCCAGCTCTGTGGATAAGACGTGGAATAATCCGGATAAACCAATCTTTCGCATGATGAATATAAAAGTTATAGGCAAATGTTTTCTCTCCATGAATCTTTTTCACTTTTGCATCTTCATACAGTACTGCTAATCGTTTGATACTCCGCTGTAATATCGTTGCCAAATCTTCCAACTCTTCATTTTGGATTTCAGAAAATGTGGTGCCGAGCTTTTTGGGAGAAATCCATACTTCATACGGCCATTGGGAAAAATCAGGGCAATAGGTCACAAAGTACTGGTTATCTTCAACTACATTCATAAGAGGTTCACGAACAAGTGCATCAAGGTTAATCTGGTGAGGAATAACTACAAGTTGAGAGTGTGGATGCGAGAGGGAAGCCCCGGAATGCTCACCATGATTATGGAAAATCATAACCTGACCATTTTGCATATTTGCCTGGAATCGGACTCTATAGACATTGAGAAGATCAATAACGAGAGATACATCTGTGGACTCAATATCTTTTTCGTGATCCGGGCTATGGATGATGACCTCATGGATATCGGTGATGGGAAATAAGTTGGGAACAACTCGTATTTTCCATCCGGGTTTATCTTTTTCTCCAGATCCTACTCTCATAATTTCAGACGGCGTCATGGATTCATTTCCGCTACAAAAAGGACACGCATGTTGTTTTGGGGGTACAACTTCTTTCTGTTCATCCGGTCGATCAACTCGAGAAGGCGCAATAACAATCCACCGTTGCGTTTTGATATCAGGTACAAATTTAGCCATAGCGTTGGTATGAAGATCGGTTAGTTTTTCTCAAAGTAGAGGGTAACGGTTGAGGTAATTGTTTGTACACCGGGCTCAAATGATGGGCCGCCACCACCTCCTGCTTCTGCAGCATACCTGGCTGATTGATACGGGAGAACAATTCCATTTGGACTTACCTCGACAATATTAGTAATTTTGCCCAATCGGATCCCTAAAGAACTTGCTAGCTGCTGCGCTTGCTCTCTTGCATTGGCAATTGCTTTGTCCCGAGCGAGCTTGCGATACTTCTCAGGTTTATCAATAACAAAGCGCGTCCCCTGAATCTGATTTGCACCTGCTTTTGTTGCTTCGTCAACAACTTTTGTAGCTAAATCTGGATCCCCCACTTTGATTGTCAACATGGCGTTCCCGTTATAACCACTTATGCGATTTTGATTATTCTCATAGACGTAATTTGGGTAAACTGAGTAGTTTGTGGTTTTAATGTTTTGGGTATCAATCCCCAGACTTTTCATGGCGGCAATTATTTTGTTATTAACCGTTGTGAGTGTCTGCTGTGCAGCTTCTGTTGTTGCTGCATTACTAACAGCAATCCCTGCATCGATATAAACTGTATCGGGAACTGCATCCACTTTCCCCTCTCCAACGACAGCAAGCTCTGTCGATTTTGTGGTTGTTGTGATAGTTATCGGGTAACTAACATCGAATGTTTTAATGATAATAAGAATCAAAAAGATGGCAAAGAAAAAGGTGAAGTACGAGAGGAGTTTTTCTGCCAGATTTAAATCTTTTACATTCATCAACATACCTTTCTATTGAAATACTTTTGGGGTAGAAAATCAAGGGGATGAAAAGGTGGCCAAGACAGGCAGAATTCTTGGCCACCTCCAGGTGGCAATCATTTCATCTCCGCCTGCAGCATGCGCAGGATTTCTTCGCGAGCGTTTCTGGCCTGAATCACGACCAGGTATTTTTCCGTCTGATACTTTTGGGGAACTTTGTCTTCTTCTCTGTAAATCATTACCACAAAGACGCAGTTCCTCCACTTTCGCCGTGCCTCTGTCACTACCTCATCCATTCTCTGCGGTTTTCCGATAGGTGTGGCATCTATGATCACAAGATGAATGGGCGGTTTAACATCATCCACGGCATTTGTATTTTGAACCCGGCGGAAATAGAGGTTCGGAATATGGGGTTGGAGAAACTGCTCCAACAGTCTCCCGTACCCCATATTTTTTGAGATGATAACGACTCGGTTGAACATCTTCGCTCTCCTTGTAAACTCACTGTCCGGTATTGTTGTCCAACTTGAGAAGGACAATGGGAACAAAGTCGGTGACAGCAAAGATCATATCCGTTCCCTCGGGCAGTTCTCCGCGGAAGCACTGAATTCCTCCGACCTCATTGAGCGCCTTATTGTACCGAGCCCATTCGGGAGGACACTCTGTCAATTCGAGATTTAACGGAGTCTCCTCGACAAACTCTATCGCCCGATATCCTATCACAACAGGTACATTTTCCTGATAGTCATTCGAGGCGACCAAAAAGAATCCCCTTGAGACGAACTCGCTTGTCATTGCGATAATCGTTTGCTGTCCAGTGTAGGAAGTGAATGTCTTCTGACCTTCTACAGCCGGACCAAAGACGACAAGGAACGTCGCTGTTGGTTCCTTCTGGAAGCGCTTGTCAATAGCGCGGACCGCGTAGCCAGTCCCAAAACTCCCCGCGACGATTCCCATCGCGATCAATGCGAACACGACCACCGCCGCAATCTTTGGTAGCGTTTTCACCTCGTAACCCTCCGTTGATCTCTCATCCGTTATTTCCATTGGAAATAAAGGCAAAAGATCGTGATTTAAGTCTTGCCACCAGTATCTCAAAGAGCGAGATGGGCCGATTATACCAAATAATCTTAAATATGAAGAATTGAGGGAATACAGTTATTGAAGGAGACTATTCCAGTCTTCCCAAAATTTAGCAATTCCAATAGTGGTTAAATCGTGGGAAATATTGTATTCTTGCCATGGTTTTCCCAGAGTAATATCCTCTTTGTATGGAATTGGTTTAAGCTTTCCAACGGGATAAACATAGCTTGTATCTGGTATTGTAAATCCACCATCTGCCCACGTTTTGAAGACTTTAAATGGACAGGTAATAATGTCCGAACCAAGTCTGAGAGCATAGAGGATATGGTCAACTCCTCGAAGGCTTGCTGTTAATACTTCTACATGTCCGTCCCCTGAGGTATACATCTCCAGAATATTTTCCACAACCTGCATCCCATTCTCTCCTCTATCATCAAGTCTACCTACAAAAGGAGAAATAAAAACAGGATACTTTGCTCCCTTTGTTGCTTCATAGACTGCGGCTGCTTGTGATTGAGAAAATACCAATGTTATATTAACTGGCATTTCTTTACAGGCAATTTCTGCTGCGGTAAGTCCTTCTTTCGTGCATGGAAATTTTATCGAGTGGTTGGGTATCCATGTTTTCCTTGCCCGGGCTTGTCTGAGCATTTCATCAGCCTTTGTTTCTTCCTGAGCAAAAACTTGAATGGATATTGAGCCTTCTGGAATAATTCCGCTCATCTGCCTAACCACTCGTTTGTATTCATCAAGTGCTTGAGTTTCAGTAAGCTTTGTTCCCCCGGCTTTTGCGGTATAGTTTTTTGCAATAAGAGATGGATTGGTCGTCTGACCATCTAAGAAACCTAGAAGTACTTTGGCCTGACGAGTTTCTTGAGGAGACCCCCCATCAATAAAAATTTTCGAGCTAATATTTTTTGGCATAGATTTATTTTACTAACTGTACAGCTTCTCTCACAATCGATTTGGCAGATATTCCCTCAAAATCCATAAGTTCATCGGGCTTTCCGCTTCTGGGAAGCTTGGAAACTGCTAGCTTTTTCACCTGAATATTTTCTAAATTAATAAGCTCATTTAATACCGCATCCCCCAGTCCTCCCTCGTACCAATGATCCTCGACAACGATAACATTTCTTGCTTCTTTTGCAAGTTTCCGAAGGGTTACTCCATCAATCGGTTTGACAGAATAACAGTCAACAACAATCGCTTCAATATTTTTCTTGATTAACTCTTCCTGTGCTTTTAACGCTTCAAAAAACGTCACACCAGCTCCGATAATAAGTACTTTTTTCTGTTCTTTGTTTTTTGTCTGCCCTGAGCGGAGCCGAAGGGTTTTCTGTTTACTGATTCTATGAATCTTACATCCACCTATAGGAAATTTCTCAGATGGAGCATAGATTACCGGCGTTGCCGGCCGTGTTGTTCTCATATATCCCATGTGCGGTGCACGGATCATTTCTCCGACAAGCTGAAACGTTGATGTTGCATCCGATGGGTAGACAACAAAACATCCTTGAATGGTTCGAAACATAGAAAGGTCCTCAAGTCCCATCTGCGATGGACCATCTTCACCGATAGATACTCCTGCATGAGAACCGCAGATTTTGATATTTGCCCCGGACAAAACTCCCATCCGGATTTGGTCGTACGCTCGTGTTAAAAATGCGGCAAAAGTCGATGCGAAGGGAATCTTCCCCATTTTGGATAGCCCTATTGCCGCTCCCATCATGTTCTGTTCGGCTATGTACATTTCAAAGAACCGTGTTGGAAATTCTGCTTTGAATATTTCTGCAAAGGTTGAATTTTTCACTTCGCCATCCAGTACGACGAGATTTGGTACAATTCTCCCGTAGAACGCCAAAGCCTCTCCGTAGGCTTTGCGTGTTGCGACTTTATCACCGAGTTTGTAGGGAGCTTTGATATTTGATCCGCCAACTAGCGGATGATATTTGATATTTGCTGCAGGCGGTTTCTTAACACTAATTTTCAAATCTGTATCAATGTCTCCTAATTCTTTAATAGCCTGTTCATATTGATCTTGCGGCAACGGCTTTCCATGCCAACCAAGTTTATCTTCAAGAAACGAAACTCCCTTCCCCTTAATCGTTTTTGCGATAATCATGTATGGACCGGTTGTTCTCCCAATCTGCTCATATGCTTTCTCAATCTGCCGAAAGTCATGGCCATCAATGATTTTCGTTGCCCACCCAAAACTTTCGACTCGTTTCTGGTAAGTCGATAGATCATATTCAAGCATTGTTGCCTCACTTTGACCCAGGCGGTTCACATCCAAAATTGCTGTAAGATTATTCAGTTTGTATTTTCCAGAAAGTGCAAGAGCTTCCCAGACAGATCCTTCGGCCATTTCCCCATCGCCTAAAAGGACGACTGTCATATAGTCGGATTTATCCAAATACTTTCCATTGAGCGCACACCCAACGCCAATCGATAACCCTTGGCCTAAAGAGCCCGTTGCAGCCTCTGCATAGGGAAAACGAAACGTCGGATGCCCTTCAAGATTACTTGTAAAAGTCCGGTAGGAATGCACATCTTCCTCTTTTAGAACATCTGCAAGCATAAAAAGGGCATAATACAGGGGCGATGCATGGCCTTTACTAAATATTAATCTGTCATTGGTGGGATTTTTCGGATTTTTAAAATCATAGCGGAAGTATTTTGAAAAAAAAACACTCATAAGATCTGTTGCAGAAAGTGATGAAGTGGGATGGCCAGATGCTGCCAAAGTTGACATCTGAAGAATCAAATATCGAATCTTTTTGGAAATTTTTTCAAAATCAGGGTTTGGTGAGATCTGCATGGATGTTAATGGTTGTTATTGTAACGCAGACGATGCCTTTTCTCAAGACTGAGGAGGGGGTTTGTCGGGATTTCGAAGTGAAGAATCTGCTTGCCCAAGTATCTGAATAGCCTTGGAAACATCTGGGGAAGAAAAAATATATGAATTGGCATTGATTCGTGTTGCACCAGAAGATAGTACTTTTTTTGCATTCTCCGGATTCATCGCCCCATCAACAGTAATTGGTATATCCATATCAATTTCCCGAATTTTTTTTATTTTTTCAACCGTATCCTCTCTATAAGGCCGTCCAGAGAATCCGGCATCAATTGCCATAACTAAAACACCATCTAAATGGATAATAAACTTATGAATTTTCTCAAAATCAGTCGGGCCATCAATTGCCAGACCTACCTCAACGCCAAGTTTATATGCTTGTTCAATGTACTCATCGACATAGTCACCTTCAACATGGGCATAAAAGCGCTTAAACCCAACTTTTGCAAAATTCTCCAAGTACCTGAGTGGATCTTTCACCATCATGTGTAGTTCAAGCTTTGCAGGAGTTTTGAGTGCAGCAAATGCTTGAGAATCAGTAAACGTTTCGTTGGGAACAAGGGTTCCATCTGCTATATCAATCTGAATCCACGAAACAAATTTTTCAACTAGATGGATCTTTTTTTCTATTTCTCCAAAATCTTTCTCGAGGATGGCAGGAATGACTTCAACCATATTCTTCTATCTGCTTCAGCCTTCTCACATGCCGTTCTTCTCCGGAAAATTCCGTATCAAGCCATGTTTTAAGAATCTTTTTTGCTTCATGCTCTTCCAGCCAATCGCCTGATAACGCAAGAATATTCACGTCATTATGTTCTCGACAGTGCCTTGCGGAGCGAACATCAAATGCAAGCGCAGCTCGTGCGCCGGAAACTTTGTTTGCCGCAACCACCATTCCTGCAGCAGATCTACAGCACAAAATCCCTTTTGATCTGTCTTTCCAGTGGTAGGGGAAACGAATTCCTTTCTTTTCGTCAAGACTCACTTTCTGCCCAACAAGAAAGGCAAATTGGGGATAATCATCTTCTTTGTCATACATGGCATTTCCCACATCCTCAACACTATACCCCCAGGTTTTTAACCATCCCTTTATTTTTTCTTTAAGATCAAAACCTCCGTGATCACTCCCTATGTAAATCATTTATGTCCTCCGAATTCAAATCTTAACGCCTGTACGATTTTACCAGAAAATGTCGGCTTCTCAACTGATTTTTTCCTAGCCGCAAGTGATGTTTTTATCACAGGAACCTCAACCTTCAACCTACGGGCAGTCCGTACAGCCCACTCTCCAGTTGTTCCACCTCCTACCATCCCTGAAACATTTGCAAGTCCTGGATCATTGGCCAAGGCGCGATTCAAAAGTTCCATGAGGAATCCACGGACAATACTTCCATGACTCCAATTGTGTGCCACCCGCTTTAGATCGATTGGAAAAGGAGATTTCGCCAAAAGTTCAAATCCCTCGCCAATTGCTTCAAGCATGCCATATTCAACCCCGTTATGGACCATTTTCACAAAGTGGCCTGACCCAGATGGACCAAAATACTCAAATCCGCTGGGTGTAGCAATTGTTGAGAAAAAATCTTTGAGCTGAATAAAAATTTCCTCATCTCCCCCAATCATCAGACAGGCGCCATCTCTTGCTCCTTCAAGACCGCCGCTTGTACCAATATCGAGAAAGTGGATTCCCTTTTTCTTCAACTGATCGTGCCGCTTCATTGAATCTTTATAGAAAGAATTACCTCCATCAATAAGAATATCTCCAACTTTCAGCTTTGCTTTCAGAAGTCCGCGAATGAGGCTCTCGACAGGATTACCATGTTCAACCATTATCCAGATGATACGAGGTGGAGAAACGTTCTTTATAAGCTGTTCTAAATTGTAGGAGGGAGTAAGATTTCCGTACGGAGAGGGTGGAAACGGATTTTTCTGCAAAGTCTTCTCAAAGTCTTGTAAAAGCTCTTGGGTCTTTTCTGGGCTTCGATTGAAAACAACAACGTCAACACCTTTTTCCAGAAGATGCAATACCATGGCCCTCCCCATTCTTCCCAAACCAATAAACCCAAGTTTCATGTTTTCATTATATTCTACTTTCTTTGCGTACTCAAAGAAATAGATAATAATGTATATATGGATAATATTTGGCTAAGCCAAATTATAAGAAATCTAGAACTATTTGAACGTGATTTTGTAATCGCTTGCCAAAAGGCTGGGAGGAAAAAAGAAGATGTACAGATTCTCTACGCCACAAAATATCTTCAACCCCACGAATTTTTGGAATTTGTAAACTTTCTTCACGATACAAAGCGCCCGATCATCATCGGAGAAAATCGCATACAGGATGGAAAGAAGAAGTTAGACTTTGTTAAAAATCAAAAGCCAATACTTTTCAAGTACATTACTCCAATATCTATTGGGACTCTTCAAACGAACAAAATAAATACCGCACTGACCTACTTTTCAGAAATTCACTCGGTCGATTCTCTTGACCTCGCTGTGGACTTGAACAATCGTCTCGCAAGATCGGGAAAAACCCTTGCTGTGTATATAGAAGTCAATGCGTCAGGAGAACAAGCAAAGCATGGATTGACTCCTTCTGAATTTCCACGCGTGTATACTACAATTCAACAATTGAAATATATTCATGTAAAAGGACTTATGACAATGGCACCATTAACAGAGAATGTAAAAACTATTCATAATGTCTTCAGGAAAGCAAGAACCTTGGCCAACACATATGGTCTTCTCACGTCTATGGGCATGAGTCATGATTGGAAAATAGCGCTCGAAGAAGGAAGCGTTATGATAAGAATTGGTTCAGCAATTTTTTCATAACCACGTTCTCCCGTCCTTTTCTAAAAGACGCTTTGCTTCATCTGGACCCCAACTTCCAGGAATATAGATTGGAAGAGGATACGTCTCATTTTTCTCCCAAACATGCAATATTCTCGTGATAAACTCCCAACTTGCAGCTAACTCATCACTTCTATTAAATAACATCTGATCTGCTTGAAACGCCGAGAGTAATACTCGTTCATAGGCTTCTATTGGCTTTCTGCCGACAAAGGACTGCTCATAGTGCATCTCTAAATCAGCCGGTTTCATGACAAATTTATGCTGTGGCTCTTTGGTAATAAAACGGATTCGAATTCCCTCTTTGGGGCTTATACAAAAAGTAAGAACATTCCCCTCCTCCGGACATCCGTATTCTTTAAAGAGGATATGACATGTCTGTTTAAATACTATTGAGATTTCTACCCTATCCTCCTTCATTCGCTTACCGCTTCGTAAGTACCAAGGTACTCCTTGCCAACGGGCAGAATCTGAAAAGACTTTCATTGCAACAAACGTCTCTGTTTTGGATAATCGATCGACACCTTTTTCCTCTCTATATGGACCATATTGGCCGCGGATAACGTGAGAGTTTACCTCACTTTCTTTCAAACACCGAAGCGATTTTATTGCCGAAGTACGAGCGTCACGCACACTATCACCTGAGAAACTCTTTGGCTGTTCCATAGCAATAAGAGCAAACATTTCAAGTACATGATTTTGCATTACATCCCGAAGAGCTCCAAGTCCATCGTAGAGCTTACCCCTTCCATCAACTCCACCGGCCTCAGCCATGGTAATTTGGATATGATCAACATATTCCTTATTCCAAATCGGCTCAAAGATACTGTTAGCAAATCTAAATGTAATAATGTTTTGGATTACCTCTTTGCCAAGATAATGATCAATTCTATAAATTTGTTTTTCTTCAAACGTAGCTGCCAGCTTCTCTTCAAGTAACTTTGCCTGGTCTATATCTTTTCCAAAGGGTTTCTCAATAAGAATTCTTGTCCAACGGTTACTACCCTGTCCACAACCTTCTGCAAGTTTTGTTTTTTCAAGCTTTGTCAAAATTGTTGAATAATTTTGCGGGGGAGTTGCCAAATAAAAAAAACGACTAATACACGCGCCCATTTGTTTATCAAATGAGGAAAGAAGTTCTATAAGCTTTCCATATGGGCTATCATCTTCAAAAAGACCCTCTTGATAAAAGAGATTTTTAGAAAGTTTATTCCAGACTGATCCATCGACATTTTTTGTCAGTCTCTGTTTATCCAAGGATACTCTGATCATTTTCCGGAACTCCTCATGTGACATTGGACGACGGGAAAAACCAACGATGAGAAACGCCTCAGGAAGGATCTTTTGTGAAAGTAAACTCAAAAGAGCCGGTATAAGTTTTCTTTGCATCAAATCCCCTGTTGCGCCAAAAATGACCATGACGAAAGGAGAAATTGTAGGATTCATAGCCGCTTTATTTTTCTTTCTTATGATGCGAACTGCCAATTGCACTCAGAATTAATGCAAGAAACAGAAAACCCCACCCTGCAATATAGAAAAGTATAGGAAAAAGGTCAGACAGAATAAGGTTGACGATCCGTTGAAGTTTGAAATGAGGTTGAACCGTAATGAGAGATCGTAATGTCTGTTCCCGAAGACCAGTTATAATATGTTTGTCGTACTCATAGGAGAAAAGAAGGATAGCAAATGCCAGAAGAATGAAAGTTGAGACCCGTGATGGTCGATAAAGAGAGAGACTAATTCCAAGAATAATCCCCATGAAGTAGGCAAATGCTTCATAGTTGTGGGAAAAAAGAAGATACACTGTTACTATGATATTCTGTTGAAGATCCGGAGCCATTCTCTTATTCTACTAGATTTGAACATCAGTAAAAAGGTGAACATACTTTATTTCATCTAAGATTATTGCTGGAAAAATACCAAGGTTTTTCCTATTGTGATAGTCCTGTAACTTTTTTAAAATGGATCTTTTCTTCTCACCAACAACATAAACAACAGCCACATCCATCAATCGAAGAGCTTTCGGAGTTAAAGTAATCCTTTGAGGAAATTGTCCTGTGTTTCTATAACCTACAACGAGGTGATCTATGTTCCATTTCTGTCCGTACCCAGGCAAGAGTCCAGCGGTATGGCCATCCTTCCCCATCCCTAGAAGAGCAATTTTATAAAAATCTTCCGAAAATAATTGCTTTATTTCTTTTTCGTATCCTTGTGCCGAAATCCCGAGCGTCCCTTTTTGAGAAACTAGATGTACCGGAATATTTTTCCCTTTGCAAACGTTCCAAAGTCCAGTTTTGCCTATCTCAATAGCATTAATAGAGCTTGTGTTCTTTTGTCCTCTGTTTACTGTTATCTGTTTACTGTTATCTGTTTTCTGAGATGGCTGGAATCGTTCATCAACTTGCGCAAGAGCAAGATGGGTATGTCTCACTTGTTTAAGATAAATGCCGAATTGGACATAAACATCTACCAAACTTCCTCCGGATAAAAAGAGGGAAACTCCTTTGTTTAAATTCCTCTGGAGCTGAGATAAAATGAAAACCACTAAATTTTCAATAGTTTTCTCTCTGGATACAAAAGTATGGACTAAAACACTCTCCATTGATTTAATCTTTCTTTTGAAGAAGATCAGCAAGTTTTTCTTTTATTCTCTCGGTTACTTCAACAAACACAACTCCTTCTTCGGGTTGGCCGTACAAAACGACTGACCCTAAAGGAGCAAGAAGAATAGCCGGCACCCCGGCAAGGTCATCTTCACCGTCAACCACAATGATGGTTGATGTAAGATTAAAAACTGCACGATGAAATGAATCATAAATTGCATCAACAAGATTTTTTGTAATGGTACTAGGCGGATTGAATGCCTGTACTCGTATATATTGTTTGGCATCGGCGGATTCGCTCAGGATGACAGAATCAGGAAATCCCAACTCAGAAATTGAATTATATTTCCTGATTCTGTGCACTTTAAAATCAATAACCGCGATATGGATTTTTTGATCAATGGTATTGAACAGTTTGGTTACCTCATCCCCAATTGTGATCACAAGATTTTCTTTCTTTAACTTCGCTTGGAGAATATCTGTTAGTTCACCTAAGTTGTTTGGGTTACCGGCAACAAGTTCCCCTTGTGGTTTCTTCAGTTTCTGCCGGATATCTTCTGGAATACCGGACTCAAAAAAGCAAAGAGATCTATAGAGATGACCATATCTATCAATTTCACCCTGCCGAATCCGGGTTGATGCAATTGAACGGTTATCTTCGGCCATTATCAAAGGTACTTCAATAAGTTTGAGTTTGGGAAGATTTAACTCAACTCTTTTTCGATTTACCTCTTCTCCTCCTTTTTGTGAATCTTTTGTCACTACAAGAGCTTGGATCTGGGTCCTTTCTATAGCAGGTCCATAGACATCATGAATTTCCACAATTTCCGCCCGTGGTAAGAAACCTTTTTCCTTCAAAAAATTTTCTAACTCTTTTTTTCTCTCTCCAAATTTTTGATATGTGATATGTATTTTTGATTTTTGTCCGCCAGCTGGCGGATTGATTTTTGATTTTGTGTAAACATCCGATGTTAATCCAATAATAACTTTGTCGCTTAACTCAAACGCCTTAAGGATAAAGGATTTGTGTCCCTGATGGAGACGGTCAAAGGTACCAGCAATGGCAACAACGGGATACGAATATGAAGACTGTTGAACCATATAATAAATATAAATTAGAATGTTCCGGAAAGGAGTTTTTCGTACAATTCTCGGTATTTTCCAGCACTTTTCTCCCAGGAAAAATCAGTTTGCAATGCATTTTGTACCATCGTCTCATATGACTTCCTATGGTTTTTCCAGATATTGATTGCTTTTGATACAGTATTTTCCAGAGACTTTGCCGAATAATTCTCAAATAAAAATCCGTTGAACCCATCCCGTATGGAATCGGCAAGTCCTCCGGTTTTGTGAGCAATGGGAAGTGCTCCAAACTCCATCGCACTCATCTGAATAAGCCCACATGGTTCAAATCTCGATGGGATAAGAATGAAATCTGCTCCACCATATATTTGATGAGCTAAAATTGTATCAAAGGTAAGTCTTGTTGCAATGGTTTTCGGATAAAACGTTGATAACCATTGAAACCGATCTACCCATTGAATGTTACCCGATCCAAGAACTATCATCTGGTAGTCGTCCCGGTTACTCCCCTGCAGCATCTCGTAAAGAATTTCAATTCCTTTTTGGTTTGGGTCAAATCTGCCGATAAACGCAAGAAGTGGAATGGCGTTTCCTACTTTGAGCTTCAGTTTCCTTTGCAAAAACAGCTTATTCTTTCGCTTTACTTCTTCCCAATCAGGAAGTGTTGGAATCTTCACATAGCGATTGTTTTTCCAATGGTTCTGAATGCCATTGAGAATTCCAAATAGCCTTCCTTCTTTTCCGCGTAATATTTCATCCAAACCCATCCCGTATTCTGTCGTTGTGATCTCCCGAGCATATGTTGGAGAAACTGTTGTGACAATATCAGTATGAATAATTCCTTCCGCAAGCATTCGAGACGTTTCGCTACTGCCCTCCCACTTGGATACTTTCGATGAAAGATGTGGATATCCCATTTTTGTAAAGACTCCAAGCGGTATCGATCCCTGATATAAAAGATTATGGATGGTAAGAAGTGTTTTCATGGGAATCTTTTCCTCCTTTAAAAGAAGGGGAATAAGTCCTGTATGGTGATCGTTACAGTGGATAATATCCGGCCTCCAGTCGAGAATTTTCTGCTTGATGATGGAAATAATAACGCTATTGAAGAATGGGAATGTATCTGGAGGTTTTGGAACATCAAAAAAGGTGGAATTTTGCAAAAGGTATACGGAAATAGCCGAAGTAGGATGACGAATGGTAAAAATTTCAATTCGCTCTTTTTTCCTATCATAGGCAAGAGTGAGATTTCCTATTTTTGTTTTCCGCGATTGGTGAAGTTTTATCGCCTTGTAGTAAGGCATGATGACCCGTACTTCAACTCCGAGTGTCGACAAAGCTGCAGGAAGAGAGGAAGCAACATCCCCAAGACCTCCCCTTTTTAAGAACGGATCCATTTCCCAGGAAACAAAAAGAACGTTCATCGTGATGCTTTTTTCATCTTTATCACCTTCTGATAAACTTTTTCATATCCACCAACGAAAGTGCGGATGGAAAAATTCTTTTCGACGTGCAAACGTGAGTTTTCTCTCATTTTTTTATATTCGAAAGGAGCGAGTGATTGAAGTTTTTTCAACGCTTCGATAAGTCCCTTTTCACCAACCTCTTTTATTAGATAGTCACCTGTTCTGTGATTGCTATCTGAATTTACTAAAAATCCCGTTACCCCATCAATTACAATTTCCGAAACTGCTCCCCTCGCAAATGCAATAACTGGAGTCCCACAAGCCATCGCTTCAATCATGACCATCCCAAACGGCTCCTCCCACTCTATGGGAAAAAGAAGCGCCTGAGCACCTCCATAGAGAAGAAACTTATCCCTCCCGTTTACCATCCCCGGTTTTCCGATGAGCTTGTTCCCCAAATAGGGCTTTACGCTGTTGACAAAATAATCTGATTCATGTGTTGCGTCAGGAAATTCAGTCCCAATCTCGAGCCGATTATTAACTGCGAGACAAGCAGAAATTGCATGGTGGAGTCCTTTTTCAGGGATGAGTCTTCCCATAAAAAGAAAATAATCCGATGCCTCTTTATATACAGGAAAATGTTGAGATTTTACTCCATGGTAGACTGTATCAATAAAATTTAATTTCAAATCTTTATGATGGCGAAATGAATTACTGATTGAGACATATGGATGATCTTTGAATTTTTTCAAAAGCCAGTAGACAAGCCCGTTTTCCTCAATCGGTAAAGGATCATGAAGCGTATACACTGTCGGAACAAGACTTAACGTATCAAAAAAATGAGCCATCGTATCATGGTATGAATGAATAATATCGAACTTTTCTACCTTTGCCATTTTGTAGCAACGAGAAGTCAAATCTATTTCATAGTTTCTTTTCAATCCGAAAAAACTAGACCATTTCGCTCTTTCAGTATAGCCTCGCATTTTTTCCTCAATCATATTTTTCCCAAGCAAATTAGGATCTCCTGAGATAATCTTAGCCTTTGTCGGCGTATCGGGGGTTGTAAAAAAATAGACTTCGTGTCCCTCACTAACTAGACCATCCGCAAGATCAATTGCAAGATCTCGAGGGGCAAATATCATTTCCCCATATCGTTTTGGAGACATATAGATGGATGGCAAAAGAAGTCCTATTCTCATTGAATTGATCCTTTCGGATTATGTGTTGCAAAAAAACTATCTGTCACCTCTCCTACCGTTTTTGCTAATATGCGATACGATTGTGTCGTTTCCGGTGCAGAATATTCTTTTGTTACCGGACGCATCTCACTAGCTTGGAAGGCTTTCTTGAAAGTAGAAAAATCAAAATGCTCGTCAAAACTATCTGGTAATTTATTATATATATCAGGAACGGCAATATCACGTTCCTGGTAATACCGTTTAAAACTGGTTGCTATTTCCCAAAATCTCCTTGGCGACACAATTGATGCTAAACGAGCCGATACATAATATGGATTATTCCGTAAATTTTCCATCTGAATTGATTGTCCCTTATACGTAATCTCTTCATGAGGGGCAAAAGGAATTAGATCCTCGTATATCCGACCTATCTCAGGCTGAGTCTTGTCCAGATTCGCATAAATTTTCTGATAGTCAGGATTGTAACCATAATGCCGAAGAACTCGCTCCGTAGATAAAACAGTAACTCCTCTTTTATCCAACCCGAATGCTTTGATCGTTTCCCAAAGCCTGGGAATATGCCATTCAGATGACATAATCGCTAAATTCCCTTCCCAATATCCTCCAGCCTCCTTATCAAGAAAATTAATACCTTCCAAAATATTAAAGGTCGTTGAACTGGCTTTAGTATCCAATATTCTCGTTTTCTGATCGGCAATTTGTCTTTGCTCAGGACGTATATGTTGTGGCTGAGTTCTATCGTACGTTGCGGCTAAAAGGCTAGCCTCGGTTAACGCTTGTTCAATAGGATGAGAATGAGGATTATTTTTTGCACTATCGTAACCGCTTAAAATGACTCTTTCTGTCATTCCACCGACAACAAGTAATTTTGCTGCCACAGCATTAAGCGTCGTATATATATTTTTCGCAACAGGATTATCTTCTTCCATAACTAAACCTCTTCCTACTCCTTGTACTAATTGATTATTACTCTTAGCCGGCTCTAGATGTCTTCGGAGAGCCAATGGACCCATTCCACAAACAATGACTCCATCAAGTGGTGCTTTCCCAACAGTTTCAACTCTTGGTGGACCCTCTCCGTTCATACGAATAATTTTTCAAAACTTTCTCTAATGCTTTCTCATACCCATTGACCATTTTTTCAATCGTAAAATTTTCCTCAATGTGCTTTCGACAATCCTCGCGCCGAATAGAATTTATTTTCTTGACTGCTTCTACCATCCTTACTTCACTATTATCTTCTATAACAAAACCGGTCTTACCATCAACTACTATCTCAGTAATTGCACCGTTTCCAAAAGCAACAACCGGCGTCCCACAGGCCATTGCTTCAATTAATACTAATCCGAACGGCTCTTCCCAAAGAGTTGGAAATAGAAAGCCTCTTGCTTCTTGATACAGGGTAACAATCTCTGATTTGGAAATTTCTCCAACCCATTGAATGTCTGTTCCATTGATATGTGGGGCAATTTCCGTTTGATAATACCCCTGATCTTTTATTCTCCCTCCGATTTTAAGTGGAACACCGGCTTTTTTTGCTACACGAATTGCAGCTACCGGATTTTTGTTTCGAGCAATTGATCCGAGATAAAGGAAATAATTCTTCGGTGTATCATTGTATGCAAAAACCCCCGTATCTACTCCATTGTAAACTGTCGCTATATAGTTTAAATGTGGGTACGCTTTTCTTTGCGCATTCGATATTGAAATAAGCGGAGTCTTATATTTTTCTAGTTGAGAAACAAGTTCATCAAAAAGAGGCAAATGCATCACATGAACAACCGGTTTCTTGATATAGTGAAGGACCGGTAAAACTATTGATTCCCCTCTCAAATTATTTAAAACTATATCATAATCATTTTGCCGTTTTATAAGTTCTTCCAAAACATTCCCCAGTTGGGCAATTTCAAGGCGAAGTTTATACGATGATCCAATCCGGATAGTATCCTCATCTATCTTTTTCCCAACGCCTAAAAGCGTTTCTCCGACTCCAATATCAACAAGATCAATATGTGCATGATGAATCGTTGATGTCCCCGGTGCAAAAAGGGAAACCTTGTGATTTTTCGCGGCAAAACCAAGCGCTTGAGAATATACAAGCTGTTCTATTGCGGCCTGTCCAGACGGAGGAATTGAGGTAGATACCGATCCTAAGAGCGCAATACGCATGAATCTATCATAGCGGGAATTAGTGGAGGAGTAAAGCTGAAGGAGTGGGAAAATTCGGTACTATTTATTCCGGACAAGACCCCGATATACGCTATCAAATCGCTCTGCAATTTTTGTCCAAGTAAATTTCTCCTCAACTGTCTTTCTTGCGGCAAGACCCATTTTTCTACATTTTTCCTCGTTAGTAAAAAGTCCATTTACTTCTCGTACTATCTCTTTACTATTTCGGGGACGGACAAAGATCCCATTGACGCCATCTTTTATTGCCATGACAGTTCCTCCCTTTCTGGTGACAATGACAGGAGTACTACTTGCCATGGCTTCAATCGTTGTCAGTCCCAATGGCTCATCCCAGACAGCTGGAGAAACAAAAACATCAGAAAGATAGTAAAGATCGATAACTTTTGCAGGGTCATTAAAAAACCCAAGCATGGTCACGTTTTTCAGGTTCATATCCTTTATCATTTGCTCTAAGAATTTCTTTTGCGGTCCATCCCCTGCTATCACCACCTGACCATGGATGTTTTTGGCAGCTTTCACAAGATACGCTACACCTTTCTCACTGATAATACGACCAGTAAATAGTGCAATCTTCTTCCCTTGAAGGCCTAGTTCTTTCCTTAAACCATCAGTGTTTTTACGAATGGGAAACATACTAAGAGGAATGCCACCAGGAATTGTCCGGGTTTTTTGGGAAAGATTTGTCCCAAACATTTTAATAAGTTTTGCTCTGGTATCACCAGATACGACTGTAATGGCAGAAGCGGCATTCAGCGCGTCTCGACTCAAGCGGAAATAGCGACGATCACGGCTAATAGCATGGATGCAACTTCCATGAGAGGTAACAATGAATTTAATGCCAAAAATGCTACGAACAAAACGCGCAGCCCAACTATTCACTGCGACATGATGGACGTGAATAATATCCGGTTTGAAACTGTTCACTGCTTCGATTGTGCCATCAATGAACCCTTTATAGAGATCCGCAATCTCACTTGGGTTCAGTTCTGCATATCGCTTGGATTTTGGAAGACCAGGTCTTCCGATAAAAACGGGAATTTGCGGAAGTTTTATTGGGAAAATGGGAATCCTTGGATCAAAGACATGCTTTTCAGGAGCAGCAATTGCTATTTTATCCTTATAATGGTATCTCTCTACCAGCCTAAGTGCCAAATACTTCACATAGGCACCTGATCCCCCACCATGGAGAGGAAAATCATAGAGGAACAGAATCTTCGGTCTGCCATTTCCGTTTCCTTTCATCATGAACTTGATAGTACAGATTCAAGGTAAGAAAATCAAGAATGAATACGGGCCATCAGGACGCGGTAAAAAAACTCTCCTCCGCGTAATTGCCGAGGAAGTCTTTGAGGATTTAGAAGGAGACGAAAAAGCCATTCAAAACCTCTCTCTCGTACCCACTTTGGCGCCCGGGGAACACTTCCTGATAAATAATCCAGCGCACCTCCAACAGCCATGAGAACGAGAGGACGGGAAGAGAAATGGGAGAAATGAGACGAGAGAAGATGAATGAAATATTCTTGTTTGGGATGACCTAGTGCGACAAAGAGAATGTCAATATTCTTTTGACGCACGACTCTTGCAAGATTCCGAAAGTACTTCTCCGCTCCCAGAGGTGGGTTTCCGTTTGAATGAATCAGAATCTGTTGAGGACTTTGTGCCACTTTTATTTCTGGTGCATCCAACACTGTAACACGAAGATTGTTATAGCTTCTTTCTAAGCACTCACCTGCACTGAGTGCTACTTTCCCTTTCCCACCTATAAGTCCTATCCGAAAGCCCTTTTGAGACGACAACTGACACAACTCAGCTACGAAATCAACTCCGGAAATTTTTTCGATTCGGCCCTTTTGCAAAAACCGCAACGCCCACACAATGCCATTCCCGTCGG
Source organism: Candidatus Gottesmanbacteria bacterium (assembly GCA_016186795.1). Taxonomy (GTDB): domain Bacteria; phylum Patescibacteriota; class Microgenomatia; order 2-02-FULL-39-11; family 2-02-FULL-39-11; genus JACPKY01. Next base: position 128,920 of record JACPKY010000001.1, read on the forward strand.
GAATGTTTATATGGGCCTTTGCAACAATCTCTTTAAATTTCTTATCATGAAATGAAAACGCAATAATTTCCGGGTTCGGAGTAAAAATAGAAAGTGTTTTTGGCTGTTTTTTTTTCTTTTTTTCTTCGCTCTTTCTCGTTTTTCCTAACCACTTTTCAATTTCCTCTAGGATAGTAGCCTTTTTAGCACTTGTTATTGGTATTCCGAAAAGTTCTTTAAAATTTTTCCTCATAACAAATCCTACAAGTCTTTTTTATCAGATTTCTTTCCTCCGAAAAAGTGCAAGATTGAGTACATTTTGTTTTTCTGTCTTTCTTATTTTTATAAAAGGAAAATATGATCAAATTTTTTGGGAAAAAAAACTCTTTTTTTGCCTTTTTTGCCTATTTACTATGAGTCCTTATATAAAATTCCTTTTCACTGCTGAAAAATAATCTCCGTGAAAAAAATTATCGCTTTTTTTATATATATAGGATATAAAATAAATTTTTCATTTTTCCAATGAACAATTTCACAATTATCTTCTTGATATACTTCGTTTATACAACTCAATATTTTCAAGCGCGACTCCGGTACCACGAACAACACAAAGAAGCGGTTCCTCAGCTACATGAACGGGAACCCCGGTAAGGTTGACAATCAGACGATCTAAATTGCGAAGCTGGGATGTCCCTCCAGAGAGAACAATTCCTTTATCAATGATATCCGAAGCAAGTTCTGGTGGCGTATCTTCCAACACTGCTTTAATGGCAGAAACAATACTGGTCAGTGGAGCTTGGAGAGCGTTTGCCAATTCTCCTGCATCTATTTCAATCATCCGCGGAAGTCCGGAGAGAGAATCTCTTCCGCGAACTTCCATTTTCTGCGGCCACGTCTCATCCTTCCGAACCGTCGCAGACGGAGGAAGAGCGCTTCCTATATGAATTTTTACTTCTTCTGCCATTCTCTCTCCAATATAAAGGTTGTACTTTTTTTTAATAAATCCTGTAATTGCTTCATCCAGTTTATTTCCAGCAATCCGAACTGAATGATGCACGACCACACCACCCAACGATATTACTGCAGCTTCAGTTGAACCACCTCCTATATCGACAATCATATTTCCAGACGGTTGAGCGATAGGGATTTTTGCACCAATTGCCGCAGCCAAGGGCTCTTCGATAAGATAGACAGTTCGGGCCCCAGCTGAAAGTGTTGCATCCATGACTGCCCGTCTTTCAACCTGTGTACACCCAGCCGGTACACAGATCATCACTTCGGGCTTAAAAAACCGTGTTCGACCACAGACTCGATCAATGAAGTATCGAAGCATTGCCTCCGTCACTTCATAATCTGCAATCACTCCATCTCGAAGAGGACGTGATGCAACAATATTTCCTGGAGTTCGGCCAAGCATTTCTTTGGCTTCATTTCCGACAGCAACAACACGATTATCCTCGATAGCGACCGCAACAACGGTGGGTTCGTTAAGAACAACGCCTTCTCCGGTAAGATACACGAGTGAATTGGCTGTTCCTAAATCTATACCAAGTCGTTTGAAAAGCATATTCAGTCCTTTTATCTATATCATACTATCTACTTACTATATAATTTAATGAAAATTTACCGTGAGTTTGTGCTTATTCTACCTTTCCCGTGGTATAATTACAATCACTCCATGGTGAAACGGATTCTCTACTCAATCCTCGTTGTAACTGGTCTTTGCCTTGTGACTGCTGGTGTCATTTCCTACGGACGTGGGTATCGCTTTGACTTCAAACAAAAAACTATCTCTCCAACAGGAATCCTCTCTGTCGCATCATACCCTGAGGGCGCATCAATTCTCGTTGATGGAAAATTACTTTCGGCAAGTAACGCCTCTCTGAGTCTGGACCCAAACTGGTATGATGTGAAAGTTGAAAAAACAGGATACCAATCGTGGAACAAAAGAGTCAAAATTCAGGGAGAGGTAGTAACCAAAGTCGACGCTCTCTTACTTCCCACGAGTCCGTCACTTCGAGCTTTGACGGTTACCGGTGTCACTTCGCCAACTCTTTCCCCAAGCACAACACGTCTTGCGTATATCGTCCCTGAAGAAGAATCTACTTCTTCCGCCAACTTGCCTCCCAGACGCGGTGTTTGGATTATGGATCTTCGAAATAGTGCACTAGGAGGGAATCCTCAACCTCGACAGGTGTACCTCTCACCAGAAGGTTTAGATCTAAGTGGAGGGGAAATTCTCTGGTCACCGGATGAAAAACAGTTGCTTTTCCTGGTAAAAAAACTTTCCGGGCAAAAAGAAACAGTTATCTCCGCTCTCCAAATTAGTCTCGATGGAGGAAGTATCCCTGTTGAAGTTGGAAGAATCTATCCGACTATCATTTCCCAATGGGAAACGATGAGGAAAGAACAAGAAGATATCCTTCTTACAGGCATACCGATCACGGTTGCACAGACTTTAAAAAATGGAGCTTCCACAATCCACTTTTCTCCTGATGAAACCAAGATCTTCTACCAGGCAACGGGATCGGCAACGATTGAGAGAGTAATTGATCCGCCCCTTATCGGAAGTAATTCAACCGAAGAAACTCGAACTCTTACGCCAAAAAATTACTATATCTACGATGTGAAGGAAGAAAAGAATTTTGCTTTAACTGACGGGAAATCATTTCCAAATCCCTCGTCACTTTTTTGGTATACTGATTCAAAACATATCGTAATGATAGAAAAAGATACTATATCTATCATTGACTATGACGGCCTGAATAAACGGGCAGTATTTCAAGGATCGTTTGAAAATGGTTATGTCTTCCCGTGGAGTAGCGGAGGGAAGCTTGTTATTTTAACAAGACTTACCAAATCTAGCCCATTCCCCACTCTGTACGAGATTGATCTTCGCTAATTGGAATCTATTTCAATACGTCCCCTTCCGGACGAGCAAAAACGATAAGCCGCTTAAGTGTCGTCCCGGGTGGCCAACACGTTTGCAGCGTTAATTGCTCATGAGTCGTTGGAACGGTTAAATAGTGGACTTCGGAGGGATCAACAATCAGTTTATTGACTACCCGATAGATGTGTCTGTTTCCTTTATAAAACACATCGACTTCATCGCCGTTTTCCAGTTCTTTCAGGAGATAAAAAATAGCATTGTATCTTCCCACATTCCAAAATGCATCGGTTGAGTGGGCGAAAAGATAGATGTTTCCTGATATTCCCGGAAATACAGTACCTGCGGCGTGGGCAACGCCCTTTTCCAATGTGGAAAGGTATTCATCGGGATTCCCAGCATCAACATTTGGGAAAATCGGAGCGTTTGCGCCAATTTTGGGTATGATGATACCAAACTGCGCAGAGACTGGTGACAGAACCTCGGTTTTATTCCCACCGGTAATATTTCCAAAAAATGTTGGTTTTCCAGAAGGGGTTGGAGTCACAAGAGATTCAAGGGAAGGTGAAGGCGTAATTTCTGTAACTGGAACTGTTTGGGTTGGATACTCAACAACATAACGAACATTTCTTGCAAGATTGATGCGGTAGAGAAATTCCAGATAGAAAGCCGGACCAAAGGTCATTGCCATGCCCCAGAGGGAAAAAAGGAGAAAGAAATTCCCAAGGGTTCGCAGGATAAGAAACTGGATTTGGTGACGGCTAAGTTTCATAGGAACTTCTTCCAAAATAACGTGCGCCCCTACCCAGACTCGGACTGGGAATCGCCCCGTTAGGACCGGGGTGCTCTATCCAATTAAGCTATAGGGGCAAATAACTTCAATTTGATTGTATTTTACCACTTACGAAGGTACAATAGGAAGAAATCGGGGTGTAGCGCAGTTGGCTAGCGCGCATCGTTCGGGACGATGAGGCCGGCGGTTCAAGTCCGCCCACCCCGACCAATCAAAACTTAACGATTTTTCAGGACGAGAGGATTGCCCGCCCTCGCTTTCCGCCGCCGCCGAATTTCATATTTCGCTTTGCGAAATACACCGCAGAAAAAAGAGGAGTTGTGTTTGCCCCTCCCGCCCATGCGCACACAACAAGATTTTTGCTCCCTTTGGCCCACTAGAACGGGGTATGCGGAACCCATCTCTGCTAACAGTTCAAAAAATGGCTAAAGCTATTGGAATAAGTCCAAAAGATTTAATAGAATAAAACTATGGACAACTTTGAAAAACCATCAATAAATCCCGCGGAGCTTCAACCACAGCCAGAAGCTCAACAAGAAAAACCTCGCAAGGATGTTGAAGAAGTAAAAGAAGCGCAAAACTTTTTTCGTTCTCTTGGGCTCGCCGTGGAAAATGACGGTCTTATTACAAAAGAGCCGACCGAAGAGCAGCTAGAAAAGTTGCGCGAATGGCACGACCAAACAGGTGATGGTGGAATTGATATGCCAACGGGAAAAGCATTTTACGAAAAAGTTTTGCTCGCTATTTCTCTGTGGCGACAGCAGGAGGGCGAAAAAACAAACTACCTTCTTGGAAAAGGCACAGGTGTTGAAGTTGCATTGCGGGGAAATATTGCGAGCAGGACAAAACGTCCTATTGAATTTTCTTATAGATCACACAGCGATTTTGAATTATATGGTGTTGATTATGAAGCGGGAGAAAACGGCTCAAATTTAGGTGGTAAACCCGTATATATGGAATCGTTCGTAAGGGTTTTTGGGAATCAAGAATATTTTCCCGTTACTAAAACAAAGGGATTAAAAAATATCCCACCAACACTTTTACACGAAACGGCAGAGATTGTTGATTTCGGCGGCGTGTCCGCTCGTGTGCCACAACTAGAGCTTCTATTTTTGGATAAGTATATGTCTAGAGAAAGCACGCCTCGACCAGAAGGACATGATGCCGAATTACTTGCTAGGCAATATGTTCTAGACCGCGCAAAAACTCATCAATACTTAGACCAGCTCGTTATTGAACCGGCAGTCGCACAAATTCAGGCGCAGACTCAGAAAGATTATCAGGGACAGTTGGATAGTATAAAAAGAAATATTACATTTACGCGACGAGAATTTGAAGAAGAAGGAATTGATCCCTCGCCGCAAGATTTAATTACGAGAATAAATGAGCCAATACAATCAATGCTTGATATTCACGGCACAGACACACGAGTTTCATATTCCGGTATTCGCCTGAATTTGTGGCAAGCACTTACACTAGAGCAAATTGATGCGGAAGGAAATGTTGTTGACCAAGAGTTTTTGCAAAAATTAGAAACGAGAGTAAAAGAAATGGAAATTGCCGCAATTGAAAGATATAAGAACAAACATCAAGAGTTGGATAAGCTCTTTGATGATATTGATAATGAGTTTGTGGAAGGAGAAAAGGCAGGATAAAATTCAATGCGGCGCACCAGTTTTACTGGCACGAAATTCGGCGGCGGCGGAAAGCGAGGGCGGGCAAAAATTCATTCCCCCCAACCCCCTTTCTTTTTGCCCGCCCGAGCGTCAGGTTTCGTTCCTGCCGCGCGAAGCGCGGCAATCCGTCGGGATTTTGTTCAAAAAAGGTTCGAGCGGCGTTCAGTAATTGCGACTGATCGATAGTTCATCCTATGAAACTCATCCTTGCGTCTGCATCAGAGGGAAGGAAAAAACTCCTTTCTCTTTTTAAAATCCCTTTTAAAGCCATTCCCTCTATCATCAATGAAGAGGAAATTATGGGGAAAACCCCTCTTGAAACACTTCAACTTCGAGCAAAGAAAAAAGGAGAAGATATTGCAAAGAGAATTGATTCTACATCGTATTTGATTCTTTCCGCAGACTCTGGAGCAATTGTAGGAAATGAGCTTATTGGAAAGCCAAAAAATCATGACGATGCCAAAAGAATATTGCAAAAACTTTCTGGAACCACCCATGAATTTATTACAGCTATCTATGCTGTTACACGAGATAAAGCGTGGGAAACCTATGAGAAAACGTTTGTGACATTCCGAAAGCTATCTGATAATGATATCAGACACTATCTTTCGATAACAGACTATACACAATACGCAGGTGGATACGCTTTATTTGCTTCTCCACAGGATTTTGTCATCAAAACTGAGGGGTCTCTTTCCAATGTTATTGGACTCCCTTTAGAAAAGATTGTCCCGATCTTGAAAGAAAACAAATTAGTGCAGTAGAGATTTATCAAGTAAGACTAATTAAAACAACCCCTACTAGACTACTTGTAATTCCAATTTTTTGCTGCGGATTTAACCGTTCATGGAACACAAACCTTGAAAGAACAACAAAAAGAACTGGAAATGCCCCTGCAATAGGAGCAACTGTTGATGTATATCCAGAAAGAATCCCAATATTGTAGGCAAAATCTGCCATGGTAACCAGAAGAGTGTACAGAACAATCACTGTAACTATCGAACTGGCACGGAAAACTTTAAAGATATTTTTCCTGACTCTTTTAAATATAGGAAGAATTAGGGCAATAAGATAAATCGGGTATAGTGACCAAAACCAGCCGATTGTCTCAACCGGAATTCTTATAAGAGACAAGCTAATCCCCCATCCCAACATTCCGCCAATGGCATAGGGAACTCCGGAATTACTGATTGCTCCTTTTAGACCTTTTTCCTTAAGAAGAGATATATCCAATGAGGAAAGCACAATACCAGAAACGACAAGAAAGATCGCTACAAGTTGGAGAAGTGAAGGCGTCTCTCCAAAAAAGAAGATCGACATAAGCACTGCTACCACTGGAAATCCTCCGCCGGAAATCGTTCCTACAATTGAGGCATTCCCAACCTCAAGTGCCCGGAAATAGGAAATATTTCCAAGACTATGAATAATATTGATAAGAAATGCCACGATAAACATACCTATTTCAGGAAATTCTCCTGCAAAAGGAATATAGAGAGTTGTTAATATCAGGGCCAATAGAAATCCCCAAAAGTAGGCATGGACATTCCCAATCTTTCTCGATGCAATTGTTACGAAAATATCCCCTGTCCCCCACCCGATAAGGGCAAGAAAAGCAAAAAGAGTTGCCATACTTTTGCTATTGTAACAGTAATAATTAAGAAGTATATAATAACCATATGATGAACCGCTCCTATCTTACTCAACTTTCTCTTCACCAAAAAAATCCTCAAAAGTGGATTTCCTGGGGAAAAAAGCTTCTGAAACAAGGCAAAAATCCATTTGAAATTTTCTATACTCCTGGTATTGGTGAGATCATCCTTCTTGGGAAAAAGAAAAGAGAGAAACTTGATCTTCCACCAGCCCTCCAACCTCTCTCTCTTGAGCCAAGACTTTCCACCCTTTATAGGGAAAACAAAAATCTCTTTCGCAAGAAACTTTTTACACTTCTAGAGGAAAAAGTTTCTCAAATAGAAAATCTTCGCGGAGTCAACCGAAGGCCCACGCAAGGCAAGAATCTCTTATCAGGATGGGGTGCTGTTGTTACAAATAAAAAACGGGTATTAGGTTTTGGCGAAGTTCCAGATGGTGGTGAGTGGATAACACGGGGTAAGTGCGACTGTTACGAAATGGCAACTGAGGGAAAAATCTGGAAAATGCTAGCCCTTGCAATTGATGTATCCGAAATTACAGACTCGAGGCAACATGACCAGTATGTTTTTGCTATTCTCAAAATACTCCAAAGTACTAGAATTTCTCTTATCCAGTTTGAGGATTTCGATGGGATTTCTGCTTTTCGAATTCTGAAAAAAGCACGGAAAATTCTCCATGTACCTCTTTTTAATGATGATATTGAAGGAACTGCCTGGATTTTGTGGATGGCAAAGCTTGCTGCCAAGGGAAGAAGTATCATTACAAGTTCAAAGTTTAAAGTGCAAAGTTCAAAATTAAACCTCAAAGCCCACGACATAAGAAAAATTAAGTTCCTGCTTCGTAGTGAATCAGTTCATGCTAGAAAAGAAGGAACTTTGCTTTTTCGAGATTCACTCTTTTTTTTCCATGGAGGTGGAGCGGCGGCAATTGGTGGAGGGATCTTTTTCAAAAAAATGCTTCTGAAGATGTATCTCCACAGTGGAATATCAAAGGTTCAAGCCATTCGGTTAATTAATAGACAAATTATTCTTACCGATAGTCATGGACTTTTGTATAAAGGAAGGACATCAAAAATAAAAGAAGGCCAAAAGCAAGAGTTCAAACCGTTCCAAAAGGATCTTCTTTTGAGAGAAAAACGGATTCTAGAGAGATTAAATGCGCGTGGCCAAATAATTTCCTTGGAGAAATGTATCGATTTTTATGGCCAACACTTTCTTGGTAGAAATGGAACAATATTTCTTATTGGCCTGACGGGACATCCTGGACAATTTAATGAAAAAGTTATTCGTACGGCAAGAACCGTTGTTAACATGCATAATCCTCACTCTGACATTTTTATTGACAGCGGATCAAATCCCACATACTTAACTGAAATTCTTACAAAAAAAGAGTCCCACCTCTTTCAAAAATCATCGCCAGATGAGCAAAGAAAAATTTTGGCTCAAGCCGTCCTAAGAGTGAAAAAAGCAGCCAATTCACTGGTAGTTTTAACAACTGGGAGCCCGTTTCATGTTCCTAATTTCCCTATTGGACAACTGAATAATCTCTTTGGGTTCCCGGCAGCGGGACTTGCGGTACTTACAAGAAAGGCACATGCCATTACCGATGAACTCGGGGAATCTGTCGCCCAGGCAAATGTAGAATTTCTAATCAACCATTATCCTAAAGCATTAAAAGATGGAATGCTCTGCCCACCAATTGAAAGTATTTTTGAAATGACAAAGAATGCTATCAATACTCGTGGATCTCAGAGGGATTAAACATAAGATCTGTTTCTCGTCCGGCAGCTTCACTATTTTCGGAAGCATGGATGGCGTTTGCTTGAATATCTGTTCCAAAATCCCCCCTGATTGTTCCTTTTGATGCCTTTCGACTATCTGTTGGACCACAGATTTCCCGGACTTTGGCAATAATATTGTCTCCTTGCCAGAGCATGGCAAAAATAGGAGTTGAGGTCATGTATGCTTTGATTGAAGGAAAGTATGGTTTATTTCTGTGATGCTCATACCATTTGGCAACAATATCATCGGGGAGTCGTAGAAATTTTGCTGCGACAATGCGAAATCCCTGTTTTTCAAGTCTCGTTATTATTTCTCCAACTACTGAACCCAGCACTGCATCTGGTTTAATAAGAATAACTGTGCGTTCCATTATTCAAACTTTAATAATTTTCTAAACCGTTCCTCTTCTTTATACGGTCCAATAACGGCTAAATTCAGTGTATCATGTTTGAAAATATCATTGGCAACCCTCGTTACATCGGAAAGAGTAACACTATCGATCTCTTTCATAATATCCTGGGGAGTCTTTATATCTTCTTCCAAAAGTTCCTCTGAAGAAAATAATGCTGCCACATTTCTGCTATCCTCAAGTTCCAAAACAAATCGTCCTTTGAGATATTCTTTTGCCTTGACCAATTCCTCATTGGTAATACTATTAAGTCTGACTTTGGCAAATTCCTCAAGCATTACTTTTATCGCATCGTCAATCCGTGCAACATCAACTCCTGCTTGGGTGACAAAATTACCAACATCAACGTACTGCTCGTTGGATGAACGTACATAGTATGCCAGTCCTCTTCGCTCTCGAACTTCAATAAAAAGTCGAGATGACATCCCGCCTCCAAGTATTGCAGTTAGCACTCCAAGTTTGTATCTGCTAGGGTGTGTCAAATAGTATGACCGAAAGCCCAAACACAAATGTGCTTGTTGTGTATCCTTATATTTAACTAGTACTTGTGGTTCATCTTGCTTATCAGTAACTTTTTCCGGCTGTTGAACTTTTTTCGTTTTCCATCGACCTAAAAACTGTTCTACAAGTTCAAGAATTTTTTCCTGACTCCATTTGGTTCCAGCCCCAACACCACCAGCAATAGCAACAATGGTATTGGCAGGGCCATAGAATCGATCAATATATTGTATGAAATCTTCTCTTTTGACACTTTTGATTACCTCTTTTCGACCAGAGATATCTCTTCCAAGCTTGGTATCCCCATAGAGAAGATTTTCATAAAGGTCACCTACCTTGCGCATTGGAGTATCCTCGTACATGTTGATTTCTTCAATAATGACTCCCCTCTCTTTCTCGATTTCGTTCGCGTCAAATTTCGAGTGGAGAAGCATATCAGAGAGAACGTCAAGCTGGAGAGGAAGGTGCTGGCTGGCAGCTTTAATGTAATAGCCTGTATGGTCTTTGGAGGTAAAAGCGTTGAATTCTCCGCCAATACCATCAATTAGTGATGAAATAGCAAGAGCAGATGGCCGATTCTGTGTGCCTTTAAAGGCCATGTGTTCCAGGAAATGGGAGATGCCGTTGATATTTTTCTCTTCATACCGAGATCCTGCCCCCACCATGAGAAGAACAGTAACCGAAGCAACGCCTGGTACAGGAATCGTTACTAGCCTGAGATTATTGGGTAAAGTCTGCTTGTTGTACTGCATACAAACGCTGAAGAATCCTATCATACTAGATCAAATCCCAAAGGACAAGGGGGAAGAAAAGATCGGATTGCATGGCTTGTATTGGACGGGCGAATCCTATTATGATGGAGTTATGGAAACAATTCAGATCCCCCCCGAGGCACAAGCTGCAAAAGAGTTCGTAACACAAAAACCGCAACTAACAGACATGTTTTCCATGGGTGAAAAATACGCTCGAGGATTTATGAGCGAAATGAACGGAGGATTGGCTGAAGATCTTGATGGCGCAAAAAACCCTCTTGATCGTGAGCTTGAAAAAGAGGGGGTTAATTTGGAAAATCTAAAAGAAGATGAAGCATTATGGATGATTCAAACATCTTTTGAGTCAATCATCGGAAAAGAAATACCATTTGGCACTCAAACAGATGAAAAAGTGCTTCTCGATACCTATTACGCATTAGGAAAAATCTATGGAGCAGTTTCTGAGCTTGATAGATCGGGAAAAACCCTTGTTGTTGGTCTAGAAAGAGATGAGGAAACTCTCAATAGCACATTTTCCTTCCGGACCGTTGAAAAAGCACTGATTGAAAAGGTCCAACTGAAGGGTGAAGAAGCAATCGTGACAGCAGAAAAAGCCCAAGCCCTTGCTGATATGCTCTCATTAAACCAAGACTATCTTGCTGTTGATCTTTTTGAGTGGTTCTCCATAGGAACTGTTGCCTGGAACGGTGAGGTACTTATGAATGAGCGTCAAAACAGATCAATTGTTACTGCAGAAGCTGATGAGCATAATAGACTGACTCGTTTTGAAACTGAACTTGTACCAATAGATAGATTTGCAAGAGTATTTCGTGAAGTCCGCGATGAAAGTACTTCTGAACTTGAGGAAATATTGGGAAGGGTGCACTATGATACCAAACGCGCAAGACAGATCTTTGATCAACTTATATCTGACCTTTTGCAACGGCGCGGAAGAGAATCACAAAGTGGGACAATCATTACTGATCTTCTTGGAGAAGGAACAATCGATGAGAAAGAATTTTGGGTAAAAACGGGTAAAGATCTGAAGAAGAATATCAAGCTTTCACAAATTCCCAAACTTGCCCGAGGAGAAATTGCAACCCTTCTTCAACAAAGACTCGATTCAGTCCGATACTCCGATACTGACCCTATTGCCGCACCACTTCGGAAGTGGATCATCGTCAAACTTGCAGAAAGTATAGGCTTAGCCCAAGCGAAAGAAGTATCAACCGGAAAAGAAATATTCGTTGCGGAAGATGATCCGAGACTTGGCCAAAAAGATGAACGTTCACGAAAAACCCTTGTCACCGGCACATGTGATATGGAACTGCAAGGCTTAACCAAAACTCATAGGAGACATGAAAAAGAGGACTCTTTCGATATGGATAAAATTCTTGATACGGCAAGAGAAGTACAAAAACTTCTTGGACTTCCAAACCGTCATAGAGGACTTGCCGATAGCTTACCTGTTACAAATGTTATCGGCAAGGAAGCACATACCCTTGGAATTGGCAATCTTGATCTTGAATTGGAAATGTTTCTTGATGATGTTGTAAAAACTGCGCCGGATATTTCCCAATACTCTCAAGCGGCAATCCTTTCCGCATTTGCTCTTCGGGTGCAAGCTCTTGCCACTCTCAGAGCTGCAGAAAAACCACCTAATGGGAATAGTCGGGGAAAAGGTGAATTGCGCGGAAAAAATTACTGGAATGGGGTAAAACAAGGGTTCGTAATGGTGGCCCAAGAGCTGGGATATAACGAATCCGTATTTACTAATCCATTCAAAATTACCTACACGCAAACAGAAGATGGAATTCCTCATTCATTTCAATTCAACAGGAAAGGAAAAGAAATGGGTGCATCTATTTTCCCAGGGGATCAACCAGAGGATGAAATTATACGGCAAGCACAAGAAATCCTTGAGAATTGTTATGAAAGAAATGGGGTTATAACGAAGAAAGAAAGAGTAACCTCTTAGGAAGATTTATTATTTAATAGAGTATTTTCCAGACTGTTTCATATCGCTTTTGTTGATAAAAATCAGCATAATTGCTCCTAATTGTATTCCAGTCTTTCCCATACCCGTCATACATCCAGCGGTATGTATCATACGTTTTAGGATCATTTTTTGCTAACCAATTAGTTAAAGTTTTTAACGCCGCCTTTACCTGTGATTCTGTGGCATTGGGATCATGGAGAACTTCATATTCATCAGCAAGGTCATCGGGAAAGTTTATTCCATCGAGTAATTTTATCGCATCACTTGCGCTTCTTCCACAAAACGTTGTCGTAATCGTATTTGATCCTCCTCCAAGAAACTGAGGAGGATATCCCCTTATAATACCTGCTTTTACTTCATCGTGACTTATAAGATTGATATCAACTAATTGAATCGCATGTCCATCGTCGGTATATAAAATTAGCTCCATATCCTCAAGATCGCTCATTTTTTTCGTAATCTGAGCCTCGGTCAGTGGCCGCCTGCTGATGCCTCCTTCTAACCATTCACGTATCCCTTCCATAGGCTCTCCTCTTCCTGCCCACAGTCCCGAATGAGGCCACATGATAATACCCCCATGAACATTTACTTGATAGGTTGCTGCGTAGTGAGGAGGTTCATGAATTTCCACCTTTGGATCATAAATTACTTTATCCAATCTTGACCCTGGACCAAATATCTCTGGATGGTTACTTGTCAAAGTTGTTGTCTTGTCAGGATAAAATCCAAATTGTGCCAGCATGTTGTCTGCCGTTGCCTTGGGGATTTTTTGGGACTCAATAATTCTTTCCCAATCCTGTGTTGTAGTAAGATTTTGAGCCTTTCCAACTTCAATTGGCACCTGAACAACGCTTGCGTTTTCTCCGTTTGCTAAAGGTTCACCGTTTGGTCCAATTGGAATCTGGACTACTTGTGCTGGTTTGGAGACAACTGAACTGGCCGGACGGGTATATTCAGGCATTCCTGTTTCCTTATTGAAACGGATATCGGATTCACTTTCTCCCTGTGGACCACTTGGAAGGTCTGGTTCTGTCTTTACAAGTTCAGCCATCCCAGTTTCCTTGTTGAAGACAAATTTCGATCCGCTGGTATTATTATTGTTTACAACCTCATCTGGTTTAAGTTCAGCCTCTTCTTCAACTTCTGGGGCTTGACTACTTTTATCTGTAGCCTCAAAAACATCATCTTTCTTCTTCCCTTCTGGAAGAGTATTTGCTTCTTGATTTCCTTCTCCCTCTTGACTTGTTCCTCCCTCACTTTCCGGCTCAACAGGTGAAGATTCCTCAGTAACAGGGGGTGGAGGAGGAGCAACAGGCTTTTTCACCAATTCCATCATTCCAGTCTTCTTATTGAATTGAAATGTACCGCTATCAGTTGTAATAAGTTCATCAGTACCTAGTTTCTGGGCAGGATCAACGGCAACTTCCTCATACATCCCTGTTTCTTTATTGAATACCAGAACTTTAACAGGTCCATCTGCCGGAGGGGCATTTGGTGGAACCTCTGGGGGAGACTCTTGCCCACGCATATCTTGTAATTTTTTGATATATCCAAGATCTTCACCGGTTCTTCTCTCAAGATCTGCTAAGCGCTCTAATTGATGAATATCAATTGGTTTCACCATGATATCGGTTCGGACCGTTACGGCATCTCCCGGACTGATACTTATACTGCCCTCAATAAGGCCTTTGTTAGCAGCATAAAACTTTCCAAAAGATTTATCCGACCATTCCGGACTATTGACAAGTTCACGCAATTTCTGAGCATCGGAAAGGGAAATTTTCCCACGAGCAATAAATGTATCAAGGAAACTATCAAGGACCGGTTTTGCGCTTCCTGCTTCTGAGTAAAAATCTTGGGTAAATAATCCGGCATCGATCATTGCTTTTGTAACGCTACTTCCCTTCTCTACGGTGAGAGTTTTGAAAGCTGAGGCTGCAACAGATTGAGGGGCACTCAATGGTGCATTTTCTGTAACAATATTTGGTTGCAAATTCCTAGCTGCAAGATTTGCTTTTACCTCTGCCATCTGCTCTTTCATTTGGGCTTGATCGACAGCTTCGGTAACTGTCTGTCCTCCAAGCGGATTTTGATTTCCTGCTGATGCCACATTAACATGTGCGTTAACTCCCTGTGTTGGGTTCGGATTGAGGAGTGACTGTTCTGCAACAGATGTTGTATATCCTGATGGGGTAGAAATATTTTTGCTAGTTGATAAAACATTGTATGTTGACTCTCCAAGTGCAACAGGTTTTCCCGTATCTACTACAGAAGACCCACTGTTGCCACTTGCCAAAGGATCATATTTGATTTCCGGTTCGACTACATTTTCATTTACTCTTTGAGCCTTCATGAAGGCTTGAACCTTGGCATCTCGCGCTGGATTAGGTTCAGTATCAGCTTGAGGTTTTGGAATATCATCCCCATTATGATCACCATGAGGAATAATTCCATGTGAGTCTTTTGGAAGTTGAGGAGGTTTAGGTGGAAGAGTATCATTAACAATTGTGACTCCGGCAACATTGGTGACAACTTTGCTATCTTGGACTATCTGAGGAGCATTTAGGACAGTTTGAGCAACATTGGCAACAACATCCTTGACATGCCCTGCTACTTCAACTACCTTTTTCCCAACGTCAAAAAGACCAGCTCCTGCCGCAAATGCTGCAACACCCTTTCCTGCCCCGATAAGTCCAACCCCAACTGCAGAAATAGCCCCTTCTCGTGCTGTATCTCGAAAAAATCCTCCTCGGACGCTTCTTCGTGATTTTTGCCACTCTTCTTCAAAGTCACCAACACCTTTCAAAACTCTCAGAGACTGCTTCAACAGCTTGTAGGCAGTTTCCCGGTCCTGTTGATCGACAGCTGTAATAGTTGCTTCCCGAAGGTGGCGGATATCTCGAATGAGTTCCTTCTGAGCCGTACGGACAACAAGAGCTTCTGGAGCTTTAGAGCGGAGCTTTTGCCTTGCGGAAGCTAAATACTCTCGATCGAGTTGTTCTGGAGAGGAAAGAGTATGAGTCCGCGCCTGATCCAAAACTCTGTCTCGAATACCTGTTTGGTAGGCAAACTCAACAACTTTCTCCTCACCACCATGAGCTATTGACCCTGCTAGGTGTTTTACTCCATGGAAGACTTTCTCTCTTCCTGAAGCTGTAGCAGAAAGGGGCTTTTCTCTACTTCGTGCCTCCCGATGTTTCCCCACTCGCTCTTGGTAATAGCCTCTTGGTCTTTTTTGGGCAAACTGAATGGTTTCGCGAACTGCTCTGGCTGTCCCTGCACCAGCTGCAACTGCTGCAAGCGCTGCAGGACTTGTCACTGCTCCAATACCACCAGCAATACTTACTACCTTAAGTCCAAGTTCAGTCTGGGTTGCTGCTCTTGCTGCAAATCCAGCTCCCGCTGCAAGACCCGTAGTTGTAATCCATTTGCCATATTTTGTGGCCGCTAACCGTGGATTCTCTCGAGCTAATTCTACTTCTTTTTGAAGAGTATGAACAACTTGTTCTCCGGTTCTTGTTGCAATGTGACCAGCAAGCGAAGCTACCTCACGAATACGGCTCCTATTCACTGCTGTTTGGGCAGTTTGAGCCATTTCTTGGGTAAATTCCGGTGATCCTACTGAAAGTTCTTTCGGAGAATGAAAGAGAGAAGAAAGGGCCCTACGGGCATCGGCAACTGAACGCTCATAGCCTGCATTGAGTTGGCCAAAGCCCTGAAGAAGTACATCTCCTGGGGCATGAAAAGATGCTGTTCGTGCGTATTCTGTGTTCATATTACAGAAAAGAAGCCTGTCCGGCTTCTCTATCTTTGGGCAGGTAACCTACTTTAATAATCTCATGAATTGAAATTTGTATCAATCATTTCTGTTATCTGTTCACTGCCTGCACTGAGCGAGCGAAGCGAGTCGAATGTGTTTTGCTCTCAACCTTCTATTTTAGAAAGCTTAGAACAAAACCCTACTACGAAAAAAAACAATGACAAAAACTGCCACGAGATACAAAGCATCTCTGCGTTATTGTCGTGTTTTTTGAACAGGGTTTCGGTTTTGTCCGAGGAGAGGGGATTTCCCACATCGTTAGGCTTGTGGCCCGACGATTTTGTAAAATAGGGTATCCCCTCCTCCTGATTTTATTTTGTTGTGAGCCTCAGCTCATCTGAGATTCAGCTCCACGAGCTGAGGCTTTTCTTTCCGAAAGTGCGCGCGCCGAGAGTGTTAGTCTCCCCAGTTGACGTTTTCGCCGTCAAAGGTGCCGGTTTCGGCGAGTGCGCCGTTAGCGCTTGCCGTGGGCTTGGGCGTGTAGACCTTGAGAATGGTGTCCGCGTCGGGCGTAATGACGAGATAGACGAGCTGTCCGTAATTCTGGGTCTCCAGACTCATCATCTTGCCATTGTCGGCGTCCGAGCGGTCAAGCACGACGTGGTAAAGATTATCAACCTTTTCCCGCATGAGGGGCGTGCGATTCAATTCAATCTCAAACTGCGCGCCGGATTTGGCGGTAATGGAATAGGCAACGCCTGATTCCACCGAGAGACCGATAACTTCTTTTCCGCCTTGAATCGCAAAGGGCAGCGCGAACGCGACGTCTTTTTCGAGCTTGAATTCGCGGATCGCGAGCTGCGCCGGTCCGATGGGCTTGGGCTGTTGCGGGGCTTCGCCGGGCACGACCTCGAGAATGAGCGTCGTCGCGACATCAGGAACGATCTGCACCGTGACTTTTCCGTTCACCTTGTACCGTAATTCGATTGGTGCAGACTGATCCGAGATACCCACATTCTGAACCCACTTGGTGCCGTTCGTTGTCGAACCTTCAGCCAGCGGATCGGGTAAGCCGTCTTCGTAGACCGCATAGGCGGCATTGCTTTCCGACCCGAACGCAAGCTTGGTCGTCGCAGGATCAGTCTCGGTGACACTTACTTTCCACACCCCTGCGGGAAGTGAAAATTTCACCGCCTGTCCGGCTTCGAGCGTGACCTCGCTCTGAAGACCGACGACTTTCGTCAGCTCCACCGGCTCTCCAGCGAACGCGATGCCAACCGAGGCGACGAGCGCGAACAAAGCGACGAACAACGCGAACACGAGCATACGAATGTTTTGCAACATTTTGAGTGTCCTCCGAAGGCTAAGGTTTTTAGGCCTTGCCTGTGAATTGTGTTTGTACGAACCGATCGATAAGATACGTTTAATTTATCTTGTCGATATGCACCTCCTTTCGAATCGAATCGAAATTTTTTGCCTGGACTACGTGGCAAGAAGAGTACGAGTGTGAGGCCTTAAATAGGCAGGCGCTCGAAACTAGCCTCGTACCCTTGTCGCCGCGTAGTTCTGCATACTCTTTCCGATTTGCAACGCAAAGCGGATTAGAGGTGCAGATGCTTTAAGCATTCAGGCTGATCCAAAGGAGTAGGAAGAAGACTCTTTACTATTACACTTCATCAATTAGACAAAAACCGAAATTTTCTGTTCCATCCCGACTTAGTCGGGACGTACGTAGTAGGGAATGTGAGGAGATTCGTCCATTAAAGCCGCCAGAGGAAGCAAACTTCCTCCTTTAGCCTCAACTTCGTGAAGCTCCAGGCTTCCCTACTACTTGTAGAGCCTCTTAAACAGGCTCTTCTCTTCCCTTCACTTGTGAAAGTGCTATACTTATCGTGGCTGTCAGGATCCGGATGGAAGTGGAAAGGCATTTTGGTTAAAATGTCTTCCATCCGGGTCTCGGCAGCCTCAATTTTTAGGCACGAAAAAAAGAAGTGCATCGCTGCCTTTCCAAAGCTGCTTCCTTCTTACTTTTTCTGCCTTTCCTTTATTTTCCTGTATGTAAACGTGCCTTTCGACTTCGCTCAGGACTATAGCCCTTCCGCTTTCTGAAGAAGCCTAAGTATTTATGCTATAGGACTTAATTCAGTGCGAAAAATATAGCACACAGAAAAGTGTTTGTCAAGTCCCCAGTTTATATTCAAAACTATCTGATATGTATAATTACTATTACTATAGGAAGATAATTTCTAAAGAACACTGAGAAGTCATTCTAATGATATAATCACTCCATGAAGGTAGTAGTCGACAGTGCACTCGCTCTTTCTGAGCTCAAGAAAATGGCGAAAGCCTCCTTTGGAACTCTTGTGAAGGTTGTGGTTGATATTGAGAAGGAAATCCTTGTGGTCGATAGTGAGCTCCATGCCGATGAAGAGGCATATCTTCTTTCCCAAGGCTCACATCAAGAGCACTTATGGGGAATTAACCTCTATCCTGACCTTCCCGAGTCTGAGTGGATAGAATTTGACTCCATGATTAACCTCCGTCCAGCTTCAGGCAATATTTCTCGAGGAGTTAACAATCCTGCAATTCGGGAAAAAATTGTTTTTATTGTCAATAAACGTATCAAAAGATGACTATCTACCACAAAAAACTTGCATCTGGAGACTGGAAACAGTTATCTTTCCTAGAACAGATGGCACATATTGGGAGCGAAGTCATTCGAGCCGTGAATTGGAAAGAGAGAAACAAAGCAATCGCCGACAAAGCTCTGGAAAGAGCCCTAGAACTTATCGACCTGACTCGAAATACTGATAGAACGGTCTCTCAGCTGAGAGAGCTCTGTCGAGTAAGAGAGCTTCTTATTGATTTCTACTTCGGATTTGGAAATTACATCTCGTCAAAAGAAGAATGGGAGAAATACTTCTACCAAGTCACCTACGCTGCTCAACTGAAGCGACAAAAATAATTTCCTCCGAACTCTTGTCTTCTTTTCATACGTGAAATTGTGATGTCTTTCACAGACAAAATAATGTATACTGAATGGTAGAATGGTATTTCTGCTCGTTCTACTGGGACTTTTTACAGGTGTCGTAAGCGGACTTATTGGTATCGGCGGCGGAGTTCTTATCGTACCAGCACATATCAAGTAAACGGCCAAAACACTTCCTTCCCTTCTTGACTTTTTCTTTTTCCAGTGTATACTATAGGACTTAATCGCTAAATGCGGAGGATGACTCTTTCATGAGGCGATTTTTTGTGGCCGGTACGATTTCACTTCGAAATTTGGCTTTGGAGAAGAAATCTCCCGCCGCTCTTTGACAAGGGTTCGGGGCTATATATCCGAAACTCCTCCCGGGAAAGGAAAAGATTTTTTTTATAAAAAAGTCTCTCCGAGTATCCGGAGCTGGAGCTGATTTCCAACCTGAAGATCAAAAAGGTCTTTGGATTGGAGGTCAGCTTTTCGGATTTCCACCACCATCACTTTTAAGGAGGCAAATCATGCCAGAATTTCCAGAGCTTAGCCAGCTCACCCAAGCAGTCCAAGGTTTCAACTTCACCTTGGACGACCCAATGAGAATCGTCGGAGCGGTCTTGTTCCTGCTTGGGGCGTATATCGGTTATTCTTACCGAGAGTGGCTGCCCGGTTTGATCATCGGAGCAGTAATTGCTCTCGCCGGATTGTACGCCTTTCTCGACCCGCACGGAGCCTTAAGCATACTCAATCAAATTTTCAACTGGCTCCAAGAAATGGCCCGATAAACACACCCACCCCAACCCAAATTCCGGAAGGAAACGTACACGCGTTCTCAACGCAGCTCTCAATACAGCTTTCACTCGTGTACCTTTCCTTCCATTTTCTCTGAGGAAAATACCTTTTCCCTGGAGAAAATGTAATCCGTATCACTCTTTTTCCTGTTGTTGGGAAACTGTGAAACTCGTATACTACGAACTATTCTTCTATGATCATTTTTCTCACCCTTCTTGCCAAAATTATTCCTCTTTACGTTGTTATCCTGATTGGATTTCTTTCTGGAAAACTTCTGAAAGTCCATAAAGAATCCCTTGCGAAAATTCTCCTTTACATCATTGTCCCTGCTGTTATGCTCCAAACTGCACTCACAACTCGTATTGCCGCAAATACGTTGAGCCTGCCGATTCTTCCATTTCTTATTGGAACTGCCTTTGCTATTTTTTTCTACCACGCAGGGAAATTTTTCTATAAAGACGCAACCCGCAATATCCTGGCATTTACATCAGGGACTGCCAATGTGGGATATTTTGGATTGCCGGTTGCAATTTTACTTTTCCCACCTGAGGTAGTGAATTTTTACGTTCTTGCAATTCTTGGAAGCGTTGTTTATCAAAATTCTGTCGGATTTTACATAACCGCTTCAAGCCACCACAGTCCGAGAGAGGCTCTTGTCCATGTCCTAACTCTTCCAACACTTTATGCATTTGCCCTTGGCATCGCCTTGAACCTTGGGAATTTTCCGCTTCGTCTCCCTATGGCAGAATTTTTACAAAACTTCCGAGGCGCGTATGCAGTACTTGGCATGATGATGGTTGGTTTGGGTATTGCCGATATGAAAAGGCTTGCTTTTGATGGAAAGTTTATTTCTCTTGCTTTTTTTGCAAAATTTCTTCTGTGGCCGGCGGCAATGATAGGAATTATTTTCCTTGACCAAACGATTTTCCATTTCTTTACACCACAAATTCATCACGTACTCCTCCTCTACTCTCTCATGCCAATGGCTGCTGATACCGTCTCTGTTGCAACACTTCATCGGGCAGAACCGGAAAAGGCAGCCCTTGCCGTATTTCTCTCTACTCTTCTTGCCCTTATCTCCATTCCACTGGTTGTAAGCCTTTTTGGGATATAAATTGTACTTGACGGTCTCAATAACAAGATCTATTAATAGATATCCCTTGATGAAGAAGCAGATTTCTGGTCCAATTTGGATCTATCGGAGTATTTAGAACCTTCAGATTTTGAACGAGTAAGCTTTCCAAATCTCAAACCTACAACCATTCCTATTTCTATAAGGATTCCTAAGTATCTCCTCAATCGAGTGAAGG
This sequence comes from Candidatus Gottesmanbacteria bacterium, assembly GCA_016186795.1. Lineage (GTDB taxonomy): Bacteria > Patescibacteriota > Microgenomatia > 2-02-FULL-39-11 > 2-02-FULL-39-11 > JACPKY01. Next base: position 150,180 of record JACPKY010000001.1, read on the forward strand.
AAAAAGCGAATGAGTTGGCGATACCATATCAAAGCCTCATCAAGCAATATATCCAAAAGGGTGTAATGTCAAAATAAAAAATATAGCCAGATATATATCGATGGGATGCGAACGAAAATGAATTCGTTCGGTTCATGCAATATACATCTGGCTAAAGAATCTTTTTGGCGAGCGCTCGGTTTTACCTGATTTCTGACTTTAGGCGGTCTTGTTTCTAACCGGTTTCTTACGTTTGTGCTTGCCTTATGTGGGCTTGTGTCTGGATCGTTTCTCCTCTTCTTCCTTCAGTATCGCGGCATAGGTTTCTTGACACTGCTTGCATTTTTGAAGATGCTTCCATGTCTTCGGAAAGCTTTTTGCCGGGTTAGATGCGTTGACGTACTGACGCCATCTTTCCTGGCTGGGATGCCGGACCCTAAGAAAGGAGAGATCGGGTGCTGGAAGATGAAGGACTACAGGTAGCCGACCTTCGATCTCTGCAAGGGACAAATCCAGCAGTTCTACATACATCTGGGCGCAACTTTCGCACCGATCCAGATGCTGTTTGACTGCCGGAAACATCTTTGCCACAGGATCGCCTGAAGCTTCTGCTTGAACGTAGGACGGCAATGCATTCAGGACGAATTTGTGTGAGACGGATGTTTCTTCTCCACCGAAGACAGCTAGTGCAAACCGTCTCAGTTGAGGGGGAAGTTTTTTGCCTTGCTTGCCCTTCAGCTTCTTTCGCAGTTCCGCAAGCCGCGCGTCTTGTTGCGTACTCATGTTTTTTTCCTTGAGCGATGGAGATTTACTCACCTCTGCATTATGCATAAGGTGAATAGACTCACCCTCAATAGTGTTCACACTTCAACCCTGCCCGATGTGCCTCTTTCGAGCGGGCTAGGTTTGACTATGTGAAGGTGCTTGAACAAGCGCCGCGCCTAAGATTCGTGGAGGTATTATATATACTATAGGATAAATAAATCAAGGGCTATTGACGAACTAAAAAGAGGGATTAAGTACAAATTAATTCTTAGAAAATGATTTTGAAGGAGGTGGTGGATTCCTCCAGGCAGGAGGATTTGCATTTTTAGGATATTTGACAATTCTACGTGCTTTTTGTTCAGCTTCTAAAGAATATTCCTGCACTGTGTATCGGTGATTTGGCCTTTGCTCTAAATAGTCAACAAAATCTCTGGAAATTCGTTCTCGGTCTTGTTCAGTAAGTCTTTCTCCTTCAGGACCAAATTCATCCATAATACTTAATAACGAGTGAGCTTTTTTAACTACGTGACTGGTCATGCTAAAGGAATCAATTTCTACTTGACTTTGCATAATATCAATTCCAAATTCTTCCAGCAAAAGAATGATACCTAAATCTTGCTGTTTTACACGGTCGGTTGGCGCTTTATAATAACAATTTCCCTTGCGATCAATTGCCACAAATAAATCATCCTGTTGTTTGGAATATAAAATACGCACTACCATTAGATCGCCTGAAGACTTCTCACCTGCAATTTTCATCTCATCAACAAAAGAAACATCATAAAACATTTCATAATCCGGAATTTTATCCTCATCCTGGGGATCTAAAGGAGTCCCAGATATCTCATGATCAATCACTCTTTCTAAACCAGGTGGAATCGGAGTTGGTTTGCCATCCTTCCAGCCCTCCACGGATATAAGAAAATGGCTGGGGGCAGCAGGATCAACATTTAACTGATTAATTATTAATGTCTCAAATGCACCACGCATAAGGCTGGGACTTAAATATCCGCCTACTTTATCTTTTTTATACCCGGAAAATTCCTGTATATTGGCTTCAGGAGGAGTTTCTATCATTTTGTTCTCATGATAGCATATTATTTCTTATAAGTTGACTTCATAACCTAGCATGTTATACTATATCACTCTATGTCTTTAAATATCCGGGAAATTTTCCAAAAACACGAATACGCAACTTTTCTTGTCGGCGGAATTGTAGGTTTTATCCTTCTTCTGATTGGACTCGGAGTAAGAAATATTACCGGCGGATCAAGTGCCACGCCAACACCAACTTTGACTCCTACTCAAACTCCAGCACCAACACAGATCCCTTCTCCAACTATTGGGAAAGAACCAACGGCAAAACCAACGGTCAAAACTCCAACCAAAACGCCAACGCCTTCATCTGGACCAACATCAAGTCAATCACCTTCGGCAACACCAACTACTGCACCCACAAATACCCCAGCTGCGACAAACACGCCAACAACAGCTCCACCAAGCGCAACTCCTACTTCTTAAATTATTCTGAAACTGTGGGGGTAATTTCTCCAGTCGGAGAAATTGTCTCTACTACTGTGGGAGATATCTCGACAGAAGTCGGTTCTTGAGGAGTATGAGTCCCGGTTGGCACTGAATCTATAATTGCCGAATGCCCATCTTCTTTCAACTCGCCGTTTACTCCATCGACAAAAATAACTTGAGATTCTGAAATGACAATTGATACGTCACTTTTTGCCTCTTTAATAATCTCAAATGAGAATGATGGAAGATTGACAACTCCTTGAGGAGCTGAATTTTCCGATTCTGCCCCATACAGTATTTTAAAACTCCCCTGATTATTGGCTTTCTCAGAATCTGTACCTTTCAAGAAACTCATACCATCTGCTTTTTTGGACGGATCGATTGATTGCAGTTTTAAATGACTTGAATCAAACCGGATACTTAAAAGTACTGAGGCAATTTTTCTATTTCCAATTCCAACAATTTTAGCGGCAACCGAAATTCTTTCTTCGACACTTCCCTTTTGCGATTTAGGAAAAAGAGAAAGTTTTATTTCCCGATCGGAAACTGTTGCTTGAGTACGAGTTTCCTGTTTTTGTGTGGAGATATTTTGAGATAAAAAGACTGTAAGAACAGCAAGAACCGCTGTTGCGGCGATAATCGATCCAACATATATTTTTTTCTTACTCATTAGAACTCCATTGCGTCCAAAAGAATCTTCAAATCATTCTGATCAACTTTCCCATCTCCGTTGAAGTCTCCATCTTGATGGCCACGGGTTGTCGTCCTACCGTTATTTCTTAACCAGATAGTATAGTCTACTCCATCAACCCGATTATCACCATTCGCATCACCCAAGACTTGTGGTTTCGGGGTGGATGTTGCGGAAGGAATACCCTGAGAACGAACTGTTGGAGAAGGAATAACCGTTGGTATGCGAGTCGGGGTTGGCGATGCGACCGAACTCTCCGGTAGGAAAGTACTGCCAGCTGATGACCCTCGCTTTATATAAAACCATAGATGTGTCCCTTGCAAAGTATTCTCTGGACTATTGAGATAGTTTTTGTCGTTTATCGCAACAAAGATATTTGGTTGACAGGTGCCATCAGTTTTCCCATTCCCTGCTCTATTTGGATACTCTTTCTTGGGATAGCGGACAACCCACCCAGTACAAACAAATCCATTCGGAGGTGTAAAGGTGATGGATACCCGTCCAGGATTTTTCTCATCAATTCGGAAGTACTCGGTCTTGTAGACCATATCAGACCGTGGTAAGAATCGTGTTTGAGGCTTTTGACAAATCCACTCGCTATTTCTCGTTCCACCCAATTGGTAACTTACCTGAAGATCCTGAGATTGAGAAACTCCAGTGCATACTGGCGGCCGGTGACCCCAGAAAATAATATCTTGAAATGATGAAACTCCGCTTTCTGTCAAGGACTCATTTACAATAGTATTGGTATCGATAATTCTTCGCGTTTCCCGTATCTTCCCAACGACCGATCCCAAAGCAACTAGAGATGGTGAGGGAGTCGGCGTGCGTGTCACTGTTGGGGTGGGTGTTTTTGTTGCCGTCGGTGTTGGTGTCCGAGTCGCAGTAGGAGTGGCCGTTGGCGTGGGAGTTCTGGTTGGAGTTGGTGTTGCAGTAAGAGACGGTGTCGGAGTTCTAGTTGGAGTTACCGTTGGGGTGGGAGTACGTGTAGGTGTAGGACTCGGTGTTTTTGTCGGAGTTATTGTTACGGTAGGAGTTGCGGTTGCCGTCGGTGTTGGCGTACGAGTGGATGTCGGCGTAGGCGTACGAGTAGGAGTTGGTGTCCTTGTAGGTGTAGCAGTTGGCGAAGAAGTCACAGTAAGAAATGGCGTCGGAGTTCTGGTTGGGGTTGGAGTGCTTGAGGGAGTAACTGATGGAGCTATAGAAGGACTGCAGGTACATAAACTATCATCTGGACATACATTATTTCTGCACTGCAAAACAAATGGGTCACAATAGAAAGATGTGCATTCACTATCGCTTGTGCAATAATTATTGCACGAAAGATTTGTTACTGGAGATGGTGTCGGAGTAAGTGTTGGAGGCGAAACAAAAATCACGGTAACGGGAATAGAGGTAATAGCGCTATTTTGCCCAAGTCGAGCGATCACAAAAATATCGCCATTACCAGATTCCTGTGGAATAAATGATGTCAGATCACCACTTGTCCTGGTAAGGGTGCCAATGGCAAAGGGCTCTCTCGAACTTATCCCCCACTCATAGGTAACGCCTGAAAAGATCGGTTGAGAATTTATGTCATAGGCAAGAGCAGAAATATTTACAGGACTTCCTCCAAGATCAACAGAAATAATCTCCGGATTAACTCTGACATATGCAAGCGTTTGACTAGGTGCTGGAGTCGGTGTAGGTGTTTTTGTGCTGGTTGGAGTAGGTGTTTTTGTAGGAGTTGGAGTCCTAGTAGGTGTAGTAGTCTGGGTTGGAGTACGCGTCACTGTTGGGGTGGGTGTTTTTGTTGGGGTTGGAGTTTTGGTTGGTGTTAAGGTATGAGTCGGAGTTATTGTCAATGTTGGACTTGTCGAAATTGACGGTATTGGTGTGAATGTGGGATACGCTGTCACAAAGGGAATTATCAACACTTGCGCGGTTGTCATGTAGTACCACCAGTTATTTTTGTGGCCTAAACTATCAACTCCGGATACATGAGGAACATGTGAGAACATCCATCGTAGATAATTGTATTCACTATTTTCCGGACATCCCCATGTTTGACAATTTATATTTTGAGCTTCTTGAGACAGATTTGGATAAGAGGTAAAACTCTCACATTGCGAAGGTACTGTTTGACTATTTGCGTAATCATAATCAATATCGGCATTGGCAGGATTATGAGTGTCTCCACAGCCAAACACCGATTGACTGGAATAATTGTGTTTGTTTGAGCGGAAATCTCCCCAACTTATGCCATAGCTATTTCTTGTGTATCCGATATACCTATCAAAGATAGCTTCAGCTCTATGACCCATATCATGAAGCATGGAATCCATCCCTCGTTCATAATTAAAGCCCATGATGTGAATTGGTCTTTGACAATTTACATTGGAAACGACTGGACCATTGGTCCAAAATGCTCCAGTACCGGCCATATTTGCTTCAAAGAAACCAGTTCGAGGCGGTCCAGTGATCCAAAGCTCATCTATCTCTCCCCGATTTACCATCTCGCAAATATTTTGTTCCAGTAAAATTTTAGTGTAATTGGCAAAATCATTACTTGGTGGCTCATTGCATGGACCTTTCCCTTCCAAACAAGCAAATAATGTTTCACCTGTATAGTCAAATCCATTTTGTTTTTCCGGCATATCATCAAGTTCTCTTATTCCAACAATTTGATATTTCACCCGACCATGACTTACTTCCTCCAATTCGCGAGCATACTGATCTATCTGTTCATACGGATTATTCCAATTGTAATAATCAATAAGAGATCCGTTATTTAGGGATGGAACTTTTGGGTTATAGATAAGGGCAAATACTCGCGGGAAAACATATTCTTGTTGCCCAGTTGGGGTAGGAGAAAGGAAGGGAGTCGGTGTAGATGATATCAAAGGATTTTGAGTCGGTGTTGGTGTTCTTGTAGGAGTAGGCGTTCGAGTCGGCGTCACTGTTGGTGTATTTGTGGGAATACAACTGGCTGGCGCAATAGTAGGTGTAGCACCGGCTTGTGTCGTCTCTATATAGGGTGTAAAGTGGAAATCGACTATATCTGCACCCCAACTCGTCCCGCTATTGTTGGATGTAAATGGTTGCCCGGACGGATTGGCATAACAGCTGCTACTATTTGAAAACTGCCATGAGTAGGATCCACCGGTATTGGAAAGAATAAGAGCGTAAAGTTGGCCTTGCTGTATAGAAACTGCGGGAGAAAACGTAAATATATTTCCGCAAAGAACATTTGTGGATGCTATATCTGCCCCTGTTGGATATCCATTGAGAGTTGCACGAAGATGAAGGGTCGTCGTACCAGCGCCTCTAGTGCCGGCAATAGCAACATGTGTGAGAAACCCGGATTTGGTTGGAACAAACGTTTGCGCCTTCCAGACAGTATTTGTTACTTGTGTTGTAGATGTGGAAACTGATGAGCATGCCTGATCTTGAAATGTATATGAACTGCCAGTTGGGACAACTGAAGCAGTCGGAGTAGGTGTACGAGTTGGAGTGGGAGTTCTAGTAAGAGTAGGAGTAGGGGTAAAGGTAAGAGTAGGAGTACTAGTGGGATTTGGGCTAACTGTATTGGTAGGTGGCGCAATGGCGGAAATGGCAGCATTGGCATTTACTTTTCCTTTTGACCAATATGTTCCTGTACCCAATATTGAATCTGCTGTATTTTCCAAAACATCCCTAACTCCTTGATTGGAAAAATTTGGGGAAAGATGCCAAATGAGTGCGGCAATCGCTGAAACAAAAGGTGTGGACTGAGATGTCCCGGCTGCCCATGCATAAGATTCAGCATACAAAGGGTCATAGTTTGTAGAAAAAATACAGTCAATATAATTATCTATAGTACAATCGCCCCCAGGAGCTGCTACATCAACCCAAGATGCGCTATATTCAGAATATGATGCTTTCTGCCCATTTCTATCCGTTGCTGCAACAGCAATCACTTGGGAATAGGCTGCAGGATACATTACAGGATTTGTTGAGTCACAATTGGGATGATCGGAAGGATTTCCACAGTTTCCCGCTGCTGCAACAAGCAAGAATCCGGCATTCCAAGCACGCCCAATAGCACTTTGTATTGAAACTGATGGATATTCTCCCGCAAGACTCATATTGATAACAACTTTTTTCCCTGAGTAAGCTGATATAACTTGATCAATCCCGGCAACCAATGATGAGGTAAAAACCGAACCGTATTGATTGGCAACTTTTACTGAAACCAGTTTTGTCTCAAAACCTGTTCCGGCAATACCAATTCCATTATCGGTCAGAGCAGCCGCAATTCCTGCAACGTGCGTCCCATGCCATAAATCGTCGCCACCGCCTGAAACACACGGTAAAGAAATACAGTTATACCAGGCAAGAACCTTCGAAGATATATCCGGATGAACCGTACTTATGCCCGAATCCAGAACTGCAATTAAAACGTTGCCCGAACTATCTCCCCGCGTTTTATCCCAAGCATTAAAGGCAGAAATATCTGGAAGTGCCCATTGGTATGAATTTATAAACTCATCATTGGGTAAATAGGATGTATGAAGAATGTAGTCTGGTTCAGCATACTCAACCTCGGGAAGAGTTTTATAGTCAGCAATTACTTGAGAGATATCAACGTCTTGAGAAAGTGGTTGTTTTGCGATAACGAGCTCTTCTCCTTGCAATGCCGATTCGATCAGTGAATTTCTTTCTTCAACTTTGGTGATTGCCGCAATTTTTTCTTCCGGAAGCTTCCCGCCTGTTAAACGTGTGCCAAAATCAGTAAGTTCCTGAATTGCTGCGCCAAGGAGAGTACTTCTGGTATTTTCTCTTTGAGAAGCAATTCGATGTAAAGCAGAAAGCGACTGGCCTGATTTGTATTTTACAATTACTCGATCAGTGGCATAGGGAATACCTCCAGTTTCGGAACTTGCCGAATGAAAAAATCCACCTTCAGGAATTTGTTGTGAAGGTGGCAGGGGTTTTTTAGGTTTAGAAGTCGGTTTTGCTTTGGCTGGTGGTCTAACTGTTGGTTTTGAGGTAGGTGCTTTCGATGGCGAGGGATTTTGTGCAGAGACTTCTGATGTATAAAAATTTAACAGGATTCCCGCACTTACAACAAGAACTATGCCGAAAATCCAAGGCAGTTTCCGCATAGTTCTACTTTGATACACTTACAAGGGGAAGTCAAGGAGAGTATTTCACATGTGAAATACTTCACATTCTTTCGACTGTTTCGATTCCGAGAAGATATAATCCCTTATTAAGAATGTGGGCAGTTGCGGTTGTTAGGAAAAGACGAAATTCTGTGCTAGTGGATCCGCTCTTATTACCAGAACCAAGAATGGAATGTTTATTGTAAAAGACATTGAATTTTCCGGCTATTTGAAATAAATATGAACACAAAAGGTTTGGTGAAAGAGTCTCTGCGCTCCCAAGGACAACTTCGGGGAAACGGTAAAGAGTACGAAGAAGAACTTCTTCTTCTGTGTTTAATTCCAGAGAAGATAGTTTCAGAGAGCTTTCGTCAATTTGCGACTTTGATTTATTGGCACTTTTCCACTTGCGAAGGACACTTTTGCACCGGGCGTAGGTGTAGAGAAGGTAGGGACCAGAATCACCATCAAGTGAGACTGATTCCTCAAGATCAAAGGCAATATCGATCTTGGGATTGACCCGAAGCATCGAATATTTCACCGCCGCGACCGAAACTTTTTCTGAAATATCTGCTTTGTTTCCTTCTCCTTTTCCAATTTTGGATTTCTCCATAATTTTCAATATCTTCTCTTTTGCTTCATCGAAAAGAGAGTCTGCAGTAATTACCTGACCGGTGCGAGATGACATTTTGCCGGATTTCAGGTGAACCATACCATAAGCTAAATGAAAATGCTTGCCTTTGTGACGAGGGAAAAGTATCTCGGTTGCTTTGTATCCGATTTGGAAAAAATTACTCTGCTCATTGGCGACGTTATTTATAGAAAGATCATAGGGAAAGGTATTATATTCAAGCTCTTCCAAAGCTACTTCTTTCCCTTCGTAGGTGGCATAATTTTCGGAAGTGACAAACACGCAGTTATTCAACCCGTACTTTTTACCAGGAAAGTAAATTGATCCGTCCTTATCTTTGATAAAAATCCCACTCTTTACAGCCTCAATTACAAGTTCCCTCCCTTGCCTTTCTACTTCACTTTCAAAAAAGAGACGGTCAAAGTAGGTGCCAACTCTTTTATATATCGAGTCAAAGTACTCTAAACTCCAGCCGCGAGTTTCCTCCCAGAGGGCAACACTTTTTGGATCTTCATAAATGGCTTTATTCATACCAATGATCTCTTTCTGAACCTTCTTGTCTTTTTCATATGCTTGACTCCCCTGCGCATACGCCCGACCCAAGAATTTTGCCTTTTCACGGGGTGTGAAACGGCGAATATGATCTAATTCAATCTTTTCACGCTCAAGAATCTTTTTAACGCCCCAGATTGCTTTGGCAACATGAAGGCCAACATCTCCTTCATAGTTTGCCCTAAATACTTCTGTTCCAACCGCTTCCAGTATCCGAACCAGTGATTCGCCAATACTGATGTTTCTGAGATGCCCGATATGGAACTCTTTCAGAGTATTGGGATGGGCAAATTCAAGAAAAATCTTCTTGCCTTCTAACACGTGAGCAAGCGGTATCGTGGTAAATTTGGTTGATTTATCAGCCTTTTTGTAATTTAGCAGTTGAGAAATTAGAGTGATAAATACCTCTTTGCGGATCCAGAGGTTAATGAATCCCGGGCCCGCCACATCGGCCTTTTCCAATATATCCCTATATGTCAGTTTTCCCCCATTTTTCCCATTTTCCATACCTTGGAGATGAACACTATCAGATATAAATGATGTCGTTTGATTTGTTTTGATATATTTATTGACCTGATCTGAGATTTGTTTTGCTAATTCAAGAGGACTCTTCTTCAAAACTCCGGCCAGTCGGAAGGCTACGTTTGTTGAATAATCCCCATAGTGGAAACTACCGGGATGCTCAAGGTGAATTGAAAAACTCTTCACTTTGGATAAATTTTCTGGGAAGGCCGTCACAACAACCTGTTTTACCATATCTCCAAGCAGAGCAACGTATGATGGTTCTTTTTCCCAATCAAGATTGGTAAAAAGCTTTGGTCTATCTAAAGGTGATTTTTGATCCTTCATATCGGGTTTATTTTATCATAGGCCCTCTACCTCAGCCACCACTCTTACCGGAACACCATCAGTAGGAGTAGATAAAGGAAAAGCAAAGACACGGAATACTTTGTGGGTAAGTCTATCGAAATTTGTCAGATTTTCCATAATAGGAATCCCTGCTCCTAGAATGATCTTGTGAATGGGAAATGGATCTTTATCTGGACTTGGTGAGTCAATCCCGACCATCTTCACCCGTGCCTGAGTTAGTCCTTTTGCAAAACCTTCTGAAAGAACTGAATACGAGGAAAAATAATCTTTCCTTTTCCAGTTCTTGCTATAGTCTGTCCGGATCAAAACAACTGTATCATTATATTTAGTAATATGATCTTTTATTTCGGAATGTATCGGATTTTGTCCTCGACAATCTAGGACAATTCCCTTTCCGGAAAATGTAGTTAGAGGTAACTCTGATAATGATTTTCCACCAGGAATAAAGTGTGATGGAGCATCCATATGAGTCCCTGTGTGACCGACAAAACTGTAGGAATGAACTGAACAGCCGTCTTTTGCAATCGTAAAAATCTTCTTAATTTGAGGAGAAGGATCACCCGGAAAAACGGGAAGATTTGATGTAAATGGGAGAGATAAATCTATATACTTATATCTCATACTATACTTTTTTAAAAATAACTGTAACAAGACCTGCAACGATTATACACCCTCCTATCCATTGTTGAAGCGTCATATTCTCTTTCAAAAATACGACACCAAGGATGGCTGCAAGAAACATCGCAGGTACAAGAAAAAACGACCCTATGGCTCCTGGAAGGTATTTGAGACTGCTGTAGAGGAACGTAACACCGGTAAGGTAAAAAAAGCCATTCAGAAGTATGAGGAGAATGTCTCGCCCATCATATGTAGGGAAAGTTCCACCATTTATGACAAAAGGTATTAAGAATATTCCTCCAATAAGAAAACGAACCGATGTTACAACACTTGTCGGAATTTGGGGATCTATCTTTTTTGTCATAACATCAGTAATCCCAAAAGCAAGAGTCCCAGAAACTAGCATTATTTCACCAATCCGAAAGTTAAAACGCTCCGTCTGGGAAAGAAGATAGGCTCCGAAAAGCAGAAGACCCATACCGAGAAGTTGTCGAGGTACAATAGATTCTTTTAACCAAACGTATGCGGTCAAAGTGGCAAAGACGACTTCCAGTTGCAAAAGGAATGCTGCTTCGGAAACTGGAACAATTTGTAAACCCGATAGGGCAAAATAACCTCCTATTCCTGAAGCAAGAATTCCAAATACCAAAAGAAGCGGAATGTCTTTTCGATTCACTTTCCTTAGAGAATACTTGGATAAAACAAGTGTAATCGGCAAAAAGAGAATTCCAATGACAAGTGATGTCCAAACCGTCACAACGAGAGGAGGAAACTTGGATACGAGGAGTTTGGCAGGAAAAAGATCGAGTGAGAAAATAATTGTTGTCAGTACTCCAAAGAAAAGTCCCTTCTGATAGTTTTTCATAAAAAAACTCCCGCTAAAAATAGACTACTGTCTTAAGGACGGGAGTTCAAGAGTATCTCCTCCGTGGTGCCACCTTAATTCCGGAAGGCTTCTTCCGCTCGTTTGAGACCTACTTTCCTCTGATTCGTATTACTTGAGGATTTCTTCAGTCTCCAGCTCCGAGGCTCGGTCCAGATTTTTTCATCTCTAGGTTCCTCATCAACGCTATTGGAAGGATTGTATTGAACAATACTATTTCTGTCAATACTGTCAGTTTTTATGTTTGAACTTTCGGATATTTTTCACTAACCCATCCGCCAACTGGCGGATAGATTATAGGCAGAATCGAGGATATACTTACTGACCGGCAGGGGTTGTTGGTTGAACTTGCGCACCTCCCGTTGCCCCGGTTGGAACAACTTCCTTCTCCATCGCTTTGGGTGTGGTAGTCACTTTTGGCTTTGGTTGTGCTAAAGCTTCTTTGGTTGTCGTGATAACCTCAACAACTGGGGCTTTTGCCCAAGCAGCAACTGCTGCGGTTGTATACTGCGGTGTCCCGTTTGCTGCAACTGGTACGAGTGCGAAGTAGTACTTTACACCGGGAGTAAGGTATCCAACTGTGAACCAACGTATGTTACCCATATTCAAGAGGCCATACTGATATGATCCCGCTTTGGTTCCATATACCAGGTGATAGTTTTCGGCTCCTGAAACATTGGTCCAGTAAAGAGTTACTTGCCCCACCTTTGGACCTGCCTTGGCCCACAGTTTCTCGGCTCCAACTGGTCCGCCTGTCTTTGCCGAAACTGTTGGTTGAGCTGCCGCTTGGTCTTTTTTCACAGTCGGCGCACCTACTTTTGTATCCATCGATGCTGTTGAAACAACACCGCCTGCCGCAACCGCCCAGACTTCGCCAGAAAATGGACTTGAGGCACCATTGTGAGCTGCAATCATCCGGAAGTAGTATTTCACTCCTGGAGTAAGACTCTTGACGGTGTATTTTCTACTCATTTCACCGCCAATGTTTTCTGCTCCATATATGTATGTATTAGTCTTTGTTCCGTATGCAACACCGTAACGGTCCGCGTAGTTGACGCCTTCCCAATAGATTGTAACTTCTCCCGCTTTTGGACCTGATTTTGCCCATACTTTTTTTGGAGCTTCCGGTCTTAACCCCCCCGAGGAATCACCGGCGTACACTTTGGAAGGAGCAAGGATTGACCCAACTCCCGCAATTCCCAATATTAATACCAGGAAGGAAAATGAGTAGATTTTTTTCATATACTTCAACTTTCTAGTAATTTTCACAGTCTGTCAAGGACTAATTAAATATAAATAAAAATATACAAAGGTAACAAAATATATCAATCCAAATGGAAAGTCCATTTCCTTTTCCCAACTCTCTCTTGACAGCGTGAATAAATGTGTGAAATGCTAGAACCAGTAAGGAAAACCTACAAAATAAATATGACCAGTTGGTAACAACAGACGGTGAACCTGAAAAGACGGTTTTCTTGTAGGTGGTTTTTTCATATGGCACGTCGCAAAAAGAAATCAATCGCAAAAAAAGTACAACTCCATAGCATGAGACCTATGGAATCGCTTCATGCCTTTCTTCGAAGCATAAATCTCTCAATAGTGAAAAAGACTTCTCCACGGATTAGCCAAAGGACGAAGAAAGTGAAGGGAAAATTGATGGTAACGAAAAACCTGAAAAAGCGAGGATTTTCACAATCAACATCCGTTCAATTATTCCTTACCGAATTCCACCGCTCAAAGACAAACACTCATATAACACTCACGAAAAAGAAAGAGACGCTTTCAAAACTTCCATCACAAACAGGAATATTTCTCAAGACATTTTGGAGCAGAAACCAAAGAGTAATTATTCCAATCGTTGGAATAGGTTTCATCGCAAGCGGAACATTCTACTTTTATATCCTTCGAGATCTCCCTTCACCGTTTACTCTTTCTTCCCAGCATATTGCGCAGACAACGATTATACGGGATCGCAATGGAATCGTTTTGTATAAAGTCTACAAAGACGCAAACCGCGTTAAAATGACATGGGATGAAATCCCAACAGTCGTGAAAAATGCAACAATTGCCATTGAAGATGCCGATTTTTACCGCCATAACGGAATTTCTCCCAAAGCAATTGTCAGGGCATTCCTCTACAACCTTCAGCAAACAAATATCAATACCTATCAAGGGGGTTCTACTATCACCCAGCAATTAGTAAAAAACAGGCTCCTCAATCAACAGAAAACATATAAACGGAAAGCTCAAGAAATTATTCTAGCCCTAGCAACCGACCTTCTCTATTCAAAAAAAGAAATCCTCAACATGTATCTCAATGAAGTAGGTTACGGAGGTCCGGCATATGGGATTGAGTCGGCCGCACAGATGTATTTCGGAGTACATGCGAAAGACTTGAGTTTAGCTCAAGCAGCATTCCTTGCTGGTCTTCCGGCTGCCCCAACGACATTTTCTCCTTTTGGCACAAATCCGCACCTATCAACAATTCGGCAGCAGCAAGTTCTTGATAGGATGTTAAACCTTTCCATGATCTCCAAAACTGCGTATGATCAAGCACGAAATGAACTCCTTGTTTTTGCTGCACAAAAAATTGATATCTTGGCTCCCCATTTCGTAATGTTTGTCAAAGACCAACTGGTGACGCAATTGGGTGAAAATGTTGTCGTCGGCGGAGGCCTTGATGTTATTACTACTCTTGATTATTCCATTCAGCAAAAGGCAGAAGAGGTAGTGAAAAAGCAAATAGAAAGTATGGGAAAAGGCTACAATATCCATAATGGCGCAGCTCTTGTCACCGACCCGCAAACAGGAGAAATCTTAGCCATGGTTGGATCACAGGATTACTTTGATGTTGCAAACAAAGGCCATGTCAATGTCACAACAGCTCTTCGACAACCTGGCTCTTCCATAAAAGTAGTCAATTACGCCTACGCCTTTGACCATGGCTATACTCCCAATAGCGTTATTGAGGACTCACCGGTTGTGTTTGTAGCACCAGGTGCGACCGAACGGTATGCACCACAAAATTACGATTCGAAATTCCATGGGAACGTCACCTTTCGGTCGGCATTGGCAAATTCCTACAATATTCCTGCTGTAAAAATCCTCAATCGGATTGGGGTTCCCAACATGCTTGAGCAGGGAAGAAAGATGGGGATACGAAGCTGGAATGATCCACCTCCTATCGGGCTTTCGCTCACATTAGGAGGGCTTGAGGTAACCATGCTTGATATGGCACGAGTCTACGGAACACTGGCAAATCAAGGGGTGAGGAAAGAGTTGAAGTTCATAAAAGAGATTCGGGATAGTGACCAATCTGACCTGACAAAACTTTTTTATGAAAAAAGCAAAGACCTATCGCTTATCGGAAGTGTCGAGGCAGAAGAAAATGCTCAAGTCGTTTCCCCTCTTGCCGCTTATTGGCTGACAGACATCCTTGCCGATAACAACGCCCGGCTTCCAGCCTTTGGACGGTATGCAAAGCTATCAGTACCTGGACATAAAGTCGCTGTGAAAACAGGAACATCAAATAATTTCCGGGATAACTGGACGATCGGCTTCTCACCAAACTATCTTGTGGCAACGTGGGTTGGCAATAGTGATGGAACGTACATGAACAAAAATCTTGTTTCAGGCATAACAGGAGCTGCCCCAATTTGGCATGAAATTATGTCATCTCTCCTTTCCGATGTTGAGGCAAAGGAATTCTCTGTCCCTGAAGGACTCATTCCAATTAAAGTTTGTGCAGTCAATGGCCTTCTTACCTGCCCCAACTGTCCGCAGGAGAAAATAGAGTACTTTGCCGCTGATAAAGTCCCAACGAAACAGTGCTATTTCAGATCTGCCTCAGACTGTGCTTCTGCCAAGCAGCAAGCAGAAGGAAAATCTGAGGAAGAAAAAAAGCAACTCCTTGCCGGATGCTTCGCAAACTAATCTAATTTCCATATCTTAAATTGACATACTATTCATACAATGGTATTATTTATACCAAATGAATACGTCTATGATCGTCACAAATATCCGGATGCCGAAACAGATCTATACCAAAGTAAAAACATTGGCTGCGGAAAAAGGTATAAGTTTCAACCAATATATCAATCAACTTGTTGCCGAAAAGACAAGATTAAAACAATTGGGATTGGATAAAAAACCACTCAAAAGAAACCAATATCCATCTCTCTGGGATTTAGCAAAGTTAGCCAAACTTCCCTCAAAGCCCATGGGTGCATCGAAGGATGACAAAATCATTTACGGTATAGATGATCGATAAAGTATTTATTGACACGAGTTTTTTAAAGGCCGTGGTCGACGAAAAAGACGACTTTTATACCGATGCGTTAAGGATTTGGAACAGATTCCGGGAGGGAAATTTTCAGCTTCTTACCTCTAATTTTATCCTTGATGAGACACTTACACTTGTTCGTATCCGCAGAGGTCTCCATATTATAGAATTATTTAGAAAAATTCTTGCCGGAAAGCCTGCTATAGAAATAGAAAGAGTTGCTCTTGAGGACGAAGAAAATGCATGGAAATGGTTCATGCTTCCCTGGAAAGATCTATCCTTTACTGACTGCATCTCCTTTGCCTTGATGAAGCGGCTTGGACTGAACAGAGTTGCTACTTTCGATAAACACTTCCGCCAGGCCGGATTTATCCTCTTTTGACCAACTAGTATTTTGCCTGTCCCCCGGGCACTCAGGACATACGGCCACTTGACAAGTAACCTATAGTAGGATATACTCCCCTTTCTTCCTCGAAGTAGAGACAAATAATCATCGTATAAACTACGATGGTTTTTTGTATCTATGAGACAGTATATCTTCTTCATCTTACTAGTCCTTTTCCTTAGCCCTCTAGGTGGGCTGGTTCATTCTGCCTATGCATCTGCCGAGGCTATTGAGGAGGACGCAATTCAGAAGCTTATGATTGATCCGAGGTCTGAGGTGCCTGAGTATAAACTCTTGCCCAAACCCACTCCAGCCCCTCAAGAAAATAGCCTCCAGACAGAGGACGACCGTGCCTGGACGACCTCCCTCTACCGAAAGACGATTGGCGAAGTAGCCAATAAGTACCATCTTGATGCACAGCTTCTCTATGCTACCATCATGACTGAATCTGAGGGGAACGAGTTTGCCTTCCGCTACGAACCTCAAATCAAGGACGCGAGCTTTTGTATCGGGCAAATACTTCTTTCTACTGCCCGTTCTCTTGGGTTTAACGGAGAACCAAAGGAGCTCTATAACCCTGAGATCTGTATTGACCTCATGGGGAGATACTACCGCTTCATGCTTGATACCCATGGAGAACTTACGTTCGTGCAGCTTGCACAAGCATACAACACTGGCTCACCGTTTAAATGGGCAGTTCCAGGACACATCGAAAGATTTACCATTTGGTATGAAGAGAAAGGAAGCTAAAGGTCTACTTCACTTGCCAACTCTTCCCATCACTCACTACCTCAATATCTCCATCCACATCGGTCCTTCTTAACTGTATCGATCTATTTCGTAAGAGATCAATTGCTTCTTTTGAAGGATGACCGTAGCTATTTTTCCCAACAGAAATGACAGCAAGTTCTGGACGGATAAAATCAAGAAATTCGCGGCTCATGCCGGTTTTGGAACCATGATGTGGAACTTTGAGCACCGTAACTGGTTGTAATAGTCCAAGTCTTAGGATATCTGGCTGAATTCTGATATCCCCATCCCCGGTAAAAAGAGTGTGGAAAGAACCATACGAAAGATTGATGTAATAGGAAAAATCGTTGATATCAGTCTCGGTGGAAAGACCTAAGATAGCACCAGATATCAAACTGTTAGGATAATCCGCTAGATCGACGTGACTAAAAACCCAGTTTTTTTCTGGCCAAACAACCGTAAATTCAACACTTCCAAGTTCGAAATGGTCTCCGGCAAAGAGGTTCTTCAGTGGAATTTGCTGGCGAGAAAGTTCCTCAATCAACATTCTATATCCTTCAGTATCGTTTTCCTCTAAACCACTAATAAAATATTTCACACTATATCGTTTAATCAGAGAAATCAATCCTTGCAGATGATCTTTTTGCGGGTGGGTAAGGAGGACAATATCGATCGTCCGGTCGTAAAAAGGCATATGTTTCCCAAGGCAAAGAAGGATACTATCATTGGGTCCGCCATCAATAACCATATCCAAGTTTTCCGGTGTCCTGATATAGGCACCGTCTCCTTGGCCGACGTTGCAAAAAACGATATGGAGAAGACCATCGGGAAGAGAGAAAAGATAGCCTCCGAGAAGAATAAGGCCGAAGAGAATCCCAATGATAAAGTACTTTTTAGAGAACATAATTCCCAATAAGAATCAAATCCCAAATCCCAACTCCAATCAACACCAATGTCAAATAGCAATGACCAATCTATGACTAAAATCGTATCGAAGCGAACGGGATTCGAGCCAAAAGCTCTATAACAGTAATAATATACGTCAACGGTACCCACGTAAACCATGCCGGCACAATTCCTAAAGGAAGCCAAATTATCGATACTAAACTCGTGAAAAACCCCAAGATCATAATTGGCTGGATTGCCCATTCTATGAGAACATTCGCGACAGGCGAAATGAGTGAAATTCTGCCAAATCGAAGAAAGATTACTGGCAGTGTAAAAAGTTGAGCGCTAAGTGTGAGGCGAAGATTTTCTTTCAGAAAATAAAAAAGTTGATCTCTCAATCTATTTTGTAACTGGCGCTTGGATGGTTTATTTGCCAAAAGGATTCCCAGTGTCGCTAAGAAAGAAAGTTGAAATGAGACATCTTTTACGAGAGAAAAATCGAACAGAAGTATTACCATGGCGGCTAAAAATAAACTTAGCAATCCCCAATTTTGTCTGCCAAAAACGATGGCAACCAAATTCATCGAGCCCATAATGGAGGCCCGTACTATTGATGGACTGGCTCCCACAAACAAAACAAATAGTACTATAAGACATATCGTAATAATACTAGAGGCCTTTTTTCCCATGAAGGTAAGCATTTTGGCTGTCAGTGTAGTCAAAATAGTAATATTTATTCCAGAAAGGGCAATAATATGAAGCGTCCCGGTAGTAATAAGGCTCTGGTAGAAACTCCGTGGCATTGGCCCATCAATACCGAAAAGAATTCCAAGAAGTAACGATGCCTGAGGCTCGGAAAGAAGATGCTGAATTGGGGCAACGAACGGATTAGTCATGGGGCACCCCCTAGGTGATATGTAAGAAGCGGACCAAGAACTGCAAGCGTTTCTTTTCCGATAGACTAAAAAAGACGAGAAAAAAGCGCAAGGAATAGGTTGCGATAATGGTAAAAAATGTAGAGGTTGTAAAGATGGTCACAGGGTAATAGCGTAAGTTTACGTCATAGATATTCGTAAATCCTATGAGTAAGAATGTTAGTCCGACAACCAAGAAGAATAAAGGTTTATTGTAGCCACCGAACCACTGACTTGTGAAAAAGATGGATTTTGTGGAAGAAATTCCTAAGATAACTGAGGCCAAAATAAGAGAAATAAGATATAAATCGCTAATTCGATCCTCAAGTGGATGGTTTATTTCCAAAATCCCAAGCATGAAACAGACAAAAAGACTATTTAAGAAAATGAGGTAGTGACTGAGCCTTCCATGAAACATCTCGTTGACCCGATAGGATAATGCGCGTTTGTCCTGCCGAAGATATCGCCACATAATTTTTCCTGTAAAATGGATACCATCGCCCACGTATGCTCCCGCAAAAAAGATTAGCATGATAGCAATAAGGTCAAAATCTCCCAATGGAAAAAGTGTCATTGATGGGCGAAGAAGGATGTTTCTGACAATACTGTACCAGCCGATATAAAAAAGGAGAGGGAAAAGAAAAATGGTCAGCCAGTCGCTAACAGGTACGCGTTTAAAGACCTTCTCTTCAAGCCTCCCTCTCCTATGGGAGATAACAGCAATTAAGGCAACTGCCGCAATGAAAAAAAATCCTTTCAGCATTCCTTTTTACTCTAGCAAATCAGTATAAAGTGATCAAATCGGCTAGATTATCAAAGGTTTTCTGACCAAGAATTTTTTTCGTCAATAACTCATCAATTGATTTGTACGGACGGCCTGAAATAATTTTCTCGGCGGTCACTGGACCAATACCCGGAAGAGATTCTAACTCTGATTTTGAGGCAGAATTCAAAGGAATAAGAGCTGATAGATCTGTCGTTTGCATCCCTCGTACGTCCGATTTTGCAGATTCGGAGACGTTTGGTATATAGAGTTTTATCCCATCGGTTAGTTTTGATGCTTTATTGAGAGTCTGAGAAACCCAAGTACGATCGGCATTGCTAGATAGACCACCAGCGATTGTAAGAGCATCGGAAATCCGAGCCCCTATGGGAAGTTCATACACACCAGGCTTTTGCACTGCTCCTTCAATATCAATAACAACAGTAAGAGTTGAAGAGTGTGTGGAATCCGTAGAAAAAACAACTTCAGAATCATCCGGTGAACGTTTCACAAGTGTAAATATTCCCGAGGCTACAAGAACTATTCCGACAATACCAACAATGATAGGTATGGCAAATATCTGCCATATTCTTTTTATTCCCTCAATATGAGAAGACTCATGGTCATCTGAAAAACTCATGCTGTACTAGGAGTATCACAGATGAGCACTCGAAGCAACAAAACGGGATTTGACAAAAAAGTAGCCAACGACCGCAAAAGTAATAATAGGAGAAAGATAGTGTGGAATAGACATGCCAAATGCATCAGCAATCATAATCGTGCCCAAGAAAAGAATTGAGTACATGGCACCGTTTTTGAGATAGATGTATTTTTTAATCCTTTCAATATTATGCACAGTCAGTTCGCGAAGGACGAATGCGCCCAATCCATTTCCCAAAAGGATAAGAGGTACTGACAAGGTGAAGGCAAAAGATCCAAGGACTCCATCGATAGAAAATGTTGTATCGATAACTTCAAGGTAGAGGATTTTACTGATATCCGACATCCCCCCACTCCCTTTCATGAGTGACTTTTCGGCAAGTTGGGCTTGCTGCTTAAACCCGTGGGTAATAAAAAATGCCGTTGAGCCAACGACAGCGGAAAATGCCAGAAGCGGTTCAATAGAAATTGCAAACCAAACGATGGTTGTCAAAAGAACCGATACTACTGCGTAGAACCAGACCCCTTGGGAAAAGATAAACCGTTCTCCCGGAAGACCGAACTGTTTCTCTTCAAGGAAAATCCAATGGAAAAAAAGAAAGAGTAAGAATACTCCCCCACCCATGAGAAGAAGAGGAGATGATGATTCAATCGATTCAACGATATGGGGGTCACCAGAAAATGTAGCGGTGAAGGCACCAACCGGACCAAGACCGGGAGAAACCATCCAAACAATAAGAAGAGGAAGAAGTCCTCGGACAATAATGACAGCGAAAAGAAGTCCCCAGAAAAGAAACCATCCTCGATATTTTGGCTTCATGGTGGAAAGAACCTCGGCGTTGATGATGGCATTGTCGATACTACTGATTACCTCGAAAAGAGAAAGACCGACAACAGGAAGGAGAAGCGAAAGAAGATTCATAAAAGGTATTATACCTAAGTTTCTGGGGAAGAAAAAGCATTCCGATTAACTCGGAAGGTTTCGAATTCGCTCAGGATGACTGCACCTTGCGCGGTCACTTCTTCATTACCATAAACTCCCCAACAATTGCTACTGCAAAAACAACAACACCGACCGTCACCGTTGCAAGATCTGGCCACAAAGCAGCAACTATCAGTCCCAACCCAACACCACCTAATGTATGGAGAAGCGGGTGTGGTTTGAAACACTCTTGCATCATTTTATCCATTCTTCATTCACCCCCTTCTATAAGATATATCAGCATGATTATTACATTAATTTTTCTGACCAGAAAAATGTGCACCCATCATTTCCAACACGAGCCGAGTGTGTAACATTTCCGGCAATAACAAGTTTATCACCCCTGACACAGTGGAATTTTTCCTCTCCAACAACGACATCCATTGATCCAGAAAGAAATGCAAGGAGTTTGGTTTCGGGATGCTTGTGGGGAGGGTAGATATCACCAGGTCCGTTGGTATAGTGCATCGGGTCAAATCCCTCTGCAATAATTGACCTGGAAATCTCTTCGTCTTTAAGATTTGCGTAGAAATTTTGATAGTACATAGAACCTATATTAAAACCTCATTTCTACTGCAACTGTCCAGTTTCGCAACGAAAGCAGGTTTTGATATAGGTTCTTCCAAAATTCCTTCCAATCTCAAATGTAACAGTCAAGAATTTGAAATGCAAGTGGGGTCGATTAGACAGAAAGCGAAATGCCGCCAGTATGGGGAAGAACGATAAGTTCACGTTCAAGAGGGATTAATGTCACCATGCGATCTGGAAATTGTCCGATTTGATACGTTGTGATTGGACGATATCCTCTCATTACTGGATAGGAAAAGGGTTCCCCTTCTCCACCAATTTCGATGGCATTCCCGGTCCAAATTGGTTTGATTTCCGTCCAAGAACCACCATTTGTAGGCGACTTTCCATTCCCATTGAGAATAATTGCATTCAATTCATGTTCTAACTCTTTGAGATTTTCGGCAACCTGCCACCTTTGTATAGGGATACTTGCGGAATTACCATTCTGGTTGACCCGAAAGAGTGCTCGGGATCCTGAAGAAGCAAGAGTGACTGTGTACATTTGTCCCTGCTGTAATTGTATTTGTTTTGCTTCTTTCCCACTTGAAGAAAGTGCAATAGGATCTTGGACTGGAGAAGTATTCAAACCGAGATCCTCTGGTAATCTAACTGATCCATCAATTTGTCTTCTATAAAATTCTGTCTTATCATCCCGTACAACATAGACTCCTCGCTCATAGGAAACTGTCCGGCCTGTTCGATCGTGTGTCCTAACAACAGGAACAATGCCAACCCTTCCTCCACTCACTTCTATCTGGAAAGGAAGTTGCAGAGGTCCCTGCGAGGTTTCAACAGTAGGAGGGGTCGGTTTATGAAAGCCACTTTCTTTTTGTGCTTCGATTGCTAATTGGAGCTCTTCAGATACCATGGTATTGATTCAGTTTGAAATCAGAGGTATAGTGTAAGCATAGCATACTCAATAGGGCTATGAAACTTATCGTAGAACTCATTATCCGGGCATTTATCTTACTTCTGACAACGTACCTTGTCCCGGGATTCCATATACAGTCCTATACGTCAGCTCTCATTGTCGCAATTGTTCTCGCCATCTTGAATGTTTTACTCAAACCCCTGCTTCTACTTCTTACTCTTCCGCTTACGATTTTGACATTGGGACTTTTTACATTTGTCATTAACGCAATTCTTCTTCTTATTGCCGCAAATATTGTCAAGGGTTTTACAATCGACTCATTCATGACCGCAATTATTGCCTCGATCGTCATAACACTCCTTTCTGCGGTAATAAATGCATTCCTCTAGAGTAATAATCCAAAGGGAAATAGTTAGCGGCTAAATGACCTTGGAAGTTGGAGATGACGGGATTGACTTACCGATTCCGTCGGAGTTGGTGGGATACTCGTCGGTTGTGGAGTACTCGTTGGATTTGTTGGAAATGGAAATGAAAGTGTCGGTAGAATGGGACGAATCCAACGAAGCGTTGGAAGTATCAATGTATACGGTGTCGGAGTAGGTATTACGCCAAAGAAATGTATCAGACTATCTCCTCCTATCATGGTTCCATCAATTCCATTTGGGGTGCTGTCAACAACCGTTGTTGTTCCTCGTAACTGATCCATCCGCCACATGACAACTGTACTATCATCTCCTAGTAAGTCTCCATCATAGGCTCCACTTGACCAAAGACCAGCAACATCTCGAACCACTTTGGAAAGACGAACTTCGTCGATTGCCCCTTTGAAACTGGCAGGATTTCCGAATGGTTCCGTATAAGATCCGCCTAAAATGATTGTTGTCCCGATGGGCTTTAGTGTCGAAATCGTAATCGTTGGATCGGTCACTTGGGTACCATTGATAAACAGTCTCGTTTTTGTACTATCAATTGTTACTGCAATATGACTCCATACCCCTGATGAGAGCTGCCCTGAAGTGATAGTCACCTGTCCTCCACTCCCATGTCGATATGTCAAAGACAATGACCCTCCATTGATGCTAACTTCATAGGCAAGAACATCTCCTGAGGGAGTACCAACTGAGAGAATCTTTTGGATACCAGAGATTGAATTGGGTTTCACCCAGGCCTCAAAAGTAAATGCAGGTGGAGGGAAACTATTTGCATTGGTTGCTTTGACGTATCCCCCATTTAACTCCAGATAATTAGAAATAAGTGATTGAGCTTTGGTCTGGAAAAATATCGGCAATACGAAGGAAAATGAAAGTAATATAACTAAAATTGCAAGGAATTTTTTCATAAAAATATTCGGGAGTAACGAACGGGGCAGAAGTTTCGATATGATAACCTGCCAAGGAATTACTGTCAAGGGGAAAATTTAGATTGTTGACGAAGCCGTATACATATTCTAATCTTTAAGTAAGGATTACGAATGGGAAAAATAACCTCAAAAGTCAAAGAGAAAGAATATTCTCGAAATACAGATTTCTACAAATTTACTGCTACTATAGTTCTCGGTATCCTCCTTGTCGGTGCAACAGTATATATAAACACCATGACGTTTCAGAACCAAACAAGTGCAAGTCGAAATAACCTGAATATTCAACCAATCAAGGAAGTACCTATAACACAGTTATTACCTTCTTCGGCTCCTACACTTTACCCATTTGGACTGGCTGGATTTACCCTTCTAAATCCTTCACCTCCATACAAGGCATATACCGACTTCATCAACCAAAGCGGTGCAAAACTCATTTCACATTCCGTTCGATGGTTGGATATCGAACCTGTAAAAGGCGAGTATAACTTTGAATCTCGAGAGGGAACATGGCTTTCTGTAGCGATTCCTGAGTATGACCAATATTGTCGTCGAAACGATATGCAATGTACCATATTGTTTGGCAACCCACCAGATTGGGCGCACGAAAAGGCAGGAACAGGATCAGATTGTCTCCCTATCGATGAAGAGGATTTCGACGCAATGGCAGATGCAGCAGCAGAAGTCGTAAAGCGATTCGGTTCCACAACCTCGGGACTACAAATTCTTAATGAGCCGGATTTTGCCCATTGTTATGGAGGATATGATGATCAAAACCAAAATGGCCAAATTGATTATAAAGACTATGCACTGATCGTGAAAAAAATCTATCAGGCAATTAAAGAGGTTGATCCTTCTTATCCAGTTCTCGTTGGCAGATTTGCTTCAGATCCATCATTTAATCAACATAGCCAACTGAATAAAGATCGTGACGGCACAAAAATAAACCTTATCGATTTTCTTCCGCAGTTTCTATCTTACAGTCAACAAGAACTTGGCGGGCAGTATTTCGACTACTTGGATATCCACTACTATGAAGGCTCTCATAATCACTCATTTGAGCCATTCCACTCAAAAGACTCGTATGGAGAAGGTGGAGGCGGAATTCGGGGAAAAACGTTTTGGGCAAGAGATCTTCTTACTCAATATGGAGGAGAAGATATCCCAATTATTTACTCGGAAATAGGCTATGCAACGTATGGATATCCCGAAACGCAAACGTATCTTGGGAGACAAGCTGAAGAGGTCTTTAAACTATACGCACAGGGATTATCTGCTGGAGCAAAATCATTAAGCTGGTATTGTATCGGGGATTTCAGTACAGCGTGCGTACGAACAACCCCATCTGAGAGTGCATTCAGTTTGCGCCTTCTGGATGGATCTTCTAACAATAATCCACCACTTACTCCCCGACCATCGTATCGTGCGTATCAAGCGATTGCGAAAGAGTTAAAAGATACCCGGTATAACGATGTAGACGACACGGACGGTATAGAAGGATATCTCTTTGAAACAGATGAAAATAACAAAGAAGTTCTCTGGTCGAGATCTTCTTCACCTGTCGAAAAAGTGTTTACCACTTCCTCTTTACACATGTACTCGGCAGTCGGAGAAGAAGAAAATATTCAAGATGGGGAAACAGATGATCTAGACGGTCAAAAGAATGGTTCTATCACAATCAGTATTTCTTCTCCGACTCTTATTGTTTGGTAACAAACTACTCCAAAATCCTAAGAATTAAAAAGTTGTCTTAATATCTTTGTCTTTGGTATACTCCCAATCCGTACGGGGGAAAACGTACGAAGCACTTTGACATCATCTTACGGAAAACTTTTCCTTATGATCTTTACTGCAGATCGGAGAGAGACGGAATGTTTTCAAATATAAATAGATAAAAGAAAGACTGCCCCGAATGGAAATGTCCTTGTTTCTCTATCTTCGGGCACTGCGGGGGTCCCACGGCTTCCGATCAGCCGTTTCCCCACGCTTGCCACTCAGTAAGAGAAACGACGAACATTTCCAGCGGGGAAATTTTGTATTACTTCTGCTTCTCCCCGATCTGCACGTAGAGATCAAAAAAATCAAAAGGCGAAAGCCTACATTCAGGAGGAAAAGGACATGCCACAAAAAAAGAAAACGCAAGAGAGTTCGTGGCTAACACTTGGACTGGTTGTAATCATTGCAATGGCGATCCTCATCGTTTTTGCAACAGCAACAGTAGTGATGACGCAACAATCAACCCCAACGTCAACCAGGACAGCAAAACCGGATAAAACATTAGCTTTTTTGCTAACGTCGATCCCGGAGACACGTCGCGCTTTGCCAACGACGACGTCCCAACTTCGGGATTTGGCGGAGGAAGTGTGGAAAAATCCAAATCCGAAGGATAATGTCCAAGGCTTCACTATCAAAAAAAACGGTGAAGCCCGCGTCACAGGTCTCGGACCCCTCTATAACAAGTCAAGCAAGGACGTCATCATCAAATGGGACTACCTTGTTGCCTTGGCCCAATTCAACGGGCCATGTAGTAAATATCCCAT
Source organism: Candidatus Gottesmanbacteria bacterium (assembly GCA_016186795.1). Lineage (GTDB taxonomy): Bacteria > Patescibacteriota > Microgenomatia > 2-02-FULL-39-11 > 2-02-FULL-39-11 > JACPKY01. The sequence continues at coordinate 176,781 of JACPKY010000001.1, forward strand.
TACATTTACCGACGACCCCCAGATTTTCCTGGCAACCACTGCGAATGATGATGGATTTATCATTGGGGTCAAGTCCGAGCGCGATGTAAACATTGCGGTCGCCGCTGCATGCTGGATGCAGCGAATTATTCCGGACTTGAAGTCGGTTAATACAGAGCGCGCAGTCCAAGTGATGCGGAACTCGATAGGTGTGGGAACCTATCAGTATTGCATGCTCACAAGGACTCCTTATGAGGACTGCGTAAAATTGGTTGTCCAACTGGCGGGAGCCGGATTCCAGCAAACACCCGACGGGTACAAACTTATGTTGCCAACGTTGTACACCATGGGTGTCCGCGGTTTGTGGCTTGAGCTTAAGCCGTAAGATGAACTACAGCAGGGCGGCCGCAAAAGCGGTTCCCATCTTTGCGCTGTCTGCCCTGCTGTTCATCTTGACAGTCATAGAATTCTCAACTACGATCGATGTATGAAGGCAAAGAAACTTCTTTCTATTTTCCTTTTTGTTCTTCCACTCTTCCTTTTTCTTCCGCTAGCTGCATCTGCTACAACACCTCTTGTTCAAGAGAAAATGCCTGCAGTTGAAATTAATCCAGATGATATGCCGAGAGACTATCCTCTCATGTATCCTCCTCCAACGATGAATACCGGACTTTATGAGCTTGCCATCTTTGATAAAAAAGGTGGAGCCTATATCGCCGGAAAAATCGTTTTTGATAAAAGCGACAAAGACCTTCTTGAGGACTTAAACATATTTATTCCCGGCAAAGATGCCCAGTTTGTAAATGTCGTTCACGAACAGTATGTATATAAAGAAACTTGCTATCCTTGGAAATATCCCCGGCCATTACCAGCTCAAATTCAAGGAGAACAAGTTGAGCCAACATTTGGAAATTCCACGCCGTCAGCACCAGGAGAGGAAATATCAGTCCCTCCTAGACCTTCAATCATGCCAGATGGGGATGAATACTGTCCCAAGCAGTATACTCAGGTCTATTCAACGGTTGATCCGGAAGTAACTATTGGAAAAAAAGGAGTCAATGTACGTATTTCAGCAACTGCCGAGGATGATACGTCCCAAGAGGCTCTTCTTTTCCTCTACAGGCTGCCGAGTGTGGCATTTAACATTTTCTCAAATCACTACTTTCGACTTGATACAGTTCAACTCCCCTTTACCACTGCTTCAACTCAGGTAGGAATATTGGTCAAAGACGGGTTACACCTTCGAGGAGCTCCAGGATTTACTGCTGACTATGGCGGAGGGTACGTTCCGAGCTTTCGACCTTTGGAAAAGGCACGCAATTTAAACCGGGAAGATAATCAAGAACTGACAAATCTCTCCAATGAAATAGCTTACCAAGGAATGATTCGCCGTGGTGATTCTGATGTTACTCCCGATTCTTCTTTGACTCTGTCAGGAGTCTACGGGACACATCTTCTCATGCTGTATGTGAAAGAGATATTCTTGGGAATTATCTTCGTCCTTGTCCTTATTGCAGCAATCTTATGGGCCATAAAATATTTTTTCAAGAACCATCTAAATCTAAGACTTATTCTTATCACGGTCGTCGCAACATTTTTCGTGACAATCTTTCTTGTTGCATTTATTCTTCTTCTCTTTTTTTACTTTCGAACCACGATTGGATTTGGATACTCTATCCCCGTGTAAATTAAATCCTCATTTTTCCTGTGTGATACAATAGCCGGAAAATCGGCTGAATACTCACTTGTGTGAGTAGGCTCTTTGGCAGATATACCCTTCTTACTGTATCCCGATTAAATCGGGATCAGTCTAGAAGGAGTTATACCCGGAACAATTTCAACTGTGAAGGGTATAAGTGGTTCAAACGAACAAGGAGGAACCATGATATCGTTTGAAACGGGAATTGTCCTCGTAACGGTTATCAACACTGTCCAGATATTCTTTCTCCCCTTGGGGAAAATTCTCGGCTTCTATGCACGGATTCGACCGAACGTGCTCGGCATAGAAGTAATGGGGATCAGCTGGATCGTGCGGATACCGTTTATTTTGAGGACGGTACTGATTGTTATGAGTCTGGGGACCCAGTACATCGATCCATGCATCACGGTATTTGCGCTTGCGCTGGATATCATTGGATGGATCCTTGCCGCGATAAACTGGGAGATAAAAATCTCGATCTTTCGAGATCTCAAGGATTTTATCCCCCTCGTGTATATGTGGATTCTGTTAATCGCAATAATCCTGTCCCCACGATGAATCCACTCCAACCCACAATACCTTTTCAAGAACTTGATTGCCGCAAGGCAAACACGCAAAGACAATCAGGTTTACGAAAAGGTATTATTTTGGAAAAAATGAATACCTCTTCGACACAGATTGTTTGGCCCTTTCCGGCCGAAGAGGTATTTAAAGGGTCAGGAAATGAGACGGAAGAGATAGAGATAGTAGAGGGGTGGGATAATAAACAATATTCGCTTCCACCATTGGATACTCTCCCAGTCAATCACGATATGTCCCTCAAATTGTATTCCCAAGATGTAGAATTTGAGGTCAATCTTGATGAACTGGTACCATTCCAGAGCAACAACACATATTGTGATGGCTCCAAAGTACCACTCTCCTACTCCGCTCAAGAGCGCAAGAACGATAATAATGGGCTGGATAATGAGAACTGCATACATGACTCCCATGATCAGGAATCCTCCCAGCCCTCGGTCCTCTACATCCCGACCCCGTAATACAAGCTTTTGCAGGTATCCTCCCCAAACAAGTGCGCTTGAGAGAACTGCTGCAAAAAGCAGAATTCCTTGCAAAAGTATCTGTGGCATCTTCGGCCTCCTTTGTGAATTTGAAGACTTTCTCCTCGCAAGAATTCTTTCGCTTCTACTCGCTGCTATGGACCTCCTTGTGAAATTTCCTATCCTCTCTAAAGAGAAGGTGTTTTTGAAATGTGCAAGTCTTATCGCGCATGATAAGGCTATTTCTTCCGCACATTATACATCGAGAAGAAATATAAGGTGAAATATCGGGTAAAAATATATGAGAGGTGAAAATGAAAGCCAGCAGACGGGAAAAGGAGGATGAAAAAAAGACCTCGCGGAGAACCGCGCAATAAAGCAACTTTCGTTGCGCGGTTCTCTTGATGTTAGTGGGTGCGGATGAATTGCGGATCAATGGGATCAGGCAAAATTATTTGTAGATCCTTTTGCTGATACCAGGCGCACAGATACTTTTGGGTACAGACCCGGTAATACTTGGGGGGGACAAAAAAAGCATCTGCATCGCCACCTTTGGTGATAAATCCTATGTCTCCGAATTGTGGAGGTTCGAATCTCTGATATGGATTTATACACTCATAAGGGACTTCGATCAATTTGTCAAAACAGGCGTAGCTATACTCTCCTTTCCCGAGCAGAACTACTTTTTGACCTTCATTGAAAATGGGCTTGGCAGTGATGATCGGAAGAACGTTCCAGACCGCAAGCGTTAATAGCACGCTCGCAAGCCCGATGTAAAACGTGAGCCGTTTCATGGTTCTCCTCCTTTGGTGAGAACGAACTGAATTGGGGTTTGATTGAATTGATAAACGACGTGCAACGAACCCGCTGGATCCTTGCTTTAAGCCATATTGATTGTCTTCTCGACTCTCCCGACTCAGTCGGGATCGCTCGAAGAATAAAGACCCAAGGGGTTCGCTGCACTTCCCGTCTTGCTGGCTTGTTAAAGAACTGGTCTTTCTTTATGATTTCATTAACATTATATTATACCATCCTGAGGCTAATTATTCAATACTATAGGATTATTAAGGGGTCCTTAGAGATAAGACTTCTATCTCAACAAAGGGGAAATCTTTTTTGTTTTCAGTAAGGATGCTTTTTACCTATAAATATCTACTCTTCTTAAACTTCCCCTTATTCCTCCCAATTTATAACCACCAATTTTGAGTATTTTATAAGGCTTCTTTACTATTTTCCTTATTATTTTAACAGTATTAGTCATTCTTTATTTCCTTCTTAATATATAGAGAGATTGCAATAAATACAGGAATATTGTCAATACGCTGTTAAACTACAAAATTAATGAGTTTCCCGGGGACAAAAACGGTTTTGCGGATGGTTTTTCCTTCCAAATGCTTTTGCACTTTGGCTGACGATTTAGCTTTCTTCTCTACTTCCTCCTGAAGGGCTGCTTTTGGAGACTGGATACTAAATGAATCTCTTAATCTTCCATTAATCTGAACGACTATAATTGTTTGATCCTCGACAAGGAATTTCTCATCATATGATGGCCAAGGATATTTGTGAATCGAGTTAAATACTTCCTTTTCTGTTTTCTGTTTACTGTTTACTGTTAACTGAATTTCCTGCCACAGCTCTTCTGTCATATGTGGAGCAAAGGGAGCAAGAAGCAGTAACAAGCTTTTTATATGTTTTTCTGTTATCTGTCCGTCAGCTGGCGGATTGTTTTCTGTTAACTGATTTACATACTCCATGATGTGGGCAATTGCGGTATTGTAGCGAAGATTTTCTAGATCTTCGGTGACTTCTTTGATACAACGGTGCATGGCTTTTGTATTTTTGAGATTCTTCGTCCCGATAGTATCGGGATTCAGAATGACACTATTTGCAAGGCGCCAAACACGACTCAAGAATTTGTACATCCCGGCAATTCCTGTGTCTCTGAAATCCCCACCATGATCAAACGGGCCCAAAAACATAAGGTACGTCCGAAGTGTATCTGCTCCGTATTTTTTGATGTAGCTATCAGGAATGATGACATTTCCTCGAGACTTACTCATCTTGGCTCCTTCTGCAATAATAAGACCATGGGCATAAAATCTCGTAAACGGTTCATCGAAATCCAAAAGCCCCATATCGTGAAATACCATCGTAATGAACCGGGAATACAGAAGATGGAGGACTGAATGCTCTGCACCCCCAATATATATATTTACAGGAAGCCATTTTTTGGTAATTTCCGGATCCCAAGGGACTTGTCCTGAGGCAGCGCAGCGAGTCGAAGGATATCGAAACTGATACCACGCGCTATCAAGAAATGTATCCGACACATCAGTCTCCCGACGTGCTTGACCTCCGCAGTGAGGACATTTCACGTGATAAAAATCTGGATCCTGAGCAAGAGGCGCTTTCCCTGTTCCGGTGGGTTGGTAATTTTTTATAAAAGGAAGTTTCACTGGAAGATCTTCTTCGGCAACTGGATACCACTTTTTGCATGCATCGCAATAAATCATGGGAATCGGCGGACCCCAGTAGCGCTGTCGTGAGATGCACCAATCGCGAAGATGCATGGTCACTGTTTTTTTACCATTTCCCTTATTTATAATGTAATCGGCAATTAAACCCTTGGCTTTCTCTGTCGGCATGCCCGTAAACTCCCCTGCTTTTTCCATGACTCCTTCCCCAATGTAGGCATGATCCAATTTTTTGGGATCAAGGGGTTTCCCGTCTTTTGGGACGATAACTGGGACAATGGGAAGGTCATATTTTTTGGCAAACTCAAAATCTTTCTGGTCGTGAGCAGGGTTGCATTTAACAATTCCTGTACCAAACTCCATCACTGCGAAGTTAGCGATAAATATTTTCATCTTCCATCCTGTCAAATGGTTAATCGCAAATCTTCCAATGAAATAACCCTTTTTATCTTTTATGGCGGCTTGTGGATCTTTCTTATTTTCGGAAATTACAATCTTACAAAATTCTTTAGCACCCTTTTCATAGGATGTTCCTTTGACAAGAGTGGAAATGATTGGGTGCTCGGGTGAAATAACAATAAATGTTGACCCCCAGGACGTATGCGGCCACGTAGTAAATGTAGTAAGCTTGACATCCATTCCGTCTATTTGCCAATCTTCCAATAGCCCTTCGGTTTTCCCAATCCAATTTCTTTGGGCAACCTTCACTTTGTTGGTCCAGTTTAACGTCTCCAGATCTTTCAGGAGTCTATCCGCGTATGCGGTAATGCGAAAATACCACTGTTCCATCTCGCGCTTTTCTACAACAGATTTGCACCGTTCACACCGTCCTTCAATCACCTGTTCATCGGAAAGAACTGTTTTGCATGAGGGACAGAAATTGACAGGAGACTTTTTGCGGTATGCAAGACCGCGTTTAAATAGTTGAATGAAAATCCACTGCGTCCATTTATAATAGGCTGGATCATAGGTTTCCAGTTTACTTTCCCAAGCAAAACCGTTTCCTATGCTAGTTAGTTGCCGATAGAAATTTTGCTGACTGACCTTTGCCTGTTGGGCAGGGTGTTTGCCGATTTTGATGGCGTAGTTTTCACTATGAATGCCAAATCCGTCAAGACCGATTGGTTCAAAGACGCCTAGACCTTTCATCCGCATAAACCTCCCATAAATATCTGCTCCGGTAAAAGCATACATGTTCCCAACATGAAGACCCTCGGCTGACGGGTATGGAAACATCATGAGGTTATAGAACGGCTTTGGAGCCTTTTTGATGTCCGGCTGGTAGACTTTTTCCTTTTGCCATTTCTCCTGCCACTTGGACTCATAAGATTCTGGGTGGAGTTTGTCGACTTTTTTGGGCTGTTTGAATGGCATACGATGAGGAGATTATAAAGAGATTGAGGGTGTTTGTAAATGTGAGAGTCTCTAAATCCAACCGCGCCAACGAAATACCGCAAGCATACTTGCTGCAATGGCAAACATAATACTTCCAATAAGAAAAAGGGCATCGGGATGCTGGGCAAAAGGGAGGAAGTACAAATTCATTCCATAGATATTGGTGATAAAGGTTAACGGCAGAAGCGTTGCGGAGAAGATGGTAAGGACTTTGATTGTTTCGTTTGTTTTAAATGAAAGATAGCTTTCAAATGTACGGGATAAATTGTCGGAGAGTTCATTGACGTCTTCAATTCTATCCCAGATTTTCCTCATGTGATCAGAAATATTAGTAAAGTAGGTACGCAGTTCCTTATCGACCAAAGTATGCCGAGTTTCCAAAAGATACATAAATGAATTGACTTGTGGCTTCATAATTGTCTGAAAATAGGTAACATTCCTTCGCAGAAACGAAATTTGTTTGGCAACAATGCGCGGCTTTTTGGTAAACACATCGGTATCGATAACTTCAAGAGCCTTTTCCACTTGTTCAACAAGTGGAAATATCGTATCAACAAGTTTATCGATACTCCGGTAGAGAAGAAATCCAGGTCCTTGGGAAAAGTAGGTTTGTTTATTTTTTCTTTTTTTGGTTATTGTGTCAATTAGATTGTCAAATGAGGGAAAGTCGTGATTGGAAATCATGATAACGTCGTTTTTGGTGAGAAAAAAATCTACTTCCTTCGATTCAATTTTTTTACTTTCCTCATTATATTCCGGGAAATGTAAAACGAAAAAAATATAATCCGGATCAAAGTCTATTTTTGGCCTTTGGATAAGGGAAATAACATCATCAAGATGGGTCGGATGGAAGGAGTAATGTCTCTTGAGGTAGGAAACATTTTTGGGTGTGGGAAACCAGATGACGATGAGTTTCCCCTGATCGTACGGAATGATTTTCATGCGGTTTTTATCGACTTTCGGTTTCTCGGGAGTACCCGGCAGGTGGAGAAAATCCCGAGCGCGACTAAAGGGATTGGTCACTGCGGTAAGGAAAGGATGAAGAGAGACCTGAGGAAGAGGTAAATTCATATATTGAGCGTAACGCAGATTGAAAAGAAAAGCAATGAAGTTATGAAATTTTTGGGCAAAAAATACGCCGAGGGGCTAAACAGTTACTTCTTTGCTCTTGACAAAATGTATATTTTTATGTATATTTAAATGTATATGAATCTGACAAATTATATTACGACTACAGAATTAAGAACAAAATCAGCCGAGCTGGTAAAAATGCTAAAACAAGGAGTCGGTCTCTCCCTTATTCATCGATCAAAGATTATCGGCAAGATATCTCCTCAACTCCCGGAAGCACCACCTATTAAAGATATAAGAGTCTTGGAAAAATTACTAAAAGACATTCTTCCGGGAAAAATTATAAACAGAGGGGAAAGAAAGAAAAGATACCGACAATACCTGAAAGAAAGATATGGCAAGAGTATTTCTTGATACCAACTTTTTCATTGATTTGGTAGAGAGAAGAAAAGAGACTAATTTACCGCAATTTAAAAATTATCAACTTTTTGTTTCTCCTCTTTCTTTTCATATCCTGGCTTATATCTACCGCTACAAATTTCCCAATACTAAATTTACTGATCTTATGGGGTTATTTACAATTATTCCTCTTACACAAACCGTCTTGGAAAAAGGCAGTCTGGGACCAACCGGCGATTTTGAAGACAATCTTCAGCTGCATTCGGCGGTTGAAGGAGACTGTGAATTATTTTTGACCAGTGATAAAAAACTTCTAACGATGAATTATTTTGGGACAACAAAAATTACAAATTCTCTCTTGATAAGGTAGAGTTCTTCTGGAAAAATTGTACTTCTTGCTGCTTTGGCAAATTCACTATCTCCAGTCACGATGACATCCACTCCATCGATGACGATAGGTAAACTTTGGTGCTATACTGAACGTATGAAAAAAACTGCCCTCCATATTCTCATCATGGGGATATCAGTTGCCCTTATCTTTCTCTGGGTTGCCAGTGCCGAACTCTCCTACTACTCTTTGCAACTGACCGCCATACTTCTCCTGACACTTATTATTACTCACAGAATCCTCAAACCATCATCGTTCAAACTAGCAGAAAGCACGATATCGACAATGGCAGTTCTTCTTATTACGAACGCTACAGGAGGACTGACATCTCCCCTATTTTTCCTCAACTACTTTATCCTGTTTGAGTTGTCCCTCCTTCTTGAACCGTTGATTGCCATTGCGGTGTCTGTCCTTTTTCTCCTTTTTTATTTTTTGACTGCTGAGGTTGGCTATGGCACACTCACCTACTTGGAACTTCTTGCCTTCCCCCTCATTACCCCGTTTGCCTACTTTTTTGGCTCATTCTACTTTAAATCGACAAATCAGAAAAGGGAGATCCGCACACTTTCCAAAAAGGTTGAGGTACTTGAGGAAAAACTCGTGTCTGAAGAAATGAGTCATTTGAAACGATCATGAAAAAAGCGTTGGTCATCGTTTTCGCAATGGTCATCATGTCTTTTTCTGTCAGTGGAAGTTTCGCCCAAGATATGTCCTCTGAATCGTTTCGAATTCAAGGCGGGAATTTCAATATGACCTCTGGAAATAAGGCATCGGAAAACTTTAACCTTGCTGATGTTGTTGGCCAAGTTGCTGCCCAAATATTTGCCTCTAAAGGATATATCATTAATGCCGGATTTTTAAATGCGGCAGGAGGAGAACTATTTGGGTTTAGCGTCGCTCCTTCGGTTTTGGATTTTGGCAGTCTTTCTCCAAATATTCCTGTTGAGGGAAAACTCACTCTCACTGTTAATATTGGCAATGTGAGTGGATACACCGTGAGTGTTATCGAAAACAACCCTCTGAAAACGCTGGTTGAAGCACAAATCCCAGATACTTCATGCAACAGCGATAGTCCGTGTTCGCCAATTCAGGCAGGAATGTGGACTGGTACAGGAAGAGCTGGCTTTGGGTACCATATGGAAGGAAAAACCGTGACCAAAGACTTTAAAGACGAGACAGCATTTCGACCCTTTGCCGCAACAATTAGAAATGAAAGACCGGCACTTATTATGCAGTCGAAAGCAAAGAAAGTCGCGGATGTTGCCCATATGACGGTGAAAGTCTTGATCGACCAAAATCAACCTGTCGGACAGTATAAAAATATCCTGCATTTTACTGCCCTTCTTGGCTTATGAAATATTTTGCTTTTATGAGAGTTTTCAAATGGATTCCAGTTCTTATACTGCCAGTGTGGATTTTCTTTGCAAAAATTTCCCCTGCTTCAGCCCAGACACTTTCACTTTCTATTTCTCCGCCGCTTCTGGAAGTTATGATCAAACCAGGTAAATCTATAACACAGGTATACAAATTAACAAATAACGGAGAGACGACTATTATAACAGCAAGAATTGCCGAGTTGGGTGTAAAAGGCATTGAAGAAGATCCAACCTTTCAACTGGAAAACTGGATCGGACTGGTAAGTAGTGATACAACATTTGGAAAACCATTTCTCCTTGAACGTGGGAAGACGAAAGAGTTTATTTTAAAAATTAATCCGCCGGAGAGTGTTGAGGAGAAAGATTACTACCGAGTCCTTCTTTTTACCACGAAACCAAACCCACCAAGCGATAATTCCCAGTCTCAAATTGCGCAAACGCTTGGCAGTCCCCTCCTTATCACTACGACAAAAACTGGACTTCTGAATAAAAATGTGGAAATTGTTACCTTTGATGTACCTAAGATTATTGACTCGTTTGGACCCCTCCAAGCAACAATCGCGGTTTCCAATACCGGAAGCACATACACGAGACCAGTTGGGACCATTACCCTGAAGGGGCTTATCGGCAGAGGGACGTTTGAAATTTCACCCCGCATTATTATGGCGGGCCAAAAGAGAAATCTGACAACAGAGATAAGTTCTAGTAACGATCCAAATAGTCCAACTATCGATATTTCCGGAATTTATTTTGGTCCGTACACGCTCACAGTTGACTTTACGCTTGATCAAGGAACAATAACACTTAGCCAAACAAAGAAATTTTATGCGCTCCCCTGGAAACTACTTCTTGTCCTTTTCGTTATCATTCTTTTTGTGGTCGTTGTTCGTACTCGAAGAAGGAAAGTTTCAAAAAAATGATACTATTATTTTTACTGACGTTACTATTTATTAATATATCAAACACTCCTCAGGTTTGGGCGGTGGAACTGAAGGATTCATCAACTACACAGGCGTTGATTCCTATCAAAACAACACTCCATGTGTTTGGCTATACCGCACCGTACAGCATTGTCCAGGCAACTGGAATCCGGGTTTTTGCCCAAACATCATCAGATCGAATTGGCTACTTTGAGATTGCCCAATTACCTCTTTCGTATGAGACTGTCGATATCTGCTTATCAACAATTGACGGGCTTGGAAGAGTCGGCTTTCCCCTCTGTATCAAAGCACCCGATGAGAATGAACCAACCGATATCGGGCCGCTTCTTCTATCGCCCACGATTTCACTCTCCGCAGGAATTATTTGGGAGAGACAACAGGTTAGTGCAACTGGACAAACTATCCCAAATTCGCAAGTAGAAATTTCATTTTTTGAAGCCACGCCTGATGAACTGGTGGGAAAATTCGTGAAAGAAGCATACGCTTTTGGATTACCACTTCTTACCGGAAAATCCGACAGCCGCGGCTACTATAGCGTGAACCTTCCGACAGTGAAATCTTCACAGTTTCGAGTCTTTACGAAATCTTTCTACTATGGACTGCCGAGTCCCAAAAGTCATACGCTTTCTTTTTCTGTCGGATGGATCATCTACTATTGGCTATTGTATATTTTTCCAAAGCTGATGCTCATTCTTCTTGTGACTGTTGGAATGGCCTATCTTGTCTATCGTGAAAAGAAAACGAGGAGCATTAGAATTTGGGCTGTCTATTTCAACGAAACACGACTGATACCGTTTGAGATAAGAACACGTCTTCAACTGAAGCGGATATGGTATAATCTCCGGGGTTTGTGGAAGTAAGATCAAAGAATGCCCTCCCAAACGTATCGGTGACTGGTTGTACTTGGCTCACGGTTAAGGGCCCTGAAATTCGAAGCTTTACCGTCTTTGTGGACATACCTAGACCTTGAGTATTGAGTAAAAATACCGTCACGCGGACTATTGAGGTGCCATTTGCCTGTGAAATGAGCGGTGAAGCAAAAAGGTAGGAATTCTCAAGAGACATTGAGCTTAATCCAGGGGCGCTCGCCTGACCAAAAAGAGAGGTTCTCGTCCGTGAAATGGTTATAGCCACAAGAACGAATAAGAGAGAAGATGCCAAGATACTAAGAAGGTAATAGCGGTGATAATCGAGCCGACCCATATCTTTATTGTGATCGACTTCTCATCACTCGTCAAGTGAGGGCAATAAGGGGCAAATCGAGCCTATCCGAAGAAAAATCGAATGAAAAAGGGGATCTTTTTTATAACCCTATAGTTCAAAGTGAATTTGAACAGTTTGAAAGACGAATGCGAGAGAATAGGAAGAAAAAATGGGTCCAGAAAACAATCGATTCTGCCGAGAAAAAAAGTAAAACAGTCAATATTGAGCAAGAATTAAAGTTGATTAAATATTATCATAATAGGCTAAACTAATAATGTCACCTATTTAGCAGTCAACAATGTTGAGTGATAATCATTGACTGACATTGAATTTTTAATAAATTGAATCGATTCTCCGTTCAAGACAAAATTACTCCTTTCGTATATATTTTTTTAGACTTATAGTACAGGTCTCTCCATAAAATTCACTCCACCACCTCTTATTACCGGGAATTATCTTTGCTCTCACCCACTTGTTTCTTGGAAACAAATTTTCGTTCTCTTCTTCGCCCCAAACCAACACTTTTCCTAACATGTGAAAAGTGAGGAAAGCACTCTTTTATTTTCACTTTTGAACTATATCAAAACGGACAGTCGAACGAAAAATAGAGGTTTTTGGCCGATGATCACTTTGATATATTAACGCATTTAAATTAATTATGCGGGAAATCGTGAAAATATCGTGAAATGTGTGTTAAGAGTCGAACACAAGTGAAAACTTCACTCTCTGATTTCCTATCTAAATATTACCTAACTAGATCATTTTCCTCTTGACAAGCTTATTAATATAGTTCTTAATAATTACAGGGAGTAGTAAGTGTATAAATCTAAATTTGAAGCTATTTATACAAGATTCCTCAATACATTGGGGATTTCCCGCACTGCAACAAGACGCCTATATTCTGATTTCACGCTTTTCACGAAATATCTTGACTTTACACACCCGGAAAAAATTTCACAGCCCCTAATCAATTTCTTTTCACCCTCCTTTCTATCTGAATTCGCCTCCTGGCTGGAGAATAAAAACGGTAGTCCTGAAAGAACAAAGGAAGTTCTCACTCTCTTTAAAAAATTTAAGACATATCTTGAGCAAAAATCGCAAATTTTGGAAACTGTCGGAGTTGATAATCGCGTCAACTTCCCCCTTGAAGAATTTGTTGCCTTTCTTCGGAAGAAGAATACGCCAGACTCAACGGTTCGAAACTACAGATCGGATTTGCTACAGTTTTATACTTTTTTAAATAGTCAAAATCCCCAGTTTAATTTTTCTCGGGATTTTTCCTACACAAAAGAAGACCGCGCTGCATTTGCTCGATTTTTACAAGAAAGGTTCTCACTTTCAAACTCATCTATCAGGAGAAAACTCTCAAGTGTTTCCACATTCTTGTCGTTTCTTCGAAAAAAGGGCTTCATAGAGGAAAGCCAATCACTTTACGACGAAACAATTCCTACTCAGATTTCTACTGCCCCACCTTCGTCAAAATCGAAAGTCGCAACTATCCATTCTTTCTTTTTCCGCTTTAGGCCAGGGTTCCTAGCGAAAAATCCGCTCTACAAATATATCGGTCTTGTGGTCGCTTTTATTTTTGCAACAAGTCTTGGAATTGGGATGTATCAGCAGTTTTTTGCAAGAACAAAAACTCCTCTTGCCTACCCAACTGAACCTGTCCGCCCATCAAGAATCCTTAACTTCCAAGGACGACTGACTGATAGTTCTGGAAACCCTATTACTGAACCGAAAAAGATAGAATTCCGAATTTGGGATGCACCAGCAGGAGGAAACTTGCTTTATAAAACTGATGTCTGCACTATCATACCAGATCAAAATGGTGTTTTTTCCGCACTTATTGGATCAGCAAGCGAGGATAGTCCTGGATGTGGAACAGAAATACCAGATTCTGTTTTTACGGAAAACGTCTCAACCTATCTTGCAATTACTGTCGAAAATGACGCCGAAATGACACCTCGGCAGCAAATAGCAACAGTTGGATATGCGATAAATGCAGAAACACTCCAAGGCATCCCTCCCCAAAGTCCTGCAGGTATCTCCTCTATCCCCTATATTGACGCAAATGGACTCTTTGCAATTAAAGCACCATCGCCAGTGATTCAGTCAAGCTCTGGAACATTTAACATTATTGGTCAACAACTCGCTTTACAAACAAGCCAAGGAACGAACGGATCAATCACCCTTGCCCCAGATGGAAAAGGAACGGTTAATCTCCAATTTGCCGGAACAACTCCATTCAATGACAAAGGATTTTTAACCATTCTCAATGAAAGCATAACAAGTGGAGCTCTTATCTACGGTCAAGGTTCACCACTGACAAGCGGTTATAACCTGATTGAACTCAAATCCGGATCACCGGAAACGACACAATTCTCTGTCTCAGCATCTGGAGATACAACGATCGGAGGATCACTTGTGGCGGCAGGACAAATTAAAGTAGGAAATTTTTCAAGCGCTCCAACTGCTATAGGAACTGGCGCCATGTATTACAACACCTCGAATAATAAACTCTATTACTGGAACGGGACGAGCTGGGTGGAATTTGGAAGTGGAAGCGCTGCCTCTGGAGGAACTGGATCATCAGGTGCAACTGGACCAACGGGGCCATCCGGACAAACCGGACCAACTGGACCCCGAGGAGAATATGGACCAACAGGAGCAACAGGACCAACTGGACAAACTGGGCCAACTGGACCAACAGGGGGAACAGGAGCAAGTGGAGCTGCAGGACCAACTGGGTCAACTGGAACAACAGGATCTACGGGGGCGACGGGGGCAGAAGGTCCGACGGGCGCAACGGGGGCAAGTGGAACTGCTGGGCCGACGGGGTCGACGGGGGCAAGTGGAACTGCTGGGCCAACTGGGTCAACCGGGGCAACGGGAACGGCTGGACCGACTGGGTCAACGGGTGCAAGTGGAGCTGTAGGACCAACTGGATCGACTGGAACAACCGGATCATCCGGAGCAGTAGGTCCGAGTGGATCAACAGGATCGACGGGGGCGACTGGCTCTGGTGGGCCGACGGGGAGTACGGGATCAACTGGGGCAACGGGGGCAGGTGGGCCGACGGGGAGTACGGGATCAACTGGGGCAACGGGACAAGAAGGTCCCACAGGATCAACGGGAAGTACTGGAGCAACTGGACAGACTGGACCGACGGGGTCGACGGGGGCAACGGGCCAGACTGGACCGACGGGGTCGACGGGGGCAACGGGGGCAACCGGTCAATCTGGTCCGACCGGGTCAACGGGAGCAACCGGTGGGGCTGGACCAACTGGGTCAACTGGTACTACAGGAGCAACTGGACAGGAGGGACCAACTGGAACAACCGGGAGTACAGGGGCGACTGGATCTGGTGGGCCAACTGGAAGTACCGGATCAACAGGAGTCACTGGTCCTTCAGGATCGACTGGATCAACTGGAGCAACCGGGCAAGAAGGTCCAACTGGTGCAACTGGAGGGACCGGCACAGCAGGTGTAGCAGGACCGACAGGCGGCACTGGATCAACTGGAGCAACGGGGCAAGGCGGACCTACGGGGAGTACGGGAGCAACGGGTACAACGGGTGCTTCAGGTCAATCGGGACCAACCGGGAGTACGGGAGCAACGGGTGGGGCTGGTCCAACGGGAACTACGGGGACAACCGGAGGGGCTGGTCCAACGGGATCCACTGGGTCGACGGGAGCCACAGGACAAGGAGGTCCAACGGGATCCACTGGGTCGACGGGAGCAACGGGTGGAGCTGGGCCAACTGGATCGACTGGGAGTACCGGGGCAACCGGACAAGAAGGTCCAACTGGTTCTACCGGGGCAACGGGACAAACCGGTCCAACTGGAAGTACAGGCTCTACCGGGGCAACCGGACAAGGAGGGCCAACTGGGAGTACGGGAGCAACGGGTGGTGCCGGACCAACCGGGTCAACTGGTACTACAGGAGCAACTGGACAGTCCGGGCCGACAGGAAGTACTGGATCAACCGGGGCAACGGGACAATCAGGGCCAACCGGGAGTACTGGGGCAACCGGTGGAGCAGGACCAACGGGGTCAACCGGGGCAACGGGGGCAACGGGACAGTCTGGTCCGACTGGGTCAACGGGAGCATCAGGTAGCCAGGGACCAACGGGAACAACTGGGGCAACGGGAGCTACTGGACAGGCAGGACCAACGGGGTCAACCGGGGCAACTGGTGGAGCTGGACCGACGGGAACTACGGGAGCAACAGGGGCAAGTGGACAAAGTGGGCCGACGGGATCGACTGGGGCAACAGGAGCTACAGGACAATCTGGACCGACTGGATCGACTGGGGCAACCGGACAAACTGGTCCGACTGGGTCGACTGGGTCAACGGGGGCAACCGGACAGGAGGGACCAACTGGTTCTACCGGCGCAACCGGACAAACTGGTCCGACTGGGTCGACCGGGAGTACGGGGGCAACGGGACAATCTGGTCCGACGGGATCGACTGGGGCAACCGGACAGGAGGGACCAACCGGATCAACTGGGTCAACCGGAGCAACGGGGCAATCAGGGCCAACAGGTTCAACAGGTGCCACTGGTGGAGCAGGTCCAACGGGATCAACGGGAGCAACCGGGGGTGCAGGACCCACCGGGTCAACTGGGAGTACAGGGGCGACTGGGCAAAATGGGCCAACGGGATCTACAGGGAGTACTGGGGCGACTGGACAGACAGGGCCAACTGGAAGTACGGGATCAACCGGGGCAACCGGGCAAGAAGGGCCAACGGGATCGACTGGTGCTACGGGGGCAACGGGTCTAAGTGGACCGACTGGATCAACGGGGGCAAGTGGACAATCAGGGCCAACGGGAGCAACGGGAACAACAGGGGCAACGGGAAATTCAGGTCCAACAGGTTCAACAGGAGCATCTGGAGTTCAAGGTCCCACAGGCTCAACCGGGGCAACAGGTGGAGCAGGGCCAACAGGGTCAACTGGTGCAACCGGTGGGGCTGGACCAACAGGTAGTACGGGAGCAACCGGGGCAACGGGACAATCAGGGCCAACAGGCA